>NZ_JBEFTL010000042.1:0-204 GCF_053484035.1 Mycolicibacterium sp. XJ662 | reverse complement strand
TTGCCAGACACACTATTGGGCTTTGAGACAACAAGCCCGCTATCTCTTTGTCCCGTTGTGGGAAACCGGGGGTAGGGAGTTGGTTGTCGCCCCAATGCTTTGGTGGTGGGGTGTGGTGTTTGATTTGTGGATAGTGGTTGCGAGCATCGCGATACAGGCTGTTGTGCTTGTGTCGTGGTAATGCAATTTGTTTCTTCCGAGAAA
>NZ_JBEFTL010000041.1:0-215 GCF_053484035.1 Mycolicibacterium sp. XJ662 | reverse complement strand
GCCCGGGCGGTGTATCAGGTCGGGTTGGCGCGCACGTTGCGTGATCGGCTGCCGCGCATCGCCAGGGTGTTCATCAGCGGGGTGATCGACTTTCGGATGGTCAACACGATCGTCAACCGCACCGAAAACGTCGAGGATGAGCGGATCGGTGAGCTTGATGAGGCGTTGGCGCGCCGGGTGCCCAAGTGGATGAAACTGTCTCAGCCCAAGCTGCG
>NZ_JBEFTL010000040.1:0-234 GCF_053484035.1 Mycolicibacterium sp. XJ662 | reverse complement strand
GGTCTGGACGGGATGGGCGATGCGCGGGTGAAAGCCGAAGCCAAAAAGGTCGCCTATCGGCTCGATCCGCAGGCGGTGGTCGATCGGGCGGCCAGGGCCGAAAAGGACCGCAGCGTGACGACGCGCCCGGCCCCGGATGCGATGACCTATGTGACGGCGTTGTTGCCGGTGAGCCAGGGGGTCGGGGTGTATGCGGCGCTCAAACGCGCTGCCGATAGGACCTTTGATGAGCGG
>NZ_JBEFTL010000039.1:0-234 GCF_053484035.1 Mycolicibacterium sp. XJ662 | reverse complement strand
AGTCTGGACGGGATGGGCGATGCGCGGGTGAAAGCCGAAGCCAAAAAGGTCGCCTATCGGCTCGATCCGCAGGCGGTGGTCGATCGGGCGGCCAGGGCCGAAAAAGACCGCAGCGTGACGACGCGTCCGGCCCCGGATGCGATGACCTATGTGACGGCGTTGTTGCCGGTGAGCCAGGGGGTCGGGGTGTATGCGGCGCTCAAACGCGCTGCCGATAGGGCCTTTGATGATCGT
>NZ_JBEFTL010000038.1:0-266 GCF_053484035.1 Mycolicibacterium sp. XJ662 | reverse complement strand
TGCTCGGGGGCGCCGGGCCACATCGAATCCGAATGCGGGTAGTCGGCTTCCCAGCAGATGTTGTCCACCCCGATCTGATGGCGGGTGGCCACCCCGACCGGATCGGCGATAAAGCAGGTCAAGAAGTGCTCGCGAAACACCTCCGAGGGCAGTTTGCCGCCGAAGTCCTGGCCGGTCCAGGTCGAATGCATCTCAAAGGTGCGATCCACCCGCTCCAAAAAGTACGGAATCCAGCCCGTCCCACCCTCAGACAACGCGATCTTCAG
>NZ_JBEFTL010000037.1:0-314 GCF_053484035.1 Mycolicibacterium sp. XJ662 | reverse complement strand
CCGATCATCAAAAGTCGTATCGGCAGCGCGTTTGAGCGCCGCATACACCCCCACCCCCTGGCTCACCGGCAACAACGCCGTCACATAGGTCATCGCATCCGGGGCCGGACGCGTCGTCACGCTGCGGTCCTTTTCGGCCCTGCCCGCCCGATCGACCACCGCCTGCGGATCGAGCCGATAGGCGACCTTTTTGGCTTCGGCTTTCACCCGCGCATCGCCCATCCCCTCCAGACCGGCCAGATCAGCACACAACTCGGCGTCCAAGGCCCGCCGGTCCTCGACAGTCAGCCACGCCGACTCGGCCACGATCAACG
>NZ_JBEFTL010000036.1:0-386 GCF_053484035.1 Mycolicibacterium sp. XJ662 | reverse complement strand
ATCACCCCACCAACAAGCTGATAGGCCGCGGGCCCATCCCACACCGCAAAAGCTTTCCACCACACACCATGCGATGCGCGGTCCTATTCGGTATTAGACCCAGTTTCCCAGGCTTATCCCAAAGTGCAGGGCAGATCACCCACGTGTTACTCACCCGTTCGCCACTCGAGCACCCCCGAAGGGGCCTTTCCGTTCGACTTGCATGTGTTAAGCACGCCGCCAGCGTTCGTCCTGAGCCAGGATCAAACTCTCCAAACAAAAACCATCCAGAGAACAAAACTGGCAAAACAACACCACACCCCCAACGGGGATCAAGGATGCGGCAAAAAACAACAACAAACAAAAACCACCAAACACACTATTGAGTTCTCAAACAACACACCCGC
>NZ_JBEFTL010000035.1:0-428 GCF_053484035.1 Mycolicibacterium sp. XJ662 | reverse complement strand
CGCACCGACTCGGCCGGTAACACCCCAAAGCCGGGCAGATAGCCCGGGGTGTCGGCGCTGCCCTCGATGGTGGCGTGCTCAGCCAGCACATGAATCACTGCCGCCGCCGCGGTTGCCCGCGTGGCGCGCGCCGGGCAGTCATCGGCTCCGCACTGACACCGCAGCGTTGCTTCGCTGCGGGCCAACGGCCCGCAGGCATCGGCACGGCGCTGGCGTTTGGTGCGCGGGTCGTTGTCACAGACCGTGGCCGCCATGGCGTCTAGGCGCGCATCCAGGGCGGCGGCGTCGGCGCTGTGCAGAAACGCCCACATGTTGGCGATACCCACCGTGTCGGACGGGCCGATCTCTACACAGCGGTCCTCATCTTCTTTGGGCGCCACCCGCACCGCGGCCGGATCGTATTTGGCCACCCACATATCCAGCCGATC
>NZ_JBEFTL010000034.1:0-512 GCF_053484035.1 Mycolicibacterium sp. XJ662 | reverse complement strand
GCCTGCACGATGTTCATCGGCTGCAAGGTGATCATCACATCCATCGGGGCATCCGGGGCGGTGATCGCCAGACGCCCCGAGGACCCGATGTGCACATTGAGCACGGTGTCGGTATCGACCAGCGCATCCCACATCGGCTTCCAATGCTCGAAATCATGAAAGCTCGGATACCCCATCGCCGCGGGGTTCTCGGTGAAGGTCAACGAATGCACCCCCCGCTCGGCGTTACGCCGAATCTCAGCGGCACACGCTTCGGGATCCCAGATCACCGGCAACGTCATCGGAATAAACCGCGCCGGATAGGCCCCGCACCACTCCTCGACATGCCAATCGTTGTAGGCCTGCACCAACGCCAGCGAAAACTCCTGATCCTCGGTGGCAAACAACCGGCCGGCGAACCCGGGAAACGACGGAAAACACATCGACCCCAAAATCCCGCCGGCGTTCATATCCTTGACCCGCTCATCGACCTGCCAACACCCGGGCCGAATCTCATCGAGCCCCTGCGGCTC
>NZ_JBEFTL010000033.1:0-562 GCF_053484035.1 Mycolicibacterium sp. XJ662 | reverse complement strand
TTTAACTGTTTTGTGTGTAAGTGTTTAAGGGCGCATGGTGGATGCCTTGGCACTAGGAGCCGATGAAGGACGTGGGAGGCTGCGATATGCCTCGGGGAGTTGTCAACCGAGCGTGGATCCGAGGATGTCCGAATGGGGAAACCCGGCACGAGTGATGTCGTGTCACCCAGCGCTGAATGTATAGGCGTTGGGGGGGAACGCGGGGAAGTGAAACATCTCAGTACCCGTAGGAAGAGAAAACAAGTATGTGATTCCGTTAGTAGTGGCGAGCGAACGCGGATGAGGCTAAACCGTGTGTATGTGATACCCGGCGGGGGTTGTGCATGCGGTGTTGTGGGGCCTGTGTTTCTGTTTACCGCCGTGAACAGCAGCAGTGATCAAGCAGTGGGTTAGTCGAAGTGGCCTGGGATGGTCTGCCGTAGCGGGTGAGAGCCCCGTAGACGAAAATCTTCTGCCTGCTGATGCAGGTTTTCCCCGAGTAGCAGCGGGCCCGTGGAATCTGCTGTGAATCTGCCGGGACCACCCGGTAAGCCTGAATACTTCCTAGTGACCGATAGCGGAT
>NZ_JBEFTL010000032.1:0-868 GCF_053484035.1 Mycolicibacterium sp. XJ662 | reverse complement strand
TCGCCGCCGAGGTCGAAGAAGGAGTCGTCGACACCGACGCGGGGCAGGCCCAACACTTGGGCGTAGATGCCGGCCAGCAGGTCTTCGGCGGGGTTGGTCGGCGCCCGGTAAGTATCGGCCTCGGCGAACTCCGGAGCCGGCAGGGCCCGCTTGTCGAGCTTGCCGTTGACCGTCAGCGGCAACGCCTCCAACACCACCACCGCCGCAGGCACCATATAACCCGGCAACCGCTGCCCCACCGCCGCACGCACCTCGACCGGATCGGCGCCACCGGTGACATAGGCGACCAGCCGCTTGTCGCCGGGGCGGTCCTCACGCACGATCACCGCCGCCTGCTCAACCCCACCCAACTCAGCCAGCACCGCCTGGATCTCACCCAACTCGATGCGATAGCCACGAATCTTGACCTGCTCATCAGCACGACCCAGATACTGCAACTGCCCATCAGCACCCCAGGCCACCAAATCCCCGGTGCGATACATCCGCGCACCCGCCGCCCCGAACGGACACGCCACAAACCGCGACGCACTCAACCCCGCCCGGCCCACATAGCCATGCGCCAAACCCGCACCAGCCACGTACAACTCACCGACCACACCCGGCGAAACCGGACGCAACCACGCGTCGAGCACAAAAAACGCCAAATCAGCCAGCGGCACCCCGATCGGGCTGACCACACCGCCGACATCCTCGGACCCAATCTCGCGAAACGACGCGTGCACCGTGGTCTCGGTGATCCCGTACATGTTGATCAACCGCGGCGAACCCCGGCGGGTGTCCAACCACGACCTCAGCCGCGCCGGCTCCAGCGCCTCCCCACCGAAAACCACCGCCTCCAACGCCAGCTCAGAACCCAACTCCGCAGCCA
>NZ_JBEFTL010000031.1:0-1122 GCF_053484035.1 Mycolicibacterium sp. XJ662 | reverse complement strand
TGTGATGTCCAGGGAGGTTGTTCCTCCCGTTCTCGGTGAGCCTGTGTGACAAGGAAGGCCTCCGGTTGTGAAGTGGAGCTGTCTAGGAACCGCTTCACCAACCAGGAGGCCTTCGTGTCCCACGCTAATGCTGCTTTGACCCCGCGCGCTCGATTGCGGCTCGCCCGGCTGGTCGTCGAGTCCGGATGGACCTACGCCGCTGCGGCCAAAATGTTCATGGTCAGCGCCAAAACGGCCAAGAAGTGGGCTGATCGATTCCGTGCCGAAGGCGCGACCGCGATGGCCGACCGCAGCTCCCGACCGCACGTCAGTCCCACCAAGACCCCGCCGGTCATGGTGCGTCAGATCGTCACCATCCGGTGGCGCCAGCGGCTGGGACCTGTCCAGATTGCCGGTCGGCTCGGTGTGCCGGCTTCCACGGTGCACGCCGTGCTGACCCGGTGTCGAATCAATCGCCTATGCCACATCGACCGGGTCACCGGTGAGCCGCTACGTCGCTACGAACATCCGCATCCGGGATCGTTGATTCACGTCGACGTCACCAAATTCGCCAACATCCCAGACGGCGGCGGTCATAGGTTCGTCGGCCGACAGCTTGGTGATCGCCATGCCATCCAGACCGCCCACCGCACCGGCGAGCGTGACGATCGAGCCCATGGCTACCGACCCAAGATCGGAATGGCGTTCGTCCACACCGTGATCGATGATCACTCCCGGATGGCCTATGCCGAAATCTGCACCGACGAAAAGGCCGTCACCGCGATCGAGGTGTTGCGGCGCGCGGTGGCGTGGTTCCACGATCACGGGGTCATCGTCGAACGGGTCTTGTCGGACAACGGATCGGCCTACAGGTCCTTGGCCTGGCGGGAGGCATGCATCGACCTGCGCATCACTCCCAAGCGCACCCGCCCGTACCGCCCACAAACCAACGGCAAGATCGAACGCTTCCACCGGACCCTGGCCGACGGTTGGGCCTACGCACGCCTCTACCAGTCCACCGAAGAGCGCAACACCGCGCTAGCAGGCTGGCTGCACTTCTACAATCACCACCGAGCCCACTCCGCCATCGGAGGCCAGCCGCCAGTCACCAGACTGACCAACCTCCCTGGACATCACACCTAG
>NZ_JBEFTL010000030.1:0-1271 GCF_053484035.1 Mycolicibacterium sp. XJ662 | reverse complement strand
TGCCCGACAACGACAGGGCGTCGGCGCTCATCTGCCATCCGTCGTCGCTCGACGCGCCAAGGCGGCCCAGATAGTTGAACCCGATCGCCGGGTCGGCGCCGCCCAGCTCGGCCTCGGGGTTCAAGTAGCGCAGCAGACCGTAGGTCAGACCGTCGGGTAGCGAACGAAGCTGTTCCTTGGCGTCCTTGAGCACGGCGGCCAGCGCCGCGTCACCGGACACCACCTGCGCCCACGACAGTCCGCGTATCGCCAGCGACACAGGGTATTTGGCGGTGAACCAACCCACCGTGCGTGACAGGTCTAGGTCGGCGCCCAGTTCCTCGTGCCGTCCGTGCCCTTCCACGTCGATGCCGATCGGCGTGTCGGGCCTGCCCAGGTGTTGCGCCCACGCCAGCGCGAAAGCGATCAACAAAATGTCTTGTGTGCCAGCGTGAAACGCCGCGGGCACCTCGCCGAGAAGCATGGCGGTGGTTTCGGCGTCCAGCTCAGCGGTGAATCTGCCGGCCGTCCCGTACGTGTCGACATCGGGTTGCACCGCGGGCAGCACTGCCGGAGCCGACGCCACCTGCTTCCAGGAGTCGGCCAGCTGCACCACTTCTGGATGGCTGGCGTGGTCGGCCAGCAACTCGGCCCACCGCGCGAACGACGTTCCACCTGCAGGCAGCGCGATGGGTTCCGCCTTGCGGATTTCGGCCCAGGCGATGTTGAGGTCTTCCAGCAGGATGCGCCAGGACACCCCGTCGATGGCCAGGTGGTGGACGATCAACGCCAGCTGTCGGGTGCCGGCCGCCCACAGTGCGCTGACCATCACCCCATCGGCCGGGTTCAATCGCGACCGCGCCGCGATCAACGCCTCATCGGTCAACGCGTCCACCGACCGTACGCACTCAGCGGCGTCCACTGAATCGGCTTGCGGCACAGTCAAAGACCAACCACCTGCGGAGTCGTCCTCGACCCGCAGCCGCAGCATGGCGTGCCGGTCCAGCAGGGCCTGCAGCACCGCCACCACGTCATCCTCGATAGCGCCCTCGGGGGCGTGAAACAGCACCGTCTGGTTGAACTCGTCGATCGCGCCATCGAAGCTCTGCAGCCACCGCATGATCGGGGTCGCCACCACGGGTCCGGTGCCGTCGTCGGCCGCGTCGGCGCTGCCCGCCGCCCTGACCACGGAAGCCAGCCGGGACACGGTCTGCTCGACGAAGATGTCGCGCGGGCGGCACACCAGCCCGGCGGCCCTGGCGCGTGAGGCGACCTGCATCGAAAGAATGCTG
>NZ_JBEFTL010000029.1:0-1323 GCF_053484035.1 Mycolicibacterium sp. XJ662 | reverse complement strand
ACCAGCGTCGATGAAGTGCTCTTCTGCTGTTGTTGCGGTGGTTGTCATGTGTTGTCCGGGGTGGTGTTGGGGATGCGGGTGATACCGCGGGCGTGGGTTGAGGCCAGTTGGCGCCATTTGGTGATGCACATGTCGGGGGGAAAGAGGTGTTCGTTGGCCCAACCGTTTTGGCTGCCGTAGAACTCCTGCTGGGCTTCGCGCGCCCATACGTCGTCGTCGTTGAATCCGTGCAGCGCAAGATCACGCCATTTGGTGTCAAATTCCTCTGTGTAAGCGGCGATATCAGCATCGGAAGCCACCTTGCGTTGCAGCACCTGGAAGTACTCGTGATGAGTGGCATCGATAGCGACGTAGAACTCGTATTGAATCAAGCTGGGATCAGGGAACGGATCAACTTTGAGCACCCCGGGCAGCCAGACACTGACCTGAGCCGCAACGCGCTTCTCATCTCCGGCGAACTGGTATTGCAGGACCGAATGCCCATCCAACTTTGCATCGAATACCGGCTGGTAGTTCTGGGCCAGGTTGTCAACAACTCCCTTGGGCCAGCCGTGAGCGTGCACATCCATCGCGCCGCGATCGGCCGGCACAAACCCGAACGGCAACGCAATGTTGTTCCCTTTTATCAACGGAGAGTTGCGATGCATGAAGATGTGGGTTGTATCAAACCCGTTCTCCACCCCTAGCCGCCAGTTCGAATCCACCGTGCGTCGAATACCCAAACAATGGGTATCAGCATCCAAAAATCCCGGCGGCACATCCTCACTCAGATCATGCGGCGGTTCATCGCCGATGAACACGAACACCAAACCCTGACGTTCCTGCACAGCGAACACCGGGATCTTGACCTGGCCAACCACCGGCGAGTTCGGCGACGTCAGCACATCAACAAGCTCCCCAGTTTCAAGGGAGTAAGTCCACCCGTGATACCAACACGACACCGTACCCTTCAAAAAGCACAGCGGCTCAGCGGAAAACCGCACCCCTCGATGCGCGCACCGATCGATTATCGCCCGCACCCGGCCCTGCGCACGGGTGAGCAAAATCTGGCGACCCAGCACCTTCACCGAAACGAACCCGCCCTCAACCAACTCATGGCTGAACACCGCGGGATGCCAATGATTGTCAAACCCCCACTCCGCCTGCAAATACCGCGGCCACTTCGAGCCCGACGACTCCCCCACACCCGACTCAGAACGCTGATCAGCAACAGTCACCAGACACATCCCCTCAACCAAGACACCAACCACATGCCCAGCGACTATGCCAACCCAACCCCCCCAAGACATCCGTCAAACTACCGACCCCACTACCGAATACTGG
>NZ_JBEFTL010000027.1:0-1430 GCF_053484035.1 Mycolicibacterium sp. XJ662 | reverse complement strand
GGGGTTGCGTCCACCAAGGTGGTGTACGAGTCGGACCTGATTGGCGGTACCGGCGTGTCGTAGCCGAATGAATGAAGGTCATCGCGTGATTCTTCGAGAGACCCGTCAAAGTCACTCGAGCAAAGGAATCGACGCGATGACCACTGCCCACAATATCGACCTGCCCGCTGTGCTCGCCGAACGACTCACCACCGCCCATCCCGATGTGCTGCGCGAGCTGCTGGCCACGTTCATCCACACCCTGATGGGTGCTGAAGCCGACGCCCTGTGCGGCGCGGGATACGGCGAGCGCAGCACCGAGCGCACCAATCAGCGCAATGGCTATCGGCAGCGCCAGTTCGACACCCGCGTCGGCAGTTTGGATCTGGCGATCCCCAAGCTGCGCCACGGTTCGTATTTCCCGGACTGGCTGCTGGAACGCCGTAAACGCGCCGAGCGGGCTCTGACGACCGTGGTGGCCACCTGCTACCTGTTGGGGGTGTCCACGCGGCGGATGGACAAACTCGTCGAGACCCTCGGCATCACCAGCCTGTCGAAGTCGCAGGTGTCGGTGATGGCCAAGGAACTCGACACCGCCGTCGAAGCCTTCCGGACCCGGCCATTGGATGCCGGCCCGTACACGTTCGTGGCGGCCGACGCCCTGGTCCTCAAGGTCCGCGAGGGCGGGCGGGTGGTCAACGTGCACGCCCTGATCGCCGTCGGGGTGAACCAAGAGGGCTACCGCGAGATCCTCGGTGTCGACGTCACCACCGCCGAGGACGGCGCGGGCTGGTTGACGTTTCTGCGGTCGTTGACCGCCCGCGGCCTGGCGGGGGTGAAGCTGGTGACCTCCGACGCCCACGCCGGGCTGGTGGCCGCGATCGGCGCCACGCTGCCCGGGGCTACCTGGCAGCGCTGCAGAACGCACTACACGACCAACCTTATGGCCGTCACCCCGAAAGCGTCGTGGCCGTGGGTCAAGACCCTTTTGCATTCGGTGTTCGACCAACCTGACGCTGAATCCGTTGCTGCCCAATACGATCGGATCATCGACGCGCTCGCCGACAAGCTCCCCAGAACCGTCGAGCACCTCGAATCGGCCCGATCGGATCTGCTGGCATTCACTGCCTTTCCCAAACAGATCTGGCGTCAGATTTGGTCCAACAACCCCCAGGAGCGCCTCAACAAGGAGATCCGCCGACGCACCGACGTCGTGGGCATCTTCCCCGACCGCAACGCACTGATTCGCCTCGTCGGTGCCGTGCTGGCCGAACAACACGACGAATGGGCCGAGTCCCGGCGCTACCTCGGCCTCGATGTGCTGAGCAAATCACGCGCCGTCAACGACACCGCGACAGAACAGGAGGACACCCCCGCGGCACTGACCGCCTGAACCATCACCACGAAGAATCACACGACGACGTCGTACACCACGTCCATGGACTTGACCG
>NZ_JBEFTL010000026.1:0-1652 GCF_053484035.1 Mycolicibacterium sp. XJ662 | reverse complement strand
CACCGACATTTAGATTGGGTGAGTGCTCGCGGGCGGCCGAGGCTACCGACTGGAACCGTTCGGATTCCTGGATTTTGAGTGGTCGTCCGCGAGGCACGACCTGCGCGGTGTCGGTGTCTCTGTTCGGGAACTTGGAGCCGGCCGGTGCCGGACTCCTGCTTACGGAATGTCTGGGCCATGCCAGCCCCGATCGCAGGTCCAAACCCCGATCGATCGAGAGGACGTGGTGTGGAACTGACCCTGGGTATCGACGTGGCCTGCCGGGCTGCTCATCAGGCATCGCTGGCCCGTCCTGATGGGACCTTCGTGTGGACCGGCCGGCGGTTCTTTACCCGGCCTGCTGATCTGGAAAAGCTCTGGGCAGCTTGTGGTTTGACCGATGAGGACACGCTGCGGATCGTGATGGAGCCGACCCGCAACGCTTGGGTGCCGCTGGCATCGTGGTTCCGCCACCGCGGCACCCGGGTATCGATGGTGCCCACGACACAGTCGGCTGATCTGCGGGCGTACTACTCCAAGCACGCCAAGAACGATCACCTCGATTCCAAGATGCTGGCCCGGTTGCCCTTGCTGCACCCTGAGGGCCTGCGCGAGCACACCGGAGACGGCCCAGCCGAGCCGCTGCGCCGCATCGTCAAGATCCGCTCCTCGATTATCAAACGGCGCACCGCGGTTTTCCAGCGCCTCGACGCCCAACTCGAACTGCTCGGCCCCGCCTGGTACGACGCACTCGGAACGCGATACGGCAAGGCCACGCTGGCGCTGCTGGCCCGCTATGCCGATCCCAACAGCGTCATCCGTCTCGGGCATGCTCGCCTGACCCGATTCCTGATTCGGCATTCCCGCGGCGCCTGGCGCGAACCGCAAGCCACCTTGATCCTGGCCGCAGCCCAGGAATCGTTGCAGCTCTGGGGTGCTGGAGCGGACGCTCGGATCGATTTCGCCGAGCTGGCCGCCGATATCGCCGTCGAGGCCGAACAGGCCCAAGTATTGACCGAACAGATCGACGACCTCGACGAACGCGCCGCCAACCTGTATGCCGAGGCCGACCCCGCCGGGATCATCGCCTCAGCGCCCGGCGTCGGCCCCGTCACTGGTGCCATCATTGCCGGGCGCCTCGGGGATCCGCACCGCTTCCACTCCCTGGCCGCGATCCGCGCGTACTCCGGGCTGGTTCCCAAACTCAATCAATCCGGACAAAGCCACCACCAGCACGGATTGACCAAGTCCGGTGACCCACTGCTACGCGAAGCGCTATTTGCCGCCGCCGACCACGCCCGAAAGATCGACCCCCAGCTGGCTGCGAAATACAAGCGGCTCATGGCCACCGAGCGCCACCACGACTCGGCGACCTGCCATATCGCCACCGCACTGCTCACCCGCATCGCGACTTGCTGGCGCACCGGGCAGCCCTACGTGCTGCGTGACACCGACAACAGACCCATCGATGCCGACCAAGGGCGTCACCTCGTCACCGCAAACCATCGCGTCGAACGCCAGACCAGAATCAACGCCGCCAACACCCGCCAATCCCAACGGATCAAAGGCAGGACGGGCCGGGGACAACAGGAGTCGCCAAGCGCTCCAATCCACCGGCCCGTCAGCACCAGCCTAGAACCCGTCCGATGACTTGACTCTGCTTAGGAACTCAA
>NZ_JBEFTL010000025.1:0-2655 GCF_053484035.1 Mycolicibacterium sp. XJ662 | reverse complement strand
ACAAAACCACCGAGATCCACCAAGCCGTACTGACCACCTACCCCAACCACGACATCGCCACGGTAGCCCAAGGCTAGATCGCCAGCGAAGGCTGCTGACATGCAGTGGAGTGCACAGACACGGCAGCTGCAATAGCCTTACTCGGGTGACCAACACCCCCCCACCCACCACAGGACAATGGACACCAACCCACCCCCCAGCGCCGCCGCGTTCACGCAATTGGCCGTTGGCGGCCGTGGCCAGCGTCGCGATTGCCGCGGTTGTGCTGGGTGCCGCAGCTTTAATCGTGGCACTGACGCGCCCGACGAACAGCGGTCCAGCCACCGCCGCTGGAACGACCGCCGAGCCGACATACACCGCAGCAGAAACCGCCGCCGCGCACCAAAAGTTATGCGAGGTGTACAAACTGGCAGCGCGGGCGGTCCAAATCGCGACAAACGGCGACAACCCGGCGTTCGCAAACATTGCCACAGTCAATGGTGCGGTGATGCTTCAGCAGACACTGAATACGACCCCGGCGCTCGTGCCCGGCGAGCGCACCGATGCACTTGCACTAGCAGAAGCATATGGCCAAGCTACAGCCTTTGCGATGGAGCAAGACCATCCAGCGTGGCAGTCAGCAGCCAATGATGTCAATGCCAAGGATGCGCGCATGAAGGCCATCTGCGGTGGCGGGTGATCTGCCACCCGGTCGGTGGTCGGCGCTCTTGGTGGGTGCGTGGTGGCCGGCGCGGCCCGATGCGCCGATGGCCGGGGTGACGTATTGGCGTAAGGCGGCCCAGCTCAAGCGCAACGAGGCCAACGACCTGCGCAACGAGCGATCCCTGTTAGCGGTAAACCAAGGGCGCACCGCCGACGATTTGTTGGAGCGATATTGGCGCGGCGAACAGCGACTAGCCACCATCGCGCATCAGTGCGAGATCAAAAGCGACCAAAGCGAGCAAGTCGCCGATACGGTGAACTATTTGCGGGATCGGCTGACCGAGATCGCACAATCCGGCAATCAGCAAATCAACCAAATCCTGGCCGGCAAAGGGCCGATAGAGGCCAAAGTTGCCGCGGTGAACGCCGTCATCGAGCAGTCGAATGCCATGGCCGACCATGTGGGAGCAACCGCGATGTCCAACATTATCGACGCGACGCAACGAGTGTTCGACGAGACCATCGGTGGTGACGCCCACACCTGGTTGCGTGACCACGGTGTAAGCCTCGACACTCCCCCGCCATCGCGCCCCCTCACCGCCGACGACTTGACTTCGCCGACGGCGGGATCCCCACCAGAAGCCGCAGCATTCGGTAGTGGTCAGCCGGCGCCAGGTGCAACCACGCCAGATAGCGGCGCACTGACCGCCCCGGCAGCGACAGCGCTTGGCAGTGGTCAGTCGGCACCAGGTTTATCGCTACCACGTAGCAACGCGCCGATGTTGTCACTGGCAACGCCAGCGTTCGGTAGTAGCCAGCCGATGCCGGGCCCACCCCCACCATGTACCGTCTCACCACCCCTACCCCCCAGCGCCCCCGCCGTTGGTGTTGGTGGCCCGTCAGTACCGGCCGCTGGCATGCCACCAGCAGCGGCGGCGGCAACAGCGCCGTTATCCCCACAGTCGTTGGGCCAGTCGTTCACCACCGGGATGACGACGGGCACGCCGGCCGCGGCCGGTGCACAGGCGCTGTCGGCAGGGGCGCTGCACGCGGCAACCGAACCCCTGCCGCCACCGGCGCCACCCCCGACGACACCCACGGTCACCACACCGACAGTCGCGACCGCCACCACGGCCGGGATTCCCCACATCCCCGACAGCGCGCCGACCCCCAGCCCGGCACCGATCGCGCCACCAACCACCGACAACGCCAGCGCCATGACACCCATCGCGCCCATGGTCGCTAATGGCCCGCCAGCATCCCCGGCCCCCCCGGCCGCCGCCCCCGCGGGGCCACTGCCCGCCTACGGCGCCGACCTGCGCCCACCGGTAACCACACCCCCTGCCACGCCACCCACCCCAACCGGACCCATCTCCGGTGCCGCGGTCACACCCTCCTCACCCGCAGCAGGCGGCTCACTAATGTCACCCGTCGTCAACAAATCCACCGCACCAGCCACCACCCAGGCCCAACCCAGCAACCCAACACCACCGCTAGCCAGCGCCACCGCGGCCGCCACCACCGGCGCCGCAGCCGGAGACACCTCCCGCCGAGCCGCCGAACAACAACGCCTACGCCGCATCCTCGACACCGTCGCCCGCCAAGAACCCGGATTATCGTGGGCTGCCGGGCTACGCGACAACGGCCAAACCACCCTGCTGGTCACCGACCTCGCCAGCGGCTGGATCCCCCCACACATTCGCCTACCCGCCCACATCACCCTGCTCGAACCGGCCCCCCGACGCCGCCACGCCACCGTCACCGACCTACTGGGCACCACCACCGTAGCCGCGGCACACCACCCCCACGGCTACCTCAGCCAACCCGACCCCGACACACCCGCACTCACCGGCGACCGCACAGCACGCATCGCACCCACAATCGACGAACTCGGACCCACCCTGGTCGAAACGGTACGCCGCCACGACACACTGCCCCGCATCGCCCAAGCCGTAGTAGTGGCCGCCACCCGCAACTACGGCGTCCCCGACAACGAAACCGACCTCCTACACC
>NZ_JBEFTL010000024.1:0-2786 GCF_053484035.1 Mycolicibacterium sp. XJ662 | reverse complement strand
AGTACCGTGAGGGAATGGTGAAAAGTACCCCGGGAGGGGAGTGAAAGAGTACCTGAAACCGTGTGCCTACAATCCGTCAGAGCCCTCACTTTTGTGTGGGGTGATGGCGTGCCTTTTGAAGAATGAGCCTGCGAGTCACCGACATGTCGCGAGGTTAACCCGGGTGGGGTAGCCGCAGCGAAAGCGAGTCTGAATAGGGCGTATCCAAACAGCAGTGTTTGGTGTAGTGGTGTGTTGTGGACCCGAAGCGGAGTGATCTACCCATGGCCAGGGTGAAGCGCGGGTAAGACCGCGTGGAGGCCCGAACCCACTTAGGTTGAAGACTGAGGGGATGAGCTGTGGGTAGGGGTGAAAGGCCAATCAAACTCCGTGATAGCTGGTTCTCCCCGAAATGCATTTAGGTGCAGCGTCACATGTTTCTTGTTGGAGGTAGAGCTACTGGATGGCCGATGGGCCCTACTAGGTTACTGACGTCAGCCAAACTCCGAATGCCGACAAGACCAAAGTGTGGCAGTGAGACGGCGGGGGATAAGCTCCGTGCGTCGAGAGGGAAACAGCCCAGATCGCCGGCTAAGGCCCCTAAGCGTGTGCTAAGTGGAAAAGGATGTGCAGTCGCGAAGACAACCAGGAGGTTGGCTTAGAAGCAGCCACCCTTGAAAGAGTGCGTAATAGCTCACTGGTCAAGTGATTGTGCGCCGATAATGTAGCGGGGCTCAAGCACACCGCCGAAGCCGCGGCAGCCAAGCGTGCTTGGTTGGGTAGGGGAGCGTCCTGCATCCGGTGAAGCCACGAAGTGATTCAGTGGTGGAGGGTGTGGGAGCGAGAATGCAGGCATGAGTAGCGATAAGGCAAGTGAGAACCTTGCCCGCCGGAAGACCAAGGGTTCCTGGGCCAGGCCAGTCCGCCCAGGGTGAGTCGGGACCTAAGGCGAGGCCGACAGGCGTAGTCGATGGACAACGGGTTGATATTCCCGTACCCGTGTATGAGCGTCCCTGACGAATCCATACTGCTAACCACCCAAAAGGTGGCCGATCAATCCCTTCGGGGAGCGAGGGTCACCGGCTGCGTGGGACCCGTGTGGGTAGTAGTCAAGCGATGGGGTGACGCAGGAAGGTAGCCGTACCAGTCAGTGGTAATACTGGGGCAAACCTGTAGGGAGAACGATAGGCAAATCCGTCGTTCACTAATCCTGAGAGGTGATGCATAGCCGAGTGAGGCGAATTCGGTGATCCTATGCTGTCGAGAAAAGCCTCTAGCGAGTCCATACACGGCCCGTACCCCAAACCAACACAGGTGGTCAGGTAGAGAATACCGAGGCGTACGAGATAACTATGGTTAAGGAACTCGGCAAAATGCCCCCGTAACTTCGGGAGAAGGGGGACCCCCACACCGTCAACACCCTCGCGGTGGGCAGCGGGAGGGGGTGGCACAAACCAGTGAGAAGCGACTGTTTACTAAAAACACAGGTCCGTGCGAAGTCGCAAGACGAGGTATACGGACTGACGCCTGCCCGGTGCTGGAAGGTTAAGAGGACCCGTCAACCCCTTTCGGGGGGTGAAGCGGAGAATTTAAGCCCCAGTAAACGGCGGTGGTAACTATAACCATCCTAAGGTAGCGAAATTCCTTGTCGGGTAAGTTCCGACCTGCACGAATGGCGTAACGACTTCTCAGCTGTCTCAACCATAGACTCGGCGAAATTGCATTACGAGTAAAGATGCTCGTTACGCGCGGCAGGACGAAAAGACCCCGGGACCTTCACTACAACTTGGTATTGGTGCTCGATTCGGTTTGTGTAGGATAGGTGGGAGACTGTGAAACAGTCACGCCAGTGATTGTGGAGTCGTTGTTGAAATACCACTCTGATCGTATTGGGCCTCTAACCTCGAACCGTCTATCCGGTTCAGGGACAGTGCCTGGCGGGTAGTTTAACTGGGGCGGTTGCCTCCTAAAAAGTAACGGAGGCGCCCAAAGGTTCCCTCAACCTGGATGGCAATCAGGTGTTGAGTGTAAGTGCACAAGGGAGCTTGACTGCGAGACGAACATGTCAAGCAGGGACGAAAGTCGGGACTAGTGATCCGGCACCCCCGAGTGGAAGGGGTGTCGCTCAACGGATAAAAGGTACCCCGGGGATAACAGGCTGATCTTCCCCAAGAGTCCATATCGACGGGATGGTTTGGCACCTCGATGTCGGCTCGTCGCATCCTGGGGCTGGAGCAGGTCCCAAGGGTTGGGCTGTTCGCCCATTAAAGCGGCACGCGAGCTGGGTTTAGAACGTCGTGAGACAGTTCGGTCTCTATCCGCCGCGCGCGTCAGAAGCTTGAGGAAACCTGTCCCTAGTACGAGAGGACCGGGACGGACGAACCTCTGGTCCACCAGTTGTCCCACCAGGGGCACCGCTGGATAGCCACGTTCGGACAGGATAACCGCTGAAAGCATCTAAGCGGGAAACCCCCTCCAAGACCAGGCTTCTCACCCATCTAAGTGGGATAAGGCCCCCCGCAGAACACGGGATCAATAGACCAGACCTACACACCCAGCAATGGGCGCAGGGAACTGGCACTAACCGGCCGAAAACTTACACACACTCGCAACCACACACCACAGCGCAATCAAACCACCGCGCCCCACCACCAAAAACACACCACCCAAAAAAAGAATAGAGTTACGGCGGTCCATAGCGACAGGGAAACGCCCGGACCCATCCCGAACCCGGAAGCTAAGCCTGCCAGCGCCAATGATACTGCCCAACACGGGCGGAAAAGTAGGACACCGCCGAACACAAATTA
>NZ_JBEFTL010000023.1:0-7112 GCF_053484035.1 Mycolicibacterium sp. XJ662 | reverse complement strand
GTCATGGGTTACACATGAGTCGAGTCATTGGTTACAGATTGCCGGTCGACGGCACCCGAAGGCCTTGCTGTTCGAGGTGCCATCGCAGGGTCAGGGGGCCGGCGTCGAGGCCGTCGGCGGTCAGTTTTTCGCGTAGCACCACGATGACCGCAATGACCTCGTCGCTGACTCGGCGGGGGTTGCTTGCGGGTCGCCGGGAGCGTGGATCGACGGCTTCTAGACCGCCGTGGTCGTAGCGCTTCAGCAGTCGGTAGATGTGTTGGCGGGAGTATCCGTAGGTCTGTGCTGCGGCAGTCACCGACAGCCGGCCGCTGCGGACTTCAAGGACGACGACGCGAGCTTTCGACATGAACCAGGACTGTCACCTATGACCCGACTCATCCGGCCTCGATCCAGGTGTAACCCATCACCCGACTCATCTGTCACCTATGTCGTGAACTCACACACCCCCTCGGACGCCACGAACTGCATAGGTCGTTGTCGAACAGTCGGCGCCATTTCGTGCGCCTCTGATCAGGCGACCGCCGACGCCGGGTTCTCGCCGGAGTGAATGAATCTCGACACTTTCGGGTCCGCCCACACCGCAAGCTCGTCGAAGGCTACGCGCAATGGCAGGCCTGGTCGTCGCTGACACCAGAATCTGCCGGCGACGTGGCCGAAGGTCTTGCCGGACCTCCGTCGGCGCACAAGGATGGCGACGAAGACACCAAACGATTTGACATGCTCGTTCTGCGCCGCCAGCTCGCACAACTGGAGGGCGACGCCATTGCAGCCGAGAGGCTGCGCGAACAGAACTGACCGCGAACGGCGTCGTCGAACCCGTGCGGCTATACGAATCCCCCTATACCGACCACGCCCCTACCGGGCCCGACGACGTTTTCGCCGAATCCGACGTCGACAACATAGTTTCGATACTCATCACCGTCCGCGCTAACGCGGCACCCGAGGGCGGGGCCGCGTAGCCATACATCGCTTGCTTTCACCGGACCGACCAGGTCAGTACGCGTTACGCGCGCAGCGTCTGGCCCCAACCGTCAGAGCGGGCACAGCGCGGTCACTCGACCACCTTGAATGTTTCCGGGTTCAGCCCGGCGGTCCGGTAGCGCGCCCACGGGTCAGGGTCGTTCTCGTCCAACGGTCCCTTGCCGACGCCCGCGCTCGTTAGACGATCATCTTCAGCCTTGGTGATCACGGCGGCCGCGAGGTTGCAATCGAGGTAACGGATAAGTTCGCCCGCGTCCAGTTCTTCAGATCTCTGAATCAGGTTCTGGATCAGAATGTTCCGTGGTTGCACGTGCTCCAGAACGAGCCCCAGACCACCCTTGAGGGTCTTAGGGTTGGCTTCGAGGGCGGCTCGCGCATCGGGCGACCACGGGTACCCCAGCGGATACTTGCCGGCTTTGGTCGGCTTGGGAAGACGCGGAAGCTCCCAGAAGCTCCATAGTGCTTGGCGTGCGACATGCGTAGTGCCTGCGTAGCGACGATCGCGTATTGTTCGGCAACCGCGCAAAATCGCCAACAGCCCTTCCGCGTCGTTATCGTCCTCCCCTGGCCCAAGCGAAATGGGCCGTCCCGGTTCGATCATGACTGCATCCCATCGACGAGATCGACTTCCTGCCTAAACCTAGTGCACAAACCTGCACTAACGACCTGACAAAGCCGCGGAAGCAGCCATGTACATGCCGAATCCGTACGGTAGGACCAGACACCACATCAGTACACGTCACGCACGTAGCGTTTGGTCGCCACCAACTCGCGTTTGTAGTCGTGGGCCTGCTCGTGCGACATGCCGCCGTGGCGCTCGATGATCTTGGTGAACGCGGCGTCGACGTCTTTGGCCATCCGGGCAGCATCCCCGCAGACGTACAGGTGCGCGCCGTCGGCCACCCAGCGCCACACGTCGGCGCCGTAGGCGAGCATCCTGTGCTGGACATACACCGGTTTGGCCTGGTCTCGGGAGAACGCCAGATCCAGCCGGTTGAGCAGGCCGTCGCGCGCCATATCCTCGAAATCATCACGGTAGTAATAGTTCTCGCGGCGGTGCCGCTCACCGAAGAACAGCCAGTTGCGCCCGGTGTGCCCGCGGGCGCGGCGCTCCTGCAGGAACCCACGAAACGGCGCCACCCCGGTGCCCGGCCCGATCATGATCATCGGCGTCGCGCCGTCCTCGGGCGGCCGGAAGTGCGGCGAGCGCTGCAGAAACACCGGCGCCGACGCCGCCCGGTCCGCCAGATACGTCGAGCACACCCCGCCGCGCGGGCCGCCGTCGGCACCGCGGTAGCGCACCACCGCCACCGTCAACTGCACCTCGTGCGGGCTGACCAACGGGCTCGACGAAATCGAGTAGCTGCGCGGCGTCAGGCGCACCAGCACCTGCTGCCACTCCACCGGATCGGCGTGCACGACAAAGCGCTGCACCAGGTCCAGGCCGTTGCGGCCCACCAACCACTTGTCCAGCTTGTCCTTCGACGCGCGCAGCGGTTTGGCGTCGCGGCTGTGGTCGGCGATAAACCGCAGCAGGTCCGGCGTGACCCGGCAGATGTCGTAGTGCGTCGTCAGCGCGTCCCGCAGGCTCATCTCGGCGCCGTCCACCTCGACGACCTGCCCGCCCCGCAGCCCGGTCGCGGTCAGCCACGCCTCCACCACCGCCGGGTCGTTCTCGGCGAACACCCCCAGCGAATCGCCGGTGGCGTAGCTGACGTCGTGCGCTGAGATGTCAAAGCCGAACTGGCGCACCTCTTTTCGCGATGTCGATGCGGTCAGCACGGTGTTGCGGACCAGCGGGACGACGATCGGGTGCGCACGGGTGAACGGTTCGGCGACCTTGATCGCCTCGGGTGCGACCGTCCTTCCCAGCAGCGTGCCGACCTGCTCGGCCCACCGCCGCATCGGTTCGTCGTCGTGGGCCTCGCATTCGGCGCGGTCGAGCAGCCGCGTCGCCCCCAGCGCGGCGAACTTCGTGTCGATGGACTTGGCGTGCCCGCAGAAGTTCGCATACGCGCGGTCGCCGATCCCCAGCACCGCATACCGGACCCCGTCCAGCCTCGGCGCGTCCGGCGACGCCAGCCGGGACCAGAAGCCCGCCCCGTTGTCAGGCGGCTCGCCATCGCCGAACGTGCTGGTGACAACGAACACGTCACGCCCGGCGCCCAGGTGCCTCAGCTCCGTGTCGTCCATGTTGACCAGGTGCGCATCGCCGAGCCGGTCGGCCAACTGGGTGGCGACCTGCTCGGCGGTGCCGGTCTGCGACGCCCACAGCACCAGTGGCCCGTCACCGGGAAGCGGCTGTCCGACGGCCAGGGAAGCGGCAGGCGCCGGACCCACCGGCCGAAGGTTGACCGCGCACGCCTTGAACTCCGGTTGCAGCGAGTCGGCGTCGACGGCGTCGCTGGTCACCGCGTTGACGGTGAGCAGCGCACCGTGTTCGTCGTTCCAGTGAAACGGCGCGAAACAGTTTCCGGGCCGCACCCGGTCGCTGATCACCGCGGGAAGCACGACGCGGCCACGTCGTGAGATCAGCTCGACGGCTTGGCCTTCGGTGATCTGCAGTTGAGCGGCGTCGGCGGGATGGAGTTCGACGAACGGGCCGTTGTCGAGCTTGTTGAGCGCGGCTACCCTGCCGGTCTTGGTCATCGTGTGCCATTGGTGCGGCAGCCGACCGGTGTTGAGCACGAACGGAAAGTCGCCGTCGACGCGTTCGGCCGCCGGGTCCATTTGTGGTCGGGCGTGAAACCGCGCCCTGCCCGACGGGGTCGGGAACATCAGGTCGCCGCGGTCGAGGTAGCGGATCGGGTTCCGGGGTCCACCGTCCGGCGGGCATGGCCACTGCTGCGGTGTATCCCGTAGCCGCGCATAGCTGATTCCGCGCAGGTCGTATCCGGTGGCGGGATTGGTGAAACCGCGGATCTCGTCGAAGATCTGCTCGCTGGAGTCGTAGCGGAAGTGCTCCCCGAAGCCCAGATGCGTTGCGACCTCACAGATCAGCCGCCAGTCCGGTCGGGCCTGCCCGGGCGGGGCAGTCGACTGCTGCAGCAGCGTCATCGTGCGTTCGGAGTTGACCATCACACCGTCGGCTTCGGACCACATCGCGGCGGGCAGCACGATGTCGGCGTAGCGGTTGGTCGCGGTGCTGCGGTAGGCGTCCTGGGTGATGACGAGCTCGGCCTGCTGTAGGGCGGCAAGGACGGTGTCCCGATTAGCCACGGAGGCAACGGGGTTGGTGCAGATGATCCAGCAGGCCTTGATCTCGCCGTCGGCGGTGCGGCGAAACATCTCGATGGTGCCGGGTCCGACGTCGGAGCGGATGGCGCCCGGGGCCACCCCCCACCGCTGTTCGACGAACGCGCGGTCGGCCGCCGACGTCACCGCGCGCTGGCCGGGCAACCCCGGTCCCATGTAACCCATTTCGCGTCCACCCATGGCGTTGGGCTGACCGGTCAGCGACATCGGGCCGCTGCCCGGCCGGCAGATCGCGCCGGTCGCGAGGTGCAGGTTGCAGATCGCGTTGGTGTTCGCGGTGCCGTGCGTGCTTTGGTTGAGCCCCATGGTCCAGCAGGTCATCCACTCCCCCGCGTCGGCGATCATGCGCGCGGCGGTGCGGATGTCGGATTCGGCCAGCCCGGTGATCTCGGCGACGGTGGCCGGCGGATAGTCGGCGAGGAAGGCGGGCATGGTTTCCCAGCCCTCGGTGTGTGCGGCGATGAAGTGCTGGTCGATGTCGCCGTTTGCGACCAGAAGGTGCAGGAGACCGTTCAGCAGCGCCAGATCGGTTCCGGGTGTGATCTGCAGGAACAGGTCGGCGCGTTCGGCGGTGGCGGTGCGGCGGGGGTCGACGACGATCAGCTTGGCGCCGGCCTTCAGCCGGTCGGCCATCCGTAGATACAGGATCGGGTGGCAGTCGGCCATGTTCGATCCGATGACGAAAAACAGGTCGGTGCAATCGAAGTCGTCGTAGGAGCCGGGTGGGCCGTCGGCGCCCAGCGACTGTTTGAACCCGGTTCCTGCGCTGGCCATGCACAGCCGCGAGTTCGACTCGAGGTGCACGGTGCGCAGGAACCCCTTCGCCAGCTTGGTCGCCAGATACTGGGCCTCGATCGACATCTGGCCCGAGACGTACAGCGCGACGGCGTCGGGCCCGTGTTCGTCGACGATGGCGCGTAACCGCCGTCCGGCCTCGGCCACCGCGTCGTCGACATCGGCCGGGACGAGGTCCTCGCCGCGGCGCATCAGCGCGCAGGTCAACCGGTCGTCGTCGGCTCGCATCATCTCCGCGTGCGTTGCGCCCTTGGTGCACAGCCGACCGGCGTTGGTGGGATGCAGTTTGTCGCCGGCGATCCGGGCGATGACGGGTCGGCCGGTGTCCCCGTCGGTGCGGGTGTGCACCTCGATGCCGCACCCGACACCGCAGTACGAGCACGCCGTGCGCGTCACCGTGTCCGTCATGGGCGCCGTCAAGTCGCGGACACCGGCGTGGGCGCCTGGCCGATCTGCTCGCCCGCACCGGCCCGCGCGGTCTGGATGCGCAGGAAGACGAACCAGGTCACGATCGCGCAGACGACGTAGAAGCCCAGGAACACCCAGAACGCGTTGGTCGCCGACTTCGCGTCGCTGACGTAGGAGGCGCGCAGCACGACGTTGATGAACACGCCGCCGAGTGCACCCGTGGCGCCGGCGAATCCGATCAGCGCTCCGGACATGCTGCGCGACCATGCCGCTTTCTCGCTGCGCGTCCATTCGGTGCGGCCTTGGGCCTTGGCCTCGAAGATCGACGGGATCATCTTGTAGGTGGAGCCGTTGCCGATGCCGGAGAGGATGAACAAGGCGATGAAGCCGACGACGTAGGCGATCATCTGCCCGTCGGAGGCCGCGCCGAGGGTGCGGTCGTCGAACATGCCTGCGGTGACGAGGATGCCGGCGGCGAAGATCATCGCCACGAACGTGTACAGCGTCACCCTGCCGCCGCCGATCCGATCAGACAGCTTGCCGCCGAACGGCCGCGCGACCGAGCCCAACAGCGGTCCGAGAAACGCGATCTGGGCGGCGTGCAGCGAGGCCTGGGCCGGGCTGTCACCGCCGGCGAGAAGGTTGATTTGCAACACCTGGCCGAAGGCGAACGAGAACCCGATGAACGATCCGAATGTGCCGATGTAAAGAAAGCTCATCACCCAGGAGTGCTTGAACCGCAACGCCTCTGCCATCGCGCTCAGGTTGGACCGCTGGTTGCCGAGGTTGTCCATGAAGCACGCGGCGCCCAGCGCAGCCGCGGCGATCAGGACGAGGTAGATGGCACAGACGATTTCGGGTGCGGTGTTGCTGACCGTCGCGATCACCAGCAGGCCGACGAGCTGGATCACCGGAACACCGATGTTGCCGCCGCCGGCGTTGAGGCCAAGCGCCCAGCCCTTGAGCCGCTGCGGGTAGAAGGCGTTGATGTTGGTCATTGACGACGCGAAGTTGCCGCCGCCCAACCCGGCGAACGCCGCGACGACCATGAACGTGGTGTAGGACGTTTCGGGCCGTCCCATCACCCACAGTGTCAGCAGGGTCGGAACGAGCAGCAGCAGCGCGCTGACGATCGTCCAGTTGCGGCCGCCGAACTTGGCGGGTGCGACCGTGTACGGGATCCGCATCGCCGCCCCGACCAGGGTGGGGATCGCGACGAGGTAGAACTTGCCTGCCGCGTCGATCCGATAGACGTCCTGCGGCATGAACAGCACCATTACCGACCAGATCGACCACACCGAGAACCCGACGTGCTCGGCGAAGATCGACCAGATCAGGTTGCGTTTGGCGATGTGCTTATTGGTGGACTCCCAGGCCTCGACATCCTCGGCGTCCCAGTGCTCGATGGTGCGCCCGTGGCTCAACGTCTTCACGAAAACAAGGTTGACCCGAACCCATTCCGCGACCGTTGCACCGTCGTATCGCGGATATCAACACTGGCTCATTCCGCGAGGGCGGCCGATGCGCGGTCGATGAAACCCGCCCGAAACAATTGCGAGCCAGGTCACTTCGCCTTCGGAGTTCAGGCGGCGTGGAGGTTGGCGAGTTCGATGCTGATGTGCATCTCGAGCTCGCTGACCTCGATCGGTGCTGGGCCCGGTGGCGGAGGA
>NZ_JBEFTL010000022.1:0-7481 GCF_053484035.1 Mycolicibacterium sp. XJ662 | reverse complement strand
CGTGCGCAACGGCGGCGGCGGTCTGACGCCGTCGGACATCGCCCCGGCGCGGTTGTCCCAGCAGCAGATCGACGAGCTGCAGGACCGCAATCCGATCGCTGACGTGCTGCCGCTGACCCCGCTGCAGCAGGGGCTGCTCTTTCACGCCAACACCGCACAAGCCAGCGATCTGTACGCCATGCAACTCGACATCGAGCTGAGCGGACCCCTTGACGTACAACGTCTTCGCGACGCCGTACAGACCGTGGTCACCCGGCATCCACATCTGGCGGCGCAGTTCAGCGAACAGTTCGATGAACCGGTCCAGGTCATCCCGGCCGATCCCGCCGTGCCATGGCGGTACGTCGAACTGGACGTCGACGGCGATGCCGCACAGCAGGTTTCGCGGACATCTGCTGACGAACGCGCCGCCGTCTGCCATCTCACCGATCAGCCCGCCTTCCGCGCCGCTCTCATCCGCGTCGCGCCCAACCGGCACAGGTTCCTGCTCACGACGCACCACATCGTGCTCGACGGCTGGTCGATGCCGATCCTGCTGCAGGAGATCTTCGCCGGCTTCAGCCGCCAGCGGCTACCCGCAGCCACCCCGTACCGCAGCTTCATCACCTGGTTGGCCGACCGCGATCGCGACGCCGCCCAAGCGGCCTGGCGCGAGGCGCTGGCCGGCTTCGACGCACCCACGCTGGTAGGCCCGGCCGGCCAGGTGGGGCAGGGACCCCGGGGCATCGAATCCTTCCAGGTCCCCGAAGACATCACGGCGGCCGTCGGCGAACTCGCGCGGTCATGTCAGACCACCGTCAACATCGTGTTGCAGAGCGCCTTCGCACGGTTGCTGTGTTCGCTGACCGGCCAGCACGATGTCGCCTTCGGTACAACGGTTTCGGGTCGGCCCACCGAAGTGCCGGGCGCCGAATCGATGGTGGGCCTACTGATCAACACGGTGCCCGTGCGGGCGACTTTCACCCCCGACACCACCGCCGAAGATCTGCTCGGGCAGCTGCAACGCGCCCATAACGACACCCTCGAGCACCAACACCTCGCGCTCAACGAGATCCACCACATCAGCGGTCAGGACCAACTCTTCGACACGCTTTTCGTGTTCGAGAACTATCCCATCGACAGCACCGCACGGTTGGACGTCGACGGAATCACCGTCGCCGACTTCAACTTCCGCGAAACCAACCACTACCCGCTGGCCGTGCAGGCCCTTCCGGGCCGCGAGATCGGGCTGCGCGTCGAGTACGACACCGAGGTGTTCGACACCGACAGCATCAGAGCGTTGATCGACCGGTTCACCCGGATTCTGGCGGCCATCACCGCCGACCCGGGCAGGCGGTTCTCCGCGGCCGACCTGCTCGACGGAGACGAGCGCACACGCCTCGCGGAATGGGGCGGCCAAGCGGCGTTGATCGCGCCGGAGATCGCCGCCGAGCCGATTCCCGCACTGTTCGCCGCCCAGGTCGCGCGCACCCCCGACGCGCCGGCGGTGACATTCGACGGTCAGTCGATGACGTACGCAAAACTCGACGAGGCCGCAAACCGGATGGCCCACGCGTTGGCCGGTCACGGTGCGCGACCCGGCGAAGTCGTGGCGCTGCTGCTTCCCCGGTCCGCCGACGCGATTGTGGCGATACTTGCCGTGCTGAAAACCGGCGCCGCCTACCTGCCGATCGACCCGGCGCTGCCGGTGGCGCGCATCGGCTTCATGCTGGCCGACGCCACGCCCATCGCCGCCATCACCACGGCCGAACTGGCGCCGCGGTTCGACGGCTTCGACGTGACCGTCATCGACGTCGGCAATGTCGAGCCCGCGCCTGTCGGTACGGCGCTGCCGGGTCCGACGGTCGATGACATCGCCTACATCATCTACACCTCGGGCACCACGGGCGTGCCGAAAGGTGTTGCTATACCTCACCGCAACGTGCCGGGCCTGTTTGGTGTGCTGGGTGCCGATCTGTCTTCTGGGCCGGGCCGGGTGTGGACACAGTGGCACTCTTACAGTTTCGACGTCTCGGTCTGGGAGATCTTCGGTGCGCTGTTGCACGGCGCGCGGCTGCTGGTGGTGTCCGAAGAGGTTGCCGCGTCACCGCAGGACTTCCACGCGCTGCTGGTCGCCGAAGGCGTCGACGTGTTGAGCCAAACTCCGTCGGCGGCGGGCATGCTCTCTGCCCAGGGGCTGGAGTCCGCGGCGCTGGTGGTGGCCGGTGAAGCCTGCCCGACCGAACTCGTCGACCGGTGGGCGGTGCCGGGGCGACTGATGATCAACGCGTACGGCCCGACCGAAGCCACGGTGTACGCCTCGATCAGCCGGCCCCTGACCGCGAACGCCGCCGACTCGGTCGTGCCGATCGGCGGGCCGGTGACCGGTGCGGCGCTGTTCGTGCTCGACGCCTGGTTGCGTCCGGTCCCGCCGGGCGCGGTGGGCGAGCTGTACCTGGCCGGCCGGGGTGTGGCAGTCGGATACGTGGGCCGCGCGGGTCTGACGTCATCGCGGTTCGTGGCTTGCCCGTTCGGGGAGCCCGGCACCCGCATGTACCGCACCGGTGACCTGGTGCGCTGGGGCGCCGACGGACAGGTGCAGTATCTGGGTCGCGCCGATGAGCAGGTCAAGATCCGCGGCTATCGCATCGAGCTCGGTGAAATCCAGGCCGCCCTGGCGGCTTTGGACGGTGTCGAGCAGGCCGTGGTGATCGCGCGCGAGGGCCGCCCCGGCGACAAGCACCTGGTCGGTTACATCACCGGCGCGGCCGATCCGGTCGTGGCGCGTGCCACGCTTGCCGAACGGCTTCCGGCCTACATGGTTCCGGCCGCGGTGGTGGCGATCGACGCGGTCCCGTTGACGGTCAACGGAAAACTCGACGTGCGCGCACTGCCGGCACCGGATTTCGCCGATGTCGATTCCTACCGGGCCCCGACCAACCCGACCGAGGAAATCCTCGCCGGCATCTACGGTTCCGTGCTCGGTGTCGAGCGGGTCGGCGTCGACGACTCGTTCTTCGACCTCGGTGGCGATTCGTTGTCGGCGATGCGTCTGGTGGCCGCGATCAACAAGACACTGGACGCCGGCGTCGCGGTGCGCGCGTTGTTCGAGGCGCCGACGGTGGCCCAACTGGCTCCCCGCATCGGCGCAGCAGGGTCGGCGTTGGCGCCGTTGACGGCTGCCGAGCGACCCGAGGTGGTTCCGCTGTCGTTCGCCCAGACCCGGTTGTGGTTCCTGGACCAATTGCAGGGCCCGTCCCCGGTTTACAATATGACGGCCGCATTCCGGGTTCGCGGCCCACTGGACGTCGACGCGTTGGGCGCCGCGCTCGCCGATGTCGTGACCCGCCACGAAGCGCTGCGCACCCTGTTCACCGCCCCCGCCGGCGTCCCACAGCAAGTGGTGGTCGACCCCGAGCACGCCGAGTTCGGCTGGGAGGTCGTCGACGCCGCCGACTGGACGGCGAGCCGGCTTCGTGAGGCCATCGACGCGGCGTCACGTTACGCGTTCGACCTGGCCACACAGATCCCGTTGCGGGCCAAGCTGTTCCGGCTATCCGATGAGGAACATGTGTTGGCGGCGGTGGTGCACCACATCGCCGCCGACGGGTGGTCGATGACGCCGCTGGTGGCCGATCTGGGGGTGGCGTACGCGGACCGCAGCGCCGGACAGGCGCCGGGGTGGGCGCCGTTGTCGGTGCAGTACGTGGACTACACGCTGTGGCAGCGTGCGCAGTTCGGTGATCTCGACGACGACGACAGCCGCATCGCCACCCAGCTGGCCTACTGGGAAGACACGCTGGCCGGGATGCCGGAACGCGTTGCGCTGCCGACCGATCGGCCCTACCCGCTGGTGGCCGATCAGCGCGGCGCCAAGGTCGCGGTGGACTGGCCTGCCGAGTTGCACGAGCAGATCACCCGGATCGCCCGT
This sequence comes from Mycolicibacterium sp. XJ662, assembly GCF_053484035.1. Lineage (NCBI taxonomy): Bacteria > Bacillati > Actinomycetota > Actinomycetes > Mycobacteriales > Mycobacteriaceae > Mycobacterium > Mycolicibacterium sp. XJ662. The sequence continues at coordinate 3,571 of NZ_JBEFTL010000022.1, read as the reverse complement.
GAGCACAACGCGACCAGCTTCATGGTGCTGCAGGCGGCGCTTCTGACCGTGCTGTCCAAGCTCAGTGGAACTTCTGACGTGGCGGTGGGTTTCCCGATCGCCGGGCGGCGCGATCCGGCGCTCGACGAGCTGATCGGGTTCTTCGTCAACACGTTGGTGCTGCGGGTCGATCTGGCGGGTGATCCCACGGTGGCCGACGTGCTGGCTCAGGTGCGCGCGCGCAGCCTGTCGGCCTATGAACATCAGGACGTGCCGTTCGAGGTGCTTGTCGAGCGGCTCAACCCGACCCGGTCGCTGACCCATCACCCGCTGGTTCAGGTCGCGCTGGCGTGGCAGAACGTCGCAGGAAGCGACATCGACGACCCCACCGCCGAATTCGCGCTGGGCGACCTGCACGTGACCCCGATGCCGGTGGATGCTCACACCGCGCGAATGGATGTGAACTTCTCGCTGGCCGAACGCCGGACCGAGGCCGGTGAACCCGACGGCATCACCGGGACGGTGGAGTTCCGCACCGACGTCTTCGACCCGTCCACCATCGAGACGCTGATCACGCGGCTTCAACGGGTCCTGACGGCCATGGCATCCGACCCGACGGCACCGCTGTCGTCGGTGGACCTGCTCGACGAGGCCGAACACGCCCGGCTCGGCGAACTCGGCAACCTCGCGGCCGTGACGGCAACAGAGTCTGCCGCGTCATCGGTCACCGCCCTGTTCGCCGATCATGTGGCGCGTATCCCCGATGCGGTGGCGGTTACCTGCGGTGAACGTTCGCTGACCTACCGCGAGCTCGACGAAGCCGCGAACCGGTTGGCGCACAAGCTGGTTGCACTCGGCGCTGGGCCGGGGCAGTGCGTGGCGCTGCTGTTCAACCGGTCCGCCGAGGCGATCGTGGCCATGGTGGCGGTGCTCAAAGCGGGGGCGGCTTACCTGCCGATCGACGCGGCGGTACCCGCAGAGCGCATGGCGTTCATGATCACCGACGCCGGACCGGTCGTCGCGGTCACCACCGCCGAGCTAGCCGACCGGCTGGCCGGGCTGCCCGTACCGGTCCTCGACATCGGTGACATCGCGACGACCGCCGACAGCGAACCCGGTGCGGCGTTGCCGGGTCCGTCCCCAGACGACATCGCCTACCTGATCTACACCTCGGGGACCACCGGTGTGCCCAAGGGCGTGGCGATCACCCACCACAACGTGACCCAACTGCTGGAAACGCTCGATGCCGGGCTGCCGCCGGCGGGCGTATGGCCGCAATGCCATTCGTTGGCCTTCGACGTCTCGGTGTGGGAGGTCTTCGCGCCGCTGCTGCGTGGCGGGCGCGTGGTGGTGGTCTCCGAGGACATCGCGGGATCACCGGAAGACTTCCATGCCCTGCTGGTGCGCGAACAGGTCACTGTGCTCACCCAGACCCCCTCTGCGGTAAGGGTTCTGCCGCGCGAAGGTCTGGAATCGGCAGTGCTGGTCGTGGTCGGCGAAGCCTGTCCGCCCGAGGTGGTGGAGCAGTGGGCGCCCGGCCGGGTGATGATCAACGCCTACGGGCCGACCGAGACGACGATGTGCGTGGCGATCAGCGCACCGCTGACACCGGGGTTGGGCGTGCCGATCGGCAAGCCGGTTCCCGGTGCGGCGTTGTTCGTGCTCGACGAGTGGCTACGCCCGGTGCCCGAAGGCGTGATCGGCGAACTGTATGTCGGCGGCGACGGCGTCGGCGCCGGGTACGTGGGCCGGGCTGGGCTGACCGCGTCGCGGTTCGTGGCCTGCCCGTTCGGCGGTCCCGGTGTGGCCGGAAAACGTATGTACCGCACCGGTGATCTGGTGTACTGGCGCCCCGACGGTCAGCTGCAGTATCTGGGCCGCGCCGACGAGCAGGTCAAGATCCGCGGTTACCGCATCGAGCTGGGGGAGATCCAGGCCGCGCTGGCCGCGCTCGACGGCGTGGAGCAGGCGGCGGTGATCGCCCGCGAAGACCGCCCCGGTGACAAGCGGCTGGTCGGCTACATCACCGGCACCGCCGATCCGGCCGATCTGCGCGCCCAACTGGGTGAGCGGCTGCCCGCATACATGGTGCCCGTCGCGGTGGTGGTGCTGGACACGCTGCCGCTGACGGTCAACGGCAAGCTCGACACCCGCGCGCTGCCCGCACCCGACTACGGCGACGGTGACCGCTACCGGGCGCCCGCTACCGCTGTCGAAGAGGTGCTCGCCGGAATCTACGCCGAGACACTGGGTTTGGATCGAGTCGGCGTCGACGACTCGTTCTTCGATCTCGGCGGCGACAGCATTCTCTCGATGCAGGTGGTGGCCCGCGCCCGTGCCGCGGGTCTGGTGTGTCGCCCCCGCGATGTGTTCGTCGAGCAGACCGTGGCCCGGTTGGCCCGCGTCGCGGGCGTGTCGCACGCCGGTGGCCCCATCGACAACGGGGTCGGACCGGTGGCGGCCACCCCCATCATCCGGTGGCTGCAGAGCGTCGACGGTCCGGTCGACGAGTTCAACCAGACGGTACTGCTGCAAGCCCCCGCACAGACGACCGAAAGCGACGTGGTGGCGGTGCTGCAGGCACTGCTGGACCGCCACGCCATGCTGCGGCTGCACGTCGAGTACGACGCCGCCGGCGAATGGTCGTTGACTGTGCCGGAACCCGATTCGGTGAACGCCTCCGAGTGCGTGCATTCGGTGGACGCGTTGACCGATGACGCGTTGGCTGCGGCACGGTCGCGGTTGAACCCCGCGGACGGGGTGATGGTCAGTGCGCTGTGGGTGCCCGGTACGGGCGAACTGGCGTTGATCGTCCACCACCTGGCGGTCGACGGGGTGTCCTGGCGGATCCTGCTGGACGATCTCAACACGATCTGGGCCCAACATCGCAGCGGCCGGCAGGTGGCGTTGCCGCCGACGGGGACGTCGTTCGCGCGGTGGGCCGGGCTGCTCGCCGACCACGCCCGCCGTCCAGACGTGCTGCAGCTGGCCGAACGCTGGAAGAAGGTGGCGTCGACACCGACGGTTCTTCCCGCGACGCAGCCCGAGGTCGACACCTATGTGACTGCCGGGCGGTACACCGCCGAGCTGGATGCCGAAACCACCGCCATGCTGCTCGATGAGGTTCCCGCGGCGTTCCACGCGGGGACACAAGACATCCTGTTGATCGCGTTCGCGCTGGCGATCGCCGAGCTGTTGGCGGCCGGCGGTGCCCCGATCGCCATCGACGTCGAAGGCCATGGCCGCGACGAGGACCTGTCGGGTCCGGGCGCCAACGTGGACCTCTCGCGCACGGTGGGTTGGTTCACCGCCAAGTACCCCGTGGCACTGGTGACAGACCGGCTGTCCTGGACGCAGGTGGTGGCCGGTGACACGACGCTCGGCGCGGCGCTCAAGAACGCCAAGGAACAGCTTCGTTCCCTGCCCGACGGTCTGACCTACGGCCTGCTTCGCTACCTGAACCCCGAATCGGGACTCGACGCCGAAGATCCGACGATCGGGTTCAACTACCTTGGACGCCTTGGTGCTCCGGTAGGCGACGGAACCGGTGGCGCGTGGCGCGTCTCACCGAACGGGTTGTCGCTGACCGACG
>NZ_JBEFTL010000021.1:0-8936 GCF_053484035.1 Mycolicibacterium sp. XJ662 | reverse complement strand
GGTTGACCCCTGATGGTGGACACCTGACTGGTGGGACTGGTGGTCCCACGGGAAGGATGTCCGTATGTCGGGCAAGCGCAAGAAGTACACCCCGGAGTTTCGGGAGCAGGCTGCCCGCCTGGTGCTCGAAACTGGTCGGCCGGTGGCTCATGTGGCCGCGGAGATCGGTGTGGGTGAGCAATTGCTGGGCCGCTGGGTGCGCCGAGCCCGCGAGGCAGCTGACGCCGGTAATAATGACGCGGTGCTTGATACTGATGAGCGTGCCGAGCTGGAACGGTTGCGCAAGGAGAACGCCGAATTACGTTTGGATCGGCAGTTTTTAAAAAAAGCCGCAGCCTTCTTCGCCTCCGAGCAGAACCAGTAGACGCCTACCGGCTGATCGAAGCGGAGAAGGCAACCTATCCGATCACGCGCATGTGCACGCTGCTGGAGGTGTCGCGTTCGGGGTTCTACAAATGGCGCATGACCCAGGCAGCGGGACCCTCGCCGGCAGCTCGGCGCCGTGCCGAGTTGGACGTCAAAATCGCTGCCTGCCACCACGCCTCTGACGGGTGTACGGGGCGCCACGGATCCTGGCCGATCTGCGCGATGACGGTGAGACGGTGTCACGCAAGACGGTGGCGGCGTCGCTGCGCCGCCAAGGGCTGGCCGGGGTCAGCCCGCGCACGCTCGCACCGGTCACCACGATCGTCGACCTGGACGCTGCGATACCCAAAGACCTGGTCAAGCGTCGTTTCGATGTCGGTGAGCTGGACCGGGTCTGGACGTCGGATATCACCTATCTACGTACCGGTGAGGGCTGGCTGTACTTGTGCGCGGTTCGCGATGGCTGCTCGCGGCGGGTGATCGGCTGGGCCATCGATGATCACATGCGCACCGACCTGGTCGAGTCGGCCGTGGCGATGGCGGTGGCGCTGCGCGGTGAGTTGGCCGAGCAGGTGGTGTTGCACGCTGATCGTGGCTGCCAGTTCACCAGTGCACAGCTGGCCCGGTTTGCCCACGATCACAACCTGGCCCGCCCAGTGGGCCGCACCGGCGTGTGCTGGGACAACGCTCAGCAGGAATCATTCTGGGCCACAATGAAAGTCGAGTTCTATGACCGCTACTTGTGGCCCACCAAGGCAGCCGCTAGGCCCGCCGTTGGCGACTGGATCGAGCGGGTCTATAACCGACGTCGGCGCCACTCCTCGATCGGGATGATCGCGCCGGTCGACTACGAGAACCAGATCACTCAGACGGCACAAGCCGCCTGACCCTGTGTCCACCAAACGGGGTCAAGCCCAAAGACACTCGTCAGCAGCGCGGTGCGGCAAGGATGCATGACAACTTCGAGGAGCGTGATCTCGCCCTCCACTGTCACCTGACGCTCTCTTCAGACCGCCTGACACGATCGAGCTGGGATGCCACTGCAGTACGGGTGAAGCAAGGTACCGATGGTTGATGGCTCCGGATCAGACGCTGTCAAGGCTAGCGGCTAGTGTCGCGCGTCTGAATTTGGTTTACGGGTGTGAGGCAGGACTTCGTCTGCAGTCTTGGTCCACACGAAGGGGTGGCAGCGTTGGTTCCAGCCGTCGATGAATGCACCGATGGCGGCGATGAGTTCTTTGACGCTGTCAAACGATCCGCGACGGATCGCCTGGCGGGTGATGATCGAGAAGAACACCTCGACCAGGTTGAGCCATGACCCTGAGGTCGGGGTGAAATGCAGTGTCACGCGCGGATTCTTGTCCAGCCAGGCGTTGATGTCGGCGTGCTTGTGAGTGTGGTAGTTGTCGCACACCACGTGCAATCGCCGCCGCGGGTAAGCACGGGCCACCGCTTTGAGGAAGTCCAAAAACTCGGCCTTACCGTGTCGTTCATAGCAGCGGTCGGTCACTTTGCCGGTCGCGATCTCGAGCGCGGCGAACAAGGTCGCGGTGCCGTTGCGCTGATAGTCGTGGGTGGCCTTTTCCGGCAGCCCTGGCCGCATCGGCAGGATCGGCTGAGTCCGGTTAAGCGCCTGAATCTGGCTTTTTTCGTCCACGCACAACACGACCGCCTTGGCAAGCGGGTTCAGATACAACCCGATCACGTCGCGGACCTTGGCCTCCAATTCTGGGTCGGTGGAGAACTTGAACGTCTCCCGGCGCCACGGCTTGACCCCGTAGCGTCGCCACGCCCGGGCCACCGTGGCATCCCCGACACCGAGATACTTTCCCAACAGCCGACTCGACCAGTGCGTGACTGCCAACGAGTCCGGTGGCGGCTCCAGCGTGGCCGCCAGGATCGCCGCATCATCGACGGTCTTGGGCCGACCACTTCTGGGTTCGTCATCGAGACCGTCAATGCCGTACGCGGCGAAACGATCCCGCCACTTGATCACCGTCGGCCGCGACACCCCCACCAGTCGCGCCGCACCCGAGGTACCGGCACCATCGGCCACGGCCAACACAATCCGCGCCCGCTCGACATGGCCGGCAGACACCGTCGAGGACCGAGTCCACGACTCCAACATCACACGATCTTCAGGACTGATCATCAGTGCAGATGACGGCATACACCATCATCCCACACCGTAAACTAATTAATGACGCACGACACTAGCGAACCAGCTGGCGATTTGACTGCGTGAGCTGAATCCGAGCTTGGTGAGAATATGTTGAACATGGCTATCGATTGTCCGGCTTGACAGGACTAGTTTCGCGGCGATTTGTCGGTTGGTCATCCCGCGCGTAACCAGCTCGGCAACTTCCAATTCCCTTGCGGTAAGGGTGCACGCGTCCTTCTGGACGGGCTCGCATGCTGGCTTGTTTATGTCGGAGGTCAAGTCGGCCATCATGGGATTTGTTGGTGTCGCTGCCCCTTCGGCAATCAGAGCCTCTGTCACGTCGGCCCCAAGCGCTTCGCGGATACGTGCCACGGTGGCGGCGTGGCAGCTGGCCAGGTGTGTGCCGAACGATTCCATCGATGTGCCGAGGTTGTGCCATAGGGCGTGCGCCGAGCCGAGCAGCCGCGCGCCTTCGGCGTAGCGCCCGTCGGAAGCAGCGATCCAGGCCAGCATCTCGATCATGTGCGCGATGCCTAGATGATCACCGAAATCGGCTTTCACGCGGAGGCTTTCGCGAGCTAGATCGGTGGCGCTGACGTAATCACCAACCGACCACCGGTTGAGCGCCAGAACCCAAAGCGCATAGGAAGCTGCCCATCGCTCGCCAAACCGTGCGCTAAGTCGAATTGAACGCTCACAGTGGGCCGCGGCCACATCATGGTCCCCGCAGAAGAGGCACACCACAGCAAGCTGGAACAGCATAAATACCACCGCGATGGTGTCTCCGCATTCCTCGTAACGCGTCAGCGCTGTCTCATAGAAATGACGGGCGTGCTCGAGCTCGCCCTCGAAGAGCGCCGCCATACCCCGAAGTTGAGCAATGAAGCCGTCTAGCTCTCCGGCCTCGACGACCCTGGCGATTCGTTCCGCTTCATCGAGGCGGGCAACTGCCAACGAGGTCTCCCCGCGCAGCAGTGCAAGATAAGCGTCCACCCACATCGCTCGGACAATCGCGGGTTGAAGGTCCTGGCCATCGGCAGCGGCTAAGGCCTGCGCGAGCCAGCGGCGGCCCTCTCGCAGGCTCCCACCGGCGATCCAATACCACTGAAGCGCGGCCGCCAGCGCGCATGCCTGCTCACTGTCAGCGGTGTCGATACAGCGGTCGAAGGCCACGCGCAGATTGGCGTGGTCCAGACGGAGCCGGGTCAGCCATTCCGATTGCCCGCGGCTACACCATTCAGCGAAACCTTGTTCAGCCAGCCGCTGGAAATACCCGCGGTGAGCTTCCTGCAAGCGCCAAGTTTCTTTCGTCCTGGTGAGCCGAGCGCTGCCGTACTCGCGCACGGTTTCCAACAGGCGGTACCTCATCTGCTCGCCAACACGTTCGGCAATGAGGATGGACTTGCGTACCAACGCGTCCACCAGGTCGAGCATGTCTTGGCTAGCCAGCCCCGTACCCGCGCACACCGCCTCGACGGCGGGGAGCGTGAAGCTGCCCGCGAAGACTGAAAGCCGTGCCCATAAAGCTTGTTCCTTCGGCGCGCACAATGCATAGCTCCAGCCTAGGAGCGCCTCGAGCGTCTGGTGGCGGGGCAGCGCTGCGCTGTTGCCCGCGTTGAGGAGCTGGAATCGGCGGTCCAACCGGTCGAGTACGTCAGCAACCGTTAACGTTCTCAACCGGGCGGCTGCCAGTTCGATGGCCAGTGGGATGCCGTCAAGTCGCTCACAGAGGCGCGCGACCAGAGCGCTGTTATCTTCGGTGAGTTGAAAACCCTCCGCTGCGCTCGAGGCCCGAGCGCACAGTAGCGTCACCGAGTCGAATTGCGCGAGCGCCGATGTATCGACTGGCTCGGCCGACGACGGTGTGGACATCGGTGGCACGGTGAAGATCTGTTCCCCTAGCACACCGAGCGAATGCCGACTGGTGACGATGAAACGCACGGCTGGCGCGGCACGAAGTAGCTCACTGACCATGCCAGCACAAGCGTCGCTGAGATGCTCACAATTGTCGAGGATGATGAGCATCTGTCGATCAGCAAGGTAGTGCTGTAGTTGTGCCAGCGCCGTCCTCGTGGTGTGCTTGACCACACCGAGCACGCTGGCCACCGTGTCGGCCACCAGGGTCGGGTCCTGCAGTGTGGCGAGCTCGACGAACCATGCTCCCTGGCGGAACGCCCGGCGCGTGTCCGTGGCCACCTTGAGCGCCATACGAGTCTTGCCAACGCCGCCGACGCCTGTCAGCGTCACCAACCGTGACTCTTCGAGCAGCGCACGCAGTTCAGTCAATTCGCGGCGCCGTCCGACGAAGCCAGTGACCTCCGCGGGGAGGTTTCCCTCGGGGACCTTCATCTGTCACCTACTTGGAAGCACCTTCGTGGCAGTGACGCAGGGCCGGCATCTCCGTGCACGCATTGCCGTCGGATAGTAACCGCAAACCGTACCGCCGTGTCACCGTGCAGCATTTTCCCAAACCGTCGATGGGAAGATCGCCACATCGGGCGGGGGATTCGTCATTCATCGGCGATTCGGAGCCGCGGGCCCCGCCACGGCTTAGACGTGGTGTTGCGGTCAGGCCAGATCAGTTCCATTCGCAGGTGTGGCTTCTCGGCGTTACCGGTCGATAGCATGCGGGCCCCACCCTTTAATTGATCAGCCCACTCGCCACCTAGATCCGCGTAGCAGGGCTGCGGTTTGGCGGGAACCTCTTTGATGTCAGGAACTGAGTACCTCCGTTTAGCAGCGAGCCGGTGTGGCGACATCGTTCCTCCGGGACGCCTTGCGATCGTTATAGCGTTTATATCATGTCCGCTATCAAACCAACATATAAAGATCACATTCATATGGACCGGACTCGGCTGCCTGCGTGCGCGCTACTAGCCCGTCTGCGCAGCAGCGCTCCACAGCTCGTTCGCGCTGAAACTTTTCCCTGCGCGCATCAAGTGCCGCACCTGGCCGGGCACTCCGCAGTTGACCCCGAAGACACCGGTGATTCGATTAGCGTTGCGGTAGACCGCCACGAATCGATGGTTCGAGACATCACCGGCGATCTCAACGGCGTTGTGTGCAGAAGTTTCACCCAGACACCATATGTCGAGACCGAACTGATGTGACCATACAAACGGCAGCGACTTGTAAGTCGTCGGTTGTCCAAGCATGTTGCGGGCTGCTACCGCACCTTGTTGTTGGGCGTTAGATTCGTGCTCAATACGCACATGACGCTTCGATGTCAGCGAAGCCATCGCCGCAACGTCCCCTGCTGCATAGACGTGTCGATCAGAAGTGCGACAGTGCTCGTCGATGATGATGCCGCCCTCAGACATCTCTATACCCGCCGCGGCGACCCATGAGGTCGCTGTGCGACTGCCTACTCCGACGACGACCACATCACAGGCGACGACGGCGCCAGTGTTCAAACAGACAGCAGCGGCGCGTTGTTCGCCATGGATCTTCTCTATGGTGACGCCCAAATGGATTTGAACTCCGGCACGGCGGTGATAGTCGGCGAGAATCGTTCCAATTTGGTGACCCAACGCGCGCTGCATCAGCGCACCATCCCTCTCGACGACGTGAACCCGCGCACCGCGAGCGGTGGCGGTAGCCGCGACCTCACAACCGATGAATCCTCCACCAACCACGACAACGACTCTTCCGGGGCCAATGTCATCTCGCAGACGTACCGCATCCTCGAGATTGCGCAAGGTATGGACCCCCGGCAGCGAGGCCCCCGGTATGGACAGTCGTGCCGCCGTCACGCCAGTCGCGATAAGGAGGTTTTCGTAGGCCATCTGCCTCCCTGATAGCAGGGTCACCACCCGTTCGTCGACATCGAGCCCGCATGCAGCATCGCCGAGGACGAGCTGGATTCCCCGCTCTCGGTAGAAGTCGTTGTCTTTGAAGAACACCGAGGACGGTTCGGCCGCCCCTGACAACACAGCCTTCGACAACGGCGGGCGAGCGTAGGGCACGTGATGTTCAGCGCTGACCAAAGCGACCCCGCCGCGATTCTTCTTAGCCAGTAATTCCACTGCACTCCCAGCTGCCAGCCCTCCACCGACGACTAGATAGGGTGCCTTCTGAGTTGCCATGGGTCAGCCCACCGCCGCGGACCCAGTGTTCATAACTCACTTTCTGGGACGGCAATGAGCACTTCGGTTCCGTCCACAACGACGTCGTATTTTTTCACCGGTTCGACGCACGGCAACGCTGTCGCCTGTCCGGAACGCAGGTCGAACTTGCCTTCATGCAGAGGGCATTCGATCTCCAATGTGTCGACATGAAGCTCACCGGAATCCAACCACGCTTCGGCATGGCTGCAGACGTTGCCCAAGGCGTAGATCGCATCGCCGATGCGAACCACCATCACATCCTCTCCGGCGACCTCTATCCCCGCAGGTTCCTCATCGACCAGATCGGCGTAGTCGGCGACCTTCACCAATCTGCAGCCGCTAACCTTCTGCACACTCACATTTCTCTCACTTTCTCTGCAATAGGCGCTGCGACATCCTTTGCGCTGCGGCCTCTTGTGGGCTAGTAAAGGCGAATGCACTCATCCCCGTGCTCCAGGGCGTAATTGGTTCGTAGTAAAGGGTTTCGCCGCCCGGGTCACCTAATGTGGCTGCCGCGAAGATCCAATTGCGTATCTCCAGGCCACCGTTGCCGGCATGCTCGAGGATATAGTCGTTGGTCCAGCTGGCTGCGTAGCCACCGTCACCCGCGGCGAGCAACGCCAGAAACTCGGCGTCGAACTGCTCGTTAATCCGGCCCATCTGCGGAGTACCCGGCCAATGCGACAATCCGCCGCACCCCACCACAACTATTCGTTCCGCACGGGTGCGCACGTAGTCAGATAGCACCTGACCCAGCCGATAGCAACGACTCGGCGCGGCAAGCGCATGCATCGATTGCGTACCGATAACGAGCGGCATGACTACGACGTCGTCCAAGGAAAGCATCATGAGGATCGGAATGGCTAGTCCGTGGTCCGCGCGGAAACTACTCATTGTGGCGATATCGAACCCCTCGGCGCCCGCATACGACACGAATCCGCCAGCAAAATTGGCATCTGACGAGATTTGCACCTTCGGAATGTTCATCTCCCCGAATGTGGAGAACGAATCGACCACCGGGACGGTAAACGGCGGTTGTGGACCGCTGGGCAGCAGAGTCGGGCCATGTTCGGAGGACACCACCACCACAAGATCCGGACCGAGGGCCCGGATTCTGCGCCCAAGTTCTGCGAACCCGTCGACAACCTTTCTCGCTTGGTCCTCAACGCCTTGGCTAGGGAACATTGTGTGCGACGTTGCGAAGGCACCGATGACTTTACCCACCCACACTCTCCTATTCGTCCATAGCCGCGGCGAAGTACTCGCCCGCACTCATCATTCGCTCGAACTCTGGGTTGCACATGAACGAGCCCCACATCGCTAACAAGGGTGGCAGGCCCACTGAAGCAAACTTTTCGGGCGTCGGCTTGTTGCGCACGATGTTCATCTCGTCCGATGACAGCGAGTAACGCGAAAGAAACTCTTCATCGAGGGCACGAATGGACTGCCACGAGTCATCGCTTGTCAGCCCGTCTTCCACCATGCGCCGTAACCCAGTTGAACTCATCCCGCTACCCCTGTGACAGAAGGAAATCGAGTGAAACGCGAGCGAATTCCGCGGGATGCTCAATCATCGCCCAATGTCCACAGCGAGGAATCGCATAGAGGCGAGACTCTTCGATCAATTGATGGAAGCGGACTGACTCGAGCAACGGAACCACGGCGTCTTCGCGACCCGATACGACGAGCGTCGGAACAGATACCGAAGCGATGTCGTCCTCGGCATAATGCAATCCGCCGTGCTCGCGAACCCACGCCATCGTCCGCCGGTAGGCGTCCATCACTACGGGATCGCATGTGAGCTTATAGCGATAGTCAACCAAATCATCAGCTGGAACGAAGCTTTCGTGAGTTAGGGCGCCAACGATTCGAGCCATATCATCGCGATTCGGTTCTCGGTAATTCAAGATCGTTTGCAACTGGGGCGAAAAGGCGCGGTTCAGGCCAGCACTGCCCATGAGAACCAACGTCTTGACCCGCGCTGGCTCTGTCATCGCGAGACCTAAGGCGGTGGCCCCCCCCATCGAGTTGCCGATGAGTGAGACCTGCTCCAAGCCCACAGCATCGAGAAATGCCTTTAGATGGCTTACGCGCGCGTCCTGGGAGTATTCGAAACCATCACTGTTTCCGCGGACTCGGCTGCGTCCGAAGCCCACCATATCTAAGGCGATGGTTCGGAATTGTGATGCGAACGTAGCCATCAACGGTGCCCAGTTACCCCACGCATCTGCGCCGGCACCTCCGCCATGGATCAACACGAGCGGAGAGCCTGACCCCGATTCCCAGTAATGCGTTTCGATCTC
>NZ_JBEFTL010000020.1:0-13036 GCF_053484035.1 Mycolicibacterium sp. XJ662 | reverse complement strand
GCGCATAAAACGCCGACGGCGTCTGACTCAGCACGCTGACCCGCTCGGCGAGCATGAGGGCGGCAAAGTCTTTGGGCGAGCCCGCCACCGACTCGGGCACCACGACCACCCGGCCACCGCGCAACAGCGCGCCCCAGATCTCCCACACCGAGAAGTCGAACGCCAACGAATGACACTGAGAAAAGACCATTTCCGGTGACAACGGCAGGCGGGGCTGGATCGCGTCCAGCAGCCGGATGACGTTGCCGTGCGGGATGGCTACGCCCTTGGGTGTGCCGGTGGTGCCCGAGGTGTAGATCAGGTAGGCGACGTCGTCGGGCTGCACTGCCGGCAGCGCGATGCTCCCCTGTTCATCGGGCGCCGATTCGTCGAGATCGCCGACGTCGATGACCATCAGCTGCCGTCCCGCCAGCCGCCCGGCCAGCTCGACGTTGGTGACCGCGGCCACCGGCGCCGCATCATCGAGCACAAACTTCAACCGCGCGTCGGGTACCGCGGGATCGATCGGCACATAGGCCGCGCCTGTCTTGAGCACACCCAGGATCGCCACGATCGCCTCGGCCGAGCGGGGAAACAACAGCGCGACCCGCTGCCCCGGCACCACGCCGCGGCCGATCAGCAGCCGCGCCAACCGGTTTGCCGCCTCGTCGAGCTCGCGGTAGGTCATCGAGCCGGCACCGGCGCGCACTGCCACCGCGTCCGGGAACCGGGAGACCTGCTCGCCGAACGACTCCGGAATCGACGTCAGTGCCGGTGCCGGTGCGGTCAACGCCGCGCGGTTACCCCACTCATCGAGGTCTTCGAGTTCGTCTTCGTCGTCGAGATCCATCGACAACAGGCGACGGGAGGCATCGGCGGTCACGGTTTCTGCACCGAATCGCCGGTCATGGCCGCCAGCACCCGCTGGAACCGGCGCATGATCTTGCGGACGCGGTTGGCGTCGAACACGTCGGTGTCGAACTCGACGCGCAGTACCAGTTCCTCGCCGGGCATGGCTTGCAGCGTCAGCGGGTAGTGGTTGTACTCACGGCCGTCGACCTTGGTGATGGCCAACCCGTTGGTGGTGTGCATGGCGGCGGTGTCCACGGGATAGTTCTGGAAGACGAACAGGGTGTCGAAAAGTTGGTCGTGGCCGGCGACGCGGTGAATCTCGTTGAGCGCCAAGTGCTGATGGTCCAGGGTCTCCATGTGGCAGCGCTGCAGATCGCTGAGCAGGCCGGCGATCGTGGTGTCCGGGGTGATGGTGGCCCGGACCGGCACGGTGTTGATCAGCAGGCCGACCATCGACTCCGCACCGGCCACCTCGGCTGACCGCCCCGAGACCGCGACCCCGAACGCGACGTCGTGCTGGCCGGTCAACCAGGTCAGCAGCTGCGCCCACGCGGCTTGCAGCACGGTGTTGACGGTGGTCTGGCAGCTGCGGGCCAACTCGTTGATGGCCTGGGTGGTTTCGGCGGGCACGTGGAACGACTCGGTGGCGCGCCGCCCCGGTTTGGTCCGGCCCCTGGGCGCCACCAGCGTGGGCGTCTCGAACCCGGCAAGGACTTCGCGCCAGGCGGCGTGTGCGGCTTCGACGTCGCGCTCGGCCAACCAGGTGACGAACCTGCGGTAGGAGCCCGCGGACGGCAGATGCTGGCCGTAGTAGCTGGCGAAGATCTCCTGCAACAGGATCGGCAGCGACCACCCGTCGAGCACGATGTGGTGGTAGGTCATCACGAACCGGTGCTCGTTGTCGGCGGTGCGGATCAGCGCGGCGCGGAACGCCGACTGTTGGTTCAGGTCGCACACCGCGGCGCGTTCGGCGGCGCACATCCGCTGCATCTGTTCGTCGACGTCGCCGGATTCCCGTTTGTCCGTGGAGATCTCGAGATACTGCCACGGGATGTTCGGCTCGGCCGGGATGATCTGCACCGGTTCTTCGAACTGTTGGTTGAACCGGGCCGCCAGGTTCGGGTGACGGTTGACCACCGTTTGCACCGCCCCATGTAGCCGGTCGGCGTTCAGTGGGCCGGTGATCGTGATGTCGAGCTGCATGGCGTAGACGTCATCGGCGTCGTGGCCGCTGGTGGCGTTGGCGTGGAACAGCAGCCCCTGTTGCAGTGGGGTCAGGGGTAGCACGTCGGCGACGGGCTGCTGTTCGCTGATCTCGTCGATCTCGTCCTGGGTGAGACGTGCGGGCGCGATGTCGGAGGGCGTGAGGCCTCCGCCGCCTCGCCGGACGTGAGCGCAGATGCCGCTCAGCGCGTCGAACCACAGTTGGGACAGTCGGCTGACCTGTGTCTCGTCCAGCACGGAGTGAGCCCACGTCCATGTGGCGTGCAGTTGCGGGCCGTCGTCGGTGTCGACGGTGCTGGCGTTGAGTTCGACGGTGTGCCCCAACGGCATTGGGATCGCCGCGGCGGCGGCGCTGAGCGCGGCACCGTCCTGGCTGATCTGCCACAGTTCTGCGGTCGAGTCGGCCGCGGGGGCGCCTCCCATCCTGCCGAGGTAGTTGAACCCGATGGTCGGGTCGGGTCCGGTCAGCTCGACGTCGGCGTTCAGATAGCGCAGCAGCCCGTACGTCAAACCGTCTGGGAGTGAGCGCAGTTGCTCCTTGGCGTTCTTGATCACAGAGCCGAGCGCGGGGTCACCGGACACCACCTGGGTCCACGACAGCCCGCCGATGTTCACGGCCACCGGATACTTGGTGGTGAACCAGCCCACGGTGCGGGACAGGTCGACATCGGATGCGATGTCTTCGTTGCGGCCGTGGCCTTCGACGTCGATGGCGATCGACGCGGTGGTGTCCAGCAACTGCGTCAGCGCCAGACCGTAGGCGATCAGCAGGATGTCTTGCACCCCGGCGCGGTACGCCGCCGGCACCTCGCCGAGCAACGCGCGTGTCGTCTCCGCGTCCAGTGCCGCCGTGAGGTGCCCCGCGGTGGCGTAGGTGTCCAGGTCGGGTTGTGGTGCAGGCACCGGGGACGGCAGATTCAGGACTTCGCGCCAGCTGTCGGCCTGCTCCACCACGGTCGTGTCGTTGGCGTAATCGCCCAGCAGCGCCGACCACCGCGCGAACGAGGTGCCTGTCGGCGGCAACGCGACAGCTTCGCCGTTGCGGTGCTGTGCCCATGCGATGTTGAGGTCTTCCAGCAGGGTTCGCCACGACACCGCGTCGACGGCGAGGTGGTGAACGATCAGCGCGAGCTGGCCGGTGGTGCGCACCCAAAGTGCGCTGACCATCACGCCATCCACGGGATTCAGCCGCGACCGCGCCGCCACCAACGCCTCGTCGGTCAGCGCGTCCACCGAATGCACGTACTCGGCGGCGTGCACCGAATCGGGTTCGGGCACAGTCAAAGACCATCCGTCGGCGCCGTCGTTCTCAACCCGCAGCCGCAGCACCGCATGCCGGTCGAGCAGCGCAGCCAGCACCACCCGCACATCCGCCTCGGTGACCCCGGCCGGGGCCTGGACCACCACCGTCTGGTTGAACTCCTCGATTGCGCCGCCGCGGTTCTGCACCTCATGCAGCCACCGCATGATCGGGGTCGCGGTCACCGGGCCGGTACCTGCGTCGGTCGGGCCGCCCTGTCCACCGCTGACATCGACCACCTGCGCCAGCCGGGCCACGGTCTGCTCGACGAAAATGTCACGCGGGCGGCACATCACACCGGACGCCCGGGCACGCGCCACCACCTGCATCGAGAGAATGCTGTCGCCGCCGAGGTCGAAGAACGAGTCGTCCACGCCGACCTGATCCAGACCCAGCACCTGGGCGTAGATTCCGGCCAAGATCTCCTCGATCGCGTTCGTGGGCGGGCGGTAGCGGCCGATGTCGCCGTAGTCGGGGGCGGGCAGGGCCCGGGTGTCGAGCTTGCCGTTGACCGTCAGCGGCAACGCGTCCAGCACCACCACCGCGGCCGGGACCATGTACGGCGGCAGCCGGTCGGCCAACGCATTTCGCGCCGCCGCCGGATCCACTCCGCCGGGCGCGGCTTCCGTGACATAGCCGACCAGGCGTTTGGTGCCTGGATGGTCCTCGCGGGTGATCACCACCGCCTGTTCGACGCCGTCGAGTGCGGCCAGCGCGGTGTGAACTTCGCCGAGTTCGATGCGGTAGCCGCGGATCTTGACCTGATCGTCGGCGCGGCCCAGGTACTGAAGCTGACCGTCGGGTCGCCAGCTCACCAGGTCGCCGGTGCGATACATCCGTGTTCCGGCCACCCCCGGCCCGCCGAACGGGCACGCGACGAACCGCGACGCGGTCAAACCCGACCGCCCGAGGTACCCGCACGCCACACCGTCACCGGCTACGTACAGCTCACCGACGACACCGGCGGGCACCGGCCGCAACCATTCGTCGAGCACGAACAGCGCCGCCGTCGACACCGGCGCACCGATCGGCGCCGCGCCGGAACCCGGCGTCAGCGGGGCGCTCATCGACGCGTACACCGTGATCTCGGTGGGGCCGTACGCGTTGATCACCACCCGGCCGGGCGCCCAGCGGTCCACCACCTCGCCCGGGCAGGCTTCGCCGCCGAGTAGCAACGCCACCGAGTCCAGCCCCTCCGGCGACAGTGCCGATACGGCGGACGGGGTTTGGGTGAGCACGTTGACCCGCTCACGCACCAGCAGGGCGTGGAAATCGTCGGGTGAGCTCGCCACCGATTCGGGCACGACCACCAGACGTGAGCCGCCGAGCAGGGCGGCCCAGATCTCCCACACCGAGAAGTCGAAAGCATAGGAGTGGCACTGCGTCCACACCTGGTCCTGCGGTAGGTGCTCAGGCGATGAGCGCGCCAGGTGCGTCAGGTTCTGGTGCGAGACAGCCACACCCTTGGGCACCCCGGTGGTTCCCGAGGTGTAGATCAGGTAGGCGATGTCGGCGGGAGACGGATCTGCCAGCGGCGCACCGGGTTCAGTGCCCACGGTCGCCTCGAGCTCCCGAATGTCGAGGACCGGTATGGCATGCCCGGCCAGCCGGTCGGCGAGGTCGGCGTTGGTGACCGCGACGGTCGGCGCGGCGTCGGCGAGCATGAAGTCGATGCGGGTCGCGGGCATCGCCGGGTCGACCGCCAGATACGCCGCTCCCGCCTTGAGCGCGGCCAGCATGGCCACGACCGCCTCGGCGGACCGGTTGAACAGCAGCGCCACGCACTGCCCCGGTCCGGCACCGTGTGCGGCCAGCTTGTGCGCCAACCGGTTCGCGGCCTGGTCGAGCTCGCGGTACGTCAGTGACCGCTCACCACAGGTGACCGCCACCGCATCGGGGGTGCGCGCCACATGTTCGGCAAACAGGGTGGGCACCGACGACGCGGCCGGGTCCGGTCCCGTCAGTGCCGCGAGGTTGCCGACTGAAGCGAGGCGGGCGTGTTCCTCGGCGTCGAGCAGATCGATCGACGACAACCGCTGATCGGAGTCGGTGGTCATCGCGGCCAGCACCCGCTCGAATCGCTGAATCAGCGTTTCGATGGTGGACGGGTCAAAGACGTCGGTGCGGAACTCCACCGTCCCGGTGATGCCGTCGGGTGCGCCGGCCTCGGTGCGGTGTTCGGCCAGCGAGAAGCTCAGATCCATTCGCGCGGTTTGGGTGTCGGCCGGCATCTGGGTGACCTCCAGATCACCGAGCGCCAGCCCCGACCCGGAGGCGGGGACGTTCTGCCACGACAGGGCCACCTGAACCAGCGGGTGATGGGTCAGCGACCGGGTCGGGTTGAGCCGCTCGACAAGCACCTCGAACGGCACGTCCTGATGTTCATAGGCCGACAGGCTGCGCGTCCGCACCTGAGCCAGCACGTCGGCCACCGTGGGATCACCCGCCAGGTCCATCCGCAGCACCAACGTGTTGACGAAGAATCCGATCAGCTCGTCGAGCGCCGGATCGCGGCGACCGGCGATCGGGAAACCCACCGCCACGTCGGAGGATGCGCCCAGCTTCGACAGCAGCACGCCCAACGCGGCCTGCAGCACCATGAAGCTGGTGGCGTTGTGCTCGCGGGCGATCCGGGTGATCTGCTCGTGCAGTTCGGCGGGCCACTCCAACGTGGTGATGGCGCCGCGCTGATCGGCCACCGGCGGGTAGGGCCGATCGGTCGGCAGCGCAACGCGTTCCGGCATCCCGGCCAGCGCGTCCTGCCAGTAGGCCAGCTGGGTGGCGATGCGGCTGTCGCTGTCGTCGAGATCACCGAACTGCGCACGCTGCCACAGCGTGTAGTCCACGTACTGCACCGACAACGGCGCCCACCCCGGCGCCTGTCCGGCGCTGCGGTTGGCATACGCCACCCCCAGATCGGCCACCAGCGGTGCCATCGACAATCCGTCGGCGGCGATGTGGTGCACCACCGCCGCCAGCACGTGTTCGTCGCCGGACAGCCGGAACAGCTTGGCCCGCAACGGGATCTGTGTGGCCAGGTCGAATGTGTAGCGCGCGGCGTCGCCGATGGCTTGGTGCAGCCGGTTCGGCGTCCATCCGGTGGCGTCGACGACCTCCCAGCCGAACTCGGCCTCTTCGGCGGGCATCACCAGTTGGCGCGGTATCCCCTGCACCGCCGGGAAAAGGGTGCGCAGGGTTTCATGGCGGGCCACGACGTCGGCGAGCGCGGTGCCCAACGCGTCGACGTCCAGCTCACCGCTGATGCGAAGCGCTGTGGCCATGTTGTAGACCGGGGACGGGCCCTGCAATTGGTCCAGGAACCACAACCGGGTCTGGGCGAACGACAGCGGAACCACCTCGGGTCGCTCGGCAGCCGTCAACGGCGCCAACGCCGAGCCTTCCCCACCGATACGCGGCGCCAACTGGGCCACCGTCGGCGCCTCGAACAACGCGCGCACCGCGATGCCGGCGTCCAGTGTCTTGTTGATCGCGGCCACCAGACGCATCGCCGACAGCGAATCGCCACCGAGGTCGAAGAACGAGTCGTCGACGCCGACCCGCTCGACACCGAGCACCTGCGCGTAGATGCCGGTCAGGATCTCCTCGGTCAAGGTGGCCGGGGCGCGGTAGTGATCGATGTCCTGATACTGCGGCGGCGGTAGTGCCCGGGTGTCCAGTTTTCCGTTGGGGGTCAACGGCAATGCGGACATGGTCACGATCGCGGCGGGCACCATGTAGGCCGGGAGCCGCTCGGCAAGCTGTTTGCGCGCCTTGGCGGGGTCGGCGGTGCCGGTCATGTAGCCGACCAGGCGCAGGTCGTTAGGACGGTCTTCGCGGGCGATCACCGCGGCCTGCTCGACGCCGTCCAAAGCGGCCAGGGCGGCCTGGATTTCGCCGAGCTCGATGCGGTAGCCGCGCAGCTTGACCTGTTCGTCGGCGCGGCCCACGTACCGCAGTTGCCCGTCGGCGCCCCACGACACCAGGTCGCCGGTGCGGTACATGCGGGTGCCCAGCCCGCCGAACGGGCATGCCACAAACCGTGATGCGGTCAAACCGGAACGGGCGACGTATCCGATGCCGACACCGTGGCCGGCCACGTACAGTTCGCCGACCACCCCGGGAGGTACCGGACGTAACCATTCGTCGAGGACGAACAGCGCGGTGCCCGGCGTCGGTGAACCGATCGGCACCACAAGCGAACCCGCGGTCAACGGTGCGCTGCGCGACGCGCAGATCGTGGTCTCCGTCGGGCCATATCCGTTGACCATCACCCGTCCGGGCGCCCAGCGGTCCACGACCTCGGCGGAGCAGGGCTCACCTGCCACCAACAATGCCGTCGACTCCAGGCCCTCCGGCGAGAGCATCGCTGCCGCGGAGGGAGTCTGGCTCAACTGGCTGACCTGTTCGGCGACCAGCAGTGCGTGGCCTTCCTCGGGTGAGCGGGCCACCGACTCGGGGATCACGACCAGCCGTCCGCCGTGTAGCAACGCGGCCCAGATTTCTTCCACCGAGGCGTCGAAGGTATACGAATGCCATTGCGCCCACACCTGGTCCGGCATGTCCCCGTACAGCGACCGCAGCAGTTGGGTGACGTTGTGATGGCTGATCGCCACGCCCTTGGGCACACCGGTGGTGCCGGAGGTGTAGATGATGTAAGCGATGTCGTCGGGGGCCGGGGCCGGCAGCGCGGTGCTCGGCTGGTCGCCGAGGACGGGGTCGTCGATGACGATGACCGGTAGCTCCCAGCCGCGCGACCGGTCGGCCAGGTTGCTGGAGGTGACCGCCGCCGCGGGGACCGCGTCGCCGAGCATGAACTCGATGCGCGCGTCGGGCAGCGCGGGGTCGATCGGAAGATACGCCGCCCCGGTCTTGAGGACGGCGAGCATCGCCACCACCGCGTCCGCGGACCGCTCCAACAGCAGTGCGACACACTGTCCCTGGCCGACACCGTGAGCCATCAGCAGGTGCGCCAACCGGTTCGCGGCCTCGTCGAGTTCGCGGTACGTCATGTCGCGGCCCGCGAAGCTGACCGCCACCGCGCCGGGAACGCGCGCGACCTGATCGGCGAACAACGCCGGAACCGAGAACGACGCCGGATCCCGGCGGGCGGTCAGCACCGCGCGGTTGCCCCACTCGTCGATGCGCGCGTGCTCCGCCTCGTCGAGCAGGTCTATCGACGAGAGCCGCCGGTGGGGGTCGGCGGTCATCGCCGCCAGCACCCGCTGCCACCGCTCGACGAGGCCTTCGACGGTGTCAGCGTCGAACACGTCGGCGCGGAACTCCACCGCGCCGGCGATGCCCGCGGGTTCACCGGTCTGGGTCCAGCGCTCCCCGAGCGAGAAGGTCAGGTCCATCCGTGCGGTCTGGGTGTCCACCGGCAGCGGGGTGACCTCCAGGTCGCCCAGGTTCAGCCCGCCGGCGGGGTCGTCATCCTTGCCGGGGAAGTTCTGCCAGGCCAATGCGACCTGAACCAGTGGGTGATGGGTCAGGGACCGGGTCGGGTTGAGCCGCTCGACGAGCACCTCGAACGGCACGTCCTGGTGCTCGTAGGCGGCCAGGCTTCGCCGCCGGACCTGCTCGAGCACCTCGGCCACGGTTGGGTCACCTGCCAGGTCGACGCGCAACACCAGGTTGTTGACGAAGAATCCCACCAGCTCGTCCAGCGCGGGGTCGCGCCGCCCGGCGATCGGGAAGCCAATGGCCACATCGGAACTCGCGGTCATCTTGGCCAGCAGCACCGCCAGCGCGGCCTGCATCACCATGAAGCTGGTCGAGCTGTGCTCCCCCGCCACCGCGCGCAGCCGCTCCTGCAACTCGGCAGGCCAGTCCACGGTGATGCTGTCGCCGCGCAGATCGGCCACCGGCGGATACGGCCGGTCGGTGGGTAGATCGAGCCGTTCGGGCATCCCGGCGAGCGCTTCTTCCCAGTAGGCCAGCTGCCCGGCGATGGGGCTGTCGCCGTCGTCGAGATCGCCGAGTTGCGTTCGCTGCCACAGCGTGTAGTCGACGTACTGCGCTGAAAGCGGCGTCCAGTCGGGCTCCTGCCCGGCGCACCTGCTGGCATAGGCCACCCCGAGATCACGCACCAGCGGGGTCAGCGACCAACCGTCGGCGGCGATGTGGTGCACCACCGCCACCAGCACGTGCTCATCGTCGGCGACACGGAAAAGCGTTGCCCGGATCGGGATCTCGGTTGCCAGGTCGAACGTGTAGCGCACGGTGCTGTCGATGGCCACATCGAGCTGGCTTGTCGACCAGCCGGTGGCGTCGACGACGTCCCACCCGAACTGTGCCCCGTCAGCGGCTGTCACCACCTGCCGCGGTGTGCCGTCGGGTGCGTCGAACAGCGTGCGCAGGCTCTCATGGCGGCCGATCACGTCGGCCAGCGCCGCACCGAGGGCCTCGGCGTCGAGGGAACCCTGCAGCCGCAAACCCACCGGCATGTTGTAAACCGGTGAGGGGCCCTGCAATTGGTCGACGAACCACAACCGGTTCTGGGCGAACGACAACGGAATGGTTTCGGGCCGCTCAACGGCCTGCAACGGTGCCAGCCGGCCGGCAGCCTCGTCGATCCGCGGAGCCAGTTGGGCGACCGTGGGCGCCTCGAACACCGTTCGGACCGGAAGGTCGGTGTCCAGGCTGGCGTTGATCGCCGAGACCAGACGCATCGTGGACAGCGAGTCGCCGCCGAGGTCGAAGAACGAGTCGTCGACGCCGACGCGGTCCACCCCCAGCACCCGCGCGAAGACGCCGACCAGGATCTCCTCGGTGGGATTGGCCGGGGCGCGGTAGCGGCCGGCGTCGTGGTAGTCGGGCGCCGGCAGTGCGCGCGCGTCGAGCTTGCCGTTGACGGTCACCGGCAGCGCGTCGATCGCCAGAACCGCCGTGGGCACCATGTAGCCGGGCAGCCGTTCGGCAAGGGCGGCACGGGCTTCCGCCGGGTCGGCGGTGCCGGTGATGTAGCCGACCAGCCGCTTGTCGCCCGGTTTGTCCTCGCGGGCGATCACCGCCGCCTGCTCGACCCCGTCCAGCGCGGTCAGTGCCGACTGGATCTCGCCGAGCTCGATGCGGTAGCCGCGGATCTTGACCTGTTCGTCGGCACGGCCCAGGTAGTCCAGCTGTCCGTCCGGGCGCCACCGCACGAGGTCCCCGGTGCGGTACATGCGGGTGCCGGGCTCCCCGAACGGGCACGCCATGAACCGCGACGCGGTCAAACCGGGGCGACGCCAATATCCCACGCCCACACCGGCGCCGGCCAGGTACAGCTCGCCGATCACACCGGCGGGCACCGGGCGCAGCCACGGGTCCAGCACGAAGAACGCCGCCCACGCCGTGGGCGAGCCGATCGGTGGAGATCCGGAGCCCGCCTCCAACGGCGCGCTGGCGCACAACCACATCGTGGTTTCGGTTGGGCCGTAGACGTTGACCATCACCCGCCCCGGCGCCCACCGGTCGACAAGCTCCGGTGGACACGGCTCCGCGCCGATGACCAACGCCACGCCGTCGAGGTCCTCGACCGAGAGCATCGAGGCGGCCGACGGCGTCTGCGTCAACACCGTGACCTGTTCACGCAACAGCAGCCGGTGGAATTCCTCCGGTGAACGGGCCACCAGTTCGGGCACCACCACCAGCCGCCCGCCGTAGAGCAGGGCGCCCCAGATTTCCCATACCGAGAAGTCGAAGGCATACGAGTGGAACTGCGTCCACACCTGCCCGGGCTCCAACGGCACACCGATCTGCAGCGAGTTGAAGAGCTGGGTGACGTTGTGCTGCTTGACCGCAACACCTTTCGGCTGCCCGGTGGTGCCCGAGGTGTAGATGATGTGGGCGACTTCGTCCGGGGATGGTAGCGGCAGCGGTGCGCTGGGCTGCGCGGCCACCTCCGGATCGGCGACATCCACGACGAGCAACCCGTAACCGTCGAACCGCTGGGCCAGCGCGGCGGTGGTGACGGCCGCGATCGGCGCGGCATCGGTGAGCATGAACTCGATGCGCGCGTCGGGCAGCGCCGGGTCCAGCGGCAGGTAGGCGGCCCCGGTCTTGAGCACCGCCAGAATCGCCACGATCGCATCGGCCGAGCGCGGGAACAGCAGCGCCACTCGCTCGCCCGGGCCGGCCCCACGGCTGGCGAGCAGATGCGCCAACCGGTTTGCCGCCTCGTCGAGTTCGCGGTACGTCAGCGAAGTGTCCTCGAAGCGGACCGCGACGGCGTCCGGGGCGCGGGCGACCTGCGCGCCGAACACCTGCGGCACCGACGTCGGCTCGGGCAGCTGGGTCAACACCGACCGGTTGCCCCACGCCTCCAGGCGGGCACGTTCGGAGTCGTCGAGCAGTTCCACCGCCGACAGCGACCGCTGCGGGTCGGCGATCATCGCGGCCAGCACGGCCTGCAGCCGGTTGGCGAGGCCGCGGACGGTGGGCGCGTCGAAAACCTCGGTGTCGTACTCGATTCGGAAACTCAGCTTGTCGCCGGGTGCGGCCTGCACGGTCAGCGGGTAGTGGGTCGACTCGCGGAAGTCGAACTCGCCGATGGTCAGTCCGTCGGTACCCAGCGTTGCGGCGGTGTCGACCGGATAGTTCTCGTATACGAACAGCGTGTCGAAGAGCTGATCCTGCTCGGTGAGCCGGTGAATCTCGCTGAGCGCCAGGTGTTGATGCTCGATCGTGTCCGCGTGTGCATCCTGCATCTGGCTGAGCAGGTCCGCGGTGGTGGTGGTCGGGCGGAAGGTGGCCCGCACCGGCACCGTGTTGATGAGCAGGCCCACCATCGATTCCGAGCCCGCGATCTCCGGTGGCCGGCCGGAATCCACGGTGCCGAAGGCGACGTCGTGCTGGCCGGTCAGCCAACACAGCAGCCGCGCATAGGCCGCCTGCAGCACGATGTTGATGGTGGTGTGATGCGAGCGGGCCAATTCGCCGAGCGCCCGGGTGGTTTCCTTGGAAACCGTGAAGGCCTCGGCGTCGCGACGTCCGAGCCCCAACCGGTCCGGCGGGGCCAGGAGCGTGGGGGTTTCGAACCCGGCCAGCGCACGCTGCCAGGCCGCGTGGGCGGCGGCGAGGTCCCTGTCGGCCAACCAGCTGACGAAGCTGCGGTAGGGCGCGGCGGTCGGCAGTCGCTGGCCGTGGTAGCTGGCGAAGATCTCCTGCATCAGGATGGGCAGCGACCAGCCGTCGAGCACGATGTGATGGTTGGTCATCACGAAGCGGTGCCGCTCGGTTGCGGTGCGGATCAACGCCACCCGGAACGCGGGTGCGTGGACCAGGTCGCAGACCGCGACGCGCTCTGCGGCGCAGAGCCGGTCGATTTCCTCGCCGCCGTCCACGCCGACGTCGACGAAGTGCCATGGCACCGTCGGCTCGGCCGGGATCGTCTGCACCGGTTCATCGAACTGTTGGCTGAAGCGCGCCAACAGGTTCGGATGCCGGGTGACCACGGTCTGTACGGCGTCGTGAAGCCGTTCGGCGTCCAGCGGTCCGTGCAGTTCGATGTCGAGTTGCGCGGCGTAGAGATCGGCGCTGGCGGATGCGGTGTTGGCGTGAAAGAGCAGCCCCTGCTGCAGCGGGGTGACCGGCAGCAAGTCGACGATCGGGTGCTGATCCTGCAGTTCGTCGATCTGCTGCTGGGACAACCGCGCCGGGGCGATGTCCGACGGCGTCAGACCGCCGCCGCCATTGCGCACA
>NZ_JBEFTL010000019.1:0-20189 GCF_053484035.1 Mycolicibacterium sp. XJ662 | reverse complement strand
CACATCGTCAGTCGTGTCCGGTTGTGGAGCACCCGGTTTCACCGTCGCGGTAACCCGCGATGTAGTCGGTGGATGACCGAGACGCATCAGATACGAAAGAGGCGCGTCGCGGGTCGGTCCGGCATTGGCGGGACGGAGTGTCGCCTTCGCACGTCGTCACACTGATTAGACGCCCGGTTCGACGCCGCGGTTCCGTCGAATGGTGATAATTGTGGCCATGGCAGACAAAGACGGTAAGCCGGTGCGCACCGGACCGGAGCGGATCAGAAAGCTGGCGCAGGCGGCGCTCAACGCCGATGTCACCGTCGAGCAGGTCGACACCATCCTGGAGGGGCTCAGCGAGACACTCGAGGACCTCAACAGCTCCACCGAGAACCTCGATGCCACGCTGGAACGGTTCAACGGGACGATCAACAGCATCAATGAACTGGCGCCGCGGCTCAACGCGGTGGTCGACCGGATGGAGGGCATCGTCGGCCGCGTCGAACGCCTCGTCGGCGTCGGGGAATCGGTGCTCTCACCGTTGGCCGCTACCGAACAGGCGGTGCGCGGGGCCGTGAACAAAGTCCGTCGCAGCGCCGGGCTGTAGCTAACCGCTGTTGCGCAGCGCGCTGGCCAACCCGCTCATGGTGAGCAGGATGCCGCGCTGCACAAGCTCATCGGTATCCCCGGATCGGTAGCGGCGCAGCAGCTCCACCTGCAGGTGGTTCAGCGGTTCCAGGTACGGAAACCTGTTGAACACCGAACGTGCCAGCGCGGGGTTGTCGGCCAGCAGATCGGTCTGACCGGTGATCAGCTTGTGCATCCGGATGGTGCGGTGGTACTCGTCGAGGATCTTGTCGAACACCCGGCTGCGCAGCGCCTCGTCCTCGACCAGCTCGGAGTAGCGCGCGGCCAGCCCCATATCCGATTTGGCGAGCACCTGCGCCATATTCGACAGCACCGTGCGGAAGAACGGCCAGCGCCGATACAACTCCTGCAGCGTCTGCAGCTGCCCGTCGTCGCCGCCAACGTAGTCTTCGAACGCTGTACCTGTGCCGTACCAGCCCGGCAGCATCACCCGCGACTGGCTCCACGCCAGCACCCACGGGATCGCGCGCAGATCGGAGATCGACGTGGTGGGTTTACGCGACGTCGGCCTGCTGCCGATGTTGAGTGCACCGATCTCGCTGACCGGTGTGGATAACATGAAGTAGTCGACGAAACCCGGTGTGTCATGCACCAATTCGGAGTAGGCGTGACGCGCGCGGGTCGCCAGGTCGTCGAGCACCCGATACGCCGGATCCGCGTCGTCGCCAAGGCCTTCGACGTCGAGCAGCGTGGCCTCCAGCGTCGCGGCCAACAACGTCTCCAGGTTGCGGCGCGCGATCTGCGGTTCGGCGTATTTGGCCGCGATCACCTCACCCTGTTCGGTGAGCCGCAACGACCCGTTCACCGCGCCCGGCGGTTGGGCGAGGATCGCCTCGTAGCTGGGTCCGCCGCCGCGACCGACGGTGCCGCCGCGGCCGTGGAAGAGCCGCAACCGGATTCCGGTCTTGCGAGCCGACTCGACCAGATCGAGTTCAGCCCGATACAGCGCCCAGTTGGCTGCCAGGTATCCGCCGTCCTTGTTGGAGTCGGAATAACCCAGCATCACTTCCTGGTGGTCACTGCGTGCCGCGACGACCGTCCGGTACAGCGGCACCTGCAGCGCCGCTTCCAGCACCGAGGCGCCGCGTTGCAGATCCTCGATCGTCTCGAACAACGGCACGATGCCGACCGGCGCATATGCATGCTCTGTCGAAACATCGAGCAGACCAGCTTCTTTGAGGAGCACCGCTGCTTCGAGCAGGTCGGAGACCGACTCACACATCGAGATGATGTAGTTGGGCACTGCCCGCGGCCCGAATACCCGCACGGCCCGCGCCGCCGCCGCCATGATGTCGAGTTCCTTGCCCGCCAGCTCGGACAGTTCGGCGTCCGGCTTCACCAGCGGTCGCCTGCTGGCCAACTCGGCGGCCAACAACTCCACGCGCTCCTGTTCGGGCAGGCCGCCGTAGTCGGGGTGCACACCGGCCCACTCCAGCAGCTCGGCGATCACCTCTTCGTGCACATCGGAGTTCTGCCGCATGTCCAGCCCACACAGATGAAAGCCGAATACCCGCACCGCTTCTCGCAGCGCGGCCAGCCGGTCGTCGGCAAGTAGCGCGCTGCCGTCGGCCCGCAGCGACGCGTCCACCACGTCGAGGTCGGCGAGCAGGTCGTCCGACGTCTCATAACGCGGTAAGCCGAGGTCGAGTTCGCGTTCGGGCTGGTGGTCGAGGATCTCCCCGGCCGTGGCGGTGAGCCGGCCGCGGATGACGCGTACCGCGCGACGGTACGGTTCGTCGTCGCGGACCGGATCGGCGCACGTGTCGGCCAACGCGGTCAGCTCCTCGCTGGTCGTCACGAGCCGCGCCGACATCGACAACTCGTCTTCCAGCGCGGCGAGCTCACTGAAGTAGTGATCCAGTGCAGTGAACGCGGCTTCGCCTGTCGCGATCCGGACCACCTCACCGGTGACGTTCGGGTTGCCGTCACGGTCACCGCCGATCCAGGACCCTGGCCGCAACATCGGCTCCCCGAGCAATCCGGTGTCGGGCCAAAGCCTTTGAAGCGCCACCCGCACCTCGGCGTTGACCTGCGGGATGACCTCGAAGAACGCCGACCGGTAGTACCGCAGCCCGGTTTCGATCTCATCCTGGATCTGCAACCGCGACAACCGGACCAGGGCGGTCTGCCACATCGTCAGGATGTGCCTGCGCAGTTCGTCTTCGATATCGCCGAAGCCGTGCAGCCGCTGACGCATCAACTCGGTGATCCGGTGCTGGGTGGAGAAGATGGTCCGCCGACGCGTCTCGGTGGGGTGCGCGGTGATCACCGGCGACACCAGCGCACCGGTGAGCGCCTCGGCGACCCGCTCCGAATCCAGTTGGGCGGAATCGAGTTTCGCATAGGTGGCGGCCAGGCTGCTGGGCTGCGGCGGCTCGCCGGCGGCCACGTGCACCGCGCGCCGGCGCTCCCGGTGGATGTCCTCGGCGACGTTGGCCAGCAGCGCGAACTGGGTGAATGCGCGGATGATCGCGATCGACTTCCGCACGGCAATGCCGTCGAACATCCCTGCCAGCTCGGCACGGTCGATTTCGGAGCGACGCACCCGGAACGACTCCACGCGGGCGCGTTCGACGAGGTCGAAGATCTCCTCGCCGTTGTGCTCACGGATGGTGTCGCCGAGTATCCCGCCGAGCAACCGGATGTCTTCGCGCATCGGCTCGGTCGCTTCGCGGCCGACCTGGGTGCGCTGTACCGAGCCGATCGGCTCGAGATCGTCGACCATGGCTTCCAGTATCCGTGCCGCCACGTTTCTTGCCCACTCAACGACCACCGAAGAAGTTTGGCCATTCCCGGAAAAACGGCGCGCGGATGCGCGCACGATATTTCCATCTCGACACCTCTGTAGGAGGCCATCATGGCCACAACCATCACCAACACCGGTTCCGCCCTGACCCGCTTCGCATCGGCCGCGGTGTTCGCCGCTGCGGTCGCGCTGTCGGCGAATGCGATCGCCGCCGCCGCACCCGACGACGGCGAATGGGACATCGAGGCCTACGACAACTGCATGAAGCAGACCGTCAGAAGTGCCGACCTCTGTTGCGTCGACTCGGGAGGGGTGCCCACCTCGGATCCGGACGACACGCAGGCCGACGGGTCGCCGAACTGCTACGCGCCGGCTGAGGCCCAAGGAGTCGAACAACCAGGCGTGCCACCGCGGATGCCGCCAGGGGCGGTCATCGGCCAGCTACCGGTGGCGCCGATTGCGCCGGAGGCTCCCCAGAATCCGGGTATGGCGCCGATTGTGCCGCCGTCGGTGGTCGCCCCGGGTTAGCCGTACTTGATCTGCAGGCCGACGCCGACGATCGCCACCAGCCAGATGCCGGTGATGAACAGCGTCAGCCGGTCCAGGTTCTTCTCGACGACCGTCGAGCCGGACAGGCTCGACTGCACACCGCCGCCGAACAGGCTCGACAGGCCGCCGCCCTTGGCGCGATGCAGCAGGACCAGGAGGATAACCAGCAAGCTGGTCACGACCAGGAGTATCTGCAGGGCCAATTCCATGGCAGCCAGCGTACAGGCCGGAGTTGGCCGCTACGGCAACGGCCCGCCGGCCGCGATGGCCGACAGCGTGGCGAACTGCTCACCGTCCAGCGACGCCCCGCCGACCAGCGCCCCGTCGACGTCGTCCTGCGCGACGATCTCGCCGACGTTCTTGGCGTTCACCGAGCCGCCGTAGAGCACCCGCACGCCGGCGGCCAGCTGCGGTGACGCCAGCTTGCCGAGCTCGTCGCGGATCGCCTTGCAGACCTCCTGCGCATCGGCCGCGCTCGCGACGCGGCCGGTGCCGATGGCCCACACCGGCTCGTAGGCGATGACGGCCTGGCCGATCTGCTCGGCCGACAGGCCGGCCAGTGAGCCGCGAAGCATCTCCACGTTGTGTTCGACGTGGTTGCCCGCCTCACGCACCTCGAGCTGCTCCCCGATGCAGATGATGGGAATCAGCCCGTGCCGGAACGCGGCGGCGGCCTTGGCGGCCACCAGCGCGTCGTCCTCGTGGTGGTAGGTACGACGCTCGGAGTGCCCGACGACGACGAACGTGCAACCCAGCTTGGCCAGGAACGCGCCGCTGATCTCGCCGGTGTAGGCGCCGGAGTCGTGCTGCGACAGGTCCTGGGCGCCGTACGTCAGGAGCAGCTTGTCGCCGTCGACGAGGGTCTGCACGCTGCGCAGGTCGGTGAACGGCGGCAGCACCGCGACGTCGACCTTGTCGAAGTACTTCTGCGGCAGCGCGAATGCGATCTTCTGCACCAACGCGATCGCCTCGTAATGGTTGAGGTTCATCTTCCAGTTGCCCGCGATCAACGGCTTGCGGCTCACGACTGTCGTACCCCTCACTCTTCCAAAACAGCGATACCGGGCAGTTGCTTGCCCTCAAGGTATTCCAACGACGCCCCGCCGCCGGTGGAAATGTGGGAAAAGCCGTCGGCAGGCAGGCCGAGTTGCCGCACCGCGGCCGCCGAGTCGCCGCCGCCGACGACGCTGAACGCGCCCTTGCCCGTCGCCGCGATGATGGCCTCGGCCACCCCCTTGGTGCCCGCCGCGAATGACGCGAACTCGAACACGCCCATCGGGCCGTTCCAGAACACGGTCTTGGCGTTGGACAACAGGTTGGTGAACCGCTCCACCGACCCCGGGCCGATGTCCAAACCCATTTTGCCGCCGGGGATCTCGTCAGCGCGCACGGTCTCGGGCGAGGCATCGGCGGCGAACTCGTCGGCCACCACGATGTCGACCGGCAGGTGGATCACGTCGGCGTAGGTGTCCAGCAGCTTGCGGCAGGTCTCGATCATGCTCTCTTCGAGAAGTGAATTGCCCACCGGAACACCTTGGGACGCAAGGAATGTGAAGCACATCCCGCCGCCGATGATGATGCTGTCGGCTTTGGTCGCCAGGTTCTCGATGACCGCGAGCTTGTCGGAGACCTTCGATCCGCCGAGCACCACGGCGTAGGGCCGCTCGGTCGAACTGGTCAGCTGTTCGAGGACCTTGACCTCGGCTTCCACCAGCCGGCCCGCGTAATGCGGCAGCAGCGTGGCCACGTCGTACACCGAGGCCTGCTTGCGGTGCACCACCCCGAACCCGTCGGAGACGAACGCGCCCGGTGAACCGTCGGGGGCGCTGACGAGTTCGGCCAGCTGCCGGGCCAGCGCCAGCCGCTCGTTATCGTCCTTGCTGGTCTCGCGGGGATCGAAGCGGATGTTCTCCAGCAACAGCACGTCGCCGTCGGTCAGGCCTTCGGCCCTGGCCAGCGCGTCGGCGCCGACCACGTCCCCGGCCAACTGCACGTGGCGACCCAGCTGCTCCCCCAGCGCGACCGCGACCGGCGCCAGCGACAGTTTCGGGTCCGGGGTGCCCTTGGGCCTGCCCAGATGTGCGGTGACGATGACCTTCGCCCCGGCGTCGGCCAGCGCGCTCAGCGTGGGCACCGACGCGCTGATCCGCCCGGGATCGGTGATGTTGCCCTCGTCGTCCAGCGGGACGTTGAGATCCGAGCGCACCAACACGCCTCTGCCCGAAACACCCTCGGCCAGAAGGTCGTCGAGTGATTTGATCGCCACAGCTAGAGGGACTTGCCGACCAGCGCGACGAGGTCCACGCACCGGTTTGCGTAGCCCCACTCGTTGTCGTACCAGGACACCACCTTGGCCTGGTTGTCGATCACCTTGGTCAGCCCGGAGTCGAACAGTGAGCTGTGCGGGTCGGTGACGATGTCGGCCGACACGATCGGAGCGTCGTAGTACTTCAGGATGCCCTTGAGCGGACCGTCGGCGGCCGCCTTGAACGCGGCGTTGATCTCGTCGACGGTGGCCGACTTGCTCAACTCCGCGGTCAGGTCGGTGACCGAACCGGTGGGGATCGGCACCCGCAGCGCGTACCCGTCGAGCTTGCCCTTCAACTCGGGCAGCACCAGGCCGATGGCCTTGGCGGCACCGGTGGACGTCGGCACGATGTTGACCGCGGCGGCGCGGGCGCGACGCAGGTCCTTGTGCGGGCCGTCCTGCAGGTTCTGGTCCTGGGTGTAGGCGTGGATGGTGGTCATCAGGCCCTTGACGATGCCGAACTCGTCGTTGAGGACCTTGGCCAGCGGGCCCAGGCAGTTCGTGGTGCACGACGCGTTGGAAATGATGTTCTGGCTGCCGTCGTACTTGTCGTCGTTGACGCCGAGCACGACCGTCAGGTCCTCGCCCTTCGCCGGTGCGGAGATGATGACCTTCTTGGCGCCGGCGTCCAGGTGGCCCTTGGCCTTTGCCGCGTCGGTGAAGATACCGGTGGACTCGACCACCACGTCCACGCCGAGATCACCCCAGGGCAGCGCCGACGGGCCTTCCTTGACCTCGAGGGCCTTGATCTTCTTGCTGCCCACGACGATGTTGTCCTCGCCCTCGAGGGTGACGTCCTCAGGGAAGCGGCCCAGGATCGAGTCGAACTTCAGCAGGTGGGCCAAGGTGGCGTTGTCGGTCAGGTCGTTGACCGCGACGATCTCGATGTCGGTGCTCTTGCCCTCGGCCTGCTGCGCCGCGAGGGCCCGGTAGAAGTTGCGTCCGATGCGGCCGAAGCCGTTAACGCCTACCCGGATGGTCACTTGTCTCTCCCTTATTTCGCCTAGTTACGCCGTGCTGCTCACAGGCCAGCGTAATGGTGTGATTCCGACCACGTGCGGGCACCTCAGTGCACCGCAAGGCTCTGGTCGGCATAGGGGTTACCCAGCCATTTGCGCCGGATCTTCTGCAGCGTGCCGTCGTCTTCGAGTTCGGCCTGCGCGACGCTGAGCCGGCTGAGCAACGCCTGGTTGTGCAGGCCGACGGCGACGGCGATGTTCTCCACCGAAAGTCCGCGCGCCACGACCGTCACCCCGGGCAGGGGTTTGACCAGTTCGGTGAGCACCGGCCCCAGCTCCAAAAACGCGTCGCACCCGCCGCTGCCCAGGTCGGTCAGCGCGGTGTCGACGTTGCCGGGGGCATACACGCGCACCGCCTCGGCGCGGCCTTCGGCGACCAGGTCTTCGGCGATCGGCTGGCCGGTGCTGCCCTGGCGCACGCCCAGCGTCAGCCCGGCGACATCGTCGAGCGAGGTCACCCTCGGAAATCGCTTGGTGTCGACGGCGAGGGCCTGCCCGCAGATGAGGTAGGGCGCCACGAACTGCGCCTTGGCTTCCCGTTCGGGCGTCACGACGGTGCCCGCCGCCACGCAGTCGTATTCTCCGGCGTCGAGCCTCTCGAAGAGGCCGTCGAAACCGGCTGAGTCCACGAATTCGACTGCGGCGCCCAGCTTTTTGGCCAGCTCGGTCATCAGGTCGATATCCAGGCCACCGCCGTCGGGCATGCCGTTGAACGGTGGGCGCGCGACGACGGCCCCCACCCGTAGCGTCTCCATGGTTCCCACTCTATTCCCGGCCACTGGGCCGGAAAGGGCTTAGGCGTCTTCGAGCAGGTCCGGGGTGACGGCCGACTCGGTGTCGGGGATGCCGTCCTGTTTGGCCTTGCGGTCGGCCATCGACAACAGGCGCCGAATCCGGCCCGCCACAGCGTCTTTGGTCATCGGTGGATCGGCGAGGCGGCCCAGTTCCTCCAGTGAGGCCTGTCGGTGCTCGACGCGTAGCTTGCCCGCGGCGGCCAGATGGTCGGGCACGGTGTCGCCGAGGATCTCCAGCGCGCGCTCCACCCTGGCGGCCGCGGCGACGGCGGCGCGTGCGGAGCGCCGCAGGTTGGCGTCGTCGAAGTTGGCCAGCCGGTTGGCGGTGGCGCGCACCTCGCGGCGCATCCGGCGCTCCTCCCAGATCAGCCGGGTGTCCTGCGCGCCCATCCTGGTCAGCAGCGCCCCGATCGCCTCGCCGTCGCGCACCACCACGCGGTCGCTGCCGCGCACCTCGCGAGCCTTGGCGCTGACACCGAGCCGGCGTGCGGCGCCGACGAGCGCCAGCGCGGCCTCCGGGCCGGGGCAGCTGACCTCCAGCGCCGACGAACGGCCGGGCTCGGTCAGCGAGCCGTGGGCCAAAAACGCTCCGCGCCAGGCAGCTTCGGCGTCGCCGACGCTGCCGCCGACCACCTGGGCGGGCAGGCCGCGCACCGGGCGTCCGCGCAGGTCCAGCAGTCCGGTCTGGCGCGCCAGGGCTTCCCCGTCCTTGGCGACGCGCACGACGTAGCGGGTGCTCTTGCGGATGCCGCTGGCCGAGAGCACGTGCACGTCCGCGGTGTAGCCGTAGAGGTCATAGATGTCCTTGCGCAGCCGCCGCGCGATGATGCCCAGATCGACCTCGGCCTCCACCACGACCCGGCCGGACACGATGTGCAGCCCGCCTGCGAAACGCAGCAGCGAGGCCACCTCGGCGCGGCGAGCACTGATGGAATTGACCAACAAGCGGCTCAGCTCGTCCTTGACCTCGGCAGTCATCGCCACGGGTCGTCACCTCTCGGTCCGTTCACTGTCGGGGTGGGCACGGTCGGGGCAGACGGCTTCGGCCCCCGCAACCGCACACCCTCCAAAGCTGCGGCCAATTTCGCCGGATCATGTAAAGGTGTACCAGGTCTGGATACATCAGCAAACTCCACATGAGCGTCGAGGATGTTGGCGGTCTTGCGCAGTTGGTCGCGCTCACGCTCGCTGGGCACCCGGCTCGCGTCCACGACGATGTCCTGCACGGTGAACCCCGGCGCGTGCTGCGCCAACACGTGGATGTGGCGTTCGACGGAGAACCCCGCCGTCTCCCCCGGTTCGGCGACCAGGTTCAGCACCAGCGCCCGGCGCGCCGGGGTCGCCTGCAGCGCCGCGGCCAGTTCCGGGACGAGGACGTGCGGGATGACGCTGGTGAACCAGGACCCCGGCCCAAGTACAACGAGGTCGGCGGCCATGATGGCGTCCACTGCCTGCGGGGTGGCTGGCGGGTCGCCGGGCAGCAGCCGGACCCGTCGCACCTGGCCGACGGTGGTGGCGATGGCCACCTGCCCGCGGATCACCCGGAACATCCGCGGATCGGACTCCAGCCCGGCCACGTCGGCCTCGATCCCCAGCGCGATCGGACACATCGGCAGCACGCGGCCCTTGACGCCCAGCATGCGGCCGAGTTCGTCGAGCGCGGCGATGGGATCGGCCAGCACTTCGGACAGGCCCGCCAGCATCAGGTTGCCGATCGGATGACCCGCGAGCGCGCCGTTGCCGCCGAAGCGGTGCTGGATGATCGTCGCCCACAGCCGGCCGTGGGGACTGTCAGATGCCAAGGCGGCCAATGCCATTCGCAGATCACCGGGCGGTACGATGTCGAGTTCGTTGCGCAGCCGGCCCGACGAGCCGCCGTCGTCGGCGACGGTGACGACCGCGGTGACGTGCGGGGTGATCCGGCGCGCCGCGGACAACGTCGCGTACAGGCCGTGCCCGCCGCCGAGGGCCACGATGCGCGGGCTCATTCGCGGCCCAGATCCCGGTGCAGGACTCGCACCGTGAGGTCGTCACCCGCCTGTAGCCGGTCGGCGAGCGCCTCGGCGATCGCGACGCTGCGGTGCTTACCGCCGGTGCAGCCGATGGCAACGGTCATATAGCGCTTTCCTTCACGGCGGTAGCCGTCGATCACCAGCTCGAGCAGTTGGTGGTAGGTGTCCAGGAAGTCCGCGGCTCCGGGCTGGCCGAGGACATAGTCACGGACGGCCGGTTGTTGACCGCTGTACGGCCGCAACTCGTCCACCCAGTGCGGGTTGGGCAGGAATCGCACATCCATGACCGTATCGGCGTCCATCGGCAGCCCGTACTTGTACCCGAACGACTCCACGGTGACGCTGGTGTGGCGGACCGTCTCGCCGCCGAAAGCCCGCTCGATGCTCTCCCGCAGCGCCGGCACCGACAGCTTCGACGTGTCGATCACGAGGTCGGCGGCCGCCCGGATGGGTGCCAGCACCGCCCGCTCGGCCGCGATGCCTTCGGCCAGCGTCTGATCGCCCTGCAGCGGATGGCTGCGTCGGTTCTGCTCGTAGCGGCGCACCAGGATGTCGTCGGAGGCGTCGAGGAACAGCACCCGCGGCGCGATGTTGCGGGTGGCCAGATCCCTGCGCACCCAGTCCAGATCGCCGGTGAAGCCGCGCGAGCGCACGTCCATCACCACCGCGAGCTGGGTGATCCGCGAACCGGCCGCCAGCCCGAGTTCCACCATGCGGGCGATGAGCTCCGGTGGCAGGTTGTCGGCGACGTACCAGCCGAGGTCCTCGAGCACCTTGGCCGCCGTCCCGCGGCCGGCCCCGGACAGCCCGGTGACCAGGAGAACGTCGATACCCGATTCGTCGGACCGGCCGACAGGCAGCGCTTCGGCGCCGACGTTACCGCGCAGTTCCTCGTGCATGCCCTGTTCCGTCATCCCGATACCGTGCGTTGATCATCGCCGATCGCCGCGTCGGGCGTGCCGGATTCGGTTTCCACCCCCAGCGCGTCGAGCACCGCGCGCGCGGTCGCGACGCCGACGCCGGGTACCGCGGTGATCTCCTCGATGCTGGCCTGCTTGAGCCGGGCCACCGACCCGAAATGGGTCACCAGCGCCTTGCGCCGGTGCTCCCCCAGCCCGCGGATCGAGTCGAGCGCCGACGCCGTCATCCGCTTGGACCGCTTGCTGCGATGGTAGGTGATCGCGAACCGGTGCGCTTCGTCGCGCACCCGCTGCAGTAGATAGAGCCCGTCGCTGTTGCGCGGCATGATCAGCGGATCCGGTTCGGACGGCACCCACACCTCCTCCAACCGTTTGGCCAGCCCGATCACCGCGACGTCGCGGATACCGAGTTGGTCCAGGACGGCCTGCGCGGCGTTGACCTGTGGGGCGCCGCCGTCGACGACGAACAGGTTCGGCGGGTAGGCGAACTTGCGTGTTCTGGTGGGCGTCGCGGCTGTTCCCTCCTGCGGGGCAGCGTCTTTGGCTTCCTGGATGTCGTGCAGATGGCGGTGGAACCGGCGGCGCGTCACCTCGGCGATCGAGGCCACGTCGTCGGAGCGGCCGTCGCCCGCGGCGTCACGGATGGCGTAGTGGCGGTAGTCCGACTTGCGCGGCAGGCCGTCCTCGAAGACGACCAGCGATGCCACCACGTCGGTGCCCTGGATGTGGCTAATGTCGACACACTCGATCCGCAGCGGCGCGTCGGCGAGCCCGAGCGCATCCTGGATGCTTTGCAGCGCAGCGGTTCTGGCGGTGAAATCGCCTGCGCGCTTGAGCTTGTGCTGGGCCAACGCATCCTGCGCGTTACGCCGCACGGTTTCGGCGAGGGCCCGCTTGTCGCCGCGCTGCGGCACCCGCAGCATGACCCGCGAACCGCGCAGTTGGGTCAACCAGGTCGCCAACTCGTCGGCGTTTTCGGGCAGGCACGGCACCAGCACCTGCCGGGGTACCGGGTTCAGCGCTTCATCGGCGGCGCCGTCCAACTCGGCCTGGTCCCCGTAGAACTGGGTGAGGAACTGCTCGACCAGTCGTTCCTGGCTGAACTCGTTGGGCTCCCCGGACTTTTCGACGACCCAGCCGCGCTGGCCGCGCACCCGGCCGCCGCGCACGTGGAACACCTGCACCGCAGCTTCCAGCGCGTCGTCGGCGAACGCCACCACGTCGGCGTCGGTGCCGTCACCGAAGACCACCGCCTGCTTCTCCAGCGCACGCTTGAGCGCGGAGATGTTATCGCGCAGCCTGGCGGCCCGTTCGAAGTCCAGTTCCTCGGCGGCGCGGTTCATCTGCTGCTCCATGTCGCGGACCAGCCGGTCGGTCTTGCCGGCGAGGAAGTCGCAGAAGTCCAGCACGATCTTGCGGTGTTCCTCCGCGCTGACCCTGCCGACGCACGGCGCCGAGCACTTGTCGATGTAGCCCAGCAGACAGGGCCGGTCAATCTGGCTGTGCCGCTTGAACACTCCTGCCGAGCAGGTGCGCGCGGGAAAGACGCGGGTGAGCAGGTCGAGGGTTTCGCGGATCGCCCAGGCATGCGAATACGGGCCGAAGTAGCGGACGCCCTTGCGCCGCGTACCGCGGTACACCATCAGCCGCGGATACTCCTCGTTGAGCGTGACGGCCAACACCGGATAGGACTTGTCGTCGCGGTAGCGGACGTTGAACCGCGGGTCGAACTCCTTGATCCAGTTGTACTCGAGTTGCAGCGCCTCGACTTCGGTGTTGACCACCGTCCACTCGACGCTGCCGGCCGTGGTCACCATTTGGCGGGTGCGCGGCGCCAGGCTGGAGACGTCGGCGAAGTACGACGTGAGCCGGCTGCGCAGGCTCTTGGCCTTGCCGACGTAGATCACCCGGCCGTGCGGATCCAGGAAGCGGTAGACGCCCGGTTCGACGGGGATCGACCCCGGCGCAGGCCGGTACGTCGCTGGATCAGGCATGACCCCAGGTTACTGGCCGTGTCGACAACGTCTCTGCGGAGTCGACTGCAGAACCGCGCCAATGAACTACCGTCGAGTGGTGCGGATTTCGTCGCTGGCCACGCTGACGGCGGTGGCGTTGGCGCTGACGGGATGCGCAGACGAACCGGCCACCGACACAGCGGAGGCGCCGGTGTGCGCCGTCGTCGCCGACGGTGACCCGACCGCGCAGGGCTACCGCAGCGACATGACGGCGGTGCGCACGAGCAGCTACGCGGTCGTCACCGCCAACCCGCTGGCCACCCAGTCGGCGTGCGAAGTGCTGCGCGACGGCGGGACGGCGGCCGATGCGCTGGTCACCGCGCAGGCGGTGCTCGGCTTGGTCGAGCCGCAGTCCTCCGGCCTCGGTGGCGGCGGCTTCCTGCTGTACTACGACGCCGCGACGGGTGCGGTACAGGCCTTCGACGGCCGCGAAACCGCTCCGGCGGCCGCCACCGAGAACTACCTGCGCTGGGTGTCGGACGCCGACCGCACCGAACCCAAACCCGATGCCAGGGCTTCGGGCCGCTCGATCGGGGTGCCGGGCATCGTGCGGTTGCTGCACGAGGTCCACGTCGAACACGGCAGGACCGGCTGGCGGGAACTATTCGACCCCGCCGTCACGATGGCCGACGACGGGTTCGACATCAGCCCCCGGCTGGCGAACTCGATCGCCGCCGCGGCGACCCACCTGGCCGTCGACCCGCAGGCCGCCGAGTACTTCCTCGATGCCGACGGCACACCGAAGCCCGCGGGAACACGTTTGGTCAACCCCGGGTACGCAAAGACACTGGGCGCCATCGCATCCGACCCGCAGTCGTTCTACACCGGCGCCATCGCCCGCGATATCGTCGCGGCCGCGGCGGACACGTCCGGCGGTCGCACGCCGAGCCTGATGACCGTCGAGGACCTGTCGTCCTACACCGTCAAACGCCGCGAACCGCTGTGCACGCCGTACCGCGGGCGCGAGATCTGCGGTATGCCGCCGCCGTCGTCGGGCGGTATCGCGGTCGCCGCCACGCTCGGTGTGCTCGAGCACTTTCCGATGGCCGACCACCACCCCACCGACGTCGACCTCAACGGCGGGCGGCCCACGGTGATGGGTGTGCACCTGGTCTCCGAGGCCGAACGGCTCGCCTATGCCGACCGCGACCGCTACGTCGCCGACACCGGTTTTGTTGCGCTGCCCGGCGGTTCACCGCAGACCCTGCTGGGCAGCGACTACCTGGCCGGGCGGGCGGCGCTGATCTCGCCGCAGCACACGATGGGCACCGCGGGGCCGGGCGATTTCGGCGTGTCGACCGCGCCCGCACCGGCGGTACCCGAGCACGGCACCAGCCACATCAGCATCGTCGACGCCGAGGGCAACGCGGCGTCGTTGACCACCACGGTGGAGGCTCAGTTCGGCTCGTTCCACATGGTCGACGGCTTCATCCTCAACAACCAGCTGACCGACTTCTCCGCCGAACCCACCGGACCCGACGGGGTGCCCATCGCCAACCGGGTGCAACCGGGTAAGCGCCCGCGCAGCACGATGGCGCCGACCCTGGTGTTCGACCAGTCGGACGTGCCGGAGCGCCGCGGTCCGCTGTATGCGGTCGTGGGCTCACCCGGCGGCTCGGTGATCATCCAGTTCGTCGTGAAAACCCTTGTCGGGATGCTGGACTGGGACCTGGATCCCCAGCAGGCGGTGTCCATGGTCGACTTCGGCGCGGCCAACACCCCTGAGACCAACGTCGGTGGTGAGCATCCGGTGATCGACACCGCTGACGACGGCGCTCACGATCCGCTGGTGACCGGTCTGCGTGCGCTGGGTCATCAGGTCGACCTGGCGCCTCAGAACAGCGGGCTGTCGGTGGTGACCGTCGACGGCGACGGATTGGTCGGCGGTGCCGACCCGCGCCGTGAGGGTGTCGTCATGGGCGACGCGACGTGAGCGTCAGCGCGAGTTGATGCCCTTGTAGCGGTCGACCAGTTCCCGCACTTTGTCCATGGCGTCGACGGCGCGGTCCTTGTCGATGGCCTGGATCGCCATCACGGGAATGTACTCGTCGTCGGGCAGGTCGACCCGCGCCCACCGCGCACCGGGGGGAAACGACACGTCGACAACCTGCGACCACGGAATCAGGCGGTAGCCGAACAGGTTTCGCACCGAGACGCCTGCCGCGCCGATGCGCATGCGGGGCCGGGCCAGCAGCAGCACCGCCCCGGCGATCACCACGCCCAGCAGCGCGATCGCCACCTGGTCGGCGGTGCGGAAGATCACCCCGGTCGACGCGATCTTCAGCAGCGCCCCGACCGTGATGTGCGCGGCCAGGATCAGCGCCGCGGCGGCGTACACGAAATACGGCGCCAGATGCGGCCGTACCTGTAGGTCCCAGTCACTCATTTGCGCAGGCCGCGAAGGGTCAGCGCGGTGGACAGCGCGGCCGCGGCGGCCTGCGCCCCTTTGTCCTCGGCCGATGTCGGCAAGCCGGCCCTGTCGAGCGCTTGGGCTTCGTTGTTCGTGGTCAGCACGCCGTTGGCAACCGGCGTGGACGCGTCCAGCGACACCCGCGTCAGCCCCTGGGTGACGGCGTCGCACACATAGTCGAAATGCGGTGTCTCCCCGCGGATCACCACACCCAGCGCCACCACTGCGTCGTGCGTGGCCGCCAACGCCTGTGCGACCACCGGGATTTCGATCGCACCAAGCACCCGCACCACGGTCGGGTTGTCGATGCCGGCCTCGGTGACCACTTTTTGCGCGCCGTCGAGCAGGGCGTCGCAGATGGTCTCGTGCCAGGTGCTGGCCACGATGCCCAGCGTCAAACCTGACGCGTCGAGCTCAGGCAGGTCGGGGACGCCGGCCGCTGGGCTCATAGGGCTCCGCCGAGATCCAAATCGCTTGGCCTGCGGTCACCGAGCAGGTAGACGCCTTCCTCGTAGGCGTCCATGGTGGTGGCCTCGTGGTAGTCGTCGAGGCCGACGAGGTCATGGCCCATCCGGTCGCGTTTGGTCATCAGGTAGCGGATGTTCTCGGCGTTGGCGCGCACCGGCAGCGGAACCCGTTCGATGATGTGCAGCCCGTATCCGTCCAAGCCGACGCGCTTGGCCGGGTTGTTGGTCAACAGCCGCATCGACCGCACCCCGAGATCGACGAGGATCTGCGCCCCGATGCCGTAGTCGCGGGCGTCGGCGGGCAGGCCGAGCTTGAGGTTGGCGTCGACGGTGTCATCGCCGGCGTCCTGCAGCTGATAGGCCTGCAGCTTGTGCATCAGGCCGATGCCGCGGCCCTCATGGCCGCGCATGTAGAGCACGACGCCGCGCCCCTCGCGGGCCACCATCGCCAACGCCGCGTCGAGTTGCGGACCGCAGTCGCAGCGGCGCGACCCGAACACATCGCCGGTCAGGCATTCGGAGTGCACCCGCACCAGGACGTCGTGGCCGTCCCCATGCGGTCCGGCGATATCGCCGCGCACCAGCGCGACGTGCTCGACGTCCTCGTAGATGCTGGCGTAACCCACGGCGCGGAACTCGCCGTGCCGGGTGGGGATGCGCGCCTCGGCGACGCGTTCGACGTGCTTTTCATGCTTGCGCCGGTACTCGATGAGATCGGCGATCGAGATCAACGCCAGACCGTGGTCGTCGGCGAACACCCGCAGTTCGTCGGTCTGCGCCATCGCGCCTTCGTCCTTCTGGCTGACGATCTCGCAGATCGCGCCCGCGGGCTGCAGGCCGGCCATCCGGGCCAGGTCGACAGCGGCCTCGGTGTGGCCGGGACGCCGCAGCACCCCACCATCCTTGGCGCGCAACGGAACAACGTGTCCGGGTTTGGTGAAATCGTGGACGGCGCTGGACGGATCGGCCAGCAGCCGCATGGTCGTCGCGCGGTCGGAGGCCGAGATTCCGGTTCCTACTCCATGTTTCGCGTCGACGGTAACGGTGTAGGCGGTGCCGTGCTTGTCCTGGTTCACCGCGTACATCGGAAGCAGTCCGAGGCGATCACAGATCGCGCCGTCCAGCGGCACGCACAGGTAGCCGGAGGTGTAGCGCACCATGAATGCGACGAGCTCAGGCGTCGCCTTCTCGGCGGCGAAGATGAGGTCGCCCTCGTTCTCGCGGTCCTCGTCATCGATGACGACGACGGCTTTGCCCGCGGCGATATCGGCGACCGCCCGCTCAACCGTGTCCAGCCTCGTCATCTCATCAGTATGAACCACCGGGGCGTCGATCTTATTGCCAGGTCGTTGAGCTGGGCATTTACTGGGTTTCGTCGTCGCGCGCGCCGAGCAGTCGCTCGACATATTTGGCGATGATGTCGACCTCGAGGTTGACCGGGGCGCCGACCTCGCTGGTGCCCAACGTCGTCGTCTCCAGCGTCGTCGGGATCAGCGACACCTCGAACCAGTCGTGGCCCAGGCCCGACACGGTCAGCGACACCCCGTCGACGGTGATCGAACCCTTCTCGACGACGTAACGCGACAACGCGGTGGGCAGCGCGATGCGCACCACCTCCCAGCGTTCGGCCGGTGTGCGCGCGATCACATGCCCGGTGCCGTCGACATGGCCTTGCACGATGTGGCCGCCCAGCCTGCTGTTGACGGCCGCGGCGCGCTCGAGGTTGACGCGGCTGCCCACGCCGATGGCGCGCAGGCTGGACCGGCTCAACGTCTCACCGATGACGTCGACGGAAAACGCGCCGTCGGGCAGCACGTCGACCACCGTCAGGCAGACGCCGTTGACCGCGATGGAATCGCCGTGGCCGGCATCGGATGTGACGACGGGACCCCGGATGACCAGCCGCGCGAAGTCGCGAAGGTCTTCTTTGGCGACGACCTCGCCCAGTTCTTCGACGATTCCGGTGAACACGCCGCCAGACTAACCACCCGCCGAGACCC
This sequence comes from Mycolicibacterium sp. XJ662, assembly GCF_053484035.1. NCBI lineage: Bacteria > Bacillati > Actinomycetota > Actinomycetes > Mycobacteriales > Mycobacteriaceae > Mycobacterium > Mycolicibacterium sp. XJ662. The sequence goes on along the minus strand of NZ_JBEFTL010000019.1, from coordinate 2,319 downwards.
TCTACGATGCACTCATGCAGACCCGCCCCGTAGCGATACTTGCCGCCCTGATCGCTGTTCTCGCGCTTATCGCAGGCTGTTCGTCATCGTCTGAGCCCGCAAAAGACCTTCCCGACGCTTCGACGCTGCTCACGCAGTCGACCGAAACCACCAAGAACCAGACGAGCGTCCACCTGAAGCTGACCGTGCAGGGCGAGATCCCCGGACTGGCGCTGGAGTCGCTGGAAGGCGATCTGACCAACGTGCCCGCTGTCGCCGCCGCCGGCGAGGCCAACCTGCTGTTCATGGGTTCGCGGTTGCAGGGCGTCGGGTTCGTGGTCATCGACGGCACCCTTTACGCCGCGATCAGCGCGGGCGCGTTCCAGGACTTCGGCCCGGCCGCCGACGTCTACGACGTCGCAGCCATCCTCAGCCCGGAGGTCGGGCTCGCCAACGTGCTGGCCAACTTCTCCGATCCCAAGGCCGAGGGCCGCGAGACCATCAACGGTGTCGAGACGGTCCGGATCACCGGAAACGTCACCGCTGATGCCGTCAACGCCATCGCGCCGCAGATCGGCGCCACCGAACCGGCGCCGGCCACGGCGTGGATCGCCGAGGAGGACGACCACGCGTTGATGCAGATCACGCTGCAGACCGCTCCGGAAGGCAGCGTCACGATGACGCTGTCGGACTGGGGTAAGCCGGTGACGGTCACCAAGCCCGCCGTCTGATGGCGACGTTGACAGACACCACGCAGGCCACCGGCAACCGCAGGGTTGCCATCAGCGCAGGCAGCCTCGCGGTGCTGCTCGGCGCGCTCGACACCTACGTCGTCGTCGCGATCATCCGCGACATCATCATCGACCTGCGCATACCGGTGAACCAGCTCCAGCAGGTGACCCCGATCATCACCTGCTACCTGCTCGGATACATCGCCGCGATGCCGCTGCTCGGCCGCGCGTCCGACCGGTTCGGCCGCAAGTTCATCCTGCAGGCCAGCCTGGTGGGTTTCGCCGTCGGCTCGGTGGTTACCGCGCTGTCCAACGATCTGCTCCCCATGGTGATCGGCCGCTCGATCCAGGGCGTCGCCAGTGGTGCGCTGCTGCCGGTCACGCTGGCGTTGGCCGCGGACCTGTGGGCCAGCCGCAACCGGGCGTCGGTGCTCGGCGGGATCGGCGCCGCCCAGGAACTGGGCAGTGTGCTGGGCCCGCTGTACGGCATCGCTGTCGTGGCGGCCCTGAACACGTGGCGCGACGTGTTCTGGATCAACGTGCCGTTGGCGGCCGTCGCGATGATCCTGATTCATTTCAGCCTGCCCAGCCGGCTCAAACCCGAGAATCCGGAGCGGGTCGACGTGGTGGGCGGCGTGCTGCTGGCCATCGCGCTGGGCCTGTTGGTGATCGGGCTGTACAACCCCGCCCCCGACGGCAAGAAGATCCTGCCCGACTACGGCCTGCCGGTGCTGATCGCCGCGGCCGCGGCCCTGGTGGCGTTCTTCGTCTGGGAGCGGTTCGCCAGAACCCGGCTCATCGACCCGGCCGGCGTGCATTTCCGGCCGTTTTTGGCGGCGCTGGGCGCGTCGCTGTGCGCGGGCGCGGCGCTGATGGTGACGCTGGTCAACGTCGAGTTGTTCGGCCAGGGTGTGCTCGGCAAGGACCAGACCGAGGCGGTCATGCTGCTGCTGCGCTTCTTGATCGCGCTGCCCATCGGCGCCGTGATCGGCGGGTGGATCGCCACCCGGATCGGCGACCGCATCGTGACGTTCGTCGGGCTGTTGATCGCCGGGGGCGGCTACTGGCTGATCTCGCACTGGCACATCGACATCTTGTCGCGCCACCATGACCTCGGGTTCGTCGCGCTGCCCGCGTTCGACACCGATCTGGCCATCGCCGGCCTCGGCCTCGGCTTGGTGATCGGCCCCCTGACCTCGGCGACGCTGCGGGTGGTGCCCGCGGCCCAACACGGCATCGCGTCGGCCGCGGTGGTGGTGGCCCGCATGATCGGCATGCTCATCGGCCTGGCTGCACTGACCGCATGGGGGCTGTACAAGTTCAACCAGTACCTGCAGGAGCGGATGGCGGCGCAGCCACCCGCAACCGACGATTCCCCCGCCGGCCAGCTGATCGCGGCGGCGACACGGCTGCAACAGGCCACCCTGGAGGCCTACGCGATGCAGTACGCCGACATCTTCTTGGCCACGGCCGTGGTGTGCGTCATCGGTGCCCTGCTCGGGCTTCTGATCGCGGCGCGAAACGAGCAGGCCGACGAGGTGGCAACCTCAAGTGACGGCGACGGAGGAACCCCGGCCGGGCTGGTCGACGCGCCGGCGCCCGACCGCGG
>NZ_JBEFTL010000018.1:0-40768 GCF_053484035.1 Mycolicibacterium sp. XJ662 | reverse complement strand
GTTCGCGTCCGTCTTGACCAGCTTCCAGGGCGGGTCATGGGCGTGTTGCGGACGGCCGGTTGTCGCGTGTGGGGGTGAGAATGGCTGGCATGAGTGTCGCTGCTGATGGCGTGTTGGCGCCTGCGTTGGATCGGTTGTATGCGGCGGTGGCTGGGTTGATTGATCCGGTGCAGCAGTGGCATGGCGGGCGTCTGTTGGTCGGGCCGAGCTTGTACGAGCAGTTGGTTGACGCGCTGGGCGGGTCGCGGGGTCATGGTGAGCGTCGTGCGGTGGCTGCCGGGTCTCGGTCGCCGTTGTGGGTGCCGGCGTTTGATTTACGCCGCGACATTGATGACACCGTCCGGCGGTGGTGCCCGTCAGGCGGGTCGACGCCGGGGCGGTTGCGGTCGTTGGCGGCGACCGGGTATCGGCCGCAGGACACGGCCCAGGTTGAAGACGTTGCGGTCGTTGTTGAGTCGTGGGCGGTGAGCGTCAAGGCCTTGTTGGAGCCGCAGCGGGTGAAGCACTTTTCGGTGCCGTGTCCGGCGTGTGCCGCGACTCATGTGTACCGGCGTGATCATGGTGGGGATACGGTGCGGCAGCCTGCGTTGCAGATTGTTGCCGAGCAGGGCTGCACGTGTCAGGCGTGTAAGGCGACGTGGATGCCGCAGCACTATTTGCTGCTGTGCAAGGTTCTCGGCTTCGACGCGCCGAAGGGCATTGCTGACTGGGAGCGTCCGCAGTAAATCCGCGAAACCCTTAGACATCGAAGGCCGCGCGTAGGCCGTCGTCGATTTTTCGCATCATTGGCCGCGAGAACGCCCCGCATCGCTCACGAATATCCTCTGGATAGATGAGTTCGATGTCGTCGCACAAGACACGTCCATGCACGATTTCGTTCGGGTCAATTGGGACGATTGAGTCGAGTGGTGGTTTGTTCGAGGTTGTAATACGTGCCGCCAAGGCTGTGCCGAGCGCACGGTTTCGACCGTTGTTAGAGACGATTACGTACAGCTTCGCCTCACCGACGTGCGGTAGAAATGCGGAGTAAACGGCTCCGCGGAGCATTGGCCCTTCGTTCACGCGTCGTCGGCGTGCCGTGGCCGACGACGCAAATGGCGATTTAATTGCAGGTTGTGTGCATGCTTCTGGTAGTCAGGGTCGTTGCTGAGTTGGTGGTAGCCGATTTCGTTGCGGGCTTGCTGGACCACCGTCTTGATGCCCACTCGCATCAGTGCATGCACAATGCGCTCTTCGGGTAGGTGCCTAAGCTGCTCAACCGCACACGATGTCTCATCCACACTGGCGAGAGCGAGCATTTTGAAGACGGCTGGAACCGACACCACGTCCTCGATGGCGTGGAGGTCGTCTTCTGTCAATTCAATCTCAGCGCTGCGCACCACTGGCGATTTCGAACAACCAGCCATAACACCAGTGTGTCATATCGGGCGTTGACCGCAACGAAAATACGGGTGTCCGTGGTCGTGGAAACCCCCGCTTCGAGGTCCGAACCGGTGCTGCTAGCGAATGGCTTGTGCTTTCCCAACAGAGGTCGGCCCGCCACCGAAATGACGGGCCGACCCGGTTGAGGCGCGTCAGTCGCCCATCAGAAACTCTCGCGACAAGGGCGGGTGTCCCGTGCCCGGCTCGAGGCTGAGTCGCGTCTCTGCGATGTCGCGGAACCGTGGAGGACAGTTGTCACGCAGGACCGCGTGTCGCGTGCGTTCTTTGCACACTGAGCACTTGAGTGTGGCGGTCATGCGCCACCCCGCAGGATGAAGATTGTCGTCCTCGGCGCGGTTGTCATCCAGGCGGCGGTAGCTGTCGGCGACCATTCGGAGGTTCCCGCATACGCAGCACAGAGCGCGATTCTTGGCCGCGCTCATCGTGTCACCGCCTCGTCCTCGGAGTCGACTACGTCCGCGACGGCGATCAGCGCTGCCGCGAGTGACCTTGCCTCCGTGGGTGTCAGGTGCAATGAGTCGGGCCGGTCGACCTCAACCTCGATATCGACGTCGGGCAGCTTGCCGGGCTTTTGGTAGGCCAGCACACTGACTTTCCCGCCGTCGTCGTCGTGGGAAACCGGTGTGACGTGCCATTCGCCCATACAGAACTGGTCCTCAGCGAACAGCGCGTCCGGGTGGCCGTCTCCGGCGCGGCACCACGGCGCGCACGTGATCGGCGGCGGGACCAGCCGCAACGAGGCGCTCATCGCGACGCCTCGATTCCTTCGTGGTTGTTCATCTGCTCAACCTCGTCGGCAGCGGCTGCCAGCGCAGCGGCGAGCTGGCGGGCCTGCCCGACCGAGAAGCTGTCATCGTCGATCGCGATGTTGCGCTCAATGCGCCCATCGGCATGCTGCTCGCCGTTGATCAGGACGGAGACGCTGCCGCCGTTTCCGTATTCGACGGCCCAGGAGGAGCCGGTGAAGTGGCGCAGCGACCCCGGCTCACCGCCGTTCAACGGTGGGTCTCCGATGCGCTGGTCAGGGTGATACCAGGAATCGACGCTAACAGCGCCGGCCGGCATCTGAATGTTGGCGGCGGTTGGTGTGGTGGTCATGGTGACTGTCCCCTTTCGATGCGGTTAACGGTGGACAGTCAGACGGATTCACCAGCCGCGTTCGCGCCACTCCGATAGGTGGGGGCGCTCTTCGCCAAGTGTGGTGTCGTCACCGTGGCCGGGGTAGACGATGGTGTTGTCCCCGTATCGGGCGAAGACCTTGGTTTCGAGACCCCCCATGAGTGATTCGAACTCGTCCGGGCGTGTTGTCCGTCCAGGACCGCCCGGAAACAGGCAATCACCGGTGAACAGGTGGGTGGCCTCATCGGCGCCGTCCAGCGCAAGCGCCACCGAGCCCGGGGTGTGGCCCTGCAGGTGAATCACGTCGAAGGTCAGGTCACCGATCTTGATGGTGTCGCCGTGTTCGAGGATCCGGTCCGGCTTGACCGGCAGCGGCTCGACGTCGAGTTGGTGCGCGGCGGTCGGGGCGCCGGTGGTGTCGGCGACCGCCGCCAGCGCCTGCCAGTGGTCGAAGTGCTGGTGGCTGGTCACGATCAGCGACAGTTTCGGGGCCTGCTTCTCGATCAGCTCGAGCAGGATCTCCGCGTCGTTGGCGGCGTCGATCAGCAGCGTCTCGCCGGTTCGGGAACATGTGACCAGGTAGGCGTTGTTGTCCATCGGGCCGACCGAAACCTTGACGATCGTGGCGCCGGGAAGCGTGCGCCGAGCCGCGGTCTGGGGCTCGACGTGGCCGGTGTAGTTGTCATCGACGTGTGTCATGCCTCGACTCCTCCTCGTTCCGGTCCCGCTCGTTGTCGTCTTCGGGAGGCATGAGGCCACGGTATCGGGCTTGTCGGTGGCGGCACATAACATGGGCGTGAACTGTTTTTCCGGGAGGACTGTGTCGTTGAAAGTAACCGGGCGTGGCTGACCGCCTGATCATCAAAGGGGCGCGCGAACACAACCTACGAAGCGTTGATCTTGATTTGCCCCGCGACGCGCTGATCGTCTTCACCGGGTTGTCCGGGTCGGGCAAGTCGTCGCTGGCCTTCGACACCATCTTCGCCGAGGGGCAGCGCCGTTACGTCGAGTCGCTGTCGGCCTACGCGCGGCAGTTCCTGGGCCAGATGGACAAACCCGACGTCGATTTCATCGAGGGTCTCTCGCCGGCGGTGTCCATCGACCAGAAGTCCACGAACCGCAACCCGCGCTCCACCGTCGGCACCATCACCGAGGTCTACGACTATCTGAGGCTGCTCTACGCCCGCGCGGGCACCCCGCACTGCCCGGTCTGCGGGGAGCGCATCGCCCGCCAGACCCCGCAGCAGATCGTCGACCAGGTGCTCGCCATGGACGAGGGGCTGCGCTTCCAGGTGCTCGCGCCGGTCGTGCGCACCCGCAAGGGCGAGTTCGTCGACCTGTTCGACAAGCTCAACACCCAGGGGTACAGCCGGGTGCGCGTCGACGGCGTGGTGTATCCGCTCACCGAACCGCCCAAGCTGAAAAAGCAGGAGAAACACGACATCGAGGTCGTCGTCGACCGCCTGACGGTGAAGGCCACCGCCAAACAGCGGCTCACCGATTCGGTGGAGACCGCGCTGAACCTGGCCGACGGCATCGTGGTGCTCGAGTTCGTGGATCGCGAAGACGACCATCCGCACCGCGAGCAGCGGTTCTCCGAGAAGCTGGCCTGCCCCAACGGGCACCCGCTGGCCGTCGACGACCTCGAACCACGGTCGTTCTCGTTCAACTCGCCCTACGGCGCCTGCCCCGAGTGCGTGGGGCTGGGCATCCGCAAGGAGGTCGACCCCGACCTCGTCATCCCGGATCCGGACCTCACGTTGGCCGAGGGCGCCATCGCGCCGTGGTCGATGGGGCAGACAGCCGAGTACTTCACCCGGATGCTGTCCGGCCTTGGCGATTCGCTCGGGTTCGATGTCGACACCCCGTGGAAGAAGCTTCCGGCCAAGGCGCGCAAGGCGATCCTGGAGGGCTGCGACGAGCAGGTGCACGTGCGGTACAAGAACCGCTACGGCCGGACCCGTTCGTACTACGCCGATTTCGAAGGCGTGATGGCGTTCCTGCAGCGCCGCATGGAGCAGACCGACTCCGAGCTGATGAAGGAGCGCTACGAGGGCTTCATGCGCGACGTGCCCTGCCCGGAGTGTCAGGGCACCCGGCTCAAACCGGAGATCCTCGCGGTCACGATGGCGGCGGGGCAGTTCGGCGACAAGTCGATCGCCGAGGTGGCCGAGCTGTCGATCGCGGAATGCGCTGAGTTCCTCAACGCGCTGACGCTCGGCGCGCGCGAACAGGCCATCGCGGGCCAGGTGCTCAAGGAGATCCAGTCGCGGCTCGGGTTCCTGCTCGACGTCGGGTTGGACTACCTGTCGCTGTCGCGGGCCGCGGCCACGCTGTCCGGCGGTGAGGCGCAACGGATTCGGCTGGCCACCCAGATCGGCTCCGGGCTGGTCGGCGTGCTGTACGTGCTCGACGAGCCGTCGATCGGGCTGCATCAGCGCGACAACCGCAGGCTGATCGACACGCTGATCCGGCTGCGGGATCTGGGCAACACGCTGATCGTCGTCGAACACGACCTCGACACCATCGCCCACGCCGACTGGGTCGTCGACATCGGGCCCGCCGCCGGCGAGCACGGTGGCCAGATCGTGCACAGCGGCCCGTACGACGACCTGGTGAAGAACCCGGAATCACTCACGGGCGCTTACCTTTCGGGCAAAGAAGAGATCGAGGTACCCGCGATCCGGCGCCCGGTCGACAAGAAGCGCCAACTCACCGTCGTCGGCGCGCGCGAACACAACCTACGCGAGATCGACGTGACGTTCCCGCTCGGCGTGCTGACCTCGGTCACCGGCGTCTCGGGCTCGGGTAAGTCGACGCTGGTCAACGACATCCTGGCGTCGGTGCTGGCCAACAAGCTCAACGGCGCCCGTCAGGTGCCGGGCCGGCACACGCGGGTGACCGGCCTGGACAAGGTGGACAAGCTGGTGCGTGTCGACCAGTCGCCGATCGGCCGGACGCCGCGGTCCAACCCGGCGACCTATACCGGGGTGTTCGACAAGATCCGCACGCTGTTCGCGGCCACCACCGAAGCCAAGGTCCGCGGCTATCAGCCGGGCCGGTTCTCGTTCAACGTCAAAGGCGGTCGCTGCGAGGCGTGTTCGGGTGACGGCACGATCAAGATCGAGATGAACTTCCTGCCCGATGTGTACGTGCCGTGCGAGGTGTGCCACGGCGCCCGCTACAACCGCGAGACCCTCGAGGTGCACTACAAGGGCAAGACCATCGCGGAGGTGCTCGACATGTCCATCGAGGACGCCGCCGAGTTCTTCGCGCCGATCACCTCGATCCACCGGTACCTGCAGACGCTGGTCGACGTCGGGCTCGGCTACGTCCGGCTCGGGCAGCCGGCGCCGACGCTGTCCGGTGGGGAGGCGCAGCGCGTCAAGCTGGCCTCCGAACTGCAGAAGCGGTCGACCGGGCGCACGGTCTACATCCTCGACGAGCCGACCACGGGTCTGCACTTCGAGGACATCCGAAAGCTGCTCAAGGTGATCAACGGCCTTGTCGACAAGGGCAATACGGTGATCGTCATCGAGCACAACCTCGACGTGATCAAGACCTCCGACTGGATCATCGACATGGGCCCAGAAGGCGGTGCCGGCGGTGGCACGGTGGTGGCCACCGGTTCACCCGAAGACGTGGCCCTCAACCCGGACAGCTACACCGGCCACTTCCTCGCCGAGTGCCTTGGTGTGCAACGGCCCGCGCCGAAGAAGCGCAAGCGCAGCAAGGTCAGCGCCTAGGGGAACTCACCCCGGTTTGGACAGGGGAGAGGGGAACCGCGGGCTGATCCGGACACCGTCGAGCCAGTCGGTCAGCTCGTCGGCGCGCTGCTGCAGCGCTTTGTGGGCGTCACGGCCCACGTCCTCGACAAGCCGAACCGCGACCCTGCCGTCGGCGTCCTGGAGCCAGCCTCCGACGATGCGGCCGTCGCACCAGGCGGTGGGCCCGCCGTTGCCGTTCCTGTCGAACACCTGGCTGCGGTGATCGCCCAGGTACCAGTCGCGGTCGAACCAGCCCATGGTGGTGACGTCCAGGCCGGGCAACAGCGCGCACCACGGTCCGGGTTCGGGTTCCACGTCGAGGTCGTCGGGCAGCACATAGCCCGGGGTGCCGTCGAGGTCGATCTGGACGGCGTCGAGATCGCGCAGCGCCTGGCGTGCCCAGGTCATCGTGTTGCCGAACCACCACTTGATATCGGTGACGGTGGCCGGTCCGAAACTGCGCAGCCATCGGCCCACCAGTGCGGTGCGCGCCACGTCGGAATCGGCTGCGGCAGCGCCGTTCACCCATTGCGTGGTCGCCACCCAGCGCGGTCGCGAGGTGGTCCACCCGCCCTCGTTCGGCCCGCGCATGATGTAGCCGCGCGCGGCCAGAACCGTCAAAATCCTTGGCGCCAGGGGTGTTTCACCGCCCCACCGTTTACCCGGCGCCGGGTCGTAGCTGCCAGCCAGTTCCGGCAAGGCGTTGCGCAGATCTCTGGCGTTGGTCGGCCCGTTGTCGGTCAGGTGGCGCAACACCGCCGAGCAGGCGGCGTCCAGCCAGGCCTCACCGTCGGTGCAGCCGCCGGCTTTCTTGGCGTCGGCGATGAGCCGGCGCGCTTCGTTGTCGGCGACCCGGTCGCTGGCCGCGGCCTGGACCAGCGGCAGGTCGGCGGTGCGCACCATCCACAGCGTCCGCCGCATCGCCAGGTGCTTGACCACGCGACGACGGTCGTAGAGCTCGGTGTGCACGTCGGCCACGGTGACTCCGGGCACCCGCGCCCACAACGACAGGTACGGCGTCGCCGGATCGGTGGCGTGCAGCCCGACGAGATCGCCGGTGACCGTATCGGTCGAGTCGGCCGGGGCTTTGAGAAAGTGACGTCGTGCGAGCCGGGCGCGCCGCTCGGCAACCGTGAATGAACGCATCGTCCGCTACGTCGCGTCGTCGTCCTTCATCGACTCCCGGATCGCGGCCAGCCGCTCGGCGGCCGCGCGTTGACGCTTCTCGTACTGCTCCTCGGCGCTGCGGCCCTGCGGAGTCTCGGCGGCCAACTCGGACCCGCCGATCGCGGTGCCGTAGCGGGTTTCGATCTTTTCGCGCACCGACTCGAACGTGGGAACCCCGCTGGCCGTGTAGCCGGTCTCGGCCGGGTCAGCAGCCGGAGGCGTCGGCGTCGGTTCGACGAGCTCGCCCTCGATGGCGGGTTCCGGCTCGGGTGTGGGTTCGTCGGGTGAGTCCGGCATGCGCCCACCGTACTCTGCCGCGAACGTTCCTTACCGCTCGAAACTTGGCCGAATTCTCGAGCGGTAAGGAACGTTCGTCGGTGTGGAGGACTAGCGCGGTTTGGCCAACGGGAACGGCAACGTCTCACGGATGCTGCGCCCGGTGATCAACATGACCACCCGGTCGACGCCCATGCCCAGCCCGCCCGTCGGGGGCATCGCGTACTCCATGGCCTGCAGGAAGTCCTCGTCGAGCTCCATCGCCTCGGGGTCACCACCGGCGGCCAGCAGCGACTGCTCCTGCAGCCGCCTGCGCTGCTCGACCGGATCGGTCAATTCGCTGTACGCGGTGCCCAGCTCCACCCCCCACGCCACCAGGTCCCAGCGTTCGGCGACGCCGGCGATGCTGCGGTGCGGACGGGTCAGCGGCGACACCGACGTCGGAAAGTCCTTGTAGAAGGTCGGCTCCTCGGTGCGGTCCTCGACGAGGCGCTCATAGAGTTCCAGCACCACCGCACCGGCGTCCCAGTGCGTCAGATAGGGGATGCCGGCCGCGTCGCACAGTTTGCGCAGCGTCGCCAGGTCGGTGTCGGGGCCGATGTGGTCGCCCAGCGCCTCCGACACCGCGTCGTGCACGGTCTTGACCGTCCACGTCCCGGAGATGTCGACCGGCTCCAGCGTCCCGTCGTCGTCGCGGGGGCGCAGAAACACCTGCGCGCCGTTGGCGGCCTGCGCGGCGGTCTGGATCAGCTCCCGGCATCCGTCGATCCAGACGTGGTAGTCCGCGTGCGCCTGGTACGCCTCCAACAGCGTGAATTCGGGGTTGTGGCTGAAGTCCACCCCCTCGTTGCGGAAGGCGCGGCCCAACTCGAAGACCCGCTCGACCCCGCCGACGCACAACCGCTTCAAGTACAGCTCCGGGGCGATGCGCAGATACAGATCCAGGTCGTAGGCGTTGATGTGGGTGAGAAACGGTCGCGCGTTCGCCCCGCCGTGGATCTGCTGCAGGATCGGCGTCTCGACCTCCAAAAACCCCTTGGCCACCAAGGTTTCGCGAATAGCGTGCAGGACATTGCTGCGCGCCCGGATCAGGTCGCGGGCCTCGTTGTTGATCGCCAGGTCGACGTACCGCGCGCGCACCCGGGCCTCCTGGTCGGTCAGACCCTTCCATTTGTCGGGCAGCGGCCGCAGGCACTTTCCGGTCAGCCGCCAGCTGTGCACCAGCAGCGACCGGGTGCCGTTGCGGCTGTAGCCCATCACGCCGGACACCGCGATCAGGTCACCCAGATCGATCGCGTGGGTGAAATCCGCCGTCGAGCCGGCCTCGAGCACCGAATTGTCCAGCAGCAGTTGAACTTCCCCGGACCAGTCCCGAAGCTGCGCGAACAGCACCCCGCCGTAGTCGCGCAGCCGCAGCACACGACCCGCGACGGTCACGGCGGTGTCGTCGCCGGCGTCCAGCGCCTTGGCGATCGTGTGGCTGGGCTGCTGACCGACCGGATACGGGTCGACGCCGCTGTCCTGCAGCGCTTTGAGTTTGGCCATCCGGACCCGCACCTGTTCGGGAAGCCGCGCCCGGCCGTTGTCGGGCAGGTCGGCCTGCAGGTCGTCGACGTCGGGGGCGCTGCCGTCGGTGTTCAGCAGCCCCGACTCCAGCAGGTTTTGCGGTGCGGCGATGTGCTGGCCGGTGTGGGGTTGGGCGTGGCGGCGCGAAAACGGCAGCACCAGAAAGCCTTCGGCGATCACCGATGCGACGCCGACGCGCGGGACCAGGCGGGCGTCGTCGTAACAGGCGTAGCGCGGCACCCATTGCGGCTGGTACTTCATGTTCGACCGGTACAGCGTCTCGAGCTGCCACCACCGCGAGAAGAACACCAGCAGCCACCGCCACAGCCGCGCGACCGGCCCCGCGCCGAGCTGAGCACCCTGCTCGAACGCCGACCGAAACATCGCGAAGTTCAACGAGATACGCGTCACCCCAACGGTTTCGGACTGCATGCACAGTTCGCTGACCATCAGCTCGATGGTGCCGTTGGGTGACTGCGGTGAGCGACGCATCAGGTCCAGTGAGACGCCGGTGGTGCCCCACGGCACCAACGACAGCATCGCCACCACGCGATCATTCCCGCCCGACCCCCCGGCGTCGTTCTGGACCGCCTCCACGAGAAGACAATCGCCGTCGGCCGGGTCGCCGAGCCGGCCCAAAGCCATCGAGAAGCCGCGCTCGTCGTCGGTGTCGCGCCAGGCGTCGGCCCGCTCGATCACCCGCGCCATCTCGGCACCGTCGATGTCGCGGTGCCGACGGATCCGGACGCCGACGCCGGCGCGGCGCGCCCGCGTCACGGCCTGACGCACGGCCCGCATGTCGGGTCCGGAGAGCCGGAAGTCCTCGGGATGCAGGATGGCCTCGTCGCCGAGCTGCAGCGCGTTGAGGCCGGCGGCGCGAAACGCCTCGGCCCCCGCGGAGCTGGCGCCCATCACACCGGGCGCCCAGCCGTACGTCTCGCACAGCTGCAACCAGGCGGCGATGGCCGCTTGCCACGCCTTTGGATCGCCGACGGGGTCACCGCTGGCCAGGCAGACGCCGACCTCGACGCGGTAGGAGATGGCCGCGCGGCCGTTGGGCGCGAATACCACGGCCTTGTCGCGGCGGGTGGCGAAGTAACCCAGGGAGTCGTTCTTGCCGAACAGTTCGAGCAGCCCGCGGATCGCCGACTCGTCTTCACCGGTGAGCGCGTTCTCGGCGCGTTGGGACTGGAACAGCACGACGGCCGCGGCCATCAGCGCGAGCGCGCCGAACAGCCCGAGCATCGCGTCGACGAAGACGTGCGGTTGGCCGGCGAAGTACGACGCGTCCGCGCCGGCGAACGCGCTGACCCGGTTCAGCGCGTACCAGAACCGGTCGTCGGGGGCCAGCGTTCCGGGAAACGCCTGCAGCAACGCCCATCCGATCGCGGTGCCGACGGCCATCCCGACGATCAGGGTGGCGGCGGCCTTCACCAGCGCCCCGCGGCGGACCTTCGCCCAGAACTCGCGCCGGGCCAGCACCAGGAACAGGATCGCCACGATGTGGAAGACCAGCCCAATGACCTCGCCGATCTCCTCCATCACCGTCTCGTCGCCTGCGACGAGGTCCCCGATGTTCCAGCCGATCGCGGCCAACAGGTAGCCGATCAGGATCCACCAGGCGATGCGTTTGCGGGCCGCCAGCGCAGCGGCCAGCAGCGCCAGCACGAACGCCCAGGCGAAGCTGGTATCGGGGAAGTTGAAGATGTACTCGTTGACGAACTCGCGCGGCACCCTGATCAACGAGCGGATCGCGGGGGAGACGCTGGCGATCAGGGACAGGGTGGCGATGACGCCGACGGTCCACCCGGCTGCCGCGGGCACCCACCGGTGCCTGGAACTGGAGCGGGCGGCGAGGGTGGGGCTGGCAACCGTCATAGGCCGCGAGAATATTCGCTCGACCTGGAAATTTCGTGCGACGCGCTACCGCACCGGACCCGTGTATTTCTCCCCGGGGCCGTGCCCGGGTTCGTCGGGGGCGGCGCTGGATTCCCGGAAGGCCAGCTGCAGCGTCTTCAGCCCGTCGCGGACCGGGCGGGCGTGCGGTCCGAGATACTCTGCCGAGGCGGTGACCAGCCCGGCCAGCGCGGTGATCAGCCGGCGCGCCTCGTCGAGGTCGCGGTGCGGGCTCTCGTGCGGGTCGTCGGCGGACAGGCCGAGCTTTTCGGCCGCTGCGCTCATCAACATGACCGCCGACCGGGTGATCACCTCCACCGCGGGGATTTCGGCCAGCTCGCGAACCGGAACGGCGTCGGAGGCGGCGCCGTCCGGCGGAGTGTCAGGAACCTCGGTCATCCCTGCTAGACTGGCATACGCGACCGTCCCGGCATACGCCAGGGACAGCAAGTGGAGTCCCTCTCCCACCGTTGGCCTCGGAGACTATCCGACGGCTCAGCGGTCCGGTCAGGCGTCACCGACGCCTGTTCTGGTCGGCATCGGGCCCTGCTTTGAGCAGGGCTTTTCTGTTCGACGAGCAGAACGATGACGGGGTCCGGGCCTCCTCGAGGACAACATAGGAGGGCCCATCAGCACTGAGACCCGCGTCAACGAGCGCATTCGAGTACCTGAAGTCCGCCTGATCGGACCAGGTGGCGAGCAGGTAGGCATTGTGCGCATCGAAGACGCTCTCCGCGTCGCCGCGGACGCCGATCTCGACCTTGTCGAAGTTGCCCCGAACGCCAGACCTCCGGTCTGCAAGATCATGGACTACGGCAAGTACAAGTACGAGACGGCGCAAAAGGCGCGCGAGTCTCGCAAGAACCAGCAGCAGACCGTCGTCAAGGAACAGAAGCTCCGTCCCAAGATCGACGACCACGACTACGAGACCAAGAAGGGCCATGTGGTCCGGTTCCTGGAAGCGGGGTCGAAGGTCAAGGTGACGATCATGTTCCGCGGACGCGAGCAGTCGCGGCCCGAACTGGGATACCGACTCTTGCAACGGCTGGGCGCCGACGTCGCCGATTACGGCTACGTCGAGACGGCCGCCAAACAGGACGGACGAAATATGACGATGGTGCTGGCCCCGCATCGCGGCGCGAAGACTCGCGCCAAGGCGGCACACGATGCGGACGCACCGCCCGCGCAGCGCGCAAGCGGTGCAGCACAGACCGAGCAACGATAGAACTGAGGACCCAATGCCCAAGGCGAAGACCCACAGCGGCGCTTCGAAGCGTTTCCGGCGCACCGGAACCGGAAAGATCGTGCGTCAGAAGGCCAATCGTCGACACCTGCTCGAGCACAAGCCGTCTACCCGCACCCGTCGGCTGGCAGGCCGCACCGAGGTGTCGGCGAACGACAAGAGCCGCATCAAGAAGATGCTCAACGGCTGACCACGCCCGACACCTGTACGACCACCAACGATTAGGAACACTCTCATGGCACGCGTAAAGCGCGCAGTCAACGCTCAGAAGAAGCGGCGCACGATCCTCAAGGCATCCAAGGGTTACCGCGGTCAGCGCTCACGGCTGTACCGCAAAGCCAAAGAGCAGCAGCTGCATTCGTTGGGCTATGCCTACCGTGACCGGCGTGCCCGCAAGGGCGAGTTCCGCAAGCTGTGGATCTCCCGGATCAACGCCGCGGCCCGCGCCAACGACATCACCTATAACCGGCTGATCCAGGGCCTGAAGGCCGCCGGCGTCGAGGTCGATCGCAAGAACCTCGCCGAGATCGCGGTGAGCGATCCGGCCGCGTTCACCGCGCTGGTCGACGTCGCCAGGGCCGCGCTGCCTGAGGACGTGAACGCGCCCTCCGGAGAGGCCGCCTGACGCTCACCGAGCGCTCCGCTCGGGTGGCGGCGGCGGTCAAACTGCACCGCCAGATCGCACGACGACGCGCCGCGCGCTTCCTCGCCGAAGGGCCCAACCTCGTCGAGGCGGCGTTGCGGCGCGGACTCGTCTCGGAGGTCTTCGCCACCGAATCCGCGATGGGCCGGTTCGGCTCGATGCTGGCCGACGTCCCCGTGCACCTGGTCACCGAGCGCGCCGCAAAGGCGTTGTCGGACACCGTGACACCGGTCGGCCTGGTCGCGGTGTGCACCATGCCGCAGACGACGCTCGCCGACGTCCTGGTGCAACCGCGGCTGGTCGCCGCCGCGGTGGGCATCTCCGAACCCGGTAACGCCGGCACGCTGATCAGGGTGGCCGATGCGATGGGCGCCGACGCGGTGGTGCTGACCGGAAACAGCGTCGACCCGTACAACGGCAAGTGCCTGCGCGCGTCGGCGGGCAGTATCTTTTCGGTGCCGGTGGTGTCCGAGGCCGACGCGCGGGTGACGCTGCAGTCCTTGCGGGAAGCCGGATTACAGGTGTTGGCGACCACCCTCGACGGTGAGATGTCGCTGGAGGATCCCGCCCTGTCACTGCGGAAGCCGACGGCGTGGCTGTTCGGACCCGAGGCGCACGGTCTGCCGGCCGAGTTGGCCGCACTGGCCACCCACCGGGTGCAGATACCGATGCCCGGCAACGCCGAGAGCCTCAACGTGGCGTCGGCCGCGGCGATCTGCCTCTACCTGAGCGCACGGGCTAGCCGCCGTTGAGCAACCCCCGTGCCACGTGGGTGATCTGCACCTCGTTGCTGCCGGCGTAGATCATCAGCGATTTGGCGTCGCGCGCCAACTGCTCGACCCGGTATTCGGTCATATAACCGTTGCCGCCGAACAGCTGCACGGCGTCCATCGCCACATCGGTCGCGGCCTGCGAGCAGTACCACTTGATCGCCGAGGCCTCCGACAGCGAAATCGAATAACCCTTCTCGCCGGCTTCGATCACCCGGAACAACATGTTGCGCACGTTCATTCGGGCGACTTCCATGTTGGCCAGCTTGAGCTGGATGAGCTGGAACTGCGCGATCTCCTGGCCCCAGAGCTTGCGGTTCTTGGCGTAATCGACACACAGCCGCAGGCATTCCTCGATGACACCCAACGCCATCGCGGCCACGCCGATCCGCTCGGCGGAGAAGCTCGACCGCGCGCTGGCCCGCCCGTCGGAAGCACCGCTGGCCCCATCTCCTTCGGTCTCACCGAGCAGCCGATCGCGGCCGAGGCGGACGTTGTTGAAGAACAGCTCACCGGTGCGCGATGAGTGAATACCCATCTTGCGGAACGGCTTTGACTGCACAAAGCCCTCCATCCCGCGGTCCAGCACGAACGGCAACACCTTGCGGTCGCGCTTGTCGACACCGGGTTCGTCGAGTTTGGCGTACACCACGACCACGTCGGCGTCGGGCCCGTTGGTGATGAAGGTCTTCTGACCGTTGAGGATGTAGTCGTCCCCGTCGCGCGTGACATAGGACTTCATGCCGCCGAACGCATCAGAACCCGAATCGGGTTCGGTGATGGCCCACGCGCCGACCTTCTCGTAGGTGACCAGCTCGGGCAGCCAGCGTTCCTGCTGGGCCAGGGTGCCACGGCTCATGATCGTCGGCACGGTCAGACCCAGGCTGACGCCCATGCCGGTGACGACGCCCATGCACACCCGGCACAGTTCGCTGACCACGACGAAACCCATCCCGCCGGAACCGCCGAGCACGCTGCCGCCGCCCGACTCGCCGGACGACTCGCCGCCGTCGCGCAGCCGGGCCAGCCGCTTGTTGAGCGATTCGCGAGCCATATCGGCGATACCGAACGTCGCGAACAGCTTGCGGATGATGGGGTAGGGCTCCATCTCGCCGCTTTCCAGCGCGTCGACGTGGGGACGAATCTCCTTGTCTACGAACTCACGTACGGCATCGCGGACGGCAAGGTCGACATCAGACCATTCGAGCATGCAGTCATGCTGCCTTACCGGATTTTTGCCCGCGCCCCCGGGCCGGTCGACGCAAACCCGCCAGCGAGAACGTGGTATGCACCAGTGAGCCGGCACGGTCCAGCAGCGACTTGTGCTGCGGCACGTAGTGCATCGGCAGACCACGCCGGTCCGGCGGCGGCGCCATGAACCCGGGCGCCTCGACCAGCGGCGCGTCGGGAGGCAGTTTGCCCTGGGCGCGACGGTAGGCCGACAACGCCCGCGGGTGCAGCCGGATCTCTTCGGGCACCGCGACGAACGCGAACTCCACCAACTTGCCGAACAGACGCAGCAGCACCTCGTCGCCGGGGGTCCAGCGCATCCCGGCCTTCTCCCGCAACGCCTCGTCGAACAACCCGGCCGCGATCCAGCGCTGCGCGCCGACCATCGGTTTGAAGATCTGGTCCCACATCGGCGTGGGCATCAGCACGAACCACGGTTTGGGGATGCGGATGTCGAAGATGTCCAGGGTGGCGCGGTTGACCTCCAGCTCGTCGCGGCACTTGGCCTCCCAGTACACCTGGAAGTCCTCCCAGGTCTCGGGGACCGGGCGCATGCTCATTCCGTACATCCGGTACCACTGCACGTGTTCTTCGAACAGCTGGCGTTTCTCGGCTTCGGTCAGCCCGCCGCAGAAGTACTCGGCCGTCTTGATGATGAGCATGAAGAACGTGGCGTGGGCCCAGTAGAAGGTCTCGGGGTTCAGTGCGTGGTAGCGGCGGCCTTCGGCGTCGACGCCTTTGATGTCGTGGTGGTAGCTCTTGATCTGCGCGCCGGTGTCGGCGGCGCGCTCGCCGTCGTAGACCACGCCCATGATCGGGTACACCGAGCGGGCCACCCGCTGAAGCGGTTCGCGCAGCAGGATGGAATGGTCCTCGACGCCCGCGCCGAGTTCGGGGTACATGTTCTGGATCGCGCCGATCCACACCCCGAGCATGCCGGTGCGCAGGTCACCGAAGTACTTCCACGTCAGCGAATCGGGCCCGAGCGGGTCTGCGGCCGCATCTGCGTTCGTGATCGTTGTCATCCCGGTCATCGCTGCCTCGCTGCAATCCAGTACCGACGGTTTCACCTCACGATAATGTTGACAACGTTTGTTGTCTATGATTTGCCGGGCGCGTCGGCCGATGCGTTACCGAGCGGCGACTGATGCGCCACAACCGCGTGATCAGGGCGGTCGCCGGCGGTTTCGCAAAGCGGAGGCCGGCTTCGCTCGCGGGAAATTGCTCGGCGACCGACGGCCCGCTTAGGCTGGCGACGTGGATCGCGAGCCGTTCGACGAACGAGCCGACGACACCCGCGAACCCGCAGCCGATGTGGAACTGCGGCGCCCGACCGGACCGTTGCGCTGGCTTATGGAGACCAATCACCATCCGGGCGTCGTCGCGTTTCTGCGGCGCACCCGGCGTGCGCTGCCTGGTGACCCCGAGTTCGGCGATCCGTTGTCGACGGCAGGTGAGGGCGGTCCACGGGCCGCCGCCCGCGCCGCCGACCGCTTCCTGAACCGCGATGCGGCCACCCGCGAGGTCAGCCTCGGGGCGCTGCAGGTATGGCAGGCCCTGACCGAGCGGGTCTCCGGTTCCCCCGCCAACCGGGAGGCGACGCTGGTCTTCACCGACCTGGTGGGCTTCTCGTCGTGGTCGCTGACCGTCGGCGACGGCGCCACGCTGCAACTGCTGCGGCGGGTGTCCCAGGCGGTCGAGCCCCCGCTGCTGGAAGCCGGCGGACACATCGTCAAACGCATGGGCGACGGCCTGATGGCGGTGTTCGCCGACCCGACGACGGCGGTGCGCGCCGCGATCGCGGCCCGCGAGGCCGTCAAAACCGTTGAGGTGGACGGCTATACCCCGCGGATGCGGGTCGGGGTGCACACCGGATATCCGCAGCGCATCGGGTCGGACTGGCTGGGCGTCGACGTCAACGTCGCCGCGCGCGTGATGGAGCGCGCCACCAGGGGCGAGCTGGTGGTCTCGCAGAGCACCCTGGAGCGGATCTCCGACGAGGATTTCGAATCGCTTGGTGTCGAGGCCAAACGCCTGCGCAAGCAGGTGCTGATGGCCAAACAGGACGGCGTCCCGGCCGATCTCGACATGTACCGGCTGCGCAAGCGGCGCCGGCGGGCCGCCGACGGCGATACGCCGGGGAGCTAGCGATTCGGGCGTCGCCTATGATCGCCGGGTGGCTGATCAGCCCGTAGACCTGTCCCAAGACGCGCTGACCGAGGTCGTCGGCGCGGCTCGGCGCGCCTTCGCTCAGGCCGCCGACCTCGACGCGCTCGCGCGCGCGAGGACCGCGCACCTCGGCGACCGTTCACCGGTGGCGCTGGCCCGGCAGTCGCTTGGCGCGCTGCCCAAGACCGATCGCGCCGACGCCGGCAAGCGGGTCAACGTGGCCCGCGGTGAGGTGCAGCAGGCCTACGACGAACGGCTCGCGGCGCTGCGCGCCGAACGCGACGCGGCGGTGCTGGTCGCCGAGCGCATCGACGTCACGCTGCCGTCGACCCGGCACCAGATCGGCGCCCGTCACCCGATCACGATCCTGGCCGAGCACGTCGCCGACGCCTTCGTCGCGATGGGCTGGGAGCTGGCCGAGGGCCCGGAGGTCGAGACCGAGCAGTTCAACTTCGACGCGCTGAACTTCCCGCCCGACCATCCGGCCCGCAGCGAACAGGACACCTTCTATATCGCGCCGGAAGGGTCGCGTCAGGTGCTGCGCACCCACACCTCGCCGGTGCAGATCCGCGCGCTGCTGGAGCGTGACCTGCCGGTCTACATCGTCTCGATCGGGCGCACGTTCCGCACCGACGAACTCGACGCCACCCACACCCCGGTGTTCCACCAGGTCGAGGGGCTCGCCGTCGACAAGTGCCTGACCATGGCCCATCTGCGCGGCACGCTGGATGCGTTCGCCCGCTCGCAGTTCGGCCCCGCGGGGCGGACCCGGTTCCGGCCGCACTTCTTTCCGTTCACCGAACCGTCCGCCGAGGTCGACATCTGGTTCGAGGACAAGAAAGGCGGCCCCGACTGGGTGGAGTGGGGCGGCTGCGGCATGGTCAACCCGAATGTGTTGCGCGCCTGCGGCATCGACCCCGACGTCTACTCGGGGTTCGCCTTCGGCATGGGGTTGGAGCGAACCTTGCAGTTCCGCAACGGCATTCCGGATATGCGCGACATGGTCGAAGGTGACATCCGGTTCTCGTTGCCGTTCGGGGTAGGGGCCTGATGCGGCTGCCGTACAGCTGGCTGCGCGACGTCGTCCGGGCCGGCGCCCCGGGCTGGGACGTTGGTCCCGACGAACTCGAGCACGCCCTGATCCGCATCGGCCACGAGGTCGAAGAGGTCATCCCCGTCGGCCCGGTCAGCGGGCCGCTGAGCATCGGGCGCGTCGTCGAGATCGAGGAACTCACCGAGTTCAAGAAACCGATCCGCGCCGTGAAGGTCGACGTCGGCGAAGCTGGGCCGCGCGATATCGTCTGCGGCGCAACGAACTTCGCCGTCGACGATCTGGTCGTGGTGGCGCTGCCGGGCGCCACGCTGCCGGGCGACTTCACGATCGGCAGCCGAAAGACCTACGGGCGCACCAGCGACGGCATGATCTGCTCGGCCGCCGAACTGCGCCTCGGCGTCGACCACACCGGCATCATCGTGCTGCCGGCGGGCACCGCCGAACCGGGCGCACCTGCCGCCGACGTGCTCGGCCTCGACGACGTCGTGTTCCACCTGGCCATCACCCCCGACCGCGGCTACTGCCTGTCGGTGCGGGGGCTGGCCCGCGAGATCGCCAACGCCTACGACCTCGACTTCGTCGACCCCGCCGACGTGCCCGCGCTGCCCGCCGACGGTGAGGCGCTGCCCGTCACCGTGCAGCAGGGCACCGGCGTCCTGCGGTTCGGCCTGCGTCCGGTCTCCGGCATCGACCCGGCCGCCGTATCGCCGTGGTGGCTGCAGCGCCGGCTGCTGCTGTCGGGGATCCGCGCCATCTCACCGGCCGTCGACGTCACCAACTACGTGATGCTCGAACTCGGCCACCCGATGCACGCCCACGACCGCAGCCTGATCACCGGCGGCTTCGCGGTGCGCTTCGCCAACCCGGGGGAGACGGTCGTGACGCTCGACGACGTCGAACGCAAACTCGATCCCGGTGACGTGCTGATCGTCGACGACGTGGCCACCGCCGCGATCGGCGGTGTGATGGGCGCGGGCACCACCGAGGTGCGCGACAGCACCACCGACGTCCTGCTGGAGGCTGCGGTGTGGGATCCGGCGGCGGTGTCGCGCACCCAGCGGCGCCTGCACCTGCACAGCGAGGCCGGCCGGCGCTACGAGCGCACCGTGGATCCGGCGATCTCGGTCGCCGCGCTGGACCGCTGTGCCGGACTACTCGCCGAGATCGCCGGCGGCGCCGTACAACCCACGCTGACCGACTGGCGCGGTGACCCACCCCGCGACAACTGGTCGCCGCCGCCGGTGCGCATGGCCGTCGACCTGCCCGACCGCACCGCGGGCATCGCGTACCCGCCGGGCACCACCGAGAAGCGGCTCACCCAGATCGGCGCCGGCGTCGTCGCCGCCGACGGGGAGGTGACCGTCGTGCCGCCGAGCTGGCGGCCCGACCTGCGTCAGCCGGCCGATCTGGTCGAAGAGGTGCTGCGGCTGGAGGGGCTCGAGCAGATCCCGTCGGTGCTGCCGCTGGCGCCGGCCGGGCGCGGTCTGACCGCGCTGCAGAAGCGCCGCCGGGCCATCGGAAAAGCGTTGGCGTTCAACGGCTACGTCGAGGTGCTCCCGACGCCGTTCCTGGCGGCCGCGGTGTTCGACCAGTGGGGCCTGCCCGCCGACGACCCGCGACGCTCGACCACCAAGGTGCTCAACCCGCTGGAAACCGACCGCCCGCACCTGGCGACCACGCTGCTGCCGGGTCTGCTGGAGGCGCTGAACCGCAACGTGTCGCGCGGCGCGGGCGATGTGTCGCTGTTCGCGATCGCGCAGGTCGTGGAGCCCACCGCGCAGACCCGCCCGGTCGAGCGGATCGCGACCGACCGACGCCCCACCGACGACGAGATCACCGCGCTGGACGCCTCGCTGCCGCGGCAGCCGCAACACGTCGCGGCGGTGCTGACCGGACTGCGCGAAGCCGTCGGGCCGTGGGGACCCGGCCGGCCCGCCGAAGCCAGCGACGCGTTCGAGGCCGTGCGGCTCATCGGCCGGGTGACCGGGGTCGACCTCGTGCTGCGGCCCGCGCAGCACCTGCCGTGGCACCCCGGGCGGTGCGCCGAGGTACTCGTCGGCGACATCGTCGTCGGCCATGCCGGGGAACTGCACCCCGCGGTGCTCGAGCGCTCGGGGCTGCCCAAGCGCACCTGCGCCGTCGAACTCGACCTCGACGCGGTGCCGGTCGTCGAGAGGCGTCCGGCGCCTGCGGTGTCCCCGTTCCCGGCGGTGTTCCAGGACGTCAGCCTCGTGGTCGACGCCGACGTCTCGGCCCAGAGCGTCATCGAGGCCGTGCGCGAGGGTGCGGGCCCGCTGGTCGAGGACGTGCGCCTGTTCGATGTCTACGCCGGGCCGCAGATCGGGGAGGGCCGCAAGTCGCTGACCTTGGCGCTGCGGTTCCGCGCCCCCGACCGCACGCTCACCGAGGACGAGGCCAGCGCCGCGCGCGAGGCGGCGGTGCAGGCCGCGGCCACCCGCGTCGGCGCCGTGCAGCGGGGGTAGATTTCCCCCGCGAGCAGACAGAGAATGTTGTTCCTGAGGCGGCTTTCGCACGCTTCTGCGGCTGCTCGGCGATAATGAGTTTGCATACCTCTGCATAACCATGCAGAATTGCCGGCATGGTTTCTGTGGCTGTGGCCGGTGCCAGCGGATACGCCGGCGGAGAGATTCTGCGACTCCTATTGGGTCACCCCGCCTACGCCGACGGACGGCTGCGCATCGGCGCGCTGACCGCCGCGGCCAGCGCGGGCACCTCGCTGGCCGAACACCACCCGAACCTGTTACCGCTGGGCAACCGGGTGCTCGAGGCCACCGACGCAGACGCGCTGAGTGGCCACGACGTGGTCTTTCTCGCGCTGCCGCACGGGCACTCCGCGGCGCTGGCCGACCAACTCGGCCCCGATGTGGTGATCGTGGACTGCGGCGCCGACTTCCGGCTAACCGACTCCAGCGCATGGGAACGGTTCTACGGTTGCGCGCACGCGGGCAGCTGGCCCTACGGGCTCCCCGAGTTGCCTGGCGCGCGGGAGCGGTTGCACGGCGCCAAACGCATCGCCGTGCCGGGCTGCTATCCGACCGCCGCGCTGCTCGCGCTGTGGCCGGCGATCGCCGAGGACCTCATCGAGCCCGCGATCACCGTCGTCTCCGTCAGCGGCACCTCCGGGGCGGGTCGAGCCGCAAAGACCGACCTCCTGGGCTCTGAGGTGATCGGGTCGGCGCGGGCCTACAACGTCGGCGGCAAGCACCGCCACACCCCCGAGATCATCCAGGGGCTCAAGTGCGTCACCGACAAGGACGTGACCGTCTCGTTCACCCCGGTGCTGATCCCGGCCTCGCGCGGGATCCTGGCCACCTGCACCGCACGCACCAGCGCACCCCTTTCGCAGATCCGGGCGGCCTACGAAAAGGCTTACGACGATGAGCCGTTCGTCCACCTGCTGCCCGAAGGGCAACTGCCCAAGACCGGTTCGGTGCTGGGCAGCAACGCCACACAGCTGGGCATCGCGATCGACGAGGACGCCCAGACGTTCATCGGTATCGCGGCGATCGACAACCTGGTCAAGGGCACCGGCGGGGCGGCCGTGCAGTCGATGAACCTCGCGTTGGGCTGGCCGGAGAGCGAAGGGCTTTCGGTCGTGGGTTTCGCGCCGTGACCGGCACGTCGACACAGAGCCGGCTCGTACGCACCCAGGGGGTCACCGCTCCCGCGGGTTTCCGGGCGACGGGAATCGCCGCCGGCATCAAGGCATCCGGCGCCCTGGATCTGGCGCTGGTGTTCAACGAGGGCCCCGACTACGCGGCCGCCGGGGTGTTCACCCGCAACCAGGTGAAAGCCGCGCCGGTGCAGTGGTCACAGCAGGTGCTCACCACCGGCCGGCTGCGGGCGGTCATCCTCAACTCCGGGGGCGCCAACGCCTGCACCGGCCCGCAGGGGTTCCAGGACACCCACGCTACGGCCGAGGCCGTCGCGACCGCGCTGTCGGACTGGGGCACCGAGACCGGCGCGATCGAGGTCGCCGTCTGCTCCACCGGGCTGATCGGCGACCCGCTGCCGATGGACAAGGTGTTACCCGGAGTCACCGAGGTGGTCCACGAGATGGCCGGCGGGCTCACCGGCGGCGAAGAAGCCGCGCGCGCCATCATGACCACCGACACCGTGCCGAAACAGGTGGCGCTGCATCACCCCGCCAACTGGACGGTCGGCGGAATGGCCAAGGGCGCGGGCATGATCGCGCCGTCGCTGGCGACGATGTTGTGCGTGCTCACCACCGACGCCGTCGCGGACGCGCCCGCACTCGATGCGGCGTTGCGCAAGGCCGCCGCCCAGACGTTCGACCGGCTCGACATCGACGGCAGCTGTTCGACCAACGACACGCTGCTGCTGTTGGCCTCCGGCGCCAGCGCGATCACCCCGAGCCAAACCGAACTCGACCACGCGGTGCTGCGGGTGTGCGACGACCTGTGCCAACAACTTCAGGCCGACGCCGAAGGCGTGACCAAGCGCATCAGGATCACCGTGACCGGCGCGGCGTCGGAGGCCGACGCGCTCACGATCGCGCGTATCGTCGCCCGCGACAGCCTGGTCAAGACCGCGCTGTTTGGTTCGGACCCGAACTGGGGCCGCGTGCTCGCCGCCGTCGGCATGGCGCCGTTTCCCCTCCAACCCGATCGGATCACAGTGTCGTTCAACGGCTTTCCAGTATGCGCGGAGCTCACGGGGCTACCCGGCGCGCGCGACGTCGACCTGTCCGGCGAGGAGGTCGACGTCACCGTCGACCTCGGCGTCGGCGCCGCGCAGGCCACGGTGCGCACCACCGACCTGTCCCACGCATACGTCGAAGAGAACTCGGCGTACAGCTCATGAGCATCGAAACCCCGCTCAAAGCAAAGGTGTTGGCGGGCGCGCTGCCGTGGCTCAAACAGATCCACGGCAAGATCGTCGTGGTCAAGTACGGCGGCAATGCCATGACCGACGACGTGCTGAAGGCGGCGTTCGCCGCCGACATGGTTTTCCTGCGTAACTGCGGCATCTACCCCGTGGTGGTGCACGGCGGTGGACCGCAGATCACCGCGATGCTCAATCGGCTTGGTATCGAAGGTGATTTCCGCGGCGGCTTCCGGGTGACCACACCCGAGGTGCTCGACGTCGTGCGGATGGTGCTGTTCGGCCAGGTTGGCCGAGAGCTCGTCAACCTCATCAACGCGCACGGGCCGTACGCGGTCGGTCTCACCGGTGAGGATGCCCAACTGTTCACCGCCGTGCGCCGCAACGTCACCGTCAACGGCGTCGCCACCGACATCGGGCTGGTCGGTGACGTCGAGAGGGTCGACGCCGACGCGCTGCGCGACCTGATCACCGCGGGTCGCATACCGGTGGTGTCCACGATCGCCCCCGACAGCGACGGCGTGGTGTACAACATCAACGCCGACACCGCCGCCGCGGCGCTCGCCGAGGCGTTGGGCGCCGAAAAGCTCGTCGTGCTCACCGACATCGAAGGCCTCTACACCCGTTGGCCCGACCGCGATTCACTGGTCAGCCAGATCGACGTCGCCACGCTCGCCGAACTGATGCCGACGCTCGAGGCGGGCATGGTGCCCAAGATCGAAGCCTGCATGCGCGCCGTATCGGGCGGTGTGCCCAGCGCGCACGTCATCGACGGCCGCGTGGAGCACTGCGTGTTGGTGGAACTGTTCACCGACGAGGGGACCGGAACCAAGGTGATTCCAGCGTGACGCTACTGGACAGATGGCAGACGGTGATGATGAACAACTACGGCACTCCGCCGCTCGCGCTGGTCAGCGGTGACGGCGCGGTGGTGACCGACGCCGACGGCAACTCGTATGTGGACCTGCTCGGCGGGATCGCGGTCAACATCCTCGGGCACCGCCACCCCGCGGTGATCGACGCGGTCACCCGCCAGCTCAACACGCTGGGCCACACGTCGAACCTGTACGCCACCGAACCCGGCGTCGCGCTGGCCGAGGCGCTGGTGGGGCTGTTGGGCGCCGGACCGGCGAAGGTGTTCTTCTGCAATTCGGGCACCGAGGCCAACGAGGTCGCGTTCAAGCTCACCCGGCTCACCGGACGCACCAAACTCGTTGCCGCCGAGGGTGCTTTCCACGGCCGCACGATGGGCTCGCTGGCGTTGACCGGTCAGCCGTCCAAACAGGCACCGTTCGCGCCGCTGCCCGGCGACGTGACCCACGTGCCGTTCGGCGACGTCGACGCGTTGGCCCGCGTCGTCGATCACGACACTGCCGCGGTGTTCCTCGAGCCGATCATGGGGGAGGGCGGCGTGGTGGTGCCGCCGGCCGGCTACCTGGCGGCCGCCCGTGAGATCACCGCCAAGCACGAGGTGTTGCTGGTGCTCGACGAGGTGCAGACCGGGATGGGCCGCACCGGAACGTTTTTCGCCCATCAGCACGACGGCATCGTGCCCGACGTGGTGACGCTGGCCAAGGGCCTCGGCGGTGGGCTGCCGATCGGGGCGTGCATCGCGGTGGGTGCCACCGCCGACCTGATGACCCCCGGCCTGCACGGCAGCACGTTCGGCGGCAACCCGGTGTGCACCGCCGCCGCAGTGGCGGTGCTGCGGGCGCTGGCCGACGAGGACCTGCCCGGTCGCGCCGACGTGCTCGGCAAGACCATCACCTCGGGCATCGAGGAATTGGAGCATCCGTTGGTCGACCATGTGCGCGGACGCGGCCTGTTATTGGGCATGGTGCTCACCTCGGCGGCGGCCAAGGCCGTCGAGGCGACCGCACGCGACGCCGGGTTCCTGGTCAACGCCGCCGCCCCGGAGGTGGTGCGGCTGGCTCCGCCGCTGGTCATCACCGACGAGCAGGTCGGCGCCTTCCTCAGCGCACTGCCTGCCGTGCTGGACACCGCCGCGAAAGCCGCGTCATGACACGGCATTTCCTGCGCGACGACGACCTGACGCCCGAGGAACAGGCGCAGGTGCTCGCCTTGGCGGCCGAGCTGAAAAAAGAGCCGGTGAAACTGCGCCCGCTGGAGGGGCCCCGCGGGGTGGCGGTCATCTTCGACAAGAACTCCACCCGCACCCGGTTCTCCTTCGAGATGGGCATCGCCCAACTCGGCGGGCACGCCGTCGTGGTCGACGGGCGCACCACCCAGCTCGGCCGCGACGAGACGCTGCAGGACACCGGCCGGGTGCTGTCGCGCTACGTCGACGCGATCGTGTGGCGCACCTTCGAGCAGGACCGGCTGACCGCGATGGCCGAGGGCGCGACGGTGCCCATCGTCAACGCGCTCTCCGATGAGTTCCACCCCTGCCAGGTGCTCGCCGATCTGCAGACGCTGGCCGAGCGCAAGGGCGCGCTGGCCGGGCTGCGGCTGTCCTACTTCGGCGACGGCGCCAACAACATGGCCCACTCGTTGATGCTGGGCGGGGTGACCGCCGGTGTGCACGTCACGATCGCCGCGCCGAGCGGGTTCGAGCCGCACCCGGATTTCGTTGCGGCCGCGGAGAAACGGGCGGCGCAGACGGGCGCGACGGTGACCGTCACCGATGACGCCCGCCGCGCCGCCGACGGCGTCGACGTGCTGGTCACCGACACCTGGACGTCGATGGGGCAGGAGGGCGACGGCCTCGACCGTATCGGACCGTTCCGCCCGTACCAGCTCAACGCCGAGCTGCTCGGGCTGGCCGACCGCGACGTCGTTGTGCTGCACTGTCTTCCGGCGCACCGCGGCCATGAGATCACCGACGAGGTGATCGACGGCCCGCACAGCGCGGTGTGGGACGAGGCCGAGAACCGGCTGCACGCCCAGAAGGCACTGCTGGTGTGGCTGCTGGAACGGAGCCGCCCATGACGTCGGCAGCCACCAGGGCCGGCAGGCAGGCCCGCATCATCGCGATCCTGTCGTCGCAGTCGGTGCACAGCCAGACCGAGTTGGCCGCGATGCTGGCCGACGAGGGAATCGAGGTGACGCAGGCGACGCTGTCGCGCGACCTCGAGGAACTCGGTGCGGTCAAGCTGCGCGGCGCCCACGGCGGCGTCGGCGTATACGTGGTGCCCGAGGACGGCAGCCCGGTGCGCGGCGTTTCCGGTGGCACCGAACGACTCTCACGCCTGCTGGCCGAGCTGCTGGTGTCGACCGACGCCAGCGCCAACCTCGCGATCCTGCGTACGCCGCCCGGTGCGGCGCACTACCTCGCCAGCGCGATGGACCGCGCGGCGCTGCCGTACGTGGTCGGTACGGTCGCCGGGGATGACACCATCCTGGTGATCGCGCGCGAGCCCATGACAGGGGCCCAGCTGGCAACGAAGCTTGACAGCATCCAACAAGGAGGAGATTAGGTATGCCACAACCGGGGCCCGAACGCGTCATCCTGGCGTATTCCGGCGGTCTGGACACCTCGGTGGCGATCAGCTGGATCGGCAAGGAGACCGGCCGCGAGGTGGTCGCCGTGGCGATCGACCTCGGCCAGGGCGGCGAAGACATGGAGGTCGTCCGGCAGCGGGCGCTGGACTGTGGCGCGGTCGAGGCCGTCGTCGTCGACGGCAGGGACGAATTCGCCGAGGAGTACTGCCTGCCCGCCGTCCAGTCCAATGCGCTCTACATGGACCGCTATCCGCTGGTGTCGGCGCTGAGCAGGCCGCTGATCGTCAAACATCTGGTGGCGGCGGCGCGCGAGCACGGCGGCGGCACCGTCGCGCACGGATGCACCGGCAAGGGCAACGATCAGGTTCGGTTCGAGGTCGGATTCGCCTCGCTGGCACCGGATCTGCAGGTGTTGGCCCCGGTCCGCGACTACGCGTGGACGCGGGAGAAGGCGATCGCGTTCGCCGAGGAGAACGGGATCCCGATCAACGTCACCAAGCGGTCGCCGTTTTCGATCGACCAGAACGTGTGGGGCCGGGCGGTGGAGACCGGCTTTTTGGAGCACCTGTGGAATGCGCCCACCAAGGACGTCTTCGAGTACACCGAGGACCCGACCGTCAACTGGAGCACCCCCGACGAGGTGATCGTCGGCTTCGAGCGCGGGGTGCCGGTGTCCATCGACGGCAGGCCGGTCACCGTGCTGCAGGCCATCGAGGAACTGAACCGCCGCGCGGGCGAGCAGGGTGTGGGCAGGCTCGACGTCGTCGAGGACCGGCTGGTCGGGATCAAGAGCCGCGAGATCTACGAGGCGCCGGGGGCGATGGTGCTCATCACCGCACACACCGAACTCGAGCACGTGACGCTGGAGCGCGAACTCGGCCGGTTCAAGCGCGGCACCGACCGCAAGTGGGCGGAGTTGGTGTACGACGGCCTGTGGTACTCGCCGTTGAAGACCGCGCTGGAGGCGTTCGTCGCCAACACCCAGGAGCGGGTCTCCGGTGAGATCCGGATGGTGTTGCACGGCGGGCACATCGCGGTCAACGGCCGGCGCAGCCAGGAGTCGCTGTACGACTTCAACCTCGCCACCTACGACGAGGGCGACACGTTCGACCAGTCCGCGGCGCGCGGTTTCGTGCAGATCCACGGCCTGTCGTCGAGCCTCGCCGCGCGCCGAGACCTCGGCATCCAATGACTCACCATCCGCGCGTGGGCCCACGCGCAAGCTGGGGACGTGCGCGTCTGAGGGCGACACGCCACGCAGAATCGAGAGTTTCCGCACGCTCGCGAGCCGTCGAGTGAGCACCAACGAGGGCTCGCTGTGGGGTGGGCGGTTCGCCGACGGCCCGTCGGATGCGCTGGCGGCGCTGAGCAAGTCCACGCATTTCGACTGGGTGCTGGCGCCGTACGACATCCAGGCGTCCAAGGCCCACGTGCAGGTGCTGTTCTCCGCCGGCCTGCTGACCGGCGAGCAGCGCGACGGGCTGCTGAGCGGGCTGGACCGGCTGGCCGCCGACGTCGCCGACGGCAGCTTCGCACCGCTGCCGGCCGACGAGGATGTGCACGGCGCGCTCGAACGTGGCCTGATCGACCGGGTGGGCCCGGACCTCGGCGGTCGACTGCGGGCGGGTCGATCGCGAAATGACCAGGTGGCCACCCTGTTTCGGATGTGGCTGCGCGACGCGGTCCGCCGTGTCGCCGACGGTGCGCTCGCGGTCGTCGACGCGTTGGCCGCGCAGGCCGAAGCCCATCCGGCCGCGATCATGCCCGGCAAGACGCATCTGCAGTCCGCGCAGCCCGTGCTGCTGGCCCACCACCTGCTCGCCCACGCCCATCCGCTGCTGCGCGACGTCGACCGGCTCGCCGACTTCGACAAGCGCACCGCGGTGTCCCCGTACGGATCCGGGGCGCTGGCGGGTTCATCGCTCGGCCTGGACCCCGACGCCGTCGCCGCCTCACTCGGGTTCGACGCGGCGGCCGACAACTCGATCGACGCGACCGCCTCCCGCGATTTCGCCGCGGAGGCGGCGTTCGTGCTCGCCATGATCGCGGTCGACCTGTCGCGGCTCGCCGAGGACCTCATCCTCTGGAGCACCACCGAATTCGGCTACATCACACTGCACGACTCCTGGTCGACGGGCAGCTCGATCATGCCGCAGAAGAAGAACCCCGACATCGCCGAGTTGGCGCGCGGTAAATCCGGCAGGCTGATCGGCAACCTCACCGGACTGCTCGCCACGCTGAAGGCCCAACCGTTGGCCTACAACCGCGACCTGCAGGAGGACAAGGAGCCGGTGATCGACTCGGTCGCCCAGCTGGAGCTGTTGCTGCCCGCGACGGCCGGCATGGTCGCCACCTTGGTTTTCGACGTGGACCGGATGGCCGAACTCGCCCCGCTCGGCTACACCCTGGCCACCGATATCGCGGAATGGCTTGTGCGCAAGGGCGTTCCGTTCCGGATAGCACACGAGGCCGCGGGTGCGGCGGTGCGCGCCGCGGAGACACGCGGCGTCGGCCTGGAGGAACTCGCCGACGACGAGTTCGCCGCCATCCACCCCGAGCTGACCCCTCAGGTCCGCGAGATTCTCAGCATCGACGGTTCGGTTAACTCCCGCGAGGCCCGCGGTGGCACCGCGCCTGTCCGGGTCGCCGAGCAGCTCGACGTCGTGCGGGCGACCGCCGACCGGCTGCGGTTACAGTTGAGGCGATGACTGCACGGATCACCTTCGTATCCGGTGGCGAGACCTGCGTCGGCTATCTCTACGGTGACCACACCGCCGACCCGCGCACCTGCGTCGTGATGTGCCAGGGTTTCGGCGGAACCCAGGACACTCCGGCGTTCACCGCCAACGCCAACGATTTCGCCAAAGCAGGGCATCTGGTGCTGACCTTCGACTACCGCAACCTCGGCGAAAGTTCCGGGCTACCACGCCAACTGGTCGATATCACCGGTCAGCTCGACGACATCGCCGCCGCGGTGGCCTACGCCCGCCACCATCCCGGCGTCGACCCCGACCGGATCGTGCTGTGGGGTACATCGCTGGGCGGGGGACACGTGGTCACCGCCGCCGCGCGAGATCCACGCATCGCCGCGGTGATCGCCCAGATTCCCTACAACGGATTTCCCAAGAAGGTCGAGGGCCGTTCGACAGCGACGGCGTTGCGGGTCCTCAAGGCCATGGTGCTCGACACCGCGCGCGGCGCACTGCACCTGTCGCCGTCGTACATCAAACAGGTCGGCCTACCCGGTGAGCTCGCCGTCATGGCCAGCGCCGAGGCGCAGCAGACGATCGACGAGATGACGAGCGCCACTTGGCGCAACGAAGTGGCCCCACGGTCGTTACTGGACATGTGGCGCTACAAGCCCGGCGACCACGCGCGCTTCGTCCAGGCCCCGGTCCTGGTGTGTATCGGCAAGCACGACAAGGAAACTCAAGAAGCCGATTCCGCACAGCTCGCCGAAGACGCACCGCACGGCGAGCTGCGCACGTACCCGTATGCGCATTTCGACTTCTACCGCGACGACGTCCGCAGGCAGGTGCTCGCCGACCAGCTCGCGTTTCTGTCCCGGGTGCTCGCGACTTAGTCGTCGTCGTTGCAGATCTTGACTTCCAGGCGCCCGTCGTCGACTTCGACCTCGAGGTCGAGTTCCTCAGCGCCTCTGCGGAATGCGATCTCGACCTCGTCGGGTTCCTCGTCGTCGACGCGGTGCGTCCAGCCCTCCGCCGGGGTGACCGTGCCCAGGGTCAGCCGGCCGTCGGCGAAGGTGACGTCGGCCGAACCCGCGTCGAACACCTGGTAGCGCCCGTCGGGGGCCGGATCGATGCGTACGCACTGATCGCGCGCCGGTCGAGCGGGGGCGGCAGCCCCGGTCTGGGGCGCCTGTTGTTCGGTCGTCGCAGCGTCGGGCGACGTCGTGGCGACCGGGGCCGGTTCGGTGACGGTCACCGTGGACTGGGGTTCGTCGGACGAACCGCATGCCGGCAGGAGCAGAACAGCTCCCGCAAGGGCGGTGATGCCGATTGATCTGCTGTACATGGCGCCACCCTACGTGTCGTCGGCGGCGGCCAGCCAGGCCTCTTCCAGCGAATGTTTGCGCTCCAGCAGCTCCTGCAATTCGGTGTTGAGCTCACCGACGCGCACGTGGTCGGCGCCCGCGTCGGCCATGGCCAGGTGCAGCTTCTCGACGCGGGCGTCGAGTTTCTCCAGCTGGCCCTCGATGCGAGCCATTTCCTTGCCCGTCCGGCGTTGACGGGCCGCCTCGGTCTCGCCGCGCGTCGGCTCCGCACGCTCCGTTGGGGAGGCCGCGGCAGCCCGGTCGGCCAGGTACTGCTCGATGCCGCCGGGCAGCAGATCGCACCGACCGCCGCCGGTCAACGCGTAGGTGACGTCGCTGACCCGCTCGAGGAAGTACCGATCGTGGGTGACGACGATCAGCGTGCCGGGCCAGCCGTCGAGGTAGTCCTCGATGACGGTCAGCGTGTCGATGTCGAGATCGTTGGTCGGCTCGTCGAGCAGCAGCACGTTCGGCTCGTCGAGCAGCAGCCGCAGAAACTGCAACCGGCGTCTTTCCCCGCCGGAGAGCTCACCGACCCGGGCGGTGAGCTTGTCGCCGGTGAACCCGAAGTCACGCAGCAACGTCTCCGCGCTGATCTCCCTGCCGCCGGCCAATTCGGCGACCCGGCGCCGATTTTCGACCGCGTCGAGCACCCGCTCGGCGCCGTTCACCTCGGCTATCGCCTGGCTGAGATAGCCGATCTGCAGCGTCGCGCCGCGTTTGATGGTGCCAGCCGTCGGCTCCAGCTGCCCGGCCAGCAGACGCAGCACCGACGTCTTGCCGGTGCCGTTGACACCCACCAGCCCGATGCGTGCGCCGGGCCCGATGGACCAGTCGATGCCGTCCAGGACCACGTGCGGGCCGACCTCCAGCCGCACCCGGTGCAGATCGAAAACGTCCTTGCCCAGCCGGGTGGTGGCAAAGCGTTGCAGCACAAGGGAATCCCGCGGTGGCGGCTCGTTGGCGATCAACTCGTTGGCCGCCTGGATGCGGAACTTGGGCTTCGATGTCCGCGCGGGCGGGCCCCGCCGCAGCCAGGCCAACTCTTTGCGCATCAGGTTCTGTCGCCGCGCCTCCACCCCGGCCGCCAGGCGCATCCGCTCGGCACGGGCCAGCACGTACGCCGCGTAACCACCGTCGTAGCCGTCGACCGTCCCGTCGTGCACCTCCCATGTCCTGGTGCACACCGCGTCGAGGAACCACCGGTCGTGGCTGACCACCACCAGCGCCTTGGCGCGGCGCGCGTTGAGATGTTCGGCCAGCCATCCGATCACCTCGACGTCGAGATGGTTGGTGGGTTCGTCGAGCACGAGCACGTCGTGGCCGGCGATCAACACCTTGGCCAGCGCGACCCGGCGCCGCTCGCCGCCGGAGAGCCGGGCCACCTCGCTTTCCAGCGCGACGCCCGAGAGCAGGTGGGTGACGACGTCGCGGGTGTGCGGATCGGCGGCCCAGACATGATCGGGGCGCCCGCCGAGGATGACGTCGCGGACCGTGGTTCCGGTGAAATCGTCGCCCTGGCGCAGATAACCCACCGACAGGCCCGACGTGTGCGTGACGCGCCCCGAATCGGGTGGCCGCGCCAGCGTCAGCACCTGCAGCAACGTGGTCTTACCGTCGCCGTTGCGGCCGACGACACCGATGGCGTCGCCGTCATCGATACCCAGGCTGACCTCGTCGAGCAAGGTGCGGGTGCCGTAGCTGACGGTGGCGCGCTCGACGTTGATCAGATTCGGCATCAGCCGCGATGATATGTCGACCCCATGCCATGATGACCACGGCGATTGTCGGGGCAACGGGGACTAGAGCAGCTGAAGGGGAGTGGGGCGTGGTGGACCTGTCCGCGATAACCAAGCCGGTCGGCCGGCTGGTGGCCACCGCGCAAAACGGCCTGGAAGTGCTGCGCTACGGCGGTTTGGAAACGGGGTCGGTGCCGTCGCCGTTCCAGATCATCCAGAGCGTTCCGATGTACCGGCTGCGACGCTATTTTCCGCCCGACGCACGGCCCGGAGCAAAGCCGGCGGGAGCGCCGGTGCTGATGGTGCACCCGATGATGATGTCGGCCGACATGTGGGACGTCACCCGCGACGACGGCGCCGTCGGCATCCTGCACCGGGCGGGCCTGGACCCGTGGGTGATCGACTTCGGATCCCCGGACAAGGTCGAAGGCGGCATGGACCGCAACCTGGCCGACCACATCGTCGCGCTCAGCGAGGCCATCGACACCGTCAAAGAGGTCACCGGTCGCGACATCCATCTGGCCGGCTACTCCCAGGGCGGCATGTTCGCCTACCAGACCGCGGCGTACCGCCGCTCCAAGGACCTTGCGAGCATCGTCGCGTTCGGCTCACCGGTCGACACCCTCGCCGCTCTTCCGATGAACCTGCCGCCGAGCCTGGCCCCGGCGGCCGCGGACTTCATGGCCGACCATGTGTTCAGCCGCATCGACATCCCGGGTTGGTTGGCGCGCACCGGTTTTCAGATGCTCGATCCCCTCAAGACCGCGCAGTCGCGGCTGGAGTTCCTGCGCCAGTTGCACGACCGCGAAGCGTTGCTGCCGCGCGAACAACAGCGCCGCTTCCTGGCTTCCGAAGGCTGGATCGCCTGGTCGGGGCCCGCGATCGCCGAACTGCTCAAACAGTTCATCGCGCACAACCGGATGATGAGCGGCGGCTTTTCCATCCACGGTGACCTGGTCACGCTGTCCGACATCGACTGTCCGGTGCTGGCTGTCGTCGGTGAGGTCGACGACATCGGCCAACCCGCATCGGTGCGCGGGATCAAGCGTGCGGCCCCGAGAGCGGATGTCTACGAATTCCTCATCCGGGCAGGACATTTCGGTCTGGTCGTCGGGTCCAAGGCGGCCGGCCAGACATGGCCGACCGTCGCACAGTGGGTGAGGTGGATCGAGGGCGTCGGTGAGCTGCCCGACGATGTGGCGCCGATGGCACTGCAGCCCGAGACACCCTCCAGCGGGGTTTCGCTCAGCTCCCGGGTGGCCCACAGCACCGCGGCCGCCACCGAGATGATCTTCGGCCTGGCGCAGACGGCCGCCGACGCGCTCGTCGCGGCCAACAAGTCGGCTCGCACGCTGGCCATCGAAACCGCGCGCACACTGCCCCGGCTGGCCCGGCTCGGCCAGATCAACGACCACACCCGGATCTCGTTCGGCCGGATCATGTCCGAGCAGGCCCGCGACCTGCCCAACGGGGAGGCCCTGCTGTTCGACGGCCGGGTACACACCTACGAGGCGGTGGATCGCCGCGTCAACAACGTGGTGCGCGGTCTGATCGGCGTCGGGGTGCGCCAAGGCGCGCGGGTCGGGGTGCTGATGGAGACCCGCCCCAGTGCGCTGGTCGCGATCGCCGCGCTGTCGCGACTGGGCGCGGTCGCGGTGCTGATGCCGCCCGACGCCGACCTGCCGACCGCAGCCCGGTTGGGCGCGGTGTCGGAGATCATCGCCGACCCGAGCAGCCTGGACGCCGCCCGGCAACTGAACATGCGGGTGCTGGTGCTCGGCGGTGGCGAGGCGCGGGACCTGAACGTGCCCAGCGACGCCGACGTCGTCGACATGGAGAAGATCGATCCCGACGAGGTCGACCTGCCCGGCTGGTACCGGCCCAACCCCGGGCTGGCCCGCGACCTCGCGTTCATCGGGTTCAGCTCGACCGACGGGGAACTGATCGCCCGCCAGATCACCAACTACCGGTGGGCGCTGTCGGCGTTCGGCACCGCCTCGGCCGCCAACCTCGGCCGCGCTGACACCGTCTACTGTCTGACCCCGCTGCACCACCAGTCCGGGCTGCTGGTCGCGCTGGGCGGAGCGGTCGTCGGCGGTTCGCGGATCGCGCTGTCGCGGGGCCTGCGACCCGACCGGTTCGTCAAGGAGATCCGCCAGTACGGCGTGACCGTGGTGACCTACACGTGGGCAATGCTGCGCGACGTCATCGACGATCCGGCATTCTCCTTGACGGGCAGCCATCCCGTGCGGTTGTTCATCGGCTCGGGTATGCCGACCGGGCTGTGGGAGCGTGTCGTCGACGTGTTCGCGCCCGCACGGGTCGTGGAGTTCTTCGCCACCACCGACGGACAGGCGGTGCTGGCCAACGTCTCCGGCGCCAAGATCGGCAGCAAGGGCAGACCGCTGCCCGGTGGCGGCGACATCGAGTTGGCGGCCTTTGACGCCGAGGACAACCTGATCCTCGAAGACGAGCGCGGCTTCGTGCGCAGAGCCGAGACCGACGAGGTCGGTGTGCTGCTCGCCCGTCCGCGCGGCCCGATCGACCCGACGGCGTCGATCAAGCGAGGCGTCTTCGCGCCCGCCGACACGTGGGTTTCGACGGAGTTCTTGTTCCGCCGCGACGAGGACGGCGACTACTGGCAAGTCGACAACCGCGGCGCCCTCATCGACACCGCGCGCGGCATCGTCTATTCCTCGGTCGTCAACGACGCCGTCAGCCGGCTGGGCGCGGTCGACCTTGCGGTGACCTACGGTGTGCCGGTCGACGGGGGACAGTTGGCCGTCACGGCGCTGCAACTGTGTCCCGGCGGCAGCATCCCGTCGGCGGATCTGTCCGAGGCGCTCTCGGATCTGGTGGTGGGCAACCCGCCCGACATCGTGCACGTGGTCAACAAGATGACGCTGTCGGCGTCGTACCGGCCCCTGGTCATCCCGTTGCGCGAACAAGGCATCCCCAAAGCGGCGCGTAACGCCTGGTACCTCGATCCCGATACCCATCGGTACAAGCGATTGACCGTCGCGGTGCGCGCGGAGATCGCCGGTGGGCAGTAGCGACGGAAGTGCCGGATGGCAGGTGCGCTGTTAGGCTCCCGCTGGCGGCACGCGTCGCCGGGTCGGGCAATCGCGGCACCGCACTGGAGGTTTGATGACATCGCAGGCCGGTTCCAACCGCGACCTCTGGCGTCGCCTCGTGGTCACGCCGGTGGCCGCCGGCGCGATGGTCGCCGGCATGTTGTCGGCTGCGGCGACAGCGGGTGCCCAGCCGACTGAGCCGACGACCGAACCCACCGCCACCGAGACGCCGACAGCGGCGGCCGAAGATGCGCCGCGCTCATGTACCGGGGACGACTGCAGTCGCGGGCAACCGGAACCGGAGAAGGTGTCCGCCGATCGGGTGCTCATGCAGATCTATACCGAGTATGCGCAGGGTGACGGCGGCGGGCAGGTGTCCAAGCTCATCGACGACGCGGTGAAGCTGCGCAGGCAGGGTTTCCGCCCGTCCAACTTGAACGCCGAGGCGCTCGCCAATGCGCTCGAGTATCGGCCGAACCAGACCCCGCTGGTGGAGGCGCTGAAGAACACCATCGCCTACCAACGCAAGCTGCAAGCGCAGGCCGCCCTGACCGCGTCGCAACAGGGGCCCGTGGCTGGTCCGGTGCCCGTCATTCCCGGCACGACCATGCCGGTCGGTTAGCGTCGTGGCACTCGACGAAAGGCTGCTCGACATCCTGGTCTGCCCCCAGGACCGCGGTTCACTTCTGTTGGTGGAGAACGAGTTTCTGTACAACCCGCGGCTTCGGCGCGCGTACCGCATCGACGACGGCATCCCGGTGCTGCTCATCGACGAGGCCGTCGCCATCGACGACGACGCCGAACACCAGCGCATGCTGGACCGGGCGTCAGGCCAGTCCCGGTAGGTCACCGGTGAGGTAGCGCTGCAGGGTGGGCGCGATGGTGTCGACGATCTGCTCCACCGGCAAGGACTTGAACGGCTCCAACTCCAGGATGTAGCGGGCCATCACCACGCCCACCAACTGGCTGGCCACGAACTGCACACGGATCCGACCGCTACCGGGCGGGTTGTCAACGCGTGAACCGACCTCCGCCACGATGACTTCCTGCAGAAACGACCGGAACAGGCTCACGTCGCCGCCGGCCAGCGTAGAGCGCAACGTGGCGATGAACCCCTTGCCCGCCTCCGAATCCCACAGCGGCAGAACGAGTGACGGCAGGGTGTGCCCGATCTGTTCGACGGGCACCTGGCGGAGCGGGCCGATCACCTCCATCGGGTCGATCGGGGTCTGGATAGCAGCGCCGAAGAGTTGGGTTTTGGTGCCGAAATAATGGTGTACGAGCGCGGGGTCCACCTTGGCGCCGGTGGCAATCGCGCGGATGGATGTCTTGTCGAAGCCGTTGCGGGCGAACAGGTCCCGTGCAGTGCTGAGAATCCGTTCCCGGGTGTCTGACGCCCCTGGTGGCCGGCCGGGACGTTTGCGCTCGGCTTCGGCGGTCAACTCAGGGTGTCCGTCGCCGCAGGGTCGCCGCCGCCAGGCACAGTGCCACGACCGCGCAACCGATTACGATGACGATGTCGCGCAGCGCGACACCGCTCAGCTCCGGGTGCGCGCCGACCTCCCGCAGAGCCTCCAGCGCATAGCTGGCGGGCATCACATTGCTGATCCATTGCAGCCACTCCGGCATTGTGCCCCGTGGCACGATGATGCCGGCAAGCAGCAGCTGCGGCACCATCACCAACGGGATGAACTGCACGGCCTGGAACTCGGTGCGGGCGAATGCACTGCACAGCAGCCCGAGCCCGACGCCGAGGATGGCGTTGACGATCGCGATCACGAACACCCAGGCCGGGCTGCCTGCAGTGTCGAAGCCGAGCAGCCAGAAGGCGACGGCGCAGGCCAGGCTGGCCTGGATCGCCGCAGCGATCGAGAACGCGGTGCCGTACGCGCCGAGCAGGTCCAGCCGGCGCAGCGGCGTGGTGAGGATGCGTTCCAGCGTTCCCGAGGCACGTTCGCGCTGCATGGTGATCGAGGTGATCACGAACATCACGAACAGGGGGAACAGGCCGAGCAGGATCAGGCAGGCGTTGTTGAAGCCCGACGTCGCGCCAGGTGCGGTCGGGATGTTCTCGAACATGAAGTACATCAGCGTGATGATGACGATCGGCACCACCAAAATCATCGCCACGCTGCGGTGATCGCCGGTCAGCTGCCGCAGGATCCGCGTGGTGGTGGCCAGATAGGCCCGCGGGCTCAGCCGGCCGCGGGGCTGGCGGCTGCGGTGCTGTGCGTGATGACGGACAGAAACGCTTGCTCCAGTGACTGACATCCCGTGTCCTCTCGTAGCTTGGTCGGTGTGGTGTGCGCCAGCAGGCGCCCGTCGCGCATCAGCAGCAGGTCGCCGCAGTGGTCGGCCTCGTCCATCACGTGACTCGACACCAGCAGCGTCGTGCCGCGATCCGCGAGCTGGCGGAACTGGCCCCACAGGTCGGCCCGCAGGACCGGGTCAAGCCCGACAGTGGGTTCGTCGAGCACGAGCAGATCGGGGCGCGAGACCAGCGCGCAGGCCAGCGACGCCCGGGCGCGCTGACCGCCGGACAGGTTGGCGCACAAGGCGGTTCGATGATCGTCGAGGCCCACGGCTGCGACCGCTTCGTCGGCCGCCTCCGAACCGGTGCCGTACAGCGCGGCGAAGTAGTGGGCGTTGTCGATGACGCGCAGGTCGTCGTAGATCGTGGCGTGCTGCGTGACGTAGCCGACGCGGTTGCGCAGTTCGGCCGAGCCCGCTGGACGGCCGAGCACCGTGACCGTTCCACCCGCGGTGATCTGGGTGCCGACGACGCAGCGCATCAAGGTGGTCTTACCGCAGCCCGACGGTCCCAGCAGCCCGGTGATCGTGCCGCGGGCGACGGCGACCGTGACGTCGTCGAGGGCGACGCGCTTACCGCGGATGACGCGCAGGCCGCGGATGTCGATGGCCGGTTCGGCGGTGCCTGCCGCCAGAAATTCATCAGACAATGAAGTCATCATGTGTTGAATATGCTCCCCGCTGGGGGCGGTGTCAAGGGTCACCGGCAGAATCCCTCGGATGAGCGCCGAGCTGTTGTCCACCGATCCGCTCACCGCGGCTCGCCGGTTACTCGGGGCGACGCTGATCGCGCGGGAAACCAGCGCTATGATCGTGGAGGTCGAGGCTTACGGTGGCCCCGCCGACGGCCCGTGGCCGGACCCCGCCGCGCATTCGTTTCGCGGGCCGGGTCCACGCAACTGGGTGATGTTCGGACCCGCCGGGCGGCTCTACACCTATCGCAGTCATGGCATCCATGTGTGCGCCAACGTGGCGTGCGCCACCGACGGTGTGGCGGGCGCGGTGCTGCTGCGGGCGGCCGCGGTCGAGTCCGGCCACGAGGTGGCGCAGATCCGGCGCGGCGAGTCGGTGCGGCCTGCCGCATTGGCCCGCGGGCCCGGAAACCTGTGCTCGGCGATGGGAATCACCATGGACGACAACGGGCTTGACCTGTTCGCTCCGAAGAGCCCTGTCCAGTTACAGCTCTGTGAAGAGCATCCTGCAGCCGAAGGGCCGCGGGTCGGGGTGAGCAAGGCCGCCGACCGGCCGTGGCGTCTTTGGCTCGCGGGTCGACCAGAGGTATCGCTGTATCGGCGCAGCCCGCGGGCACCGGCTCCCGGCCTAAGCGATTAGTGCGAGAAGATCGAAGCCGTGACTTCTGCGGGTACGACCATTCTCGACGAGCTCGAGTGGCGAGGGCTGGTTGCCCAATCGACCGATCGTGACGCACTGGCGGCGGAGCTGGCCAAGGGGCCGATCACCGTCTATTCGGGGTTCGACCCGACCGCACCGAGCCTGCACGCGGGACATCTCATTCCGTTGTTGACGCTGCGGCGGTTTCAGCAGGCGGGTCATCGGCCGATCGTGTTGGCCGGCGGCGCCACGGGGCTGATCGGCGACCCCCGCGACACCGGTGAACGTACGTTGCACACCGCAGGCACGGTCGCCGAGTGGGCCGAACGCATCCGCGGCCAACTCGAGCGGTTCGTCGAGTTCGACGATTCGGCGACCGGCGCGGTAGTGGCGAACAACCTGTCGTGGACGGAGCCCCTGTCGGCGATCGAGTTCCTGCGCGACATCGGCAAGCACTTCTCGGTCAACGTCATGCTCGACCGCGACACGGTCCGGCGCCGCCTGGATGGCGAAGGCATCTCCTACACCGAATTCAGCTACATGCTGTTGCAGGCCAACGACTACGTCGAACTGCATCACCGGTACGGATGCACGCTGCAGATCGGCGGGTCCGACCAGTGGGGCAACATCATCGCCGGGGTGCGGTTGGTCCGCCAGAAGGACGGTGCGACGGTGCACGCGTTGACGACGCCGTTGGTCACCGACTCCGAGGGCAAGAAGTTCGGCAAGTCGACCGGCGGCGGCAGCCTGTGGTTGGACCCGGCGATGACAAGCCCATACGCCTGGTACCAGTACTTCATCAATACCGCGGATGCCGATGTGGTCCGCTATCTGCGTTGGTTCACGTTCCTGACGTCCGAAGATCTGGCCGAGATGGAGCAGATAACCGCCGAACGTCCGCACGAACGGGCCGCGCAGCGCCGGTTGGCGCGCGAACTCACCACGTTGGTGCACGGCCAAGCGGCCACCCGCTCGGTCGAGCTTGCCAGCCAGGCGCTGTTCGGCCGCGCGGATCTGGCGGACCTGGACGAGCCGACGCTCGCGGGGGCGTTACGGGAAGCGTCGGTCGCGGCGTTAAAGCCGGGTGGGCCTGACACGATCACCGACTTGTTGGTGGCCAGCGGCCTGGCGCCGAGCAAGGGCGCGGCGCGGCGCACCGTCGCCGAGGGCGGCGCCTACGTCAACAACGCCCGCATCGACAGCGAGAGCTGGGCGCCGCAGCCGTCGGACTTCCTGCACGGCCGATGGTT
Source organism: Mycolicibacterium sp. XJ662 (assembly GCF_053484035.1). Taxonomy (NCBI): domain Bacteria; kingdom Bacillati; phylum Actinomycetota; class Actinomycetes; order Mycobacteriales; family Mycobacteriaceae; genus Mycobacterium; species Mycolicibacterium sp. XJ662. The sequence goes on along the minus strand of NZ_JBEFTL010000018.1, from coordinate 338 downwards.
GGTGCTGCGTCGGGGCAAGCGGAATTTCGCCGGCGTCGAACGCGTTGGATGACGTGTCAGGCTCTGTGCGGGGAATAAGTTCCGCGCCGTTGTGGTTGAGCCTGTTGTGTGAGTCGACGCATCCGACGATGCGCACGGTAGGTGACGAGCGAAAGACACGCCCTATCAGGCCATTTGACTCCACGAATTCCCTCACGTAACTTGTTGATTCGTCGCTGCGACACGGGCCTAGCCCGAAGAGCGCGGCGGATCCCAGAGGGAATCCCCACTTCGGTGGGTTCCTGAGTGTCCGCACTACGAGTACGCGGCTTTTAGCCGTGGGCTTACTGCGCGGTCAC
>NZ_JBEFTL010000017.1:0-44775 GCF_053484035.1 Mycolicibacterium sp. XJ662 | reverse complement strand
GGCTGAGAGCAATCTGCACGCGCCGAAGGTCGTTTTCGTCGAAGTGGACGAGGACACCAGTGCATATGACCGTGACCATATTGCCGGCGCGATCAAGTTGGACTGGCGCACCGACCTGCAGGATCCGGTCAAACGTGACTTCGTCGACGCCCAGCAATTCTCCAAGCTGCTGTCCGAGCGTGGCATCGCCAACGAGGACACGGTGATCCTGTACGGCGGCAACAACAATTGGTTCGCCGCCTACGCGTACTGGTATTTCAAGCTCTACGGCCATGAGAAGGTCAAGTTGCTCGACGGCGGCCGCAAGAAGTGGGAGCTCGACGGACGCCCGCTGTCCAGCGACCCGGTCAGCCGGCCGGTGACCTCCTACACCGCCTCCCCGCCGGATAACACGATTCGGGCATTCCGCGACGAGGTCCTGGCGGCCATCAACGTCAAGAACCTCATCGACGTGCGCTCTCCCGACGAGTTCTCCGGCAAGATCCTGGCCCCCGCGCACCTGCCGCAGGAACAAAGCCAGCGGCCCGGACACATTCCTGGTGCCATCAACGTGCCGTGGAGCAGGGCCGCCAACGAGGACGGCACCTTCAAGTCCGATGAGGAGTTGGCCAAGCTTTACGCCGACGCCGGCCTAGACAACAGCAAGGAAACGATTGCCTACTGCCGAATCGGGGAACGGTCCTCGCACACCTGGTTCGTGTTGCGGGAATTACTCGGACACCAAAACGTCAAGAACTACGACGGCAGTTGGACAGAATACGGCTCCCTGGTGGGCGCCCCGATCGAGTTGGGAAGCTGATATGTGCTCTGGACCCAAGCAAGGACTGACATTGCCGGCCAGCGTCGACCTGGAAAAAGAAACGGTGATCACCGGCCGCGTAGTGGACGGTGACGGCCAGGCCGTGGGCGGCGCGTTCGTGCGGCTGCTGGACTCCTCCGACGAGTTCACCGCGGAGGTCGTCGCGTCGGCCACCGGCGATTTCCGGTTCTTCGCCGCGCCCGGATCCTGGACGCTGCGCGCGCTGTCGGCGGCCGGCAACGGCGACGCGGTGGTGCAGCCCTCGGGCGCGGGCATCCACGAGGTAGACGTCAAGATCACCTGATAGCTAGGAAGGATGTCTGAATGGCCAATGTGGTAGCTGAAGGTGCCTACCCTTACTGTCGGCTCACTGATCAGCCGCTGAGTGTGGACGAAGTGCTAGCCGCCGTCTCGGGCCCCGAACAAGGCGGCATTGTCATATTTGTGGGAAACGTGCGTGACCACAATGCCGGGCATGATGTCACGCGGTTGTTCTACGAGGCGTATCCGCCGATGGTGATTCGGACATTGATGTCGATCATCGGACGGTGTGAAGACAAGGCCGAGGGTGTCCGCGTTGCTGTCGCGCACCGGACCGGTGAATTGCAAATCGGTGATGCCGCGGTCGTTATTGGCGCGTCAGCTCCCCACCGTGCGGAGGCATTTGACGCCGCGCGTATGTGTATCGAGTTGCTTAAGCAGGAAGTGCCGATTTGGAAGAAGGAATTCAGCTCGACCGGTGCTGAATGGGTCGGCGATAGACCATGAGTCCGTCTCCATCGGCCCTGCTCGCCGACCACCCGGACCGCATTCGTTGGAACGCGAAATACGAGTGCGCTGACCCCACGGAGGCGGTATTTGCGCCCATATCCTGGCTCGGCGACGTGCTGCAGTTCGGGGTGCCAGAAGGGCCGGTTCTGGAACTGGCGTGCGGTCGGTCCGGCACCGCGCTGGGGCTAGCCGCGGCGGGCCGCTGCGTGACTGCGATCGACGTTTCCGATACCGCGTTGGTTCAGCTCGAGCTCGAAGCGACCCGACGGGAATTGGCCGATCGCCTCACACTGGTGCACGCCGATCTCTGCTCCTGGCAGTCGGGGGATGGACGCTTTGCTCTGGTACTTTGCCGACTATTCTGGCATCCGCCCACTTTTCGCCAGGCTTGCGAGGCTGTGGCGCCGGGCGGTGTAGTGGCGTGGGAGGCATGGCGGCGGCCCATCGATGTCGCTCGGGATACCCGTCGAGCCGAATGGTGCTTGAAGCCAGGCCAGCCCGAGTCTGAACTTCCCGCCGGCTTCACGGTGATTCGGGTGGTCGACACCGATGGTTCAGAGCCGTCGCGGCGCATCATCGCCCAACGGTCACTGTGAACGGTCCCTGGTTGTATGCGCACGTCCTTTGTTGAGAACCCGTTTCGCACCGCTCCGATACCGCCAGTCTGATGCACCGACCGCGCCGCCTCCCACCCGCGGAAGCTAACGAGGTGTGCATGAAACCGGGGCGGTTCAGCAGCCCGGTTAATTGACAATCTGTGAAGAGGTTCCCACGACAATGGGCACGTTGGGCTCGCGATGTCGCGCGATTCGAGCGAGGTTGGGTGACGTTCCCGTTTGAGGATCTCGCCCCAGGGCGATGGGTTGGCGGGATGTCGATGTACCCGGAAGAGCAAAACGTGGCATGCGATAACGATCCGAGAGGAGTGCGATGACAAGCACCTCGATTCCGACGTTCCCGTTCGACCGGCCGGTCCCGACGGAGCCGTCCCCAATGCTGTCGGAACTGAGAAACAGCTGTCCGGTAGCCCCGATAGAGTTGCCCTCGGGGCACACAGCATGGCTCGTCACTCGCTTTGACGATGTAAAGGGAGTGCTGTCCGACAAGCGTTTCAGCTGCAGGGCGGCAGCGCACCCGTCGTCGCCCCCGTTCGTGCCGTTCGTGCAGCTTTGCCCCAGCTTGTTGAGCATCGATGGGCCCCAACACACCGCGGCCCGCCGTCTGCTCGCGCAGGGCCTAAATCCCGGCTTCATCGCACGCATGCGGCCCGTTGTCCAACAGATCGTCGACAATGCGCTCGACGATCTGGCAGCCGCGGAACCACCGGTGGACTTCCAGGAAATAGTAAGTGTCCCTATCGGAGAACAGCTCATGGCCAAGCTACTCGGGGTCGAGCCCGAAACCGTGCACGAGCTCGCGGCGCACGTGGATGCGGCGATGTCCGTGTGTGAGATCGGCGACGAGGAGGTGAGCCGGCGGTGGTCAGCACTGTGCACGATGGTCATCGACATACTGCACCGCAAGCTCGCCGAACCGGGTGATGACCTACTTAGCACGATCGCCCAGGCGAACCGGCAACAGTCCACCATGACCGACGAGCAGGTTGTCGGCATGCTCCTCACCGTCGTGATCGGAGGAGTCGACACACCGATCGCCGTGATCACAAACGGGCTGGCGAGCCTGCTGCACCACCGCGATCAATATGAACGGCTCGTTGAAGACCCAGGCCGTGTCGCTCGTGCGGTTGAAGAAATAGTCCGGTTTAATCCGGCAACTGAAATTGAGCACTTGCGAGTTGTCACCGAGGATGTCGTCATTGCCGGAACCGCGCTATCGGCGGGGAGCCCAGCATTTACCTCTATCACTTCGGCTAACCGCGACTCCGACCAATTCCTGGACCCCGATGAGTTTGATGTCGAACGTAATCCGAACGAACACATAGCATTTGGATATGGTCCACATGCTTGCCCGGCCTCAGCGTATTCACGCATGTGCTTGACGACGTTCTTCACCTCGCTTACCCAGCGATTTCCGCAACTTCAACTCGCAAGACCGTTTGAGGATTTGGAACGACGGGGTAAGGGCCTACATTCGGTGGGGATCAAGGAACTCCTTGTTACCTGGCCGACGTGACCCCGCGTGCCAGCAAGGGACTGTTGACTTCTCCGACGGATGAAAGCCGCCCTGGAATATCCAACCGCTCCTGCTCCTCGGTCAACTCAAGCCGAAACCGCCAACGGTGGCCACAAAATACGAGTTCGTCCACAACGTCGGCAGCCGGGACCGCAACCACGCAAACTCCTCACGCACTACCCGCAACCGACGGCCCCTAATTGGGGTTGGGCCCATGATCGGTTGGCGGCTCATCAGGCGGTGCAGGATCTTGGTGTGCCCGCCTCGGCGCGGCGGAGCCGGGGTCGAGCATCTCTTTGCGAGTGATGAAGGCACAGCCCCGGCGCGGGGTGGGTGTGCAACACGAATGTAGGTAGCGGGAGTTGAGGCTGGGCGCGGTGTATTCTGGTTGTTGGATAAACAACCAGAATAGGGAGACGCGGGTGGGCGAGGACTCGCTGGAGGATCTGGAGCAGCGGCGAGCGCGACTGTATGACCAGTTGGCCGCGACCGGCGATTTCCGGCGCGGCTCGATCAGTGAGAACTATCGCCGCTGCGGCAAGCCCAATTGTGTGTGCGCGCAAGAGGGTCACCCCGGGCATGGGCCGCGATATTTGTGGACGCGCACGGTGGCCGGGCGGGGTACCAAGGGGCGGCAGCTCTCGGTCGAGGAGGTGGACAAGGTGCGCGCCGAGTTGGCCAACTATCACCGTTTCGCGCAGGTCAGTGAGCAGATCGTGGCGGTCAACGAGGCGATCTGCGAGGCCCGCCCACCGAACCCGGCGGCCACGGCGCCCCCGGCCGGCACAACGGGGCACAAAAAAGGGGGCTCTGCGACCAGATCGCGGCGGAGTTCACCGCCGAGGTAGAGCGGCTGGTTGCGCTCGCGGTCGGTGCGCTGGGATCCTCGGTGCCGACCTGGTCGCAGTGGAGTTGGCGATCCGCACTGCGATGACCCGGCTGGGCTCCTCGCTGCTGGAGCAGCTGCTGGGCGCCGACACCGGGCACCGGGGCCAGCGCATCGATTGCGGGCAAGGGCATTGCGCGTGGTTCGTCGGTTACCGCGACAAGAACCTCGATACCGTGCTGGACCGGGTCCGGTTGCTCCGCGCCTGCTACCACTGCCGCACCTGCGGGCGTGGGATGGCGCCCCCTGGATCTGGAACCTGGCCACCGCGATCCTGCCCGAAGCCACCCCGATCGTGGACCTCTACCACGCTCGCCAGCACGTCCACGACCTCGCCGGCCAGCTCGCACCCGCCCTCGGCGAACACCACAGTGACTGGCTGACCGCCCGGCTGGTCGACCTCGACTCCGGCGACATCGAAACGCTGGTTCAACAACCGATCGGGCAGCACACCGGTCACACGTAACGAAGTGTGCATGAAACCCGGAGTGGTTCAGGGGTCCGCCGCGCTCGTCCGCGCTGTGAGGGTCTCGGCACTACCACGAGATGAGATCGAGGCACCAGGTGCATTGTGCACCACATTCTGGCGATGTTGGTGAGGTTTGTTCCTGCGCCCGTCCGTGGCGCGTTCGGGATCGTTGGGGTTGGCCGGTTGCCCACCTCGGCGGAAGCGGACGGTGAGCGCGGCCGAGTCGTCGACATTTGGCGGTAGGAGGTTTCGATGCTGTTTGTCAGCGTGGCCCCGGAGTCGGTAGGGGTGGCGGCGGCGACTCTTGTTGGGCCCCCGTTGATCGGCAACGGCGCCGATCGGCCCCCGGCACCGGACAAGCCGGCGGGATCTTGTGGGGCAACGGCCGTTTTCGCCCAATCACAGGAGTGGAGTTTTGAACGCAACGACGGCAGGTGCTGTGCAATTCAACGTCTTAGGACCACTGGAACTAAACCTCCGGGGCACCAAACTGCCATTGGGAACGCCGAAACAACGTGCCGTGCTCGCCATGCTGTTGCTATCCCGGAACCAAGTCGTAGCGGCCGACGCACTGGTCCAGGCAATCTGGGAGAAGTCGTCACCTGCACGAGCCCGACGCACCGTCCACACGTACATTTGCAACCTTCGCCGGACCCTGAGCGATGCAGGCGTTGATTCGCGCAACATCTTGGTTAGTGAGCCGCCGGGCTATCGCCTTCTCATTGGAGATCGACAGCAATGCGATCTCGACCGTTTCGTGGCAGCGAAAGAATCGGGACTGCGCGCTTCTGCCAAAGGATATTTTAGCGAGGCGATCCGTTATCTAGATTCGGCCTTGCAGAATTGGCGCGGTCCAGTACTGGGGGACCTACGCAGCTTTATGTTTGTCCAAATGTTCAGCAGGGCGTTGACCGAAGATGAGCTCCTCGTCCATACGAAGCTGGCCGAAGCTGCAATCGCCTGCGGACGCGCCGACGTCGTTATCCCTAAATTGGAAAGACTCGTTGCGATGCATCCTTATCGCGAGTCGTTATGGAAGCAGTTAATGCTCGGCTACTACGTGAACGAATACCAGTCCGCGGCAATCGACGCATATCATAGACTCAAGTCCACGCTCGCAGAGGAACTCGGTGTTGAGCCGGCACCCACGATACGTGCGCTCTACCACAAAATTCTTCGCCAATTGCCCATGGACGATCTCGTCGGCCGAGTCACGCGTGGCAGGGTTGACTTGCGTGGCGGCAACGGCGCTAAGGTAGAGGAACTGACCGAGAGCGATAAGGATCTCCTTCCCATCGGTTTGGCATAACTACGCCCCTCAATGCAAGCGAGCTGATTCGATGTTGTCGAGCCGGAGCCCGCTCCGACCTCCGTCACACAGACCGGACTACGAATACTGACCCGCGCTGCTAGCCAACCCCGGTTCGTGGAATCACAGTGAGACGTGCCTGCGTGACATGCCAACCCGCACCATCACGATCCATCAGCCCACCGGGCATACCAGCGCCGGCACCGCTAATACTCATTGGCATCAGCATCATCGGCATACCACCACCGGCGGCCCCGGCCGCCTGCGTCAGCGCGACTGGGTTAGGCGGCACACCCAACCCGGACATCGCTGAAGAAGCCATCGAAATGGGTATCGACCCCCGCCACGTCGGCGGCACCGACATCGACCCCACCAACTGAGCCTGCCCTAAGCCAGCGGACATCCCCGCACCCAATTCCCGACCGCCTAGCGGCTTGAACGCCGGAATAGCCGCACCACTCGGGTTCGGCGTATTCGCGGCAGCCAACCCGCCAGCCGGCGGACCTAACCTGGTCGCGCTTTCACGCGCCATACTCGCCAACGTCGTTATCGGCGACGTCAGGATGCGGACCGGGAGAAACAACATCGACGCATGTTGCAACGGCAGCTGCGACACCAGCGACTGCATCCCGCTCATCACGGTCGGCACCGACGCCATCGCACCCTCGACCACCGGCGTCACGGCAGCCGACGCCGTCGTCGCCATCCCGGCAACCTGGGTACCCACCTGCGCGGCCAACCCGGCTAAGCTCACCGGCGGCAGACTAAATGGCGCCAACGTCGCCGCCACGGACTTTGCCCCAGCGTGATAGCCCACCATCGCAGCCACATCCTGAGCCCACATCTCCAGGTAATCGAACTCCGTGGCTGCGATCGCCGGGGTGTTCTGACCCAAAACGTTCGCCGCTATCAACGACGCCAGCGACACCCGATTCGCCGTCACCGCCGTCGGATGCACCGTGGCCGCCAACGCGGCCTCAAACGCCGTCGCTGCCGCGCGAGCCTGAATGGCCGCCAGCTGCGCCTGCGACGCCACCGTGCTCAACCACCCGACATACGGAGACGCGGCAGCAGCCATCGACATCGACGCCGGACCGGTCCACGGCCCAGTCGTCAACGCGGCGAGCACCGACTCAAACGACGATGCCGATGCCCACAAATCCGCGGCTAGCCCCTCCCACGCCGAGGCCGCCGCAAACAACGGCCCCGAGCCGGCTCCGGCAAACATGCGCGCCGAGTTGATCTCCGGCGGCAGCCACGAAAAGCCCAAAACCATCGCAACCCCAGCCCAATCAGCCGCCCAGAAGGGTCTCGTACAAGGGTTAACTAAACAATCGTTACCGAATGAATCGACACATCGTGACGCACCGATGGCTCAGCACGCCGGACTTCTAGAACAACGAGCACAACGGATATGATGCGGCAGGCATCTTCATGGATTGTCAATGACAGCCCAAACCGCCTTCGGCCACTGGCATTGGTGCACTGCACCGTGCGCCATTCGTGGCGACAACTGCGAGCGGGAGCGGGACCAAGGATGATGGTCCCGGTCGCGACGGGCGCGATCCCGCTCCGGAGTGGTCAACGCATCAAACGACAAAGCGCTCAGCTCATCGACCGCAGCATCGAGCCGGTCCAGCGCCGCGACCAAACTAGAATTCTCGCGCAGACACCGCTGAAACGACAGTGACGCAAGGGATTTCATTGAGAGGACCAATGACCCTATTTGATCAAACCGGATGACCATACCGTCAACGTTGTGGACATACAGGTGCTCAAGAACGCAGTCTTGCTGGCATGCCGGGCGCCGTCGGTGCACAACAGCCAGCCCTGGCGTTGGGTGGCCGAAAGCGGCTCCGAGCACACTACTGTGCACCTGTTCGTCAACCGCCACCGAACGGTGCCGGCCACCGACCATTCCGGCCGGCAAGCGATCATCAGTTGCGGTGCCGTACTCGATCACCTTCGCATCGCCATGACGGCCGCGCACTGGCAGGCGAATATCACTCGCTTTCCCCAGCCGAACCAACCTGACCAGTTGGCCACCGTCGAATTCAGTCCCATCGATCACGTCACGGCGGGACAGCGAAACCGCGCCCAGGCGATTCTGCAGCGCCGAACCGATCGGCTTCCGTTTGACAGCCCGATGTACTGGCACCTGTTTGAGCCCGCGCTGCGCGACGCCGTCGACAAAGACGTTGCGATGCTTGATGTGGTATCCGACGACCAGCGAACACGACTGGTGGTAGCGTCACAACTCAGCGAAGTCCTGCGGCGGGACGATCCGTACTATCACGCCGAACTCGAATGGTGGACTTCACCGTTCGTGCTGGCCCATGGTGTGCCGCCGGATACGCTGGCATCAGACGCCGAACGCTTGCGGGTTGACCTGGGCCGTGACTTCCCGGTCCGGAGCTACCAGAATCGCCGTGCCGAGCTAGCTGATGACCGATCGAAAGTCCTTGTGCTGTCGACCCCTAGCGACACGCGAGCCGACGCACTGAGGTGTGGCGAAGTGCTGTCGACCATCCTACTCGAGTGCACCATGGCCGGCATGGCTACCTGCACGTTGACCCATCTGATCGAATCCAGTGACAGTCGTGACATCGTGCGGGGCCTGACGAGGCAGCGAGGCGAGCCGCAAGCCTTGATCCGGGTAGGGATAGCCCCGCCGTTGGCAGCAGTTCCCGCCCCCACACCACGGCGGCCGCTGGACAGCGTCTTGCAGATTCGCCAGACGCCCGAGAAAGGGCGTAATGCCTCAGATAGAAATGCCCGTGAAACGGGTTGGTTCAGCCCGCCTTGATCAGGATGCCTTTGTGGATGTCGGGTAGGGCGGTGGGGATGTTAGCGAGGTAGAGCTGCTCGGTTTTCTCCTTGGCCAAGATGAGGAGTCGGTTCTGCAGGTCGGCGATTTTGCGGCCGATCTGGGCGGGGTTGAGGCTGTCTCGGTAGGTGATCAGGTCGGCCTGCTGGGCCGCGGAGAGCACCCTTGCGGCCAGTGGCCGGTCCAGCGGCGTCTGTGGGGCATCGTAGAGGCGTCGGCGGCGGCCGTCGGCGCTGCTGGCATACCCGATCGGTTTGATGGTCGGGGTGAGGTAGTTGAGGCGGTCGTTGACCAGCTTCCACATCCGGTTGAGCACGGCGCGTTCCTCGGCGGTGTCATAGCGGTAGTAGAACGCGTACTTGCGGACCAGGTGGTTGTTCTTGGACTCGATGGTGGCCTAGTGGTTTTTCTTGTACGGGCGAAAGCGGGTGAAGTAGATACCGTTGTCGCCGGCCCAGCTGATGACCGGCTTGTTGAGAAACACGGTGCCGTTGTCGAAATCTAAACCCGTTATCCCATGCGGGATCTCGGTGACAGAAGCTTTGAGCCCGGCGAGGATGTGGGTACGGGCGTTGTTGCGGACGGTGCGGGTGAACACCCATCCGATGTGCACGTCGGTCAAGTTCAGGGTGTGGGCGAACTCGCCTTTGAGCGTCGGACCGCAATGGGCGACGGTGTCGCCCTCGAAGAACCCCGGCTCCGCCTCGACCTCATCGCCGGCCCTGCGAACCTTGATCGAATTACGCAGCAGTGGTGAGGGTTTCGTCGTCGACACACCCGATATCTGGTCTTTGGCCTTCGCGGTCTTCAGATAACGATCGATGCTGGCCGCACTCATCGCCAACAGCTCCTCACGCACCTCGGGGCCATAGCGGTCACGCCCAAACTCCAACACACCGTGACGTTCCAACCCATCAAGCTGCAGCACCATCGAGGCGGCAAGATACTTCCCGCACTGCCCACCCGAGGCGGACCACACCCTCTGCAACACCTTCAGCGCGTCATAGGAGTACTTCAGCGAACGCGGTTTGCGCCGCCGCTTGGCAACACTGCGGCCCAGCCCCGGCGATAGCTTGGCCGCTGCGACAAGCCGGCGCCGCGCGTTATCACGTGACTAGCCCGTCAGGTCAACCACCTGGTCGAAAATCCGGCCCCGGCTCTTCTTCAAAGCCTGCACATACGCCTTGGCGTACCTGCTGGTGACCTCCGCGCGAGATCTCATCGACAACCCACTTCCCATGCCTCACGACGGTCACCATGTCGCGGGCATATTTACGTGAGGCACCGAGGGTGTTTCGCGGGCATTCTTGGTGAGTCAAGTCGAACGGTTGAGCCATGATCGACGATTCCGTTACCGTGCTGTCAGAAGACGAAAGTTGGCACCGGCTGGGCAGCGTTGCACTCGGTCGGCTAGTTACCACCTTTGCTGATGAGCCTGGGATCTTCCAGTCAATTTCGTGGTGCAAGGCCGCACCGTGCTGTTTCGTACCGCGGAGGGCGCCAAATTATTTTCAGCCGTCGCGAAGTGCGCGGTGGCTTTCGAGGCGGACGACCACAACGTTGCCGAGGGCTGGAGCGTGATCGTCAAGGTTCGCGCCCAGGTGCTGACGACCGACGCGGGGGTCCGCGAAGCCGAACGCGCCCAGTTACTACCGTGGACCGCGACGCTGAAACGTCACTGTGTGCGGGTGATCCCGTGGGAGATCACCGGCCGCCACTTCAGGTTCGGTCCGGAACCGGACCGCAGCCAGACCTTTGCCTGCGAGGCCTCGTCACACAACCAGCGATAGCGCTCCGCGCCTGCGAGTCACCTTGCGCCGCTTACTGATCGCCACCAGCCGTGCGACGGCGTCTTCAATTCCTCGCGCCAGCTGGCCGGCATCTGCTACCACGTCGTAGTCGGCCAGGATCCCGAAGTACAGGTCGTCGGCGTAGCTGAGCATCGCGACACTGGTGCGCAGTTGCATCGCGATCGGCGAAACCGGGTATAGGTCAAGCACCCGTCTGCCCATAATCTGCAGCGGCCGTCGTGGACCCGGCACATTTGTCGCCACGGTGACAACACCACGCTGCGGCAGCCGCATCAACAGCCCGACCGCCCATGCGGTCATGGGGAACGGAAGGCGGTTGGCAATCGCCATCAAAGTATTTCCGAATTGTCTCTGTCCCCCCGCCTTGGCCCGAGTCAGCCGCGAGTGCACGATCCGCAGCCGCTGCAGCGGGTTCTCTTGATCCACCGGCAGGTTGGGCAGCATTAACGAAACACGGTTATCGGTCTTGCTCAAAGCGCTGTTGGAACGCGTCGAGACCGGCACTAGCGTACGCAGCGAATCAAACCTAGGCCGCTCACCCCGCTGGATGAGGACGTTGCGGTAGCTTTCCGTAATCGCGGCAAGCGCAACATCATTGATGGTGACGTCGAATTTCCGGCACACCTGTTCGACGTCGGCGAGAGGGACCTTTGCTGCGCTGTAGCGACGCAAATCACTGATCGGCCCGTTCAACGACGACGCGGCGGGACTTAGCACGCCGGCCGCGATCTCACTGGCACCCTTGGCCGCGCGAACGATGCCTGCCATCACGGCGGTCGACGCGGTCAACGCCTCGCTTGGATTGACACGGAATCCACCCCGCCGCACAGATGCGGATTGCGACTGCATGGTCGTGTGGATGTTGCTCGCGAAGCTGTCGCTCATACTTTCATCGGAGAGCCCAGCTAGCAGGTGAGTCGCCGCGATTCCGTCGGCCATGCAGTGGTGCAGTTTGGTCAGGATCGCCCACTTGCTGTCCGCCAGGCCTTCGATGACCCAGACCTCCCACAGCGGTCGACCCCGGTCCAAACGACGCGCCATCAGATCGGCGATCAGCTCGAATAACTGGTCTTCGTTGCCAGGCCGCGGCAAGGCGATGCGCCACACATGACGGCCAAGATCGAAGTCGGGATCGTCCACCCATTTGGGTGCACCGAGGTCGAACGGGCGCAGGCGTAACCGCTGCCCGAACCGGGTACAGGGACGTAGGCGTTGAGCGAGCGACGATAAGAAGGCTTCCTGATCGGGAGCCGGCCCCTCGATGACCGCCAGAGCGCCGATTGCCAGACTCACGTGCCGATCCACGTCTTCTGCCTTGAGAAACCCGGCGTCAAGTGTCGTTAGGTGATTCATGGTCAGCGCCTTCCCCGGTGATCCGGATTATCTGCAACCGTCAGTACCACTCTCCGCTGCGAGGAGCCGTTGAGGCAGGGCCAAAGGTCCTCCGCTGGCGAGCCTTCGTGCTCTGCCACCGCGGCTGTCGACGCGCGATCCTTAATAGATGACCGCAGCCGTTGATGGGAAAGGCCCGGCAGCCATGAACACCCATTTCCCGGACGCCGAAACCGTGCGAACGGTTCTCACCCTGGCCGTCCGGGCCCCCTCCATCCACAACACGCAGCCGTGGCGGTGGCGGGTATGCCCGACGAGTCTGGAGCTGTTCTCTAGACCCGATATGCAGCTGCGTAGCACCGATCCGGACGGGCGTGAGTTGATCCTCAGCTGTGGTGTGGCATTGCACCACTGCGTCGTCGCTTTGGCGTCGCTGGGCTGGCAGGCCAAGGTAAACCGTTTCCCCGATCCCAAGGACCGCTGCCATCTGGCCACCATCGGGGTACAACCGCTTGTTCCCGATCAGGCCGATGTCGCCTTGGCGGCGGCCATACCGCGGCGACGCACCGATCGGCGCGCCTACAGTTGCTGGCCGGTGCCAGGAGGTGACATCGCGTTGATGGCCGCAAGAGCAGCCCGTGGCGGGGTCATGCTGCGGCAGGTCAGTGCCCTAGACCGAATGAAAGCCATTGTGGCGCAGGCTGTCTTGGACCACGTGACCGACGAGGAATATCTGCGCGAGCTCACCATTTGGAGTGGGCGCTACGGTTCAGTGGCCGGGGTTCCCGCCCGCAACGAGCCGCCATCAGACCCCAGTGCCCCGATCCCCGGTCGCCTGTTCGCCGGGCCCGGTCTGTCTCAGCCGTCCGACGTCTTACCCGCTGACGACGGCGCCGCGATCCTGGCACTAGGCACCGAGACAGACGACCGGTTGGCCCGGCTGCGCGCCGGCGAGGCCGCCAGCATCGTCTTGTTGACCGCGACGGCAATGGGGCTGGCGTGCTGCCCGATCACCGAACCGCTGGAGATCGCCAAGACCCGCGACGCGGTCCGTGCCGAGGTGTTCGGCGCCGGCGGCTACCCCCAGATGCTGCTGCGAGTGGGTTGGGCACCGATCAATGCCGACCCGTTGCCACCGACGCCACGGCGCGAACTGTCCCAGGTCGTTGAGTGGCCGGAAGAGCTACTGCGACAACGGTGCTGACCATCGCAGCACTGTTCCGCTCGCGCCCGGTACGCTCGCGAGGGTGAATTCGCCGCCGGCCTGCTCTGCCCGCTGCCGCAGGTTCGTTAAGCCGCTTCCGGTGAACTCGTCGGGCAGCCCGCGGCCGTTGTCGGTCACCTCGATGCACAAGTCGTCGTCGACTTTGACCCGGACGGTCAACGTGCTGGCCTTCGCATGGCGAACCGCGTTGCTGACCGCTTCCCGAACCACCGCCTCGGCCTGATCGGCGAGCGCGCTGTCGACCACCGACAATGGACCCACGAATTGAACGCTGGTGCGCAACCCCGAGTCGGCAAATTGGGCTACGGCCGCATCGATTCGCTGCCGGAGCCGAGTGATACCCTGCGATGCTCCGTGCAGGTCATAAATGGTGGTCCGGATTTCCTGTATAACGTCTTGCAGATCGTCTACCACGTCCGAGAGTCGTTGCTGCACTTCAGGATTACGTTCGTGCGGGACAGCACCCTGCAAAGCCAGGCCAATCGCGAAGAGCCGCTGGATGACATGGTCATGGAGGTCACGGGCGATACGATCCCGGTCGGTCAGTACGTCGAGTTCGCGCATCCGACGTTGCGAAGTGGCCAATTGCCAAGCCAGCGCGGCCTGGTCGGCGAACGCGGCCATCATCTCGAGTTGTTCGTCGGTGAAAGCCCCTGGACCGCCTTGACTCAGCACAACAACGACACCCGCTACGGTACCTCTGGCCCGCAGCGGCAACAGCAGCGCCGGACCTGCGTCGGCCAGTTCGTCCAGGCCTTCCAAATCGACCCGGTCGACCCGTCGCGGAATGCCGTTGACGAAGACCTCCCGCAGCACCGCGCCCGCCACCGGAATCGTTCGCCCAACAATGGAAGCCACAGCGCTGCCGACTGTTTCAATCACCAGCAGCTCCCCCACGTCAGCGGCAGGCATGTCCTCGTCGACGGGAACGGCTACCAGGGCAGCGTCAGCCGCCGTCAGCTTGAGCGCCTCCGCGGCGACAAGCCGGAACACCGTCGCGGGTTCGGTGCCGGACAACAACTCGGTGGCGATGTCACGGGTGGCCTCGATCCACGACTGACGCGCCTTAGCCTGCTGGTAGAGCCGGGCATTCGCGACTGCGATACCCGCGGCGGCCGCCAGCGCCTGGACCAGAACCTCGTCGTCGTCGCTGAACGGTTGCCCGTTGGTCTTGTCAGTCAGGTACAGAGTGCCGAACGATTCATCGCGCACCCGAACCGGTACCCCGAGGAAGGTACGCATCGGCGGATGATACGGCGGAAAACCAATCGAGGCCGGGTGCGCAGAAACATCGTCCAGCCGTAACGGTTTGGGATCTTCGATGAGCAGCCCGATGACGCCTAGGCCTTTCGGTAGGTGGCCGATCCGCCGAACGGTCTCCTCGTCGATGCCTTCATAGACAAAGTGCAATACCCGATGCTGCCGGTCGTGCACCTCCATAGCGCCATAGCGCGCATCGACAAGGCTGGTCGCTGAATGCACGATAGCGCGTAGGGTTGCCTCCAGGTCCAGGCCCGCTGTGACCACGAGCATGGCCTCCACCAGACCATCGAGGCGGTCCCGGCCCTCGACGATCTGCTCGACCCGGTCCTGCACCTCGACCAGCAGCTCGTGCAGGCGTAGTTGGGAGAGCGTGTGACGCAGTGGACGCATTGCGGCGCCGTCGTTTTCGTCGACGAGGCCCCCTGTTGTCATGGTCCATCACCGGGTGGCCGCGAGCGCTTCAACTCCGTCGCGAATACCGCGGCTTGCGTCCGACGTTCCATGCCCAGCTTGGCCAGCAACCGCGACACGTAGTTCTTCACCGTCTTTTCGGCTAGGAACATTCGGTCGGCGATCTGCTTGTTGGTCAGGCCCTCGCTAAGCAGGCCCAGTAGCGTCCGCTCCTGGTCGGTAAGGCCTGATAGCGGGTCCTGCTTCTCGGCGCCACCGCGCAGCTTGGCCATCAGCGCGGCCGCGGCCCGATTGTCCAGCAGCGACCGTCCAGCGCCCACATCTTTGACGGCGCGCGCCAACTCCATTCCCTTGATGTCTTTGACGACATATCCGCTGGCACCGGCGAGAATCGCATCTAGCATGGCCTCGTCAGAGGTGTAGGACGTGAGGATCAGACAGCGCAGATCGGGCATGCGGGACAACAGATCGCGGCACAGTTCAATGCCGTTGCCATCGGGCAACCGGACATCCAGCACCGCGACATCTGGGCGCGCGGCAGGAACCCTGGCCATCGCCTCGGCGACCGAACCCGCCTCACCTACGACGTCAAGCTCGGGATCGGCCCCAAGCAAGTCAACCAGACCACGACGCACCACCTCGTGGTCATCGACCAAGAAGACCTTTACCACCAGGGCACCACTCCCAAGATCCGCTCCCTACAAGTTGGCACTGCGTACCGTAAGTACGGCGCATCCGGGCTGGTATGCACCGCACAATTCGTGCGCGGAGTGTGAGTCCGCGACGAACAGCTGACCCGGCTTTGCGTTGGCGGCCAGATGACGGCACGCACTGCCGCCGGCGATGGCCCGATCCACCCGCACCTCGGGGTAGAGCCGGGTCCAGTGGGCGAGCCGACGGCTCAGGTGTACATGCGCCAACCGGCTGCCCTGTTCGACGTCATCGGGTGTTTCAGCAGCGTGGACAGCCACGGCCCGCAGCGGAACTCCGCGCAGCCTCGCCTCCTCGAATGCGTGCCGCAGCACCACACCATTGTCCACCTCCGCGACAACCGCGCTGACCTGGGAGGTTGTCGCTGGCTCGGCCGGCGACGGGTGAATCACCGCCACGGGGCATAAGGCCGACCCAGCCAGGGTCGCCGCGACCGAACCCCGGCGACCGCGGACATGATCAAGCCCCACCGAACCGACGCACAGCATCGCCGCGGACCTGGACTCCTGCATCAGCTTGGTGAGCGGCCTGCCGCACAGAACCTCCGTTTCGATCTTGACCGGTTGCCCGGTGGCCTCGACCTTCCGAGAGGCGTCGTGCAGCGCCGCTCGGGCCGCTGATTGCCCACCGCCCTCGCCGGCGGCGGACAGTTGGGACGGATCGATGACGTACACCAGTCGCAGCGGAATGTCTCGGTTCACCGCCTCATCGACCGCCCACAACGCCGCATGCGTTGCCGCCCTTGACCCGTCGATACCAACGACCACTGCCCGAGCTGGCCGAGGATCGCTCATCGCCGTCTCCTTCGCTGGGGCGGATACATCCCGTCGGTTCAGCGGTACGTTACTGGCGGGGACCGCTATCTCCCAGGGGCGTTGGTCCCCACCTGAGGGCCGTTAGTCCTTATCGACCGATGACAGACGCAACCCGTCAGGGCGAGAATGAATCTCACCTATCGCACGGGTGGCTCGTCCAGGTCCACAACCATCGCCCAGCTTTTCACAGCAAAGTCCCAGAAATGGCTTACAGTTGCCGACAGCTGCCGAACCAGCGGCCGTCCATCGGCTGCATATCGCTTGACCCACAGAATATTTGGGCATAGCCGCGCTGTGAGAGCGCATCTCGATGCGGCCGGCACGGCGTCGATCAATCTCCGATCCGCCGTCAGTCGACTGCCATACAACCTGCCCGCCCAGTTGTACACTGGCCGCGGCACGAGTTGCCGCACTGGTCAACAAGTATCAGCCGGCCTGCGCCCGAGCGGAGCCCACTCGGAGCCGCTCGTGACCATGGGGGGAGCCACTGCCGTCTCCCGCATGCCCACACCGAGGTCCGAATTGGGCTGGGTGCGCAATCGACGTTAGGGGCCTGCGGAGTAATGGACTACGCGTTCTTACCACCGGAGATCAACTCCGCGCGTATGTACAGCGGTCCCGGACCGAATTCAATGTTGGTTGCCGCGGCCAGCTGGGATGCGCTGGCCGCGGAGTTAGCATCCGCAGCAGAGAACTACGGCTCGGTGATTGCGCGTCTGACCGGTATGCACTGGTGGGGCCCGGCGTCCACGTCGATGCTGGCCATCCGGGGTGCCATCGTCGTCGAAACGGCCAGTGCCAGCAACACCGCTGGCACTCCACCTTGACCCATTCAGTTCTCGACCAGCACGACACCGTATCCGCACAAATGTAAGGAGCTGAGACACAATGGATTTCGCACTGTTACCACCGGAAGTCAACTCCGCCCGGATGTACACCGGCCCTGGGGCAGGATCGCTGTTGGCTGCCGCGGGCGGCTGGGATTCGCTGGCCGCCGAGTTGGCCACCACAGCCGAGGCATATGGATCGGTGCTGTCCGGACTGGCCGCCTTGCATTGGCGTGGACCGGCAGCGGAATCGATGGCGGTGACGGCCGCTCCCTATATCGGTTGGCTGTACACGACCGCCGAAAAGACACAGCAAACAGCGATCCAAGCCAGGGCGGCAGCGCTGGCCTTCGAGCAAGCATACGCAATGACCCTGCCGCCACCGGTGGTAGCGGCCAACCGGATACAGCTGCTAGCACTGATCGCGACGAACTTCTTCGGCCAGAACACTGCGGCGATCGCGGCCACCGAGGCACAGTACGCCGAGATGTGGGCCCAGGACGCCGCCGCGATGTACGGTTACGCCACCGCCTCAGCGGCTGCGGCCCTGCTGACACCGTTCTCCCCGCCGCGGCAGACCACCAACCCGGCCGGCCTGACCGCTCAGGCCGCCGCGGTCAGCCAGGCCACCGACCCACTGTCGCTGCTGATTGAGACGGTGACCCAAGCGCTGCAAGCGCTGACGATTCCGAGCTTCATCCCTGAGGACTTCACCTTCCTTGACGCCATATTCGCTGGATATGCCACGGTAGGTGTGACGCAGGATGTCGAGTCCTTTGTTGCCGGGACCATCGGGGCCGAGAGCAACCTAGGCCTTTTGAACGTCGGCGACGAGAATCCCGCGGAGGTGACACCGGGCGACTTTGGGATCGGCGAGTTGGTTTCCGCGACCAGTCCCGGCGGTGGGGTGTCTGCGTCGGGTGCCGGCGGTGCGGCGAGCGTCGGCAACACGGTGCTCGCGAGTGTCGGCCGGGCAAACTCGATTGGGCAACTATCGGTCCCACCGAGCTGGGCCGCGCCCTCGACGCGCCCTGTCTCGGCATTGTCGCCCGCCGGCCTGACCACACTCCCGGGGACCGACGTGGCCGAGCACGGGATGCCAGGTGTACCGGGGGTGCCAGTGGCAGCAGGGCGAGCCTCCGGCGTCCTACCTCGATACGGGGTTCGGCTCACGGTGATGGCCCACCCACCCGCGGCAGGGTAACCCGGCGCCTAACCGACAGGCGGCCCGTTGGGCGTAAACGTCCAATTGTCAGGATTCTTCGGCGAGTACACCACCGGAAGTATTTGACCGACGGTCGGCCACTGGTCGACGTCGACGGCCATGCGCTGATACACGGCGTACTCATTGACCGTGGGCCCAGTGATGATCCCGGCGATGGTGACATACTGCTGGCCGCCTGCGTCCGGTCGCGGGCTGACTCCGGTCACCAGGAGCGTGCCGCTGGCCAGATCTCCCCGCGGGCCGCGCGGGATAAGCCGCGGAGCAAGAAATACCGCTAGGACCGCGATCAGTATGAGTAGCACGCCAAACTCCCATCCCACCCGGCCATGGTAGGACTGCTGGCATGAGCCGTTATTACGCCGAGCGTGAACTCAGTGCAAGAACGCACGCGAAAAATCGCACTGGGTACACGCTCGGCGAAAGGATGGTGCACCAGTGAGCCACGACGATCTAATGCTTGCGCTGGCTCTGGCCGACCGTGCGGACGAATTGACGCGGGTCCGGTTCGGGGCGCTCGATCTGCGCATCGACACCAAACCGGATTTGACGCCGGTGACCGACGCCGATCGGGCGGTCGAATCCGACGTGCGCCAGACGCTGGGCCGCGACCGGCCCGGCGACGGCGTCTTGGGCGAGGAGTTCGGCGGATCAACGACCTTCACCGGACGGCAGTGGATCGTAGACCCGATCGACGGCACCAAAAACTTTGTGCGCGGGGTGCCGGTGTGGGCCAGTTTGATCGCGCTGCTTGAAGATGGCGTCCCGTCGGTCGGTGTGGTGAGTGCGCCGGCGCTGCAACGGCGGTGGTGGGCGGCACGCGGCCGGGGCGCGTTCGCATCCGTCGATGGTGCGCGTCCACACCGGCTGTCGGTTTCCTCTGTGGCAGAGCTGCATTCGGCGAGCTTGTCGTTTTCCAGTCTGTCCGGGTGGGCGCGGCTGGGTCTACGTGAACGCTTCATCGGGTTGACCGATACCGTGTGGCGCGTGCGTGCTTACGGCGACTTTCTGTCTTACTGCCTGGTGGCCGAGGGCGCCGTCGATATTGCCGCCGAACCGCAAGTGTCGGTATGGGATCTGGCGGCACTGGACATCGTGGTGCGTGAGGCGGGCGGGCGGCTCACCAGCCTGGACGGCGTCGCCGGCCCACACGGGGGCAGCGCCGTTGCAACCAACGGTCTGTTGCACGACGAGGTGCTGACACGGCTCAACGCCGGGTAACCTGGCGCTCGAGAGCGCCATGAGCGACCCGTTCACCATCGCAACCAAACACTGGCACCGACTGCACGACAGCCGGATCCAGTGCGATGTATGTCCACGCGCATGCAAACTTCACGAGGGACAGCGTGGCCTGTGTTTCGTCCGCGGCCGATTTGACGATCAAGTGAAGCTCACCAGCTACGGACGCTCTAGCGGATTCTGTGTCGATCCGATCGAGAAAAAGCCGCTCAACCACTTCTTGCCAGGTTCGGCGACGCTGTCTTTCGGCACCGCCGGGTGCAACCTGGCGTGCAAGTTCTGCCAGAACTGGGATATCTCCAAGTCCCGCGAGATCGACGTCCTGGCCAGTCGGGCGGCCCCGGCCGACATCGCCCGGACCGCACACGAATTGGGTTGCCGCAGCGTGGCATTCACCTACAACGACCCAACGATCTTCTGGGAGTATGCCGCCGATGTAGCCGACGCCTGCCACGACCAGGGAATCAAAGCCGTCGCGGTGACGGCCGGGTACATGTGTCCTGAGCCCCGCGCGGAATTCTACCGGCGTGTCGACGCCGCCAACGTCGACCTAAAGGCATTCACCGAAGACTTTTATCGCAAGGTTTGCGTCAGTCACCTGCGCAACGTCCTGGACACCCTGGCCTACCTGCGGCACCAGACGAATGTGTGGTTGGAGATCACCACCCTGCTGATTCCCGGACGTAACGACAGCGACGCGGAAGTCGCTGCCGAATGCAGATGGATCCGCGAAAACCTGGGCGTCGACGTGCCGGTGCATTTCACCGCGTTCCATCCCGACTACAAGATGATGGACACCCCGGCTACACCAACCGCCACATTGACCCGAGCCCGCGAGATCGGCATTGGCGAAGGCCTGCGCTTCGTCTACACCGGAAACGTTCACGATGCCGTGGGTGGCAGCACCTCGTGCCCAGGCTGCCGGGCAACGGTGATCGTTCGCGACTGGTATTCGATACGACATTACGCCCTCACCGAGGACGGCCGCTGCCAAGCATGCGGCTATCAGATGCCTGGCGTGTACGACGGACCGGCCGGACACTGGGGCCAGCGCCGGCTGCCCTTGCTGACCAGCTTGTCCCGGATGTGAACAACTTAACAAGCACCCCTATCTTACTCCGGAGTAAGATAGGGTGGTCCGCTATCACCCCGATGACCGAGGCTGCCGTATGACCAACACCACCTCTGCTGCAAATGCTGCAAAACCCTCCGGCGCACGCACCGATAGACGCGGCCGCACGACCGGTGTCGGCCTGGCGCCCCACAAACGGACCGGCATCGACGTCGCACTGGCGCTGCTAACCCCGATTGTCGGCCAGGAGTTCCTGGACAAATACCGCCTGCGCGATCCGCTGAACCGATCACTGCGCTACGGCGTGAAGACGATGTTTGCCACTGCCGGCGCCGCCACCCGTCAGTTCCAGCGGGTGCAAGGCCTGCGGGGCGGACCGACCCGGCTGAAGTCCAGCGGCCGAGACTACTTCGATCTGACGCCCGATGACGACCAGAAGCTGATCATCGAGACCGTCGACGAATTCGCCGAAGAGGTACTGCGACCCGCCGCGCACGACGCCGACGACGCCGCGACCTACCCGTCCGACTTGACCGCCAAGGCCGCCGAGCTGGGCATTACCGCGATCAACATCCCCGAGGACTTCGACGGTATCGCCGAACACCGCTCCAGCGTCACCAACGTGCTGGTGGCTGAGGCACTGGCGTATGGCGACATGGGCCTGGCACTGCCGATCCTGGCGCCTGGCGGGGTGGCGTCCGCGCTCACCCATTGGGGCAGCGCCGATCAGCAGGCCACCTATCTCAAAGAGTTCGCCGGCGAGAACGTTCCGCAGGCCTGCGTGGCCATCACCGAACCGCAGCCACTATTCGATCCCACCCGGCTGAAGACCACCGCGGTGCGCACCCCGTCCGGTTACCGGCTCGACGGCGTGAAGTCGTTGATCCCGGCCGCCGCCGACGCCGAGCTGTTTATTGTCGGCGCGCAGCTGGGCGGCAAGCCCGCACTGTTCATTGTCGAGTCCGCGGCCAGCGGCCTGACCGTCAAGGCGGATCCGAGCATGGGGATTCGCGGCGCGGCGTTGGGCCAGGTCGAACTCTGCGGGGTGTCGGTCCCGCTTAACGCCCGGCTGGGCGAGGACGAAGCCAGCGACAACGACTATTCCGAGGCGCTTGCGCTGGCCCGGTTGGGTTGGGCGGCGCTGGCGGTCGGTACCTCTCACGCCGTGCTCGACTACGTCGTCCCGTATGTGAAACAACGCCAGGCTTTCGGCGAGCCGATCGCTCATCGCCAAGCGGTGGCGTTCATGTGCGCCAACATCGCGATCGAGCTCGACGGCCTGCGCCTGATCACCTGGCGCGGGGCGTCCCGTGCCGAGCAGGGTCTGCCGTTCGCAAGGGAAGCGGCGCTAGCCAAGCGGCTTGGCTCCGACAAGGGCATGCAGCTCGGCCTGGACGGGGTGCAACTGCTGGGCGGCCACGGCTACACCAAGGAGCATCCGGTTGAGCGCTGGTACCGCGACCTGCGAGCCATCGGCGTCGCCGAGGGCGTTGTTGTCATCTAGAACGAGCTGAAAGATCAATCATGGCAATAAATCTGGAACTGCCGCGCAAGCTGCAGGCGATCATCGTCAAGACCCATCAGGGCGCTGCGGAGATGATGCGGCCGATAGCCCGCAAGTACGACCTGAAGGAACATGCCTACCCGGTCGAACTCGACACCCTGATCAATTTGTTCGAGGGCGCCGCCGAATCGTTCAACTTTGCCGGAGCCCATTCGCTTCGCGACGAGGACGAAGGCAAGGACGAAAACCACAACGGTGCCAACATGGCCGCCGTGGTACAGACGATGGAGGCCAGCTGGGGCGACGTCGCGATGATGCTGTCGCTGCCCTATCAGGGGCTGGGTAACGCAGCCATCTCCGCGGTAGCCACCGACGAGCAGCTGGAGCGGCTGGGCAAAGTGTGGGCAGCGATGGCCATCACCGAACCGGAATTCGGATCGGACTCGGCGGCAGTGTCGACGACCGCCACCCTCGACGGCGACGAGTACGTGATCAACGGCGAGAAGATCTTTGTCACCGCCGGTTCCCGCGCCACCCACATCGTGGTCTGGGCCACGCTGGACAAATCCTTGGGCCGCCCGGCGATTAAGTCGTTCATCGTGCCCCGTGAGCATCCCGGCGTGACCGTCGAACGACTTGAACACAAACTCGGCATCAAGGGTTCTGATACTGCGGTGATCCGGTTCGACAACGCCCGTATCCCCAAGGGCAACCTACTTGGGAACCCGGAAATCGAGGTCGGCAAGGGCTTTGCCGGGGTGATGGAGACCTTCGACAACACCCGGCCGATTGTGGCCGCCATGGCCGTCGGGATCGGCCGTGCCGCACTGGAGGAAATCCGTAGTGTCCTCACCGGGGCCGGCGTGGAGATCTCCTACGACAAGCCCTCACACACCCAGAGCGCCGCGGCCGCCGAGTTCCTGCGGATGGAGGCCGACTGGGAGGCCAGCTACCTACTGTCCCTGCGCGCAGCCTGGCAGGCCGACAACAACATCCCCAACTCCAAAGAAGCCTCGATGAGCAAGGCCAAGGCGGGCCGGATGGCCAGCGACGTCACCTGCAAAACCGTCGAATTGGCAGGAACTACCGGGTATTCCGAGCAATCACTGCTGGAGAAGTGGGCCCGCGACTCCAAGATCCTGGACATCTTCGAGGGCACCCAGCAGATCCAGCAGCTGGTGGTCGCACGCCGACTGTTGGGCCTGTCGTCGTCCGAGCTCAAATAGCCTCGGCGAGCAGACGTCAAAGCCCCCGAATTTCAGTGAAATCGGGGGCTTTTGCGTCTGCTGGCGCCCGTCTGCACCCCCGCCAGTAGGCTGGTCGGCATGCGCGCGGTACGGGTGACTCGGCTGGAGGGACCAGATGCGGTCGAGGTGGCCGAGGTCGAGGAACCCACGAGCGCCGGTGTGGTCATCGAGGTGCACGCTGCCGGCGTGGCCTTCCCGGACGCACTGCTAACCCGTGGCCGTTACCAGTACCGCCCGGAGCCGCCATTCGTGCTCGGCGCCGAGATCGCCGGAGTGGTTCGATCGGCGCCGGATAACAGCCAAGTGCGTTCCGGAGACAGGGTTGTCGGCCTCACGATGCTCACCGGCGGCATGGCCGAAGTCGCGGTATTGTCGCCCGAGCGCGTGTTCAAGCTGCCGGACAACATGACTTTCGAGGCGGGCGCGGGCGTGCTGTTCAACGACCTGACGGTGTACTTCGCGCTGGCGGTCCGGGGCCGGCTGCAGGCCGGTGAGACGGTGCTGGTGCACGGGGCGGCAGGCGCGATCGGCACATCGACGTTGCGACTAGCGCCGGCGCTCGGGGCGTCTCGCACCGTCGCGGTGGTCAGCACGCAGGAGAAGGCCGAGCTTGCGACAGTGGCCGGGGCGACAGATGTGGTGTTGGCCGAGGGGTTCAAGGACGCGGTACAGGAGCTGACGAACGGCCGTGGTGTCGACATCGTCGTAGACCCGGTCGGCGGCGACCGGTTCACCGATTCGCTGCGCTCGCTTGCTGCGGGAGGACGGCTGTTGGTCATCGGCTTCACTGGCGGCGAGATTCCCACCGTGAAGGTAAACCGCCTTCTGCTCAACAACATTGACGTTGTCGGGGTAGGCTGGGGCGCCTGGTCGCTGACCCACCCCGATGCGCTGGCCCAGCAGTGGTCACAACTCGAGCGGCTGCTACGCTCGGGCAAGCTGCCTCCTCCCGAACCAGTGGTCTACCCACTGGACCAAGCCGCTGCGGCGATTGCATCGCTGGAGAATCGCACCGCCAAGGGGAAGGTCGTACTACGCGTGCGCGACTAACGCCCCTCCCGGGACGCGTCGCCGGCGTGCTCTGGCCAATTTGCCGCTTCCTCACTGGTCGCCGTTGGCGTCGGCTACGTCATGCCGCACAACTCGCAGCTTGCCTGGCGCCAGGCACGCGGCGTATCCGTGGTATTTGCCATACAGTTCCCATGCGGTGACGCAATCATCGGGGTGCACGTCGATCTGATGACCGTCGGAGAACTCAAGATGGAGATCTCCGGTGTCATACCACGAAAGCTGTGCAGGTTGCCCCGGCGAAATCGAAGAGCGGACGCTCGTGGTCGGCTGGGTCGTTTGGGTCGATGGCGACCACTTCTGCGGGCGAGGTTTCGATGGCCGGCAGAGTCAGCTGTAGTGGTACCGAGATGACCAGCTCGTTGTAATCGTCGAAGTTCAGCACCAGACCGTCGCGGAACATAATCCGCTGAACCGCACAGCCCTCTAACCACTGCTCGGTCATTTCCTGTTCGGTCATATATTCACTCTGGCCTTGTTGTGCCCATATGTCACGTACACAACCGCCGAAATCTCGTGCGGGATTACACCCTAGGCGTCCGATGGACACCAGTACCATCTGACACCGTGCCCGACTCCAGCACCGCATTGCGGATCCTCGTCTACAGCGACAACGTCCAGACCCGCGAACGGGTGATGCGGGCCCTGGGCAAACGGTTGCACCCGGATCTGCCCGATTTGACCTACGTCGAAGTGGCTACCGGTCCGATGGTGATACGCCAGATGGATCGGGGGGGCATCGACTTGGCCATCCTCGACGGTGAGGCGACACCGACCGGAGGCATGGGAATCGCCAAACAGCTCAAAGACGAACTTGCCAGTTGCCCGCCCATCCTGGTGCTCACCGGCCGTCCGGACGACACCTGGCTGGCCAGCTGGTCGCGGGCCGAGGCCGCAGTGCCGCATCCCGTCGACCCCATCGTGCTGGGCCGCACGGTGCTCTCACTGTTGCGCGCACCCGCCCACTAACCGGACGCGGCCGGCATTCGCGGCGCGAACGTTCAGCCGCCCCGCATTTGAATCTTCGGGTCCTGTCTTACCCGAGGTCGTAATTGGCCCGCTGCCGCTTCCGGCCGCAACGACGGCGCTGTCTCCTCCGCCGCTGAAGTCTCTGAAGCCTGCTGACCTTGCGCGGTGCGTAGTGTCGATTCCGGAATTCCAGAACCCGCGGATTGGCCTACCCGCGTTGTCGACAGCGGAGCGGCCTTGGCCGCAACTTTCGGATCCACAGTTGGCAGCACCCCCATTGCTGGAACTTCAAGTTCTGGAACTTCCACAACGGCTTCCGGTGGCGCGGAAGCCGCCGGCTCTGGCGCTCGAGCTGACTCGGTGGCAGTTCCCGGGGCAGAGTTAGTGCCGCCACGTGCCATCTGACCCAGAGCGGCGAGCGCGAGCGGGGCACCGATGAAGCCGGGGCTCACAACGCCGGCATGGGCACTGGTAGCGCTCGACGCGACGACGTCTCCGGCGCCAACATCGCCACCGCCGAAATTCCCTTGGCCTACACTGCCATGGGCCGGATCACCGGCCGCTAACCCGGCGCTAGCCACGCCGCCTCCGACGTAGCCGACGCCCCCGCCGCTAGCGGTTGCACCTCCGGTGCCGACGCTCTCACCGCCGCCGGTGCCGACGCTCTCGCCGCCAGTAGCGCCGGTGCCGACGCTCTCACCGCCAGTAGCGCCGGTGGCGCCGGCACCCAAACCCGGAAATCGCTGCAGCAAACTCGCCCACGGCACCACTTGCGCGGCAATCGCCGATGCCCCGGAGTAGTACCCCGACATGGCGGCCACATCCGCGGCCCACATCTCCTCGTACACACCCTCGGCGGCAGCAATCAACGGCGCGTTCTGCCCGAACAAATTCGTCATCACCAGCTGCACGAATGCGTCGCGGTTGGCGGCCACCGCCGCCGGAAGCACCGTCGCCGCCTGCGCCGCCTCGAAGATGCTGGCCACTGCGCGCGCCTGTCCCGCCGCCCCGGCCGACTGAGCCGCTGCCGCGGTCAACCACCCCGCGTAGGGAGCCGCCGCTGCCGCCATCGCCAAGGCTGCCGGACCCTGCCACGCCTGACCCGCCAGCCCGGCCGTGACCGACGCAAATGATTGCGCCGCGGTCCCCAACTCTTCGGCAAGCCCGTCCCAGGCTGCCGCCGCCGCCAGCATCGGCGCAGTGCCTGCACCGATGAACATTCGCAAGGAATTGATCTCCGGCGGCAGCACGACGAAACTCACAGCTCCCGTCCTTCCGCTTCGCTGCTCGATGCCACGCCGACCTCAATACGGCCAACGATTAACCGGCAAATGCCGAGATTAACAACAAATGCTGCGCTTATCAGGGGGTTAGACCAACATTCATACAATTCGCCGGGACGCGCAATCCCCAGTTTTGCTTCGCAGCGACCGACGCCGGACCCAGCCACGGGTTCTGCTTCGACTCGCACAGGTATGCACCAGCCTGACCCCGGGAATGTGGGGTGGCCGTTGCGCGACTATGTTGAAGGTCACTGTGACGGCCCGAAGCCCCGGTTCGTCACGGCAGCCCGGTCACCGCCCGGCCGCCGCGCTGGCGGCCCCGTACGACGGATCATGGAGCGAGTTGAACGTCTACATACCCATCCTGGTACTGGCGGCGCTGGCCGCCGCCTTCGCCGTGGTGTCGGTGGTGATCGCGAGCCTGGTCGGCCCGTCGCGGTTCAACCGGTCAAAGCAGGCC
Organism: Mycolicibacterium sp. XJ662; assembly: GCF_053484035.1. Classification (NCBI taxonomy): domain Bacteria; kingdom Bacillati; phylum Actinomycetota; class Actinomycetes; order Mycobacteriales; family Mycobacteriaceae; genus Mycobacterium; species Mycolicibacterium sp. XJ662. The sequence continues at coordinate 17,122 of NZ_JBEFTL010000017.1, read as the reverse complement.
GCCTACGAATGCGGGATCGAGCCCGCTAGCACTGGAGCCAGAACCTCCATTGGCCCCGGCGCGGCGAGCGGGCAGCGGTTCCCCATCAAGTACTACCTGACCGCGATGTTGTTCATCGTCTTCGACATCGAAATTGTGTTCCTCTACCCGTGGGCGGTCAGCTACGACTCGCTGGGCACGTTCGCGCTGGTCGAGATGGCGATATTCATGCTCACGGTGTTCGTGGCCTACGCGTATGTGTGGCGCCGCGGGGGCCTGACGTGGGATTGAGGTAGGGCGTGGGACTGGAAGAACAGCTGCCCGGCGGGATCCTGCTGTCGACCGTCGAGAAGGTGGCGGGCTATGTCCGCAAAAACTCCCTGTGGCCGGCAACATTCGGATTGGCGTGCTGTGCGATCGAGATGATGGCGACCGCGGGACCAAGGTTTGACATTGCGCGGTTCGGGATGGAACGGTTCTCGGCCACGCCGCGGCAGGCAGATCTGATGATCGTGGCGGGCCGGGTCAGCCAGAAGATGGCGCCGGTACTGCGCCAGATCTATGACCAGATGGCGGAGCCGAAATGGGTTCTGGCCATGGGTGTGTGCGCCTCGTCAGGTGGGATGTTCAACAACTATGCGATCGTGCAGGGCGTGGATCATGTTGTTCCGGTCGACATCTACCTACCCGGCTGCCCGCCGCGCCCGGAGATGCTGCTGCACGCAATCCTGAAGCTGCACGAAAAGATTCAGCAGATGCCATTAGGTATCAACCGGGAACGCGCTATCGCCGAGGCCGAAGAGGCGGCGTTGTTGGCCCGGCCCACCATCGAGATGCGCGGACTGCTGCGATGAGCCCGCCGAACCAAGACGCCCAGGAAGGCCGCCCGGACTCCCCCACCGCGGAGGTGGTCGACGTTCGCCGCGGCATGTTCGGCGTCTCGGGCACCGGTGACACCTCCGGTTACGGACGGTTGGTGCGCCAAGTCGTCCTCCCTGGCAGCAGCCCCCGGCCCTACGGCGGCTACTTCGACGATATCGTCGACCGGCTGGCCGAGGCACTGCGGCACGAGCGCGTCGAATTCGAGGACGCCGTCGAGAAAGTCGTGGTCTACCGCGATGAACTGACCCTGCATGTCCGCCGGGATCTACTGCCGCGGGTCGCCCAGCGGCTGCGCGACGAACCCGAATTGCGATTCGAGCTGTGTCTTGGGGTGAGCGGGGTGCACTACCCGCACGAGACGGGTCGGGAGCTGCATGCCGTCTACCCGCTGCAGTCGATCACCCACAACCGTCGCCTCCGGTTGGAAGTGTCTGCGCCGGACAGTGATCCGCACATCCCTTCCCTGTTCGCGATCTATCCGACCAACGACTGGCACGAGCGGGAAACCTACGACTTCTTCGGGATCATCTTCGACGGCCATCCGGCCCTGACCCGGATCGAGATGCCCGATGACTGGCAGGGGCATCCGCAACGCAAGGACTACCCTCTCGGCGGCATCCCGGTCGAATACAAGGGCGCGCAGATACCCCCGCCCGACGAGCGGAGGGGCTACAACTGATGACGGCAATCGCCGACTCGGCTGGCGGCGCCGGCGAGACCGTCCTGGTCGCTGGCGGGCAGGACTGGCAGCAGGTCGTGGACGCCGCGCGCAGCGCGGATCCCGGTGAACGCATCGTCGTCAACATGGGGCCCCAGCACCCGTCTACCCACGGGGTGTTGCGGTTAATCCTGGAGATCGAGGGCGAAACAGTCGTCGAAGCCCGGTGCGGAATCGGCTACCTGCACACCGGAATCGAGAAGAACCTCGAATACCGGTACTGGACCCAGGGCGTCACCTTCGTGACCCGAATGGATTACCTGTCACCGTTTTTCAACGAAACCGCCTACTGCCTCGGCGTGGAGAAGCTGCTCGGCATCACCGATGAGATACCCGAGCGGGTCAACGTCATCCGCGTGCTGATGATGGAGCTCAACCGGATCTCGTCGCATTTGGTCGCATTGGCGACCGGGGGCATGGAATTGGGCGCCATGACTCCGATGTTCGTCGGCTTCCGGGCACGCGAGATCGTGCTCACGCTGTTCGAAAAGATCACCGGTTTGCGGATGAACAGCGCCTACATCCGACCCGGCGGCGTGGCGCAGGACTTACCGCCCAACGCGGCCACCGAAATCGCGGAAGCACTCAAGCAGTTGCGCCAACCACTGCGCGAAATGGGCGAGCTGCTCAACGAAAACGCCATCTGGAAGGCCCGCACCCAGGGCGTCGGATACCTGGATCTGACCGGATGCATGGCACTGGGCATCACCGGCCCGATACTGCGTTCCACTGGGTTGCCCCACGACCTGCGGAAAAGCGAGCCCTACTGCGGATACCAGCACTATGAATTCGATGTGATCACCGACGACAGCTGTGATGCCTACGGGCGCTACATGATTCGCGTCAAAGAGATGTGGGAGTCGATGAAGATCGTGGAGCAGTGTCTGGACAAGTTACGACCCGGCCCGACCATGATCTCCGATCGCAAGCTCGCCTGGCCGGCCGACCTGCAGGTGGGGCCCGACGGCCTGGGCAACTCACCCAAGCACATCGCCAAAATCATGGGCTCCTCGATGGAAGCGCTGATCCACCACTTCAAACTGGTCACCGAGGGCATCCGGGTGCCGGCGGGCCAGGTCTACGTCGCGGTGGAGTCCCCCCGTGGTGAGCTCGGCGTACACATGGTCAGCGACGGTGGCACCCGCCCCTACCGGGTGCACTACCGGGATCCCTCCTTCACCAACCTGCAGTCCGTCGCCGCGATGTGCGAAGGCGGGATGGTCGCCGATTTGATCGCGGCGGTCGCCAGCATTGACCCGGTCATGGGCGGGGTGGACCGGTGACACAGCCACCCGGTCAGCCGGTGTTCATCCGGCTCGGACCGCCACCGGACGAACCCAACCAGTTTGTCGTCGAGGGCGCTCCGCGGTCGTATCCGCCGGACGTACTGGCGCGGCTGGAGGTCGACGCCAAGGAGATCATCGGCCGCTATCCCGACAGGCGCTCGGCGCTGTTGCCGTTGCTGCACCTGGTGCAGGGCGAGGATTCCTACCTGACGCCGGCGGGTTTGCGGTTCTGCGCCGATCAACTCGGGCTGACCGGGGCCGAGGTGTCGGCGGTGGCCAGCTTCTACACCATGTACCGCCGGCGCCCCACCGGCGAGTACCTGGTGGGTGTGTGCACGAACACGCTGTGCGCCGTCATGGGCGGCGACGCCATCTTCGACCGCCTCAAAGAGCATCTCGGCGTCGGCCACGACGAAACCACCTCCGACGGTGTGGTCACCTTGCAACACATCGAATGCAACGCCGCCTGCGATTACGCACCGGTGGTGATGGTCAACTGGGAATTCTTCGACAACCAGACGCCGGAGTCCGCGCGCGAACTCGTCGACTCGCTGCGCTCCGACACACCGAAGGCGCCCACCCGCGGCGCGCCGCTGTGCGGCTTCCGGCAAACATCGCGCATCCTGGCGGGTCTACCCGACCAGCGTCCCGACGAAGGCCAGGGCGGTCCCGGCGCGCCCACCCTGGCCGGGCTGCAGGTGGCAAGGAAGAACGACATGCAGGCGCCACCAACCCCCGGAGCGGACGAATGACCACGCAGGCCACCCCGTTGACCCCGGTGATCAGCCGCCACTGGGACGACCTGGAGTCGTGGACCCTGGCCACTTATCAACGCCACGATCGCTATCGGGGCTATCAGGCGTTGCAGAAAGCCCTGACGATGCCGCCCGACGACGTGATCAGCATCGTCAAGGATTCCGGGTTACGCGGACGCGGCGGCGCGGGCTTTGCCACCGGGACCAAGTGGTCGTTCATCCCGCAGGGCGACACCGGCGCCGCGGCCAAGCCGCACTACCTGGTGGTCAACGCCGACGAGTCCGAACCCGGTACGTGCAAAGACATTCCGTTGATGCTGGCGACGCCACATGTGCTCATCGAAGGCGTCATCATCGCCGCCTACGCGATCCGCGCCCATCACGCGTTCGTCTACGTACGCGGTGAGGTGGTGCCGGTATTGCGCCGGCTGCACAACGCGGTGGCCGAGGCCTATGCCGCCGGCTTCCTAGGCCGCAACATCGGAGGTTCCGGATTCGATCTGGAGCTGGTGGTACACGCCGGCGCGGGCGCCTACATCTGCGGCGAGGAGACCGCCCTGCTCGACTCGCTGGAAGGCCGGCGCGGCCAGCCGCGGCTGCGGCCCCCCTTCCCCGCGGTGGCCGGTCTGTATGGCTGCCCGACCGTGATCAACAACGTCGAAACGATCGCCAGTGTCCCATCGATCATCCTGGGCGGCATCGACTGGTTCCGGTCGATGGGCAGCGAGAAATCGCCTGGCTTCACCCTGTATTCGCTGTCCGGCCACGTCACCCGCCCCGGCCAGTACGAGGCGCCGCTGGGCATTACGCTGCGCGAGTTGCTCGACTACGCAGGCGGGGTGCGCGCCGGGCACCGGCTGAAGTTCTGGACACCGGGCGGCTCGTCGACCCCGCTGCTCACCGACGAGCATCTGGATGTGCCGCTGGACTACGAGGGTGTGGGTGCGGCCGGCTCGATGCTGGGGACCAAGGCGCTGGAGATCTTCGACGAGACCACCTGCGTGGTGCGCGCGGTGCGCCGCTGGACCGAGTTCTACAAGCACGAATCGTGTGGGAAATGCACGCCGTGCCGGGAGGGCACCTTCTGGCTGGATAAGATCTACGAGCGGCTGGAAACCGGCCGGGGTAGCCATGAAGACATTGACAAACTGTTGGACATTTCCGATTCCATCTTGGGAAAGTCGTTCTGCGCGTTGGGCGACGGTGCCGCGAGTCCGGTGATGTCGTCGATCAAGCACTTCCGCGACGAGTACCTGGCCCACGTCGAAGGAGGCGGTTGCCCATTCGACCCCCGAGACTCCATGCTCGTCGCGAACGGAGTGGACGCGTGACCCAGGCGGCCGACACTGACATCCGGGTAGGCCAACCGGAGATGGTGACACTGACCATCGACGGCGTCGAAATCAGCGTCCCCAAGGGCACGTTGGTGATTCGCGCCGCCGAACTGATGGGAATCCAGATCCCGCGATTCTGCGACCACCCGCTGCTGGAGCCCGTCGGCGCCTGCCGGCAATGCCTGGTCGAGGTCGAAGGGCAACGCAAGCCGCTGGCGTCGTGCACCACCGTGGCCACCGACGACATGGTGGTGCGCACCCAACTCACCTCCGAGATTGCCGACAAGGCCCAGCACGGTGTGATGGAACTGCTGCTGATCAACCATCCGCTGGATTGCCCGATGTGCGACAAGGGCGGTGAATGCCCGCTGCAAAACCAGGCAATGTCTAACGGCCGCACGGATTCTCGCTTCACCGAGGCCAAACGTACCTTCGCCAAACCGATCAACATCTCCGCGCAGGTGCTGCTGGACCGCGAACGTTGCATCCTGTGCGCCCGCTGCACCCGGTTCTCCGACCAGATCGCCGGCGATCCGTTCATCGATATGCAGGAGCGCGGCGCCCTGCAGCAGGTCGGTATCTACGCCGATGAACCGTTCGAGTCGTACTTCTCCGGCAACACGGTGCAGATCTGCCCGGTGGGGGCGCTAACGGGGACCGCCTACCGGTTCCGCGCGCGTCCGTTCGATTTGGTCTCCAGCCCCAGCGTCTGCGAGCACTGCGCGTCGGGCTGCGCGCAACGCACCGACCATCGCCGCGGCAAGGTGCTGCGGCGGCTGGCCGGTGACGACCCGGAAGTCAACGAGGAGTGGAACTGCGACAAGGGCCGGTGGGCCTTCACGTACGCGACCCAGCCGGACGTGATCACCACTCCCCTGATCCGCGACGGTGGGGACCCCAAGGGCGCGCTGGTGCCCACCTCGTGGTCGCACGCAATGGCGGTGGCCGCCCAGGGACTGGCGGCAGCGCGGGGCCGCACCGGGGTGCTGGTCGGCGGCCGAGTGACCTGGGAGGACGCCTACGCGTACGCCAAGTTCGCGCGGATCACGTTGGGCACCAACGACATCGACTTCCGCGCCCGGCCGCACTCGGCCGAGGAGGCCGACTTCCTGGCGGCCCGCATCGCCGGGCGGCATATGGCGGTCAGCTATGCCGATTTGGAATCGGCTCCGGTGGTGCTGCTGGTGGGATTCGAGCCCGAAGACGAGTCGCCGATCGTGTTTCTGCGGTTACGCAAGGCCGCTCGCAGACACCGCGTCCCGGTGTACACGATCGCCCCCTTTGCCACTGGTGGCCTGCACAAAATGTCGGGCCGGCTGATCAAAACCGTTCCTGGTGGCGAACCCGCGGCGCTGGACGATCTGGCCACCGGTGCAGTGGGCGACCTGCTGGCCACCCCGGGCGCGGTCATCATGGTCGGGGAGCGCTTGGCCACGGTACCGGGCGGATTGTCGGCGGCCGCTCGGCTGGCCGATACGACCGGCGCCCGTTTGGCGTGGGTGCCGCGGCGGGCGGGGGAACGCGGAGCGCTGGAAGCCGGAGCGTTGCCCACGCTGTTACCCGGTGGCCGCCCGCTGGCCGACGAGGTCGCCCGCGCGCAGGTGTGTGCGGCGTGGCATATCGCCGAATTGCCTGCCGCGGCTGGACGGGACGCCGACGGCATCCTGGCCGCCGCTGCCGACGAGACGTTGGCTGCGCTGCTGGTCGGGGGTATCGAACCCGCGGACTTCGCCGACCCGGACGCCGTGCTGGCCGCGTTGGACGCCACCGGTTTCGTGGTCAGCCTGGAGCTGCGACACAGTGCGGTCACCGAACGCGCCGACGTGGTGTTCCCGGTCGCGCCGACGACCCAGAAAGCCGGCGCGTTCGTCAACTGGGAGGGTCGCTACCGTACATTCGAACCCGCGCTGCGCGGCAGCACACTGCAAGCTGGCCAGTCGGATCACCGGGTGCTGGACGCGTTGGCCGACGACATGGGTGTCCATCTGGGCGTGCCCACCGTGGAGGCGGCCCGCGAGGAGCTGGCCGCGCTCGGTATCTGGGACGGCAAACACGCTGCCGGTCCCCACATCGCGGCCACCGGGCCGACCCAACCCGAAGCTGGTGAGGCGATCTTGACCGGGTGGCGGATGCTCCTCGACGAGGGCCGCCTGCAGGACGGCGAACCATATCTGGCCGGTACCGCGCGCACACCCGTGGTACGGCTGTCGCCGGATACGGCAGCCGAGATCGGCGCCGCCGATGGCGAGGCGGTCACGGTCAGCACGTCACGCGGCTCAATCACCTTGCCGTGCAGTGTCACCGACATGCCCGACCGCGTCGTGTGGCTTCCGCTGAACTCGGCGGGCTCGACGGTGCACCGACAGCTGAGGGTGACAATCGGCAGCATCGTGAAAATCGGAGCGGGCTCATGAGCGTCTCCCCTTGCCGCGAGCGCGCGTGTTCCCCCGCAAGCGGGAGGTGCCCCCAGTACGCCGACACACCGATTTTGATGTACCAGTGCGGACCCTCGCGCAAGGAGTGGCGGCCATGACCACGTTCGGCCACGACACCTGGTGGCTGGTGGCGGCCAAAGCGATCGCGGTATTCGTGTTCCTCATGCTGACGGTGCTGGTGGCGATCCTGGCCGAACGCAAGCTGCTGGGCCGGATGCAGTTGCGGCCCGGCCCCAACCGGGTTGGCCCAAAAGGAGCCCTGCAGAGCCTGGCTGACGGCATCAAGCTGGCGCTCAAAGAGAGCATCACACCCGGTGGCATCGATCGATTCGTATATTTTGTGGCGCCGATCATTTCGGTGATTCCGGCATTCACCGCTTTCGCGTTCATCCCGTTTGGTCCCGAGGTGTCGGTGTTTGGCCACCGGACACCGTTGCAGATAACCGACCTTCCCGTCGCCGTGCTGTTCATCCTGGGACTGTCGGCGATCGGGGTATACGGCATCGTGCTGGGCGGTTGGGCGTCCGGGTCCACCTACCCGCTGCTGGGCGGGGTGCGCTCCACCGCGCAGGTCATCTCCTACGAGGTCGCGATGGGCCTGTCGTTCGCGACGGTGTTCCTTATGGCCGGCACCATGTCGACGTCGCAGATCGTGGCCGCACAAGACGGTGTCTGGTATGCCTTCCTGTTGTTGCCGTCATTCGTCATCTATCTCATTTCTATGGTGGGTGAAACCAACCGGGCGCCGTTCGATTTGCCCGAAGCCGAGGGCGAGCTGGTCGCGGGATTCCACACCGAGTACTCGTCGTTGAAGTTCGCGATGTTCATGCTCGCCGAGTACGTCAATATGACTACGGTTTCGGCACTGGCCGCGACCCTATTCTTCGGTGGCTGGCATGCTCCCTGGCCGCTGAACATGTGGGCGAGCGCCAACACCGGCTGGTGGCCACTGATCTGGTTCACCGCTAAAGTGTGGGGCTTTCTGTTCATCTATTTCTGGCTGCGGGCTACGCTGCCGCGGCTGCGCTACGACCAGTTCATGGCGCTGGGCTGGAAGTTATTGATCCCCGTCTCGCTGGTGTGGGTGATGGTCGCCGCGATCATCCGCTCACTACGCAACCAGGGCTACCAGTACTGGACCCCGACTCTGGTGTTTAGCAGCATTGTCGTTGCCGCTGCCATGGTGCTGTTGTTGCGAAAGCCGTTGAGCGCTCCCGGCGCTCGCGCATCGGCACGGCAACGCGGGGACGAAGGCACCAGCCCTGAACCGGCATTTCCGACACCACCGCTGCTAGCCGGTGCAACCAAGGAGAATGCAGGTGGCTAACACTGATCGTCCGGCTCTCCCCCACAAGCGGGCGGTACCCCCATCTCGGGCTGACTCCGGCCCGCGTCGTCGCCGGACTAAGTTACTGGACGCCGTAGCCGGATTCGGGGTAACGCTTGGTTCGATGTTCAAAAAGACGGTCACCGAGGAGTATCCGGAAAGGCCCGGTCCGGTAGCAGCGCGCTACCACGGCCGTCATCAGCTCAACCGGTATCCGGACGGCCTGGAGAAATGCATCGGCTGCGAGTTGTGCGCCTGGGCCTGCCCGGCCGACGCAATCTATGTCGAGGGCGCGGACAATACCGAAGAGGAGCGGTTTTCGCCGGGCGAACGCTACGGCCGGGTGTACCAGATTAACTATTTGCGTTGCATCGGTTGCGGTTTGTGCATCGAGGCGTGCCCGACGCGGGCGCTGACGATGACCTATGATTACGAACTGGCCGACGACAACCGCGCCGACCTGATCTACGAGAAGGACCGGCTGCTGGCCCCGCTGCTGCCCGAGATGGCCGCGCCGCCGCATCCGCGGACGCCCGGTGCCACCGATAAGGACTACTACCTAGGCAATGTGACCGCCGAGGGCTTGCGGGGCGTGCGTGAGAGCCAGACCACCGGAGATTCCCGATGACCGCGGTGCTGGCTTCAGATGTCATCGTCCGCACCTCCACCGGGGAAGCGGTGATGTTCTGGGTGCTCAGTGCGTTGGCGCTGCTGGGCGCGGTCGGGGTTGTGCTGGCCGTCAACGCCGTGTACTCAGCGATGTTTCTGGCGATGACCATGATCATCCTGGCGGTGTTCTACATGGCCCAGGACGCGCTGTTTTTGGGTGTCGTCCAGGTGGTTGTCTACACCGGCGCGGTGATGATGCTGTTCCTGTTCGTGCTGATGCTGATCGGTGTGGACTCCGCGGAATCACTGAAGGAGACGCTGCGCGGGCAGCGGGTCGCCGCGGTGCTGACCGGTGTCGGGTTCGGCGTTCTCCTGATCAGCACCATCGGCCAGGTGGCGACCCGAGGTTTTGCCGGACTAACCGTCGCCAACGCCAACGGCAACGTCGAAGGCTTGGCCGCGCTGATTTTTTCCCGTTACCTGTGGGCGTTCGAGTTGACCAGTGCGCTGTTGATTACCGCCGCCGTCGGGGCGATGGTGCTAGCGCACCGGGAGCGTTTCGAGCGCCGCAAGACCCAGCGCGAACTCTCCCAGGAACGCTTCCGTCCCGGCGGGCACCCCACCCCGCTGCCCAACCCGGGTGTCTACGCGCGCCACAACGCGGTCGACGTTGCCGCCCTGCTCCCCGACGGTTCCTATTCCGAATTGTCGGTCCCCCGGATGCTGCGCACCCGCGGGGCCGACGGCCTGCAAACACCCTCGCCCGGAGCCGTCTCCGGCTCTTTAGAAGGCGGTGCATCATGAATCCGGCCAACTACCTTTATCTTTCGGTGCTGCTATTCACCATCGGAGCCTCCGGTGTGCTGCTGCGACGCAACGCGATCGTGATGTTCATGTGCGTCGAGCTCATGCTCAATGCCGTTAACCTGGCGTTCGTCACCTTCGCGCGCATGCATGGCCATCTCGACGCCCAGATGATCGCGTTCTTCACCATGGTGGTGGCCGCCTGCGAAGTGGTCGTCGGCCTGGCCATCATCATGACGATTTTCCGTACCCGCAAATCGGCGTCGGTCGACGACGCGAATCTACTCAAAGGCTGACGACGCCACCGTGACAACTTCCTTGGGGACTCACTACACCTGGCTGCTGGTGGCACTGCCACTGGCGGGTGCCGCAATCTTGCTGTTCGGCGGCAGACGCACCGATGCGTGGGGCCACCTGCTGGGCTGTGCCGCAGCGCTGGCGGCATTCGGGGTGGGCGCGATGCTGCTGGCCGACATGCTCGGTCGCGATGGGCTCGAGCGCGCGATCCATCAGCAGGTGTTCACCTGGATACCCGCCGGCGGACTCCAAGTCGACTTCGGGCTGCAGATCGATCAGTTGTCCATGTGCTTCGTGCTGCTGATCTCCGGGGTCGGATCGCTGATTCACATCTATTCGGTCGGCTACATGGCCGAGGACCCGGACCGGCGCAGGTTTTTCGGCTATCTCAACCTGTTTCTGGCCTCGATGCTGCTGCTGGTGGTCGCCGACAACTATGTGTTGCTGTACGTCGGCTGGGAGGGTGTGGGCCTGGCGTCGTATCTGTTGATCGGTTTCTGGTACCACAAGCCGTCGGCGGCCACCGCGGCCAAAAAGGCATTCGTGATGAACCGGGTTGGGGACGCCGGCCTAGCGGTGGGTATGTTCTTGACGTTTAGCACTTTCGGCACCCTGTCGTATGCCGGCGTGTTCGCCGGCGTACCCGCCGCAAGTCGCGCAGTGCTGACCGCGATCGGGTTGTTGATGCTGTTGGGGGCGTGCGCCAAGTCCGCGCAGGTTCCGCTGCAAGCCTGGCTTGGCGACGCGATGGAGGGCCCCACCCCGGTGTCCGCGCTGATCCACGCCGCCACCATGGTGACCGCCGGAGTGTATTTGATTGTGCGGTCGGGCCCGCTGTACAACCTGGCGCCCACCGCCCAACTGGCGGTCGTCATCGTCGGCGCGGTGACGCTGCTGTTTGGGGCGATCATCGGCTGCGCCAAGGACGACATCAAACGTGCGCTGGCAGCCTCGACCATTAGCCAGATCGGCTACATGGTGCTGGCCGCGGGCCTGGGTCCGGCCGGCTACGCGTTTGCGATCATGCATCTGCTCACTCACGGTTTCTTCAAGGCCGGCCTATTCCTTGGGTCCGGCGCGGTGATTCACGCGATGCACGAAGAGCAGGACATGCGCCGTTACGGTGGTCTGCGCGCCGCCCTGCCGGTCACGTTCGCAACCTTCGGCCTGGCGTATCTGGCGATTATCGGGGTACCGCCGTTCGCGGGCTTCTTCTCCAAGGATGCGATCATCGAGGCCGCATTGGGCGCCGGCGGCATCCGGGGCTCGCTGCTGGGCGGTGCCGCGCTGCTGGGTGCGGGCGTCACCGCGTTCTACATGACGCGAGTGATGCTGATGACCTTCTTCGGCGAAAAGCGTTGGACGCCAGGCGCCCATCCGCACGAGGCACCGGCCGTGATGACCTGGCCGATGATCTTGCTCGCCGTCGGCTCGGTGTTCTCCGGTGGCCTGCTCGCGGTGGGTGGCACGTTGCGGCATTGGCTGCAGCCAGTTGTCGGATCTCATGAAGAGGCCACCCATGCGCTGCCGACCTGGGTCGCCACCACCCTGGCGCTCGGTGTGGTCGCCGTCGGTATCGCGGTGGCCTACCGGATGTACGGCACCGCGCCGATCCCGAGGGTTGCCCCGGTTCGGGTGTCGGCGCTGACCGCGGCCGCACGTGCGGACCTGTACGGCGATGCCTTCAACGAGGAGGTGTTCATGCGCCCTGGTGCGCAATTGACCAACGCGGTGGTCGCGGTGGACGACGCGGGTGTGGACGGCTCGGTTAACGCGCTGGCGACGCTCGTGAGCCAGACTTCGAATCGCCTGCGGCAAATGCAAACCGGCTTCGCCCGTAACTACGCGTTATCGATGCTGGTAGGAGCGGTGTTAGTGGCGGCGGCGCTGCTGGTGGTGCAGCTGTGGTGAATAACGTGCCGTGGCTGAGCGTGCTCTGGCTGGTGCCGCTGGCAGGTGCGGTGCTGATCATCCTGCTACCACCCGGTCGGCGCCGACTCGCCAAGTGGGCCGGTATGGTTGTCAGCGTCCTGACGTTGGCGGTGTCGATCGTCGTCGCGGCCGAATTCAAGCCCAGCGCCGAGCCGTATCAGTTCGTCGAAAAGCATTCCTGGATACCGGCGTTCGGCGCCGGCTATACCCTTGGTGTGGACGGCATCGCAGTGGTGCTGGTGTTGTTGACCACAGTGCTGATTCCGTTGCTGCTGGTGGCCGGCTGGAACGACGCAACCGATGCTGACGACCTGTCCCCCGCAAGCGGGAGGTACCCCCAGCGCCCGGCTCCGCCGCGCTTGCGATCGTCAGGTGGCGAACGCACCCGAGGCGTGCACGCCTACGTGGCATTGACGCTGGCCATCGAGTCGATGGTGCTGATGTCGGTGATCGCGCTGGACGTGCTGCTGTTCTACGTGTTCTTCGAGGCCATGCTGATCCCGATGTACTTCCTCATCGGCGGCTTCGGCCAGGGGGCCGGACGCTCGCGTGCCGCGGTGAAGTTCTTGCTGTACAACCTGTTTGGCGGGTTGATCATGCTGGCGGCGGTGATCGGGCTGTATGTGGTGACCGCACAGTACGATTCGGGCACCTTCGACTTCCGTGAGATCGTGGCCGGCGTGGCGGCGGGCCGCTACGGAGCGGACCCGGCGGTGTTCAAGGCGCTGTTCTTGGGCTTCATGTTCGCGTTCGCGATCAAGGCTCCGCTGTGGCCGTTCCATCGCTGGCTGCCGGACGCCGCCGTCGAGTCCACCCCAGCGACCGCGGTGCTGATGATGGCGGTGATGGACAAGGTCGGCACCTTCGGCATGCTGCGCTACTGCCTGCAGCTGTTTCCTGACCCGTCAACGTATTTCCGTCCGCTGATCGTGACGCTGGCCATCATCGGGGTGATCTACGGCGCGATCGTGGCGATCGGCCAAACCGACATGATGCGGCTGATCGCCTACACCTCGATCTCGCACTTCGGGTTCATCATCGCAGGCATCTTCGTCATGACCACCCAGGGCCAGAGCGGGTCGACGCTGTACATGCTCAACCACGGCCTGTCCACGGCGGCGGTGTTCCTGATCGCCGGTTTCTTGATAGCGCGGCGCGGCAGCCGATCGATCGCCGACTACGGCGGTGTCCAGAAGGTGGCGCCCATCCTGGCCGGCACGTTCATGGTCTCGGCCATGGCCACCGTATCGCTGCCCGGCCTAGCCCCGTTTATCAGCGAATTCCTGGTTCTGCTGGGCACTTTCAGCCGCTACTGGCTGGCGGCGGCGTTCGGCGTTACCGCACTGGTCCTCTCGGCCGTTTACATGCTGTGGCTCTACCAGCGGGTGATGACCGGTCCGGTAGCCGAAGGCAACGAACGCATAGGGGATCTGGTGGGCCGCGAGATGATCGTGGTGGCACCGTTGATCGCGCTGTTACTCGTGCTTGGGGTCTACCCCAAACCTGTGCTCGACATCATCAATCCGGCGGTCGAGAACACCATGACCACCATCGGCCAGCATGATCCCGCGCCCAGCGTGGCACACCCGGTTCCGGCCGTGGGCGCCTCCCGGACAGCCGAAGGACCGCACCCATGATCCTGCCCGCCCCGCACGTCGAGTACTTCCTGCTCGCTCCGATGCTCATCGTCTTTTCGGTTGCGGTCGCCGGTGTGCTGGCCGAGGCTTTCCTGCCGCGCCGGTGGCGCTATGGCGCCCAAGTGACGCTCGCCCTTGGCGGGTCGGCAGTGGCACTCATCGCGGTCATCGTGGTGGCCAGGTCGATTCACGGGTCGGGTCACGCCGCGGTGCTGGGGGCCATAGCCGTGGATCGAGCGACCCTGTTTCTGCAAGGCACCGTACTACTGGTCACGATCATGGCAGTCGTCTTCATGGCCGAACGCAGCGCCCGGGTGAGTCCGCAACGCCAGAACACCCTCGCTGTGGCGCGGCTCCCTGGACTCGATTCGTTTACCCCGCAGGCTTCCGCCGTGCCCGGCAGCGATGCTGAGCGCCAAGCGGAACGGGCGGGAGCCACCCAGACGGAACTTTTCCCGCTGGCGATGCTGTCCGTCGGCGGCATGATGGTGTTTCCCGCGTCCAACGACCTGTTGACGATGTTCGTTGCGCTGGAGGTGCTATCGCTGCCGCTGTACCTGATGTGTGGGCTGGCCCGGAATCGCCGCCTGCTGTCGCAGGAAGCCGCGATGAAGTACTTCCTGCTGGGCGCCTTCTCGTCGGCGTTCTTCCTCTACGGCGTCGCGTTGCTATACGGCGCGACCGGCACGCTGACCTTGCCGGGTATTCGGGATGCGTTGGCAGCGCGCACCGACGACTCAATGGCGTTGGCCGGCGTCGCGCTGCTCGCGGTCGGCCTACTATTCAAGGTCGGCGCGGTGCCATTCCACTCCTGGATTCCCGATGTGTACCAGGGCGCACCCACCCCGATCACCGGGTTCATGGCGGCCGCCACCAAGGTCGCGGCGTTCGGTGCGCTGCTCCGGGTGGTCTATGTCGCGCTGCCGCCGCTGCACGATCAGTGGCGCCCGGTGCTGTGGGCGATTGCCATCCTCACCATGACGGTGGGCACCGTCACCGCGGTAAACCAGACCAACGTCAAGCGTATGCTGGCCTATTCATCGGTCGCGCACGTCGGTTTCATACTTACCGGCGTGATCGCCGATAATCCGGCGGGTCTTTCCGCGACGTTGTTCTATCTGGTCGCCTACAGCTTCAGCACGATGGGTGCGTTTGCCATCGTGGGTCTGGTCCGAGGCGCCGACGGCTCAGCAGGTTCAGAGGATGCCGACCTGTCCCACTGGGCCGGGCTGGGACAGCGTTCACCTATCGTGGGCGTGATGCTGTCGATGTTTCTGCTGGCCTTCGCCGGCATCCCGTTGACCAGTGGATTCGTCAGCAAGTTCGCGGTGTTTAGGGCCGCCGCTTCCGCCGGCGCGGTGCCGCTGGTAATCGTCGGCGTGATCTCCAGCGGCGTCGCCGCCTACTTCTACGTGCGGGTGATCGTGAGCATGTTCTTCACCGAAGAATCCGGTGACACACCACACGTGGCGGCACCCGGCGTGCTGAGCAAGGCCGCCATTGCGGTATGCACGGTAGTCACCGTGGTGCTGGGGATCGCCCCGCAGCCGGTGCTCGACCTGGCCGACCAGGCCGCCCAGTTGCTGCGCTGAATCCGTTAGGGCTGACCGAAGAAGCCCGACTGGTCACTGCCCTGATTGAAGCCCCCCGAGCTGTGGTCACCCGTGTTCGCCACACCCGTGTTGAGGGTGCCCGAGTTCGCAATGCCTGTGGTCTGCAGGCCAGAGTTTGCGATGCCCACGGTGCCGGCACCCGAGTTATAGAAGCCGACGTTGAAGCCGCCGGAGTTGGTGTTATTGATGCCCGACTGAACGTCACCGTTGTTCCCATAGCCAGCCGAAACATTGCCCGTGTTAAAGAAGCCTGAGGAATTCATGCCGGTGTTGCCGAAGCCCGAGCTCGAAACGGATTGGTCGACCGAGCTTCCAAACCCGGTGTTCCGGTCGCCCGAGTCGAAACCGCCCGTATTGATGCTGCCCGAGTTCGCGAATCCCGTATTGATACTGCCCGCGTTTGCGAAGCCCACGTTTAGGGTGCCCGCGTTGCCAAAGCCCACACTTTGGTTGCCCGCATTGCCAACGCCCACGTTAAAGGAACCGCCGTTCCCGACGCCCATGTCTTCGTTGCCCGCGTTCCCGATGCCCATATTGAAGAAGCCGGCGTTTCCGAAGCCCGTGTTGGTGTCGCCGGCGTTTCCGAAGCCCGTGTTGATGTCGCCCGCGTTTCCAAAGCCGAAGTTGTTGTTGCCCGAATTGAAGAAGCCCACGTTGTTGTTGCCAGAGTTGAAGAAACCGATGTTGTTGTTACCCGAGTTCCCGAAACCTAGATTCCCGATGCCCGAGTTCAGCGCGCCAATGCCCACCAAGTTGTCGCCGGTGAGCCCAAAACCGATGTTGTTGTTGCCATTGTTCCCGAGGCCGAGGTTATTGTCGCCGTTGTTTCCGAAACCGATGTTGGAGGAGCCGATGTTTCCACTGCCCAAGTTGAAGGAACCGAGATTTCCGCCGCCGAAGTTGGTACTTCCGGTGTTTCCACTGCCCAGGTTCCCACTGCCAAAGTTTCCGTTGCCGAGGTTTCCAAAGCCTCGGTTTCCGCTGCCCAGATTGACATTGCCAACGTTTCCGCTGCCGAGATTGGTGTTGCCGATATTTCCGCTGCCCAAATTCGTGGCACCGTCATTTCCGCTGCCCACATTGGCGTTGCCGGAGTTTCCGCTACCTACGTTGGCGTTGCCGGAATTTCCGCTGCCCAGATTGTAGTCACCGGTGTTCCCGCCGCCCAGGTTCCCGACGCCGATGTTGCCGAGGCCGATCGCGGCGGCCAGCGCCGATGGCGCAGCTGGCAACGCCTGCTGCAGACCAATTGACCACGACGACAGCTGCGCCGCGGCCGCCGATGCCCCGCCGTGATAGCCCACCATCGCGGCCACATCGGCGGCCCACATCTGTTCATACATCGCCTCAGCGGCCGCGATCGCCGGCGCATTCTGCCCAAACAGATTCGACAACACCAACTGCACAAACGCATTACGGTTGGCCGCCACCAGCATCGGATGCACCGTCGCCGCCCGCGCCGCCTCAAACGCACTGGCCACCGCCTTGGCCTGAGCCGACGCGCCAGCGGCCCG
>NZ_JBEFTL010000016.1:0-83362 GCF_053484035.1 Mycolicibacterium sp. XJ662 | reverse complement strand
GGCGCCCGAGCGGGCCAGCTCGATTGCCAGCGCCTGCCCGATGCCCGATCCCGCGCCGGTGACAACGGCGACCTTTCCGGCGAACCCCTCCATGACGTACCCTCCCTTGTCTCGGCTGCCATCAGGTTAGCCGGTACCCGGGGTACGGCTTAACGTGGCCGGCACGGGTTCATTCGGTAGCTGGCACTGCGACGAGCGATGTGGATGATCTCGACTCGGTGGTGGCCGTCGTCGATGGCGTAGACGACGCGGTAATCACCGCGGCGGGCTGAGTGGAGGCCTTCAAGGTCATTGCGCAGCGGCTTGCCCAACCTATGCGGGTTGTTAAGCAGCGGTCCGAAAACAAACTCGACACATGCGGCGGCGATCTTTTCGGGTAAGCGTTGCAGGTCGCGTGCCGCTGTCGCGGTGATCGCCACGTGGTAGGGATGGTCGTCGCTCACCGCGCGGTGTAACGGTTGCGGATCTCGTCGTTGCTCACGAAGCGCCCTGCGGCAACATCGGCGAGGCCTTCACGAATGGCCTCGCTGGCGCCAGGGGTGCGTAGCACCTCCAGCGTTTCCTCGATGGACGCCAGGTCATCGGCCGAGATCAATACCGCCGCCGGATGACCGTGCCGGGTTATCGTGATGCGCTCGTGTGTCAGCTCAACTTCGGCGACGTACTCAGAGAGGCGATTGCGGACTTCGCCCAGTGGGACAACAGCCATAACCGCGATTGTAGCTAAAAGTATGGCTAAACCCTGTACGCCGAGCATCGGCTTACCGAGCCGAACGCCTCGTCGCTGTTTGATGTCTCCTCGAGCGTTCGGCTGAGCGAACTCAGCCGAACGCCTCGTCGAGGATCTCCTGCTGTTCGACGGCGTGCACCTTCGACGAGCCTGACGACGGGGCTGACATCGCCCGGCGCGAGATTCGCTTGATCCCGGCCAACTTGTCAGGCAGCAGCTCGGGTAGTTCGAGCCCGAATCGCGGCCACGCACCCTGGTTGGCCGGTTCCTCTTGGACCCAGAAGAACTCCTTGACGTTCTCGTAGCGGTCCAGCGTTTCACGCAGTCGACGCCTGGGCAGCGGGGCGAGCTGTTCAAGCCGCACGATCGCGAGGTCATTGCGGTTGTCCTTGGCCTTGCGGGCGGCCAGCTCGTAATACAGCTTGCCACTGGTCAGCAGGATCCGGCTGACCTTGTTGCGGTCTCCGATGCCGTCCTCATAGGTGGGTTCCTCCAGCACTGAGCGGAACTTGATCTCGGTGAAGTCCTTGATTTCGCTGACGGCGGCCTTGTGACGCAACATCGACTTGGGCGTGAACACGATCAGCGGGCGTTGGATGCCGTCCAGGGCATGCCGGCGTAGCAGGTGGAAGTAGTTCGACGGAGTCGACGGCATCGCGATGGTCATCGAACCTTCCGCCCACAACTGCAAGAAGCGTTCGATCCGGGCAGAAGTGTGGTCGGGTCCCTGCCCCTCGTGCCCGTGCGGTAACAGCAGCACGACGTTGGACAATTGGCCCCACTTGGCCTCACCGGAGCTGATGAACTCGTCGATGATCGACTGCGCGCCGTTGACGAAGTCGCCGAACTGCGCCTCCCAGAGCACCACGGCGTCCGGATTGCCCACAGTGTAGCCGTACTCGAAGCCGACGGCGGCGTACTCCGACAGTGGCGAGTCGTAGACCAGGAACTTTCCGCCGGTCGGGCTGCCGTCGGAGTTGGTCGCCAGCAGCTGCAGTGGTGTGAACTCCTCGCCAGTGTGGCGGTCGATGAGAACCGAATGCCGCTGGGAGAAGGTGCCGCGGCGGCTGTCCTGCCCCGACAAGCGCACCAGCTTGCCTTCGGCCACCAGCGAGCCCAGCGCCAGCAGCTCGCCAAAGGCCCAGTCGATCTTGCCTTCATAGGCCATCTCCCGGCGCTTCTCCAGCACCGGTTGGACTCGCGGGTGCGCGGTGAAGCCGTTCGGCAAGGCGAGGAACGCATCGCCGATCCGGGCCAGCAGCGACTTGTCCACCGCAGTGGCCAGCCCCGCGGGAATCATCTGGTCGGACTCGACCGACTCGCTCGGCTGCACACCGTGCTTCTCCAGCTCGCGCACTTCGTTGAACACCCGTTCCAGCTGGCCCTGGTAGTCGCGCAGCGCGTCCTCGGCCTCCTTCATCGAGATGTCGCCACGTCCGATCAGGGCTTCGGTGTAGCTTTTGCGGGCCCCGCGCTTGGTGTCGACGACGTCGTACATGTAGGGGTTGGTCATCGACGGGTCGTCACCCTCGTTGTGCCCGCGGCGGCGGTAGCACAGCATGTCGATGACGACGTCCTTCTTGAACCGTTGTCGGAAGTCCACCGCCAACCGCGCCACCCAGACACACGCCTCCGGGTCGTCGCCGTTGACGTGAAAGATCGGTGCCCCGATCATCTTTGCGACGTCGGTGCAGTACTCGCTGGACCTGGAATACTCGGGCGCGGTGGTGAAGCCGATCTGGTTGTTGACGATGATGTGGATGGTGCCGCCGACGCGGTAGCCCGGCAGATTCGCCAGGTTCAGCGTCTCGGCGACCACACCCTGACCGGCGAACGCGGCATCGCCATGCAACATCAGCGGCACCACCGAGAACGCCCGTTGGCCGTCGCTGTCGATGCTTCCGTGGTCGAGCAGATCCTGCTTGGCCCGCACCAATCCCTCCAGCACCGGGTCGACGGCCTCCAGATGCGACGGGTTGGCGGTCAGCGACACCTGAATGTCGTTGTCGCCGAACATCTGCAGGTACAGCCCGGTGGCGCCCAGGTGGTACTTGACGTCACCGGAGCCGTGCGCCTGCGACGGATTCAGGTTGCCCTCGAACTCGGTGAAGATCTGCGAGTACGGCTTGCCGACGATGTTGGCCAGCACGTTGAGCCGGCCCCGGTGCGGCATCCCGATGACCACCTCGTCGAGGCCGTGCTCAGCGCACTGGTCGATCGCCGCGTCCATCATCGGGATCACGCTTTCGGCGCCTTCCAGCGAGAACCGCTTCTGGCCGACGTACTTGGTCTGTAGGAACGTTTCAAAGGCCTCGGCGGCGTTGAGCTTGCTGAGGATGTATTTCTGTTGGGCCACAGTGGGTTTGACGTGCTTGGTCTCGACCCGTTGTTCGAGCCACTCCTTTTGTTCGGGGTCGAGGATATGGGCGTACTCCACGCCGATGTGGCGGCAGTAGGCATCGCGCAGCAAGCCCAGCACGTCGCGCAGTTTCTTGTACTGCGCACCGGCAAAGCCGTCGACCTTGAACACCCGATCGAGATCCCACAGCGTCAGGCCGTGGGTCAGCACTTCGAGGTCGGGGTGACTGCGGAACCGAGCTTTGTCCAACCGCAGCGGGTCGGTATCGGCCATCAGATGGCCGCGGTTGCGGTAGGCCGCGATCAAGTTCATGACGCGAGCGTTCTTGTCGACGATCGAGTCGGGGTTGTCGGTGCTCCAGCGCACCGGCAGATATGGGATGCTCAGTTCGCGGAAGACCTCGTCCCAGAAGCCATCCGAGAGCAGCAACTCGTGGATGGTGCGCAGGAAGTCGCCCGATTCCGCGCCCTGGATGATGCGGTGGTCGTAGGTGGAGGTCAAAGTGATCAATTTGCCGATGCCCAGCTCGGCGATGCGTTCCTCGCTGGCGCCTTGAAACTCGGCGGGGTATTCCATGGCGCCCACGCCGATGATGGCGCCCTGGCCGGGCATCAGCCGCGGCACCGAATGCACGGTGCCGATGGTTCCGGGATTGGTCAGCGAAATCGTCACGCCGGCAAAGTCTTCAGTGGTCAGCTTGCCGTCGCGGGCCCGGCGTACGATGTCTTCGTAGGCCGTGACGAACTGCGCGAATCGCATGGTCTCGCACCGCTTGATGCCGGCCACCACCAGGGAACGCTTCCCGTCCTTGCCTTGCAGGTCGATCGCCAGGCCGAGATTGGTGTGCGCCGGCGTGACCGCGGTGGGCTTGCCGTCGACTTCGGTGTAGTGCCGGTTCATGTTCGGGAATTTCTTCACCGCCTGCACCAGGGCGTAGCCCAGCAAATGCGTGAACGAGATCTTGCCGCCGCGGGTCCGCTTCAACTGGTTGTTGATGACGATCCGGTTGTCGATCAGTAGCTTGGCCGGGACCGCCCGGACGCTGGTCGCCGTCGGCACCTCCAACGACGCGGACATGTTCTTGACGACGGCCGCGGCGGCGCCGCGCAGCACCGCTACCTCGTCACCTTCGGCTGGCGGGGGAACGGCAGTTTTGGCGGCCAGTGCGGCGACCACGCCGTTGCCCGCGGCCGCGGTGTCGGCCGGCTTGGGGGGTGCCTGCGGGGCGGCCGCAGCGGCCCGCTCGGCAACGAGTGGCGAGGTAACCCGGGTTGGTTCGGCAGCTGGTTGGGAGGTGGGTTCGGGGCTGTAGTCAACCAGGAACTCGTGCCAGCTGGGATCGACCGAGGAGGGGTCGTCGCGGAACTTGCGGTACATCTCTTCGACCAGCCATTCGTTTTGCCCGAATGGTGAACTTATGTTGGCCACGGCCGCTGTTCGCCTCGATTCTTCTGCTAGTTGAAGTCCTGCAAGCGCATTGCGCGGCGCCTGCTGGCAGTCGGTGAACGGTCTGCCCCATAAAGGCTAACGCTTTGCCAGCGATTCGCCAGAGAGACCGGGCAACGCGCGCTAGCTGGCATCCCGAACGGTCGGTAGCACGTGCAGGGTGACCGGCCAGCGCGCCGGCGGGGTGCCGAATGCCGATCGCGCATTACGGACGAGCTTCTTGCCGACCAGCCGATTGCCGATGGCGCCGATGATCGCGCCGATACCCATCGGCACCAGCTTGCCAAACATGAGCGCGCCGCGTTTCAGCGCGAATCGTTTGACGACGTATTTGAGCATTCGCGAGTTCAACGACGATATCGCCGGCAGCGGCAGCGAGGCCATGGTCTCCGACACCCAGCCGCCGCTGGTTCGGCCCGGACCGAGCAGATCGGCCACCGCAGTAGTGTTGTCGCCGACCAGCACCGCCAAGACCAGGGCACGGCGCCGTTCTCGGTGGTCGAGGGGAATGGCGTGTACCGAGGCCAGCGCCAGCACGAACAGCGCGGTGGCCTCGAGGAACACGACAACCTCTCCGGCCGCGGCGAACCATGCGGCCAGGGTGCCGATCCCCGGTAAGGTCGCGGCCGCACCTACCGCCGCTCCACTGGCCGTCACCACCGACAAGAAGCGTTTCTCGAGCTTGGCTACGATCTTGGCGGGGCTGGCCCCCGGGTGGGCGCGACGCAGGCGGGCCACATACGCCTGTGCTGCCGGGCCCTGTATCCGCGAACTCCGTTCGATGACCTGCGCCAATGCCCGCGTGGACACTTTGGGCCGCCCGCCGGTCCCGGCCAGCTGCGGGTCCGGCTCAGCTGCATTTGCGGATCGATTGTCGAACCTTTTCCAAGACCTGATTCGTCGAGCGCTCATCTTCTCTCCTGCGAATGGCGTCCCCTCAGGCTAATGCCGGTTCAACGATCCGAGCATGTGTTTCGGTAGCGGCGCGGTTCACCGCTCGAAGCGGAATAATGCGGCGTGGACATTGGTGACGATACGGGTTGCCCTGGTGCATGCCGTGACGCCCGTGACCCAATGCCACCGCTAGCAAGCCAAACGAGGTGCGTGTATGACTACGGCGATACGCCGGGCGGCCGGGAGCAGCTACTTCCGAAACCCCTGGCCTGCGCTGTGGGCGATGATGGTTGGCTTCTTCATGATCATGCTCGACTCCACCGTCGTAGCCATCGCGAATCCGACCATCATGGCCCAGCTACGCATCGGTTACGCCACCGTGGTTTGGGTGACCAGCGCCTATCTGCTGGCCTACGCGGTGCCAATGCTGGTGGCCGGCCGGCTTGGCGACCGGTTCGGCCCGAAGAATCTCTACCTGATTGGCCTGGGGGTATTCACCGTTGCGTCGCTGGGGTGCGGTCTGTCGAGCGGTGCCGGCATGCTGATTGCCGCTCGAGTGGTGCAAGGCGTCGGCGCCGGATTGCTTACCCCGCAGACGCTGTCGACGATAACGCGGATCTTCCCGGCTCATCGCCGCGGTGTCGCGCTGGGCGCATGGGGCACCGTCGCCAGTGTCGCCAGCCTGGTGGGACCGTTGGCCGGCGGCGCGCTGGTCGACAGCATGGGGTGGGAGTGGATTTTCTTCGTCAACGTTCCCGTCGGCGTCATCGGCCTGATCCTGGCGGCCTATCTGATTCCGGCACTACCCCACCACCCGCATCGGTTCGATTGGTTCGGCGTCGGATTGTCTGGTGCGGGAATGTTTCTGATTGTCTTCGGACTACAGCAGGGCCAGTCCGCCAATTGGCAGCCTTGGATTTGGGCGGTGATCGTCGGCGGTATCGGGTTTATGTCGCTGTTCGTTTACTGGCAGGCGCGGAACGCCCGCGAGCCGCTGATCCCACTGGAGGTCTTCAACGACCGGAACTTCAGCTTGTCCAACCTCAGGATAGCGATCATCGCCTTCGCGGGGACGGGGATGATGCTGCCGGTGACGTTTTATGCGCAGGCGGTGTGTGGGTTGTCGCCGACCCACACGGCCGTGCTGTTCGCGCCGACGGCGATCGTCGGTGGCGTGCTGGCCCCGTTCGTCGGCATGATCATTGACAGGTCCCATCCGTTGTGCGTACTGGGTTTCGGCTTCTCGGTGCTGGCGATCGCAATGACATGGCTCTTATGCGAGATGGCTCCGGGCACGCCCATCTGGCGGCTGGTGTTGCCGTTCATCGCGTTAGGCGTTGCTGGGGCGTTCGTGTGGTCGCCGCTGACCGTCACCGCGACCCGCAATCTACGGCCGCACCTGGCCGGTGCGAGCTCAGGTGTGTTCAACGCCGTCCGGCAGCTGGGGGCTGTGCTGGGGAGCGCGAGCATGGCCGCGTTCATGACGTCGCGCATCGCCGCCGAGATGCCCGGTGGTGTGGACGCCCTTACCGGTCCCGCCGGGCAGGACGCTACCGTGTTGCAGCTGCCCGAGTTCGTGCGCGAACCCTTCGCGGCCGCGATGTCGCAATCGATGCTGTTGCCCGCCTTCGTCGCCCTATTCGGGATCGTTGCCGCGTTGTTCCTGGTTGACTTCACCGGTGCTGCGGTTGCCAAAGAGCCGTTGCCCGAATCCGATGGCGACGCTGACGACGACGACTATGTCGAGTACATCCTTCGTCGGGAACCGGAAGAGGATTGCGACACCCAGCCGCTGCGGGCGTCGCGCCCGGCAGCGGCCGCAGCGTCACGCAGCGGTGCTGGGGGTCCGCTGGCGGTCAGCTGGTCGACGTCAGCCCAAGGAATGCCCCCAGGTCCACCAGGCCGTCGGGCGTGGCAGGCAGATACTGAGTCAACAGCTCCGAGCGCACTATAACCGCGGCATACTGTGCCCGACTGACCGCGACGTTGAGCCGATTCCGGTTGAGCAGGAACGAGATTCCGCGTGGAACATCGTCGGCGGACGAGGCCGTCATCGAGATGAAGACCACCGGTGCCTGCCCGCCCTGGAATTTGTCGACGGTGCCTACCCGTACTCCGTCAGCCCCGCCAAGTCCGGCAGACGCCAACCGCCGACGGACCAGCGCCACCTGGGCGTTGTACGGCGCGAGCACAAGCACATCGGAAGCGGCCAGTGGCCGGGTGCCGTGCTCGTCGGTCCACGGCGAGCCGAGCAGCTGCCGCAGCTCGGCGAGGATCGCCTCGGCCTCTTCGGGGCTTTCGATCGAATTGCCCTTGTGGTGCACGCCACGCGTATGCACCCCCGGGGGATACCCGTCGAGGCGGCGCACGGCGGTGCGCTCGGTGTGGGAACACAGCCTGCCCTCGTAGGACAACGCCGACACGGCCGCGCACACCGCCGGGTGCATCCGGTACGAGCGGTCTAAGAAGTAGCCGCGTTCGTCGGGCAGCGTGTGTTGCCCATCTACCAGCCACGACAATGCGGAGGTGTCGACGGGTTCGGGATGTGTGCCCTGACTTACCTGAGGCAGTTGCTGTGGATCGCCAAGCAGCAACAGGTTTGTGGCCGCGGGCGCCACGGCGATGGTATTGGCCAGGCAGAACTGGCCAGCCTAGTCGATCACCAGCAGATCCAGGCTGGCTTTCGGCACCCGATTGCCGTTGGCGAAGTCCCACGCCGTGCCGCCGATCACGCATCCGGCGGTGTCGCGGATGAATTCTGTGTACTGGCTCCCGTCGATCGACTGCCAGCGCCCAGCGGTGTGGTCGTGCGGCTTTTTGGCGACCTGCCCCGGGTCCAGGCCAGCGCTGATCACACCTTCCAACAGGTTCTCCACCGTGGCGTGCGACTGGGCGACAACGCCAATACGCCAGGCATGCTCGGTGACCAACTCCGCGATCACCCGGGCCGCGGTGTACGTCTTGCCGGTCCCCGGAGGGCCGTGCACCGCCAGGTATGACGAGTCCAAGTCCAGCGCCGCCGCGGCGATATCGGTGACTGGGTCACTGCTGCGGGGCAATGCGGCGCCGCTGCGCGTGCGAGGAGGGCGACGCAGCAGCACGTCCATTAGCGCGGTGCTGGGCAGTTGCGGCGATCCGGAAGCCACGGCAGCGGCCGTCGATTCGATCGATTCCCGCAGGGCCGTCGTCGGCACCGGCGGCCCGGGAGCGAGCGCGAACGGGAGCTGCTGAAATGTATTGCCGTCACTGCCGGTTCGTTCGACGATGACCACCTCGGTGGGCACAGTGGGGTCGTCGGTCTCAACCACTGCGGCGGGGCCCGCGGCTCGGCGATCAGGATTGTCGGTCATGCCCGGCGGCGCCGGGGGTTCGTAGAGGGCAAACACATTCCCGTTGAGGTCCCCACGTGCCAGTTCACCGGTAAGCCGGACCCGCCGCTGCGGCTTGCGCGCGCGAGGCGGCATATGCCAGTCGACGGTGACCGAAGCCTCGCTGGCAAGGAAGACGTCCGTGCTGTCCGACCATTCGTCGACGGGGTAGTTGAGCCGGTCGAAGTGCGCCCACCAGAACGGCTTGTCCTCGCGGCGATGATAGCCGCGGGCAGCGGCCAGCAAGGCGACCGCTGTCTGTTCCGGCGTGCGCTCGCCGGCGGCGGCATCGCCGGTGAACTTGGACAGTACCGACGCCAGCGAGTCACCGTCGTCGATAGGGTCGGCGTCCGGAACTGGTTGAGCGCCAATGGGTGTGACGCCGGCTTCCCAGGCGCGCATGAGCAGCCAGTCACGCAGCGCGCGGGTGGACCGGCAGTCGTAGTGGTTGTAGCCTTCGATCTCTTTGAGCACGGTTGCCGCCTCATCGATGCGGCCGGCCGCGCGCAGTTCGCAGTACCGGGCATAGGAGTTGATCGAGTCGGCGGCGGTGGTGACGTCGCCGGAGCGTGGCTGCGTCCCGAGGTACAGCGGCTCCAGCGCCTTCAAGCTGAACGAGTCGGTGCCCACCCGAATGCTCTTGCGTACCAACGGGTATAAGTCCACCAGGACTCCGTTGCGCAGCAAGTCGTCGACGTCGTCCTCGCCGATGCCGTAGCGTCCGACCAGCCGCAGCAGCGCGGTCTTCTCGTAGGGCGCGTAGTGGTAGATGTGCATGTTGGGGTGGCGCCGGCGCCGTCTGGCGACTATCGCCAGGAAATCGGTCAGCGCCTGGCGTTCGGCTGTCCGGTCATGCGCCCACAATGGTCGGAATACTCCCGCCCGTCCGGCTTCCAGCACCCCGAACAGGTATTCCAGGCCCCACTGTTTGCCGTCGGCGGTCCACAGCGGGTCACCCTCGAAGTCGAAGAACAGGTCGCCGGGGTTTGGCTCCGGCAGCAGTGTCAGCGGCCGCGGGTCGACGATCTCGAACTGTGGTGCTCCCGTATCGCGTTGGCGGATTTGCAGTTTGGCCTGTGCGGTCAGCTTGCCCAGCGCGTTCGTGGTCAGGCCGGGAACCGGCGCGGTGTGATCTGCCAGTTCGGCGATCGTGGTGATGCCGGCCTCAAGGAGCTTGTCGCGCTGGCGGACTCGCATCCCTCCGACCAGTAGCAGATCGTCGCTGGCGCGCAGCCGCTCGGTGCACTGCGGACAGCGGAAGCACGCCTGCACGCGTTCGTCGTCCCAGCGCACCGCGGTGCCCGCGGTGTAGTGGCCGTCCAGCAATCGCTGTAAAAGCGCACGCTGGGACCGGTAGACCGGGATGAGCTCGCCGACGCGGTAGCGCACGATCGTGCCGTCGCCGAGTTCGAGCTCGGCGTCGGCAGCCACCGGAACGCCCGAGTGAACCAGCGCATCGGCATAGGCCGCCAGCTGTAGCAGCGCGGTCACGGTTGGCGAGCGGGCGAGCTTGGTGTCGGCGACCCGGTACCGGTGACCGTCGCGGATCAGGAAGTCGGCGAACCCGACGAAGCGGCCGTCGAACATGGCGGCCTGATACACCACCGGGGCGTGGTTGGCGATGGCACGTCGCGTCGCGTCGGCGGCTGCCGCCAGCCCGGCGGGCGTGTAGGCCGGCCGGCCAATGATAGCCACCGCGTCGCCGAACTCGTGGCGCAGTTGGTCGAGTCGGCGTCCTTCATGCGCGCTACCGAGAACGGCGGCTCGCGCCATCAGTTCGTCGTCAACTGCGACGGCCGGTCCCCGGCCTAGTTTCGCGTCGAATTCACGGAGCAGTGCGTACTGGCACCGGGCGGCGGCTGCGAGATCCGAAGCACTGTAGACGATGCTGTCACCGGTGACGAACACAGCAGCAACTCCTCGGTGAGACAACGGACAGGCAAACTGGGCTGCACCCGTCGGCTTAACCGCCGGTGGTGTTGCCGATCAGCTCGACGCCGCCGCCGTTCCAGCGGAACTTGACAACGTTGTTCAACCCGATGCCGCTGGCATACGTCAATGCCACCGTGTCTCCCGTGCACTGCGAGGTGTCGATGCCGGTGAACCCATAGGTATCGGGCACCCCCTGCGGTATGTACTTGCCGAGGTGGAACATCACCGCGCGGGTGGTCGGATTGCCGGCGTTCGTGTTGGCCTTGATGACCACCGCCGACAGCTGGGCACACTCGTTGTAGTTGCCGGCCAGCGGTTCTGGGTTCCAGGGCTGCTCACTGCGCGGATCGCGAGGAAGTTCGGAGACGACTTTGGCGATTGTGGGCGAGGCGAGGTTCACCGCACACGGGTCGACCGGCGCGGCGCTGTGGTTGCTGGGTGGGGCAGCTGTCGCGGACGGCGGGCTCGGTTCGCTGCTCGGCGGGGCCGGGTGAGCAGTTGACAGGGATGGGGTGGCCTCCGGCGTCTTAGCGACCGTGGAGTCGCCCGAACCGCAACCGGTCAACGTCGCGGCGACCAATGCAGCGACCACGCCAACACGCGGCGTGGTGGGGCAGGGTGGTGACCACACACCGGGCACCGTACCGCCATCGGGCCCGCGGGTGCGGTAGGCGTGGCCGGGTCACCACTAAACTTGACGGCCTGATGGCCTTCCCGGAATATTCGCCTGCGGCGTCCGCTGCGACGTTTGCTGACCTGCAGATTCATCCCCGCGTCTTGCGGGCGATCGGCGACGTCGGTTACGAGTCACCGACGGCTATCCAGGCGGCTACGATCCCGGCGTTGATGGCAGGCTCCGACGTGGTGGGGCTGGCGCAGACCGGCACCGGCAAGACGGCGGCATTTGCGATTCCGATGCTGTCCAAGATCGACATCACCAGCAAGGTGCCCCAGGCGCTGGTGCTGGTGCCCACCCGGGAGCTGGCTCTGCAGGTGGCCGAGGCGTTCGGCCGCTACGGTGCCTATCTGTCGCAACTCAACGTGCTGCCGATCTACGGCGGATCGTCGTATGCCGTGCAACTGGCCGGATTGAGACGCGGCGCGCAGGTGGTGGTTGGCACCCCCGGTCGTATGATAGACCATCTCGAACGGGCGACCTTGGACCTGTCGCGGGTGGACTTTCTAGTGCTCGATGAGGCCGATGAGATGCTGACCATGGGTTTCGCCGACGACGTTGAGCGCATTCTGTCCGAGACCCCCGAATACAAGCAGGTCGCCCTGTTTTCCGCGACCATGCCGCCGGCGATCCGCAAACTCAGCGCCAAGTATCTGCACGATCCGTTCGAAGTCACTTGTAAGGCGAAAACCGCTGTGGCCGAGAATATTTCGCAGAGCTACATTCAGGTAGCACGGAAGATGGACGCGCTCACCAGAGTGCTCGAAGTCGAGCCGTTCGAGGCGATGATCGTCTTTGTCCGCACCAAGCAGGCGACCGAGGAGATTGCCGAAAAGCTGCGTGCCCGAGGGTTTTCCGCGGCTGCCATCAGCGGTGACGTCCCGCAGGCGCAGCGGGAGCGGACCATCACGGCGCTGCGGGACGGCGACATCGATATCCTGGTCGCCACCGATGTGGCGGCGCGCGGACTCGACGTGGAGCGGATATCACACGTGCTTAACTACGACATCCCGCACGACACCGAGTCCTACGTACACCGGATCGGGCGCACCGGCAGGGCCGGGCGTTCGGGAGCCGCGCTGATATTCGTCTTGCCACGGGAGCTTCACCTGCTCAAGGCGATCGAAAAGGCTACGCGGCAAACGCTTACCGAGGCGCAATTGCCCACCGTCGAGGATGTCAACACCCAGCGGGTGGCCAAGTTCGCCGATTCCATCACCAATGCGCTGGGCGGTCCGGGAATCGAGCTGTTCCGCCGACTGGTCGAGGAGTATGAACGCGAGCATGATGTCCCGATGGCTGACATCGCCGCGGCACTGGCCGTGCAGTGCCGCGGCGGTGAGGCATTCCTGATGGCACCCGACCCGCCGCTTTCGCGGCGCAACCGCGACCAGCGTCGGGACCGTCCGCAAAGGCCCAAGCGTAGACCGGACTTGACCACCTACCGCGTCGCCGTCGGCAAGCGGCACAAGATCGGTCCAGGCGCCATCGTCGGCGCCATCGCCAATGAGGGTGGGCTGCACCGCAGCGACTTCGGTCAGATCCGTATCGGGCCAGACTTCTCGCTAGTAGAATTGCCGGCGAAGCTGCCCCGCGCGACGCTCAAAAAGCTTGCACAGACCCGTATCTCGGGTGTGCTGATCGACCTTCGGCCATACCGGCCGCCCGACGCGGCGCGCCGGCATAATGGCGGCAAACCACGGCGGAAACACGTCGGATGACCCTGCCCAAGGAAAGAGCCGCCCAGGGCGGACTCGAGCGGATCGCCCACGTGGACCGGGTGGCGTCGTTGACCGGGATCCGTGCTGTTGCCGCATTGCTGGTCGTCGGCACTCATGCGGCCTACACCACCGGCAAGTACACCCACGGCTATTGGGGCCTGATGTCGTCCCGCATGGAGATCGGCGTTCCGATCTTTTTCGTGCTGTCGGGGTTCCTGCTATTCCGGCCATGGGTTAAGTCCGCCGCTACCGGCGGCCCCCCGCCGTCGTTGAGCCGCTATGCGTGGCACCGGGTCCGGCGGATCATGCCCGCCTACACCGTCACCGTTCTGTTGGCCTACCTCGTCTATCACTTCCGCACGGCGGGGCCCAACCCCGGGCACACCTGGGTCGGGCTGTTCCGCAACCTCACCTTGACGCAGATCTATACCGACGGCTATCTGGGTGCGTTCCTGCATCAGGGTCTGACCCAAATGTGGAGCCTCGCGGTGGAGGTTGCCTTCTACCTGGCGTTGCCGGCGTTGGCATACCTACTGTTGGTGCTCGTCTGCCGGCGGCGATGGCAGCCCAGGTTGCTGTTGGCCACCATGGCGGGGCTGACGATGATCAGCCCGGCATGGTTGATCCTGGTGCACAACACGCACTGGATGCCCGACGGCGCTCGGCTGTGGCTACCCACCTATCTGGCTTGGTTCGTCGGCGGCATGATGCTGGCCGTGCTGGCGGCGATGGGCGTGCGCTGTTATGCATTCGTGGCCATACCGTTGGCGGTCATCTGCTACTTCATCGTCTCCACTCCGATCGCGGGCGCGCCCACGACGTCGCCCACAGCGCTGGCCGAGGCGCTGGTCAAGACCGCCTTCTATGCCGTGATCGCCGTGCTGGCGGTGGCACCGCTGGCCTTGGGTGACCAGGGGTGGTATGCCCAGTTGCTGGCCAGCCGGCCGATGGTGTTTCTTGGTGAGATCTCCTACGAGATCTTCCTGATCCATCTGGTGACCATGGAGATCGCCATGGTGGACGTGCTCGGGTATCGGGTTTACACCAGTTCGATGGTGAACCTTTGTCTCGTGACGCTGGTGCTGACGATCCCATTGGCGTGGTTGTTGCACCGTTTCACTCGGGTCCAGGGTGACCGGCCTTCCTAGCGGCGGCAGAAGCAGGTGTCACGATCGGGACGACGAACTCCGCGATCATCGCTCGTTCGTCGGCTTCGTCACGGCCGGGGAACATCAGCAGCGATGTGAGCATCCGGACCACCCAGCGGGCGCGGCGTTCGACGGTGGTCGGATCGTCGGGACCTAGTGAGTTGAGGAATGCCGCGGCCAGGGCCGCGATCACCTCGGACCGTCCGGCCATCTCGCCGCCGATCGGTGGGCGGGTGGTGGTAAACCACGCGGCCAACGCGGGGTTGTCGCGGACCATCCGCAACGTCGTGGTGATGCTCACCAGCAGCCGTTCGGCAGGTTCGACGACATCGGCGATCTTCACCATGATCTCGCGGCCGAGCCGGCGGGTCTCGCGGTGCACGTACGCGGTTCGCAGCGCCTCGCGGCTGTCGAAGTACCGATACAGTGTTGCGCGCGAACAGCCTGCGGCCTTGGCGATCTCGTTCATGCCGATCGACGCCGGGTCACGCTGCGTAAAGAGTCGCTCGGCGGCGTCGAGTATCCGATCTGCGGCTAACTCGGTCCGACGCGCGGACAGCCAGTCGGTACCCGCCATCAGGATGTCACTCGGAACGGCACCGACAGCGGACGCCGGACATAACTGCCGCCGGACCACACGATGCGTGACTCGGCCACCTCGAAGTCCGGGCACCGGGCCAGCAGTTCGGTCAGCGCCACCCGGCATTGCATCCGGGCCGCGGCCGCACCCAGGCAGTGGTGGGCGCCGTGGCTGAAGGTCAAGATGTTGCGCGGGCACCGAGTGACATCGAGTTCGGCTGCGTCCGGGCCGTATTGGCGTTCGTCACGGTTGGCCGAGCCGTACAGCAGCAGCACCCGGCGACCGGCCGGGATGGTGGTGTCACCGATCGTGACGTCGCGCGTGGTTGTGCGCGCCAGCCCCTGCACCGGCGAGGTGAGCCGCAGCAGCTCCTCGACCGCGTCGGGGATGCCCTCTGGGTCATCCAGCAGCAGCCGGCGCTGGTCGGGCCGCCGGTGCAGCAACGGCATCGAACCGCCTAGCATGCCGGTGACGGTGTCGTTGCCGCCGGTGACCATGGTGAACGTGAACGCCAGTATGGACAGTGTGCCGGCGGTGTCGCCGTCGGCGCCGACCCCGGCGGCTACCAGGTGGGAGATGGCGTCGTCGGCGGGCTCGGTGCGGCGTCGCTCGATCAGCCCGGTGAAGTAGGCCATCATCGAGCCGACCGCGTCCAGTGCGCCGGTGGTGGCGCCGTCAACCGCGTTCGCCGCCACGATGGCCTGGGTCCACCCGTCGAATTGCGTCCAATCCTCTTCGGGAACACCGAGATAGTGCGCCACCACCATCGACGGGAGCGGTTTGAATAGTTCGGTGACAATGTCGCCGCCACCGTTGGCGCGCAGCTTTTCGAGCCGCTCAACGACGAACTTGCGCACCGTGGGCTCGACGGTTTCGACCTGTCGTGGCGTGAAGCCGCGCGACACCAGCTTGCGAAACTCGGTGTGGACCGGCGGATCCTGCATCACCATGGGCGGGGTGTCGTGCAGTCCAATCATTTCCAGCTCGCCGTAGTTAACGGTCAAGCCTTGCGCCGACGAGAACGTCTGATGGTCCCGCGCTGCCGACCAGACGTCGGCGTGCCGGGACAGCACGTAGTAGTCGTACTCGGGACGCTGCGGCGGGACGACGTGGTGCACCGGGTCGTGGTCGCGCAACGCGCGGTACATCGGCCACGGATTCGGCCAGGTTTCGGCGGTGGCGAGCTGGAATTCGTGAGACATTACTGATGTCATGTCTTATGTCTAAGACATTCCATCGGTAATATCAATCGGCGATTGTGAATCTGGTGACGCGACACGCCGAGGACGCGTCGTGCGGTTCACACTCGGCGGGACGTCGCGACGGATCAGATCGCCGAGCCGGGATTGAGGATGCCCTGGGGGTCCAGCGCTTGCTTGATGCGCTGGTTGAGGGCCAGGACGTCGGGCCCGAGATAGCCGGCCAACCACGGCCGTTTCAACCGGCCCACGCCGTGTTCGCCGGTGATCGTGCCGCCCAGGCCGACGGCCAGGTCCATGATTTCGCCGTACGCGAGGTGGGCGCGCTCTAGCATCGCGGCATCTGCGGGGTCGTACACCAGCAACGGGTGGGTATTGCCGTCCCCGGCGTGGGCGATCACCGAGATCATCAGATTCCGCTCCTCGGCGATGCGCGCAATCCCGGTGACCAGTTCGCCCAGTGCGGGCAGCGGTACCCCGACGTCCTCGAGCAGCAACGCCCCCTTGCTCTCGACCGCCGGAATGGCGAACCGCCGGGCCGCAATGAACGCCTCGCCCTCATCCGGGTCGTCGGTCGAAAACACGTCTATCGCACCGTTTTCGGCGAACACGGCGGCCATCACGGCGGCGTCTTCGGTGGCCGCGCGGCCACGTTCATCAGAACCAGCCACCAGCATGGCCGCCGCATCGCGGTCCAGGTCCATCCGCAAGGTGTCCTCGACGGCGTTGATCGCCACCGAATCCATGAACTCCAGCATCGCGGGGCGAAGTCGGCCGGTAACCCCGAGCACCGCATCGACCGCCGCCTGCACCGAGCCGAAGCTGGCCACCACGATGCTCGATGCATTCTGTGCGGGCAGCAGTCGCAACGTCACCTCCGTGATGACGCCCAGCGTGCCTTCGCTGCCGACGAACAGTTTGGTCAGGGAAAGCCCGGCGACGTCCTTGAGCCGTGGGCCGCCCAGCCGGACCGCGGTGCCGTTGGCCAGCACAACCTGCATGCCCAGTACGTAGTCGCCTGTGACGCCGTACTTCACGCAGCACAGCCCGCCGGCGTTGGTGGCGATGTTGCCGCCGATGCTGCAGATCTCGAACGACGACGGATCCGGGGGATACCACAGGCCGTGTTCGGCGGCGGCCTCCTTCACCTCGGCGTTGTACAGGCCGGGCTGGCACACTGCGGTGCGGGTGACCGGGTCGACGGTGATGTCGCGCATCTTTTCGGTGGACAGCACGATCCCGCCATCCAGGGCGGTCGCCCCGCCCGAAAGGCCGCTACCGGCTCCTCGGGTCACCACGGGCACCTGGTTCGCACTGGCCCAACGCAGCACCGTCTGCACCTCTTCGGTGCGCCGTGGCCGGATGATTGCCAGCGGTTTGCCGGCCGAAGGGTCAAAGGCCCGGTCTTGCCGGTAGCCGTCGGTGACGGCGGGGTCGGTGACCACCATCCCCTCGGGCAGCTCGGCCATCAGGCCAGCCAGCACATCGGTATTCACTGAGCCGATCCTACGGGCCGATCGATGTCCGCTTGGGGCGCCAGATCCAGTTCGCGCAGCGCGGGCAGCCGGATCGCGACCAGCCCGGTGCACACGATGGGCAGTGCCAACGCGAGAAACGTGGCATGCAGTCCAGCGGCGTCGGTCAGTGGACCGGCCAGCAACAGACCCAACGGGCCGGCGGCGTAGGCCAGCGACGTCATCACCCCGACTACCCGGCCGCGCAGATGCTGTGCTGCCCGCGTCTGTATCACGTAGTTATAGATCGGCTGGATGGGTCCGTACACCAGGCCGACCACCGCGCACAACACCATGATGACCGGCAGTGGCGGCAGGAACGCGATGACCATCGATGCCAAACCCAGGGTAAGAACCGCGGTCGACATGGTCACGCGACGGGGAACGCGGATAGCCAACACGGCATACCCCAGCGCTCCCACCAGGCCGCCGCCGGCGATCGCCATCAACGCCCAACCCAGCTGCACCGGTTGCTGGTGGTCGGTGAAGTATTTCGGGAACAGCACGCTCTCCATCGGCAGATACAGCGCGGTGACGGTCAGGTCAATCATCCCGAGGGTGCGCAATACCCGCAGGTTCCAGACGAAGCGCAGCCCCTCGGCGATCCCGGATACCAACCCTTGGGGCCGCGAGGTGTGGTGCGGCTTGCCGGCACCCTCGAGTTGCAGGGCGGCAATCGCGAGGATGGACAACCCGAATGCCGTCGCGGTAATCCACATTGTGGTGATGCCGCCAACCGTCGCGATCATCAAGCCACCGATGGCCGGGCCGACAATAAAGGCCAGGTTGAGGATCGCCTCGTAGGCGCCGTTGATGCGGTCCAACGACCAGCCTGCCCGAGCGGCGGCCTCGGGCAGCATCGAGTCACGAGCCGTCATGCCTGCCGGGCCGAAGGCGGCCGCCAGGGCGGCCAATACGGCCAGCACCAGCACGTTGACCGCGTCGCCGCCGTACCCCCACGCCACCAGGGGGACGCCGGCCACCGCCGCACCCGACAGCGCATCGGCCACCATCGACACCCGGCGACGCCCGAAGTAGTCGACCGCGGTGCCGGCGACCAGCGTGGCGAACAACAGCGGCAGCATGGTCGCACTGGCCACGATCGAGGCCTGCCCAGCGCTGCCCTCGCGCTGCAACACCAGCCACGGAAACGCGACTATCGAGACGCCATCACCCGCGGCCGCCATCAGCGTTGCGAACAGGATCAGGAATGCCGGGCCGCGGTTGCTGTTTCTCATGAATATCGCGGCTGAATCTAGCGCCAAACCGGTATGGGGGCCACCGAATTTCTGCGCTGCCGCAGCCCGGATGCAGGATGTTCGTGTGCTCATGCATCCGAAGACCGGCCGGGCGTTCAGGTCCCCGGTAGAGCCCGGTTCCGGCTGGCCAGGTGATCCGGCGACACCGCAGACCCCGGTGGCTGCCGATGCCGCGCAGGTGTCAGCGCTGGCCGGGGGCGCTGGCTCGATCTGCGAACTCAACGCGCTGATCAGCGTGTGCCGGGCGTGTCCCCGGCTGGTCAGTTGGCGTGAGGAGGTCGCCGTCGTCAAGCGCCGTGCCTTCGCCGACCAGCCCTACTGGGGGCGCCCGGTGCCGGGGTGGGGGTCGAAGCGGCCGCGGTTGCTGATCCTCGGGCTGGCGCCCGCCGCGCACGGGGCCAACCGGACCGGACGAATGTTCACCGGCGATCGGTCGGGAGATCAGCTTTATGCAGCACTGCATAGGGCCGGCCTGGTGAACTCACCGGTCAGCGTCGACGCCGCGGACGGGCTGCGGGCCAACCGGATTCGGATCACCGCACCGGTGCGGTGTGCGCCCCCGGGCAACTCGCCGACACCGGCCGAGCGGCTGACATGCTCACCCTGGCTAAATGCGGAATGGCGGCTGGTGTCCGATCACATCCGTGCGATCGTCGCCCTCGGCGGGTTCGCCTGGCAGGTCGCGTTGCGCCTGGCGGGCGCGTCGGGGACACCCAAGCCGCGGTTCGGCCACGGCGTCGTTACCGAGCTGGGAGCCGGTGTGCGGCTACTGGGCTGCTACCACCCGAGCCAGCAGAATATGTTCACCGGTAGGTTGACTCCTACGATGCTCGACGACATTTTCCGTGAGGCCAAGAAGCTGGCCGGGATTGAGTGACGTGAAGACGGTTGTGGTTTCCGGCGCCAGTGTGGCCGGTACGGCGGCGGCGTACTGGCTTGGGCGGCACGGCTATTCGGTAACGATGGTGGAGCGCCATCCCGGGCTGCGACCAGGGGGGCAGGCTATTGATGTCCGAGGTCCGGCGCTGGATGTGTTGGAACGTATGGGGTTACTGGCAGCCGCCCAGGAACACAAGACGAGGATTCGGGGCGCCTCCTTCGTCGATCGTGACGGCAATGAGCTGTTCCGGGACACCGAATCGACGCCCACCGGCGGTCCAGTCAACAGTCCCGATATCGAGCTGCTACGTGACGATCTTGTCGAATTGCTCTACGGGGCAACTCAACCCAGCGTTGAATACCTGTTCGACGACAGCATTTCCACATTGCAGGACGACGGCGACTCGGTGCGGGTGACCTTTGAGCGCGCGGCGGCCCGCGAGTTCGACCTCGTTATCGGTGCCGACGGACTGCATTCCAACGTGCGCAGGTTGGTTTTCGGTCCGGAGGAGCAGTTTGTCAAGCGATTAGGAACTCACGCGGCGATTTTTACCGTGCCCAACTTCCTGGAGTTGGACTACTGGCAGACCTGGCATTACGGTGACTCCACCATGGCTGGCGTTTACAGTGCGCGCAACAACACCGAAGCCCGCGCTGCACTAGCCTTCATGGACACCGAACTGCGGATCGACTACCGCGACACCGAAGCTCAGTTCGCCGAACTGCAACGTCGGATGGCCGAGGACGGCTGGGTGCGCGCGCAACTGCTGCACTACATGCGCAGCGCACCGGATTTCTATTTCGACGAAATGTCGCAGATCCTGATGGATCGCTGGTCGCGGGGCAGGGTAGCGCTCGTTGGCGACGCTGGTTATTGCTGCTCGCCCTTGTCGGGGCAGGGGACCAGCGTCGCCCTGCTGGGTGCCTACATCCTGGCCGGCGAACTCAAGGCGGCCGGTGACGACTACCAACTCGGATTCGCCAATTACCACGCCGAATTTCACGGCTTTGTCGAGCGCAACCAATGGTTGGTCAGCGACAACATCCCCGGTGGTGCGCCGATACCGCAGGAGGAGTTCGAACGAATCGTGCATTCCATCACGATCAAGGACTACTGAGCGCCTTCACCCGGGCGCAGCCAGGATGGCGCTCGTCGGCCGCTTCACCGAACCTGAAGATCTGCAGACGAAGTACGAGTAGGGGCCGGCAAATTTACCGGCTCGACGCGCAGAAGCGCCGAGATTTAGCGGCGGGTCAATACGACGACCGGGATTGGCCGTGACGTCCGGCTCTGGTAGTTGGTGTATCGGTTGGCGTTGTTCTCGTTGACGATCTGCCAGAGCCGCGCGTAGTCCGGGTCGTGGGGCTGCACCGGTTTCGCTGTCACACCGAATCGCTTGGGCCCGACGTTGATTTCGACGTCCGGGTTGGCCTTGAGGTTGTGGTACCAACCCGGCGAGCGGGGATCGCCACCTTTGGACGCCACGATCAGGTACGCGTCGCCGTCGCGAGCATAGGTGAGTGACGTGGTTCGCGGCTGGCTCGTCTTGGCGCCGGTGGTATGCAGCAGCAAACTCGGTGGCGCGCCGGGGATTCGGTGTCCGATCCGACCGTTAGTGCCTCGGTAGATCGCGTCGTGCAGCCTGAGCAGCTGCACGCCTACGTGGCGCTCAAGCCATCGGGAAATGTCCATGGGGTCAGTCTTGCGCAGCGGCATCCTGTTGCGCCAGCGCCTCCCGCAGGATCCGTCCGGTGGCTTCCCGGTCCGGGTCGCGGCGCAGCATCATTCCCTTGGCGACCGACAGCTTGTCGCCGTTGCGCGGCGGTAATACGTGCAAGTGAACGTGGAACACCGTCTGAAAAGCGGCACGGCCGTCGTTGATGGCGATGTGTGTCGCGTCAGCCAACTTCGTGGCGCGGGCCGCCCGCGCGATGCGTTGGCCGATGGCGACCATGTCAGCCAACGCCTCCGGCGGGGTGTCGGTGAGGTCAACGGTGTGTCGCTTGGGCAGCACCAGCGTGTGGCCGCGGGTGAACGGGCGGATGTCGAGGATCGCGAGATAGCCGCCGTCCTCGTAGATCCGGATGGCCGGAGCCTCCCCGGCGATGATCGCACAGAACACGCAGGGCATGTCGCTACGGTACTGGACCTCTCGGAGACCGCCCAAGTGAACGGGATACGCTGCCGCCGTGGACCCTACTGACCTGGCCTTCGCCGGTGCCGCGGCACAGGCGCGGATGCTGGCTGACGGTGCACTCACCGCGCCGATGCTGCTCGAGGTCTACCTGCAACGAATTGAGCGTCTGGACAGCCACCTGCGCGCCTACCGGGTGGTGCAGTTCGACCGGGCGCGTGCGGAGGCCGAGGCCGCCCAGCAACGCCTCGACGCCGGTGAGCGGCTGCCGCTCCTGGGCGTGCCGATCGCCATCAAAGATGATGTCGACATCGCCGGGGAGGTGACGACATACGGCAGCGCCGGGCACGGTCCGGCCGCGACGTCCGACGCAGAGGTGGTTCGCCGGCTGCGCGCGGCAGGCGCTGTCATCATCGGCAAAACCAACGTGCCTGAGTTGATGATCATGCCCTTCACCGAGTCGCTGGCCTTCGGGGCCACCCGGAATCCGTGGTGCCTCAATCGAACCCCTGGCGGCAGCAGCGGCGGCAGCGCTGCGGCGGTAGCGGCCGGGCTGGCGCCAGTGGCACTGGGATCCGATGGTGGCGGATCGATTCGTATCCCGTGTACCTGGTGCGGTCTGTTTGGGCTGAAACCACAGCGCGATCGGATTTCCTTGGAGCCGCACGACGGGGCCTGGCAGGGGCTGAGCGTCAATGGCCCGATCGCGCGGTCGGTAATGGACGCGGCGTTGCTACTGGACGCGACCACAACGGTGCCTGGTCCCGAAGGCGAGTTTGTGGCCGCGGCCGCACGCCAACCCGGCCGGCTGCGAATTGCCTTGAGCACCAGGGTGCCAACCCCGCTGCCCGTTAGGTGCGGCAAGCAAGAACTGGCAGCCGTCCACCAGGCAGGTGCGTTGCTACGTGATCTGGGCCACGACGTCGTCGTCCGCGATCCCGACTATCCGGCTTCGACCTATGCCAACTACCTGCCCCGCTTTTTCCGCGGTATCAGCGACGACGCGGACGCGCAGGCGCACCCGGACCGCCTCGAAGCACGTACCCGAGCCATAGCGCGTCTAGGGTCGTTCTTCTCCGACCGGCGGATGGCGGCCCTGCGGGCCGCCGAGGTGGTGCTGAGCAGCCGGATCCAGTCGATCTTCGACGATGTCGACGTAGTTGTGACGCCAGGCGCCGCGACCGGCCCGTCCCGCATCGGCGCCTACCAACGCCGGGGTGCAGTTTCGACGTTGCTGCTGGTGGTGCAGCGGGTTCCGTACTTTCAAGTCTGGAATCTGACCGGCCAGCCCGCGGCCGTGGTGCCGTGGGACTTCGACGGCGACGGCCTGCCCATGTCGGTTCAACTCGTCGGCCGGCCGTATGACGAGGCGACGCTGCTGGCACTGGCCGCACAGATCGAATCTGCCAGACCCTGGGCCCATCGGCGGCCGTCGGTGTCATGACATTGCAGTCGCCCGCTCGTTTTTCACGTTTTTGCCCGGCCGCAGGACATGTGCGGCGGCGTTAACGTTGACTGGTGACAGACCACGTGCGCGAGGCGGACGACGCGAACATCGACGATCTGTTGGGCGACCTGGGCGGTACCGCGCGCGCCGAGCGTGCGAAGCTTGTCGAGTGGTTGCTCGAGCAGGGCATCACCCCCGACGAGATTCGGGCGACCAACCCGCCGTTGCTGCTGGCCACCCGCCACCTCGTCGGCGACGACGGCACCTACGTATCCGCAAGGGAGATTAGCGAGAACTATGGCGTTGACCTCGAGCTGCTGCAGCGGGTGCAGCGCGCTGTCGGTCTGGCCAGAGTGGATGATCCTGACGCGGTGGTGCACATGCGTGCCGACGGTGAGGCGGCCGCACGCGCACAGCGGTTCGTTGAGCTGGGGCTGAATCCCGACCAAGTCGTGCTGGTCGTGCGTGTGCTCGCCGAGGGCTTGTCACACGCCGCCGAGGCCATGCGCTACACCGCGCTGGAGGCCATTATGCGGCCGGGGGCTACCGAGTTGGACATCGCGAAGGGGTCGCAGGCGCTGGTGAGCCAGATCGTGCCGCTGCTGGGGCCGATGATCCAGGACATGCTGTTCATGCAGCTGCGGCACATGATGGAGACGGAGGCCGTCAACGCCGGAGAGCGTGCGGCCGGCAAGCCGCTACCGGGAGCGCGACAGGTCACCGTTGCCTTCGCCGACCTGGTCGGTTTCACCCAGCTAGGCGAAGTGGTGTCGGCCGAAGAGCTAGGGCACCTCGCCGGGCGGCTGGCCGGCCTCGCGCGTGACCTGACCGCTCCGCCGGTGTGGTTCATTAAGACGATCGGCGACGCGGTCATGTTGGTCTGTCCTGATCCGGCGCCATTGCTGGACACCGTGCTGAAGCTGGTCGAGGTCGTCGACACCGACAACAACTTTCCCCGGCTGCGAGCCGGCGTCGCCTCCGGGATGGCGGTTAGCCGGGCCGGCGACTGGTTCGGCAGCCCGGTCAACGTGGCAAGCCGGGTGACCGGGGTGGCGCGCCCGGGTGCCGTGCTGGTCGCGGATTCGGTGCGGGAGGCCCTTGGTGATGCCCCCGAAGCCGACGGATTTCAGTGGTCCTTCGCCGGCCCCCGTCGCCTCAGGGGAATCCGGGGTGACGTCAGGCTTTTTCGAGTCCGGCGAGGGGCCACTCGCACCGGCTCCGGCGGCGCGGCCCAAGACGACGATTTGGCCGGCTCGTCACCGTAGGCAGGCACACCGGTACACATGGGCAGACCCGGCGTGACTCTCGGGGGGCGTCTGACACCGTCTTCTGCGGGTCTTGCGCGGCCGGCCTTCACCCCGTCTTCCGGCACTTTCGATTGGTCACTAACCGGGCCTGCTTCGATACCAAAAATACAACGTCGAATGGCTGATCACAATGGTTCTCGCCAGGCCGGACGCTGTTTTCGCGCCGGCCAGGAACCGGTGTCACGTTTCGCTGCCGGTGAACGCGATGTCATTAAAGATGAAAGTATGTAATCATGTAATTATGAGGCACCATCACATGCACGGGCGGCGCTACGGTCGCCCCGGCGGCTGGCAGCAAGCTCAGCAACCAGATGCCAGTGGGGCGGCGGAATGGTTCGCTGGCCGCCTGCCCGAGGACTGGTTCGACGGCGACCCCACCGTCATCGTCGACCGTGAAGAAATTACGGTGATTGGCAAGCTGCCTGGACTCGAGAGCCCCGAGGAAGAAAGTGCGGCCCGAGCCTCGGGCCGCGTGTCGCGATTCCGCGACGAAACCCGACCGGAGCGAATGACTATCGCCGATGAAGCCCAGAATCGCTACGGACGCAAGGTGTCCTGGGGCGTCGAGGTCGGTGGTGAGCGAATCTTGTTCACGCACATCGCAGTACCGGTGATGACGCGGTTAAAGCAGCCGGAACGGCAGGTGCTGGACACCTTGGTCGACGCTGGCGTGGCTCGTTCCCGCTCGGATGCCCTCGCGTGGTCGGTCAAGCTGGTCGGCGAGCACACCGAGGAGTGGCTGGCCAAGCTGCGCACCGCCATGTCGGCGGTGGACGATCTGCGCGCGCAAGGCCCGGATCTTCCGGCCTAAACGGCCACCGCCGAATGCGTCATTCCTTGTTGACTTTGTCAACGATCTTGGCGGCGATCTGGCCTGCTTGATTGGTGATCTGGTACCCGCATGCGTTGACGTCGACGACCACATTGTTGGCCACGCTCATCGCGCGTTGGCATTCCCAGCCCTCAGCGCCTTCTTGGGTGTCTATCACCGTGATCGTCGGCGGGCTGCCTTTGACGTCGGCAAACGTCCACCGGTAGGTCTTGGCCTTATTCGTGACGGTGACCGTCTTGCCTGCGCAGTTCTTCCATTTGTCGGCCGAAGTCTGCACGAACGCGCGGGCTTTGTCGGCGGTCGGAAAGGCGACGACGGCTTGGTTCACCCAATGTTCGTAGTTGTCGCCCGGCTCGGATGAAATCAAGCCGTTGATGGCGGTGTAGCCGGTGCCGGCATACACCGGATCCTGGCTGGTATACA
Organism: Mycolicibacterium sp. XJ662; assembly: GCF_053484035.1. NCBI lineage: Bacteria > Bacillati > Actinomycetota > Actinomycetes > Mycobacteriales > Mycobacteriaceae > Mycobacterium > Mycolicibacterium sp. XJ662. The sequence continues at coordinate 57,513 of NZ_JBEFTL010000016.1, read as the reverse complement.
GCGCGCCCTGGCAGTCCGGCAGGGACACCGTCACCGGCGAAGAGTCCATCGATGTGATCGGTTTGCCCGGCTGCATGGACGACGAGCCCATCACGGCGTTGACTTCTGAGGAGTTCAGCAGTAGGGCGCTAAGGCGCTCCTCCGCAACCGGCTGAGGCGGCTGTACCGGCTTGGGCCGGATGGCGATCCAGATGCCGATGGCGCCCAACACGAGGACGAGCACGACGGCGGCGGCGCCGGCCACTAAGGGCCACGGGTTGGTTTTGCGCGGGGTCTGGGCCCAGGGGCTGGGGCCGCCGGACGGCGGTGCGCCCCAGCCGCCGCCCTGGTAGTACTGCGGGGTGGGAGTGGGTCCGCTGGCCGGCATCGGGCCGCTATTGGGCGCCCAGGACGGCTGGCCGGTGGGGCCAGGCCGCTGTCCGGCAGGCCCCGGCTGGGCCGGGGGCGTGTAGGACGGCTTTGGTGCCGGCTGGACACCCGGCGGGGTGACGGGGGGTGCGGGTGGCTGCCGAGGAGCCATGGCGGTGGCCGGCATGGTCGGAGGCGGGACGGGCTTAGGCGGCGCGGGCAGGGTGGATTCTTGGCTGCGGCGCAGGATGTCGGCGGCGTGGTCTTGGTCGGGGTCGCTGAGCGCTTCGTGGGCGGCCAGGGCCAGGTCGCCGGCGCTGGCGTAGCGGTCTTCGGGCTTTTTGGCCATGCCGCGGGCGACCACCGCGTCAAAGGCTTTGGGGATGCCCGGGCGGATGGCGCTGGGCTGGGGGATGGGTCCCATCAGGTGGGAGCTGACCAGTGTGCCGGCGCTGTCGGCGCGATACGGCGGGGCCCCGGTCAAGCATTCGTGCAGCACGCAGGCCAGCGCGTAGATGTCGGCGCGGTAGGTTACCTCGTCGTTGGAGAACCGTTCGGGGGCCATGTATTTCCAGGTGCCCACCGCGGTGCCTAACTGGGTCAGTTTCTCGTCGGTGGTCGCACTGGCGATCCCGAAGTCGACCAGATAGGCAAAGTCGTCGCGGGTGATCAGAATGTTTTGCGGTTTGACGTCGCGGTGCATCACCCCGTCGGCGTGTGCGGCATCGAGCGCCGAGGCGATCTGGGTGATGATGGCCACCGCGCGCGGTGGGGTCAGCGGGCCGAAGCGTTTGAGCACGCTGTCAAGGTCGGTGCCCTCCACCAGGCGCATCTCCAAAAACATTTGGCCGTCGACTTCGCCGTAGTCGTGGATGGGCACCACGTGAGGTTCCTGCAACCGGCCGGCGATGCGGGCTTCGCGTTTCATCCGCTCGCGAAACACCGGGTCCTTGCTGAATTCCGCGGTCATCAGCTTGACGGCGACGGTCCACTCCTTGACGGTGTGCTCGGCCTCGTAGACCTCGCCCATCCCGCCCCGGCCCAACAGCCGTTTGAGGTGGTAGGGCCCAAACATCGAGCCCACCCGCGAGTCCTGTGCGTCGCTCATCGCTGATCCTCCCAACCAACCCGCTGCCGCCGACACTATCAACAACGGTCAGGTATCACGTCGGCTGCGATCGCCGGGCCCAGCAACCTTGCCAGGCAACAATGACGCTAGGCCTTCGCCGGCTCGACCGCACGAAAATCTGCCACATCTTCGCGGGATGTCGGCGACTGCGGTGGCTGTGCCATTCGCTGGTACGCGCCGCTGTTCGGCTACCGAAAAGTGTTGTGGTAATTGGTTACCGCAGCCCAGCGCCGGCGGCCAGCGCGCGACGTTGCCACGAAAAGCTTTGTGTAGCAGTCATATCCGTGGACATCGGTGTTAAGGGCTTGTGTCCACGGATCTACGTGCCGCCATGCGTCCCCGCGCTGATCTGGAACGTGAATTCATGGTCACAGATGCGAATGTGGTCGCCGTCGTTCAGCGTGACCGCGGAGCGGATTCGCTCGTGCTGCACATGCACGCCGTTGGACGATCGGAGGTCGTTGATGACGTAGTTGGTGCCCGTGTCGACGATGACGGCGTGGTGGCGGCTGACGTTGGCGCTGTCTAGGACGATGTCGTTGTCATGCAGACGCCCGATCCGGGTCGCCGCGGCTTGCAGTGGGTAGCCGCGACCCGAGGCGATGTCGTGCAGGTAGGCCACCGCCTGCTGGCCCGACGCCATGGTGCGCTGATCGAGCACCGTGACGGTGCCGGCAGCGGTGGTTTTGGCGGACTTCTTGGCATCCAGCGGTTGCTGACGCAGAATCCGCTCGTTGAGAGCGCGCAACGTCGGACCGGGGTCGATGCCGAGGTCGTCGGCCAGTGTTGTCTTCACCCGGCGATAGGCGCCCAGCGCATCGGATTGCCGGTCGGAGAGGTAGTAGGCGGTGATCAGCTGTGTCCACAGCGGCTCCCGGTAGGGGTGTTCGAATGTCAGAGCCTCGAGCTCGGCGATCACTGCGCTGGCCCGCCCACACGCGATTTCGGCCTCCGCCTTGGCGGTATGGGCAAGAACCTTGTCTTCTACCAGCGCCGTGGCAAAGGGTTCGACGAACTGGAAGTCGCGCAGGTCATCGAGCACCGGCCCACGCCATTCTCTCAATGCGGCCGACAGGTGGCGGCTGGCTTGTTCGAACCGGCCGGCGGCGGCCGCGTGCACGCCCGCGGTTTTTTCGGCAACAAACCGCCCCAGATCGCAAGTGTTGTCGGGGATGCTGAGCCGATAACCCGGCGGCGCTGCGGCCAACACCACCCGTGGGTCGATCCCGGCGCCACCGAGGAGCTTACGCAGATTAGACACGTAGGAGTGGATACTCGCGCGTGCGCCCGAGGGTGGCCACTCCTCCCAGAGGGCGGTGATTAGGGCGTCGACTCCTACGGGCCTGTTGCGGTTGATGACCAACATGGCTAGCACAGCCCGTTGCTTGGGGGTGCCCGATGGCACCGGGGTGCCGTCGATAGTCATCTGCAATGGTCCAAGCAGGCCGAAGTCGAGCCGCTTCTCCACTGTCGCGCTACCAGCCATTGCGGGTCCTCCGTGGCTTGCGGTGCCAAGGTGCCAATAGGGTGTCGCTACCGGTCATTGTGATACCACGTTTCGCCGATGCGGTAAGAACCCAGGATCTCGGCACGCCGTGCGATGTACCGGGTCGGTGGCCCTTGACAGCGGCATCGGCTGTTTCCATGCGGGTGAAATGCTGGCCCTGTAAAGATGATCGTGAATGTCCCACGGGAATCCTGTTGGTGCTCATCCAAACATGCGATCGGCGGGCAGCCGACCCGGTGTTCTTGCAACGAGTGGCTGCCCGCTGTGGTGATCGACATTCGAGCGCGGTTCAGGTGGTGACGGCCATGAAGTCGTGGCTGGTGGCCCACGCCTCGACGAAGGTTTCCATCGGGATCTGCTCGTCGCGGCCCGTGGGGGTACCGCTGTCGTTGAGGTGAACAATGCCGTTTTCGGTATCGACACCGGTCACCACCACGGCGTGGTCAGACCGCGGGTTGCCGGCACTGTCGGTTTCCTCGACGGGCTGGCCCCAGATCATCTCGGCGTTGATGCTGACGATCACGGCGTGCCCGCTGCCCAGATACTGCTCGAGGGCGGCCATGCCGGTGGCGACTCCGGTGGCTGTGGCGTGGTCCTCGTCGGTGATAACGGCGTCGACGCCGTAATGCGCCAGCAGCGTCGGTATGTCGGCCACGCTGGTACCCATTCCCGAGTTCGGGTGCTCGGCGTCGGCCGGCTTTGTGTAGATGGACCCGGGGTGCACGACGCTGGGTGTCGACTGGGCCACTTTGATGATGGCGCGCTCGGAAGGCTCCCTGCCGGTCACTTGACCGATCACGTCCGCGGCCGACATCAGGACGCAGTCGTCGTATGTCTGCTGGCGCCAGTACTTGGCGGCGGCTGCCGGGTCGCCATACATGGTGCCCGCCGCTGCGTCGGCGGGGCTGGCCAATCCCAGTGCAACGGCACCGGCGGCCAGCGCGAAGGTGGCGGTCTTGAAGGCGGTGGCGATTTTGCTGGTCGTCATCGTCGGTCCTTTTCTCGTTCCGCTATGCGGAGTGGATGTTGAGAAAAGGTTCCGATGGTGACCTTTTTGTTATCTCTAGGAATTCTTGGAGTGATCTGCAGTGGTCAGCCGAGGTTCACCGGTCGCGGGCAGGCCGATCTGCGCGGGCGCAGTCGACAGCGTTGCTACCGGGATGCACGGCGGTACCGACGATCGGTCGGCTGCCTAAGCGGGCGTGCGGGATTAGTTGCAGGCCCAGGTGTCGATGTAGCCGCCGCCGAGCTTGGTCAGGGCGTCCTTCATGGCGGCGGCCAAGGTGGGTCCAACTCCTCCCTGGTATGCCCTATCGTTGGCGGCGACGGCGCCGCAGGCGGTGAAACTGGTGAGCACCTTGCAGTCGGAGTAGCCACACGACTTGACGGCGGTGGCTTCGGCAGCCGCCCGGGTTGGGTAGTCCCACGATCGGCCCCACGAGCCGTTGCCGGAGTAGGCAATTGCGCCATAGACATCGGCGGCATTTGCTGGTGCGGGAGCCAGGGTGACGGTCGTCGCGGCGGCAGTGGCGACGCCGGCGACGGCCACCGCGAACCGTCGCCGAAGAGTAATCATCGTCGTCATTGGTGAGTCCTTTCCGAATGCCGGCGGTGCGGCGGTTTCAACAAGCAATTAGGACGATGGCTAGACCGGTTTGGTGGCGGTGACCTGCTTACCCCAGTCGGACATCGTCAACGTCACCGACGTGTCTTTGGTGGGAGCGATCTGGATCTGGACCAAGTGCGAGGATCCATCCGAAGCGATCCAGACGGTGGTGGGCACCGTTTTGACGTCTTCGGAGGTCAGACGTGAGCCGGCCAGCGTCGCGATGTCGTCAGCAGACGAGTTCCCGGTGATCTTGGTGGTCGCGACACCGTCCGCCTGCTGGCTGCCGGCAACCGACGCGTCCTTGAGGTTAGCCAACAGGTTGGCCAGGCCCTTGTTGGGGTCGAGGAGCACCGACACGTTGTAGATCGAGGCGCCGTTGCCGAAATCGGTGTAGGTGCCGGGCTGGCCTAGGTCGGAGTACAGGTGACCGTCAACATAGACGAACTTCGCGTCTTCGCTCTTGTTGCCGACGAGCAATGTCGCGCTACCGGTGGCAACCGTCTGCGGTGTGTTGGAGATATCGCCTTCGAGCTTGGTCACCCGCAGGTTTGGCACGTCGCCTGTCACCGCAAGTCTGACGTGCATTCCGGTGACCTTGCGCATCGCATCGGTGGCCTGCTTGAGTAGCATGGCCGCATCGCCGTTGGATGCCGTGGCCGCGGTGTCAGACGCTTTGCCGGCGTCCCCTTCGGTTGAGCAGCCGCCGATCGCCAGGACGACGGCGAGTATGGCGGTGGCGGCGGCAACAACGGAACAAGGTGGATGCTTCATCGAAATCTCCTCATGTTGGCCCACAGCTTCGTACTGCATAGCAATCCCGTTGCGGCAGAGTCAACAGCCGACACCGAGTCCGAGTGAGCGCCGCACGGCACCGCGAGTCGAATCGGCCGAATTGAATGGCGTTTCAAACGCTTTCGTTGTCCGGCGGCAAAGCGAATGCGGGGATCCCGGTTGACGGGATCCCCGCATCGGGTGGGCAGCGGCTAGGTGAGCTGGCTGGCGTATTGCGGGCAGTAGGCCTTGGTTGCGTCGACGACGAAGTAGGCTGCCTGCTTAGTGGTCAGGTTGGTTTGGCTGAGGACCTCCTCGGCGATCTCGGTGCCGGTTTCGCCGCTGGCCAGCTTCTTGCAGACCAGCTGGGCTTGCTGGGTGGCCACCTGCGGTGAGGAGAAGGTGACGCCAATGGACTCCATCTGAGCAATGAAGGCTTCGTCTTTGGTGTTGGCGCCGGCGGTGCCGGCGGTGGCGACGGCAAGTCCGATGGCGGCGGCGCCGACTGCAGTGGTGAACGCTGCGATAATGCGAGGCGATAACGGCGATAACATGGTCAAGATCCTTCGCGGTCGGGATTTCCCTGGATGACCTCAGCTTGCGGGGGGCGCCTTGGCGGATTCTCAACAACTTCTTGGTAACCTCGTGGGCCCGCGTCGGGCTAGGCCCGCGTCATCTGGTAATAGACCCCGCGCCGGGCCAACAGCTCGGCGTGGTTGCCGCGTTCGACGATCTGGCCGGTCTGGACCACCAGGATGTGGTCGGCATCGCGAATCGTCGAAAGTCGGTGGGCGATAATGAAACTCGTACGATCCCGGCGAAGCTCGCGCATCGCTCGCTGGATGAGCAGCTCGGTGCGGGTATCGACCGAGCTGGTCGCCTCGTCCAGGATCAACAGCTGCGGGCGGGCAAGAAAGGCGCGGGCGATGGTAATGAGTTGCTTCTCGCCGACGCTGATGCTGCCGCCGTCGCCGCTGACCCGTGTCTGGTAGCCAGCAGGCAGTGTGTTCACAAACCGGTCGACATGGGCCGCCCTGGCGGCTTCTACTATCTCGTCTGTGGTGGCCTCCGGCCGTCCGTAGGCGATGTTCTCCGCGATGGTCCCGTCGTAGAGCCAGGTGTCTTGCAACACCATGCCGATTCGCGATCGCAGCGACTGCCGGCTTACCGAGGCGATATCCACCCCGTCGATCAGGATTCGTCCGGAACCGATCTCGTAGAACCGCATTAGCAGGTTCACCAGCGTGGTCTTGCCGGCTCCCGTCGGTCCGACGATCGCCACCGTGCTACCCGGTTCGGCCACCAGCGACAGGTCGCGGATCACCGGCGTGCCCGGGAGGTAAGCAAAGTTCACGTGCTCAAACTCGACCCGTCCGGTTAGGTTCGGCAGCTCCGGCTCAGGCTCCGGCGACTCCTCGGGCTCGTCGAGCACGTCGAACACCCGCTCCGCGCTGGCCACCCCGGACTGCAGGGCGTTGTACATCCCGGCCAGCTGGCTCAGCGGCATGTTGAACTGGCGGATGTACTGGATGAACGCCTGGATGCTGCCGAGCGTGATCTGCCCGGTGGCTACCTGCAGGCCACCGGCCACCGCGACCGCGACGTAGCCGAGGTTGCCGATGAACGCCGTCGCCGGCTGCACGAGACCAGAGAGGAACTGGGCGCCGAAACCGGCCTGGTAGACGTCGTCATTCAACTCGTGGAACCGTTCTCGTGCGGCCGCTTGGTGGCCGAACGTCTTGACTACCGTGAACCCGCTGTAGGTCTCTTCGAGATGGGCGTTGAGGCGCCCGGTGCTGGTCCAGTGAGCTACGAATAGGGGCTGTGACCGCCGGGTGATCGCGCGTGTCACCAGCAGCGACAGCGGCACCGTCAGCAGTGTGATCAGCGCCAGCAGGCCCGAGATCGACACCATCATGGCCAGCACCGCCACCATGGTCAGAATCGACGTCACCAGCTGGCTGATCGTCATTGACAGCGACGACTGGAGGTTGTCGATGTCATTGGTGACCCGGCTCAGCAGCTCACCGCGCTGTTGTCCGTCGAAGTAGGACAGCGGCAGCCGGTGCACCTTGTCTTCGACATCGGTCCGCAACCTGACCATCGTTTTCTGCACGGTGAGGTTGAGCAGCCGGGCTTGTGCCCAAATCATCAGCGCTGCAGCCAGATACAGCGCCAACGCCAGCGCCAGTGTTCGCTCCACCGCGGCGAAGTCCACACCTTGGCCCGGCACCACGTTCATCCCGGACAGCAGGTCGGCGAAGGTGTTGTCACCACGGGCCCGAGCCGAAGCGACGGCCTGTGCCTTGGTGATTCCCCCCGGTAGCCCTCGCCCGATCACGCCGTTGAACAGCAAATCGGTGGCATGGCCGAGGATCCGTGGAACGATGACGCCGATCGTCGTGCCGGCGATTCCCAGTGTGATCACCGCGATGCTCAGCCGGCGTTGTGGCGCCAGCCGTTTCACCAGTCGGGCTGCCGATCCCCAGAAGTCGCGGGACCGCATGTTCGGGGGCGGGCTTGCGGCACGGGGGCGTGCGCCCGGTGGCGCGGTCACCCTACACCCCCGACCGTGGCGCTCAGCGATTGTGAGGCGGCGAATTCGGCATAGGTGGGGCAATCGGCCAGCAGCGTTTCGTGGGTGCCCGTGCCGACGATCTTACCGTTATCGACAACGATGACCTGGTCGGCCTGAGCGGCATTCGAAATCCGTTGTGTAACAACAATGATGGTTGCATCACCAGATACCTGTCGCAGCGATGCGTGGACTTTGGCGTCGGTGTGCACGTCAAGTGCGGAGAACGCGTCGTCGAACACATAGATGGCCGGACGTCGGATGACCGCTCGGGCTATCGCCAGCCGTTGGCGCTGCCCGCCGGAGAAGTTGACACCACCTTGGGCGACACGCGTCTGCAGCTTGTCTGTTTGTACAAAGCCGTCGGCCGCGGCGACCCGCAGCGCCTCCCACATCTCCTGCTCGGTGACTACCTGGTCTGGGCCCCCGCCGTAGCGCAGGTTGTCCGCGACGGTTCCGGAGAAGAGGTAGCTGCGCTGGGGCACCAGCCCGATCGCTGACCAGAGCCGCTCGGTGTGGTACTCGCGGACGTCGATACCGTCAACCAAGACCGCGCCAGCGGTGACGTCGTAGAGCCGGCAGATCAACGACACCAGTGTCGACTTGCCCGAACCGGTACTGCCGACGATCGCGGTGGTGGTACCGGGCCGCGCAGTCAACGAAATGTCCTGCAGCACCGGGCAGTCGGCGCCAGGATAGGTAAAGGTTGCGCCAGCCAAGCGCACTACGCCCGTGACCCCGTCCGTCGGGAACTTGGGATTGTCGGGGTTACCGAGTGCGGCGGGCGTGGAAAGCACCTCGGTGATGCGTTCGGCGCAGACCGACGCTCGTGGCAGCACGGCCAGCGTCATGGTCGCCATCAACACCGCCATCAGGATCTGGGCGAAGTAGGACAGGAAGGCGATCAGGGAGCCGACCTGCATCTGGCCGCTGTCGATGCGTAGCCCACCGAACCAGATCAGTGCGACGCTGGATGCGTTGATGGTCAGCGTGGTCACCGGCAGCATCAGTGCTTGCCAGTTGCCGGCGCTCAGTGCGGCATTCGACAGCGCCGTATTGGCCTGCGCGAACTTGTCGCGTTCATAGCCTTCGCGGGTGAAGGCGCGGACCACTCGCACCCCGGACAGCTGATCGCGCATCACCCGGTTGATGCCGTCGATCAGGCTCTGCATGCGGCGGAAGAGCGGCAGCATGTGGGAGATGATCCAGTAGTTTGCTACGGCCAGAATCGGAACGCTGACCAGCAGCAGCCATGTCAGCGCGGCCTCCTGGTGGATGGCCATGATGATTCCGCCGACGCACATGATCGGTGCGGTGACCAGCACGGTGGCGGTCATCTGGACCAGGAACAGGATCTGCCGGACGTCGTTGGTGCTGCGGGTCAACAACGTCGGAGCGCCGAATCGGGCGGTCTCGCGTTCCGAGAAGGTGATGATGTGTTCGAACATTGCCGAGCGCAGGTCACGGCCGAAACCCGCCCCGGTCCGGGAGCCCAGATAGACCGCCCCGATCGCGCACAGCACCTGCAATCCGGTCACCCCAAGCATCACCGCACCCAGCCGTACGATGGTGGCGGTGTCGCCCTTGGCGACGCCGTCGTCGACGATTGCGGCGTTGACCGTCGGGAGGTATAGCGAAGCCAGGGTGCTGACCAGCTGCAGCATCATCAGCATCGCGACCAGCCGGCGGTACGGTCGGATGTGCTGGCGCAGCAGGGCCAGGAGCATTGGGTAACTGTCGCACACTGCGCATGCTGCCTACCCGCGCCAGGCATGAGTCTTAGGCCGAAATGCCTGGTTAACTGGCGTGTCGTGGTTGACCCGCGGGCCTGCGGCTACAGTGCATGCTGTGATCGGCAGTGGGAGAGGTAGCGGTGCGGCGTAAGGTGCGGAGGTTGACTCTGGCGGTGTCGGCGTTGGTGGCTTTGTTCCCGGCGGTCGCGGGGTGCTCCGATTCCGGCGACAACAAACCGGGAGCGACGATCCCGTCGACACCGGCAAACGCTGAGGGCCGGCACGGACCCTTCTTCCCGCAATGTGGCGGCGTCAGCGATCAGACGGTGACCGAGCTGACAAGGGTGACCGGGCTGGTCAACACCGCCAAGAATTCGGTGGGCTGCCAATGGCTGGCGGGCGGCGGTATCTTGGGCCCGCACTTCTCCTTCTCCTGGTACCGCGGCAGCCCGATCGGGCGGGAACGCAAGACCGAGGAGTTGTCGCGCGCGAGTGTCGAGGACATCAACATCGACGGCCACAGCGGTTTCATCGCCATCGGTAACGAGCCCAGTTTGGGTGACTCACTGTGTGAAGTCGGAATCCAGTTCTCCGACGACTTCATCGAATGGTCGGTGAGTTTCAGCCAGAAGCCGTTCCCGCTGCCGTGCGACATCGCCAAAGAACTGACCCGCCAATCGATTGCGAATTCGAAATGAGACGTGTCCTGGTCGGTGCGGCCGCCTTGATCACCGCACTGCTTGTCTTGACCGGCTGCACGAAGTCGATTTCGGGTACCGCCGTCAAGGCGGGTGGGGCCGGTGTCCCGCGCAACAATAACTCCCAGGAGCGCTACCCCAACCTGCTCAAGGAATGTGAGGTCCTGACCACCGACATCCTGGCCAAGACCGTCGGTGCCGATCCGCTCGACATCCAGAGCACGTTCGTCGGCGCGATCTGCCGGTGGCAGGCGGCCAACCCGGCCGGTCTGATCGATATCACCCGGTTCTGGTTCGAGCAGGGCAGTCTGAGCAATGAGCGCAAGGTCGCCGAGGGCCTGAAGTACCAGGTCGAGACCCGCGCGATCCAGGGCGTGGACTCGATTGTGATGCGGACGGGCGATCCCAACGGCGCCTGCGGCGTCGCCAGCGACGCGGCGGGAGTGGTCGGCTGGTGGGTCAATCCCCAGGCTCCTGGTATCGACGCCTGCGGGCAGGCGATCAAGCTGATGGAGCTGACGCTGGCAACCAACGCCTAGCGCTGGGCGAGGCGGGAGCGTGGGCGTGAGCGCGCGCAGTTGTACGGCACTAACGGCGTGTCGGGGTACAGACACGCGCGCTCGCGGGTTCGGCTGCCTTCAAAAGGAAGTACGCGGCTGACGGTTTGCGGAGCAAGAGCACCTCTACCGTGGCACGTGAAAGCCGACCAGCGCGGCACACCCCGGTTCGACGTCTGCCCAGTGTCCGGCGACGCGTAGCACGGCGATCCCCGACGTCGGGAACTTCTCCGAGATGCGTTCCGCGACAGCGGCGTCGGTGCCGCTGATGCTGGCCAGGACGATGGCAAGGGCCGACGTCGTTGGCTCGTGCCCGACCACAAGCAGTGTGGTGACGTTGTCGCCAACCCGGTTGATCTCCTCGATCACTGTTCCGGGTGCCGCGCCGTAGAGCCGCTCGGCGTAGCGAGCGGGTGCGTCGATGCCGGTGTGCGCCAAGGTCTGCCGGGCGCGCGTAGCCGTGGAGCACAGCACGGCATCGACGGCCGGCAGGTTGGCGCGCAGCCAGCCACCGGCCAGCCCGGCCTCCCGGATACCCCGCGGCGCTAGCGGCCGGTCATGGTCGGCGATCCCGTCCGGGTACGCAGACTTCGCGTGTCGCATCAGCACCAGGTTGCGGTATTGCTCATTCACTGGGCTGACGTTAGTTCAGTGACGTGCCCGGGATCGCTACGGTTGGTCGTCGTCCTGGTCCCCGCCGCGCTCCGCTGGCATGGGACAGACTTCGTTGCGATCGCCTAGCTCGAGCCGAGGCGTCAGCCATAGGGCGCTGATAGGTAGGGCGAGCATTCTGTGCCCAAAGGATAGGGCTGGCATCGCCCGGGCAAGCACGGGCGGCATGCTGCCCCGCCGGTGAGTCCGCGCCCGGGACCTGCCGGGCGAGGTCCCGCGCCTTGTCGGTGTGCAGACCTACACTCGCTTTGCGTTGACAGCCACGCACTCAGGAGGGATGGGATGCGATTCCTGCACACTGCCGACTGGCAGCTCGGCATGACGCGTCACTTTCTCGCCGGTGACGCCCAGCCGCGATATTCTGCTGCCCGCCGTGACGCAGTCGCTGGACTAAAAGCGCTGGCCGCCGATGTGGGCGCCGAATTCGTCGTAGTCGCCGGTGACGTCTTCGAACACAATCAGCTCGCGCCACAGATAGTCGGTCAATCCTTGGAAGCCATGCGCGTGATCGGCCTTCCGGTCTATCTGCTGCCGGGTAACCATGACCCGCTGGACGCTTCGTCGGTGTACACCAGCACGCTGTTTCGAGCCGAACGGCCGGACAACGTTGTGGTGCTCGACCGAGCTGGCGTCCACGAGGTCCGGCCGGGAGTCCAGATCGTCGCGGCGCCGTGGCGGTCCAAGGCGCCCACCACCGACCCGGTTGCCGAGGTGCTGGCCGGCCTGCCCACAGACGCCGCTATTCGGCTGCTCGTCGCCCATGGGGGTGTCGACGCGCTGGACCCCGACCACGACAAACCGTCGCTGATCAGGCTCGCCGCACTCGACGACGCGCTGACTCGACAGGCGATTCATTATGTGGCCCTAGGTGACAAACATTCGCTTACCCAGGTCGGCAGCAGCGGGCGGGTCTGGTACTCCGGTGCACCGGAAGTCACCAACTTCGACGACGTCGAACCGGACCCCGGTCACGTCCTAGTGGTCGACATCGACGAAAGCGACCCGCGACATCCCGTCACCGTCGACGCCCGTCGCATCGGCCGCTGGCGGTTCGTTACGTTGCACCACCAGGTCGACACCAGCCGGGACATCGCCGACCTGGACCTGAACCTGGATCTGATGACGGACAAGGACCGCACCGTGGTGCGGCTGGCCCTGACCGGTTCGCTGACGGTCACTGACCGCGCCGCATTGGATACCTGTCTGGACAAGTACGCGCGGTTGTTCGCCTGGCTGGGTCTGTGGGAACGTCACACCGACCTAGCGGTGATACCCGTCGACGCCGAGTTCACCGACCTCGGCATCGGGGGGTTCGCCGCCGCGGCCGTCGACGAGCTAGTCGCGACCGCGCGCGGGGGTGACGACGAGTCCGCCGTCGATGCCCAGGCGGCGCTGGCACTGTTGCTGCGGCTCGCTGACCGGGGAGCGGCGTGAAGCTGCACCGGCTGGCCCTGACCAATTACCGCGGCATCGCACACCGTGACGTCGAATTCCCCGATCATGGAGTGGTGGTGGTGTGCGGCGCCAACGAGATCGGCAAGTCCTCCATGGTCGAGGCGCTGGACCTGCTGCTCGAGTACAAGGACCGCTCGACGAAGAAGGAAGTCAAGCAGGTCAAGCCGACCAACGCTGATGTCGGCTCCGAGGTCATTGCCGAAATCAGCAGCGGCCCTTATCGTTTCGTCTACCGCAAGCGTTTCCACAAGCGGTGCGAGACGGAGTTGACCGTGCTGGCACCGCGCCGCGAGCAGCTGACCGGCGACGAAGCGCACGAGCGGGTCCGGACGATGTTGGCCGAAACGGTCGACACCGAACTGTGGCATGCCCAGCGGGTGCTGCAGGCCGCCTCGACGGCCGCGGTGGATCTGTCTGGCTGCGACGCGCTCTCGCGTGCGCTCGATCTCGCCGCCGGTGATGACGCCGCGCTGTCGGGCACCGAGTCGCTGCTCATCGAGCGGATCGAGGCCGAGTATGCGCGCTACTTCACCCCGACCGGGCGCCCCACCGGAGAATGGTCCGCGGCGGTCTCTAGGCTGGCGGCCGCCGAGGCCGCGGTGGCCGACTGCGCGGCGGCGGTAGCCGAGGTCGACGACGGGGTTCGTCGCCACACCGAGCTCACCGAGCAGGTGGCTGAGCTGTCGCAGCAACTACTTGCTCACCAGCTGCGGCTCGAAGCTGCGCGAGTCGCCGCCGAGAAGATCGCCGCAATCACCGACGACGCCCGCGAAGCCAAGCTGATCGCTACTGCCGCGGCCGCGACCAGCGGCGCTTCCACCGCCGCACACGCCGGACGGCTGGGCCTGCTCACCGAAATCGACACGCGCACTGCGGCCGTCGTTGCTGCGGAGGCAAAAGCGCGGCAGGCCGCAGACGAGCAGGCGACGGCGCGCGCGGAGGCCGAGGCCTGCGATGCCGCGCTCACGGAGGCAACCCAGGTATTGACGGCCGTCCGCCTTCGCGCCGAGTCGGCCCGGCGCACCCTCGACCAGCTCGCCGACTGCGAGGAGGCCGACCGGTTGGCCGCCCGGCTGGCCAGGATCGACGACATCGAGGGTGATCGCGACCGGGTCTGCGCGGAGCTGTCCGCGGTCACGCTGACCGAGGAGCTACTGAGTCGGATCGAACGTGCTGCGGCAGCCGTCGATCGCGGCGGTGCACAGCTGGCGTCGATCTCCGCGGCGGTGGAGTTCACCGCCGCCGTCGACATCGAGCTCGGCGTCGGCGATCAACGGGTGTCGCTGTCCGCGGGCCAAAGCTGGTCGGTCACTGCCACCGGCCCCACCGAGGTCAAGGTTCCCGGCGTCCTGACCGCACGGATCGTCCCGGGCGCGACCGCACTCGACTTTCAAGCCAAATATGCTGCAGCACAACAGGAATTGGCTGATGCGCTGGCGGCTGGAGAGGTCGCTGACCTAGCCGCCGCACGCTCCGCCGATCTGTGCCGACGCGAACTGCTGAGCCGCCGCGATCAGCTGACCGCCACTCTGGCCGGCCTGTGTGGCGATGAACAGGTCGACCAACTGCGTTCCCGCCTGGAACAGTTGTGTGCCGGTCAACCGGCCGAGCTCGATCTGGTTTCGACGGATACCGCTACGGCCCGCGCTGAATTGGATGCGGTCGAGGCGGCTCGAATCGCCGCGGAGAAGGACTGCGAGACCCGCCGTCAGATCGCTGCTGGCGCCGCTCGCCGGCTCGCGGAGACATCCACGCGGGCAACGGTTCTACAGAACGCAGCGGCCGCCGAAAGCGCCGAGCTCGGTGCGGCCATGACTCGGTTGGCCTGTGAGCGGGCGTCCGTGGGCGACGATGAGCTCGCCGCCAAGGCCGAGGCCGACCTGCGGGTACTGCAGACGGCCGAGCAGCGAGTGATCGACCTGGCCGACGAGCTCGCAGCTACGGCGCCGGACGCGGTAGCCGCCGAGCTGGCCGAGGCCGCCGACGCCGTCGAGTTGCTGCGCGAACGTCACGACGAGGCCATTCGCGCGTTGCACGAGGTCGGCGTCGAACTCTCGGTGTTCGGCACCCAGGGCCGCAAGGGCAAGCTTGATGCCGCCGAAACCGAGCGTGAGCACGCCGCCAGCCACCACGCGCGGGTCGGGCGCCGGGCCCGGGCCGCCAGGCTGCTCCGCTCGGTGATGGCACGCCACCGCGACACCACCCGGCTGCGCTACGTCGAGCCATACCGGGCGGAGCTACATCGGCTCGGCCGCCCAGTGTTCGGGCCCTCTTTCGAGGTCGAGGTCGATACCGATTTGCGCATCCGCAGCCGCACCCTGGACGACAGAACCGTGCCCTACGAGTGCTTGTCGGGCGGGGCCAAAGAACAGCTTGGCATCCTGGCGCGATTGGCCGGCGCGGCGCTGGTCGCCAAGGAGGACGCCGTTCCGGTGCTGATCGACGACGCGCTGGGGTTCACCGATCCGGAGCGACTAGCCAAGATGGGGGAGGTCTTTGACACCATCGGCGCCGACGGACAGGTGATCGTGCTGACGTGCAGTCCCACCCGATACGGCGGTGTCAAAGGAGCGCACCGCATCGATCTGGACGCCATACAGTGAGCCCGAAACGGGGACATGCGATGGACACTCAGAGCGACTACGTCGTGGTCGGTACCGGCTCAGCCGGGGCGGTTGTGGCCAGCCGGCTTAGCACCGATCCGGCCACGACGGTGGTGGCCCTGGAGGCGGGGCCGCGTGACAAGAACAGATTCATCGGCGTCCCAGCGGCGTTTTCCAAGCTGTTCCGCAGCGAGATCGACTGGGATTACCTAACCGAACCGCAGCCGGAGCTCGACGGCCGCGAAATCTATTGGCCTCGTGGCAAGGTGCTCGGTGGCTCGTCGTCCATGAACGCAATGATGTGGGTGCGTGGATTCGCATCAGACTACGATGAGTGGGCCGCGCGAGCCGGTCCGCGGTGGTCGTACGCCGACGTGCTCGGCTACTTTCGCCGCATCGAGAACGTCACCGCTGCCTGGCACTTTGTCAGCGGTGACGACAGCGGAGTAACCGGTCCGTTGCATATTTCCCGGCAACGCAGCCCAAGATCGGTGACCGCAGCGTGGCTGGCAGCCGCACGTGAGTGCGGATTTGCCGCTGCGCGGCCGAATTCCCCTCGACCGGAAGGCTTTTGCGAGACCGTCGTCACCCAGCGCCGCGGTGCTCGATTCAGTACTGCCGACGCCTATCTGAAGCCCGCGATGCGCCGTAAAAACCTCCGTGTGCTTACCGGCGCCACTGCTACCCGGGTGGTCATCGACGGCGACCGGGCCGTCGGCGTGGAATACCAAAGCGACGGTCAAACCCGCATCGTCTACGCCCGCCGCGAGGTGGTGCTCTGCGCTGGTGCCGTCAACAGCCCTCAGCTGCTGATGCTCTCCGGCATCGGCGACCGCGACCACCTCGCCGAACACGACATCGACACCGTTTACCACGCGCCCGAGGTCGGGTGCAACCTGCTCGATCATCTCGTCACGGTGCTGGGTTTCGACGTCGAAAAGGACAGCTTGTTTGCCGCCGAGAAGCCCGGCCAGTTGATCAGCTACTTACTGCGACGCCGCGGCATGCTCACCTCCAACGTCGGCGAGGCGTACGGATTTGTCCGCAGCCGACCCGAACTGAAGCTGCCCGATTTGGAGTTGATTTTTGCCCCGGCGCCGTTTTACGACGAAGCGCTGGTTCCACCGGCTGGTCACGGTGTGGTATTCGGCCCGATTCTGGTCGCGCCGCAAAGCCGTGGCCAGATCACGCTGCGGTCCGCCGATCCGCATGCCAAGCCTGTCATCGAACCGCGTTACCTGTCCGATCTCGGTGGCGTAGACCGGGCCGCCATGATGGCGGGCCTGCGGATATGCGCGCGGATCGCGCAGGCCCGCCCGCTCAGAGATCTCCTTGGGTCCATCGCGCGACCGCGCAACAGCACCGAGCTGGACGAGGCCACTCTCGAGTTGGCGCTGGCCACTTGTTCGCACACCCTGTACCACCCGATGGGCACCTGCCGCATGGGCAGCGACGAGGCCAGCGTGGTGGATCCGCAGCTGCGGGTCCGCGGTGTCGACGGACTCCGCGTCGCCGACGCGTCGGTGATGCCCAGCACGGTTCGTGGGCATACGCATGCGCCGTCGGTGCTGATCGGGGAGAAGGCCGCCGACTTAATCCGCAGCTGAGCTGGTCGCCGCCGGCTCAGCGTCGCATGAACCCGATGGCGGTGTAGTCCAGGTCTGCCAGACCCGTCGCGCCGAAGTTGGCCAGCGTGCTGCGGACCGCAACGGTGCCGGGCGACTGGGTAAGCGGCAGGCTGAATCCTTCGGCCCAGATCAGCTCGTCGACCTGGTTGGCCAAGGCCCTCGCCTTGCCGGGATCGAGTTCTGCCAGCGTTCGCTCGATCGCGGCGTCGATTTGCGGGCTACCGATCTTGCCGAAGTTGCTTTCCCCGTCCGAAGCGTAGATCTGGGTGAGCGATGACAGCGGAAACGCGTCGCCCACCCAGCCGAACTGTGCGATGTCGAAAGCCCCCACGTTGACGTAGTCGCTGAAGAAACCGCTGCCGGACTTGGCCTGAAGTTCGAGTTTGACGCCGATCTGCGCCAGGGTGTGTTGGGCGATCTGGGCGAACTGCCGGGTGCTTTGTGCGTCGTAGAACAGATCGCGGATGACGAGCTGGCGACCGTCCTTCTCCCGGAACGCGCCGCTTCGCCTCCAGCCCAGGGCGTCCAGCTCCCGTTTCGCTTGTTCCGGGTTGTAGGCGACAACGCCGCTGTTGTCCTGGTAGCCGTCTTGGCCGGCGACGAAGACGTGGTTGTTCAGTGGCACCGGGTCGCTGGTGAGGCCGTATTGGGCGACCCTGGCGATGGTGTATCGGTCGATGCCCTTGGCGATCGCCAGGCGCAGCGCCTTGTCGGCGAGGATCGACCCAGGCGCACCGTTGAGGGTGAAGTGATACCAGCTGGGCCCGGGGGCGCGCCGGATCGAGATGCCCTTGGTGCGCGCCGCGATGGTCAGCTGGTCCAGTGTGCCGACGCCGGTGGCGTCGATTGTGTTGTTCTGCAGCGCCGGCAGCCGGGCGGCATCATCGAGCACCAGGTATGTGATGCTGTCCAGGCGTGGCCGTGCCCCCCACCATCTCGGGTTACGGGTCAACACGATTCGCTGCGCGGTGCGGTCCAGGGCAGACACGACGAACGGACCCGCCGACGGACCGGGCCCATCGAGTTGACCCTTATTGAATGCCTCGGGTGTGGCGGTCATACTGGCCGGCAGCAGCATGCCGTTGCCCGCGAACATACCGCGCCACTCCGCGTACGGCTTGGCGAACGTCACCACGGCCTGCCGGTCGTCGACCCCTCTGGTTACCGACGCCACACGCTCGGCGCCGCTGCTAGAAGCGATCTCGAATGCCTTGTCGGCGCCGCTGATCGCATGAATCTGGCTGGCGATGTCCCGCCAGGTGATCGGGGTCCCGTCGGACCACACCGCCTCGGGATTGATGGTGTAGGTGACCACCTGCGGGGCGGTCCTGGTCAGCTCGATGCTGGTGAAGTAGTTGGTGTCGACCGTCGTCGAGCCGTCCGGTCCGATGATGAACGCGCGCGGCAAGGTGGCTTTCATCATCGCCGCGACCTCGGCGTTGTTGCCGTCGATGTGCAAGATGTTGAAGTTGGGCGGAAAGTCGGTGAGCGACAGGCGAAGATTGCCGCCGTCTTGCAACGTGGCGGGATCCTGCTGATTGATGTCGCTGGTGGTGCCAACCGCGGCCCTGCGGTCCGCAGTGGGCGCGAGTTCGAGTTGGGTACCGGAGGCCGAGCATCCGGTGAGCACCATAGCCACGACGAGCGGTGTTAATAACGCGAAAGCCCAATATCGAGTCTGCGTCCAGGGTCTGGATTTCCCCTGAAACGACGCCCTGAGCGCAGACGCGATGCCCGGGGCGCAGCCTCGTCGCTGGCCACGGTCAGCCACGACGGGCCGGATCCGGTTGCGGTACCGCGCCCAGCAGTCGCCTGGTGTACTCGTGTTTCGGATTGCCGAAGACCTCCTCACTGTCGCCCTGCTCAACAACGGTACCGGCAAGCATGACCGCCACCTGGTGGGCGAGGTGTTTGACCACCGAAAGATCGTGGGAAACAAATAAATATGACAACCCGAACTGCTCTTGGAGGTCGAGCAGCAGGTTGATGATCCCGGCCTGAATGGAGACATCGAGTGCCGACACCGGTTCGTCGAGTGCCAGGATCTTGGGTTGGAGCGCCAGTGCCCGCGCGATGCCGATGCGCTGCTTCTGACCGCCGGAGAACTCGGCGGGATAACGACTGGCGTCGCCGTGGCGCAGTCCGACGATATCGAGCAGCTCGGCGACCCGCGCGTGAGTCTCGTTCTTGCCGAACCCATTGGCCTGCAATGGTTCGGCAATCAGATCGAAGACCGGCAGCCGCGGGTCTAAGGACGCCACCGGGTCTTGGAAGACCACCTGGATGTCGCGGCGCAGCGATCGGCGTTCCGCTGTCCCCAGCGTGGCGACGTCAGTGCCGAGGACTTCGATCGATCCCGATTGCGGCGCAGCCAGCTCCAGGATCTCGTGCAGGGTGGTCGACTTGCCCGAACCGGATTCGCCGACGATACCCAACGTGCGGCCCTGCCGGAGTTCGAGACTGATGCCGTCGACCGCGCGGACCTCGCCGATCGCCCGGCGCAGCACCACGCCCTTGGCCAGCCGGTAGGTTTTGACTAGATGACGTACCCGCACGACCACCGAGGCGTCGCCGAGTGCAGCCGGGCGGGCCTCGGTTTTGACCCGGTAGATGTCGGCGGCGCTGCGCCCGGTGACCAGCTCGGTGCGGATGCAGGCCGCCCGGTGATCGGTAGCGACGTCAAGCAATTCGGGTTCCGCGGTAAGGCATTCGTCGATGACTAGCGGGCAGCGCGGCGCGAACGGGCAACCCGGTGCCAAGCCCGCCAGCGACGGGGGCGCACCCGGTATCGGCACCAGCCGGGTGCCCTGCGCGGCATCCAGCCGGGGGACCGAGCCTAAAAGCCCCACGGTGTAGGGCATCCGGCGATCGCGGTACAGATCATTCACCCCGGCCGACTCGACGACCCGTCCGGCGTACATCACCAGCGCCCGGTCGGCGAACTCGGCCACGACGCCGAGGTCGTGGGTGATGATCAGCACCCCGGCGCCGGTGACGTCGCGCGCCGCCTTGAGGACGTCGAGGATCTGCGCCTGCACCGTGACGTCGAGCGCCGTGGTCGGTTCGTCGCAGATCAACAGGTCGGGATCGTTGGCGATCGCGATGGCGATCACCACGCGTTGGCGTTCGCCACCTGAAAGCTCATGCGGAAACGCACGGGAACGCCGCTGCGGCTGCGAAATACCGACCAGGTCAAGCAGTTCCACCGCACGCCGACGAGCGGCCTTCTTGCCAACACGGGGCTGGTGCACCTCGATGGCCTCGGCGATTTGGTCGCCGACGGTGTAGACAGGGGTGAGCGCAGACATCGGATCCTGGAACACCGTGCCGATCGCCTTGCCTCGAAACCGGGACATCGCGTTGTCGGCAAGCCCCAACAGTTCGGTACCCTGTAGCCGAACCGAACCACGCACCTGCGCGTACTCGGGCAGCAGGCCCACCACCGCCATCGCCGCTGCGGACTTACCTGAACCCGATTCGCCCACCATCGCGACCACCTCGCCGGGCTCGACGCGGTAGCTGATCCCGCGCACCGCGGTCACCGGATCGCCATCGGTCCTGAAGGTGACGGCCAAATCGGTCACCTCGAGCAGGGGGCTCATCGCACACCACGGCGCAGGGATCTGCTGGCTGGGTCCAGCGCGTCGCGCAGGCCATCGCCGGTCAGGTTGGCGCACACCAGAATCAACACCAGGATACTGGCGGGAAACAAGAACACCCACGGGAACGCGGTCGCGGATGCGGTGCCGTCGGCGATCAGGGTGCCCAGCGACACATCCGGCGGTTGAATACCGAAACCAAGGAAGCTCAACCCGGTTTCGGCCAGGATGGCGGCGGCAACATTGAGGGCGGCGTCGATGATCAAGATGGATGCGACGTTGGGCACCACATGGCCGACGATGATCCGGCGGCTGGAGACACCCATATATCGTGCGGCCCTGATGAATTCGCGTTCTCGCAAGCTCATCGTCATCCCGCGCACCATGCGAGAGCTGATCATCCAGCCGAAGCCGGCCAACAACAAGACAAGAAACATGATGTTTGCCGAGTTCTTGGTTCGCGGGGTAACGATGGCGATCAGGATGAAGCTGGGCACTACTAGCAGCAGATCGACCACCCACATCAGTGTCCGGTCCCGCCAGCCGCCGAAATATCCCGAGATCGCTCCAACCGTGGCAGCGATACCAGTCGAGATCACCGCAACGCAAACACCAATCAGCATCGACTTCTGCATGCCACGCAGCGTCTGCGCCAGCAGATCTTGGCCCAGCGCGTTAGTGCCCAGCCAGTGCTTGGTGCCCGGCGGCTGCAGCAATGCGTTGAAATCAAGGTCGTCGTAGGAGTAGGGCAATAGTGGGGGCAGCGCATAAGCGCTGACGAACAGCAGGAGCAGCGCCGCCAGCGACGCCACCGCGGCCCGATTGCGTAGGAACCTGCGCACCACTAGGGTGCGCCGCGAGGCGAATTCCGTCATGACACCCGTACCCTCGGGTCCAAAGCCGCGTAGATCACGTCCGAGAGCAAACCGGCCAGCAACACGACCGCGCCGGAGAACACGGTAATTGCCGCGACGATGTTGGTGTCCTGAGTCGAGATACCGCGGACCATCCATTCACCCATGCCGTGCCAGCCGAAGATCTTCTCGACGAAAACCGCTCCGGTGACCAACCCGGCCACCCCGTAGGCGAACAGCGTGGCCATCGGTATTAGCGCCGTTCGCAGGCCATGCTTGAGTAGGGCCCGTCGTCGGGTCAGCCCCTTGGCGCGGGCGGTGCGAATGAAATCCTGGCCGAGGACATCCAGCATCGCGTTGCGCTGGTAGCGGCTGAACCCGGCGGCGGCCGCCAGCGCCAACGTCAGCGATGGCAGGATCAAATGCTGCAACCGGTCGCCTAGCCGATCCCACACCCCGCCGGCAACGCCGGGTGACGTCTCCCCGGTGTAGTCGAAAAGCTGGATGCCCACTGCCCAGTTGACCCGCAGGGCGCCCAGGATCAACAGGTTGGCCACCACAAACGTCGGTGTGCTCAACACCAGCAGCGCCAGCGTGGTCATGACGCGGTCGCTGAGCCGGTACTGCCGGATGGCACCCCACGCCCCGATCACCACACCGGCCACCGTGCCGAATACCGATCCAACGACCAGCAGCCGCAGGCTGACTCCGATCCGGCGCCCCAGTTCGGTACCGACAGGCTGGCCGGTGATGGTGGTTCCGAAGTCGCCACGGACGGCATGCGATACCCAGTTGGCGTAGCGGGCCAGTATGGGTCTGTCCAAGCCGAGATCGTGTGCCTTGGCATCGATAACCGCTTGCGGTGGGCGCGGACTGCGTTGCATCAGGCTTTCCAGCGGCGAGAACGCCAGCGAGGTCAGGCAGTACGTCAAAAACGACGCCAGCGCCAGCAGCACCAGGTAGTTGAGCAACCGGCGGGCCAGATAGCGCGTCATGCCCAACCACCGCGTCGCATTGGGACAGGGTAGCGAGCCCGGCGATGGCGTGCCGCCAGCGCGCCGGTTGATGGGGTCACCCGTGATCCGGATGGTTCCGCTCGGGCCGATTCTGATGCGTGAAAACTGGGTAACCGGTTGTTAAAATTCACCGCGGCGTCGATCTGAGTAGCAAAGTCCACACCGCGATACCCGAGGAGGCCCGCGTGACGGTTACCGACGACTACCTGGCCAACAACGTGGACTACGCGAGCGGTTTCAAGGGCCCGCTACCGATGCCGCCGAGCAAACACATCGCAATCGTGGCGTGCATGGACGCCCGGCTGGACGTCTACCGCATGCTGGGCATCAAGGAGGGCGAGGCACACGTCATCCGCAACGCCGGATGCGTGGTCACCGACGATGTGATCCGTTCACTGGCCATCAGCCAGCGGCTGCTGGGAACCCGCGAAATCATCCTGCTGCACCACACCGACTGTGGGATGCTGACTTTCACCGACGACGACTTCAAGCGCGCCATCCAGGACGAGACCGGCATCAGACCCACGTGGTCGCCCGAGTCGTACCCCGACGCCGTCGAGGACGTCCGTCAGTCGCTGCGCCGCATCGAGGTCAACCCGTTCGTCACCAAGCACACGTCGCTGCGCGGCTTCGTCTTCGATGTCGCCACCGGCAAACTCAACGAGGTCACGCCCTAGCAGCCCGAGCCGTCAGCCTAGGGCGCACTGGCGCACCGGCAGCCCGCCGAGATGGGGCTGCGTTGACAGCGATAGGGAAGCCTGGTTGCATAGATGGCAATAACCATAAATATGGTCAATCCTACCGGATTTATCAGGTATGAGGACGTGGAACAGGAAGCCATGACCAGCGATGTGACGGTGGGCCCCGCACCCGGCCAGTACCAACTGAGCCATCTGCGCTTGCTGGAGGCCGAAGCCATCCACGTCATCCGGGAGGTGGCCGCCGAGTTCGAGCGGCCAGTGCTGTTGTTCTCGGGGGGCAAGGACTCCATCGTCATGCTGCACCTGGCGCTGAAGGCGTTTCGGCCCGGGCGACTGCCGTTCCCGGTCATGCACGTCGACACCGGTCACAACTTCGACGAAGTTATCGCTACCCGAGACGAGTTGGTCGCCGCGGCCGGGGTGCGGCTGGTGGTGGCGTCGGTGCAGGACGATATCGATGCCGGTCGGGTCGTCGAGACCATCCCGTCGCGAAATCCGATACAGACCGTGACGCTGCTGCGGGCCATCCGGGAGAACCAATTCGACGCGGCATTCGGGGGAGCCCGGCGCGACGAGGAGAAGGCCCGCGCCAAGGAGCGGGTGTTCAGCTTCCGCGACGAGTTCGGCCAGTGGGACCCGAAGGCTCAGCGGCCGGAACTGTGGAACCTCTACAACGGACGGCACCACAAGGGCGAGCACATCCGGGTCTTCCCGCTGTCCAACTGGACCGAATTCGACATCTGGTCCTACATCGGCGCCGAGCAGGTCAGGCTGCCGTCCATCTATTTCGCCCACCGGCGCAAGGTGTTTCAGCGCGACGGCATGTTGCTGGCCGTGCACCGGCACATGCAACCGCGAGCCGACGAGCCGGTGTTCGAGGCCACGGTGCGATTCCGCACCGTCGGGGATGTTACCTGCACCGGGTGCGTCGAGTCGTCGGCATCGACGGTCGCGGAAGTCATCGCCGAAACTGCGGTGGCCCGCTTGACGGAGCGCGGGGCGACCAGGGCTGACGACCGGATCTCGGAGGCTGGAATGGAAGACCGCAAGCGGCAGGGATACTTCTGATGACGACGCTATTGCGGCTGGCGACAGCGGGTTCCGTCGACGATGGCAAGTCCACGCTGATTGGGCGGCTACTCTACGACTCCAAGGCTGTGATGGAAGACCAGTGGGCGTCGGTGGAGCAAACGTCCAAGGACCGGGGCCACGACTACACCGACCTGGCTCTGGTCACCGACGGCCTGCGGGCCGAGCGGGAACAGGGCATCACCATCGACGTTGCCTACCGCTACTTCGCCACTCCCAAGCGGAAATTCATCATTGCCGACACCCCGGGACACATCCAATACACCCGCAACATGGTGACCGGTGCGTCCACCGCCCAACTGGTGATCGTACTGGTGGATGCCCGGCACGGCTTGCTGGAGCAATCCCGCCGGCACGCCTTCATGGCGTCGCTGCTGGGCATCCGCCACCTGGTGCTCGCGGTCAACAAGATGGACTTGCTTGGCTGGGACCAAGAGAAATTCGACGCGATTCGAGACGAATTCCACGCCTTCGCGGCCCGCCTCGACGTGCAGGACGTCACCTCCATCCCAATCTCCGCGCTGCACGGCGACAACGTGGTGACCAAATCCGACCAGACGCCCTGGTACGAGGGACCGTCGCTGCTGTCGCATCTCGAAGACGTCTACATCGCCGGTGACCGCAACATGGTCGACGTGCGATTCCCGGTCCAGTACGTCATCCGGCCGCACACCCTCGAGCATCAAGACCACCGCAGCTACGCGGGCACCGTGGCCAGTGGGGTAATGCGTTCAGGCGACGAAGTTGTCGTGCTGCCGATCGGTAAGACCACCCGGATCACCGCGATCGACGGCCCGAACGGCCCGGTGGCAGAAGCGTTTCCGCCGATGGCGGTTTCGGTGCGGCTCGCCGACGACATCGATATCTCGCGTGGTGACATGATCGCTCGCACCCACAACCAGCCCAGGATCACACAAGAATTCGACGCGACCGTGTGCTGGATGGCCGACAACGCGGTGCTAGAGCCCGGCCGCGACTACGTTGTCAAGCACACCACCCGAACCGTCCGCGCGAGGATAGCCGGGCTGGATTACCGGCTCGATGTCAACACCCTGCATCGCGACAAGACCGCAACGGCGTTGAAACTCAACGAACTGGGCCGTGTTTCGCTGCGCACCCAGGTGCCGTTGCTGCTTGACGAGTACACCCGCAACGCTAGCATCGGCTCGTTCATCCTCATTGACCCCGACACCAACGGAACGGTGGCGGCGGGCATGGTGTTACGCGACGTCTCGGCCCGCACGCCTAGCCCGAACACGGTGCGGCACAGATCGCTCGTCACTGCGCAAGATCGGCCGCCCAGGGGCAAGACGGTGTGGTTTACCGGACTGTCCGGCTCCGGCAAGTCGTCGGTGGCCATGCTGGTTGAGCGGAAGCTACTCGAAAAGGGCATCTCCGCTTACGTTCTGGACGGCGACAACCTACGGCATGGCCTCAACGCCGACCTGGGCTTTTCCATGGCCGACCGCGCGGAGAACCTGCGCCGGCTGTCGCATGTGGCCACACTGCTCGCCGATTGTGGCCACCTGGTGCTGGTGCCGGCGATCAGCCCCCTTGCTGAGCACCGTGCCCTGGCTCGTAAAGTGCACGCTGATGCGGGAATCGACTTTTTCGAGGTGTTCTGTGACACCCCGCTGCAGGACTGTGAGAGGCGTGATCCCAAAGGGTTGTACGCCAAAGCGCGTGCGGGTGAGATCACGCACTTCACCGGGATCGACAGCCCATATCAGCGGCCCAAGAACCCAGACCTACGGCTTACGCCGGATCGCAGCATAGACGAGCAGGCGCAGGAGGTTATCGACCTGTTGGAGTCATCGTCTTAGGCCGGCCTGGTTGCTCTGCTGTCCCTGGCAAGCGGGTGGCACAATCCTGAAGCATGCGGATGTCAGCTAAGGCGGAGTACGCGGTGCGGGCGATGGTCCAGCTCGCCACGGCCGCCAGTGGCACCGTGGTCAAGACCGACGATCTGGCTGCGGCCCAAGGCATACCACCGCAGTTTCTCGTCGATATCCTGACCAACCTGCGCACCGACCGCCTGGTGCGAAGCCACCGCGGTCGCGAGGGTGGTTATGAATTGGCGCGTCCGGGCACCGAGATCAGCATCGCCGACGTATTGCGCTGCATCGACGGACCGCTGGCTAGTGTCCGCGATATCGGACTTGGCGACCTGCCCTACTCGGGCCCCACTACCGCGCTGACCGACGTTTGGCGCGCGCTGCGCGCCAGTATGCGGTCGGTGCTGGAGGAGACCACGCTGGCTGACGTTGCCGGTGGCGCGCTGCCCGAGCACGTCGCCCAGCTCGCCGACGACTATCGCGCGCAGGAGAGCACGCGGCACGGCGCCTCGCGCCATGGTGACTAGCCGCCAGAGCCATCGGCAGGGCCTGCCTGAGCCAGGTGCAACCGAAGGAGTCAACGAATGGTCAGCACACATGCGGTTGTCGCGGGGGAGACGCTGTCGGCGTTGGCGTTGCGCTTCTATGGCGACGCGGAACTGTATCGGCTGATCGCCGCCGCCAGCGGGATCGCCGATCCCGACGTCGTCAATGTGGGGCAGCGGCTGATTATGCCTGACTTCACGCGATACACCGTTGTTGCCGGGGACACGCTGTCGGCATTGGCTGCGCGCTTCTATGGCGACGCCTCCCTATATCCGCTTATCGCCGCCGTCAATGGCATCGCCGATCCTGGCGTCATCGACGTCGGGCAGGTACTGGTCATATTCATCGGGCGTAGCGACGGGTTCGGCCTAAGGATCGTGGACCGCAACGAGAACGATCCCCGCCTGTGGTACTACCGGTTCCAGACCTCCGCGATCGGCTGGAACCCCGGAGTCAACGTCCTGCTTCCCGATGACTACCGCACCAGCGGACGCACCTATCCCGTCCTCTACCTGTTCCACGGCGGCGGCACCGACCAGGATTTCCGCACGTTCGACTTTCTGGGCATCCGCGACCTGACCGCCGGAAAGCCGATCATCATCGTGATGCCCGACGGCGGGCACGCGGGCTGGTATTCCAACCCGGTCAGCTCGTTCGTCGGCCCACGGAACTGGGAGACATTCCACATCGCCCAGCTGCTCCCCTGGATCGAGGCGAACTTCCGAACCTACGCCGAATACGACGGCCGCGCGGTCGCCGGGTTTTCGATGGGTGGCTTCGGCGCGCTGAAGTACGCAGCAAAGTACTACGGCCACTTCGCGTCGGCGAGCAGCCACTCCGGACCGGCAAGTCTGCGCCGCGACTTCGGCCTGGTAGTGCATTGGGCAAACCTGTCCTCGGCGGTGCTGGATCTAGGCGGCGGCACGGTTTACGGCGCGCCGCTCTGGGACCAAGCTAGGGTCAGCGCCGACAACCCGGTCGAGCGTATCGACAGCTACCGCAACAAGCGGATCTTCCTGGTCGCCGGCACCAGTCCGGACCCGGCCAACTGGTTCGACAGCGTGAACGAGACCCAGGTGCTAGCCGGGCAGAGGGAGTTCCGCGAACGCCTCAGCAACGCCGGCATCCCGCATGAATCGCACGAGGTGCCTGGCGGTCACGTCTTCCGGCCCGACATGTTCCGTCTCGACCTCGACGGCATCGTCGCCCGGCTGCGCCCCGCGAGCATCGGGGCGGCCGCAGAACGCGCCGATTAGCCGCACCACGTATACCCCGCGGGCAGGTGGCCGCTGGCCGATAGCCTCATGTGTGTGAGCGTGGGCGAGTCAGTTGCGCAGTCGCTGCAACAGTGGGATCGCAAGCTGTGGGACGTGGCGATGCTCCACGCGTGCAACGCCGTCGACGAGACCGGCAGGAAGCGCTATCCCACGCTGGGCGTCGGCACTCGATTCCGGACGGCGCTACGGGATTCACTCGACATTTACGGAGTGATGGCCACGCCTGGCGTCGACCTGGAAAAGACTCGCTTCCCTGTCGGGGTGAGATCGGACTTGCTGCCGGATAAGCGCCCCGACATCGCCGACGTCCTGTATGGAATTCACCGGTGGTTGCACGGTCATGCTGACGAATCCTCGGTTGAATTCGAAGTAAGCCCGTACGTGAACGCCAGTGCCGCACTCCGCATTGCCAATGACGGCAAAATTCAGCTGCCAAAGTCCGCAATACTGGGTTTGCTGGCCGTTGCCGTGTTTGCGCCGGAGAACAAGGGCGAGGTCATTCCCCCGGACTATCAGCTCAGCTGGTATGACCACGTGTTCTTCATCAGTGTTTGGTGGGGGTGGCAAGACCATTTCCGCGAAATCGTCAACGTCGACCGGGCATCGCTGGTCGCCCTCGACTTCGGCGACCTGTGGAATGGCTGGACGCCAGTTGGGTAATCCTGGTCGCTTGTCGCCCCGCCGGGCTGGGTTAGATTGCCCGGCTCCTCAACCCGCCGTTTCGGCGTGCATCGTCGCCGGGCTAGGTTAGATTGCCCGGCTCCTCAACCCGCCGTTTCGGCGTGCATCGTCGCCGGGCTAGCCGTCTCGGTCAGCGGACCGGATCGTCGACGCCGCCGCCTGCGCGGCGGCTACCTGGCCGAACGTGGACGGCGGCGGCGCTAGAGTCCCGGGGCGCTCGACGACCTCGGTCGCCCGCGCCGCGGCACCGAGAACCATGGCCCGGTCGGATTCGTCCGCGAACTCGCGCTGTGCTGCCCGCACGACCAGGGCAATTTGGGTTTGCACCGCTACACGGCGCGACGGGTCGACGCAGTTCTGGGCGACCGCGCTGAGCAGCTGCAGCAGCGCAGTGAGCACCAGCGGCTCACGCGAGCCGTAGCGGCGGATCTGGGCACATCCGACGTGCAGGTAGGTGGCGAAGCTGGGGTACGGCAGCCAGAAGAGGAGCTCCCCGGCGCGGTCGCGGCGCACGTCGTCCGGCAGCGCCCGCGATGCCAGCACCGACTCCACGGCCGAAAGATGGTGCACGACTTGGATCGCCGTGTACGGGTCGTTGAGTGCGGGCGATAGTGCCCGCAGCGCGATATCCACCATCTGCCGCAATCCGAAGCGGATGTCCTGCTGCAGGGTGCGCTCGAATCCGATGTGCACATGACGTAAGCAGCGTTGCGGGAAGTCAGACCCTGGCGCGCCCGGCGCGGTGCCCCTGCGCCAGCACCAGCCGAGCAGGCCCCCGGCGGTGACGTAATCGCCGACGAAGGTAACCAGCAGCGCCGTATACCGGCTGGCTGCCGCCAATTCGGCGATGTCGTCGACGTCGACGGTTTGTAGGTAACCCGAGTGCGGGGCCAACAGCGGCACCGCATCAGCCGGGGGGCTGGGCGGTGTCTCTACTTGTCGATCCGCCGTATCCGATTCCGGATACAACTGGTCAACCAGCCCCAGCGTGCGCAGCCGCACCTTGTCCATGATCGTGTCTATCTGGATCGAGTGCATGAGGTGGTGCAGGAAGTAGATCAGCGCGGCGATGCTGACGAATGCCAGCGCGAGTGACCCGGTGACCGCGACTTTGGGAATGAACGCCCCGCCGTCGCGGTGCTCCCCGACGGTGTGTAGCCCACCGGTGCTGTAGGCGAAGGTGCAGGCAAAGATCGCCAGCACCACCTGGTTGGGCACATCGCGCAGGAAGGTTCGTAGCAACCGCACCGAGAACTGGCTGGAGGCGATCTGTAGGGACAGCACCGTCAGCGAGAAGACGATGCCGATGGTGGTGATCATCGTGGCCGACACCACGATCAGCACGCCTCGGGCGTCGCCTGGGGTGCCCTGAAACATCAGCTTGTCGATCAGCGTGCCGGATTTCACGGGAATCATCGACAGGACCGCTCCCGACCCCAGACCGATCGCAACGCCGAATGTCGGCAGCACCCAGACTGCGCCCTGTAAGTAATCCAGTATGGCTTTGCGACGGTTGAGCATGCTGGTTGCGGTCACCGAATAAGCATGCACCCATCCGCGAGCACTAGGCGGAACTACGTAACACTTCGATGCGGCAGTAGAAGCATTTTTCCGCTCTCGCTTCGCCGAGCGTGCACTCATGGCGAGTTTCCGGCCGTTAACCCCAAGTGATCGCTGCAACACTTGGCCAGAGGTGTTGGCGCTGCATGGGTTATCAGAAGGGGTTTCGGGGTCGGGGGGATCGGGTGGCCGATGGGGTGCAGGGGAAGTTCTGGAAGGCGCTCGAATCGGGGTTATCGCCGACGGTGTGTCCTGCTTTCCTACCAAGGCCGACTGCAGGCGGATCCGTGGCGTGCCGGTGTTCGACGGCTATACGCGGATGGTCGCCCGGCTGATGGGATCGCTCGCCGTGTTGCGGTCGGTGAGCATTCCAAAGGGCTACCGGGACTTCGGCTTTGGCAGTCTACGTGCGGTGGCGCCGAAAAACTGCCCGGACGTGAGTGGCTGAGGCGGCCCAATTTCGGACTAGGATTTCTGGCCGCTGGAAGTCACTGATGACACCGTACGTCACCCTTGATCGACAAGTGCGGATGTGGGGACCCGTCCGGGGTCCCCACATCGTGGTGGTCGCTGTTTAGCTCGAGGTCACGTACTGCGGGCAGTAGGCCGACGCGGCGTCAACGGCGAACGTCTTGGCGCCCTTGGCGCTCAGACCGGTCGCCTTGGCCACCGCCTTGATGACCGCTTTGGCCGAGTGACCCTCGTCGAGGGCGTCGCAGACGGCGTGCGCGTCCTTGATGGCGCGCGCTGCGCTCGGCGGAGTGATCCCGTCCGCCTGCAGCTGCGCGAGGAACGCTTCGTCGGTCGAGCTTGCGCTGGCGGTCCCGGCGAAGCCGAGTGCGGCCAGGCCCAAAGTGGCGGCAGTCAAGGTGGTGCCAACCATGGAGGCGGCGAAACGGCGAGTGAACATTGATGATCTCCTTGTGCTGATGTCATCGGAGGTTGCGCTGGTTTGCGTGCCCTCAGAATCAGCACCGGGCCTTGACAGATTCTCAATAAATCCTTGGCAATATCGATACCGGTTCGACGGTGTCCCGACAGTGCAAGGAGAACGGTCCGCCATGGCTGTGCCGGAGCGCGTCAGGCGAATGAGACAACACGGAACGTGCACTCGGCGCACCGGGTCGCCAGCAACGCGGCACGCGGGGCGCCCTGGTTCTTACCCCGACGAATTTGAGAGCGAGACCACGAAGCCAACTATGCGGCCGCCCTCGCGGGTGGCGCCGATCACATTGTTGTAGCCATGCGTGAGGCTAGATCAACCCTTGTGCCCCCGGCAGGATTCGAACCTGCGGCCTTCTGCTCCGGAGGCAGACGCTCTATCCCCTGAGCTACGGGGGCGCACGACGACACGTTGCGCCATGGGGCCCCGCCAGAGTAGCGCATCGCGGCTACCCACTGACCACCGCAACGGATTCGAAGCCCAACCACCTCAGCCCATAGGATGGACGTTCGTGACCCCCGCTGACCTGGCTGAGCTGCTCAAAGCGACCGCGGCCGCGGTGCTGGCCGAGCGCGGCCTCGATGCCTCCGCGTTGCCGCAGATGGTCACGGTGGAACGCCCGCGCATTCCCGAGCACGGCGACTATGCCAGTAACCTGGCGATGCAGCTCGCCAAGAAAGTCGGCACCAACCCGCGTGAGCTGGCCGGATGGCTTGCCGAGGCACTGACAAAGGTCGACGGTATCGCCTCGGCGGAGGTGGCCGGGCCGGGCTTTATCAACATGCGGCTGGAAACCGCCGCCCAGGCTAAAGTCGTTACCAGCGTTATCGACGCCGGCCACAGCTACGGTCACTCGCTGCTGCTGGCCGGGCGCAAGGTCAACCTGGAATTCGTCTCCGCCAACCCCACCGGACCGATCCACATCGGCGGTACCCGTTGGGCCGCGGTCGGTGACGCGCTGGGCCGTTTGCTCACCACCCAGGGCGCCGACGTGGTCCGCGAATACTATTTCAACGACCACGGCGCCCAGATCGACCGATTCGCCAACTCCCTGATCGCCGCGGCCAAGGGCGAACCCACGCCCCAAGACGGCTACGCGGGCAGCTACATCACCAACATCGCCGAGCAGGTGCTGCAGAAGGCGCCTGACGCGCTGAGTCTGCCAGACGCAGAGTTGCGCGAGACCTTCCGCGCAATCGGCGTCGACTTGATGTTCGACCACATCAAACAGTCTCTGCACGAGTTCGGTACCGACTTCGACGTCTACACCCACGAAGACTCGATGCACACCGGCGGCCGGGTCGAGAACGCCATCGCCCGACTCCGCGAAACCGGCAACATCTACGAGAAGGACGGCGCAACCTGGTTGCGCACCAGCGCATTTGGTGACGACAAGGACCGCGTCGTGATCAAGAGCGACGGCAAACCGGCATATATCGCCGGTGATCTCGCCTACTACTTGGACAAACGCCAACGCGGTTTTGACTTGTGCATCTACATGCTCGGCGCCGACCATCACGGCTACATCGCCCGGCTAAAGGCCGCGGCCGCCGCCTTCGGTGACGACCCGGCCACCGTCGAGGTGCTCATTGGGCAGATGGTGAACCTGGTCCGCGACGGCCAACCGGTCCGGATGAGCAAACGTGCAGGCACCGTGCTCACCCTCGACGACCTGGTCGAGGCGATCGGCGTGGACGCCGCACGTTACAGCCTGATCCGCTCCTCGGTGGACACCGCGATCGACATCGACCTGGCGCTATGGTCCTCGGCGTCGAACGAAAACCCGGTCTATTACGTGCAATACGCGCATGCCCGGCTCTCAGCGCTGGCTCGCAACGCCGCCGAACTCGCCCTGATCCCGGATACAAACCACCTCGAACTGCTTAACCACGACAAGGAGGGCACGCTGCTGCGCACCCTCGGCGAATTCCCGAGGGTGCTCGAGACCGCGGCCTCCCTGCGGGAACCGCACCGGGTCTGCCGCTACCTGGAAGACCTGGCCGGCGACTATCACCGGTTCTACGACTCGTGCCGAGTGTTGCCGCAAGGCGACGAGCAGCCCACCGACCTGCACACCGCGCGCCTAGCGTTGTGCCAGGCCACCCGTCAGGTCATCGCCAACGGGCTGGCGATCATCGGCGTCACCGCACCGGAGCGAATGTGAACGAGCTGCTGCACTTAGCGCCGAATGTGTGGCCGCGCAATACTACTCGCGATGAAGTCGGTGTGGTCTGCATCGCAGGAATTCCACTGACGCAGCTCGCCCAGGAGTACGGGACCCCGCTGTTCGTCATCGACGAGGACGACTTTCGCTCGCGCTGCCGAGAAACCGCCGCGGCCTTTGGAAGTGGGGCGAACGTGCACTATGCCGCCAAGGCGTTCCTGTGCAGCGAAGTAGCCCGGTGGATCAGCGAAGAAGGGCTCTGTCTGGACGTTTGCACCGGTGGGGAGTTGGCGGTCGCGCTGCACGCTAGCTTTCCGCCCGAGCGAATTACCTTGCACGGCAACAACAAATCGGTCTCAGAGTTGACCGCTGCGGTCAAAGCCGGAGTCGGCCATATTGTCGTCGATTCGATGACCGAGATCGAGCGCCTCGACGCCATCGCGGGCGAGGCCGGAATCGTCCAGGATGTCCTGGTGCGTCTCACCGTCGGTGTCGAGGCGCACACCCACGAGTTCATCTCCACCGCGCACGAGGACCAGAAATTCGGGTTATCGGTGGCCAGCGGCGCGGCCATGGCAGCGGTGCGGCGCGTTTTCGCCACTGATCACCTGCGCCTGGTTGGGCTACACAGCCACATCGGTTCGCAGATCTTCGACGTGGACGGCTTCGAACTCGCCGCGCACCGTGTCATCGGCCTGCTACGCGACGTCGTCGGCGAGTTCGGTCCCGAAAAGACGGCACAGATCGCGACCGTCGATCTCGGTGGCGGCTTGGGCATCTCGTATTTGCCGTCCGACGACCCACCGCCGATAGCCGAGCTCGCGGCCAAGCTGGGTACCATCGTGAGCGACGAGTCAACGGCCGTGGGGCTGCCGACGCCCAAGCTCGTTGTGGAGCCCGGACGCGCCATCGCCGGACCGGGCACCATCACGTTGTATGAGGTCGGCACCGTTAAGGACGTCGATGTCAGCGCCACAGCGCATCGACGTTACGTCAGTGTCGACGGCGGCATGAGCGACAACATCCGCACCGCGCTCTACGGCGCGCAGTATGACGTCCGGCTGGTGTCTCGAGTCAGCGACGCCCCGCCGGTACCGGCCCGTCTGGTCGGAAAGCACTGCGAAAGTGGCGATATCATCGTGCGGGACACCTGGGTGCCCGACGATATTCGGCCCGGCGATCTGGTTGCGGTTGCCGCCACCGGCGCTTACTGCTATTCGCTGTCGAGTCGTTACAACATGGTCGGCCGTCCCGCTGTGGTAGCGGTGCACGCGGGCAACGCTCGCCTGGTCCTGCGTCGGGAGACGGTCGACGATTTGCTGAGTTTGGAAGTGAGGTGACCCGTGCCCGGTGACGAAAAGCCGGTCGGCGTAGCGGTACTCGGTTTGGGCAACGTCGGCAGCGAGGTTGTCCGCATCATCGAGAACAGCGCCGAGGATCTCGCGGCTCGTGTCGGTGCCCCATTGGTCCTGCGGGGCATCGGCGTGCGCCGCGTGACGACCGATCGCGGCGTGCCGATCGAATTGTTGACCGACGACATTGAAGAGCTCGTGGCCCGCGAGGATGTCGATATCGTGGTGGAAGTGATGGGGCCGGTGGAACCGTCGCGCAAGGCGATCCTGGGCGCCCTTGAGCGCGGCAAGTCCGTCGTTACGGCGAACAAGGCTTTACTCGCCACCTCCACCGGCGAATTGGCACAGGCCGCCGAAAGCGCCCATGTTGATCTGTATTTCGAGGCGGCCGTGGCGGGCGCCATTCCGGTCATCCGTCCGCTCACCCAGTCGCTGGCCGGCGACACGGTGCTGCGAGTGGCCGGGATCGTCAACGGCACCACCAACTACATCCTCTCGGCGATGGACAGCACCGGCGCTGACTATGCCAGCGCCCTGGCCGACGCAAGTGCGCTGGGCTATGCGGAGGCTGATCCCACCGCAGACGTCGAAGGCTACGACGCCGCGGCCAAGGCAGCGATCCTGGCATCCATTGCCTTCCACACCCGGGTGACCGCAGACGACGTGTATCGCGAAGGCATCACCAAGGTCACTCCGGCCGACTTCGGATCCGCGCACGCGCTGGGTTGCACCATCAAACTGCTGTCGATCTGTGAGCGCATAACCACCGACGAAGGTTCGCAGCGGGTATCGGCCCGCGTCTATCCGGCCCTGGTACCTCTGTCGCATCCGCTTGCCGCGGTCAACGGCGCGTTCAATGCCGTGGTGGTCGAGGCCGAGGCCGCGGGCCGGCTGATGTTCTACGGCCAGGGCGCGGGCGGCGCGCCGACCGCTTCTGCGGTGACCGGTGACCTAGTGATGGCCGCCCGCAACCGGGTACTCGGCAGCCGCGGCCCCCGTGAGTCTAAATACGCTCAACTTCCGGTGGCACCAATGGGTTTCATTGAAACGCGCTATTACGTCAGCATGAACGTCGCCGACAAGCCGGGCGTCTTGTCCGCGGTGGCGGCGGAATTCGCCAAACGCGAGGTGAGCATCGCCGAGGTGCGCCAGGAGGGCGTTGTGGACGAAGGTGGTCGACGGGTGGGAGCCCGAATCGTGGTGGTCACGCACCTCGCCACTGACGCCGCACTCTCGGAAACCGTTGATGCACTGGACGACTTGGATGTCGTGCAGGGTGTGTCCAGCGTGATACGACTGGAAGGAACCGGCTTATGACCGTCCCGCCGACGGCCACTCACCAGCCGTGGCCGGGAGTGATTGCCGCGTACCGTGACCGGCTGCCGGTGGGTGACGACTGGACTCCGGTGACCCTGCTCGAGGGTGGTACTCCCCTCATCGCGGCAACTAATCTCTCCAAGCAGACGGGCTGCACGATCCACCTCAAAGTGGAGGGCCTCAACCCCACCGGCTCCTTCAAGGATCGTGGCATGACGATGGCGGTCACCGATGCCCTTGCCCATGGTCAGCGGGCGGTCTTGTGCGCATCGACCGGAAATACCTCGGCGTCGGCGGCGGCCTATGCCGCCCGGGCCGGCATCACCTGCGCGGTGCTGATACCGCAGGGCAAGATCGCGATGGGCAAGCTCGCACAGGCGGTCATGCACGGCGCCAAGATCATCCAGATCGACGGTAACTTCGACGACTGCCTGGAACTGGCGCGCAAGATGGCCGCGGACTTCCCGACGATTTCGTTGGTCAACTCGGTAAACCCGGTGCGCATCGAGGGCCAGAAAACGGCAGCGTTCGAGATCGTCGACGTGCTAGGTACCGCGCCGGACGTGCATGCTCTGCCGGTTGGCAACGCCGGCAACATCACCGCGTACTGGAAGGGCTACACCGAGTATCACCAGCTGGGCCTGATCGACAAGTTGCCCCGCATGCTGGGCACTCAGGCCGCGGGCGCGGCGCCCCTGGTGCTCGGCGAACCGGTGAGCCACCCGGAGACCATCGCAACCGCGATCCGCATCGGCTCGCCGGCGTCGTGGACTTCGGCCGTCGAGGCACAGCAGCAGTCCAAGGGCCGCTTCTTGGCCGCCTCCGACGAGGAGATACTGGCCGCATATCACCTGGTGGCTCGTGTCGAAGGCGTATTCGTGGAGCCCGCGTCCGCAGCCAGCATTGCGGGTCTCCTCAAAGCGATCGACGACGGCTGGGTGGCGCGTGGTTCGACGGTGGTGTGCACGGTAACCGGCAACGGTCTTAAGGATCCCGACACCGCGCTCAAAGACATGCCGAGCGTGTCTCCGGTTCCCGTGGACCCGGTAGCCGTCGTCGAGAAGCTAGGGCTGGCCTAGTGGCGATCGCAAGCGCGGCGGAGCCGGGTGCGGCGGGTCGGCACGGTTTGGATTGGGTGGCGATCGCAAGCGCGGCGGAGCCGGGTGCGGCGGGTCGGCACGCATGGTGACTCAAGCATTGTTGCCTTCTGGGCTGGTGGCCAGTGCGGTGGTGGCGGCGTCCAGTGCAAACCTGGGCCCGGGCTTCGACAGTGTCGGTTTGGCGCTGAGTCTCTACGACGAGATCATCGTCGAGACAACAGATTCCGGCTTGACGGTGACTGTAGACGGCGAGGGCGGCGACCAGGTGCCGCTGGGCCCCGAGCACCTCGTGGTCCGCGCCGTGCAGCACGGGTTACAGGCAGCGGGGGTCAGCGCCGCCGGCCTGGCGGTGCGCTGCCGCAACGCCATCCCGCACTCCCGCGGCCTCGGCTCCTCCGCGGCAGCAGTTGTGGGCGGTCTTGCGGCCGTTAACGGTCTTGTCGTACAAACGGATTCGTCACCATCGAGCGATGCTGAGCTGATTCAGTTGGCTTCGGAGTTCGAGGGTCATCCCGACAACGCGGCGGCCGCGGTTTTGGGTGGTGCCGTGGTTTCGTGGACTGACCACAGTGGTGACCGGCCCAACTATTCGGCCGTATCACTGCGGCTTCATCCCGATATCCGCCTGTTCACTGCGATTCCCGAGCAGCGTTCGTCGACCGCGGAAACGCGGGTGCTATTGCCCGCGCAGGTTAGTCACGACGACGCACGGTTCAATGTCAGTCGCGCGGCGCTGCTGGTGGTTGCGCTCACCGAACGGCCCGATCTGCTGATGGCGGCCACCGAAGATCTGCTTCATCAGCCGCAACGTGCCGCGGCAATGACAGCCTCCGCGGAATATCTTCGGCTGTTGCGGCGTCATAACGTGGCAGCAGCACTGTCCGGGGCAGGTCCTTCGTTGATCGCCCTGAGTACAGATTCAGAGTTGCCGACCGACGCCGTGGAGTTCGGAGCCGCAAAGGGATTTGCCGTTACCGAGCTGACTGTTGGCGAGGCGGTTCGCTGGAGCCCGACAGTAAGAGTTCCCGGTTAATCCGCAAGGTTGCGGGGGTTTGCTTGCTTCCGGCCAGGAAGCGGGCTATCCTCGGAGCCGTCCAGCAATCGCAGCATCTGCATACGTACTGCCTTGCCGCTAGGACAGCCACCAATTCTTCTTGTGGACGAGGTTCGCCGTATTCGCCGCTGATGGCGATCACCGTTGCAAAGTCGATGATTGGCGCACTCGGCGATTTGGCTGACTGCAACAAAACCCCGTATGACGTGATCAGCGGGGGAAGGAAAGGAAATCCGTGACCGATACGGACCTCATTACGGCTGGCGAAAGTACCGACGGCAAGCCGTCGGATGCCGCTGCCACAGATCCCCCAGACCTCAACGCCGACGAGCCGGCCGGCTCGCTGGCCACCATGGTGCTGCCCGAACTGCGTGCGCTGGCTAATCGAGCCGGCGTGAAGGGAACATCGGGTATGCGGAAGAACGAACTGATCGCTGCGATTGAGGAGATCAGGCGACAGGCCAACGGCGCCCCAGCCGTTGACCGGTCGGCTCAAGAGCACGACAAGGGCGACCGGCCGCCCAGTTCCGAGGCACCGGCCACCCAGGGGGAACAGACCCCGACCGAACAGATCGATTCCCAAAGCCAACAGGTCCGCCCGGAGCGGCGCAGCGCCACCCGTGAAGCGGGACCCTCCGGCTCCGGTGAGCGTGCGGGCACAGCCGCAGACGACACCGACAACCGCCAAGGCGGTCAACAGGACGCCAAGACCGAGGAGCGTGGCACCGACGCGGGTGGCGACCAAGGGGGTGACCAGCAGGCTTCGGGCGGTCAGCAGGCGCGCGGCGACGAGGACGGAGAAGCGCGTCAGGGCCGGCGCGGACGCCGGTTCCGCGATCGGCGGCGCCGCGGTGAACGATCCGGCGACGGCGCCGAGGCTGAACTGCGTGAGGACGACGTCGTCCAGCCGGTAGCCGGCATACTCGACGTCCTGGACAACTACGCGTTTGTGCGCACCTCCGGCTACCTACCCGGTCCGCACGACGTGTATGTGTCGATGAACATGGTGCGCAAGAACGGCATGCGCCGTGGTGATGCGGTGACCGGTGCGGTGCGGGTGCCCAAGGAAGGGGAGCAACCCAACCAGCGGCAGAAGTTCAACCCGCTGGTCCGCCTGGACAGCATCAACGGCGGATCGGTCGAAGACGCCAAGAAGCGGCCCGAGTTCGGCAAACTGACGCCGTTGTACCCCAACCAGCGGCTTCGTCTGGAAACCAGTACCGAGCGGCTGACCACCCGGGTCATCGACCTCATCATGCCGATCGGCAAGGGTCAACGCGCGTTGATTGTGTCGCCGCCCAAAGCGGGCAAGACAACGATCCTGCAGGACATCGCCAACGCGATCACCAGGAACAACCCGGAATGCCACCTCATGGTCGTGCTCGTCGACGAGCGGCCTGAGGAGGTCACCGATATGCAGCGCTCGGTCAAAGGCGAGGTCATCGCTTCAACTTTCGACCGGCCGCCGTCGGACCACACGTCGGTCGCCGAGCTGGCGATCGAACGCGCCAAGCGGCTGGTGGAGCAAGGCAAGGACGTCGTGGTGCTGCTCGATTCAATCACCCGGCTAGGCCGCGCTTACAACAACGCGTCGCCGGCGTCGGGCCGGATCCTGTCCGGTGGTGTCGATTCCACGGCGTTGTACCCGCCCAAGCGCTTCCTGGGGGCCGCGCGCAACATCGAAGAGGGCGGGTCGCTGACCATCATCGCCACTGCGATGGTCGAGACCGGGTCCACTGGTGACACGGTCATTTTCGAGGAGTTCAAGGGCACCGGCAACGCCGAGCTCAAGCTGGACCGCAAGATCGCCGAGCGGCGGGTTTTCCCTGCGGTCGACGTGAACCCTTCTGGAACCCGCAAGGACGAGCTACTGCTGTCGCCCGACGAGTTCGCTATTGTGCACAAGCTGCGCCGCGTGCTATCGGGCCTGGATTCCCACCAGGCCATCGACCTGCTGATGTCGCAGCTGCGTAAGACGAAGAACAACTACGAATTCCTTGTTCAGGTGTCCAAGACCACGCCAGGGTCCATGGACAGCGACTGATCCGGCGAGACGGCTCGCCGGGAATGTCCGCACGCATCTCGGTGTTTGGGGTGATAGCGGTTGACCTGGCATAATCGATGCTCAACGAGTTGGAACCGGACCAGGTTCTCGGCACGCCACGACGGGCGGCCACCGATCACAGAGGGCAGCATGAAATCTGACATTCATCCGGCATATGAGGAGACCACCGTGGTCTGCGGATGCGGCAATACCTTCCAGACGCGTAGCACCAAGCCGGGAGGTCGTATTGTGGTTGAGGTTTGTTCGCAGTGTCATCCGTTCTACACCGGCAAGCAGAAGATCCTCGACAGCGGCGGCCGGGTGGCTCGCTTCGAGAAGCGGTACGGCAAGCGCAAGGTCGGAGCTGACAAGGCGGTTTCAACCGGCAAATAGCTGGCTTACCGACGCCCGAACTGTGCACCAGCGGTACAGGACGGGCGTCGGTTCGCGTTAGGGTCCGCGCTCGCGGGAAGAAGGTTGACATGACGCAGCCAGTGCAGACGATTGACGTGTTGCTCGCCGAACACGCCGAGCTCGAGCTTGCGCTGGCAGATCCCGCGCTGCACAGCAATCCGGCCGAGGCGCGCAGAGTCGGGCGCCGGTTTGCCCGATTGGCCCCGATCGTCGCAACCCACCGCAAGCTGACGTCCGCGCGCGACGACCTCGAGACCGCGCGCGAGCTGGTGGCTTCCGACGAGTCGTTCGCCGCCGAGGTTGCCGCATTGGAGGCTCGGGTGGGCGAACTGGATGCCCAACTCACTGACATGTTGGCACCGCGTGACCCGCACGATGCCGATGACATTGTGCTGGAAGTCAAATCCGGCGAGGGGGGCGAAGAATCCGCGTTGTTCGCCGCCGATTTGGCCAGGATGTATATCCGCTACGCCGAGCGGCACGGCTGGGCGGTGACGGTGTTGGACGAGACCACCTCGGATCTGGGTGGGTACAAGGACGCGACGTTGGCGATTGCCAGCAAAGCCGACACCCCCGACGGGGTGTGGTCGCGCATGAAGTTCGAGGGCGGGGTGCACCGCGTACAACGGGTCCCAGTGACGGAATCCCAAGGCCGCGTGCATACTTCGGCGGCGGGTGTGCTGGTCTATCCGGAGCCCGAGGAAGTCGGCCAAGTGCAGATCGACGAGTCGGATCTGCGTATCGACGTTTTCCGGTCGTCCGGCAAGGGCGGGCAGGGAGTGAATACCACCGACTCCGCGGTGCGTATCACCCATCTGCCCACTGGAATCGTCGTCACCTGTCAGAACGAACGGTCGCAGCTGCAGAACAAGACGCGTGCGTTGCAGGTGCTGGCCGCTCGGTTGCAGGCAATGGCCGAGGAGCAGGCGCTGGCCGACGCGTCGGCCGACCGGGCTAGCCAAATCCGCACTGTGGACCGTAGTGAACGCATTCGCACCTACAACTTCCCGGAGAACCGGATCACCGACCACCGGATCGGTTACAAGTCACACAATCTCGATCAGGTGCTGGATGGCGATCTTGACGCGTTGTTCGACGCTCTGTCCGCCGCGGACAAGCAATCCCGGTTGCGACAATCATGACCTCCGCGCCGGCGACGATGCGGTGGGGGAACCTCCCGCTTGCGGGGGAGAGCGGCACAATGACCCTGCGTCAGGCGATCGACTTGGCTGCTGCGCTATTGGCCGAAGCGGGGGTCGACTCGGCGCGTTGCGACGCTGAGCAGTTGGCCGCTCACCTAGCGGGCACAGACCGCGGTAGGCTACCCCTGTTCGAGCCGCCCGGCGACGAGTTCTTCGGGCGCTATCGCGACATCGTCACCGCTCGTGCGCGGCGGGTGCCGTTGCAGCATCTCATCGGGACTGTGTCGTTTGGGCCCGTGGTGCTGCATGTCGGCCCGGGTGTGTTTGTACCGCGTCCGGAGACCGAAGCCATTTTGGCCTGGGCCACCGCGCAGTCGCTGCCGGCGCGGCCGCTGATTGTCGACGCATGCACGGGATCTGGCGCGTTGGCGGTCGCATTGGCCCAGCACCGGGCCAACCTTGGACTAAAGGCCCGCATCATCGGCATTGACGACTCCGACTGCGCCCTTGACTATGCCCGCCGCAATGCGGCGGGTACCCCGGTAGAGTTGGTGCGTGCCGACGTCACCACGCCCTGCCTGCTCCCCGAACTCGACGGACAAGTCGACCTGATGGTTTCCAACCCGCCCTACATCCCTGATGCTGCTGTTTTGGAACCTGAAGTAGCGCAACATGACCCGCATCACGCGTTGTTCGGCGGTCCCGACGGGATGACGGTGATATCCGCGGTCGTCGGGCTTGCTGGGCGCTGGCTGCGTCCCGGTGGCCTGTTCGCCGTCGAACACGACGACACCACGTCGTCGTCAACTGTCGATTTGGTCAGCAGCACAAAACTTTTCGTGGACGTACAAGCCCGGAAAGATCTGGCCGGACGGCCGAGGTTTGTGACGGCGATGAGGTGGGGGCACCTCCCGCTTGCAGGGGAGAACGGCGCCATTGACCCGCGCCAGCGACGATGCAGAGCGAAGCGATGAGGAGAAGCGGCGCCATTGACTGAGACGTTCGACTGCGCCGACCCCGAGCAGCGTTCGCGTGGAATCGTCTCTGCGGTAGGGGCAATCAAGGCGGGCCAACTGGTGGTGATGCCTACGGACACGGTGTATGGGATCGGCGCCGACGCCTTCGACAGCTCCGCGGTGGCCGCGTTGCTGTCGGCAAAGGGGCGGGGTCGCGATATGCCGGTAGGTGTGCTGGTCGGCTCTTGGCACACGATCGAGGGGCTGGTCTACTCTATGCCCGACGGTGCCCGCGAACTGATTCGCGCATTCTGGCCCGGCGCGCTCAGCCTGGTGGTCGTGCAAGCGCCGTCGCTGCAATGGGATCTTGGCGATGCCCATGGCACCGTGATGCTGCGAATGCCGCTGCACCCGGTCGCCATCGAGTTGTTGCGTGAGGTGGGTCCGATGGCGGTATCCAGCGCCAACATCTCGGGCCACCCACCCCCGGTCGACGCCGAACAGGCACGCTCTCAACTCGGCGACCACGTCGCGGTCTATCTCGACGCGGGTCCATCCGAACAGCAGGCCGGCTCCACGATCGTCGATCTGACCGGAGCCACCCCACGCGTCCTGCGGCCGGGGCCGGTCAGCACCGAGCGGATCGCCGAGGTACTTGGTGTGGACGCGGCCAGCTTGTTCGGCTAGCCGCCGAACGTGCACGCACTGCGAAGATTCGGCCAATTGTTCGCAGCTGTTGCACGTTCGGCGAGTGTTCAGCTCTCAGGTTGGTGCAGTACGGTCTCGAGGTGTCCAGCGATGTGGCCGGCGTTGCCGGTGGCTTGCTCGCCCTGTCCTATCGCGGCGCCGGTGTCCCGCTGCGTGAGCTTGCGCTGGTCGGGCTGACCGCGGCGATCATCACCTATTTTGCGACCGGTCCGGTGCGGATGCTGGCCAGTCGCCTGGGAGCCGTCGCCTACCCGCGGGAGCGAGATGTGCACGTCACGCCTACCCCTCGGATGGGTGGGTTGGCGATGTTCCTGGGCATTGTCGGCGCCGTCTTTCTTGCCTCCCAGCTTCCGGCACTCACCCGGGGGTTCGTCTATTCCACCGGCATGCCCGCGGTGCTGGTGGCCGGTGCGGTGATCATGGGCATCGGCCTGATCGATGATCGTTGGGGTCTGGATGCACTGACGAAGTTCGCCGGCCAGATCACGGCGGCGAGCGTTCTGGTCACCATGGGTGTCGCCTGGAGTGTCCTGTACATCCCGGTGGGTGGTGTGGGCACTATCGTCTTGGACCAGGCTTCCTCGATCCTGCTTACCCTGGCGCTGACCGTTTCGATCGTCAACGCGATGAACTTTGTCGACGGTCTCGACGGGCTGGCCGCCGGCCTGGGCCTGATAACGGCGCTGGCAATCTGCATGTTCTCGGTGGGTTTGCTTCGTGACCACGGTGGTGACGTTTTGTACTACCCGCCGGCGGTGATTTCGGTGGTCCTGGCCGGGGCCTGCCTGGGCTTTCTGCCACACAACTTCCACCGGGCCAAGATCTTCATGGGCGATTCCGGGTCGATGCTGATCGGCCTGATGCTGGCCGCCGCTTCCACCACCGCGGCCGGGCCGATCTCGCAGAACGCCTACGGCGCTCGTGATGTATTTGCTTTGCTGTCGCCGTTCCTGCTGGTGGTGGCGGTCATGTTTGTGCCAATGCTCGACCTGCTGCTAGCGATCGTCCGTCGCACCCGCGCCGGCCGCAGCGCGTTTAGCCCGGACAAAATGCACCTGCATCACCGGCTGCTGCAGATCGGTCATTCCCATCGGCGCGTGGTCCTGATCATCTACCTGTGGGTGGGCATCGTTGCCTTCGGCGCCGCGAGCTCGATCTTCTTTAACCCGCGCGACACCGCGGCGGTGATGCTGGGCGCGATCGTGGTCGCCGGCGTCGCGACACTGATCCCCCTGTTGCGCCGCGGCGACGACTACT
Source organism: Mycolicibacterium sp. XJ662 (assembly GCF_053484035.1). Taxonomy (NCBI): domain Bacteria; kingdom Bacillati; phylum Actinomycetota; class Actinomycetes; order Mycobacteriales; family Mycobacteriaceae; genus Mycobacterium; species Mycolicibacterium sp. XJ662. The sequence continues at coordinate 12,619 of NZ_JBEFTL010000016.1, read as the reverse complement.
ACGACCCGGACCTGGACTAGCCCGGAGCCGAGAACTACGACAAGGAGTAGTAGTGGTGTCTACCTTGTGGTACGGTGCGGCTAGAACCCCGAAGGAGACCTCGCGGGTTGCCGGCCCCCGGCCCATCGGATGCGTATCCGGTCGCGCCGATTCACGACCGACATAGGGAGCTACCCCTTGGGTGATTCCGGTGCGACGACTGCGATACGCTCGGCGGGCCACCGATCAGTCGATCGGGTGGTTTCCGCTCCATCAGCCCGGAATTGAGGTGCCGCAGTGACGACACCAGCGCAGGACGCGCCGTTGGTGTTTCCCTCTGTTGCTTTCCGTCCGGTTCGCCTTTTTTTCATCAACGTTGGACTGGCCGCAGTGGCGATGTTGGTCGCCGGCGTGTTCGGTCACCTGACGGTCGGGATGTTCTTGGGTCTCGGGTTGCTGCTGGGTTTGCTCAATGCCCTGCTGGTGCGGCGTTCGGCCGAGTCGATCACCGCCAAAGAGCACCCGTTAAAACGGTCGATGGCCCTCAACTCGGCATCGCGACTGGCGATTATCACCATCCTCGGGCTGATCATCGCCTACATTTTCCGGCCCGCTGGATTGGGCGTCGTGTTCGGGCTGGCATTCTTCCAGGTGCTGCTGGTGGCAACGACGGCCCTGCCGGTCCTGAAGAAGCTGCGCACTGCGACCGAGGAACCGGTCGCAACTTATTCTTCCAATGGCCAGACCGGGGGATCGGAAGGAAGGAGCGCCAGCGATGACTGAGACCATCCTGGCCGCCCAAATCGAGGTCGGCGAGCACCACACGGCCACCTGGCTCGGTATGACGGTCAACACCGACACCGTGTTGTCGACGGCGATCGCCGGGTTGATCGTGATCGCGTTGGCCTTTTACCTGCGCGCCAAAGTGACTTCGACGGATGTGCCAGGCGGGGTGCAGTTGTTTTTTGAGGCGATCACCATTCAGATGCGCAATCAGGTCGAAAGCGCCATCGGGATGCGGATCGCACCCTTCGTGCTGCCGCTGGCGGTGACCATCTTCGTGTTCATCCTGATCTCCAACTGGCTGGCAGTCCTCCCGGTGCAGTACACCGATAAACACGGGCACACCACCGAGTTGCTCAAATCGGCAGCAGCGGACATCAATTACGTGCTGGCGCTGGCGCTTTTCGTGTTCGTCTGCTACCACACGGCCGGTATTTGGCGGCGCGGTATTGTCGGACACCCGATCAAGTTGCTGAAAGGGCACGTGACGCTCCTCGCGCCGATCAACCTTGTCGAAGAAGTCGCCAAGCCAATCTCGTTGTCGCTCCGACTTTTCGGCAACATTTTCGCCGGCGGCATTCTGGTCGCACTGATCGCGCTCTTTCCCCCCTACATCATGTGGGCGCCCAATGCGATCTGGAAAGCATTTGACCTGTTCGTCGGCGCAATCCAGGCCTTCATTTTTGCGCTGCTGACAATTTTGTACTTCAGCCAAGCGATGGAGCTCGAAGAGGAACACCACTAGTACCGGATGCTGGTAACGGCTACCAGAGCCATCAAGGAGGATAAGGAAATGGACCCCACTATCGCTGCCGGCGCCCTCATCGGCGGTGGACTGATCATGGCCGGTGGCGCCATCGGCGCCGGTATCGGTGACGGTGTCGCCGGTAACGCGCTTATCTCCGGTGTCGCCCGGCAACCCGAGGCGCAAGGGCGGCTGTTCACACCGTTCTTCATCACCGTCGGTTTGGTTGAGGCGGCATACTTCATCAACCTGGCGTTTATGGCGCTGTTCGTCTTCGCTACACCCGTCAAGTAATTCGACGGCAAATGGTTGCAATAGGTAGCAATGGGTGAAGTGAGCGCGATTGTCCTGGCCGCCAGTCAGGCGGCAGAGGAAGGCGGCGAGTCCAGCAACTTCCTCATTCCCAACGGCACGTTTTTCGTTGTGCTGGCCATCTTCCTGGTGGTGCTCGCTGTCATTGGCACTTTCGTGGTGCCGCCGATCTTGAAGGTCTTGCGGGAACGTGACGCTATGGTCGCCAAAACGCTGGCCGACAACAAGAAGTCGGACGAGCAGTTCGCCGCCGCACAGGCCGATTACGACGAAGCCATGACGGAAGCCCGAGTCCAGGCGTCGTCCTTGCGCGACAATGCCCGGGCAGATGGCCGTAAAGTCATCGAGGACGCACGCGTCCGGGCCGAACAACAGGTGGCATCGACGTTGCAGACCGCCCATGAGCAATTGAAGCGGGAGAGGGACGCCGTGGAACTCGATCTGCGTGCCCACGTGGGCACCATGTCGGCGACTCTGGCCAGTCGAATTCTCGGTGTTGACCTCACCGCTTCAGCCGCGACGAGGTAACCACGAATGTCGACGTTTATCGGACAGCTGTTCGGGTTCGCGGTCATCGTTTATCTGGTGTGGCGATTTATCGTGCCGCTCGTAGGGCGTTTGATGTCCGCACGGCAGGACACGGTGCGCCAACAGCTGGCGGATGCGGCGGCGGCCGCCGACCGGCTGGCGGAGGCGAGTCAAGCTCACACGAAGGCGCTGGAAGACGCCAAGTCGGAAGCGCACCGTGTTGTGGAAGAGGCCAGGACAGATGCCGAACGCATCGCAGAACAACTAGAGGCCCAGGCCGACGTCGAGGCGGAGCGCATCAAAATGCAGGGTGCCCGTCAGGTCGACCTCATCCGGGCACAGCTGACCCGTCAGCTTCGCCTCGAGCTCGGTCACGAATCGGTGCGCCAGGCAAGGGAATTGGTACGCAATCACGTGGCCGATCAGGCACAACAATCGGCCACCGTCGACCGCTTCCTGGATCAGCTCGATGCGATGGCGCCGGCTACGGCCGATGTCGATTACCCACTGCTGGCCAAGATGCGCTCAGCCAGCCGGAGGGCATTAACCAGCCTGGTGGATTGGTTCGGCACCATGGCCCAGGACCTCGACCATCAAGGTCTGACCACCCTCGCCGGCGAGCTGGTGTCGGTAGCAAGACTGCTGGACCGCGAGGCCGTCGTCACCCGCTATCTCACCGTGCCAGCCGAAGATGCGACGCCCAGGATCCGGCTGATCGAACGGCTGGTGTCCGGCAAGGTCGGCGCGCCAACGCTCGAGGTGTTGCGCACAGCCGTATCGAAGCGCTGGTCGGCCAATTCCGATTTGATCGATGCGATCGAACACGTGTCGCGGCAGGCGCTGTTAGAACTCGCCGAACGTGCGGGTCAGGTCGACGAGGTGGAAGACCAGTTATTCCGGTTTTCCCGCATTCTCGACGTGCAGCCCCGGCTTGCCATCCTGTTGGGTGACTGTGCCGTTCCGGCCGAAGGCCGAGTCCGGTTGCTGCGCAAGGTGCTTGAGCGTGCCGACAGTACCGTCAACCCGGTCGTGGTCGCGCTGTTGTCTCACACCGTCGAGCTGCTGCGGGGTCAGGCAGTTGAGGAAGCGGTGCTGTTCCTGGCCGAAGTTGCGGTGGCTCGCCGCGGCGAAATCGTCGCGCAGGTCGGCGCGGCGGCCGAGCTCAGCGATGCTCAGCGCACTCGCCTCACCGAAGTGCTGAGCCGTATCTACGGTCACCCCGTGACCGTGCAGCTGCATATCGACGCCGCGCTGCTGGGCGGATTGTCCATCGCGGTCGGTGACGAAGTGATCGACGGTACGCTCTCGTCTCGTCTAGCTGCGGCCGAGGCACGACTGCCCGACTGAACCCGAACTAGTCAGCACAAACCGAAGTAGGAAGACGAAAAGCTATGGCTGAGTTGACAATCCCCGCTGATGACATCCAGAGCGCAATCGAAGAGTACGTAAGCTCTTTCACCGCCGACACCAGTAGAGAGGAAGTCGGTACCGTCGTCGATGCCGGGGACGGCATCGCACACGTCGAGGGTTTGCCATCGGTGATGACCCAAGAGCTGCTCGAATTCCCGGGCGGAATCCTCGGCGTCGCCCTCAACCTCGACGAGCACAGCGTCGGCGCGGTGATCCTCGGTGACTTCGAGAACATCGAAGAAGGTCAGCAGGTCAAGCGCACCGGCGAAGTCTTATCGGTTCCGGTTGGCGACGGGTTTTTGGGGCGGGTGGTTAACCCGCTCGGCCAGCCGATCGACGGGCGCGGAGACGTCGACTCCGATACTCGGCGCGCGCTGGAGCTCCAGGCGCCCTCGGTGGTGCACCGGCAAGGCGTGAAGGAGCCGTTGCAGACCGGGATCAAGGCGATTGACGCGATGACCCCGATCGGCCGCGGCCAGCGCCAGCTGATCATCGGCGACCGCAAGACCGGCAAAACCGCCGTCTGCGTCGACACCATCCTCAACCAGCGGCAGAACTGGGAGTCCGGTGATCCCAAGAAGCAGGTGCGCTGTGTATACGTGGCCATCGGGCAGAAGGGAACTACCATCGCCGCGGTACGCCGCACACTGGAAGAGGGCGGTGCGATGGACTACACCACCATCGTCGCGGCCGCGGCGTCGGAGTCCGCCGGTTTCAAATGGCTTGCGCCGTACACCGGTTCGGCGATCGCCCAGCACTGGATGTACGAGGGCAAGCATGTGCTGATCATCTTCGACGACCTGACTAAGCAGGCCGAGGCATACCGGGCGATCTCGCTGCTGCTGCGCCGTCCGCCCGGCCGTGAGGCCTACCCCGGCGATGTGTTCTATCTGCATTCGCGGCTTTTGGAGCGCTGCGCCAAACTGTCCGACGATCTCGGTGGCGGCTCGCTAACGGGTCTGCCGATCATCGAGACCAAGGCCAACGACATCTCGGCCTACATCCCGACCAACGTCATCTCGATCACCGACGGGCAATGTTTCCTGGAAACCGACCTGTTCAACCAGGGCGTCCGGCCGGCCATCAACGTCGGTGTGTCGGTGTCCCGAGTCGGCGGCGCGGCGCAGATCAAGGCTATGAAAGAGGTCGCCGGAAGCCTCCGCTTGGACCTTTCGCAATACCGCGAGCTAGAAGCTTTCGCCGCTTTCGCTTCTGATTTGGACGCCGCATCGAAGGCGCAGTTGGAGCGCGGCGCCCGGCTGGTCGAGCTGCTCAAGCAGCCGCAATCCCAGCCCATGCCCGTTGAGGAGCAAGTGGTTTCGATCTTCCTGGGCACCGGCGGTCACCTGGACTCGGTGCCCGTCGAGGACGTCCGGCGGTTCGAAACCGAATTACTGGACCACATGCGGGCCTCCGAAGAAGAGATTTTGACTGAGATCCGGGACAGCCAAAAGCTCACCGAGGAGGCCGCCGACAAGCTCACCGAGGTCATCAAGAACTTCAAGAAGGGCTTCGCGGCCACCGGTGGCGGCTCTGTGGTGCCCGACGAACATGTCGAGGCCCTCGACGAGGATAAGCTCGCCAAGGAAGCCGTGAAGGTCAAAAAGCCGGCGCCGAAGAAGAAGAAATAGCTAACCATGGCTGCCACACTTCGCGAACTACGCGGGCGGATCCGCTCGGCAGGGTCGATCAAAAAGATCACCAAGGCCCAGGAGCTGATTGCGACATCGCGCATCGCCAGGGCGCAGGCTCGGCTCGAGTCCGCTCGGCCCTACGCTTTTGAGATCACCCGGATGCTTACCACCCTGGCCGCTGAAGCCGCACTGGACCATCCGTTGCTCGTCGAGCGCCCGGAGCCGAAACGAGCCGGCGTGCTGGTGGTGTCGTCCGATCGTGGTTTGTGCGGCGCATACAACGCCAATATTTTCCGTCGCTCCGAGGAGCTGTTCTCCCTGCTGAGGGAGGCCGGAAAGCAGCCGGTGCTGTATGTGGTGGGCCGTAAGGCGCAGAACTACTACAGTTTTCGGAACTGGAACATCACCGAGTCGTGGATGGGTTTCTCCGAGCAACCCACGTACGAGAACGCCGCCGAGATCGCTTCGACCTTAGTGGATGCGTTCCTGCTCGGCACCGACAACGGCGAGGATCAACGGTCCGACAGCGGCGAGGGCGTCGACGAACTGCACATCGTTTACACCGAGTTCAAGTCGATGCTGTCGCAATCGGCGGAGGCTCACCGGATCGCCCCCATGGTGGTGGAGTACGTCGAGGAAGACATCGGACCGCGCACGCTGTACTCGTTCGAGCCCGACGCGACGATGCTGTTCGAGTCATTGTTGCCGCGCTACCTGACTACCCGGGTGTACGCGGCGCTGCTGGAGTCCGCGGCGTCGGAGCTTGCCTCGCGGCAACGTGCGATGAAGTCGGCCACCGACAACGCCGATGACCTCATCAAGGCCCTGACGCTGATGGCAAACCGCGAGCGGCAGGCCCAGATCACCCAGGAGATTAGTGAAATCGTCGGTGGCGCAAATGCGCTCGCCGAAGCCCGCTAGGCCCAAGCTAGGTTAGCCCCACGAGGAAGCGAAGAAGATATGACTACCACTGCCGAAAAGACCGACCGGCCGGGAAAGCCGGGAAGCTCCGACACCAGCGGCCGCGTGGTACGGGTCACTGGGCCCGTCGTCGACGTCGAGTTTCCTCGCGGTTCCATCCCCGAGCTGTTCAATGCACTGCACGCTGAGATCACCTTCGAGTCGCTGGCGAAAACCCTCACCTTGGAGGTGGCGCAGCACCTCGGCGACAACCTGGTGCGCACCATCTCGCTGCAGCCGACCGACGGCTTGGTGCGCGGCGTCGAGGTGATCGACACCGGGAGGTCGATCTCGGTGCCGGTCGGTGAGGGTGTGAAGGGCCACGTCTTCAATGCGCTGGGAGATTGCCTGGACGAGCCGGGATATGGCGAAAAATTCGAACACTGGTCGATTCACCGCAAGCCGCCGGCGTTCGAGGAGCTGGAGCCTCGGACCGAGATGCTCGAGACCGGTCTGAAGGTGGTCGACCTGCTGACTCCGTATGTTCGTGGCGGCAAGATCGCACTGTTCGGCGGTGCCGGGGTGGGCAAGACGGTGCTGATTCAGGAGATGATCAACCGCATCGCCCGTAACTTCGGTGGTACGTCGGTGTTCGCCGGAGTGGGCGAGCGCACCCGCGAGGGCAACGATCTGTGGGTCGAGCTTGCCGAAGCCAACGTGCTCAAGGACACCGCGCTGGTATTCGGACAGATGGACGAGCCGCCGGGCACCCGTATGCGTGTTGCGCTGTCTGCGCTGACGATGGCGGAGTGGTTCCGTGACGAGCAGGGTCAAGACGTATTGCTGTTCATCGACAACATCTTCCGGTTCACCCAGGCTGGGTCGGAAGTGTCGACGCTTCTCGGCCGGATGCCGTCGGCCGTGGGATACCAGCCCACGCTGGCCGACGAGATGGGCGAGCTGCAGGAGCGCATCACCTCGACGCGGGGACGCTCGATCACGTCGATGCAAGCCGTCTACGTGCCCGCCGACGACTACACCGACCCAGCGCCGGCGACCACGTTCGCCCACCTGGACGCCACGACCGAGCTATCCCGTGCGGTGTTCTCCAAGGGCATCTTCCCCGCCGTGGACCCGCTGGCGTCCAGCTCGACCATCCTGGACCCCAGCGTTGTCGGGGATGAGCACTACCGCGTGGCCCAGGAAGTCATCCGGATCCTGCAGCGTTACAAGGACCTTCAGGACATTATCGCGATCCTCGGTATCGACGAGTTGTCGGAGGAGGACAAGCAGCTGGTGAACCGCGCCCGGCGTATCGAGCGGTTCCTATCGCAGAACATGATGGCAGCCGAACAGTTCACCGGCCAGCCGGGTTCGACCGTCCCGGTGAAGGAGACCATTGAAGCGTTCGACCGCTTGTGCAAGGGCGATTTCGATCACGTACCCGAACAGGCCTTCTTCTTGATCGGTGGCCTTGATGACCTGGCCAAGAAAGCCGAGAGTCTCGGCGCCAAGCTGTGACGGGAGTTGTGGCATGGCCGAATTGAACGTTGAGATCGTCGCCGTCGACCGGAACATCTGGTCGGGTACGGCGAAGTTTCTGTTCACCCGCACCACCGTCGGTGAGATCGGCATCCTGCCCCGCCACATTCCGTTGGTGGCCCAATTGGTCGATGACGCCATGGTGCGGGTCGAGCGGGAGGGAGAAAAGGACCTGAGGATCGCGGTCGACGGCGGGTTCCTGTCGGTGACCGAGGAGGGCGTCAGCATTCTCGCCGAATCTGCCGAGTTCGAGTCGGAGATCGACGAGGCCGCCGCCAAGCAGGATTCCGAATCCGACGATCCCCGCATCGCTGCCAGGGGCCGCGCCAGATTGCGCGCCGTCGGCGCGATCGACTAACCCGCCGATGAGCGCGCCCATGATCGGCATGGTCGTGCTCGTCGTTGTCCTGGGGTTGGCCGTTCTCGCACTGAGTTATCGTCTGTGGAAGCTGCGCCAGGGGGGAACGGCTGGGATCATGCGGGACATCCCTGCGGTTGGAGGTCACGGCTGGCGCCACGGCGTAATCCGCTATCGCGGCGGCGAAGCCGCGTTCTACCGGCTTTCTAGTCTGCGCTTGTGGCCGGATCGCCGGCTCAGTAGACGGGGTGTGGAGATCATTTCCCGGCGCGCGCCCCGTGGCGACGAATTCGACATCATGACCGACGAGATTGTCGTTGTGGAACTGTGCGACAGCACCCAGGACCGAAGGGTAGGTTACGAGATCGCGCTCGACAGGGGCGCGTTGACCGCATTTCTGTCGTGGTTGGAGTCCCGGCCGTCGCCGCGCGCGCGCCGCCGTAGTATGTGACGCACTGGTCAGCAGACGCAAAAGCCCCCATTTCGGGCTCTACTGACTGATCTGTGGGTGGTTGTGTCGGCCTGGCCGGGTGGGGCGGTGGCCGGCGAGGGTGAGCATGGCTAGGGCGATGAGGGCTTGTGGTGAGCGGAATCCGAACGCGATCCGGGTCAGTAGGCGGATCTTGGTGTTGGTGGATTCGATCAGGCCTTGGGATAGGCCGTGGTCGAGGGCGGCGTCGATGGCCACCCGGTGGCGTTTGATGCGGGCGGCAAGCTCGACGAATACCGGGATGCGACAGCGCTGGGCCCAGGAGATCCACCGGTCCAGGGCCTGTTTACCTTCCTCGCCCTTGACCGAAAACACATGCCGAAGGCTCTCTTTGAGCAGGTAGGCGCGATACAGACGGGGATCGGTCTTGGCGATCCAGGCCAGTTTGGCGCTTTGGCGTTCGGTGAGGTCCTCGGGGTTCTTCCACAGCGCGTAGCGGGCGCCCTTGAGCCGCCGTGCCCGCTCGCGGCCCGGACGTGGTGCGGCGTTCTTACCGGGCCGGCCCCGGCCCCACTTGGGTTCGGTGCGCGCGATCGCCCGTGCGTCGTTCCAGGCTCGGCGCCGCTCGACGTCGAGCGCCTCGGTGGCCCAGGCCACCACATGAAACGGATCGGCGCATTGAATCGCATCCGGGCAGCGCTCGGTGACCACGTCAGCGATCCAGTCCGCGGCATCGGCCGAAACGTGAGTAATCTGGGCGGCCCGCTCAGCGCCCAGGGCATCGAAGAACAAGCCCAGGGTGGCCTTGTCGTGGCCCGGGGCGGCCCACACCAACCGGCCGCTGTCGTGATCGACGACCACCGTCAGGTACCGGTGGTGGCGCTTGTAGGAGATCTCATCGATACCGATGCGGCGCAAGTTCGCGAACCGGTCAATGCGCTTTTCGGTGTCGGCCCAGACCCGGGCCACGATCGCCCCGACGGTGCGCCAGGCGATCCGCATCAACTCGCACACCGCGGTCTTCGAACACGCCACCGCCAGCCAGGCCACCGTGTCATCGAAAGCATACGTGTGCCCGGCATGATGACGCGCCCACGGCACCGCCACCACCGTCGGCCCATGGGTGGGGCAGTTCACCCGCGGCGCCTCGGCCTCCAAGAACACCTCGACGGTGCCCCAATCCAGACTGCGCCATTGGCGCAGGCCCGCACCGCGGTCATACCAGGACGCCTTGCGACCGCAGCGACCACAGCGGCGCAACACTGCACTTCGTGGCCGCACCCGGGCGATCACCCGCGCACCGTCTCCGGCGTCATCCTCCTCGAATTCGATGTCCTCAATCACGGTGCGCTTGTCGACACCCAGCAGCGCACGAAATAGCCTCACATTGCGCACGTCGTTGTCGGCTCCTTGTGTTTCTGATCCTTGACAAGCCAGAAACCTTAAGCCACAACGACGTGCGCCTACTCAGGACACAAACTCACCCACGGAAGTGTCAGAAGAGCCCAAAAACCGTGGGTATTGGGGGCTTTCGCGTCTGCTCGCACGCGGAAGGTGCCGCTAGCTCGCCGTCCTATCACCACCGGGCCGCCACAGCACGTCACCGTCGGGATTGGCTACCCGCGACAGGATGAACAGCAGATCCGACAGCCGGTTCAGGTATTTCGCCGGCAGTACGCTGACGCCTTCCGGGTGAGCGTCGACCGCGGCCCACGCGGATCGCTCGGCCCGGCGAACGACGGTGCGAGCGACGTGCAACAGCGCCGACAGCGGTGAACCACCAGGTAGTACAAAGGATTTTAGTGCAGGCAGGCCCGCGTTGTATGCGTCGCACCACCCTTCGAGCCGATCGATATAGGACTGTGCGATTCGCAGCGGAGGGTGCTTCGGGTTTTCCACTATCGGAGTCGACAGATCCGCACCGGCATCGAACAAGTCGTTCTGGATCTGCCGCAGCACATCCGTGATTTGAGTGTCCGGGTGGCCCAGCGCCAGGGCGGCCCCGATCGCGGCGTTGGCCTCGTCGCAATCCGCGTATGCCACCAGTCGGGCGTCGGTTTTGGCGACACGGGACATATCGCTCAATCCCGTCGTTCCGTCATCGCCGGTTCGGGTATAGATGCGGGTCAGGTGGACTGCCATGAGCAAACGGTACTCGCTGACTGGCTTGGCTCACTGACAAGGCAAAACCCCTTTACTACACTGACCGGGTGGCCGAGCGTTTCGTCGTGACTGGGGGCAACCGGTTATCAGGCGAAGTGGCCGTCGGCGGCGCCAAGAACAGCGTGCTCAAGCTCATGGCTGCGACGTTGTTGGCCGAGGGCACCAGCACGATCACCAACTGTCCCGACATCCTCGATGTGCCGCTGATGGCGGAGGTACTGCGTGGTCTGGGCGCCACCGTCGAACTCGACGGTGACGTGGCCCGGATCACCGCACCTGACGAGCCGAAGTACGATGCCGACTTCGCTGCGGTGCGGCAATTCCGCGCCTCGGTCTGTGTGCTGGGACCGCTGGTCGGGCGGTGCAAACGGGCCAGGGTCGCGCTGCCGGGCGGTGACGCGATCGGGTCGCGTCCGTTGGATATGCACCAGGCGGGCCTACGGCAATTGGGTGCCCACTGCAACATCGAGCACGGCTGCGTGGTAGCCCGAGCGGAAACGTTGCGCGGTGCGGAGATTCAGTTGGAGTTCCCCTCGGTGGGAGCCACCGAGAACATCTTGATGGCCGCCGTGGTGGCCGAGGGAGTCACCACTATTCACAATGCGGCTCGAGAACCCGACGTCGTCGACTTGTGCACGATGTTGAACCAGATGGGCGCACAGGTCGAAGGTGCGGGTTCGCCGACAATGACCATCACCGGTGTCCCGCGGCTGCATCCAACCGAGCACCGGGTGATCGGAGACCGTATCGTTGCCGCCACATGGGGCATCGCTGCCGCAATGACCCGTGGTGATATATCAGTGGCGGGCGTAGACCCGGCGCATCTGCAGCTGGTGCTGCACAAATTGCACGACGCGGGCGCAACCGTCACCCAGACTGACGCCAGCTTCCGGGTGACCCAGTACGAGCGTCCGAAGGCTGTCAACGTTGCGACCTTGCCGTTCCCCGGGTTTCCCACGGATCTGCAGCCGATGGCTATCGCTTTGGCGTCGATCGCCGACGGCACATCGATGATCACGGAGAACGTGTTCGAGGCGCGGTTCCGCTTCGTTGAAGAGATGATCCGGCTCGGTGCAGACGCTCGGACCGACGGGCACCACGCCGTGGTGCGGGGCCTCCCGCAGCTGTCGAGCGCTCCGGTGTGGTGTTCGGACATCCGTGCCGGGGCCGGCTTGGTGCTGGCGGGGCTCGTTGCCGACGGCGACACCGAGGTCCACGATGTATTCCACATCGATCGCGGATATCCGTTGTTCGTGGAGAACCTGGTGAGTCTCGGTGCCGAGATCGAACGGGTATGCTGTTAGGCGACGGTCACCTATGGATATCTATGGATGACCGAACCTGGTCTTGACTCCATTGCCGGATTTGTATTAGACTGGCAGGGTTGCCCCGAAGCGGGCGGAAACAAGCAAGCGTGTTGTTTGAGAACTCAATAGTGTGTTTGGTGGTTTCACATTTTTGTTGTTATTTTTGGCCATGCTCTTGATGCCCCGTTGTCGGGGGCGTGGCCGTTTGTTTTGTCAGGATATTTCTAAATACCTTTGGCTCCCTTTTCCAAAGGGAGTGTTTGGGTTTTGTTTGGAGAGTTTGATCCTGGCTCAGGACGAACGCTGGCGGCGTGCTTAACACATGCAAGTCGAACGGAAAGGTCTCTTCGGAGATACTCGAGTGGCGAACGGGTGAGTAACACGTGGGTGATCTGCCCTGCACTTCGGGATAAGCCTGGGAAACTGGGTCTAATACCGGATAGGACCACGGGATGCATGTCTTGTGGTGGAAAGCGCTTTAGCGGTGTGGGATGAGCCCGCGGCCTATCAGCTTGTTGGTGGGGTGAC
>NZ_JBEFTL010000015.1:0-94284 GCF_053484035.1 Mycolicibacterium sp. XJ662 | reverse complement strand
TCGCGCCGCTCAGCCTCGCCCGAGTTCGGACCTACACGTTGAACCGGAACTCGACGACGTCACCGTCGGCCATGACGTAGTCCTTGCCCTCCATGCGCACCTTGCCTGCGGCCTTAGCGGCGGCCATCGACCCGGCCTCGACCAGGTCGTCGAACGACACGATCTCGGCCTTGATGAAGCCCTTCTCGAAGTCGCTGTGGATCACGCCGGCCGCCTTCGGAGCGGTGTCACCTTGCCGAATTGTCCACGCCCGCGCCTCTTTCGGCCCCGCAGTCAGGAAGGTCTGCAGCTTCAACGTGTGAAACCCCGCCCGCGCCAAAGCATCCAGCCCTCGTTCGGACTGGCCGATCGACTCGAGCAGCTCGACGGCCGACTCGTCGTCGAGCTCCTGCAACTCGGCCTCGATCTTCGCGTCGAGGAACACCGCGTCGGCGGGCGCGACCAGCTCGCGCAACTCGGCCTTGCGCGCCTCATCGGTGAGCACCGCTTCGTCGGCGTTGAACACGTACAGGAACGGCTTGGTGGTCAACAGGTTCAGCTCACGAAGCAGCGACGCGTCGAAGCGCGCTCCGAACAGAGTCGTGCCGCCGTTGAGGATCTCCTGAGCGGCCACGGCGGCCTCGTGGATCGGGCGGCGGTCCTTATGGGTACGCGCCTCCTTTTCCAGCCGCGGCAGCGCTCGTTCGAGTGTCTGCAGATCGGCGAGGATCAACTCGGTCTCGATCACCTCGATATCGGACCTCGGGTCGATACGGCCGTCGACGTGGGCGACGTCGTCATCGGTGAAGACGCGCACCACCTGGCAGATCGCGTCGCACTCGCGGATGTTGGCCAGAAACTTGTTGCCCAGACCGGCGCCCTCGGACGCGCCCTTGACGATCCCGGCGATGTCGACGAAGGTCACCGGCGCGTAGAGGATCTTCTCCGAGCCGAAAATTTTCGCGAGTTCGGGCAGCCGCGGGTCGGGCAGCGGCACCACACCCTCGTTCGGTTCGATTGTGGCGAACGGATAGTTGGCTGCCAGCACTTCGTTGCGCGTCAGCGCGTTGAACAGCGTCGATTTACCGACGTTCGGCAGTCCGACGATTCCCAGATTCAGGCCCACAGGGTCCAGAGTCTAGGAGAGTGTGACGGGCACGCCAGCACCGCGCTGACAGCCGCGCTCAGCAAGAGCCGGTACGGTCTACCTGTGTCAGCACAGCGCGCACGGTCGGCAGTGACCGCCGACCATCGTTCCGTGCATCCCAATTTTCCGGGTGTTCCGTGGTGGGGTGCCGTGCTGATCGCTATCACCGCGACGACGATCGGTTTCGCGTTCGACGCCGGGTCGGGCAGCAAAGAACTGAGCGCGGTGTTCGCGGCTTGCTATGTGCTCGGTTGCCTGGCCGCGGTGCTCGCGGTGCGTCAGGCCGGCCTGTTCACCGCCGTCATCCAGCCCCCGCTGATCCTGTTCGGCGCGGTGCCCACCGCCTACTTCCTGTTCCACAACAGCCAGATCACCGGCATCAAAGACGTGCTGATCAACTGCGGCTATCCGCTCATCGAGCGCTTCCCGCTGATGTTCTTCACATCGGCGGGCGTGCTGCTGGTCGGCGCGGCGCGCTGGTACTACGGCATGGCGACGCGCAAGGCGGCCCCGAGCTCCCACACGTCCGGCGTGGCGTCGACGCTGAGCACGAAGTTGTCCTCGTTGCTGGCCCGCGTCCCCTCCGGCGAGAAAGACGCCGACGCGGCCCCCGAACCGCCCCGGCGCCGACGCACCGCGGAACGGCCGGCGCGCGCCCCTCAGCGTGCGGAGCGCCCCGACCGGCCGCGACGGCCCGCCAGGACACCGGCGGGTACCAAAAAAGCGACGCCGTCGCGCTCGCGCCATGTCCGGCCGCCGGAGGGCGAACCCTTCGACCCGCTCACCGAGCGTCCTCGCCGCAGCTGGGCCGACCGCCAGGCCGAACCACCGCCCCCGCCGCGGCGACGCCCCCGCAAGTCGGCCAGCCCGCGTCAGCCGGGCCCACCGCCGGTTGACCGTCGCTCGGCCTATGAGCGCCCCGAGCGTCCCAAACGTCGCCGCGGCTACGACGACTACTACGAGCCGCGCGAACCCCACACCAGAAATGGAAACGGCACACACCACCCGATCTCGCGGGTGCGCTACCGCGGCGCGGAGGGCGACGACGACCGCGCGAGCTACCGCACCCGTCGGCGCCCGGCCCGCGGCCGCGACGCTGAAAACTGGGAGTACGACATCTAGCCCTGCGCGCGCAGGAAGCTACCCGCGGCATTCACCGCGGGCCCCGAACTGCCTGCGTCGCTGACGAATACCGCGAACGCCAGGTCGTCCCGGATCCCGACGAACCAGCCGTGCGCATGCGTGTCGTCGATGTACTCGGCGGTCCCGGTCTTGCCCAGCAGACCCGGAATGTCGCGCAGCTCGGTGGCGGTCCCGTCCGTGACGGTTTCGCGCATCATCGCCTTGACCTGCTCGGCGACCGTCGCCGCCAGCGGCTCCGGGGTCCGATCCGGCGTTCCGGGCTGACCGGCCACGATCGCCGGCGCCGGCACCGAGCCGCGCGCGATCGAAGCCGCCACCAACGCCATGCCGAAGGGTGACGCGGTGACCTTGCCCTGACCGATGCCTTCCTCGACGCGCAGCGCGGCCGTGTCGGCGACGGGCACTGAGCCGGTGACGGTCGTCATCCCGGGCGCGGTGTAGTCGACGCCCAGGCCGAGCTGCTCGGCGGCCTTGGTCAACGCGTCGGGTGGCAGGTTCACCGCCAGCCGTCCCATCGTGGTGTTGCAGGACCGCGCGAACGCCGTGTGCAACGGCACCTGCCCGAGATCGAAGTTGTCGTCGTTGGGGATCTGGCGGCCCTCGATGTTCTCGGTGCCCGGACAGGCGACGACGCTGTCGGGGGTCACCTGGCCGGCCTGCAGTGCCGCCGATACCGTGACGGTCTTGAACGTCGAGCCGGGCGGGTAGAGCCCGGTCAGCGCGATGGGTCCCTGCGCGTCGGCGGCCGCGTTCTGCGCGACGGCCAGCAGCTCACCGGTCGAGGGCTGGATGGCCACGATCGCTGCCGGGGTCTGCAGAGCCGCCAGGGCCTGCTCCCCCGCGCGCAACATGCCGATGTCGAGGGTGCTGCTGATGTCGCCGACCGGCTCGGGGTCCTGCCCGCCGACCCGGCGGGGCCCCGCGCTGGTCGCCGCGTTCACCGCCCACCCGGACGCGGCCTCGGTGCGCTGCTGCCACAGATCCGACAACCCGGCCAACGTCGGTGAGGTCAGCGTCTTGTCGACGGCCAGCAGCCGGGTCTGCGGGGCCAGCGTGACGTTGGCGAGGCTCGACAGTTGCGCCTCGATCGGCTCGAAGTCCTCCTGGCGCAACGTGATCGCGGTGATCGGTTGACCACCGGCCTCGGCGAGGTCCTGTCGCAGCGAATCCGCGGTGATGCCGGGCGCGACCGGGTTCAGCAGCGCGGCCAGCGCGCCTAGGTCCGCGCCCGGCGACACGTTGACCAGCGTGACGATGTGCTGGGTCAACAGTTCCGCGCCGGTGCGGTCGAGCACCCGCGCCGCCGGGCTGGGAACGAGCGTGCTGTAGGACAGCGGCCCCGCGTCCAGGCCCGGTGCGACGGTGGCCGGGTTCCAGTCGATCTTCCACTCATCGTCCGACTCGACGGCGGTGCCGGTGGTCGTGTAGTTCCACTGGGTCCGGCCGTCGCGGAACTTCCACGTCGTGTCGAGGGTGAACGTCGCGCCGCCGTCCTCCCGAGGCTCTGCGGCTTGGGCCTGGACCTGCACGTCGGTGCCCAGGCTGGCGAAGAGTTCGGCCAGCGTGCCCGACGCCTGCGTGGGGTCCGTGGTGAGTGCTCCGGCGGCTGCCGCGTCACCTCTGGTGAGGGCTTCGGCGAACTCGTTGACCGCGGCGGACAGCCGATCCTGGGCATTCGAGCAGCCGGAGAGGACGAGAACGAGCGCCAGTCCCCCGGCGAGCTGGGCCCACCCGATAGCTGGGGAACGTAGAAGTGCCCTAATCGCCGTGGTGTTGGCCACTTCTGCGTCTTCTCGCGGTTATGACCTGGCCGGCCGGATCTCGCGGGGCAGGGCGAACACCAGCGTTTCGTTGGCGGTGGTCACCGGCTGCACGGTGCCGTAGCCGTACTCGGCGAGCCGTTCGAGAACGCCACGCACCAGCACCTCAGGCACCGACGCGCCGGAGGTGACACCGATCGTCGTCACCCCGTCGAACCAGGCGGGGTCGATGTCGTCGGCGTAGTCGACCAGGTGGGCGGTGTCTGAACCCGCGCCCAGCGCGACCTCGACCAGCCGCACCGAGTTCGACGAGTTGGCCGACCCGACCACGATCACCAGCTGGCACTCCGGCGCCATCGCCTTCACCGCGACCTGGCGGTTCTGGGTGGCGTAGCAGATGTCGTCGCTGGGCGGATCCTGCAGTTTCGGGAAGCGTTCGCGCAGGCGCTGCACGGTTTCCATCGTCTCGTCGACCGACAGCGTGGTCTGCGACAGCCAGATCACCTTGTTCTCGTCGCGCACGGTCACCTGGTCGACGGCGTCGGGCCCGTCGACGAGCTGGACGTGGTCGGGCGCCTCGCCCGCGGTGCCGATGACCTCTTCGTGGCCCTCGTGGCCGATCAGCAGGATGTCGTAGTCGTCGCGGGCGAACCGTTTGGCCTCGTTGTGCACCTTGGTCACCAGCGGGCAGGTGGCGTCGATGACCTTGAGCTCGCGCTCCTTGGCGTTGGCGTGCACCGTCGGCGCGACGCCGTGCGCGGAGAACACCACGATGGCGCCCTCGGGCACCTCGTCGGTTTCGTCGACGAACACCGCCCCCGCCTTGGCCAGCGTTTCGACGACGTGGCGGTTGTGCACGATCTCATGGCGCACGTAGACGGGTGCGCCGTGCTTCTCCAGGGCACGCTCCACGGTCTCCACGGCCCGGTCCACCCCGGCGCAGTAACCGCGCGGTTCGGCCAGCAGCACCCGTTTGCCCGTCACACCACCGGTCACCGAGCCCGCTGCCGTCTGGCTGACGCCCGGAATCCCCATGTCAATTGTCGGCGGCATGGCACCAGGGTACGCATCGGCAGCCGTCTCAGACCAGCGCAGCAGCCAGCCGTAGGCTGGGGGCCATGGCAACTGCACCGTATGGGGTCCGTCTGCTGGTTGGGGCAGCGGTCACCGCCATCGAGGAAACCCGCAAGCTTCCGCAGACCATCCTGATGTATCCGATGACGGTAGCCAGTCAGGTCGCACATCTGGTGATGAAGATGCAGCAGGACGTGGCCGACCTGGTCATCAAGGGTGACGAGACCCTCGATGCGATGTTCCCGCCCAAGGACGAGCAACCGGAGTGGGCGACGTTCGACGAGGACCTCGAGGACTCCACAGGCTCTGACGGGGAGCGTCGCACCGAAGGCCGGTTCGCCCTGTTCAGCGAGGGGGAGCCCGACACGCCCGCGTCCGGGTCCGGCGTCAACAACGTCGCGGTCGCATCGGATAAGACGCCGGAAATCGTCACCGAGTTGGACTACGAGTCGCTCACGCTGGCCCAGCTGCGCGCGCGGTTGACGTCGCTGCGGGTGCCCGACCTGGAAGCCCTGCTGGCCTACGAGGAAGCCACCAAGGCGCGCGCACCGTTTCAGACCCTGCTAGCCAACAGGATCACCCGCGCGACCGCCAAGTGAGCACGTGACCGAGCGCGGCGATGACGGACGCTGAGCAGGGCCAGTCCCCGGAGAACCCGTACCCGGTTCGCTCCGTGTCGATGAAGATCAAGGACTGGATCGAGCGCCTCGGCACGGTGTGGGTCGAGGGTCAGGTCGCCCAGCTGTCCACGCGACCGAACTCCAGCACTGCCTACATCACGCTGCGAGACCCGTCGGTCGACATGTCGCTGTCGATCACCTGCCCGCGCGAGCTGGTGCTCAACGCGCCCGTCAAGCTCACCGAGGGCACGCGGGTGGTGATGCTCGGACGACCGAACTTCTTCGTCGGGCGCGGATCGTTCTCGTTGCGCGTCAACCAGATTCGTGCGGTAGGCGTCGGCGAACTGTTGGCCCGCATCGAGCGCCTGCGCCAGCTGCTGCACGCGGAGGGGCTGTTCGACCCGCGGCTCAAACGGCCGATCCCGTTCCTCCCGAACACGGTCGGGCTCATCACGAGCCGCGGCAGCCACGCCGAGCGCGACGTCATCTCGGTGGCCACCAACCGCTGGCCCGCGGTGCGGTTCGCCGTTCGCAACACCGCCGTGCAGGGCCCCAACGCCGTGCCCCAGGTGGTCGAGGCGCTACGCGGGCTGGACGCCGACCCCGACGTCGACGTCATCGTCATCGCCCGCGGCGGCGGCAGCGTGGAGGATCTGCTGCCGTTCTACGACGAGACGCTGTGCCGCGAGATCGCCAAGTGCACGACGCCCGTGGTGAGCGCGATCGGCCACGAACCCGACAACCCGCTGTGCGATCTGGTGGCCGATCTGCGCGCGGCCACCCCCACCGACGCGGCCAAGCGCATCGTGCCCGACGCCGCCACCGAGGCGGCGCTCATCGCCGATTTGTGCCGTCGCGGCGGTCGCGCGCTGCGCAACTGGGTGCACCGCGAACAGCACACGCTAAACCAATTGCGCAGCCGGCCGGTGTTGGCGCAGCCACTGGCCGCGATCAGCGCGCGCGCCGACGAGGTGCACCGCGCCCTTACCGCCGCCCGACGCGACATCACCCGGCTGGTGGCCGCCGAAGGCGATCGCATCGGCCACCTGTCGGCGCGCCTTTCTACGCTGGGGCCGGCGGCGACGCTGGCGCGCGGGTACGCCGTCGTGCAGACCATGCCGGAGACGCACGTGCTGCGCACGACGGCCGACGCGCCCGCGGGCACCCGGTTGCGCATCCGCGTCACGGACGGCGCGATTTCGGCGGTCAGCGAAGGCCCAGAAGGGACAGTTGAATGAAGCCCATTAGTGAACTGGGGTACGAAGAAGCCCGTGACGAATTGATCGCCGTCGTGCAACAGCTCGAACAGGGCGGGCTCGACTTAGAGGCGTCGCTGAAACTGTGGGAACGAGGCGAAGAACTCGCTAAATGCTGCGAAGAACACTTAGCTGGAGCCCGCAAGAGGGTGGAGGAGGCACTCGCCTCCAAGGACCCCGAAGATAGTTGAACCTTCAAAATAAGCCCACCCAAGGGTCGAAACTGTAACACGTTTCAGTTACGCTTCTTCTCCATGGGCGATCCAACGTTGACCACCGAACTGGGCCGCGTGCTCGTCACCGGCGGATCCGGGTTCGTCGGGGCCAACCTCGTGACCGAACTCCTGAACCGCGGACATCACGTGCGCTCGTTCGACCGGGTGCCGTCGCCGTTGGCCGGGCGTCCGCGCCTCGAGGTGCTCGACGGCGACATCTGCGACCCCGACATCGTGGCGGCGGCGGTGGCAGGCATCGACACCGTGTTTCACACCGCGGCGATCATCGACTTGATGGGCGGGGCGTCGGTCACCGAGGAGTACCGGCAGCGCAGCTTCGCGGTCAACGTGCACGGTACGGAGAACCTGGTGCGCGCGGCGCAGCGTGCGGGCGTGAAACGGTTTGTCTACACCGCGTCCAACAGCGTGGTGATGGGCGGCAAGAAGCTCTCCGGCGGTGACGAAACCCTGCCCTACACCGAGCGATTCAACGACCTCTACACCGAGACCAAGGTCGTAGCCGAGAAGTTCGTACTAGCCGCCAACGGTGGCGAAGATGGAGCAGGTCTGCTGACGTGTTCGGTTCGGCCCAGCGGGATCTGGGGCCGCGGCGACCAGACGATGTTCCGCAAGGTGTTCGAAAGCGTGCTCGCCGGTCACGTCAAGGTGCTGGTCGGCGGCAAGAACGTCAAGCTGGACAACTCCTATGTGCACAACCTCGTTCACGGCTTCATCTTGGCCGCGGAGCATCTGGTGCCCGGCGGGACGGCGCCCGGCCAGGCCTACTTCATCAACGACGGCGAGCCGGTCAACATGTTCGAGTTCTCCCGCCCGGTCGTAGAAGCCTGCGGCCAGCGCTATCCCAGGATACGTGTTCCCGGCCGGCTGGCGTGGTTGGCGATGACGGCCTGGCAGTGGATGCACTTCCGCTTCGGCCTGCCGAAGCCGATGATCGAACCCCTTGGCGTGGAACGCCTTTACCTCGACAACTACTTCTCGATCGCCAAAGCCGAGCGAGAGTTGGGCTACCGCCCGCTGTTCACCACCGCACAGGCCATGGCCGAATGCCTGCCCTACTACGTCGACCTGTTCAACCAGATGAAGAACGAAGCGCCGCAGCGCGTCTCCGCGTAGCCCGCCCGGCAGCTAACGGCCGATAAGGGACAGCGCGTGGGCTCGCCGCAGCTTGCCCGACGGTGTCTTGGGTATGGTGCCCGGGCCGAGGACCGCGACGTTGCGCGGTCGCATGTCGACCTCGGCGAACACTTCGTGGGCCACCTGATGCTGGATACGTCGCGCATCGGTGCCATCCTCGAACGCGTTGGACTCCACAGCGACTGCGAATCCTTCCCGCGAGTGCCCGGCATCGAGCCGCACTGCGACGGCGCAACCGGGGCGCACGCCGTCGACGCGGCAGGCGGCACGTTCGACGTCGGTCGGATAGATGTTGCGGCCCGCCATGATGATGACGTCTTTGACGCGGCCGCACACGACGATGCGCCCGTCCTCGGTCAGGTAGCCGAGATCCCCGGTGTCATACCATCCCTGCTCGTCCTGGGCGGAGATGAAACCGCCCACGGTCAGATAGCCCGGCGTAACCGGTTCTCCGCGAACCTGAATCACCCCGACACCGCGGATCGGCAGGACGATGTCGAACTCGTCGACAACCCTGGCCTCGAGGCCGTCCAGCAACGGGCCGAGCGTCGCGAGGCGCCGGGTGTGACCTTTTGTCGCCGGTACCGCGCGATGGAGCACCGCAAGCAGGTCGGCATCGATCTCGTCGACCACCAAACCGGCGCCGCATTCGGAAAACGACACCGCCACAGTCGTTTCGGCCATCCCGTATGCGGGCAGGATCGCCTCCGGCCGTAACCCGAACGGCGTCCCGGCATCGCACAGATCCTCGACGTCGGCGGGTTCGACCTGCTCGGCGCCCGAGAGCGCCCACCGCAGCGTGGACAGGTCGAAATCGCCCGGCTTGGCCTGGCGACGCAGCCGCTTGGCGAACAACGCGTAGGCGAAGTTCGGCGCGGCCGTCATGGTGCCCTTGTATTTGTCGATGAGCCTGGCCCACAGCAGCGTGTCGCGCAGAAAGTCCATTGGGGTCACCTTGACCAACTCCGCACCGAAGTACATCGGCACCACGAGGAAGCCGGTCATCCCCATGTCGTGGAACAACGGCAGCCAGCTGACGATGACATCGGTGTCCAGGTCGTATTCGGCGCCTTTGAACATCGCCTCGGCATTGGACACCAGGTTGCGGTGGGTGATCTGCACCGCCTTCGGCGAGCCGGTCGAACCGGACGTCAGCTGCAACAACGCGAGATCGTCCTCGCCGACGTCCACCGGGTCGATCGGATCGCACGCCAACAGCTCGGCGATAGTGACCACGTGAAAGCCGTTGTCGGCCAACACCGGGGCCGCCGCCAGAAACGGTTCGGATATCACCACGACCTTGGCACCGATGACGCCGACCACCGCACCCGTTTCGGCGGCCCACAACACCAGATCGGTGCGCGGTGTCGGTTGGTGCAGCATCGTCAAATGGGCCCCGCGCATCCAGACGGCCTGAGCGGTGGGCGCAATCTCCACCGGAGCGCCGGCCAGTACCGCCACGCCATCGCCGTGTCCCACACCCACCGCTGCCAGGCCACCGGCGATGCGACGTGCGCGCTCGTGTACCTGTTGCCACGTGTGCCGGACCGGCGCGAACGGTTCGCCGGTGACCAGGCCCCTGGTACTGGCATGGGCGTTGGCGTACAGCGTGTCGCAGAACCTGCTCACGACTCCTCGTTGACCAATCGCCGCAACATATCTGCGCTCATCGGCGCGCGGGCATCCGCGACCGTGCGAAGCACGCGGCCGACGACGTCGTTGCGGCTCGACGGCGGCACGACGTAAAGCACCGCATCGCGGGAATGAGTACCCATCAGGTAAATAGTGTCTCTCGCCAGCAGCGCGTAAGGGTTGACTGCGACCGCCGTGTTGCCGCGAATAACCCGCGACGGCGCGTTCGGCCAGACAGCCGGGTCGTAGACCACGCGATGGACCGGTCCGATCAAGCGCCCGAGCACGGCGACGAGGTCAGGTAGCGCCACTCGCAGATCGGTGCTGGTGGGCCACCAGGCACCGTCGACCGCTCCCGACTCTGTCCCTCGGTCGCAGAACGCCAATCGAGCCGGACTCGATTGCTGGGATGCGATTTGCACCATCGCCGGTGCTCCCGTCAGCTAGAAGTACTACCGCAGACGGTGACCATGTGGTGGAGACGCGACGAACCTACGATGGCGTAAGCCTAGCAAGCGGCGGCCGCTGGAGTTGGTCGCCATTGAGTTGCTACCGCGTGACTCTGTTGGACCGGAGTGGGTCAAATCTGTTGAAAAAGTCCGTCGAATGACGATGAAGCACGTCGCCACGGCATAGCGTTCGACTCAGACATCGTGGACTACGAAAGGCCGACCATGCCGAAAGGTGCGCCGAATATCCTTGTCATCTGGGGCGACGACATCGGTATCTCGAACTTGAGTTGCTACAGCGACGGTCTGATGGGTTACCGCACCCCGAATATCGACCGCATCGCCAACGAGGGCATGCGCTTCACCGATTCCTACGGAGAGCAAAGCTGCACCGCCGGCCGAGCGTCGTTCATTACCGGACAAAGCGTGTACCGAACCGGTTTGAGCAAGGTCGGCTTCCCTGGAGCCGACGTCGGCCTGCAACCTGAGGACGTCACGATCGCGGAGTGTCTCAAACCACTCGGCTATGCGACGGGTCAGTTCGGTAAGAACCATCTCGGTGACCTCAACAAGTATTTGCCGACGGCACACGGCTTCGACGAGTTCTTCGGCAATCTGTACCACCTCAATGTCGAGGAGGAACCGGAGCTGCCGGACTATCCGAGGCGCGAGCAGTTTCCCGTGCTGGCGGACATGAACCGGCCGCGCGGCGTGATCAGGTCCTGGGCCACCGACGAGGTGTCGGACGAACCCGACGATCCGAAGTTCGGCCCGATCGGAAAGCAGCGCATCGAGGACACCGGCCCGCTGACCAAGAAGCGAATGGAGACCATCGACGACGAGACCACCGATGCGTGTATCGACTTCATCAGACGCCAGGCCGCCGCGGACACGCCGTTCTTTGTGTGGATGAACACGACGCATATGCATCTGCGCACCCATACCAAGCCGGAATCTGTTGGGCAGGCCGGAATTTGGCAGTCGCCGTACCACGACACGATGATCGACCACGACAAGCATGTCGGGCGGTTGCTCGACTTTCTCGACGAACTCGGCATCGCTGACGACACCATCGTCGTCTACTCCACGGACAACGGGCCACACGCCAATACCTGGCCTGACGGAGCAACCACGCCATTCCGCAGCGAGAAGAACACCAACTGGGAAGGCGCGTTCAGAATTCCGGAACTGGTCCGCTGGCCTGGCAAGATCCCCGCCGGGGCAGTGTCCAACGAGATCATCCAGCACCACGACTGGTTCCCGACGTTTCTGGCCGCCGCAGGCGAACCCGATATCGCCGACAAGCTCAAGAAGGGGTACAAGATCAACCTTCGAGGAGACGATAGGGAGTTCAAGGTCCACCTTGACGCGTTCAACCTGCTCCCCTACCTCACCGGCGAGGTCGACGAGAGCCCGCGAAAGGGCTTCATCTACTTCTCCGATGACTGCGACGTCCTCGGGTTCCGTTTCCACAACTGGAAGGTCGTCTTCCAAGAACAGCGCTGCCAGGGTACGTTGCAGATCTGGCTGGAGCCGTTCACGCCGCTGCGGGCACCGAAGATCTTCAACCTTCGCACCGACCCGTTCGAGCGGGCCGACATCACGTCCAATTCCTATTACGACTGGTGGCTCGACCACGACTACATCGCGTTCTACGCCAGCGGGATCGTGACGCAGTTCTTGGAGACGTTCAAGGAGTTCCCGCCACGCCAGGAAGCCGCGTCGTTCACGATCAACCATGCCGTAGACAAGCTGCACGACTTCTTGGCGAAGGATTAGATGCTCGAGCACTGGAACGACGGGTCCACGAGATCAGCGATCATCGACTTCGTGGGCCGCGTCACCAAAGATGGTGGTGCCCAATATGTTGCGCCGCACGAGCGGATCGCCGTCTTCGACAACGACGGCACCCTGTGGTGCGAGAAGCCGGCCTACATTCAACTGGACTTCCTGGTGCGCAGACTGGCCGAACAGGCCGCCGACGACCCGTCCCTGGCCGGCAAGCAGCCTTACCAAGCCGCGGTGTCCGGCGATCTCGGCTGGTTCGCCAACGCCGTCACAAAGCACTACAACGGTGATGATTCGGCGTTGAAAATGCTTGCCTCAGGCATACTCTCGGCGTATGCGGGGCTGACGGTCGACGAGCACGCCGAACGCGTGGAAGCTTTCTTCGCCAACGCCGTCCACCCCACGCTCGGCAGGGCCTACACGGCTTGCGGTTATGTCGCCATGGTGGACCTGCTGCGCTACCTCGAAGCCAACGGCTTCACGTGCTACATCGTCTCGGGTGGCGGTCGCGACTTCATGCGTCCGGTGACAACACAGATGTACGACATTCCGCCGGAGCGGGTCATCGGTAGCTCGGTCGGATTGGACTTCGTCGACGGTGATCTGCGCACTACCTCCCGACCTGAGTTCCTCGACGACGGACCGGTGAAACCGGTTCGCATCTGGGGCCGGGTTGGACGACGGCCCATTTTGGCGGCAGGCAATTCCAACGGCGACATCGAGATGCTTCAGTACACCAACGGGCTGCGCCTCTTGGTTCGCCACGACGACGCCGACCGCGAATTCGACTACACGGCAGGCGCGGAGAAGGCCCTTGACCACGCCGCACGCGACGGCTGGACCGTCGTGAGCATGCGCAACGACTGGGTGAACGTCTTTGACTGACCCCGGTTCCCCCAAACGGACATTTGGGCGAGAAAGTACGAGTACTTCTCGCCAAAGCGTCGATCTCGGCGAGGAACTCGTCCATATTCCGACGCAGACGGCGGTCCTGGGTTCTGACCGGCACTATCCGGAGGAGGCACCCGCACATGAGGTCTTTGTCGAGGGATTCCGGATACAAGCACACCAGGTAACCAATGCTCAGTTCGCCGAATTCGTGGTGGCCACAGGCTATGTCACCGTCGCCGAACGTCCGCTGAGCCCGGCGGACTATCCCGGAGCCCCCGCGGAGAACCTGCAGCCGGGGTCGATGGTGTTCAACCGGACTTCTGGACCCGTCGACCTGCGCCACCTCAGCCAATGGTGGGCATGGACGCCCGGCGCCTCGTGGCGGCACCCCGTGGGCCCGCTGTCCTCCATCGACAAGCGCGCGGACCACCCCGTCGTACATGTCGCCTACGAGGATGCTGAAGCGTACGCGGCATGGGCGGACTTGGCGCTGCCCACCGAGGCGGAATGGGAAACCGCTGCGCGCGGTGGCCTCAGGGAAGCCGAGTACACCTGGGGTGACCGTCCCGAGCAGCCCGGGCGGCCCTTGGCCAACTACTGGCACGGGGACTTCCCGTGGCGACCGGACAAGGGGTACGGCCGCACCACCCCCGTCGGATCCTTCCCGCCCAACGGTTACGGCCTGCTCGACGCCGCGGGCAATGTCTGGGAGTGGACCACCGACTGGTACGCCGGCAGCCGAGATGGCGACTCCTGCTGCGAGGCGGCCAGTTACGATCCCGCGCAACCGCAGTTCACAATCCCGCGCAAAGTCGTCAAGGGAGGTTCGTTCCTGTGCGCCGACAGCTACTGCCTGCGCTACCGGCCCGCGGCTCGGCGACCACAACCGGTAGATACCGGTATGAGCCACATCGGCTTTCGCTGCGTCAGGCGTCAGTGTCCATGAGTGGCAATCCATTGCCTGCCGCGCGCGACGGCCTCCTCGAGGGCGCCGAATATCTTGGTGGTTCCTGGGATCAGGCCGTCAGGCCCCACTGCCTCCGTGATGCCGCCGCGCTGCAACACGCGTAGCGCGGCAGGGCTCAACCCGGCGATGATCAGTCGACCGCCGTGCGCCTTGAGATCACTGGCCCACTTGTCGACGGCGTGCACGACCTTCGATGAGGGTACGTCGGGCAACACAGCCATGCTCAGCACGACCACCGCGTTGTGGGAGCCGCTGACGTCGGGCCATTCTTCGTCGATTCTGGGCACCTCGGCGAACAGCCCGACACCTGCGTAGTGCAGGACGGTGACCTGGTTGCTTGGGCAATGGTCAGGGACCGGTGCCCGCTCCCAGCCATCGTCGGTGGCGCGGAGCGCAATCAGTTCCGCCGACTTCGCCGCCTTGGCGCAGTAGAGCACCAGCGATGTGATCGCCCCGATCAGGATCGCGGTGTGCAATGGCAGTTGTGTGGTAGCCACAAACGTGACGAGCATCGCCAACGCGGACAGTGGGGCGGTGCGCACCACCAGCTTGATGTCGGCCCAGCGGCCCGCCACCAACTCCGCGCCGATCACCAGAATGAGGCCGCCGATCACGGGCATCGGTATCGACTCCGCCAGCGAACCGGCAACCAACACCAGCGCGGCCAGCCAGATTCCAGCGAATATCCCCGCCCAACGGGTCTGTGCACCCGCGGAGACCGCCACCCCGGTTCTTGACAGTGACCCGCCTGTCGGCAGCGCGCCGAAGAAGCCGCCGGCCAGGTTGGCCGCACCCTGGGCGACGAAATCACCGTTGGTGCTGGGACGTCTTCCATCGGGATTCGGAACGGCCGCCGAGATGCCCGCCGCCTGGGCCAGGGCGACCAGCGCCACCGCCAGGCCCCCGGCCAGTAGCTCCGGCATGACTTCGAAGGCCGGTATCTGAAACGGCGGCAACGCGTTCGGGATTGACGCGATATCACCCACTGTCTCGACCTCAACCGTGATCACCGCAACAGCCGCGGTTACCACGACCAGAGCGATTAACGTCGCAAAGGCCTCCAGCGACTTGATGAACCGGAACACCGCCCACACGGCAACCGTGCCGACGGCGACCAGACACGGTGCCAGTTGCCACGATCCAACATGCACGAACGCATCGACGAATTTGCCGACGGTGTTATGACTCTCGGGTCGGTAGCCGGTGGAGTCATGAATCACTCCGGCAATGATCTGCAGCGCAATACCCGTCGTGAAACCGGTCATCACGGCATTGGAGACGAAGTTCATCATCGCCCCCAAGCGGAGTAAACCGAACACGAGCATTACCGCGCCCGCCACGATCACCAATGCCGCGATGTTGGACGGATTGGTCGGATCGAGTCCCGCAGCGCTCAGGACGCTTCGTGACGTCAAAGCCAACGCGCTCGTGAGCGTGGTGACCATCAGCACGGTCCTGGCCAAGAACGACCCCACCACAGTCGAGACGATCCCGGAGTACAGCCCGGCAACCGGGTTGAAGCCGCCGATGCTCGCGTACGCCATGCCCTCCGGGATGGAGAACAGACCGGTCACCAGCCCAGCGACGACGTCGCGGAACTTCGGTCTGCCAAGCGACCCCAGAGGCGATTTCACATCGGCTCAATCCAACCTGGTGGCCATCTCGAGGCGCTCCATTCCCGTGGGTTCGCCATAGTCGCCGAAAGTGAACGTCACCGACTCGAACGTCCCCGTGAACGGGAATGGGGCCATCTCGGCATAGTCGTCGCACACGGGCGAAACGGTGTCCATGCCCACGTCGAAACACTCTGTGCCGCAACGCTGAGGTACCTGTCTGTCGATTCGGGTCGCAGCGACCTGGCCACCGTCGACCGATACGGTCACCGTCGCGGGACACCCGGGCTGCCGGCTGTCTGGTTGAAAATGCACGACGATCGTGTGCTCGCCTGCGCCCAGGGGTTCCTCCGCGACCGCGTCGTAACGTTCGATCCCGAAAAAGTTGTAGTGATAACGAACCTTGCCCTGCCACAGGAACAGCGCGAAACCGGCCGCGTCACCGCCGAGCGCCGCGAGTACCCCCTCGGCGCCGCCCTCGGGGATGGTGACCGGCACGGTGATCGTGTGCGGTACTCCCACCATCTTGGGAGCCGAGCCCTCGGGTAGCCGGATCATGCCGGGGTAGAAGGTGACTTCCTTGCGGCCAGTGAAGAAGCTCGGACGCAGTGTCACGTCGAGGCGCTCGGCGAAGCGGTCGTCGATGGGCAGCACGTTGTATTTGGCCGCCTCGGCGAGGAACATGTCCTGCAGCTCAGCGAGTTTCGTCGGCTCGCTCTCGGCGAGGTCCACGGACTCGCTGAAGTCTTGAGCGATGTTGTAGAGCTCCCAGCGGTCGTCGTCATAGGAGAACGTGCCCGCAGTCTCCCAGGGCAGCCGGCCATGACGGCAGCAAGCGATCCAACCGTCGTGATACATGGCTCGGTTGCCCATCATCTCGAAGTACTGTTTTTCGTGCCGGCTCTTCTGCTCGCCGTCGGCGAAGGAGTAGGCGAGGCTGACGCCTTCGATGGGCCGTTGGATGTATCCGTTGACTTCGACCGGTTCCCGGATCCCTACGATTTCCAAGAGCGTGGGCAGCACGTCGATGACGTGATGGAACTGGCTTCGGACGGCGCCGTGTTCGCCGATGCGATCCGGCCACGACACGATCATGCTGTTGCGTGTGCCGCCGAAGTGCGAGGCGACCTGCTTGGTCCATTGGAACGGCGTGTCCCCGGCGTGCGCCCAGCCGACCGCGTAATGCGGTGAGGTGCCGGGCAAACCCCAGCGGTCCATGAATCGCATCGATTCTTCGATGGTGGGTTGCTGTCCGTTGAGGCTCATGACCTCGTTCGGCGTGCCGATCAGGGACCCCTCACCGGAGGATCCATTGTCGCCGAGGATGTAGATAACGATTGTGTTGTCGAGCTCCCCGATCGCCTCGATGGCATCGACAACGCGACCGACCTCGTAATCGGTGTGTTCCAGGAAATCAGCGAAATTCTCGGCCTGGCGGGCGAACAACGCCCGGTGTTCTTCGGGCTGGCTGTCCCACGAGGGGATCTGTTCTGGCCGTGCCGTCAAATTCGTTCCGGGCGGAATGATGCCCATGTCGAGCTGGTTGTCGTGCACGGTCTTTCGGTACTCATCCCACCCCATGTCGAACCGGCCTGCGTTGCGGCCCCGCCAGTCCAAAGGCGGCTGGTGTGGCGCATGCGCCGCACCGGTCGAGAAGTAACCGAAGAACGGTCGGTCCGGCGCGATCGTCTTCTGCGTCCGGATCCATGCGATCGCATCGTCTGCCAGATCCCGTGTCAGCTGGTAACCATCCTCGGGCCGGGCGGGCGGCTCCACCGGTGTGGTGTTGCGGATCAGCGACGGGTAGAACTGGTCCGTCTCGCCGGCGATGAACCCGTAGAAGTAATCGAAACCCTGATTGGTGGGCCAGTTGTCGAACGGCCCGGCCGGGCTGGTCTGGTTGTCGGGCACGTTGTGGTTCTTGCCCCACCATGCGCAGGTGTAGCCGGCCTGCTTGAGCAGCTCCCCCATCGTGGCGCAGCTTTTCGGGATGATGCCGCAATAGCCCGGATAACCCGTCGCCATCTCCTGGATGACACCGGTCGCCACCGAGTGGTGGTTGCGTCCGGTCAACAGTGCCGCGCGGGTTGGGGAACACAGGGCAGTGGTGTGGAACTGGTTGTAGAACAAGCCCCGCTGGTGCAAGCGCTCGGCGGTCGGCATCCGGACCAGTCCGCCGTTGACGCTCGGCCACCCGAAGCCGACGTCATCGAGGAGAACCAAGAGGATATTGGGCGAATTCTCAGGAGCCGTACGAACCGGGGGGAAGTCCGGCGTGGAATCCTGTGCGTAGAGGTTGATTTCGGCGTTGGGAAATGTCCACTCCGGCTCCGGCAGGTGATACCGGTCGACATGGAGAGGAAAGTCAGAATCGTCGGTGGCGCCCATAGTTCGATGCTTTCATGTTGACGTTGCAGGAGGTGCTCATTACACCTTCACGAAGTCACCCGGTTTGTACTTTCGGTCGAAGAACTCCTGCGTGGGTCCGTACCAACGGATGAGGCTGAACCATCCACGGCCCGGGACGGTCTTGAGCCAGTTGCGGGCGCCGTCGGGCGGCTGGGGACCGACGTGGAACGTGACCGACCCGTCGTCGTTGAACTCGAGATCGTTCATCGAATTCAACGATGGATACGTCTGTCCTTCGGCGTCGACGCCGGCAGCCGTCTGCGCGTCATAGATCGTTACCGACCACAGGATGTTCGCCGGTGGATCAGCAGGCAGGTCGATGCGGTAGGTGTGCTCACCCCTCAAGTACTCGCCATCGCTGTCTTTGTACGCCGCACCGTATTTGGCGCCCATGCCGACGATCGACGAAATCATGCCGGTGCTGATCGAATAGGCGTTGATGAACATGTGCGCCTTGGCGTTCACATCGGTGTGTCCCGTGGTGCGGTCCCGCCACTGTTCGTCGAGCAGTGTGTGCATGAAGTCGTCGAACTCGGTCCTGGCATGTGCCACCCAATGGCGGTCCTCCCACCACAGCCCGTTTTCCTCCATGTCGAAGTGCGCCGCGATGTTCTTCGCCATCTTCCACCCCGTCTGGGCAGCCGACTCCAGCAGTTCCCGTTGTCGGCCCGATGGCGCGAAGTCACTACCTTTGGCGATTCCCAGGGCGGCGAGCATGCCGTGCATGTACGGGTCCACGGTGTCGACCCGCTCCCCTTGAATCAGCTCATCGAGCAGCTCGAAATACGTGTCGCCATGCGGAAACAGCGCGTTGGCCGGTAGGTCGGACACGTGCTCGAACTTCATCGGCCGCGCGTCCCCGCGCAAAGGGCGAATCGTGAGCCCTTCGACTGCGGCGATTCCCGGCGAGAGGTCGTCAACCGAGGTGAAGAATCCCCGCTGGAAGATGAACACGCCGTTGGTCTTGCTGGTGAAGACGAAATAGTCGTCGGCGTCATCGGGAAGTCCGATGCGTTCGCCTTCCGGGACGATCAGATACTTGCCTCCGCGCCCGCGGTCGGGGCCCGGGATACCGATATCGCCGCGGTATTGCACACCGTCGATCTCGGGGCCGAGCAGCGGGCGATGCCAGAAGTCGTCGAGTAACCCTTGGATCTTCGGCGGGGCCTCCAGCACCAGAGGGCCGCTCTCGCTGAGATCGGCGAAGCCGATGCAGTAGATGACATCCGAATTGGGCGTCGTGATGATCGTGTTGGGTTTGAGTCGCTTCTCATAGACCGACATCACGTTGTAGCCGTACCCGGCCACCTCGCCGAGGCCCTTTTTCATCGCAAACATGTTGACTGCGGGCAACGCCCACAAATAGCTCTGCACCGCGCGTTGAAAGAACAACTCCTCGTCGAGGACACGCGCGGCGTCATCGGCGGGGTAGCCACCCTCGAAATCGAGGTTTGCAAGTGATTGGTATCTGTCAGCGGGCATTGTCACCAGATTCGCCTTTCAGCCGCGTATGTCTTAAGGCCCTGGTTTGACGTTAATGCAATTCGCGACTGAACAGCACCGAGAATTATTGGCACGATCTCGATACCGCGGTTGGAATTGCGCCTTGCGCCGCCCCTCGAAGGCAGCCGGAGTTACCGAGTACCAGGAAACAGAAACCTCGTGTCGGCGCTGGCCGTCCACGCCGGCGCCGCGACGTTGACAAATGACGTTTCGCCTCCGAATCGACGAAAGGCCACGCCTCACGTTTCATCTGCCTAACGTTCAAATAGCCGAGATTTCCCGGAACTCGCGAGCGAGGTGTCATGAGGGCGTTGCGATTGATGAACTGGAAGTCCGAACCCGAACTCGTCGAGGTACCCAAGCCGACTCCCGGACCGGGACAGGTGGTCGTGAGGATCGGCGGTGCCGGGGCGTGTCACTCCGACCTGCACCTCATGCACGATTTCGACGCGAACATGATGCCGTGGCAGCTGCCGTTCACCTTGGGTCACGAGAACGCCGGGTGGGTCGACGCAGTCGGCGACGGCGTCAGCACCCTCAGCGAAGGTGACGCCGTCGCGGTGTACGGCGCGTGGGGCTGCGGCAAGTGCGAGCGATGCCGGCACGGCATCGAGAACTATTGCGAGAACCCCGCAGCGGCTCCGGTCATCGGCGGCGGCGGAGGGCTCGGTCTTGACGGCGGGATGGCGGAGTACCTGTTGGTACCGGCTGCGCGGCTTTTGATCCCGCTGCCGGACGGTCTCGACCCGGCGACCGCCGCACCGCTGACCGACGCCGGACTGACCCCCTACCATGCGATCCGCCGATCGTGGCCGAAGATGACGCCGACGTCGACCGTCGTCGTGATCGGCGTCGGCGGCCTCGGCCATGTGGCGCTGCAGCTCGTGAAGACGACGACGGCGGCCAAGGTCATCGCCGTCGACAACCGCACGGAGGCCCTCGACCTCGCGACGCAGATCGGCGCCGACCACACCGTGATGTCGGATGCCACCGCGGCGGACGCGATCAAGGACCTGACCGCGGGCGGCGGCGCCGACGTGTTGCTGGACTTCGTCGGCACTGAGGCGACGATCGAGCTGGCGCGCGCGGCCGCCCGACCGCTCGGTGATGTCACCCTCGTCGGCATCGCCGGCGGCTCGGTGCCGTTCTCGTTCTTCTCCCAGCCCTACGAGGTCAGCATGCAGACGACCTACTGGGGCACCCGTCGCGAACTCGCCGAGCTGCTCGAACTGGCCGCCCGGGGACGTGTCCACGTCGAGACGAGCACATACTCACTCGACGATGCCCCGCGCGCGTACCGCGACCTCCAGGAGGGCAGGGTGCGCGGTCGCGCGGTCGTCGTTCCTTGAGAAACACTGCGGCTCAGCGTGTCTCGGCGGCTGCCTTGATCGCCGCCAGCGTCGCGGGGATACCCGTCCGCGCCGCATCACGGCGCTTCTGGACCTCGGTGTCGGCCTGCTCACCGAACCGCTCGTGAAAACCAGCGATCCCCTTGGGCAGGAACTCCCACGACTCGGTCAGTCGGGTGCCTCCGTCCTCGGGTTCGAAGGTGTAGCCCCAGTACACCCAGCCGTCGTTGACCTCCCACGCGAACTTGCGGCCCGGATCGGCGGCCACAACCTGCGAGCGGGTTTCCCACGTCCGCTCCGACGTCTCGTTGCGACCGGTGAACCACGCGCCGACCCGCGGGCCCGCTCCGTCGTCCCACCAGCACGCACGGCATACCGGGCTCCACTCGCCCATCCTGGTCACGTCCGACACCATCTCGTACAACTCGTCGGGCGGCACGGCCACAAAGATCGACTCCGACATCTGCAGATCGGTCATCGCTCGAGTGTGCCAAAGGGCTAGGTTGTAACACGTTCTATCACCGTCGAAAGGGCAACTGTATGAGCAACGGGCGTTCCGCCAGGAAGGCGCTGATCATCGGTGCGGCCTCGGGGATCGGGTGGGCCAGCGCCAAAGCCCTTGCCGCCGACGGCGCTCACGTCACGATCGCCGACCGCAACATCGACGGCGCCCGGCAGTGCGCCGCCGAACTGGGCGATCCGCACACCGCCGCGCACGTCGAGGTCACCGACGAAGCCTCCGTGCAGGCGTTGTTCGACCAGACCGGCCCGCTCGACGTCGTCGTCAACTGCGCGGGCTTCTCCAACGTCGGGATGATCACCGACATGCCCGTCGAGGACTTCCGCGCCGTGATCGACGTCTGCCTCAACGGCGCGTTCATCGTCGCCAAACACGCGGGCCGCACCCTGGGCGAAGGTGGGGTGCTGCTGTCGATCAGCTCGCTGAACGCCCGCCAACCCGCCGCCGGGATGAGCGCCTACTGCGCGGCCAAAGCCGGGCTGTCGATGCTCACCCAGGTCGCGGCGCTCGAACTCGGCCCGCGCGGCATCCGCGTCAACGCCGTGGCGCCCGGGTTCGTGCACACCCCGCTGACGGCACCGGCCGCCGCGGTGCCCGGCGTCGTCGAGGAGTACGTGGAGAACACCGCGCTCGGCCGCGCGGGCACGCCCGAAGACATCGCCGAAGCGGTGCGCTATCTCTGCTCACCGGCGTCGTCCTGGTTGACCGGCGAGGTGCTCGACCTCAACGGCGGCGCCCACATGAAGCGGTACCCGGACGTGATGGGCCACGTGATGAAGCTTGCCGCGCAATGAGTTTCGACGACAAGCAGGCGATCGTCACCGGCGCCGGATCCGGTATCGGCGCGGCGCTGTGCCGGGCGTTGACCAGCGCGGGCGCCCACGTGCTGTGCACCGACATCGACGGTGACGCGGCCGAACGCACGGCCGCGGGCCTGGGGCCGCGGGCACGGGCGTCGCGTCTCGACGTCACCGACGCAGCGGCGGTACAGGCCGCCGTCGACCACGTCGCGCACCGGGCCGGGCGGCTGGATCTGATGTTCAACAACGCCGGAATCGTGTGGGGCGGTGACAGCGAACTGCTGACGCTCGAGCAGTGGAACGCGATCATCGACGTCAACATTCGCGGCGTGGTGCACGGGGTCGCGGCCGCTTATCCCCTGATGGTGCGCCAAGGGCACGGCCACATCGTCAACACCGCGTCGATGGCCGGGTTGACCGCGGCCGGACAGGTCACCAGCTACGTGATGACCAAACACGCGGTGGTGGGGCTGTCGCTGGCGCTGCGCAGCGAGGCCGCCGCCCGCGGGGTCGGTGTCCTCGCGGTCTGCCCGGCTGCGGTGGAGACCCCGATCCTCGACAAGGGCGCAGTCGGCGGTTTCGTCGGCCGCGACTACTTCCTACAAGCCCAGGGCGGCAAGCCCTATGACGCCGACCGGTTGGCCCGCGACATCCTGCGCGCCGTGCAGAAGAACAAGCCGCTGTTGGTCAAACCCCGTATCGCCCACGCGCAGTGGATGTTCGCGCGGTTGGCGCCTGCCCTGATGAACCGGGTGTCGATGCGGTTCATCGCATCGCAGCGCGCCCGCCAGCGTGCCGACACCTGAACTCCCGCCAATCCGGTCGAGGTGCCCGTAGTCTGAGCACGCCGATGACGACCGACGAATTCAGCACCACCCAGAAACGGGCCCTGGCCGTGGTCACCGTGATCGCGTTGCTGGTCGGGGTCTACTTCCTGCGTGGGTTCTTCGTGCTGATCGTCGTGGCGGCGGTGTTCGCCTACCTGTTCACCCCGCTTTACGAGCGCTTGCAGCGACGGCTCAGCGTCGGGATGTCGGCGACGCTGACATTGATTGCGGCGCTGCTGATCGTCGCCATCCCACTCGCCGGGATCGTGTTCCTGGCGATCGTGCAGATCTCCCACATGGTCAACGCGGTCAGCGGCTGGGTGGCGCAGACCGACATGTCCACGTTGGGCGACCGAACCCTGCAGCTGATCAACGAAACCGCCGACCGGATACCGTTTCTCGACATCAACGTGACCCCCGACTCGCTGCGTCAGGCGATCGTCACGGTCGCCCAACGGGTAGGCGAATGGCTGCTGCAGGTGCTGCAGGGAGCGGCGGGCAGCGTGGTCGCCGCGATCGCGGCGGCGATCATCTTCCTGTACGTGTTCATCTCGCTGCTGGTCAACCGCGAGAAGATCCGCATCCTGATCGCCCGCCTCAACCCGCTGGGCGAGGAGATCACCGATCTGTACCTGGCCAAGACGGGCGCCATGGTGCGCGGAACGGTCAAGGGCCAGTTCGTGATCGCGTTGTGTCAGGGGGTCTCCGGGGCGGGCTCGATCTACATCGCCGGCTTTCACGACGGCTTCTTCATCTTCGCGATCCTGTTGACCGCGCTCTCGGTCATCCCGCTCGGCGGCGGCATCGTGACCATCCCGTTCGGGATCGGAATGATGTTCTTCGGCAACATCATCGGCGGGGCGTTCGTGGTGATCTTCCACCTGGTGGTGGTCACCAACATCGACAACTTCCTGCGCCCGATCCTGGTGCCCAAAGAAGCCCGGCTCGACCCCGCGCTGATGCTGCTGGCGGTGTTCTCCGGAATCGCGCTGTGGGGGTTTTGGGGCATCGTCATCGGCCCGGTGCTGATGATCATCATCGTCACCACGATCAGCGTCTACCTGTCGGTCTACAAAGGCGTGCCGATCGCCCGACCCGACGATGACGACGACGAGAAACCGCGCCCTCCCAAACTGTTCAGCCGGCTCGCGGAGCGTCTCAAACGGGACCGCACACCGGCCCCCAAAGCGACTAAGTCAACCGCCGAGTGAGAAATTCGACGACACGCTCGCGGGCCTCATAGGCCGGGTGCCCGTCGGCCTCGCGCACCTCTTCGGTGAGCACCGAGTGCGCCATCTTCGCGAACCCGTGTTCGTTGCCCTTCTTCGAGTCGATCTCGATGACCTCGAACGCATCGCCCAGCCGGGCTTTGAGCGTCTTGAACCGCTCCGCAGGCACCAGCGGGTCCTCGCTGAACCGCAAACCCATCGCGCACAGCCCCTCGGTCGCGGCGCGCTGTTCGACGATCCGCAGCTCGGCCTCCGACAGGCCTGGGTCGCGCCGCTGCTTCGGGGTCAGCGGCAGCGGCAGCGACGGCTGGCTCAGCACCGGGGCCAGCACGCTGTCCTCGACCGCCGCCGCCAGCGCGAAGCCACCGGTGAAGCACTGCCCGATCACGCCGACACCCTTGCCCGGCGTCTTCTCGTTGAGGTCGCGGGCCAGCGCACGAAGGTAGTGGGCCACCGGCCGGTCGGCGTTGGTGGCGAAGGCGGCGAACTCCCGCGCCACGCATCCGCGCGCCAGCACACCCACCATGCCGGGCCGCACGGCCGCCGCGCCCGGGGTACCGAACAGTGACGGCGCGGCGACGGTGAAACCGTTGTCCACCAGATGGTTTCCCAATGCCAGCACGCCCGGGTGCAGTCCGGGCATCTCCGGGATCAGCACCACACCGGGGCCGTCGCCCTTGCGGTAGACGTCGTAGGTGAGCCCCGCGGCGGAGAACGGGGCGGCGACCCAGCCCGCCAGGTCGGCTTCAGGAGCGGCGTCGGCTGTCATGGCTTCCCATCCGTCACTTGGCGGGCAGTGGCGCGGCGCTCTGCGTCGCCGCGGCCAGCGTACGGAACTCGGCCTCGCTTCCGGCGCCCGTTATCGCAATCTGCGCGGGCCCGACCGGGCCCGTTAACCGCGTCGTCCACACCGGCTCGGCGGGTTTGTCGTCGCCTTCACCGCCCTCGTACACCACCCAGCTGACGCCCTCGACGTCCTCGACGCCGATCGGGTGGGTATCGGTGTTGATCGAGGAGACCAGCTTGGCCTCGTCGGCGTTGCTCTGCGTCAGGCTGACGTACATGCCGCTGGGCGCGAGGTAGCCGACGACCGAACCGACCGCGCGCACCGGTTGATCGGTCACCGGGTCCGTGCGGCCCGCCTCGATGCTCTTGCGGCTTCCGGAGTTGGACTGCCAGCCGTCGGGCAACTGCGGCATGCGGATGGGGATATCGAGCGCGTCGGCGTCGGCCTGCAGGGCCGCAGGCGCGTCGTACGACGGGATCGTTACCTCGCCGGATCCGCCCACCTGAAACGAGCACATCCCCAGCAACCCGGCCAGCACGATGCAGGCCAGCACCAACGGGGCGATCGACCAGAACATGTCGCGACCGTCCTGCAGAACCCGGGGCTTCTGCGGCTTGGGCGCCGGTGGTGGCTGCGTGCTCATAGCCGCCAGTATCCCAGCTGCCACAGGACGCGCCGATAATGGGACAATCTGGCCCATGACGCCCGCTCGTGGAGAAGCCCCAGACCGAAACCTTGCCCTTGAGCTCGTGCGAGTGACCGAGGCAGGCGCGATGGCGGCCGGCCGCTGGGTCGGCCGTGGTGACAAGGAGGGCGGCGACGGCGCCGCCGTGGACGCCATGCGTGAGCTTGTCAACTCGGTGTCGATGCGCGGGATCGTGGTGATCGGTGAGGGCGAGAAGGACAACGCCCCGATGCTCTACAACGGCGAGGAGGTCGGTAACGGCGACGGCCCGCACTGCGACTTCGCCGTCGACCCGATCGACGGCACCACGCTGATGAGCAAGGGGCTGGCCAACGCGATCTCGGTGCTGGCGGTCTCCGAGCGGGGCACGATGTTCGACCCGTCGGCGGTGTTCTACATGAACAAGATCGCCGTCGGCCCCGACGCCGTCGATGCCATCGACATCACCGCCCCGATCGGTGAGAACATCCGCCGCGTCGCCAAGGCCAAGAACGTCTCGGTGTCGGACTTGACCGTGTGCATCCTGGACCGTCCCCGCCACGAACAGCTGATCGCCGACGTGCGCGACGCGGGCGCCCGGTGCCGGCTGATCACCGACGGTGACGTGGCCGGGGCCATCTCCACGTGCCGCTCCACCACCAGCACCGACATGCTCGCCGGAATCGGCGGCACCCCGGAAGGCATCATCGCCGCGGCGGCGATCCGCTGCATGGGCGGTGCGATCCAGGGCCAGCTGGCACCCCGCGACGACGAGGAACGTCAGAAGGCCATCGACCGCGGTTACGACCTCGACCAGGTGCTGACCAGCGAGGACCTGGTGTCCGGCGACAACATCTTCTTCGCCGCGACCGGCGTGACCGACGGCGACCTGCTCAAGGGCGTGCACTTCTACAGCGGCGGCTGCACGACGCAGTCGATCGTGATGCGCTCCAAGTCCGGCACGGTTCGCATGGTGGAGGCCTATCACCGGCTGTCCAAGCTCAACGAGTACTCCGCGATCAACTTCACCGGCGATTCCAGCGCCATCCGACCGCTGCCGTAACGACAACTAGCGAGGAACATCAACATGAGCGTCGAGAACGACGTGCAGTACCGCATCGAGCACGACACCATGGGCGAGGTCCGGGTGCCCGTCGACGCGCTGTGGCGGGCCCAGACGCAGCGGGCGGTGGAGAACTTCCCGATCTCCGGGCGCGGCCTGGAGCGCACCCAGATCCGGGCGCTCGGCCTGCTCAAGGGCGCCTGCGCGCAGGTGAACAAGGACCTGGGGCTGCTGGCGGCCGACAAGGCCGACGCGATCATCGCCGCGGCGAACGAGATCGCCGACGGCCGCCACGACGACCAGTTCCCCATCGACGTGTTCCAAACCGGTTCGGGCACAAGCTCGAACATGAATACCAACGAGGTGATCGCCAGCATCGCCTCGCGCAACGGGGTGACCGTTCACCCCAACGACGACGTGAACATGTCGCAGTCGTCCAACGACACCTTTCCCACCGCGACGCACATCGCCGCCACCGAAGCCGCTGTGCGCCACCTGGTCCCGGCGCTGGAGGTGCTGCACGAGTCGCTGGCCGGCAAGGCGCGGCAGTGGCGCACCGTGGTCAAGTCCGGTCGCACCCACTTGATGGACGCCGTTCCGGTGACGCTGGGCCAGGAGTTCGGCGGATATGCCCGCCAGATCGAGGCGGGCATCGAGCGGGTCAAGGCCACCCTGCCGCGGCTGGGTGAGCTGGCCATCGGCGGCACCGCGGTCGGCACCGGGCTCAACGCGCCCGACGACTTCGACGAGCGCGTCGTCGCGGTGCTGACCCAGCAGACCGGGCTGGCCGAACTGCGCGTTGCCGCCGACCATTTCGAGGCTCAGGCAGCACGCGACGGGCTGGTCGAGGCCTCCGGCGCGCTGCGCACCATCGCCGTCTCGCTGACCAAGATCGCCAACGACATCCGGTGGATGGGCTCGGGGCCGCTGACCGGTCTCGGCGAGATCCAGCTGCCGG
The DNA here is from genome assembly GCF_053484035.1 of Mycolicibacterium sp. XJ662. Taxonomy (NCBI): domain Bacteria; kingdom Bacillati; phylum Actinomycetota; class Actinomycetes; order Mycobacteriales; family Mycobacteriaceae; genus Mycobacterium; species Mycolicibacterium sp. XJ662. The sequence continues at coordinate 66,486 of NZ_JBEFTL010000015.1, read as the reverse complement.
ATCTGCAGCCAGGTAGCTCGATCATGCCGGGCAAGGTCAACCCCGTCATCCCTGAGGCCGTCACCCAGGTGGCCGCGCAGGTCATCGGCAACGACGCCGCGGTCGCGTTCGGCGGCGCGTCCGGCGCATTCGAACTCAACGTCTACATCCCGATGATGGCGCGCAACCTGCTCGAGTCGTTCAAGATCCTGACGAACTCCTCAAAGCTGTTCGCCGAGAGGTGTATCGACGGCCTGGTCGCCAACGAGGACCGGCTGCGCGAGCTCGCCGAGTCGTCGCCGTCGATCGTGACGCCGCTGAACTCCGCGATCGGTTATGAAGAGGCCGCCGCGGTCGCCAAGCAGGCTCTGAAGGAGAAGAAGACGATCCGGCAGACGGTCATCGACCGCGGTCTGATCGGCGACAAGCTCTCCATGGAGGAACTCGACAAGCGCCTCGATGTGCTGGCGATGTCCAAAGTCAAGGACGGCGACCGGTAGCTGTCAGCGTGGGACCAACGGCCCTGCACAATCCGCGCCCACCCGCATAGGGTTGGTGGGGATGCGAGACCGAGTCGAAAGGTAGCGGCATGTCGGAGCCCACCACCAAGTACGGAATTCTGGTCGCCGTCGACGGATCACCGGAATCACAGGCTGCCGTCCGGTGGGCGGCCCGCGAGGCCGCCACGCGTGACATCAACGTCACGTTGATGCACGTCATCGCCCCGGTCGAGGTGACGTGGCCCGTCACCTACCTGCAGTCGAGCTTCGACGAGTACCAGGAAGAAAACGGCGCGCAGGTCATCGAGCAAGCGCAGAAGATCTTCTCGGAAAGCGTCGGCACCGCTGAAGCACCGCCGGTGCGCACCACGATCGAACACGGGGCGATCGCATCGACGCTGATCACCGCGAGCGGCGACGCCTCGATGGTGGTCGCGGGCACCCGCGGCATGGGCGCACTGGGGCGCGCGCTTCTGGGCTCGGTCAGCAGCGGTCTGCTCAACTACGCGCAGTGCCCGGTCGCGATCATCCCCAGCGAAGCCCAAACCCCTGCTCCCTCAGCCCCTGTCCTGCTCGGTGTCGACGAATCGCCGGCCTCGGACGGAGCGGTTGCGCTGGCGTTCGACGAAGCGTCCCGTCGCGGCGTGGAGTTGGTGGCCCTGCACGCTTGGAGCGATAACCGGATCTTTCCGATCGTCGGCTTGGACTGGCAGAAGTACGAGGAAGAAGGCCACAAGGTGCTCGCCGAACGGCTGGCGGGTTGGCAGGAGCAGCATCCCAACGTGCAGGTGCGCCGCCGTCTGGTCGCGGACCAGCCGGCGCGCTGGTTGCTCGACGAGTCCAACCACGCTCAGCTTGTCGTGGTAGGCAGTCGCGGTCGCGGCGGCTTCAAGGGCATGCTGCTGGGTTCGGTCGCCTCAAAGGTGGCTCAAGGGTCCAAGGTTCCGGTCATCGTCGTACGCGGACGATAGAAGCGACCCCGAATGTCTGACAGCACACGACCGGTGGTCGTCGGGGTCGACGGATCGGCGGAGGCCACCAACGCCGCGATCTGGGCGGCGGCCGTAGCGGAGAAGTTCGGCGCGCCGCTTCACATCGTGCACGCCACACCGGACACCGGACGCCTGTTCTCCGACGCGGCTGCGGCCGTACGCGCTTCGCTGATGGCCGAACAGCAGAAGTCGGCCCAGGCGGCCCTCGAGTCGGTCGAGGAGGCGGTGCGCACCCGCTGCGCCAAGCTCACCGTCAAGGCCGGACGGTTCGATGAATCGGCGTCGAAGGTGTTGACCGACCTGAGCAAACAGGCCCGCCTCATCGTCCTCGGCAGCAAAGAGATATCCCCCCGCGCTGCCCTGCTACTCGGTTCGACAACCGTTGCGGTTACCACACATTCGTCGTGTCCCGTTGTCACCTGGCGTGGTGAGATCACCGCGCCGACGGATCAGCCGATCGTGCTGGGCGTGGAACCCGAACGCACAGGTGCCGCCGCGTTTCGGACCGCGTTCGAATTCGCCGACCGGTTCGGCGTACCCGTGCACGCCATCAACGCCTGGCCGGGGCGCCGCATCCTCGGCGGGATCGAGATCCCCGCGCTGATCGACTGGGGCGCCGTCGAGGCGGCGCAATGGCAATACGTGATGGGCGCGGTGGAGCCGTGGAGCCAGAAGTACCCCTCCGTCGAGGTCAGATACTTCGTCGACGCGGCCGGGGCCGGTTCCGCGCTGCTGAACTACGCCGCCGACGCACAGTTGGTGGTCGTCGGCAGCCGCGGCCGCGGTCTCCTGGCCGGCGCGCTGTTGGGCTCGACGAGCCTGAACATGCTGCACCACAGCCCGGTTCCGGTGCTGGTGTGCCACAACGCGAACCCCTGATGGAGCTCACGCGTGAAGGGCGACACCACCTTTGGGCATGGCGGCGATCATCGGGGTGTCCACCCCCACGGGGCCCAGCCGGGCAGCCCCGCCCGGCGACCCCAGCGGGCCGTCGCGCCCGGGCAGCGTTTGGCTGAAGAACGCGGCGTTGTCGGCCAGATGCTGCAGCTGATCCTCGGGCAGATCGGTTTCGTAGTAGATCGCGTCCGCTTCGCAGGCCAGCTTGCAGGCACCACAATCCACACATTCGTCGGGGTTGATGTAGAGCACCCTGGCGCCTTCGTAGATGCAGTCCGCCGGACACTCCTGGACGCAGGCTTTGTGCATCACATCCACACACGCTGCACTGATCACGTAGGTCATGGCGGTGACGCTACGCGCGAAGACCGGTCCGCTCGCCTGCCGAAGGCCACCGAACCGTGGGACCAAGGTCCCTACCGGGCGGCGGCCACCGATGCACACACGATGCCGGCCGCCTCGGCGACGGACTCGGCCAGCGGGCGGCCGGTGTCGACGCGGTGCGCGTCGGGCCAGTCGTCGACCGAACGTGCCAGCCTGGCAGCGATCTCGGGGGTGGCGTCCGAGCTTGTCGCACCGCGGTTCTCGATCCTGGCGGCGGCGGCCGGCAACGGCAGTGCGCAGCACAGTTCCACGAGCGGCGCATGGGTTTCTGCCGCCAGCGTGCGGGCGCATTCGCGGTGGTGCGCATCACGCCATGTCGCGTCACAGATCACCGATTGACCGCCGCGAAGGAACTTCCGCGCGCGCTGCAGCACGGCGTCGTAGACGGCCGCGACGTTCTGCGCACAGTAGAGCCCAGCGTCGGCCTCGCCGGCCTTTCCGGTGATGACCCCGCCGGCTTGCAGTTCGCGGCGCACATCGTCGGTCGAGATCACCTGCGCGCCAACCCGTTCGGCAAGCGCACGCGACAACGTGGTCTTACCTGTGCCCGGGCCGCCGCCGACGGTGATCAGCCGCACCGTGGCGGCGGCCAGATGGTCCAGAGCGATGTCCATATGGCGTTGGGCGTCGGCAGCGGCTTCGAGGTGGCTTTGTTTTACCCGCACGCAGTCGACCTTGCCGCGCACCACCGCCCGGTAGGCGATGTAGAAGTCGATCAGCGTTCGCGGCGCGGTTTCGCCTGCGGCGCGGCCGTATTGATCCAAGAAGTATTCCGCCAAGTCCTTGCGGCCGAGGAACTCCAGGTCCATCGCGAGGAAGGCGGCGTCGTCGAGGCCGTCGACATAGCGCAGCTTGTCGTCGAACTCGAGGCAGTCCAGCAGCACCGGACCTTCGGGCATGCAGAAGCAGTCGTCGGCGAGCAGATCGGCATGGCCGTCGACGATGCGGCGTTCGGCGATACGCTGAGCGAACAACGCGTCGCGGCCCGAGATGAACTGCGCGGCAAGGCGCCACACTTCGTCGATGGTTTCGCGCCCCAGCACCGCCTGGTCGTACAGCGCGTCGATGTTGTCGCGCCAGCGCGCGGCCACGGCATCGGCCGTCGCGCAGGCGTCGATCGATTCGCCGCGGGCCGCGCGGGCGTGAAACGACGCCAACGTCTCGGCGATCGACGCCAGGTTCGCTTCTACCGGGCTGCCGTCCTTTACCAGAGACGTCAGCCGGTAGGCGTCCGGATAGCGGCGCATCACGATCACCGGTTCGGGCGGCTCGCCGTCGACGCCGCTGAAATGGGCCAATCCGAGGTAGCTGTCGGGTGCGAGCCGACTGTTGAGCTCGATCTCGTGCGCGCAGGCCGCCTCGCGAAGCTGCGGCGTGCTGAAGTCGAGGAAATCGGTGACGACGGCCTTTTTCGCCTTGTAGGCCCTGTCCCCGAGCAGCATCACCAACCCGGTGTGGGTCTCGTGCACCTCTGCGGACAGGTTGCCGGGCGTCGTCCAAGACATACCCCCATCTTGCAGGTCGCCCGTGCGGGCGCGCAGTGGCCGTCCGGCCCTGCGGGCCGAGGCCCAAAGGCCCTATCGGCGGTGTGCGTGCGCGACGAGACTGGGGGCCGGAGCGCAAGTGGAGGCCGGAGATGACGCATCCCGCGGTGGATTCCGCAGCAATCGCCCATGCCGTGCAGTTGGCGTGCCGCGCGCCGTCGTTGCACAACAGCCAGCCGTGGCGGTGGGTGGCCGACGACAGCGGCCTGCATCTCTACGCCGATGCGACGCGCAACGTTCGCAGCACCGACACGTCCGGCCGCGAGACGCTGCTGAGCTGCGGCGTGGTTCTCGACCACCTCCGCGTGGCGATGTCGGCCGCCGGGTGGGTGACCACGGTGAGCCGGTTTCCCGACGCGAACAACCCTCTGCATCTGGCGGCCATCGACTTGGCTCCGATGGACTTCGTGACCGACGGTCACCGCCGCCGCGCCAACGCCATCCTGTTGCGGCGCACCGATCGCCTGCCGTTCGCCGCACCTGCGGACTGGGATTCCTTTGAGCCGCACCTGCGCAACGTCGCGGACGGCGACGCGGTGCGTCTGCACGTGATAGCCGACGATCTGCGTCCGCAGCTGGCCGCGGCGTCGAAGCTCACCGAAGCGCTACGCCGATACGACGAGCACTACCACGTCGAGTTACAGTGGTGGACAGCAGGGTTCGAGATCTCCGATGGCATACCGCACAGCTCGTTGCTTTCGGCGTCGGAGGCCCACCGAGTCGACGTCGCGCGGGTGTTCCCCTTGACCCAACACCGCGATCGACGCGAACATGTCGAGCGGGATCGGTCGAAGATCGTGGCGCTGTCCACGGACGACGAATCCCGCGAGAGCGTGTTGCGCTGCGGTGAGCGGCTCTCAGCCGTGCTGCTCGAGGCCACGACGGCAGGCCTGGCCACCTGCACGTTGACCCACGTCACCGAGCACCCCGAGAGCCGGCAGCTGCTCGCCGAGCTGATCGGTCACGACGCCACGCCCCAGGTTCTCGTCCGCATCGGCCTGGCCCCCTCGATCGAAGACGTGCCGCCGCCGACCCCGCGGCGGCCGGTTCGTGAAGTGCTGGAGTTTCGTCGCCGCGCAGAGTGAGGTGCCGCCGCAATGCGGGGTTGGGCATTCGCGACAGACGAAACGCCGATACGCTCAGGCAGCACTACACCGACACGCACACCTGTAACCGCCCGAGAGTTCGTCCGTATGCCCGCGTATCTGGCCCACCGCCCCGCCGAGGAGGCGACGGTGGCGGAGTTCCTGGATTCGGCGTCCAGCACGCCGTCGGCGCTGTTGATCGAGGGCGATGCGGGCATCGGTAAGACCACGTTGTGGCTGGCAGCCGCCGAAAGTGCGCGCCACCGCGGGTTTCGGGTGATGTCGACCGACGCGACCGAAGCGGAGTCGGTGCTGGCCTACACCGCGCTGGCCGACCTGCTCGCCGACGTGGACCCCGCGATCTGGTCATACTTGCCTGGACCGCAGCATGCCGCGGTCGATCACATCCTGTCCGGGACGAAAGGCTCCGCTGCGGCAACCGATCAGCGTGCGGTCGCAGCGGCGTTCCTGTCGATTGTCGAGAGGTTGAGCGAGGACGGCCCGCTGTTGTTGGCCATCGACGACCTGCCGTGGCTGGACCCCTCCAGCGCGTACGTGATCGCCTACACCGCAAGGCGGCTGACCGGCCCGGTGGGGCTGATCGCCACGATCCGCACCGATCCCGACGCCGGCGACGCCGCATCGTGGCTACAGCTGCCCCGGCCCGACGCGGTCCGTCGGATTACGTTGGGACCTTTGTCGTCCCAGGCGCTTCATCAGGTGCTGTCACAAAGCGTCGATCGACCGCTGCCACGCTCGACGTTCACGCGCATACAGCAAGTTTCGGGTGGAAACCCGTTCTACGCCATCGAATTGGCCCGCACCATCGACGAGAACACCGGCACCGAGCTTCCCGACACGTTGGCGGAGCTGGTGCGCGTTCGGCTCAGCGGCCTCGACGCCGAAACCCACGACACACTGCTGGCCGTCGCCTCGCTGGCCACGCCGACCGTCGAGCGGGTGCTCGCCGCGTGCGACACCGATCGCGACCGGTTGGTCGAACTGCTCGAGGCCGCCGAACACCAAGACATCATCGCCATCGAGGGCCACCGGATCCGGTTCACCCACCCGCTGCTGGCCGCCGGTGTGTACTCCGACGCCTCACCGGCGCGGCGCCGATCCATGCACCGCCGCCTGGCCGACGTCGCCGTCGAACCCGAACTGCGGGCGCGGCACCTGGCCTTGGCGGTGACCAATGGCGATGCCGAGACGCTGCAGGCGTTGGACGACGCCGCCGCCTCAGCACACGCCCGCGGTGCGCCCGCGGCCGCGGCCGAACTTCTCAACCTCGCGATCGGTCTCGGTGGCGACACCCCGCAGCGTCGAATGCTGTTGGCCACCCACACGTTCGACGCCGGCGACCCGGTCCGAGCCCGCACCCTGCTGGAGCAGTCCATCGCGGACATGGAACCGGGGCCGCTACGCGCGCAGGCCCGGCGCGCGTTGGCGTTCGTGCGGTTCATGGCCGACGGCTACGTCGAGGGACGCAATCTGTTGGCGCGCGCGCTGGACGAAGACTCACCCGACGGTCCGCTTCGGGTCAGCATCTTGATTGCGCTGGCCTACGCGCAGTACATGACCGGCCAGTTCGAAGCCGCGTGGCGGCTCGGCCAAGAGGCCGTGTCACACGCCGAACCGCTCGGCGACCCCGCGCTGCTCAGCCAGGCCTTGGGCGTGCGCGCCACCCTGCAGTTTTTCGGTGGCGGCGGTATCGACGAGGCCAGCCTGCAGCGCGCGCTCGAGCTCGAGGACCACGACTCCTTCACCCCGACCATGCTTCGCCCCAGCGTCGAACACGCGCTGATCCTGGCCTGCAGCGGCGACCTGGACTCCTCGTATGAACAGCTGCGGGCCGTCGAGCGACGCTGCATCGACCGGGGTGAGGAAGGTGAGCTGATCTTCGTCAACTTCTACGTCGTGGTGAACCGGATCTGGCGCGCGGACTTCGCCGAGGCCAAGCGGCTGTCCCAGGACGTCACAGCGCTGGCCCGCCAACTCGGCGGCGACTTCCCCACGATGCTGAGCCTGCTGCTCAAGGCGTGGCTGGCGGTCTATGACGGTGCCGAGGACGAGGCCCGCCCCGTCATCGCCGACGCGATCGACGTCTGCAAGCTCAGCGGCACCGCGTGGCACGAAGACCAGGCCAGAACCGCTCTAGGGCTGCTGGAGCTGTCGCTGGGCCACCACGAAGCCGCAGTGACCGCGCTGGAGCCGCTGATGGCGCGGCACGCCCCGAACTCCACGGAGATGTCGGCGGCGGCGTACCTGCCCGACGCGGTGGAGGCACTGGTCGCGTCGGGGCGGGTGGCCCAGGCCGAACCGTTCGTCGACGATCTGCAACGCAACGGACACCGGCTGGACCGCGCCTGGATGCTGGCGATGGGTGGGCGCTGCCGGGCGCTGGTGCTGGCCGCCCAAGGTGACCTGACCGGCGCCGTCGCCGCCGCACATCAGGCGATCGACCATCACGACCGCCTTGCGATGCCGTTCGAGCGGGCGCGCACACAGCTCGTGCTCGGCACGCTTCAGGCGCGTGCGCGGCAGCGGGAGGCGCCGGCGTCACTGCACCAGGCGCTGACGGCCTTCGAGCGGCTCGGCGCCCCGTTGTGGGCGGCTCGCGCGCGGGCCCAGTTGCCCGGCGGCGTCGAGGCACCACAGAAGCGCCGCGACCTGACGGCTGTCGAGCGCCGGGTGGCCGAGCTGGCCGCCTCCGGCATGACGAACCGCGCCGTTGCCGCGGAGCTGTCGCTGAGCGCCAAAACCGTCGAAGCGACGCTGGCGCGGGCATATCGCAAGCTGGAAATCCGGTCGCGCGCCGAGCTCGGCCGGGTGATGGCGACCGCCGCCGATGACATTGCACCGAACAATTGGTGATCCGCGCGGTTTGCTGAGATTCTCTTTGGTATGGCCACCGGCGATGTGGGGACCCATCCCGCGCACAAGCGCGCGATCGATGAGTTCTTGGCGGCCACCGCCGTCGGCCCTTCGGCCCTGCTGATCGAGGGCGAGGCGGGCATCGGCAAGACCACGCTCTGGTTGGCAGCGGTGGAGCAGGCACAGGCGCGGGGCTTTCGGGTGCTGTCCGCACGCGCGGCAGAAGCGGAGTCGGTGCTCGCGTACACGGCGCTGGCCGACCTGCTCGACGAGGTCGACGCCGGCGCCTGGGCCGATCTGCCGGACCCGCAGCTGCTCGCGGTCGATCAGGTGCTGCTGCGCGCGGACAACGACGCGGTCACCGACCAGCGCGCGGTGGCGGCGGCGTTTCTGTCGGTGATCGAACGGCTCGGCGACGAGGGCCCGGTGTTGCTGGCGATCGACGACCTGCAGTGGGTGGACCCGTCCAGCATGCACGTCATCGCGTTCGCCGCGCGCCGGCTCATGGGCCCGGCGGGAATTCTGGCCTCCGTGCGCACCGACCCGGGCGACGGTGCCGGCGCGGGATGGCTGCAATTGCCGCGACCGGAGGCGCTCAAGCGCATTCGGCTGCACCCGTTGAGCGTTCAGGACCTTCACACGGCGGTGACAGCTCGGCTGCGAAAACCGTTCTCCCGCCCGATAATCGGGCAGATCCACCAGATGTCGGGCGGTAACCCGTTCTACGCGATCGAACTTGCCCGCGCGATCGACGACCGGCCGACCAGCATCGGCACCGCGCTGCCGCGGACGCTCACCGACGTCGTGCGCAGCCGGATCGGCACCCTCGAACCCGACGTGCACGACGCGTTGCTTGCGGCGTCGTGCATGGCGTTCCCGACCGTCGAATCGGTCTCGAGTGCGACGGTCAGCGACGACGACCGGGCGGTCGAGCTGCTCGAAGTCGCTGAGAACAAAGGCATTATCGCCATCGACGGCAACCGGATCCAGTTCGCCCATCCCCTGTTGGCCAGCGGCGTGTACAGCCAGACCGCCCCGGGCCGGCGCCGCCAGATGCACCGGCGGCTCGCCGAGATCGTCGACGAACCCGAACTGCGGGCCAGGCATCTGGCACTGGCCGCCACCAGCGGCGACCAGGTCACCCTCGACGCACTGGATGCGGCGGCCGAATCCGCTCGGATCCGCGGCGCGCCCGCCGCCGCAGCCGAACTGGTGGATCTGGCGATCGGCCTCGGCGGTGACACCCCCGACCGTCGGCTCCGCAGCGCGCTGCACCATTTCGACGCCGGCGACCACCGCCGGGCGGCGGCCGTGCTCGCAGAGACCGTGGACCAGTTGCCCTCCGGTGATCTGCGCGCAGAGACGTTGAGCCGCTTGGCCGTGGTGCGCCTCTACAGTGAGGGGTTCATCGTTGCGGCCCCGTTGCTGCGGGAGGCGCTCGACCATGCCGTCGAAGACAGCCCCCTGCGGGTGCAGCTGCTGGTTACCTTGGCGTACTGCCTGTTTCACAACAACCACGTCGAAGAGGGTGTGCACACCGCCGACGAGGCGGTGGCTCTCGGAGAGCGGCTGGGTCAACCGCACCTGCTGAGCATCGCGCTGGGGATGCGTTCGATCCTCTTGTTCACCGCGGGCCGCGGACTCGACGAGCAATCCATCCGCAGGGCGTTGGAACTCGAGGACACCGAAGCGTTGACGCCGCTGGTGTTTCGGCCCAGCGTCCAGCACGCCCTGCTGTTGCACTGGACCAACCAGTTCGACCTCGCCGATCAGAAGCTCGAGGCGATCCGGTCTCGTTGCCTGGAGAAAGGCGAGGAGGGCGAACACGTCTTCATCGCTCAGCACGCGGTGATGAACTCGCTGTGGCGTGGCGACTTGGTCAACGCCAACCTGGTCGCCGAGGACACCCTGGAGATCGCCCGTCAGCTCGGCGGAAACACACCGCGCTTCCTGGCGCAGAGCCTGCGCGCGCAACTGGCGGCATACGCAGGACACGAGACCGAGGCCCGCCGGGCGATCGCCGATGCACTCGAAAGTGCCCGGAGCTCAGGGACTTCCCGGCTATCGGAGCGGGTGCTGGGCGCGCTGGCGTTCCTGGAGCTGTCGCTGGCCAACCATGACGCGGCGCTGGCGGCGGTGGCGCCGTTGCTGGCGACCTTCGATCCGGCTTCGACGTCGACGGAGCTGCCCAACGCGGCGTACCTGCCCGACGCGATCGAGGCGCTGGTGCAGACGGGCCGTCCGGAGAAGGCCGAACCGTTGATCGATGCCCTCGAACGCAACGGGCAGCGGCTGGACCGGCCCTGGATGCTTGCCGTCGGCGCGCGCTCGCGGGGCATGCTGCTCGCGGCGTACGGAGATCTCGACGGCGCGCACGCGGCGGCGCTGCGCGCGATGACCGCACACGAGCGGTTGCCGATGCCGTTCGAACGCGCCCGCACCCTGCTTCTGCTGGGCCAGATCGAACGCAGGCAACGCAGGAAGGAGGCGGCGTCGACGCGTCTGCAGGAAGCCTTCGATATCTTCGAGCGGCTGCACGTTCCGCTGTGGGCCGACCGGGCGCGCTCGGAGTTGGTGCGGGCCAGCGTCGGCCCCCGCCAGAGCGGTCAGCTCACCCCGTCCGAACAGCGGGTCGCCGAGCTGGCCGCCTCCGGAATGAAGAACCGCGACGTGGCCGCCGCGCTGTTCATCAGCCCCAAGACCGTCGAAGCGAACCTGGCCCGCGTCTACCGCAAGCTGGGCATCAAATCACGCGCCGAGCTGGGCCGCCACGTCGGGCGCACCGAGGCGTAGGGAAACCCCCTATTTCCCAGCGCGCCAGCACCAATTAGCGTCGAGCGCTGGACCGATCGATTGACTTTCAGGAGTATCCGGTGCTCGTTGATCACGCCTCCGCCGCCTCACCCGCTTATCCCTGTGCCCTGGTGACCACGGGTACTTGGCAGCCCGCGCTGGGTACCGGGTTCGCGGCGCTGGGCCTGGCGGCGCTGCTCGACCTGTCGCGCGCCGACCCGGTCGATCGGGTGATGGCCCTCGGCGGCGCGGCGGCCGCGGGCTGGTACCTGGTACGCGGCTACGGCTCCACCAACCGCATCAGGGCAGGGCGCCGGGGCTGATCTCCTCGAGCATCTCGGTAACCAATGCCGCGATCGGTGAACGCTCGCTGCGCAACAGCGTGATGTGGGCGAACAACGGGTGACCCTTGAGCTTTTCGATCACCGCGGCCACCCCGTCGTGGCGGCCGACCCGCAAGTTGTCGCGTTGGGCCACATCGTGGGTGAGCACCACCCGCGACCCGGTTCCGAGCCGCGACAGCACGGTGAGAAGCACGTTGCGCTCCAACGACTGGGCCTCGTCGACAATGACGAACGAGTCGTGCAGCGAACGTCCCCGGATGTGGGTCAGCGGCAGCACCTCGAGCATGCCGCGGGCCAGTACCTCCTCCAGCACCGCGGGACTGGCCAGGCCCTCGAGGGTGTCGAACACGGCCTGCGCCCACGGGCCCATCTTGTCGCTCTCGCTGCCCGGCAGGTAGCCGAGGTTCTGCCCGCCCACGGCATACAACGGCCGGAACACCACGACCTTGCGTTGGGTGCGACGTTCCAGCACCGCCTCCAGCCCGGCGCACAGCGCCAGCGCGGATTTGCCGGTGCCGGCCTTACCGCCCAGCGAGACGATGCCGACCGACTCGTCGAGCAACAGGTCCAGCGCCACCCGCTGTTCGGCGGAGCGCCCGCGCAACCCGAACGCCTCGCGATCGCCGCGCACCAACTGCACCCGCTTTTCGGCGTTGACCCGGCCCAGCGCGTGCGAGGTGCCACCGAGCAACCGAACACCGGTGTGGCACGGCAGATTACGGGCGTCCTCGAGGTCGACCTCGCCGTCGGCGAACAGCATGTCGATGTCCTCGGGCGCGACGTCGAGTTCGTCCATGCCCGTCCAGCCCGAAGTGATGACGTCCTGGGCGTGGTACTCGTCGGCGGACAATCCGACGGCACCGGCCTTGACCCGCAACGGAATGTCCTTGCTGACCAGGGTCACCGCTTTACCTTCGGCCGCGAGGTTGGCGGCCACGGTCAGGATCCGCGCGTCGTTGCTGTCGGTGCGGAACCCGGCGGGCAGCACCGAGGGATCGCTGTGGTTGAGCTCGACGTGCAGCGTACCGCCTTGTGTGCCAACGGGAATCGGCTGATCGAGCCGTCCGTGTTCGAGGCGCAGATCGTCGAACATCCGCAGTGCCTGGCGGGCGAACCAGCCCAGCTCGTGATGATGACGCTTGGCTTCCAGTTCGCTGATGACCACCAGCGGAACAACGACCTCGTGTTCGGCGAACCGGGTTGCCGCCCACGGATCGGACAGCAGCACAGAGGTGTCGAGCACATAGCTCCGGATGACCGAATCAGTCACGTAGCGCTCCTCGAGCTCGCGCGGCCCCACACGAACACGTCGGCGGACGCTGCGGTACGAGGACCGGGGCCGGTCCTCTCGTCGTTGTAACGATCGGTACCGCCCGGATAGCAGAGCACGTCGCTAGCCATCGAAGCCGACGCTACTCCGGTCGCGACATTCCCGCCGCGCAGGCGCGCCGTAGCTGCGGGTTACGCGGTGGCGAACTGCGCAAGGCGCGGTTCGTCGGCCAGCCCCCACGCGGCGATGCGGTCGGTGACGACCTGGCGCAGGTCGTCGGGCCCGAAGATGCCTGCCTCGGCGACATGCGCGACTTTGTCGGCGTAGGCGTCGATGTCCCCGCCGACGACGTCGAGGTCGGCGGCGCGGTTGGCGATCGCCTCGACGGTCTCGTCGCGGTGCGTGGTCAGCAGGTGGGAGACGAGGTTGGCGAAGAACTCCTCGTGGCGCTCCTCGTCCCTGGCGATCCGCCCGATCAGGTTCTTGAGCACCGGCTCGGAGATCTGCGCTTCGAGGTGGCGGCAGAACACCGCGTGCGCGCGTTCGAAGAACGCCATGAACACCAGCCGCTCGACCTGGCTGTAGGTGTCGGCGCGGTAGCCCTTCATCACGTGCTCGACGCGCACGTCTTCGTTGGCGGCCGGGTCGATCTCGCGGGTGACGACGAGGTAGTTGCGCAGCGCGATCGCGTGCAGGTGCTCCTCGGCGGTCCAGCGGCCGATCCAGCGGCCCCACTTCTCCTCGAGGATGAAGCTGAAGACGAACTCGCGGTGGAAGCTGGCCAGGTTGTCCTTGGTGATCAGCAGGATCTCCAGCGCATCGGTGACGTTCTTGGGCAGCGTCACCTGCGACGGGTCCCAGTCCCGGCCACCGAGGAAGGCGAAGTTCTCGCCCTGCTCGAACGGCACATAGTCATGCGCGTACCAGAGGTCCTCGGAGTCGATGTGGCGGCGCAGCTCCTGCTGCACGACCGGTTCGAGCTCGGTGATCAGCGCGTTTGGTACAGGTTTCTGTGCCATGAAAGTAACTGTAACCCGAGTTCACACATTCCGAAAAACCAACCCGCCGAAAGGGGCGCCCCGCCAGCTACAGCGTCAGGCCCGGATACAGCGGGTTGGCCTCCAGCAACTCGGCAGCGGCGGAGTGCACCCGCTCGGCGGTGCCGTCGGCCAGCTTGTACTTGGCTTTTGAGGGACCCGACGAGGCGGCGGCGGGCTCGGTGTTGGTCAGCACGTCGACGACGAGTTCGGCGACGCGATCGAATTCGGCCGCACCGAACCCGCGCGTCGTCAGCGCCGGGGTGCCGAACCGGATGCCGCTGGTGTACCACGCGCCGTTGGGGTCGGCCGGAATCGAGTTGCGGTTGGTGACCACACCGGAATCCAGCAGCGCGGACTCGGCCTGGCGTCCGGTCAGCCCGAACGACGTCACGTCGAGCAGCACGATGTGGTTGTCGGTCCCGCCGGTGACCAGCCGGGCCCCGCGCTTGAGGAACCCGTCGGCCAGCGCCTTGGCGTTGTCGGCGACGCGCTGGGCGTAGGTCTGGAACGCGGGTTGGCGCGCCTCGGCCAGCGCGACGGCCTTGGCGGCCATCACGTGAGAAAGCGGGCCGCCCAACACCATCGGGCATCCCTTGTCGACGGCATCGGAGTACTCCGGTTGCGCGAGCACCATCCCGCCGCGCGGTCCGCGCAGCGACTTGTGCGTCGTCGTGGTGGTGACGTGCGCGTGCGGCACGGGGTCCTCGTCGCCGGTGAACACCTTGCCCGCCACGAGGCCGGCGAAGTGCGCCATGTCGACCATCAGCGTCGCGCCGACCTCGTCGGCGATCTCGCGCAGCTTGGCGAAGTTGACCCGCCGCGGGTACGCCGAGTACCCGCCCACCAGGATCAGCGGTTTGAACTCCCGCGCGGCGGCCGCCAGCGCGTCGTAGTCCAGCAGCCCGGTCTCGGGGTCGGTGCCGTAGCTGCGCTGGTGAAACATCTTGCCGGAGATGTTGGGCCGGAATCCGTGCGTGAGATGGCCGCCGGCGTCCAGCGACATGCCGAGCAGACGCTGGTTACCGAGCTTGTTGCGCAGCCCCTCCCAGTCCGCCTCCGACAGGTCGTTGACGTGCTTGACGCCGAACTCGGCCAGCGCCGGGGCCTCGACCCGGGTGGCCAGGATCGCCCAGAACGCGACCAGGTTGGCGTCGATCCCCGAGTGCGGCTGGACGTAGGCGTACGGCGCGCCGAACAGCTCTCGGGCGTGCTCGGCGGCAACGCTTTCGACGGTGTCGACGTTCTGACAGCCCGCGTAGAACCGGTGCCCGATGGTGCCCTCGGCGTACTTGTCGGACAGCCAACTGCCCATCGTCAACAGCACCGCCGGTGAGGCATAGTTTTCGCTGGCGATCAGCTTCAGCGAATCTCGTTGGTCGGCAAGCTCTTTGCGTGTCGCGGCGGCGATGCGGGGCTCGACGGACTCGATGACCTGCAGCGCTGCCCGGTAGGCCTGGCTGGCGGTCTCGGCGTACTCCGCACCTGGAGCAGCAGCGTGGGTGGTCACGGGGTCTGCAGTCATGGGGTTCAGCGTAGTGCCCGTGCGCTGGGCGCCGAGTGTGGGATTAACGCAC
The DNA here is from genome assembly GCF_053484035.1 of Mycolicibacterium sp. XJ662. NCBI lineage: Bacteria > Bacillati > Actinomycetota > Actinomycetes > Mycobacteriales > Mycobacteriaceae > Mycobacterium > Mycolicibacterium sp. XJ662. Next base: position 51,210 of record NZ_JBEFTL010000015.1, on the reverse strand, counting down.
GTCTTCGACGCCCCCGGCGTGCGGGTAACCCACGTTCGGCACCAAGGGGCGGCTAAGCGGCTCGTAAAGCCGAGGGGATCAGCGGTTCGTCGAGCAGCCTGCCGAACCGCTCGGTCAGCCCGACGCCGGCCGGGCGGTCGTCCAACCAGCCGCGTAGCAGCCGGTAACCCTCCACATAGGTGCTGGTGTAGGCGCGCCACAGCGGCGACGACAGAAACCGCAGCATCTGGCGCGCCCGCTCGTCGTTGATCAGCAGCCACCGCTTGAGGAAGGCGACGACGTCGTCGACGTCGCGGCGCTCGTCGTGCAGCATCAGCGCCGCGTCCTGGCGCACATCAGCTAGCAGATGCGCAGCGTCGGACACCGCCTGCGCGCGTTCCCCGTCGAACCGCAGGCCCAAATCGGCGTAGATCTCGGCGGCCCAACTCCCCCAGTTCGGTCCGATCGCGGCGTAGAGCGCGAGATCGGCGAGGCCCTCGGCCATCAGGCACTGCGGGGTGTTGACCAGAAAGATCGTCTGCTCCTGCTGGCCCTTGCCCTCGACGAGGCCGGCCTCCTTGCGGCAGTGCTCGGTGTGGTGGCCGGGATAGGACTCGTGGGCCACCAGTCGCGGCAAGTTGGCCATCTGCTGTTTGAGGTCGGCGTTGACGGCGACGGTGGAGCGGTAGTCGCCGAGGTAGTAGTTGAACCCCGCCCACGGTTTGTCGGTCACCACCTCGTAGGTGATGGTTTCGGTCTCGGGCAGCGGATATTCGGCGCGCACCCGGTCGCGCAGCGCGCTGGAAAACGCGTGGATGCACTCCTCGAGGCGCTCCGGCGCGATCTCCTCACCGGCGCGGTAGGCCGCCATCCGCTCGGCCAGCGGCCCGTCACCGCCCAGCGCCTCGTCGAGCCCGCGGTGCGCCTGGCGGTACCGATCCTCGTCGCCCTTGGCGATGCGCACGTCGAAGTAGGCCTCGACCTCGTCGACGAACCCGACGTCGTGGCCTGCGAACTTGCGCCCGGCACAGGCCAGCGCGCGCAGGTGGGCGGCGACGAAATCGGCGCGCGCCGGATCCAGCCCCGCAGGCAGCTCGGCCTGCAGTCGCTCGGCCTGACGGGCCAGCTCAGCGGGGTCGGGCGGGGGTTCGGCGGCCACCGCGCGGCGCAGCTCCTGGTCGCCGGTGAAGGCGTCGACGTACCCGGCTTCGACCCGGTCGAAGCGCAAACCGAGCAGCAAGTACTCCCGTATCACGGTGCTGGAGTCCATGGCCTCAACGTTAAATGCCACACTGAGCGCATGGCGCGGCTGAGCGAACCCAGCCCCTACGTGGAGTTCGATAGAAGTCAGTGGCGGGCACTGCGCATGTCGACGCCCCTGAAGCTCAGCGAGGACGAACTGCTGAGGTTGCGGGGCCTCGGCGAGAAACTCGACCTGATCGAGGTCCAAGAGGTCTACCTACCGCTGGCGCGGTTGATCCACCTGCAGGTCGCCGCGCGGCAGCGGTTGTTCGAGGCCACCGCGGAGTTCCTCGGTGAGCCGCAGCAGAACCCGGACCGGCCGGTGCCGTTCGTCATCGGCGTGGCAGGCAGCGTCGCCGTCGGCAAGTCGACCACCGCCCGTGTGCTGCAGGCACTTCTGGCGCGCTGGGAACACCATCCGCGCGTCGACCTGGTCACCACCGACGGTTTCCTCTATCCGAACTCCGAGCTTGTCCGTCGTAACCTCATGGGTCGCAAGGGCTTTCCGGAAAGCTATGACCGCCGCGCGTTGATGCGGTTCGTCACCTCGGTGAAGTCGGGCGCCGACGAAGTCTGTGCGCCGGTCTACTCACACCTGCTCTACGACATCGTCCCGGGTGAGAAGCAGATCGTGCGCCATCCCGACATCCTGATCCTCGAGGGCCTCAACGTCTTGCAGACCGGCCCGACGTTGATGGTGTCGGACCTTTTCGATTTCTCGGTGTACGTCGATGCCCGCATCGAGGACATCGAACAGTGGTACATCACAAGGTTTCTCGGCTTGCGCTCGACGGCGTTCGCCGATCCGGCCTCGCACTTCCACCACTACGCGACGTTGACCGACGATCAGGCGGTATTCGCCGCCCGTGACATCTGGCATTCCATCAACCGGCCCAACCTGATCGAGAACATCCTGCCGACGCGGCCGCGGGCCACGCTGGTATTGCGCAAGGACGCCGACCACTCGATCAACCGGCTGCGGCTGCGCAAGCTGTGAGCCACCCGAAGCGCGAGCGGACCCATCAGGGTTTGATGCGCCGCCAGCCCTGGTACTGCAGTTCGGCGAACACCAGCGTGTAGGCGCCGGTCGCCAGCGTCAGCACCACCCCGACCGTCGTCAACGGGAACACGTCGACGAGCACAAGCCCGACCGCGGCGACCGTGTACACGACGTTGGCCACGATCACCGCCATCCCGGCGCGACGCACCGACGGCAACGCCGCCAGCGCGAGCACCACGGCACCGTAGCCGATGAAGAAGGCGCCCATCGCGTACTCGAATGCGGTTGTGGTCCCGGAGATGTCGGCCAGCCAGCCGGCCAGCGGGATGGCCGCGACGCCGGCGAGGCCGGTGAGGATGCCGTCGGCGCGCATGGCAAGGCGCAGCAGCGAGTCGGTGGATTGGTTGAGCCTGGGTGTGGTGATGGCAGCCATCGGAGGGTTCCTTTCTCGGGTGAGGGACCGTTCCGGAGCCGACGCCGCAACCTCTGACGACGGCGGCTCCGGACCAGTCATGTGAGATGCTGCTGCGACGCCACTGCCAGATCGACACCAGACGCTGCCAACTACTGCCAACCGCAGGTCAGCGGCACAACGTCAGTCTTGGACGCCGACCAGGCTGCCCCGCAGATCGGCGGCGATCAGCCGCGCGGCGGCGTTCTGCCAGTTGTGCAGTGAGCGCTGCGGCACCTCGGTGACGAACCACTGCCAGGCCCGACGCGCGACCGGGTCCAGCCCGGAGGCGGTGGCGTTCTGCGCGTAGGCCCGCACACCCACGACGTACGGGAAGTACAGCGAGTTGTAGTGGCGCCACTCTTCGGTGGTGCCGAAGTCGCCGCCGTCGCGGGGTTTGAGGCGCGCGATGCGCTCAGCCAGCAGCGCCTTGAGTTCGTTGGCCCGCTCCAGCGGCTGATCGGGTGCGCCGCGGGCGGCGAGGCGTTCGTCGATGACCGGCAGCGCGGTCAGCGGGCTGGCCACCAGCTTGGACAAATCGCCGTAGTGGCCGAGCGCGCGACGGGTGAGCCGCACGAAGGTTTCGTCGTCGACGTCGTCGAGCGGGTTGGTGGACCGGCGCGGCAGTGCGGCCTCGGCGTCGCGCAGCGCGGCGCGGTCGGCGCGCAGCGCCGGTGAGCGGGAGAACGCCACGCGGTCCAGCAGGCCGGCCAGCGGGTCCGCCAGCACGTTGATCGCGATCGCGATGCCCACGCTGGTGAACAGCAGCACGGTCAGCGCGGTGTCGTGGCCGGTGACCGCCAACCCGATCAGCGCCTGCCCGCCGAACAGCACCGCCACCACCGTCGTCGCCGCGAACGAGCGCAACATATCGGCCCGCAGTGCCTGGCCCTCGTCGAACGCGTCACTGATCGCGACCGCGATGCCGAGCACCGCCACGTCAAACCCGGTGCCTGCCAACGCCAGCCAGCTCGGCACCAGGCCCAGCGGGATGATCAGGATCGCGTTGCCCAGCGCGAAGAACAGCGTCGCGATGACTACGAAACCCACCACCGGCCCGGGCTGAGACCGCCGCAGCACCGCGTTGACCATCGCGCCCAGCGAGGACACCGAGATGGCACCGAACATCACCCAGTGCCCGGTGCGCAACGGGCCGTCGACGCTGCCGGCCATCGCCGCGCCGACGAACGCCATCGCGGCCACCCCGGCCACGAGCGCGATCTCACCTGCGCGGCTGCGCCAACTGTCGCGGGGCCGCGACAGCTCGAGCAGCACCGCGAACCAGGCGATACCCGGCACCGCCACGAGATAGATCTCGACGCGGCTCAGCGCGTCCGAACCGCTGACCACCCGCACCGCGTCCAGCGCCACCACCATCCCGAAACTGGTCAGGCCGATCGCGGACAGCACCAGGACGGGTTTACGCGGATCACGCGCGAGCAGATACAGCCCCAACCACCAGCTGAGCGCGAAGACCACCGCCGACAGCGCAGCCATGGTCCAAGTTTCCATCACATGCCGTAGCGGCGGTGGCGCACGGAGTAATCACGCAGCGCCCGAAGGAAGTCCACCCGCCGAAACGCCGGCCAATACGCCTCGGTGAACCACATTTCCGAGTAGGCGCTCTGCCACAGCAGGAACCCCGACAACCGCTGCTCCCCAGATGTGCGGATGACGAGGTCCGGATCGGGTTGCCCAGAGGTGTACAGGTTCTCCGAGATCGCGTCGATGGTGACCGACTCGAGCAGCTGCTCACCGGTGGCGCCGTTCACCAGCGCCTTGCCGAGCAGTTGACGCACGGCGTCGACGATCTCCTGGCGCCCGCCGTAGCCGACGGCGAGGTTGACATGAAAAGAACCGGCAGTTGCTTCCACTTGCGTGGACTCCACGGCCTCACGCAGCCGTCGGGCCGGCTCCTCGCCGATCAGCTCGAGATCACCGACGGTGCGCACGGTCCAGCGGTTGTCCGCGGCGCAGATCTCCTCGACCACGTCGGTGATGATCTCGATCAGCGACGACAACTCCCCGGGATCGCGCTGCAGGTTCTCGGTGGACAGCAGGTACACGGTGGTCATCTCGATCCCGGCTTCCTGGCACCAGCGCAGCATGTCGGCGATCTTGCGGGCACCCATCCGGTAGCCGTAGCTGACGTCATCGTGACCAGCATCACGTGCCCATCTGCGGTTACCGTCGCACAGCACCGCGATATGCCGGGGCAGTTGGGATTTGGACCGCGCAAGCTCCTGGCGCAGCCGCAACTCATAGAGCCGGTATGCCGGTTCTTTGAGCCGCGGAGGAATGAGGTCCACGAAGATCCAGACTACTGTGATGCTCGGAAACGCCCACGCCGATAGCGGAGGTGACGTATGACGGCCCCCCTGCATCGCTCAGGCGACGACACCGCCGCCGCGCTACGCGAGCAGCAGGCGCCGGCAGAAGACCTGCCTGAGGCCTTCGTCGACGGTGTCGCCAATTTCATCGGCAGGCCGCGCGCCCGGGGTTGGATTCATGTCTACGGAGCCGTGGTGGCCGCGATCTGCGGTGCGACGCTGGTCGCGGTGTCGTGGTCGGTGCAATCCACCAGGGCCGGCGTCGCGACGCTGATCTACACGCTGACGATCGTGGCGATGTTCGCGGTCAGCGGCGCCTATCACCGGGTGAACTGGAAATTCGCGACCGCGCGCAAGTGGATGAAGCGCCTGGACCACTCGATGATCTTCATCTTCATCGCCGGTAGCTACACGCCGTTCGCGCTGCTCGCGCTGCCGTCGACCGACGGCATGGTCTTGTTCTGGATCGTGTGGGGCGGCGCGATCGCCGGGGTGCTGCTGAAGATGTTCTGGCCGTCGGCGCCGCGGTGGCTCGGGGTGCCGCTCTACATCCTGCTGGGCTGGGTGGCGGCATGGTTCATCGGCCCGATCATGCACGGGGCCGGCGTGGCGGCGGTGGTGCTGCTGATCGTGGGCGGCGCGTTGTACAGCGTCGGCGGCGTGCTCTACGCGCTGCGCTGGCCCGACCCGTGGCCGACGACGTTCGGGCATCACGAGTTCTTCCACGCCTGCACGGCCGTGGCCGCCATCTGCCACTACATCGCGATGTGGTTCGCCGTCTTCTGAGCGATTTCGGCGCGCAAATGCCCCGTCGGGGTGCATCAGCGCGCCGAAATCACCACTAAAGCTGGGTGACGTTCTCGGGGGTCCAGTAGGCCTTCATCGACGCGATCTGGCCCGCCTCGTTGAACGTCATGACGCTGATGATCTCGATGCGCATTCGGTTCTCGCCGAGGTCGATGGTCAACGACCAGTAGAACGCCGCCTCGTGGCCGAGCGCGCGCAACGTGACCACGTCGCATTCGGCGTTCATGTTGTTCAGGCTCTCGTAGAAACCCCGGATCGCCGTGCGGCCGATGTGCACCTCCCCGCCCACCGGATCTTCGACGGTCGCGTCGTCGGCGTAGAGCTCGACGATGTCGTCGGCCTTGCCCTGGGCGACCAGCTCCAGATAGCGGTGAACGGTCTTGGCGTTGTCTTCGGGGGTCGACATGCGCCGAACGCTACACGGCGACATTCAGCGCGGCAGCGAGTTCCTCCGCGGTGGTGACGGGCAGGTCGCACACCCGCCCGCGGCACACATAGGCCGCGTCGGCGCCGTCGACGCGGTCACGCTCGGCCAGCAACTCGGTGGAGTTCACCGACCCGCCCACGACGACGGCCCCGCCCGGCGCCAACCTGCGCGCCGCGGCCAGCAACGCGGAGCGGCCGGGGTCACAGGCCACCGCGATCTGCAGCGGTCCACGCACGGCGGCTTCCGCGACGGCCAGCCAGTGCCCGCCCGAGCGCGGTGCGCGCGCCAGGATCGGTGTGCCCGACGCCAGCGTCGCATCCGCTGCCGCCGCATAGGCCTCGGCGCGGTCCACACCGACGAGATGTGTTGCCAGCAGCAGAGCTTCGGCCATCAGCGAGGCCCCCGACGGGGTCGCGCCGTCGAGCGGGTCGGCAGGTCGAACCATCAGCGTCTCGGCGTCGTCGGCGGTGTCGAACCACCGGCCGGCACGTCCGGGGTCGGCGAAATGTTGCAGCGCGACGTCGATCAGCGTGGTGGCCGTCTGCAGCCAGGACGCCTCGCCGGTCATCTGGTACAGCGTCAACAGCGCGGTGGCCAACGCGGCGTAGTCCTCCAGAACCGCTGCGGGCTCACCGACCCGGCCGCCGAGGCTGGCGCGCCGCAACCGGCCGTCGACAAGGTGCAGCTCGACGACGGCCCGGGCGCACCGCATTGCGGCGTCCAGCAATTCGGGACGGTCAAGCGCGACGGCCGCCTCGGCCAGTGCTGTGATCGCCAGCCCGTTCCACGCCGTGACAACCTTGTCGTCGCGTTCGGGTTGCGGCCGGGTGAGCCGGGCGGCGAGCAGCGCGGTGCGCACCCGCGTGAAGCGGTCGACGTCGTCTGGATCACGCAGCAGCTGCAACACCGAACTGCCTGCCTCGAACGTGCCCGGCTCGGTCACCTCGAAAGTCTCTGCCGCCCAACGGCCGTCGTCGTCGCCGAGTATCTCGCGCAGCTGGTCGGGCGTCCACACGTAGGTCAAGCCCTCCACACCGTCGGCGTCGGCGTCCAACGACGACACAAACATGCCGTCGACGCCCAGGTCGTCGACGATGAACCGGGCGGTTTCATGGGCTACCCTGCGCGCCAACGGGTTCGACGTGCGACGCGCCCAGTGCGCGTAAACCCGCAGCAGCTGGGCGTTGTCGTAGAGCATCTTCTCGAAGTGCGGCACCACCCAGGACGCGTCGACGCTGTAACGCGCGAAGCCGCCCGCCAGCTGGTCGTAGATGCCGCCGCGCGCCATCGCCGCGCAGGTGCGCTCCACGGCCTCCATCGGCAGGATGTCACCGGTGCGGTCGTGGTTGCGCAGCAGGGCCTCCAGCAGTGCGGACGGCGGAAATTTCGGCGCGGCAGCCTGATTGGTAACGAAGCCGCCGCGCTCGATGTCCTCGTCGCGCAGCGCGGCGGCCACCGCGTGGTCGCACAGTGCGGGCTGTACCGGCGGCCCGCCGTCGGGCAAACCCGCCGTCATCGACCGCAGTTCGTCGGTGATCCGGTCGGAGGCCTGCTCGACTTCGCCGCGCCGGCTGCGCCATGTCTCCGAAACCGCGTGCAGCAGTTGCAGGAAGCTGGGTTTGGGGTAGTAGGTGCCGCAGAAGAACGGCCGGCCGTCGGGGGTGAGGAAGCACGTCATCGGCCAGCCGCCCTGCCCGGTCAGCGCGACGGTGGCGTTCATGTAGACCGCGTCCAGGTCGGGTCGTTCCTCGCGGTCGACCTTGATGCACACGAAGCCGTCGTTCATCGCGGCGGCCACCTGTTCATCCTCGAACGACTCGTGGGCCATCACGTGACACCAGTGGCACGCGGCGTAGCCGATCGACAGCAGGATCGGCACATCGCGCGCGGCGGCCTCGGCCAACGCCTCAGGCGTCCACTGCCGCCAATGCACCGGGTTGTCGGCGTGCTGACGCAGATATGGGCTGGTGGCCGAAGCGAGTTGGTTCGTCACCCTTTCGACGGTAGTCCCGGGGCGTGATCACGCAGCGCCGCGAACTATCGCTCGTCGCCGGTGAAGGGAGGTTCCGCGGCGCCGTCCTCACCGGTCGGGTCGGGTTCTTCGGTGTCGAACGACTTGGGCAGCTTGCGCAGATGCCGGTTCATCGACCAGACCAGCAGGAATGTGCCGACCAGCAGCAACGCGATGACCAGCATTCCGAACGGGCTGGCCTTGCCGAATTCGGGCCCGGGCTGGTTGGGCTCCTGCTGGGCCAGCACGGCGGTGATCAGCTCCATGCCGAACGTGACGGCGTCGTTCATCGGTCCTCTATTCCGGCGAACAGATCGGTTTCGGGAAGCGAGACCGGCACCCGCGACCGGGCCAGCTCGAACTCCTCAGTCGGCCACAGCCGCTGCTGCCATTCGATGGGCGCCCGGAAGAAGTCCCCGTTGGGGTCGATCTGCGTGGCGTGGGCGCGCAACGCGTCGTCACGCTGGGCGAAGTACTTGGCGCACTCCACCTGGGTGGTCACCCGTTTGGCGAAGATGTCGCGGTCGGGGTCCCAGTGTTTGAGCCACTTCTCGAACGGGCCCTGCTGGCCGTGCTTGGCGAACTCGTCCTGCAGCAGCTGCATGCGTTGCCGCAGGAAGCCGTGGGTGTAGTACAGCTTTTTGACCTCCCACGGTTCGCCGGCGTCGGGGTAGAGCCGGTAGTCGGCGGCGGCTTCGTAGGCGGCCACCGACACCTGGTGGCAGCGGATGTGGTCGGGGTGTGGGTAGCCGCCGTTCTCGTCGTAGGTGGTCATCACGTGCGGACGGAACTCGCGCACGACGCGCACCAACGCCTCGGTCGGCTGCTCGAGCGGTATGGCGCCCAGGCACTCGTCCGGCAGCGGCGGCGGTGGGTCGCCCTCCGGTAACCCGGAGTCGACGAAGCCGAGCCAATGGTGTTCGACGCCGAGGATCTCCGCGGCCTTGGCCATCTCGTCGCGGCGGATCTCGGCCATCCGGCCGTGCACCTCGGGTAGGTCCATGGCCGGGTTGAGGATGTCGCCGCGCTCACCGCCGGTGAGGGTCACCACGAGCACCCGCACGCCCTCGTCGACGTAGCGGGCCATCGTCGCGGCGCCCTTGCTGGACTCATCGTCCGGATGGGCGTGCACGGCCATCAACCGCAGTTCGCTCAACCTGATCTGCCTTTACCTAACGTCTGTCCGGCCGACCTGCGTCGGCCCTTGTCGAGACATTTCAACCATTCGACACGCCCTATAGTTCCAGTTCTGTAGATCCATCCGACCGACGGGCATGTAAATCCAGATGATCGAACGTCCCGCCGCGCGCTACGGGCGCCAGCGGCTCTCGCGCCGCCAGCGTCGGTGGATCGCCGTGGGCCTGACCGTGGCGACGCTGATCGCCGGGGTGGTGCTCGCCGTGATCGCCTATCAACGGTTTGCCAGCGAAGACGTCAAGGGCGAGATGGGCGGCTTCGAGGTGACCGACGACTCGAGCGTCTCGGTCACCTTCTCCGTCACGCGCAAGGATCCAACGCAACCCGCGGTGTGCATCGTGCGGGCCCGCTCGTACGACGGCAGCGAGACCGGCCGCCGAGAAGTGCTGGTAGCGCCCTCGACCCAGCCCACCGTGCAGGTCACCACAACCGTCAAGACCAGCCAACCACCCGTCGTCGGCGACGTGTACGGGTGCGGCACCGACGTGCCGTCCTACCTGGTCACGCCCTAGCCCGACCAGGTGTCCGCAAGCTGAACAGCGAACGACGAAAGTCAAAAGGCAGCCGGGTTCGCGGTGCTATCATGGTCGGATACACGGTTCCTGCTGGGACCGTGTATTGCTGCTTTTAGCGCGCGCATAACGACGGCGAACGCGGCAATACATACAACCGATCCCCGGCGCCGTGACACGAACGACTCACCGAGAAACAGCGCGAGAGCAACAACGACAGGAGCGCGACGACATGACCGACACGCAGGTCACCTGGCTGACCCAGGAAGCATACGACCGGTTGAAGGTGGAACTCGATCAGCTGATCGCCAATCGGCCCGTCATCGCCGCCGAAATCAACGACCGCCGCGAGGAAGGTGACCTGCGCGAGAACGGCGGCTACCACGCCGCCCGCGAGGAGCAGGGCCAGCAGGAAGCCCGGATCCGGCAACTGCAGGAGCTGCTGAACACCGCCAAGGTCGGCGAGGCGCCCACCCAGTCCGGCGTCGCCCTGCCCGGTTCGGTGGTCACGGTCTACTACGACGACGACAAGAGCGACACCGAGACGTTTTTGATCGCCACCCGCCAGGAAGGCGTCAGCGACGGCAAGCTCGAGGTGTATTCGCCCAAGTCGCCGCTGGGTGAGGCGCTCATCGACGCGAAGGTCGGCGAGAGCCGCACCTACACGGTGCCGAACGGAAACACCGTCAAGGTCACCCTGGTCAGCGCCGAGCCGTACCAGTCCTGACGCGCGCTCGGCGCAGCGCCGCGGTTAGAGTCCGCACATGGCGCAGATCGCCGAGGACCTGTTTCTGCTGCTGCTCGACAACGCATCCGCCCAGCCCAACCTCGAACGCCACCGCCGCGCGCGGGTGCTGTCGGCGGCGGTGCTGCTGGATTTGGCCTACGCCTGCCGGATCCGTCCGGCGGTGTTCGGCGACCCGGTCGAACCGGGCCGGCTGATGGCGCTGGCGACGACGCCCGGTGCGCCGGATCCCGTCGCCGAGCCGGTGTTTGAGCTGCTGCGACGACGGCCGCTGCGCCCCGCGACAGCGCTGAAGCGCTTGTCGCGGCACATCGAGGACGACGTGAGCGGCTACCTCGAGTACACCGGGCAGATCCGGCGGATCCGCTTGGGGGCCAAGGAGTCCGCGTGGCCGCTGGTGAACCGCGAGCGGGTGGGTCACGCCCGGTCAGCGCTGCTGGCGGCGTTGTTCGACCGCAAACCGCCGGCGCCGACGACCGCGGCGATCATTTCGCTGTTGCACGCCGTCGACGGGCTCGGCGCGCTGTTGAGCCTCAACGATCGCGGCTGGCGCTGGGTGCATGCCCGGGCAGCCGAAATCGCCAGCGGCGGTTGGGTTGACGAGTACCCTGCGGCGCTGCCGGAAGTGAACTTGGCGGTCACCGCGTCGGCGGTCCGGCGCGCGCTGGAGTGAGCCTGCTCGCGGAGGCTCAGCTCAGCGCCTGCTCCAGGTCGGCGAGGAGGTCGGCGACGTCCTCGATACCCACTGACAGCCGCACCAGGTCGTCGGGCACCTCCAGTTGCGAGCCCGCGGCCGACGCGTGCGTCATCGCGCCCGGGTGCTCGATCAGCGACTCGACGCCGCCGAGCGATTCGGCGAGAATGAAAATTTCGGTGCGCGAACACAATTCGCGCGCCGCCTGCGCTCCCCCACGCAGCCGCACCGACACCATGCCGCCGAAGCCGCTCATCTGCTTGGCGGCGATGTCGTGGCCGGGGTGGCCGGGCAGGCCGGGGTAGAGCACCGTCTCGATCGCGGGATGGCCGGTGAGGAACTCGGCGATGACGGCGGCGTTTTCGCTGTGCCGCTGCATGCGCACGACGAGGGTTTTGAGCCCGCGCAGCGTCAGGTACGCGTCGAACGGGCCCGGCACCGCCCCGGCGCCGTTCTGCAGGAATGCGAACGCGGTGTCGAGTTCCTCGTCGTTGGTCAGCAGCGCGCCGCCCACGACGTCGGAGTGCCCGCCGATGTACTTGGTGGTGGAGTGCAGCACGATGTCGGCGCCCAACGTCAACGGTTGCTGCAGCGCCGGCGAGGCAAAGGTATTGTCCACCAGCAGTTTGGCATTCGCGGTGGCGGTCAGCTCCGCGATCGCACCGATGTCGGCGATGGTCAGCAGCGGGTTGGTCGGCGTCTCGACCACGACCATCCGGGTTTTATCGGTGATCGCCGCCTTGACCGCGTCGAGATCGGCCAGCGAGGCCGCGGTATGGCTGATCCCCCAGTGGGTGAACACCTTGTCGATCAGCCGGAAGGTGCCGCCGTAGGCGTCGTCGGGGATGACGACATGATCGCCCGGCCGCAGCACCGCGCGCAGCGCACAGTCGGTGGCGGCCATCCCCGAGCCGAACGCCCGGCCGTAGGCGGCTTCCTCGACCGCCGCCAGCGCCGCCTCCAGCGCCGAGCGCGTCGGGTTACCGGTGCGCCCGTACTCGAAGCCGCCGCGCAATCCGCCGACGCCGTCCTGGGCGAAGGTCGAACTGGCGTAGATCGGGGGGTTGACGGCTCCGGTCGCCGGGTCGGGCCGAAAACCCGCGTGGATGGCCTTGGTCGACAGGCCCTGATATTTGTGCTGTTCAGTCATTACGTCTCACCCTAGCGAGAACGCGGACGCCGGTCAGAGCGGTGTAGACAAGAACGATGAGCGCTGACCTCCTCGACCTCGACTCGCTGCTGACCCCCGAAGACATCGAGCTCCGCCAGACCGTGCGCAAGTTCGGCGACCAGCGTGTGCGCCCCCACATCGCCGAGTGGTTCGAAACCGGTGAGGTACCGGTCCGTGAACTGGCGGTCGACCTGGGCAAGCTCGGCCTGCTGGGCATGCACCTGACGGGCTACGGCTGCGGCGGCTCGTCGGCCACCGCCTACGGGCTGGTGTGTCAGGAACTCGAGGCCGTCGACAGCGGGCTGCGCAGCCTGGTGTCGGTGCAGGGGTCGTTGGCGATGTTCGCGATCCACCGGTGGGGCAGCGAGGACCAGCGCACCCAGTGGCTGCCCGCGATGGCCGGCGGCGAGGCCATCGGCTGCTTCGGGTTGACCGAACCCGACTTCGGGTCCAACCCGGCCGGTATGCGCACCACCGCCAAGCGGGACGGATCGACCTGGATCCTCAACGGCTCGAAGATGTGGATCACCAACGGATCGGTGGCCGACGTGGCGATCGTGTGGGCCCGCGCCGAGGAGGGCATCGTCGGCTTCGTGGTGCCCGCGGAAACGCCGGGTTTCTCGGCCGGCGACATGACGCGCAAGATGTCGCTGCGGGCGTCGGTGACCTCCGAACTGCATCTGGACGACGTGCGGCTGCCGGCCGACGCCAAATTGCCCGAGGCCCGCGGGCTGTCGGGCCCGCTGAGCTGTCTGTCGGAAGCCCGGTTCGGCATCGTGTTCGGCAGCGTCGGGGCCGCGCGGGACTGCCTGCAGACCACACTGGACTACGTCGGCGCCCGCACCGTGTTCGACAAACCGCTGTCGGCCTATCAGCTGACGCAGGCCAAGATCGCCGACATGGCCGTCGAACTGAACAAGGCGCAGCTGCTGGCGCTGCATCTGGGCCGGCTCAAGGACGAGGGCCGGATCCGTCCCGAGCAGATCAGCGTCGGCAAGCTCAACAACGTCCGCGAAGCGCTGCGGATCGCCCGGGAGTGCCGAACATTGCTGGGCGCCAACGGAATCACGCTGGAATACCCGGTGCTGCGGCACGCCAACAACCTCGAGTCGGTGCTGACCTACGAAGGCACCTCTGAGGTGCACCAGTTGGTCATCGGAGAGGCGCTGACCGGGGTCAGCGCCTTCCGATGAGCCTCGTTACTGCGGTGCCAGCGGCTGCGGGTTGTGCTCGGCGACCTGACCGCCGCTGAGCTTGCGGAAGGCGTAGACCTCGATCAGGATCACCAACGGAATCGCGACGAGAAGCCCGACGCCGCACAGCAATGCGCCGACGATCGCGATGACCAACATCACCAGCCAGGTCAGCAGCGCCGCACCGAAGTTCTCCTTGACGACGTTGAAGCTGGTCTTGATCGCGTCGATCGGCGCGAGGTCGCGGTCCAGCAGAGCGACGATCGTGAACATCGTGAAGATGGCCACGATCAGGCCCGGGATGACGCACAGGAACAGCCCGATCGAGGTCAGGATTCCGACGATCAGACCCGCGATCACAACGTTGCCGATGTTTCGCGGTCGAAAGAACGATCCGATCGAAACCGGCTGCCCGTTGGCGATGTCGAGCACACCCCCGACGTAGGCCGACTGGACAGTCGCGCCGACGATCAACAGCACGATCCAGCCGATGATCGACACGATGACCGCGCCGGGACTGTTGAGGCTGTAGGAGAGCGCGAAGCCGCCGTCGTCGGTGGCGTAACTGGTGGTGTCACCGTCGTTGAACGCTCCCCCGAGCGCGTTGATGATCCACTGCAGCACGACGACGACCAGACCCCACACCAGCGTCGCGACGAGGAACGGGACCGCGTTGTTGGTGAACCGGTTCCACGCCCACGAGAACGCGTCGCCGATGCTGTAGGCCGGCGCACCGCCGAAACCCGGTCCGCCGGGGGGCGGATAGCCGGGAGGCGGGTAGCCGCCCTGCTGCGGCGGCGGTGGATAGCCCGGCGCGCCGCCGTGCGGGGGCGGCGGGTAACCACCCGGGGGCGGTGGCGGCGGGTAACCACCAGGGGGTGGTGGCGGCGGATATCCACCTGGGGGTGGGGGGTAGCCGCCCCCGCCGGGAGGTGGCGGTGGGTAATCTCCGCCGCCTGGTGGCGGTGGTGGCGGGTAGTTGCCGGGAGGTGGTTGATCGCTCATAGCTGCCTTCCAGTGTCGGTTCGTCAACGATTAGAGCGGTAAACAGATAGTACTGACGATCTTGTCGACCAACGTCTGCCTCTTCGCATCCCATAGCGGGAACAAGACCGCGATGACCCAGAGCAGGCCGCAGGCCAGATACGCGACCAGGTAGATGAACTCGCGCAGGACCGATAACCCAAAACCCATTGGCTGACCGGTCTTTTCAGAGACCACCTTGAATTTGACGATCGATTTGCCGATGCTCGACCCGGTCCGACCCTGGCGGTAGCCGAGGTTCCACACCAGATACGCCAGCGCGGCGATCGGCGCGATCACCACCGATGCCTGTCCCAGCGCGGACGCTCCGGTGGTGCAGAAATCGACCACTTCGTACTCGGAAACATCTGTGATGCACGCGGTTTCGCGGGTTGCCGCCAGCATCGCGAATCCGATGCCCAAGATGATCGTGAACGGGATGTAGTCGATGATCCACGCGAGCACGCGGGTAAACCACGGGGTATAGGCCTCTTTCGGCAATACCGGGACCGCCGGCGGAAACGCGCCGGGCGCGGGCGGCGGATATCCACCGGCCTGGTGTTCGCCCCCCGGCGGGGGAGGTGGTGGATAGTCCCCTGGCGTCGGCGGTTGATCGGTCACAGATGACCTCCCCAGGGCTGCTCTAGGTGGTGACAAGCCTGCTTACAGTACCTGAGAAGGCGTCGACAGCAGCGATTTCCGACCGGAACCCGGGGTCGTGCCCGAACCGTGAGTTTGCCCGGCTTTTCAATCCTGCTGCGCAGGCCTAACGCCGGCCGTCGCCGTCAGACAGGAACCCGAGAAGATCGTGTCGGGTCAGCACGCCGACGGGTTTGCCTTCCTCGACCACCATCACCGCATCGCATTCGCGCAGTGTCTTGGCCGCGTCGGTGACGAGCTCGCCGGAGCCGACCAGCGGCAGCGGCGGGCTCATGTGCTTGGCGACGGCGTCGGCCAGTTTGGCACGTCCTTCGAACACCGCCGAGAGCAGTTCACGCTCGGAGACACTGCCCGCCACTTCGCCGGCCATGACCGGTGGTTCGGCGCCGACCACCGGCATCTGCGACACCCCGTACTCACGCAGGATGTTGATCGCGTCGCGCACGGTCTCGGAGGGATGGGTGTGCACGAGGTCGGGCAGCGCACCCGACTTGCCCCGCAGCACGTCTCCCACCAACGTCGGTTCCTCGACCGAGCCGTCGAGCCGACTGCGCAGAAAACCGTAGGACGACATCCATTCGTCGTTGAAAATCTTTGAGAGGTAACCTCTTCCACCATCGGGCAGCAGAACGACGACCAACGAGTCCGGTCCGGCCTCCTCGGCCACCTTGTTCGCGGCGACGACCGCCATCCCGCACGACCCGCCGACCAGCATCGCCTCCTCGCGCGCCAACCGTCGGGTCATCTCGAACGAGTCGGCGTCGGAGACCGCGATGATCTCGTCCGGTACGGCGGGATCGTAGGCCGCGGGCCAGAAGTCCTCGCCGACGCCTTCGACCAGATACGGCCTGCCGGTGCCGCCCGAGTAGACCGAACCTTCAGGGTCGACGCCGACGACGCGCACTTTTCCGTCGGACACCTCCTTGAGGTAGCGGCCCGCTCCGGTGATGGTGCCGCCGGTGCCGACGCCCGCGACGAAATGGGTGACCTTGCCGTCGGTGTCCGCCCAGATCTCCGGTCCGGTTGATTCGTAATGGCTGGCCGGGCCCATCTGGTTGGAGTACTGGTCGGGCTTCCAGGCGCCGTCGATCTCCCCGACCAGTCGGTCGGAGACGCTGTAGTAGCTGTCGGGATGGTCCGGGGGCACCGCAGTCGGACATACGACGACGTCGGCGCCGTATGCGCGAAGAACATCGCGCTTGTCCTCGCTGACCTTGTCAGGGCACACGAAAATGCATTTGTAGCCGCGCCGCTGGGCGACCAGCGCCAACCCGACACCGGTGTTACCCGACGTCGGTTCGACGATCGTGCCGCCGGGCTTGAGTTCTCCGCTGGCCTCGGCGGCGTCGATCATCTTGATCGCGATGCGGTCCTTGGAGCTGCCGCCCGGGCTGAGGTACTCCACCTTGGCGGCGACCATGCCGGCGCCGGGCGGCACCACGGAGTTCAGCTGTACCAGAGGGGTATTGCCGATGAGCTCACTGATGTGCCTGGCGATCCGCATGACTCCATCGTGTCAGGCGGCTTCCCGGGTCGCCAGGCGGCTTACCAGGTGGCCTCGCGAATGTAGTCGCCGATCTGGCGCAGCGACCTCGTCGCCTCGGGCACCATCGGCGCGGCGAGCTGGAAAACATGCATCTGACCGGGCCAAATACGCACCTCGACCGGCACGCCGGCAGCTGCCAGCCTGCGCGCGGCCTTGCGGGCGTCGCTGACCAGCACCTCGGAGCCCGAAACGTGGATCAGTGTGCGGGGCAGGCCCGGCTCGATGTGGTCCAGCGGTTCGTAGACCTCTTCGGGTCTGCCGTCCTTGCTATGGCGCCGCGCGGCCTCTTCGACCAGGTCGACGAGTGCGTAGAACGCGCGGGGCGGGAACATGGCGTCGGTGCGGATATTCGGGTGGTTCGCGCGGGTTTCGTTGTCGACTTCGAACAGCGGTGACATCGTCACCATCGCCGCGGGCACCTCACCGTGCGGACCCTCCTCCTGCAGCCGCTCGGCCAGCGCGAGCGCCAGATACCCGCCCGCGGAGTCGCCGGCCAGCACGATCTGGTCGGCTTCGTAGCCCTTCTGGCGCAGCCACTTGTAGGCGTCGTAGCAGTCGTCGACCGCCATGCCCACTGAGTGCTTGGGGATCATCCGGTAGTTGACGATGAGCACCGGGCAGTCAGCAAACCGCGACAGCCCGCTGACCAAGCGGCCGTGCGAGTTGGCGCCGCAGGTCAGGAACGCCCCGCCGTGCATGTAGAGGATGACGGCGCGCTTACCGTCTGCCGGCAGCACGCCCGGCGCCCGCACGAGTTGCGCGGTGCACTTCGGCAAAGAGATCGTCGCACGGACCGTGCCGGGCTGGGGGCGCATCACCCGCGAGACGAAGTCCACCAAACCCCAAGGCCACGGCAGCTTCGGAGCGTAGCTTCCGATAGCTAGAGTCGGCCGAATAGTTAGCAGAGCCGCCAGCGCGGTGACCCGTCCCGCGAGGCTTGGACCGTCTTCGACAACCTCGACGGGCGCGCCGTCGCTGACCGGAAATTTGCGGGGTTTTCGCCCCTTAGCAGGCGGTATACCAGCGCTGTGCGCCCTGGCAACCTTGCTGGGTGCCGTCATCGCCACCCCTTCCCTACGCCGCTGTAGTTCCGGGTGCCGCCTCTTTACTGAGCGTGGCCCGTACCTTAGCTTGACACTCTATAAGTTGAACAACAATCGACGAGTCATATTCGATACCGGAGTTGATACCGCAATGTGACACGAGATTGCCTGCCGCCACGCGGATATCCCAGAAAATCCCACTTAAACTCGGCGTGTGGGCACTCACGCACCGCACCGGACTAAAACCGTCGCCCTGGCGGCCGCGGCGGCGCTGGCCTCGACGGGTTCGGCATATATCGGAGCGCGCAACCTGCTCAGCGAACAGGCCGCCCGAACCCGCCAAGTCATTCCCAAATCGTGGGACATCCCGCCACGCGCTGACGGCGTGTACACCCCGGGCGGTGGACCGGTCGAGCGCTGGCAGCGCGACGTGCCGTTCGATCTGCATCTGATGATCTTCGGTGACTCCACCGCGACCGGATACGGCTGCATCGACGCCGACCAGGTGCCGGGAGTGCTGCTGGCCCGCGAGCTTGCCGAAATGTCGGGTAAGCGAATTCGGTTGAGCACCAAGGCCATTGTCGGGGCGACGTCAAAGGGGTTGGCCGGCCAGATCGACGCCATGTTCGTCGCGGGTCCGCCGCCGGACGCCGCGGTGATCATGATCGGGGCCAACGACGTCACCGCGCTGAACGGAATCGGCGCGTCGGCGCGGCGTCTGGCGCGGGCGGTGCAGCGGCTACGGGCCAGCGGAGCCGTCGTCGTCGTGGGCACCTGCCCCGATTTCGGCGTGATCAGCGCCATCCCCCAGCCGCTGCGCATGGTGGCCCGCAGCCGCGGCTTGCGCCTGGCACGCGTGCAGGCCGCAGCCGTGCGCTCGGCGGGTGGTGTGCCGGTGCCCTTCTCCGACCTGCTGGCGCCCGATTTCCGCAAGATGCCCGAGGTGCTGTTCTCCCACGACATGTTCCATCCGTCGGCGGCCGGTTATGCGCTGGCGGCCAAACAGTTGTTCCCGGCCTTGTGTAATGCGTTGGGCGACTGGCTTGGTGGCGCGGTGCCCGAGCTGCCGTGGCAGTCCCGCCCGTCCGAGGGCGCGACGCTCGTGGCGCGGGTCGGCAGCTTGAGCAGGCTGTGGCGGCGTTCGACTGGGGTGCCCGCGCCCATCGTGGCGCGCGCGAGCTAGGTTCTCCTGATAGCCGTCAATGCGAGGAGACACCATGCCTGAAGCCGTCATTGTCGCGACCGCGCGGTCGCCGATCGGCCGCGCCGCGAAGGGTTCGCTGGTCGATATGCGCCCCGACGATTTGGCCGCGCAGATGGTGCGCGCCGTGCTGGACAAGGTGCCTGCACTGGATCCGCGGGAGATCGACGACCTGATCATGGGCTGTGGACAACCGGCCGGCGAGGCCGGGTTCAACGTCGGCCGCGCCGTCGCCGTCCAACTGGGCTACGACTTCCTGCCCGGCACCACGGTCAACCGGTACTGTTCGTCGTCGCTGCAGACCACCCGAATGGCATTCCATGCCATCAAGGCCGGCGAGGGCCATGCGTTCATTTCCGCTGGCGTGGAAACGGTTTCGCGGTTCCCGAAGGGCACTGCCGACGGTTGGCCGGACAGCAAGAACCCGGTGTTCGCCGACGCGATGAGCCGCTCCGAGCAGGCCGCCGCCGGCGCCGACGAGTGGCGCGACCCCCGCGAGGACGGCCTGCTGCCCGACGTGTACATCGCGATGGGCCAGACCGCGGAGAACGTCGCGCTGTTCACCGGCATCAGCCGCGAAGACCAGGACCACTGGGGTGTGCGCAGCCAGAACCGCGCCGAGGAGGCCATCAACAGCGGCTTCTTCGAGCGTGAGATCGTGCCGGTGACGCTGCCCGACGGGACGACGGTCAGCAAGGACGACGGTCCGCGCGCGGGCACCACCTACGAGAAGATCAGCCAGCTCAAGCCGGTGTTCCGGCCCAACGGCACCGTGACGGCCGGCAATGCGTGCCCGTTGAACGACGGCGCCGCGGCGTTGGTGGTCATGAGCGACACCAAGGCTCGCGAGCTGGGGCTCACCCCGCTGGCGCGCATCGTGTCCACCGGTGTCAGCGGCTTGTCGCCGGAGATCATGGGCCTCGGCCCGATCGAGGCGACGAAGAAGGCGCTGGCCAATGCGGGCATGTCGATCGGCGATATCGACCTCTACGAGATCAACGAGGCGTTCGCGGTGCAGGTGCTGGGTTCGGCGCGTGAGCTCGGGATGGACGAGGACAAGCTCAACGTCTCCGGCGGTGCGATCGCGCTGGGCCATCCGTTCGGCATGACCGGCGCGCGTATCACCGCCACGCTGCTGAACAACCTGACGACCTACGACAAGACGTTCGGCCTCGAGACGATGTGTGTCGGCGGCGGTCAGGGCATGGCGATGGTGATCGAGCGGCTGTCGTAGCCCCCTCGTCGCCGAGCCTGCTGCCAGATCGCGATTTCACCCAATTTTGCGATCTGTACGCAGTTTCGAATGCCAGGCACGGTCGAGCCGATACAAGATATCCGCCGCGCTGTTCGCCTTGACGGCCCTCACCCGTGACCAGCCGAGCTCGGCGATGTCCTCCGAGCGCTGGATGTCGTAAGCGTATTGGACGGGATCTGTGCGGTGCTGCTCACCGTCGTACTCCAAGGCAAGCATGATGTTTTCCCAACCCATGTCGAGGTAATAACGCCGACGCCCGTCGGGGCTCAACACCGGTATCTGTGTGGTCGGTCGCGGGAAGCCGGCACGGATGGCCAACAGTCGTAACCAGGTTTCCCGTGGTGATGCAGCGCCGGGATCGTAGAGATCCAACGCCTTTTCGAGCTGGCGCAGACCGCGAGCGCCCCGGTGGGCGGCCGCGACGGTGAGCACATCGTCGACAGCCAAACCGGTGGCATTGCCCAGCGCGTCCAGCCGCGCAACCGCCTGGTTCAAAGTTCCGCGACGGCCGAGGTCGAAGGCGGTGCGCGCCGGCGTCGTCAGGCGGAACCGGTCGTTCCAGTTGAATTCCTCTGCGCAAAGCCGCATATCGAACGTCCGTATCCCAGCGGGGCGGCGGGCATTTGACCAGATCAACTCGACCGGGTCGGAGGCGTCGACCCATTTCGCGCCGTGCAACGCTGATGCAGTCAGGCCCGCGATCACACCCTCGCGATGGGACCACAGCCATCCTGCGACCGCGCGTTGACGCAACGTCGGCACCGCATCTTTCGGCACGTAGACGTCGGGAAAGAACGGGCGAAAGTTCGCCCGCAGTTCATGCTTTTTCAGTCGACCGTTGGCAATGGCCTCACTGCCGACGAATGGCCAGTCGGATGTCGTCATCGTCTGACACTTACCGCTCGTTAGTGGCCCAGCCCCCTCGAAACTGCGCCCAGTCCACGAATCTGTGGATGAATCGCGATCTGTGCACAGTTTCGGCGCCACCGACGCACGAAAAAGCCCGACACCGTAGTGCCGGGCTTTCTCGTTGGAGCGACTACTCGCTGTTGAAGTAGCTGAGCAGACGCAGGATCTCGATGTACAGCCAGACCAACGTCACCGTCAGGCCCAACGCGATACCCCACGCGGCCTTCTCCGGCGCACCGGCGCGCACCATCTGGTCAGCGGCGTCGAAGTCGATCAGGAACGAGAACGCCGCCAGGCCGATGCACAGCAGCGAGAAGCCGATGGCGAGCATGCCGCCGTCGCGCAGGCCCAGACCGGTGCCACCGCCCACGCCGAACACCGCGAGGACGAGGTTGAGCAGCATCAACGCCAGCACACCGAACAGGCCGGCGACGATCATCCGGGTGAACTTCGGCGTCACGCGGATGGCGCCGGTCTTGTAGACGACCAACATGCCGAAGAACACCCCGAGCGTGCCGACGATCGCCTGCGCGATCATGCCGACACCGCCGAACGAGATGACGTTGGCGATGATGAACGAGATCGCGCCGAGGAACACGCCCTCAAGCGCGGCGTAGGTCAACACGATCGCCGGGTTGTCCTGCTTGCGCCCGAACGTCGCGACGAGCACCAGCGCCAACCCGCCGAGGCCGCCCACCAGGGCGAACGGCATGGCCAGGCCCAGGTTCTGGGACACGAGGTAGTACGAAACGACACCGACGGCGGTCAGCAGGGCCAGCGTGATGCCGGTCCGGGTGACGACGTCGTCGATGGTCAGCGGGCGGGCGACACCGGCCTGCTGCTGTGGTGGGTATTGGGTCGTATAGGGGTCCGCTTGTACCGCCGCCGCACCGTAGCCGGCGGCTCCGGTACCGAATTGCGCATATCCCCCCTGCGTCTTGGGCAGCGAACGAAATACCGGGTTGCTGGATTCCCGCACCGTCGGTTCCTCTCCTGTGAAGTGGGTTCGACAGAGTTGGCGAACACACAGATAACGATCACGGCCAGACGTCGGTTCCCGAGTTGCCGGGCCATTCCCAGAAAAACCTTACCCGGCGCCCCATCAGCCCGCGTAACGATCTAGATTGCATTTGTGGGCGAAAACGAGGATGTCCTAGTAACTGTTGACCGTGGCGTCGGCCTGATCACGCTGAACCGGCCCAAGGCCATCAACTCGCTCAACCACGCCATGGTCACCACGATGTCGCAGGTCCTGACCGAATGGGAAAGCGACGACGCCGTGCGCACCGTCCTGGTCGACGGTGCCGGTGAGCGCGGCCTGTGCGCAGGCGGTGACATCGTGGCGATCTACCACAGCGCCATCGCCGACGGCCCCGAGAAGGGCACCGAAGCGCGCAACTTCTGGTACGACGAATACCTACTCAACGCCCACATCGGCCGCTACCCCAAGCCATACGTCGCGCTCATGGACGGCATCGTGATGGGCGGCGGCGTGGGCATCAGCGCCCACGGGCGCGTGCGGATCGCCACCGACACCACGAAGATGGCGATGCCAGAAGTCGGCATCGGGTTCATACCCGACGTCGGCGGCACCCTGATCCTGTCGCGCGCCCCCGGTCAACTGGGCTTGCACGCCGCGCTTACCGGCGTCACGTTCAACGGCGCCGACGCGATCGCGATGGGCTTCGCCGACCACTACGTCACCCACGACCGACTGCAGTCCTTCACGGACACCCTGCTGCGCGATGGTATCGACGCCGCCGTATCCGCCCACGCTTCCGAACCGCCGGCGAGTGAGCTTGTCGCACAACGTGACTGGATCGACGAATGCTACGCCGGGCAGACCGCCACCGACATCGTCGCCGCGTTGCGCAGCCACGACGCAGATCTGGCCGGCGAGGCCGCCGACCTGATTGAAAGCCGCTCACCGATTTCGGTGTCGGTGGCGTTGGAAGCGGTGCGCAGGGCCGCCAAACTCGAAACACTGGAAGCCGTGCTGCGCCAGGAATACCGGACCTCGTGCGCGTCGCTGCGCAGCCACGATCTCGTCGAGGGCATCCGCGCCCAGGTCATCGACAAGGACCGCAACCCGAAATGGTCGCCGGCCTCGCTGGCGGCCGTCACCCCCGCCGACGTCGAAGCGTACTTCGCGCCGGCCGATCGCGAACTGGAGTTCTCATGACGAGCTACGAAACCATATTGGTCACTCGTGATGACCGCGTCGCCACCATCACGCTGAACCGGCCGAAGGCGCTCAACGCGCTCAACAGCCAGGTGATGCACGAAGTCACCGCTGCCGCAGCGGAATTCGACAGCGATCCCGGCGTCGGCGCGATCGTTCTCACCGGCAACGAGAAGGCCTTCGCCGCGGGCGCCGACATCAAGGAGATGACGAGCCTGACGTTTGCCGACGTGTTCGCCAGCGACTTCTTCGCCGCCTGGGGCAAATTCGCCTCGACGCGCACCCCGACCATCGCCGCGGTGGCGGGTTACGCGCTCGGCGGCGGGTGTGAGCTGGCGATGATGTGCGACGTGCTGATCGCCGCCGACTCGGCGAAGTTCGGTCAGCCCGAGATCAAGCTCGGCGTGCTGCCGGGTATGGGTGGTTCGCAGCGACTGACGCGCGCGATCGGCAAGGCCAAGGCCATGGACCTGATCCTGACCGGCCGCAACATGGACGCCGAGGAGGCCGAGCGCGCCGGGCTGGTGTCACGCGTGGTGCCCGCCGACAACCTGCTCGACGAGGCGAACGCGGTGGCCAAGACCATCGCCGGAATGTCGCTGTCGGCGTCGCGGATGGCCAAGGAGGCGGTCAACCGCGCGTTCGAGAGCACGCTGGCCGAGGGTCTGCTCTACGAACGCCGGTTGTTCCACTCGGCGTTCGCCACCGACGACCAGACCGAAGGTATGAACGCGTTCACCGAGAAGCGCCCCCCGAACTTCACCCATCGCTAATCTGCCCTGGTGACCGAGACCCGCGACGACACCGTAGCCGTCTTCCAGGAGGAGCCACCGCAGCAGGAACCGTCCCGCACGCCGTGGTGGGTGCGCCACTACACGTTCACCGGAACCGCGATGGGCCTGGTGTTCATCTGGTTCTCGTTGACGCCGTCGCTGTTGCCGAGGGGTCCGCTGTTTCAAGCGCTTGTCAGCGGCGGGGCCGGAGCCACCGGATACGGGATCGGCGTGTTCGCGGTCTGGCTGACCCGCTACATGCTGTCCAAGGGCTACAGCCCATCCGCGCCGCGGCTGGCATGGATCGGGCTGGTGATCGTCGGAATCGTCGGCCAGGTCCTGATGATCATCTACTTCCACGTGTGGCAGGACGAGGTCCGCGATCTCGTCGGGGTACCGCGGATGGGGATCTGGGACCATGTGCTGACCGCTGTGCTGTCGATCGTCGTGCTGTTCGTACTCGTCGAAATCGGCCAGCTCATCGGAAGATTGGTGCGCTTCCTGGTTCGCCAACTCGGTCGCTTCGCACCGCCGCGGGTGTCGGCGGTCGTGGTGGTGATCCTGCTGCTGGCGTTGAGCATCGCGCTGCTCAACGGCGTGGTGGTCCGCTACGCCATGAGCACCATCAACAACACCTTCTCCTCGGTCAACGACGAAACCGACCCGGACTTCGCCGCGCCGACATCTCCGTTGCGTTCCGGCGGGCCCCAGTCGCTGGCGAGTTGGGAGTCCCTGGGCCATCAAGGCCGGATATTCGTATCGAGCGGGCCGACGGTCGAGCAGCTCACCGAGTTCAACGGCGCGCCGGCGATCGAACCGATCCGCGCCTACGCCGGCTTGCACTCTGCGGACGGCATCAAGGCCACCGCCACGCTGGCAGCCGAAGAGTTAAGGCGCACAGGCGGACTGGACCGCGCTGTGGTTGCCGTCGCCACCACCACGGGCACCGGCTGGATCAACGACGCCGAAGCCTCCGCGCTGGAGTACCTGTACAACGGCGACACCGCGATCGTGTCGATGCAGTACTCGTTCCTGCCCAGTTGGCTGTCGTTTCTGGTGGACAAGGAAAACGCCCGCCAGGCCGGGCAGGCCCTGTTCGAGGCCGTCGACGCGATGATCCGCGAGATGCCCGAAGCGCAGCGCCCCAAGTTGGTGGTCTTCGGCGAGAGCCTCGGCTCGTTCGGTGGGGAGGCGCCGTTCCTTGCGCTCAACAACCTCATCGCCCGCACCGACGGCGCACTGTTTTCCGGTCCGACGTTCAACAACACCATCTGGACCCAGCTCACCCGCGAGCGTGACGCCGGGTCACCGATGTGGCTGCCGATCTACGACGACGGCGAGAACGTGCGGTTCGCCGCCCGCGCCGAAAACCTCGGCAGGCCCGATGCCCCGTGGGATCCGCCGCGGGTCGTGTACCTCCAGCACGCCTCCGACCCGATCGCGTGGTGGAATCCGGATCTGCTGTTCGCCGAACCGGACTGGCTGCGCGAGCCCAAAGGCTACGACGTATCGGGGCGCATGCAGTGGATCCCGATCGTGACGTTCCTTCAGGTGTCGGCGGATATGGCGGTCGCCGTCGATGTGCCCGACGGACACGGCCACGTCTACGTCAAGGATGTCGCGAACGCGTGGGCGGCCATCTTGGAACCGCCGGGATGGACGGCGGAGAAGACCGAGAAACTGCGTCCGTTGTTGAGCAGCGACGAAAGCGCCTAGACCGGGACTTCGTTGGCTTTCAGCGCCTGATATCCCCCGATCACGTCGGTGGCGCAGTGCAGCCCGAGATCCTGTAGCGCCGCGGCGGCCAGGCTCGAGGTGTAGCCCTGCGAGCACAACACCACCCACTCCACGTCGGCGTCGACGGCCTGGGGCAGCCGCGCGTCGCTGGTCGGATCGCACCGCCACTCCAGCACGTTGCGTTCGATCACCAACGCGGCCGCGACGTCACCCTCCACAACGCGCTGGGCCTGCGGGCGGATGTCCACCAGCACCGCGCCACGCGCGAGCGCGGCAGGCACTTCCCCCGCGGGCAGCCGGTGTAGGCGTGCGCGGGCGTCGGCGAGCATCCGGTCGATACGGCTTGCTGTCATTGTCAACCCTCCGGGGCGTCGGTGAGCTCGGTACGCCTGCGGCGCAACGAGTTCCGGTGGGTCACGTCGTAGTACGACATCGCGGTCAGCGGCGGCGAATAGGCATGCACGCTGAGCGTATGGGCCGACGCGTCGCGATCGGGCGCCCACACCACGTCGTGCACCCAGCCGAGGGGGAACGCGGCCTGATCGCCCGCAGATAACCGTCGGTGCCGCAACACCGCGCCATCCCAACGGGTTTCGCGCAACGAGCCGGACACCACGGTCAGCGCGCCCAGCGACCCGCCATGGTCGTGCAGTTCGGTCGACCGGTCCGGCACCCAGCTGATCAACCAGATATCCAGCTCGTCGTCGCCGTGTAGTCGCGTGAACCAGCGTTGGTCGCGCGGCGGGCCGCCCACCGGTAGCAGCCGGTCGTGGTGGCCGCTGAGCATCTCGTCGGCGACGCGGTCGGTGGCCTGCAATAGATCGGGAAGCCGCAGCCGGGTGGGCGCGGAGACGGCCGGCGCTGCCCATGGCAACACTGCAGAGGTAGACATGAAAACTCCAGAGATGACGAAGGATCGGGGGTGGCGGCGCTAAGCCGCACAACACCACTGCGATCCGGTCGTCATGTCCGCCAGTGTGGCAGCCGGGCGGGCACGCCGCGACGGCCCCACCTCCCGGGCGGTGCCGCGTCCACGGTAAACACGCTGCTCAGCGCGCTCGTAGGCGACTCGCCGACTCAGACTCACGGTGAGCAGAACCCGGGTCGCCGTAGGACTAAGCGGCTGCTAGCTTTGCGCACGATGCTCATCAGCGTTGCTGACAGCCATGATTTATTCAGTGCGAGCGTCAATAATATGCGAAAATCGTTCACCTGTCGTTGGCCCGCTGGCAACTACCGATGACAATGCCTGATAACTGTGGCATATGGCATCCGGGTTTGCGTCCTGGTTTGAACTCCTTGGCTATCTGGACCTAGATGTTTGCTGACTAAGAGGCACAGCGCGGCGCTGCACGCTCGGTCAATAAACCGGAAACGACGCGGCCGTCGATTTCTTCGAACGGCTAGATTTCCTGGGAATTCTTGCATAAATTGTGCTAATCATATGTTGCTCACTGTTCGGTGTTGATTAGCCAGGACAGGACCCTCTCACCAGCCGAAGGGATCGACGTTGCCGATGGCCAAGCACACCCGCGCCCGACAGTTCAATAACAGGAAATCGCTGGTCACGGCGGCAGCATTGACCAGCGGCGTGCTGGCCGCAGCTGGTGGCGGCGCGATCGCCACCTCGGCATCTGCGATGGCGGAGACCCCATCGTCGCCCTCGGCGCCGGCGCTCAGCGACTCGCTTTTCGGCGTCGGCGCGTTCCTGCCGTCGCTGCTCGGGCTGACACCGCAAAGCGGCACCCCGTATTCGCCTGACCTGTACGACAACCCGGACAACAGGGTGATGTTCGGCTGGACCAAATACCTGCCGCCGTCACCGGTGGCGCCGTCGGGCAACGCCAACACTCCCCTGTTCGACTGGACGGAGCTGATCCCCAAGCCACCGTCGCTCGGCTGGGGCATATCCGCGCCAAGCGGCAACGGTAACGGCAACCCCGCGACGTCAGCACTGCTGGGCGCCAACGCCGCGTTCCAGAACGCGGCGCTCGCGGTGAACTCGGCATTCCAGACCGGCTTCAAGACGCTGTTTCACAACGGCACCGAACCCGGCGAGAACGGCGGCCTGCTGATCGGCAACGGCGCCGACGGCGGTCCCGGACAGAACGGCGGCCGCGGCGGATTGCTCTTCGGCAGCGGCGGAAACGGCGGCGCAGGCGTCGCAGGCGTCAACAACGGGAAGGGCGGCAACGGCGGCAGCGCCGGCCTGTGGGGCAACGGCGGCGCCGGCGGTGCGGGCGCCAGCATCACCGACCAGGACGGTGACGTCGTCGCCGGCGACGGCGGCAACGGCGGCAACGCGGGGTGGTTCCACGGCAATGCAGGCATCGGCGGCGCGGGCGGCGACGCCGTCAGCGGGTCCGGCGATGCACAGGGCGGCCAAGGCGGTCACGGCGGCGCCAACACGTGGCTGGGCAGCGCCGGGTTCGGCGGAGCGGGCGGCAGCGCCACCAGCGACACCGGCACCGCCACCGGCGGAGCGGGCGGCGACGGCGGCAATGCCGGATGGCTGTTCGGCTGGGCGGGCGGCGGCGGCGACGGCGGCGCGGCCACCAGCACCACCAACACGGCCACCGGCGGTGACGGCGGCGACGGCGGCAACATCGGCATCGAAGGCGACGGCGGCGACGGCGGAACCGGCGGCGCGGCCCAAACCGACGAGGGCGATGCGACCGGCGGCAACGGCGGAACCGGCGGAGGCTCGTTCTTCAACGGCACCGCGGGCGACGGCGGCGACGGCGGGGCCGCGGACGCCGGAACCGGCACGGCCACCGGCGGTGACGGCGGGTCCGCGGGCTCCGGCGGGTTCGACGGCCAGGGCGGTAACGGCGGCGCCGGCGGCGACGCGGACGTCGACGAGGGCGAAGCCACCGGCGGCAACGGCGGCCGCGGCGGCGGCAGCGGGTTGATGCAGAACGGCGGCGACGGCGGCGACGGCGGCGACGCCACCGCGGACACCGGCACGGCCAACGGTGGAAACGGCGGCACCGGCGGCTGGACCAGCTGGGCCAACGGCTACCGCGGCGGCAAGGGCGGCAACGGCGGCAACGGCACCGCGACCGACGGTGTCGGCAACGGCGGCGATGGCGGCACCGGCGGGCGTGACGGCCTGGGCGCCGCGGACGGCCCGGGCGGTTCGGGCGGCACCGGTTCCGGTTCTGACGGCGGCTCCGATGGCTCCGACGGGGCCGACGGATAGCGATTGCATAGATTGGCGGGCATGCGCTCGCACCTTCGGTATGCCTTTGCGGCGACGTTGATGATCACCGGCCTCGGTATCGCCACGGCGTGTTCGTCGGGCACCGAGACCGAGCCGACGTCGTCGCCGACGTCGACCAGGGCCGAGACCCCGACGGCCGCACCCGGGTCCGTCGCGGTCTCCCCCGGCGGTGTGACCACCGCCGTCGGCGCACCCGCCGACTCCACCGAGGACGAGTACTACCGCGCCTGCACCACCGCGCGGGAGTGGATGGCCCAGCAGGGCGGCGACCCGCACGAGCAGATCGAGCCGTATCTGGGCATGCTGCAGTCGACGGATTCGGCGGGACCGGCGACCTACGGCAC
Source organism: Mycolicibacterium sp. XJ662 (assembly GCF_053484035.1). Classification (NCBI taxonomy): domain Bacteria; kingdom Bacillati; phylum Actinomycetota; class Actinomycetes; order Mycobacteriales; family Mycobacteriaceae; genus Mycobacterium; species Mycolicibacterium sp. XJ662. Next base: position 21,555 of record NZ_JBEFTL010000015.1, on the reverse strand, counting down.
CCCGTGGTCGCAGTTGGATCCGCCGCGCCAGGCCGCCGTCATCGTGGCGGTCCGCGCCGCCGCCGACGCACTCTGCGGCTGACTGCCCTCGGCGCGAGACAATGGCGGGATGGCTGACAAGCGTGTCGCGCTGACACTCGGCAGCGGAGGCGCACGGGGTTACGCCCACATCGGCGTCATCGACGAACTGCGCGCCCGCGGCTACGACATCGTCGGGATCGCCGGTTCGTCGATGGGTGCGCTCGTCGGTGGGCTACAGGCGGCAGACAAACTCGGTCAGTTCGCCGACTGGGCACGGGCGCTGACCCAGGCCGCAGTGCTGCGACTGCTGGATCCCTCGATCACCGCCGCGGGTGTGCTGCGCGCATCGAAGATTCTGGATGCCGTGCGCGACATACTCGGTGATGTCCGCATCGAGGACCTCGCGATCCCCTACACCGCGGTGGCGACGGACCTGATCGCCGGTAAGTCGGTGTGGCTGCAGCGCGGCCCTGTCGATGCGGCGATTCGCGCCTCGATCGCGATACCCGGCGTCATCACCCCTCATGTGCTCGACGGCAGGCTGCTGGCCGACGGCGGCATTCTCGACCCGCTGCCGATGGCGCCGATCGCGGCCGTCAACGCCGATCTCACGATCGCGGTGTCGTTGGCCGGCAGCGAATCCGGTGGCGCCGAGGCCGTTTCCGACGCCGGCCCGAGGACGACCGAGTGGCTGACCCGGGTGTGGCGCAGCACCACGGCGCTGTTCGATTCCAGCGCGGTGCGGAGCCGTTCCGGACCCGGTAGCGGCGACGAGGGCGACAGCGACACCGAACTGGTCGACGCCACCAACGAAGCGACGGTGCCCAAACTCGGCAGCTTCGAGGTGATGAACCGCACCATCGACATCGCCCAGGCGGCGCTGGCACGCCACCAGCTGGCCAACTATCCGCCCGACCTGTTGATCGAGGTGCCCCGCAGCGCGTGCCGCAGCCTGGATTTCCACCGCGCCGCAGAGGTCATCGAGGTCGGCCGCGCGCTGGCGGCGGTCGCGCTCGACGAGCTCGAAACTCCTTCGACTGAGGGTTGATTCAGCGCCCGAGAAACGTGGCGAGCTCGGCGGCCACCCGCCTGCCCTGCCGTCGGCCCGCCGCCGCGGACGGTATCCGGCACTGCGGATCGAGCGGATCCTTGCCGAAGGCAGACAAGGAGTCGTCGTCGGCAAACACCGCGAACGTCGCGCCGTCGAACGCGTCGATCTCCTCGGAGGTACTGACACCGAACGGCGCGGGCGACGACTTGCCCTGCGGCACAAGCACGACCGCGGTATCACAGTCCGCGGCCAGGGCCATGTTCACCGTGCTGCCGACACCGCCGTCCATGTAGCGCCGATCGCCGATGGTCACCGGAGGCCACACCCCGGGCACAGCACAACTCGCGGCGACCGCGTCGACCAGCTCGACACCGGAGGTCAGATCGAACGCAACGAGCTCGCCCGTGGCGACATCGATTGCGCTGATCCGCAGTTGACGCTGCGGCCAATGCTTGTGGGGCAACCGGTGCGCGATCACCTCACGGCGCACGGGTTCGGCGACCGTCGGCGTCGACACCGCAACCGCACCGATGCGTTGCAGCTTCTCGGCTTTGGTGCCGGGCTGGGTCACCGCGGCCATAAACAGCCCGGTGATGTCGTCGATGCCGACGCTCGGGGTGAGCTCTGCCGACGCCGGCGCGGTTTGCCGTTCGTACAGATCCTCCAGGCTCAGCCCGCTGGACAGCTGCGCGGCGACGGCCGACCCCGCCGAGGTGCCGACCAATACGTCGGCGTCCATCAGGGCCTTCGCGGTCTCGGGTGATTCATCGGCGATACCCGCCAGCACCCCGGTCTCCCAAGCGATACCGGCCAGCCCGCCGCCGGCGAGCACCAACGCGTATTTCGTCACAGACGGCGAGTGTGCCAGATTCGGCACCGATAAAGCTAACAATGGATAGTTTGCGTGCTTACAAATAACAGGAGTAATTCGAACCGTTTGCGTCAGCGCAATTTCCTATTTCGCTTCGCAGAGAACGAACCGATAGTACATTTTGCGCAGATTCCCGATGTCTGCTGATGGTGACTTAGACGCGCACACGGATCGTTACGGTGTTCTGCTCACGCAGGGAACGTTTTACACGACCGGTATGCAGCTGGCGAATATTGCAGTTGTGCTGCCGTTTATCTGTGCCGAGTACGGAAATTTGTGGGCGGCGGCGTTGGTGTTCCCTGCCTACTGCATCGGCGCGATTCTCGGGAACTCAATGTCGCCGTTTGTACTTGAACGCTCACGGCACCAGAGACATCTCGTTCTGGCGGGAACGTCCCTGGCCATGGCGGCATTGTTGGTGGTCAACGGGTCGGCGGCCGTGACGGGGTTGGGAATCGCTCCGGTATTTCTGACCACGTCGGTGGCGCTCGGCGTTGCCAGCGGGCTGGCGAGGATCGCATTCTCTGATGTGCTGTCCAGCAAATTAAACGAAATTCGTCGGGGCGATCTCATACTGAACCAGAGCGCCGCCGGGGCGGTGGTAGCCATTGTGGCCGCGGTTTTGGTGTTACCGATTCTGGAAAGCAAGGATCCACTCGCGGGCCATGTCGACCTGCTGTGGTTGGGCACCGCAGGGTTGGTGGCCGCCGCGGTCGCCGGGTTCTTCATCGGGCCCATCCATTCGCATTCGGCGCGGGCGGTGCGGCGTTTACGCGACGTTTATCAGGAAGGCCTCGCTATTGCGCGTAGCCACCATTGGTTTCGTCGCTACGTCGTTGTCCAACTGCTGTTCGTGCCGATCGCCCTGAGCACGACGTTCTACAGCCTGTATACGGCCGAAGATCATGCCGACGACAGTGGGACCCTGCACATCTTGGTGATCGCCACCAGCGCTGGCCTGATCGTCGGCGCGGGCCTGTGGGGCTTTGTGCACCGCACCAGGTTCGCGTCGCGCGGCATGCTGGTCGCCAGCGCCCTGGTCAGTTCGAGCGCAGCGGTGCTCTGCATCGTGGGCGAAGCAATCGAGTCCTGGTCCGACCCGTGGGTACACGGCGTCGTGATCCTGATGGCGACGGTGGCCAACCAGGCCATCGTCGCCGCCGCGACGACGTGGATCAACATCTTCGCGACCGAACACCAGCGCGCGACCCTGTTGGGGTTCTCCGCGGTCCTTGTCGCCGTCGCCACCGCCGGCCTCGGCGTCGTCCTGGGCGGAATCGCCCACAATTCGTCGGCGATCTGGCCGGTCGTGGTCCTGCTGCTGATGAACGTGGCGGCGTTGCCCGCCGCGCTGCACGCGCCGATGCGGGCGTAACTCGGTCAGCCCAGGTGCGGGGCGGCCTTACCGCTGATCAACGGCAGGTCGAGATAGGTCGCAATGCCGGGCGGGGCCGCACACACCGCCGGGATGGAGTTCACGCAGTGCGCCGCGGTGCCGACAATGCCGTACTCCGGTCCTTCGCCGCCGATCGCGGACTGAAAGCCCTTGATTGACACGGTGATATCGGGATTTCCGCGCACCTCGATCTCATAGCGCTGCCCCTCGGGCCCGAACGTCCACGCGGGATCGAGGTTGTCCTCACCCATCAGCCAGTTCACCGTGATCCGCACGACCGGTTCACCGTCAACGAGCGCCTCCCAGTGGAACTTGCGCCCCGCGACCTGCCCGGGCTCGATCTCCCCGATCGGCGACGGAATGGGTGCCGTCGCAACGGCGATCTCCTGTGACGAGCGGATTTTGGGTTCGGCGCGGAAGCCGATCTTGTCCACGCACATCCGGACGGCCTGGATGAAGCCGCCGTCGAGCAGCTTCTGCATCGGGCCGCTGAGCGCCTTCTCCGGCACCTCGCCGAAACCCATCACATGCCGCACCACATCGGGCGCCTCGTAGGTACGCAGATCCGAAAACTCCTCGGCGCGAACGAAACTCACTCCGGTCGACATGATCGAAAACATCAACGGAAACTTCTCGCTGATACCGCCGGGCGCGATACCGGTGCCATGCAGCGTCGCGTTACCCTCCAGCGCGGCGGCCTGAAGCGGCGTGGCCTGGCGCTCGCTCGGGTACACCCAGCCGACGGGGGTCACGACGTTCTTACCCGACCGCAACAGCGCGGCCACCTCGTCCGGATTGGGCAGCAGCGGGGCGTAGACCACCGCGTCGGCCTCCAGCGCGAGGATGTCGTCGATGCTGTTGGTGGCGGCGACGCCCAGCGGTTCGGCGCCGATGATCTCGCCGACGTCCCTGCCCGCTTTCTCCGATGAGTGCACCCAGCAGCCGACGAGTTCGAGGTCGGGGTGCTCGAGAACACCCTTGATGGCCGCGACGCCGACCCCTCCGGTGGCCCACTGCACGACCCGCAACCCCATATCGCCTCCAAGAAACTAGAACACGTTCTACTCTTTGTACCCCGCCGCCGTGCCGAGCAGGCGCAAACTCATACTTTTGGTGCCGTGGATGGATGACCCAGCGTGTGCTGGTGGGATTAGTGTTGACGCCGGACTTGGCAGCAGCGAAAGGAACACGAGATGCCCAACAAGGTTTACGTCGTCGGTGTGGGGATGACGAAGTTCGAGAAGCCCGGCCGACGCGAAGGCTGGGACTATCCGCAGATGGCCAAGGAGTCGGGCACCAAGGCTCTCGAAGACGCCGGCATCGACTACTCCGAAGTGCAACAGGGTTTCGTCGGCTACTGCTCGGGCGACTCGACGTCGGGCAACCGCGCGCTCTACGAGCTCGGTATGACCGGCATCCCGATCGCCAACGTGAACAACAACTGCTCAACGGGTTCCACCGCGCTGTTCCTCGCCGCGCAGACGATCCGCGGCGGGCTCGCCGACTGCGTGATCGCGCTCGGCTTCGAGAAGATGCAGCCGGGTTCGCTGAAGGGTGGCTTCGAGGACCGCGAGTCACCGATGGGCAAACACGTCAAGGCGATGGCCGAGATCGACGAGTTCGCGTTTCCGGTGGCCCCGTGGATGTTCGGCGCGGCAGGCCGTGAACACATGCGTCAACATGGCAGCACCGCTGAGCATTTCGCGAAGATCGGGTTCAAGAACCACAAGCATTCGGTGAACAACCAGTATGCGCAGTTCCAAGACGAGTACACCCTCGACGACATTCTGGCGGCGAAGATGATCTCCGATCCGCTGACCAAACTGCAGTGCTCCCCGACCTCCGATGGTTCCGGTGCGGCGATCGTGGCCAGCGAGGCGTTCGTCGACAAGCACAACCTGGCCGGGCAGGCCGTGGAGATCGTCGGCCAGTCGATGACCACCGATTTCCAGTCGTCGTTCGACGGCAGCGCCAAGAACCTCATCGGCTATGACATGAACGTGCAAGCCGCCCAGCAGGTTTACGAGCAGTCCGGCCTCGGCCCCTCCGATTTCCAGGTGATCGAGCTGCACGACTGCTTCTCGGCCAACGAGCTGCTGCTCTATGAGGCGTTGGGCCTGTGCGCGGAAGGCGAGGCGCCGAAGCTGATCGACAACAACGACACCACCTACGGCGGACGCTGGGTCGTCAACCCGTCCGGCGGGCTGATCTCCAAGGGCCACCCGCTCGGCGCGACGGGCCTTGCGCAATGCGCCGAGCTGACATGGCAGCTGCGCGGAACGGCCGACAAACGGCAGGTCGACGGCGTCACCGCCGCGCTGCAGCACAATATCGGCCTCGGCGGGGCCGCTGTCGTCACCGCTTATCAGCGCGCCGAGCGCTGATAGGGGATCATTGAACGCATGCGCACCACATGGATCCTCGCCGGGGCCGCGGCCGTCGCGTACGCAACGATGGCCGCGCCCGCCGGTATCGCGGCAGCCCAGGACGGCGAGTCAGCGCAGGACGTGATCAACAAGCTGCAGGACAGGGGCTACAACGTCACGATCGACAAGATTGGTACGGCACCGATGTCGGAATGTGTGGTCACCAGCGTCCGCAACCCGCAGCAGTTCACCCAGTTGATGCCTCTGCTCGGCGGCAGAAACGACGGCGTGCTCTTTCCGGTGACGATCAGCCAACCGATCTCGGTGTCGCTGGACTGCCGCCGCCACTAAGGGATATTCAGCGCCGGGATATTCAGCGCCGGGAGCAGTCAGCCGTCACGGTGATGGAACGTTCGGTGACCACCTGGATCAGATCGTCGCCGCGACGCACGAATTGCGTTCGCTCCTTAGGCTTTCGGATATCGGTGATCACGCATTCGTCGAGCGACGCGCTTCCGATCTTGTTGACCTTCACCTCGAAGCCCTGCGCCTCGAGCGTGGCGATCGTCAGGTCAGCCGACTCGGCCGACGCGACTGCCGGTACCGCGATCGCCCCGAAGGCTGCCGCGGCGATCCCGGTCAGTACCAACAGCGTTGCGCGCATGGCCGCGCCCCTTTCCCTCTGCGAAAGCCCTTATGGCCTTCACTGCGGTTCAACGGGACAACCGCGAAAGGGGTTCAACGGCGCGGAAAAGATTTTTCGCGCTAGACGGTGGCCGGCTCCAGCTCGGGAACATCGGGCACCGCGATGGGATCGGTCGCCACGAAATCGGAGTACGTCAGCGGTGTGGCCGACTCGACGTCGAAGACGGTGACAAGCCCGGCGTAGTCGGCGACGTGCAGATGGTCACCGTCGACCGCGACGCTCGACGGCCGAGCGTCGGTGGTGATCGTGTGAACCACCTTGCGGGTCAGCGGACACAGCACCGCGACACCGTCGTAGTCGACGACGTATGCGCGGTTCTTGTCCGCGCCCATGACCAGCTGCGTCGGCGCGCCGCCGAGTTGGACCGTTCCGGTGATGCGGCCGGTCGCCAGCGCGATCACGTGCACGACGCCACCGCGGGCGCGGTCGGACGTCAGCACGTAGGCGGTGCCGTCGGCGACGGTGATGTCGCGGATCGGTGCGCCGATCTGCACAGCGCGCTCGACGCGCGTGGTCTCCACGTTGACGGTGACGAGCGCGCTGCCGCGGGCGTCGGTGGTGCCCACGTAAAGGCGCTTACCGCTGGCGTCGACCGCGACGGCGTCGATGCCGATCCCGGCGCCGGTGGCGATGTCGATGGTGCCCATCTGCTCTGCGGGCACGTCGATCACCGCGACGTCGGCGTAGCCGTCGCCGGTCCGCGCGGCGAACACCCGCTTGCCGTCGGGGCTGACGGTCAGCGCCGTGACGCTCAACGCCAGGTCGTAGGTTGCGATGACGCTCTTGGCGGTGAGATCGACCACCGAGACCTCGTCATGGGTCCACGACGAGGTGCCGACGTACGCACGGTCGTCTGCGACCGCCACCGCGACTGGTTCGCCCGGCACCGCGATGATGCTTTCCACGGCCAGTGTGGTCGGGTCGAGCACCGAAATACTGTCGTCGCCGTAGTTGGCGGCCACGATCACACCGTCGGCGGCCGCGATGTCGCCGATCGGCCCTCGCCGTGCCTGGACGGCGCCCGCCAAGCTGACCTTCGTCTCATCTGAATCAGAAGTTTTCATCTGCCTCATGGGCGCCACAAACTTAGCCATTTCCATCGGTGTACCTCCGCCGGTATGGCGTTCACCGGCCCTAGATTCCAAGTCTTCCTACGCCTTTGGCGCTGATTACCCAAGAGTCTAGCGACGAACACCGACGCGTTTGCTCGTCGCAACCGTCAAACGGCGTCGGTGCGTCAAAAGCTCTCAGACACCGCTTAAGAAACTCTTCGTTATCCGTTCGTTACCCTTCGGCGGCTATCTGTAATGTGCCGGTAACGTGCGGCTTTACCGTTGGCTGAACGGATCCCGATATCGACGGCGAAAAGACGCTCTCAGGTTTGAGATCGAAAAGTGAGCGACAAATCACAAGCGACATGCCGGATTGGATTCGCGTGCAACGCCAATCGCATCCCGTGTGACAGTGATTGACGTCACTTCAACCGTCGATGACGGCGCGGACCACAACGGGTCACACCGACGCGCTGTAGGCGTTCGGGGTAACCAGCTCGCAATCGTCGAACTGCAACCGCACCTCGGTGCCGGTCGACTGCTTGGAGATCGTCGTGCGGTCGGCCAGCGCACGCATCAGCGGAATGCCGCGGCCCCGCGTATTCGGTTGTCCCTCGCCGTCGACATGGCGCCAGCTGCCGTGATCGGAGACCACAACCTCTAGCTGACGGTCAGCCGCGTGGTGACGGGCGTGCATCGTCATCGGGCCGGTGCCCCCGCGGTAAGCGAATTCCGCCGCGTTGGTGAGCGCCTCGTTGACGGCCAGCACCACGTCGTTGAACCGGACCGGGTCAAGCGTGACGTGCCTGCGCAGCCATCCGGACAGCTCAGAACGAAACTGCGCGACGTTATGGGCGTCGGCAGTGTCGTTTCGGATGAGGCTCGCGTCCATCTCGCCCGCGGAGCAATTCGATTCGGACATCGTGCAAACTGACTACCCCGTCGCGGCTGAAGTCATGCGGCAAAGTTCTCGAGAGCAGCTTCAACCGTGGAATACATGGCGATCAAATCCGCGATACCGGTGATCTTGAGCGGCCGGCTGGTCGCCGGCCCGTCAGCGACGACAGCAAACCGCATCTCGGTGCCCTCGACCTGATTGTGGGCCTCCATCAACACCTGCATCCCCGCCGACCCGAGAAAATCCACTTGGGTGAGGTCGACGATCAGGCCCGCAGGATCCTTGGCCAAAGCCGCCTCAACGGCGCCTTTCAGCTGGGGAGCGGTGAGCATGTCGAGGTCACCGGACGCGGCGACCACCGCCACACGTCCGACCCAGTTCTCGGTACAAAGCTGTCCGTCCAAACCTCACCTCTTGCTTGGGGGCCCCTAAAGCAACCTCATTCAACATCACGAGGCTGCAGTCTGAACCCGCCGCTAGAGTATCGACTTCGTCAACTCGGTGCATCGACAGCACCGAATTGCGCCGGTCGCGGAGCAGGTTCTTTGACATATCGGCAGGTCCGCAGCTCTGTCCTGGTCGTAAAACGCGCGTTGGTACCGCCCACGCGTTAGTGTCGGCGTACCGCAAAGCCCCCGAACGAAGGGTGATCAATGGGTTCCATCTCTCTGCTCGCGCGACGAGTGATCATCGTCGGCGGGTTCGCGATCGCAGCAGCGGCGCCGGTGGTCGGGGTGACACTGGCCGCACCGGCCAACCCGCCTTCGTATCTCGCCGACTGCCCGGCCGGAGAAGAGCCAGACAATTTCACCAGCCAGTGCGTACCCCATCTGGTACCGAACTCGCCGGATTCGGCTCCGGCTTCCGCCCCTGCGTCAGCACCCGCCGATGCCGCCACGACGGGTGAGAGCCCGAGCATGTGCCCGCCCGGAGTCAGCGGCTCCGAGTGCGGCGGCTCGACCGGAGGCCAGGCGAGTTCGCCGCAGCCGGAGTTGCCCGCGCCGGTTCCCCCGCAGGAACCCGAACAGGAACTCGCCGAGGTCGTCACACCGGGATACTGACGCCGCTTCGCGGGGACGGATTTTTCGGCGGGATTTTGCAAGTCACGCCTCGCTGCCGATGCGGCGGTGGGACACTTTTTGCGTTAGCCGGTTTCGCGGCTGACGCTGGGAGGTCCGGCGATGACCTTTGCGCCGCACAAATCCATGGCGACTGTTGTGATGGCAGCCGGAGTTCTGGCCGTGCCCAGCACGGGGTCATCCGGCGACGCACTCGGCAACCCGGCCGCGGCGCATCCGGTGAAGCCGCTCAGTTCGACTGCGGCCATCGCACCTCCGGCAGTTGTCGCGCCGCCGACACCTCACCCGCTCGTCAGTGGATCGTTACGGGTCAGCCGATCTCCGAATGTGCTGGTGCCGTGGACCTTTAGCGCCGTTTTGCCGGACGTCGATCTCGAAGACGACGTCGCACGGGTCAATACACCGCGTCGGAGTGTGTTCGCGCTCCCCGTTCGTCGGCCGACCGGCGGTGTGTCGCCTTCGTCGCTGGGCGGCACTAACGCCACCACCTTGCTCGTCCCGTCGACACCGAACTTCGCGACCGACTTCATCGCGTTCTTCATCAGCGATGGTGATGAGCCGGGTGAGAATGCCGGGTTGCTCATCGGCAACGGCGCCGACGGTGTGGCACCTGGCCAAGCGGGCGGGCGCGGTGGCCTGCTGTTCGGCAACGGCGGAAACGGTGGTCCAGGCGGCCGAGGCGGAGACGCTGGTCTCATCGGCAACGGCGGCGACGGCGGTAACGGTGTTGACGATATCCAGTTGACAGGCAACGCATCTGGCGGATCCGGCGGCGACGGCGGTCGTGGTGGTCTGCTGTTCGGAAACGGCGGATCGGGTGGCAGTGGAGGTGACGCGGAAGGCGGCGCGAACGCGACCGGTGGCGCGGGTGGCGCCGGAGGCAACGCCGGATTGTTCGGCCGCGCCGGGAACGGCGGCGCCGGAGGAGCCGCGACGACATCCGACGACAACGGCATCGCGCTCGGCGGAGCGGGCGGCGACGGCGGAAGCGTGCTCGGCATCGGCGCCGCGGGCACCGGAGGCGACGGCGGCAACGCGGACTCCCTCGACCTGCACTCAGTCGGCACCACCGCGGGCGCTGGGGGCGACGGCGGCACCGTCGGGTTCATGGGACCCGGCGGAAACGGCGGGGCGGGCGGAATCGCCGATGGGTTCGCGGACACCGTCGCCGGTGCTGGCGGCCAAGGCGGCGATGGCGGTGCGTTCATCGGTGCAGGCGGCAGCGGCGGGGCGGGCGGTGACGCGTCGAGCGGTCGCGGCGCCGCCACGGGTGGTGACGGCGGCGGTGGCGGTCAAGCCGGACTTGTGGGCGACGCCGGTGCGGGCGGCGTTGGCGGGGACGCGGATTCGCAATTCATAGAGCAAGCCACCGCAGGCGGCGGCGGCAGCGGCGGCAGCGCCAAGCTGATCGGAAGCGGCGGCGCAGGCGGTGACGGCGGTACGGCGCTGGGAGTAACCGGCAGCGACGCCGCAGGCGGATCCGGCGGTGACGGCGGCAACGGCGGTCTGTTATTCGGCAGTGGGGCGGTCGGGGGCAACGGCGGTGCCGCAGAGGGCCTTCGGGCCGTCACGGGTGGCGCCGGCGGGCACGGCGGCGGCACCGGGATCAACGGCAACGCGGGTGACGGCGGCGCAGGCGGTGCGGCCAAGACAACCGGCGACGGCAGCGACGCGATCGGGGGTGCGGGCGGCACCGGCGGCAGTGTTCTCGGTGTCGGCGACTCCGGTGACGGCGGCGACGGTGGCGGCGCGTCGGCGTTGGACCTGCACAGCAGCAGCACTCAGGGCGGTGACGGCGGATCTGGTGGCAGCACCGCAGTCAGCGGTTCGGGCGGCGACGGCGGCACGGGGGGCTCCGCTGCCGGGTTCGCCAACACCGTCGGCGGCGACGGAGGCGGCGGCGGAAACGGCGGCGCGCTCAACGGAAACGGAGGTGCGGGAGGCCCAGCGGGCACCGCAACCGCCAACGGTGCGGTCAGCACCGCCGACGGAGGCACCGGCGGCGACGGCGGAAACGGCGGCGTCCTGTCGTCGGGAGGTGCGGGCGGTGATGGCGGCTCAGCGATCGGCACCGCACCGGCCCGCTCTGGCGGCGACGGCGGGGACGGTGGCAACGGCGGCATCGGCGGGGGTGGCGACGGCGGCGACGGCGGCTCCCCCGGCGGCGCCGGCGGCGAGGGGGGAAGTCCGGGCGGAAGCGACGGCGCCGACGGCTGACCCGACGAGGTCACAATATCCAGGGGTACAACCCGTACATCGGGTAGTTGTTGACGAACGGCGGGGCGTCGTTGATCTGTGCGTTGCCCGGTGAAACGCAGACGCTACCGGCGCGCGTCGACGTGCATTTCATCGGTGCCGGCTCGATCTGTTGATCGGCGACGGGTTGTACCGCCGGCTCAGCGGCTTGTGCGACCGGCGCCAGAGCGATCGCTACCGCTGCGATCACCAGCCCTACGATTGATTTGAGTATCATCTCCATACCTCCTGATTTGTTATGGCACAACTAGATCGGCATCCGGTATCCGAAGTACTCGTGGTCTTCGTTGTAGCCGCCGTGACCCCATCCGACATCTTTGAAACTCTCGACGAACTCGACGGCCTCGATCCACTTGACCTGTTTGAAGCCGAGTTCGAGTTCGTTGCGCAGGCGCAGCGGTGCGCCGTGCAGATCGGTTAGCGGTTCACCGTTCATTTCGTAGGCGAGCAGGGCCATCGGTTCGCGCATGTGCTCGATGCGGTGGCAGTCGTAGTACCGGCCAGTGCCCGGTTCAGCTCCGTTGGCGAACGAGTAGAACACCACCCAACGCGCCGTCGGGAGCGGCCGGACGATGTCGATGATGTCGCGCATGCGGACCCCGGCCCATTTCGCCACTCCCGACCAGCCCTGGATGCAGTAATGCTGGGTTATCTGTTCATGTTTGGGCAGCGCCAGGAGTTGGCGATAGGACAAATCCACCGGGTTCTCGACCAAGCCGGTGATGCGGAGGGTGAAGTCCGACCACCCGTCGGCCCGTAGCTGGCGCCAGTGCTCGGAGTCCGGTAGCCGGCCGTTAGCCCAGAAGTACGGCGTGATGTCCTTCTCGCGATAAGTGGCCTTGGGATGCGTGCGTTCCATCCATGCCTTGGCCCAGCCGACGATGAATCGTCCGGTGAGCTGCACGGCTCTCGGATAGCGAAGCGTCACGGGGGTGGCGATCAGCCAGAGCACGGTCACCACCAGCGCGGCCAGCGCGAAAATAACGAGGCCCCAATAGGACTGCGTGTCCGTGCCCAGCGTCATGTGGTTGAGGTTTGCGACGGCGCCGGTGAGGAACACCATCGCGACGTGGCTGGCGATGAAGACCAGCATCCAGATCAGCACGATGAAGTGGATGGTCCGCGCGACTTGTCGGTTCAACGGACCACGTCCCGTCCCGAATCGCGCCGCGACGGCCGGAGCCTGGAGCAACCCGGTGGCCAGCGCCAATGGCGCGGCGATGAACACGGTGATGAAGTACGCGAGGACCTGCAGGCCGTTGTACTCGGCGAACCCCTCGTTGGCCGGAAAGTTCAGCGACGCATATTGAATGGCTGTCGACAGGGCGTTGGGAAACACGGTCCACTGCGGCACCAGCCGCTGCCACTGGTCGGTGCTGAAGAGCAGCACGTAGAAGATCGCGCCGTTGATCAGCCACAGTAGGTCGAAGCTGAAGTGCCACCACCGAGCCAAGCCGATCGAGTGGCGAAACCCCGGGATGCCCAGTTGCTTGGGCAGCGACACCGCGTCGTCCTTTGATGTCCACACCCGCCGCGGGTCGCTCTTGTCCGTACGGTCGGCTGGCACCGGATGGCTCATCCGGAACCATTCCGATCCCGGACGACAACCCGAGTTCAGGTACAGCCGTGGATGATCGGCAAGAATCTGCACCCCCGACCGGATGATGAACATCATGAAGACGATGTTGAAGAAGTGCTGCCAGCGCAGCCACGCGGGAAACCCCGTGTCGACCGGTGTGGCGTAGCTCGGCGAGGTGCCGGGGTACCGCGCGATGAAGCTCTGCACCCAACCGAATGTTCGCAGCTGCTGCGCGATTGCGATGACGATGACGAGCCCGACGACCGCGAGAAGAACAAGCCACAGGACGTTGACCCACCTGCGCCCGATCCGCACCGCCGGCGCCTGGGCTGGCACCTGGCCAATACCGCCGGCGAACTCGGTGACGTCGACGCGCTGTCGGAAAACCCCTTCGGGTTCATGGTGATCCAGCAGGGTCCGCGGCGGCATGGCCGATGCGGGACGTTGGACTCTTGTCACGCTCCACCTCCAGGTTGGCGGCAGTACGCCGCACACTTCCGTCAAACACCCGCGGGCTGGACCGTGGCTGTGTACTGGCTGTACCTCTGTTGGTAACGGCTTCAACGGCAGCCTGAACTGCACCTATGGCCGATGTGATGTTGCACACGGGAGTCGTCGCCACCGCATACGGTCTCGGCGGCTGCGCGCCGCCTCCCGTCGTAAACCCTTGCGTCACAGTGGTTCCTCCAGTCCCAACCCGGGCAATTCTGTCGGTGCTTCGAACTAGTGTTCGATTCATGAGTTCGGGTGTGGTGTCGAATCGGGAGGCCATCGTGGCGGCCTTCGATCAGCTCGACTCTGCTTTCGACGCGGTGCTCGACCTGCCGTTCGACGTGATGACGGACTCCGAGAAACTGGCGCTGATCGTCAGGCTGGAACGCAACCTGCGCCGCGCGCCGGCCGTCCAGCACCGGTTGGTCAGCGCACTGGCGGACGAAGCCGATCCGCGCGCATTGGGTGGCACATCATTAGGCAACGTGTTGGCGACCGCGCTGCGCATCACGCCGAAGGCCGCAAACCAGCGCATCAAAGACGCCGGCCGGCTCGGTCCGCGACATACCTTGACCGGAGAGCCGCTCGAGCCGAAGTTCCCAAACGTCGCGGCCGCTCAGCAACGCGGCGACGTCGGCGAGGAACATCTGCGGATCATCACCAAATTCTTCGACAACCTGCCCTCCTATGTCCCGGCTGACCTGTGCGACGCATTGGAGGCGCATCTCGCGGATCTGGCCAGCGGGCTCGGGCCGGAGCAGCTGCGCAAGTCCGCCGATAAGTTGGCTCACCTGGCCGACCAGGACGGTGCGCCGCCCAGCGACCACGAGCAGGCGCGCAAACGCGGGTTCGACATTCACGAGCCGGGCCCCGACGGGATGAGCAGAGTCAGCGGCTGTTTGGACCCCGAAGCGCGCGCGTATCTCGAGGCAGGCTTCGCCAAGCTCGCCGCTCCAGGTATGTGCAACCCCGATGACGAGAACCCGCGTGTGGACGGGGAACCCGATGCCGACGCGAAGGCGGCCGACTTTCGCACGGCGAGCCAACGCAGGCACGATGCACTCAAGGCGATCGGCCGCGCGATGCTGGCATCGGGGCAATTGGGGCAGCACAACGGCTTACCGGCCACCGTCATCGTGTCCACGACACTGCAAGAGCTGCAATACGGGGCCGGCCACGCGGTCACCGGGGGCGGATCGCTGCTGCCGATGAGGGATTTGATCCGGCTGGCCAGCCACGCGTATCACTACCTTGCGGTTTTCGACAAGCACACCGAAGAAGCGCTCTACCTCGGTCGCACCAAACGCTTCGCGTCGCCGGGACAGCGAATTCTGTTGCACTCCAGGGAACGCGGATGTTCGCGACCGGGATGTACGGTCCCCGGTTACTGGAGCCAAGTTCACCATGTGGACGGCTGGGCCGATGGCGGAACCACTGACATCAACAACCTCACGTTCGCCTGCGGCCCCGACAACCGGCTTGTCGAAAAAGGCGGCTGGACCACCCGCAAACGCGCAGACGGTCGCACCGAGTGGCTCCCGCCACCGCATCTCGACACAGGCCAAACCCGCGTCAACAACTATCACTTTCCGGAGCGATACCTGTTGCCCGACGACGATGACGAGGACGTCCCGTAGCGGTGGGGCTCACGCATGTCCATAGCCTTTTAGCCCCGCAAACCGGGCGCCGAGAGGCGGATAATCGGAGCCAGAGCAGTCACCGCCGTAGGAGGGTAGTCATGATCAGAGCGCATACCGTGGTGGCCGGGGAAACGTTGGCGGCGTTGGCGTTGCGCTTCTATGGCGACGCGAAGCTGTATCGGCTGGTCGCCACCGCCAGCGGGGTCGCCGACCCCGACGTAATCGCCGTGGGACAGCAACTCATCTTCCCCGACTTCACCCGCTACCGCGTGGTCGCCGGAGACACGCTGCCCGCGTTGGCGCAAAGGTTCTATGGGGATCCGGACCTGTCCCGCTTGATCGCCGGCTCCAGCGGGGTCACCGAGTCCGACGCCGTGAGCCCGGGTCAAGAGCTGATCGTGCCGGACATCACGAGATACCGCGTCACTCCGGGAGACACGTTGGCGTCGCTGGCATCTCGGTTCTATGGCGACGCGTCGTTCTATCCGTTGATCGCTGACGTCAACCGCATCGCGGACCCGGCCGTCATCCGCGTTGGCGCGGAGCTGATCATCTTCGTCGGACGCGGCGACGGGTTCGGGTTGAGGATCGTGGACCGCAACGAGAACGACTCGCGTCTGTGGTACTACCGATTTCAGACCGACGCGATCGGCTGGAACCCCGGCGTCAACGTCCTGCTCCCCGATGACTACCGCACCAGCGGACTCAGCTACCCCGTCCTCTACCTGTTCCACGGCGGCATACAGGACTTCCGCTTTTTCGACTTCGCGGGCATCCGCGAGCTGACTGCGGGAAAGCCGATCATCATCGTGATGCCCGACGGCGGGCACGCAGGCTGGTACTGCAACCCCGTCAGCTCGTTCGTCGGCCCGCGGAACTGGGAGACATTCCACATCGCGCAGTTGCTGCCCTGGATCGAGGCGAACTTCCGGACGTTCGCTGAGTACGACGGCCGCGCGGTCGCCGGGTTCTCGATGGGCGGCTTCGGCGCGTTGAAGTACGCGGCCAAGTACTACGGGCACTTCGCCTCGGTGAGCAGCCATTCCGGCCCGGCGAGTCTGCGCCGCGACTACGGGCTCGTCGTGCACTGGGCGAACATCACCTCGGCGGTGCTGGACCTGGCCGGCGGCACCGTCTACGGCGCGCCCTTGTGGGATCAGGCCAGGGTCAGCGCCGACAACCCGGTCGAGCGCATCCCCAGCTATCGCAACAAGCGGATCTTCCTGGTCGCAGGCACCAGTCCTGATCCGCTCAACTGGTTCGACAGCGTGAACGAAACACAGGTGCTTGCCGGCCAGCGGGAGCTTCGTGACCGCCTTGGCGCAGAAGGCATTCCATACGAAGCCCATGAGGTGCCCGGCGGCCACTTCTTCCGGCCCGACATGTTCGTCGTCGACCTCGACGGCATCGTCGCACGGTTACGCCCAGCGTCGCCGCTATAACACCCGCCGCAGGTTCAAGGCCGCGGCGGTGGCTGGGCCGACGATGCCGTCGACTTTCAGACCGCGGGTGCGTCGCTGAAACTCCCGGACTGCCGCCTCGGTCAGCGGGCCGAAAACTCCGTCGATCTCCAGACCGCCTGCGTATGCCGGGTATTCATCCCTGAGTTGGCGCTGAAGCTGGGCGACCAGCGGTCCCTGCGAGCCGCGGAAGAGCAGGACGTCGGCGTACTGGCCCTCGGGCACCGGCGGCCGCGGCGTCGACGCCGGATCGGGAACGGTGCCGATGACGGCTTGGATATCCCATCGCAACAGATCCATGTCGATCGCGCCCGGATCCCATTTGCCTTGTGCGCGACCGGCATACTCCTTGTGTCCGATCGTGCGGCTGGAATTCTGTGCCAGGCGGCGGTTGATCGCGGCGCAGCTACGCACCAGCGCGTGGTACTGCGCGTCGGGCCAGTTGGCGCGGTGTGGTGCGGTGGGACTGGTGCCGGAGTTCGCGCACTCGATGCCGATCATGTGCCAGTTGGCCATGTTGGTCGGCAGCCAGGGGTACATGCCGACACCGGCGTGCCATGCGACACCCACCGCGACGACGGTGACCGTGCCGTCGCGGGCGATGTGCAGTTGTGACAGCGGGCCTGGAAGATCAAGTCTTCCGTAGGCGATGGAGGCTGCGCTGGCGTTGTCGGCGCCGGTGTGGTGGACCATCACGCCGCGGATATCGCGGAAATCGCCGTGGCCGCGGTCGCGCCAGCCAGGAAACTCGACAAGCCGAACACCCTCGGCGCGAAGCGCATCCGCAAGCCACACCGGGTCGCCGACCCATGGTCTTGTCTGGGGCACAAATCTCCTTTCGCCGCGTAATCGACGTTACGCGTGCGACTGGGGACGGTCGGCAAAGCCCAGCGCTACACCGCGATTGCGGCGCTGTCCACCCCGATGATGCCGACACTGTCGAAGGCGTCGACGATCGCCTGGCGCTCGAGATCGGTGAGGCCCAGATCCTGGGCCGCGCTCAGCACCGCCGAGCGGGCCTGCCGGAACGACGCACCGGGCGACAACCCGTACAGCGACTGGTAGAACACCTGCGCCCACAACTCGTCGGACACGTCGGCGGTGCGCCCGTCGGTCATCATGCGATAGGCGGCGTGACTGAAGATTGTGCTGTTGCGGTGTTGTCGCAGCGTCGAATTGAATTGGCTGTAGTGCGCGAACCCGCCCAGCGATGCCGGGTCGGCTATGTTTCGGATCGCGCATCCGGTGCCCGGCTTCGGCGATGAACAGCCGTAGTCCTCGGCGATCAGCCAGCGTTGCTCATCTTGTTTGCCCTCGATCAGGCTGCCCAGAATGTCGGCGTACGCCTCCTCGAGCGCCTGGGATTCGATGTCCTGCCCCAGCAGCCTGCCGTGCTGGCCGACGACCACCGTGTCGATCACCGCGTGGGTGTATTCGTGAGCGACGATGTCCAGAGCCGCCTCGAAATCATGGCCGAATACAAAGATGTCGTCGCTGCGATCCCAGTAGGCATTGTTCAGGATATGCGACACGACGGTGACCCTGATCGGTGCGGCGGCGGCATCGTACGACGTGTGCTTGAGCGTCGAGTCGTAGTAGGTGTAGGTGACCAACATGTTGGCTTGCGCCGACACCGCCGACGGATCCCATTGCCCGCCGGCCACCCGGATCACGTAATCACCTGGTGGATCAACCGGATACTGCAGGCCGTCGGATCCGGCAGCGGTCACGGCGGTGTAGATCGATATGTCGCGATTCGGGTCGACGAGGTACCAGGTGTCGAACTCCTCGCTGTAGCCCACCACGATCTCCCGCGCGGCGCCCAGCAGATCGTCGGCCTGTTCGGTTTCCATGGTGATCAGCGTGGTCACATGTGTCGTGGTGACGGTTATGGCCGGAAAGCCCACCCTGTCAAGCACATTGGCGACACCGGTCTCGATGCGGCGGTACAGCCCCCAGATTGCGTCCAGTACCGGCACGATCGGGTTCGGCGCGGGGCCGGTGGCTTGCGGGTCGAATCCGAGCAGCCCCAACACGCCTAGCACCACGCTGCGCACAGGGTTGGGTTTGACCTCGCGCACCGTGATGACATCGACTAACAACACATGGGTCTCGTCGGCCGGGACGGCGTTCTCGACGACCGTTGCGAGCGGCGTCGCGGTGTCGTCGAGCGCAATCGATTCGGCCAATTCGTCGACCATCGGTGTCGGCGACGCGTCGATGTCGACCGCTGCTGCGACTGTCGATAGCAACGAATCAGCTTGTACTCCTGCGGTTTCCGAACCCCGCGTGGCGCCCGCGTCATCTCCGTCGGTGGTGGCTTTGGCGGCGACGTCCTCGTAAGCCTCTTCGGTGACCGGATCGGCCTCCGGATCGACGACGGGGTCGGCTTCGAGCAGCGACGGATCTAGGCCCGCTTCCGCTTCGAGCAGTTCAGGTTCCGCGTCGACCTCAGCCGCTTCCTCGAGCACATCAGATTCCGCGTCGAGGTCGGTCAGCTCGACGTCGAGTTCGGATGACGCCGCGTTCTCGGCCGACGCCTCCGAAGAGTTTGAATCAACTGTCGGGGCGTCGGGGGCCGACGTAGAGCTGACCGTGTCGGACGACTCCTGCGGCGCTGCCCAGGCAACGCCTGGACCGAAGGCCAGCGCTGCGCTGAACCCGACTGCGACCGCGGCATAACGCAGGCAATTCGTGCTGTTGCCTGTGGTCATCGTTCCTTCTCGCCCCGCACTCCCCGGCAGACCGGCCACGTTATTGCCGCCTCAGTCAATTGCCAGCAAACACGGTAGCACCGCGGCGGCGCGCTGCGCGGCGTTTCGCCTCCCAGATGGCGGACCCGCTGACCGACCTTCAGCGCGATGCATGTCCTTCGCGGATCGGCAGGGACGCCATACGCGGATAGCGGATCGCCGGCCCGAGTGGATTTCCGGGCCGAGGGGCCCGATGGCGATGGGCGCGCGTGATTGGGCCGTTCGGACATCGTCGAAAATGTCGTTCGGAGTGGCCGTGAACCGGTAGTCGAATGTGGGGAGGCCGGCGTCGAGGACGTTGGGAGCGGCGCTACTGGGATCCATCGATGTCTCGACGGCCAAGGCGCCCGGAATCCGATTAACCTCGGCCGGTGTGAACTTATCCGTTCAATTCAGGGAATCTCTCTCGACTGTTGAGGCTACGCAGGAGAGATCCCAGTAGTCGGTCGACGACTCGTTGTGGGGCGGTCTCAATTTCCTCCAGCGACGCGGAGGTCCCTGCCGTGTACTCATCGTCACTGTAGGGCTCCGAGTGCCCGAAAACGTGGCTATGCACCGCGTAAGAAGTCTTCCCGCCAATCCCAGCGGCGATGAGCCCGAACTCCCAAGATCCGGCGTAGTCGAACTTCGTCGAGACGACACCGCTTAGACGCACAAGTAGTTTGGTATGGCCAACGATCAGTTCCTCGAACACGTACTGCAGCTCTATATCCCGGCGGCTAGCAGCTATGGTCGCTCGGCGAGATCCCACGACGAGAACTCCCGACTCTCGGATCTGAAGCTCGGCTGCACGATCGCTGTCGAAGCGGTCGTTCTCCATCCCGGTCGTGATCGCTACCCCACCAGCTCGTCTTCTAAATCCGAATGCCTGATTGAAGGTTGGAACGTAATGGTGCAGTTCGCTGACGCCCGCCTGTTCCAGCATCTCCACGGCCAACCCCTGCCAATCACCAACCATGGCCGAGAATGCCGTCAGCATGCCGGGCTTGGGACTGAGCGGCACCGCCACGGCGACAAGCATCGGCTCGTCGCTTGCCGCACGGGTGAGGAACTTGTCATGTTCATTTCGGGCGACTTCGATGACATCCTGCTGTTGCATACTTTGCTGCTGATGTAGGCGCAGGACTTCGGCGTGGGACAACACGTTGTTCCGCTTATCGCCTCGTCCGTAATACTTCCCGTCAGCCATATGGGGTGCTCGCGGCGACGCCGGGATGCGGACCACTAGCACCCCAAGGCCGCTTCCGGACGGGATCTCAATGGGGGTCGTCGAAACCGCAACGCCTTCTTGAACTCGCATCGCCCCGATTTGTTCCACGCGCTCGGAAAGCCCATCCAGAGCCATAGGTGCGATCGTTGGCGGAGAGGTCTCCTCGTCCACGCCGATCAGGATGGTTCCGCCGTCCAAAGAGAATGCAGCGATGTCTTTCGCAAGTCCCCTATTTCCGGCGTCCCCCGCCGGCAATTCTCGCTTCAAATCGAGGTAATGGGTCTCCTCCAACATTCCGTTGGCGGCAGCGTCGCGAATCTCTTGCTCTGTAGATGGTGACCAGATCACAGTCGCCGAGTATGCCGAAGCGCAGACTGCGAAGAACCCCTCCTGGATAAATTTTAGGTCTCTGGACTGCGAGGGCTCTTGGCCAGGGTCAAGGCTGAGGCCGCCCGGCGGGGTCACCCCCCAGGGCTCGAGGCGGGCCGTCTGGCTTGCCCGTCCGCTCGCGGCTCCACAAGAACCGCCAAACTCGCGGCGGTGAGAATTTCGCTAGGCCAGGGTCACCGGGAGGGCGGCTATCTGGGGGACACCCTCCACCCCGTGGGGCGCGGCGTGGCTCGTGTTGTCCGGTCATCATCGGGCTGTCCTGGCGCGGGTGACGGCGTGCTTGCGCGCATTGCATCCTCTGCAAAGGGTTTGCAGCTCGCCGCGTGGATCGCCGC
>NZ_JBEFTL010000014.1:0-117417 GCF_053484035.1 Mycolicibacterium sp. XJ662 | reverse complement strand
AGTCCTGTGCCCCCCAATTCAATTGGGGGGCACAGGCATTTGTACTTCTCGAGCCGAAATTCGCATCAGAACTTATTCGGCTCCGAACCAATCAACCGCTGTCCGCACCCTACGCTGACCGTATGACGGCAACCGGCGGTCATAGTCCAGCGACGCCCCCCGCCGAACGACGCTTCCACCTGAAGGCCGGCGTCGTCGTGGGCCGCGTCGACGAGGACGTCGTGCGGGCACTCGGCATCCCCTACGCACAGGCAGCGAGATTCGCTGCGCCCGTACCGATTACGCGCAACGCGGCGCCGATCAACGCCTTCTCCCGCGCCCCCGCCGCGCCGCAACTGCCGGCCAAGCTCATGTCCCGGTTGATCGGCGGCGGCGACCTGGGCACCGACGAGAACTGCCAACGCCTCTCCGTCACCGCACCGGCCGACGTCACCCCAGATGAGCGGCTGCCGGTGCTGGTCTGGGTCCACGGCGGCGGTTACGTCGCGGGTGCCGGTGACCTTGTCCAACATGATCCACGTGCATTGGTGGCCGAACAACGGGTGATCGTCGTCGCCGTCACCTACCGGCTCGGGATCCTCGGATTCCTCGGTGACGGCGAGGACGTGCCCGCCAACCTCGGCTTGCTCGATCAGCTGACGGCGCTCAGGTGGATCCGGGCCAACATCACCGCATTCGGCGGCGACCCCGACCTGATCACGGTGTTCGGTCAGTCCTCGGGTGCGGACGCGATCACGCACCTGATGATCAGCGACGGCGCCGACGGCTTGTTTCGGCGCGCGATCCTGCAGAGCGCACCGCTGGGCATCACCGCGGACCGCGCCGCCATGGCCGCGGCGATGCGCACCGCCGCGGGGCACCTATCACGGGACGCACCGGTGGAGGAGGTCGTCGCGCTGCAGCACGTCGCCGAACGAGCAGCACGCAAGTTCGGGGCGCGCGGTCGGATGCAGCCCTTCGGAGTGCAATACGGATTCCCGCCATTGCCAGAAGAGACCGACCGCGACGCCGCACTCCGCGACGCGGCCCGACGCGTCGATGTCCTGATCGGGTGCACGCTCGAAGAGACCGGGGTCATCGCCGCTGTCGTTCCGGGTCTGCGCACCGTGTTCCGTGCGCCGCTGCTCGGCCGTCGCATACGGCAGCTGATCACTACTCCCACCACCCGCAGCATGTACGACACACCCGCGCGTCAGTTCGCCGCCCGACACCGCGCGGCCGGCGGTCGCGCCTACCGGTACCGCATGACGTGGCGGCCGGAAGGCAACGGATATGGGGCTGCGCACCTGACCGATCTGCCGCTTTTGCTCGGCAGCCGAGAGGCCTGGAAAGACGCCGCGATTCTCGGGACTGCCGGCTGGGCGGCCGTGGATCGGCGCGGTCGCGCCATCCGCCGCATCTGGGCCGACTTCGCCCGAACGGGCACGGTGTCAGATGTCGGCGCCGAAGACACGATCACCTTCCTGCCGAACTGACGCGGCTCTACTCGAAAAGTGCGGCCTGCGCGGACGCGTGCGACCGTTCGAGCCCGAGCAACAGCTTCTTGCGATCGATGCCCCCGCCGTATCCGGTGAGGCTGCCGTTCGCACCGATCACCCGGTGACACGGCACGATGATGCCAATCGGATTGTGGCCGTTGGCCAAACCGACCGCGCGGAACGCACCCGGGGACCCGATCTGCCGGGCGATCTCGCCGTACGACCGCGTCTCCCCATACGGAATCGTCAACAGCGCCTCCCACACCCGGCGCTGAAACGCCGTGCCGACCAGATCGAGCTCCAAATCGAAGTCCCGGCGCTCACCGGCGAAGTACGCCTCGAGCTGCTCGACGGCCTCCGGGAAGGCCGTGTCGTCGGGTTCCCAGCTGTCGCGGCTTGGCTCGTAGGTCTGGTCGACCATCCGCAGATGCATGAGTCGTCCGTCCTTGCCGGCCAACGTCAGCGGACCGACTGGGCTGTCGACGCTGCGAAATTGCAGGGTTTCGATCACTTCTTCTCCTTCGGCGGCCAATGGTTGACCGCGTGCTCGAGGGCCGTCCATAGATGCTGCGTGGCATAGGAACGCCAGGGCCGCCACTGCGCAGCATGCTCGGTAAGCGCCCGCTGATCCGACGGTAACCCGAGTTGCTTGGCGGCGAGCCGCACACCCAGGTCGGTGACAGGAAAGGCGTCCGGGTCACCGAGTCCGCGCATGGTGATCACCTCAGCGGTCCAGTCGCCGATGCCGGGTACTGCCCGCAGCTGATCCCGCGCACCGTTCCAGTCGGTTCCGGCGTCCAGCACCACCTCGCCGTCGGCGATGCCCCGGATCAACGCGTTCAGTGAGCGTTGCCGGGTCTTAGGGAAGGCAAGGTGCGCGGGGTCGATGTCGGCGAGCTGCTCGATCGCGGGAAACATGCGTGTCAGCCCGCCGCCGGCGTCGGTGATGGGCTGGCCATAGGCGGCGACGAGCCGGCCGCCGTGGGTGCGGGCGGCCTTGACGGAGACCTGCTGGCCCAGCACCACCCGCACCGCAAGTTCCTGCTCATCGACCGTGCGGGGGATCCGCTGACCGGGCGCCTTCGCGACGAGCACGCTCAGATCGGGGTCGGCGCCCAGCGCGTCAACGACGGCTTCGGGGTCGGCGTCGAGGTCCAGCAGCCGTCGGCACCGGGCGATCGCGGTGGAGAGATCGCGAAAGTCGTCCAGGCTGACGCGGCACTGCACATGGTCGGGTTGCGGTGTGAGGCCGACGATTCCGTTGCCGCTGGGCAGGCGCAACGTCCGCCGGTAGGCGCCGTCGCGCACCTCCTCGACACCGGGTACCGCGCTGGCGGCCAGATGGCCGAAGACGCCCTCGTAGGCGAACGGGGTGCGCACCGGCAACCGCAGCGACAGCGCCCCAGCGCCGCCCTCGGCTCGTCCGAACCGCCTACGGGCGCGCTGGCGCAACACGGTCGGCGTCGTATCGCACACCGTGCGTACGGTGTCGTTGAACTGACGGATGCTGGAGAACCCGGCGGCGAAAGCCACGTCGCTGAACGGTAATTCGGTGGTTTCGATGAGGATGCGGGCCGTTTGGGTGCGTTGGGCTCGGGCCAGCGCCAGCGGGTTGGCGCCGACCTCGGCCTGCAGAAGCCGTTCCAGTTGCCTGGTGGTGTAGCCGAGGCGGCTGGCCAGGCCGGTGACACCATCGCGGTCAACGGTGCCGTCGGCGATCAACCGCATGGCGCGGGCCACCACGTCGCCGCGCACATTCCACTCCGGCGACCCCGGCGACGCGTCGGGGCGGCAGCGCTTACAGGGCCGGAACCCGGCGTTTTGCGCCGCCGCCGCAGTCGGGTAAAAACGCATGTTGCGCGCATACGGCGGCCGGACGGGACAGCTCGGTCGGCAGTAGATCTTGGTGGTCAGCACGGCGGTGACGAACCAGCCGTCGAACCGGGCGTCCTTGGACTGCACGGCCCGGTAGCAGCGGTCGAAATCGTCGTACACGCCTACCACAATTACACGCCCCCACCGACATGACTAGCGGAAAACCGACATCGTCGTCGGCGACGCCGCGACCGTGAGGCTCAGCACGAAACGGTGACGTAGACCGTCTGGTAACGGACACGCTCCACAGAACCGGTGTCACCGACCGGATCCCGATCGGTGATGTCTTGGCCTGCAGTCACACTGGTCACCGCGCACTCTGACAGCGGCGCCGCACCCACGCGGTTGACGATCACCCTTCTACCCTCGGATTCAAGCTTCCTGATGGTGTCGGCCGCCGAGTCGGGACCCGTCGGTGCGCCCTGCGCGACGCCCGCGAAGCCGAGCGTCGCCGTCCACAACGCCACCGCCGTCATCGTGGAGACACTGAGAAACCGCATGGTTCTTCCTTCCTAGACGAGGCCGCCGTTGGCGAAAACGGTCTGGCCGTTGACCCAGCCGCCGTCACCGCTGCACAACGCGGCGATGACGTCGGCGATATCGGTTGGTTCACCGAGCCGCTGATGCGGTGTTCGTTGCGCAAATCCCGCAATCTGCTCGGCGCTCTTTCCGTCGGTGAACAAGGTCGTATTGACCACGCCCGGGGCGATGGCGTTCACCGAGACCTGTCGGCCGCCAAGCTCTTTGGCCAGCGCAGCCGCATACATGTCTTGCGCCGTTTTGGTTGCCGCATACGGACCGTATGTGGCCGTGCGCAATTGCGTGATGCTCGACGACAGCGTCACGATCCTGCCGCCGTCGCCGCCAACATCGACCGGCGGGACGTCGCGGTTCGTCGTTCCGTGTGCTCTCCACCAGGCTCTCCGTCCGTTACAGGCGATAACAGAAATTTGATAGCGCTGATGTTATCACCGAAAAGCAGACGATGCTATCGTCGATAACATGCAGGGGGTAGCGAAGCCACGCCTCGAACCGCGGGAGCGCATCTTGCGCGCGGCCGCCGACATCCTCGCCGAGCACGGTCGGGAAGCCGTGACCACCAGAAACGTCAGCGCCGCGGCGGCGGTCCAGGCTCCGACGATCTACCGGCACTTCGGCGATATGCGCCAACTGATCGACGATGCGGCCAGCCTCGGCATGGCCGAGTATCTCGCCGTCAAACGCCGTCAGCCGCGGACCGACGATCCGGTCGAAGACCTGCGCGGGGGCTGGGACCGCCACGTCGAGTTCGGGCTCGCCAACCCCACCACGTATGCCGTGCTCTACGGCGATCCGCGGCCAGACGCCGTGCCTCGAGCGGTCGCCGAGGGCGACACCATCCTCACGGGGATGATGCAGCGGATCGCGCAAGCCGGCCGGCTGCGGGTGGGCGTCGAACGCGCCGCAGACATGGTCCATTCGGCCTGCCGCGGCGTCACGCTCACGCTCATCTCGCAGTCGCCGGAGGCTCGCGACCCCGAACTGTCCAACACCACCCGAGAAGCCATGCTGGCGGCCATCACGACCGATCGTCCGGACGGTCGGCTCGAAGACACCCGCACGGCGGAGCGCGCCATCGCGCTGAAATCGGTACTGGCGACAGGCGATGCGGCCGTGCTGACCGAAGCCGAGACGGCGCTGCTCGTCGAGTGGCTCGACCGACTGTCGCGATGAGCGGTTGGCTTACAGTCGAACGGTGACGATCAGCTACGACGACGGCCTGCGCGAGCAGATCCGGCAGCGGTTGGCAGGCCACCGCCGCCGCACCGCGAGCGATCCCGCCAAGCGCCGCGCCGCGGTCGCGGTGGTTCTCGTCGACTCTGCGCTGGGCGAGGATCGCGTGGACCCGGCGCCCGTCGACGACTGGATCGACGGACGGCCGATGCCGGAGGCCGGGCTCGACGGGCGCATGGTCGACGTCTCCGGTGGTGCCGCGTTTCTGTTGTGCCGCAGGGCCACTCGGTTGTCGACGCACGCCGCACAATGGGCGTTGCCCGGCGGCCGGTTGGACCCGGGGGAGACCGTGGTCGACGCCGCGTTGCGCGAACTCGACGAAGAGGTGGGGGTCCGGCTGGCCGACTCTTCGGTGCTCGGCATCCTCGACGACTACCCGACGCGGTCGGGTTACATCATCACCCCGGTGGTGATCTGGGGCGGCGGACGACTCGACCTTCGCCCGGCCCCCGATGAGGTGGTGGCGGTCTATCGCGTGGGCCTGCACCAGCTTCAGCGCGACGATTCCCCCCGGTTCATCCGCATCCCGGAGAGTCCGCGCCCCGTCGTGCAGATACCGCTGGGCAACGACCTGATCCACGCCCCCACCGGCGCGGTGCTATTGCAACTGCGGTGGCTGGGCCTGGAAGGCCGCAGCGACCCCGTCGACACGCTCGAACAGCCCGTCTTCGCGTGGTCATAGCCGGGACATATCGAAGTCCTAACGATCTCGTCAATTCCGCGGGTGTGCCTCGCCCCGGAGCCTCGGCCGTGGTCTGGTGGAGGCGATGTCAATCAATAAGCCGTCCGCACTGACCTTGTTGGCCGCCGCGACGGCGGGAGCCGCGCTGCTCGCTATCGGATTACCTATCGCGGCGGCCGCGCCCACATCGGACAGTCGCGGCTACGTCGACTCCACCGCGCGCTGCGCCTCGCCGAGCACCGCGGTGGTCTTCGGCAGCACCGGCAGTTCGCGGGTGGCGATCTGTAAGTCCGCCGACGGGGATTACGAGTACCGCGGTGTGCGGGTGCGCGACGGCGCCAAGCTGATCGCGCCGGCTTCGCCTGCTGACGACGGCGGCTTCAGCGCCGACAACGACGGGATCACCTACACGGTGACCGCGGACGCCTTGACCATCACGTCGGGCTCGAAGGTGATCCGGAAGGAGTCCATGGTCGACTTCCACGGTTCAGCGCCAGCACGCAGCCCGGGCGCCTCGCCCGAGGCGCCGAAGGCCACCGCGACCCCGACGACGCCGCTGCCGCCGCCGTTGCCGGCCGAGGTGGGCGGCACCAGCAGCTAAGTCCCTGTCGGCCAGCCTTATTCGCGTATCTCACCGCGAAGGTACTCGTCGCGGCAGGCCCGGCGGGCCAGCTTGCCGCTGGTGGTCCGGGGGATCGAACCGGCGGGCACGAAGCGCACGTCGGCGACCGAAAGGCCGTGCACCTGCGCCACCGCCGCGCGGATGGCTGCGATCGCCGGCAGCGGGTCGGCGCGGCGGGTGCCCGACGCGCGTTCGGCGATGACCACCACGTCGTCGTCGCCGACGGTGAACACCGCCACGTAACCCCGGCGCACCATCGCCGACGCCTGCGCCACCGTGTTCTCGATATCGTGCGGATAGTGCTGGCGCGCACTGACCGTCATCAGATCGGCCATGCGGCCGGTGACGTAAAGCTCCCCGTCCAGATACACCCCGAGGTCGCCGGTGCGCATCCAAACGGCGTCGCCCGGCGCCCCGTCGGCGTGACTAGCCGTCGTCAGCCGCGACCGCAGCACCGCGTCGAACGTCTGCTGGGACTCTTGGGGGCGGGCCCAGTATCGTCGCGCAATGTTGTCGCCGTGCAACCAGATCTCACCGACCCGGCCGTCGGCGACTTCCCCGTGGCCCTCGGGGTCGACGATCACCGCCCACTGGCTGCGCGCGACCTGACCGCAGGACACCTGCGCCAGTGCGCTTTTCGCGTCGGCGGGCACCCGCACCGCGCGCCCTTCGGCGAGTTGGGCGCGGTCGAGGTACACCACGGACGGCTCGGCGTCGGGCGCGATGGTCGACACGAACAGGGTGGCCTCCGCGATGCCGTAGGACGGTTTGATCGCCGTTGCAGGCAGCCCGTACGGCGTGAATGCATCGGTGAACGTCGTGATCGCGTCCATGCTGACCGGTTCGGATCCGACGATCATCACCACGTTGCGCAGGTCGATGCCCTCGCCCGCGGCGGGCACACCGCGCTGGGCGGTGTATTCGTAGGCGAAGTTCGGTGCGGCGGTGACCACCCGGCCGCGGCCCGACTCGTCGGAGAGCGCGCGGATCCAGCGCTCGGGCCGCCGAAGAAACGCGGTGGGCGCCAACAGCGTCGAATGGCCGCCGTAGACCGCGGGAAAGCCGATCATCGACAACCCCATGTCGTGGTAGAGCGGCAGCCAACTGAGCCCGTGGGTGTTTCGGTCGAGCAGGTCGATCGACAGGATCATCTGGATCAGGTTGGTGCCGACCGCCCGGTGCGTGATCTCCACGCCGACCGGGGGCCGCGTGGATCCGGAGGTGTATTGCAGGTGCGAGACGTCGTCGACGTCCAGGTCGACCGGCGAGAACGTCTCGCCCACGGAATCGGGTATCTCGTCGACGACGATGAGTTCGGGGCGGGGCCGCAATGTGCGTTGCGTCAGGAACGCCTCGACGGCGTCGGCGGCCGCGCGCGTCGTGAGAACCGCCGCGGGCCGGGCGTCGCTCAGGGCGGTGTCCAACCGTTCGGCGTGGCCTTGGAGTTCGGGGGCGAACAACGGAACCGCGATCATGCCCGCCTTGACCGCGCCGTAGAAGCCGGCGACGTAATCGAGGCCCTGCGGAGCCAGGATCGCCACCCGGTCGCCCCGCGAGGCGACGCGTTGTGCGGCCGCACCGATCGCCCTGATACGACGGCCCAGTTCGGTCCATGTCAGCTCGATGGCCCGACCGTCTGCCGATCCCGTGTAGTCCAGGTACCGGTAGGCGACCGTGTCGCCGACGTTGGCGATGTTGCGGTCGATGAGCGAAACCAGCGTGACGCCGGGCGGCAGAACGACGTTGCCCTCGGTATCCAGGCAGTCCTCGATCTGCAGCAGACCTCTATGGTCGGTAGAAGCGGCCATACCGTCGAGTCTAATTAATGTGACGCACGGTATCACCTATCTCTACCGGGATGTGACCAAAACGGGCTCGCAGGGTGCTTTGTCAGGAAGTGAGGGATCATGACGCCAAACACTCCGCTCGTGCCGCCGTTCACCCTCGATACCGCCACCGCGAAGGTGCGTGTCGCCGAAGATCTATGGAACACCAGGGATCCCGAACGCGTCGCCAACGGCTACACCCCCGACAGCTGGTGGCGCAACCGGTCCACCTTCGTGCAGGGGCGGGCACAGATCGTCGACTTCCTCACCACCAAGTGGGCGACCGAACTCGAATACCGGCTCATCAAGGAGATCTGGGCATACGGCGACAACCGCATCGCCGTGCGGTTCGCATACGAGTATCACGACGACTCCGGCCAGTGGCTTCGCGCATACGGCAACGAGAACTGGGAGTTTGACCCCGACGGCCTGATGAGGACACGCCACGCCAGCATCAACGACGTCGTTCTCACCGAGGCCGACCGCCTGTTTCACTGGGACCGAAGCGGGCCGCGACCGGCCGACCACGCCGGGCTCACCGAGTTGGGCCTGTGAACCCAACGCCTCGTCGATAGGACTTTCGCCATGGCGGAACTGGTGCAGGAGTACCTGGACCAAATCTGTGCCGAACACCTCCCCAACACCCAAGGCGCACTGGCCGACTACATTCCCGAGCTGACCCGCGTCAACCCCGACGCGCTTGGGCTGTCGTTGTCGCTGGCCGACGGATACGTCTATGAATGCGGCGACGCTGCAACGGAGTTCACGATCCAATCGGTGTCGAAGCCGTTCACGTACGCGCTCGCGCTCGACCGTATCGGCCAGCAGGCGGTGGATGCGAGGATCGGCGTGGAGCCGTCGGGGGAGGCGTTCAACGAGATCAGCGTCGACCGAACCACGAAGAAGCCGAAGAACCCGATGATCAACGCGGGTGCCATCGCCGCGGTTTCGTTGATCCCCGGCGTCAGCGCCGAGGACCGGTTCAACCAGATCCTGGAGTTCTATTCGGAGTTCGCGGGGCGAGAGCTTTCGGTCGATCACGACGTGTACGCGTCGGAGAAAGCCACCGGCAGCCGAAACCGTGCGATCGCCTACATGTTGCAGAGTTTCGGCGCCCTCGAGGGCGATCCCGACGAGATCCTCGACGTCTATTTCCGCCAGTGCGCCATCAACGTGACGAGCACCGATCTGGCCAGGATGGCGACGACGCTTGCCCGCGGCGGGGTCGAACCCCAATCGGGGCGGCGGGTGACCAGCGCCGCGGTGGTCACCCGCACGCTGAGCGTGATGGTCACCTGCGGGATGTACGACGCGGCGGGTGACTGGGTGAGCGCGGTGGGTATGCCGGCCAAAAGTGGTGTGGGCGGCGGCATTACCGCCGTGCTTCCCGGTCAGCTCGGCATCGGGGTGTACTCGCCGCGACTGGATGCCAAAGGTCACAGCGTGCGTGGCGTGGAGGTGTGCCGCAGCCTGTCCGCGAACCTGGGAATGCATTTCATGTCGGTCACCCGCGAGTCACTCTCGACGGTGCGGGCCGCCTACGACGCTCGTCCCGGCATCCGGATCTACGAACTGCACGGCGACCTGTTGTTCGCAGGAACCGAGCAGGTGTTGCGCAACATCGAGCGGGAGTACGACGACTTCGACGTGGCCATCCTGGAAGTGTCACGGGTGGACGACATCGACGCCACCTCCCGGCGCATGCTTGCCGGCATGCGCGAGTTCCTCACGGCGGCAGGCAAAGAAGGGTATCTGGTCGATCCCGACGATACGTTACGGGTGGCCAATGTGTCGGAGTCTCAAGCGAGGGTTTTCGGCACGTTCGATGAGGCGTTGCGCGCCGCGGAGAAAGCCGTCGCGGCACGGCGCACGTCAGACGGGTAACGCCAGCCGGGTCGGCTCGTCGTGCCCACGAAGCGTCACGGTGTCACCCAATACCCAATGCGCCCGCTCACTTTCGGATGCGTTGGAAACGGCCGCCGACGACGCCAGCACGTGACAGGGCTCGGTCTTGGCCAGTTCGCACAGCCGCGCCGCCTCATTGACGGGTTCGCCGATGACGGTGTATTCGAACCGCTCTCGGGCACCGACATTGCCGGCGACCGCTTCTCCGGAGGCGATCCCGATACCCGCCTCGAATTCTGGTGCCTCTTCACGGATCCGCCGTGCGATGGCGCGGCCAGCGGCAAGCGCCGCGTCCTCGGGGGACGGCAGGTGATTGGGTGCGCCGAAGACGGCCAATGCGCCGTCGCCCTCGAACTTGTTGACGAACCCGTGATGCCGGTCGACTTCCTCGACGACCACCGCGAAGAACCGATTCAACAGCTCGACGACTTCGGTGGCGCGAAGCGTCGTCACCAGCTGCGTGGAGCCGATGATGTCGACGAAGATCACCGCAACGTGACGTTCCTCGCCCCCGAGCTTGGTGTGCTCTTTCTCGGCGGCGGCTGCGACATCTCGGCCGACGTGGCGGCCGAACAGGTCGCGAAGCCGTTCCCGCTCGCGCAGCCCGCTGACCATTCGGTTGAAGCCGCGCTGCAACTCGCCGAGTTCGGTGCCGTCGAAAACCACCACTTCACAGTTCAGGTCGCCTTCTTCGACGCGATTGAGGGCCGCACGAACCACCCGCAGCGGCGTTGCGAACAGCCACGACAGCAGCCACATCAGCAGGAAACCGAACATCAACCCGAGAAGCGAGATGATCATCACTGCGACGGCGAACTGCGTCTCCGACAGGTTCTGCAACACCAGCGCGAACAGCGCGGTGATCACGATGCCGATCAGCGGTACGCCCGAGCCGAGCAGCCACACCGTCATCGTGCGGCCCATGAGTCCGCCGGACAGCCGCCGCGGCGGCGGGGCGTACTCCAGCGCCTGCGCGGCCACCGGCCGCAACGCGAACTCCGTTGTGAGATAGCCGGCCGTAGCGACCATGACACCGGGGAACGCCAACGAGAATAGGAACCGCGGGATAAAGACCGTATCGACGATGCCGTAGAGCGTGGTGAACAGCACCGTAGCCACACCCCACAAGGCGATCAGCGCCCACGCCACCCGCCACGGCGCCACGAACGCGTTGCGGTGATCCTCGGCGGTGGGCCGGCGTTCTTCGATGGCCCACCGCAGCGCGTTGACCGTGCGCCTGGTGATCCAGAAGACGCCGACCACCAACGCTCCGACGATGTAGGCCGGCACGGCTCCGAATGACAGCCACGCCGGAGCGTCGGTGAACACGCTGGGCACCGGGAACGCGACCGCCACCAACAGCGTCGACACCGCGATGCCGAGGAAGTTCCAGCACAAGACCAGCACCGTCAGGATGATCTGGATGCGCACCCGACGGCGTAGCTGGTTCTCCGTCGACTTGCCGAGCAGCCAGGACCCGTACTCCGGACTGTCGGGTAGCCGTCCGCTCTGCCGGGTGACGACTTCGGCGATACGGCCCAGTCGACGCGCGAGGGTGCTCTTCTTGGCGTTCATCTGGCCCTACCCTAAATCGCCCGGCCCGCCCCCTAATGTGGTTCGGGTGCGTCTCGTCATTGCCCAGTGCACGGTCGACTACATCGGACGGCTCACGGCACATCTACCGTCGGCGCGGCGGCTGCTGCTGATCAAGGCCGACGGGTCGGTGAGCGTGCACGCCGACGACCGGGCCTACAAGCCGCTGAACTGGATGACCCCGCCGTGCCGGCTGACCGAGAACCTCGACGGGCCGGTGCCGGTCTGGGTGGTGGAGAACAAGGCGGGCGAGCAGTTGCGCATCACGATCGAAGAGATCGAGCACGACTCCAGCCACGAACTCGGGGTGGACCCGGGGCTGGTGAAGGACGGGGTGGAGGCGCACCTGCAGGAACTGCTGGCCGAACACGTCGAGCTGCTGGGCCCCGGTTACACGCTGGTGCGCCGGGAGTACATGACCGCGATCGGGCCGGTGGACCTGTTGTGCCGTGACGAGAACGGCGGCTCGGTCGCCGTAGAGATCAAACGCCGTGGCGAGATCGACGGCGTCGAACAGCTCACCCGCTACCTCGAGTTGTTGAACCGGGACACGCTGCTGGCGCCGGTGGCCGGCATCTTCGCGGCCCAACAGATCAAACCGCAGGCGCGCACACTGGCCACTGACCGCGGAATTCGCTGCGTGACGTTGGATTACGACCAGATGCGCGGTATGGACAGCAACGAGTTCCGGCTGTTCTGATGGCCCGGCGCGGCAGGCCCTCGCGACGGCGACCGGCGCCGTCGGCGCCGTTGCCTGCCCCGCGTCGCATCGCGATCGGGCCGGACGGATACGAATACGACGTTCGACCGGTTCCGGCCTCGCGCGCCACCAAGACCTACCGGTGCCCGGGGTGCGACCACGAAATCCAAGCTGGCACAGCACATTTAGTGGTGTTTCCGGCCGACGGTGGCGAAGGGGCGGTCGAAGACCGTCGACACTGGCACACGCCGTGCTGGACGCACCGCAATACGCGCAGCCCGACGCGGAAGTGGTCTTAGTGCGCGGAGTCGTCTGAAGCGGGCTCGACCAACTCGATGAGCACTCCGCCGGCATCCTTGGGGTGGATGAAGTTGATCCGCGAATTGGCGGTGCCGCGCCGCGGTGCGTCGTAGATCAGCCGTACGCCGTCGGCGCGCAGCCGTTCGGAGAGCGCGTCGATGTCGCTGACGCGGTAGGCCAGTTGCTGAAGACCGGGGCCGCGTTTGTCGAGGAACTTCGCGATGGTGGAGGTCTCGTCGAGCGGAGCCATCAGCTGGATCTGCGCGCTGCCGACGGGTGCGCCGCGCACGGACAGCATGGCTTCACGAACGCCCTGGTCCTCGTTGATCTCTTCGTGCAGCACGATCATTCCGAGGTGGTCGTGGTACCACTTGATCGCTGCCTCCAGATCGGGCACCGCGAGTCCGACATGGTCGATTGCTGTGACCAACGCGCTCGCGAGGGCCGGACGGGCATCAACCTGTTCGGTGGTCATAACGTAACGGTAACCTTGAGACAACTGGTTGTGGAATGTGTCATGGGCCACATACGTGTATACCCATGGCCGAAAGGATTTAAATGACAACGTCGGTGATTGTTGCTGGAGCACGTACTCCGGTGGGCAAACTCATGGGTTCGCTCAAGGATTTTTCCGGCAGTGACCTGGGCGGCATCGCGATCGCCGGGGCACTGGAGAAAGCCAAGGTGCCGGCCTCGGCCGTCGAGTACGTGATCATGGGGCAGGTGCTGACTGCCGGCGCCGGGCAGATGCCGGCCCGCCAGGCCGCGATCGCGGCGGGTATCGGCTGGGACGTGCCCTCGCTGACCATCAACAAGATGTGTCTGTCCGGAATCGACGCGATCGCATTGGCCGATCAGTTGATCCGTGCCGGTGAGTTCGACGTGGTGGTCGCCGGGGGACAGGAGTCGATGACGCAGGCGCCCCATCTGTTGATGAACAGCCGCTCGGGCTACAAGTACGGCGACGTCACGGCGTTGGACCACCTGGCCTACGACGGCCTGCACGACGTGTTCACCGACCAGCCGATGGGCGCGCTCACCGAGCAGCGCAACGACGTCGACCAGTTCACCCGCGCCGAGCAGGACGAGTTCGCCGCGCGCTCGCACCAAAGGGCTGCTGCGGCATGGAAAGACGGCGTCTACGCCGACGAAGTGGTGCCGGTGCAGATACCGCAGCGCAAGGGTGACCCGATCGAGTTCGCCGAGGACGAGGGCATCCGGGCCAACACCACTACCGAGTCGCTGGCGGGTCTGAAGCCCGCCTTCCGCAAGGACGGCACCATCACCGCCGGGTCCGCGTCGCAGATCTCCGACGGCGCCGCCGCAGTCGTGGTGATGAACAAGGACAAGGCCGTCGAGATGGGTTTGACCTGGCTGGTCGAGATCGGCGCGCACGGCGTCGTCGCGGGCCCGGACTCCTCCCTGCAGTCACAGCCGGCCAACGCCATCAAGAAGGCCATCGCGCGCGAAGGCATCTCCGTTGATCAGCTCGATGTGATCGAGATCAACGAGGCGTTCTCCGCGGTGTCGTTGGCCTCGGCCAAGGAACTCGGCGTGGACCTGGACAAAGTCAACGTCAACGGCGGCGCGATCGCCATCGGCCATCCCATCGGGATGTCGGGGGCCCGGATCGCCCTGCACGCGGCCCTTGAGCTGGCGCGACGGGGTTCCGGCTATGGCGTGGCGGCCCTGTGCGGGGCCGGCGGCCAGGGCGACGCGCTGATTCTGCGCGCCGGGTAGCGCCTACGACGCTGCGTAGTAATCGGCTCGGGTTTCGGGCACAATGGCGGCCATGACCCGTGCCTTCGATCCTCGGTCCGTCGCTCGTTGGTTCCGCTTCGTGGCCCTGCTCGAGGCGATCAGCTGGGCCGGACTGCTGATCGGGATGTATTTCAAGTACCTGGGCACGCCTCGGACCGAGATCGGGGTCAAGGTGTTCGGCGCGGCGCACGGGGCGATCTTCGTGGCTTTCGTTGCGGTCGCCGTGCTGGCCGGACTGGTGTTCAAGTGGGCGTACGGCACCTGGTTGCTGGCGGGGCTGTCGAGCATTCTGCCGATGTGCAGTGTGATCTTCGTCATATGGGCCGACCGCACCGGCCGGATCGGCGTCGGGGCGGCCGCCCGGCCCCTTGCCCAGCCGGGCCTGACCGCACCCGAATCGACGTGACAAACTTGTAGCGTGACTCGTCCTCGACCTTCAATGGCGGCCTCGATGGCCGGTGCGGTTGACCTGTCAGCGCTCAAACAGCGGGCG
The DNA here is from genome assembly GCF_053484035.1 of Mycolicibacterium sp. XJ662. Taxonomy (NCBI): domain Bacteria; kingdom Bacillati; phylum Actinomycetota; class Actinomycetes; order Mycobacteriales; family Mycobacteriaceae; genus Mycobacterium; species Mycolicibacterium sp. XJ662. The sequence goes on along the minus strand of NZ_JBEFTL010000014.1, from coordinate 102,409 downwards.
TCCGCGGGTGACGGTGGTTCGGCGGCCCCATCGGGTGGGGTAGAGATCACCGAGGCCAACCTCGAAGCAGAAGTTCTGGTCCGCTCCGGGCAGGTGCCCGTCGTCGTGCTGTTGTGGTCGCCGCGCAGCGACGCCAGCATCCAGTTGGGTGATGCGCTGGCCAACCTCGCTTCGACTGACGGCGGTAAGTGGGCGCTGGCCACAGTCAACGTCGACACGGTTCCGCGTGTGGCGCAGATGTTCGGCGTGCAGGCCGTCCCGACGGTGGTGGCGTTTGGCGCCGGCCAACCGCTGTCGAGCTTTCAGGGCGTGCAACCGCCCGAGCAACTGCGGCAGTGGATCGATTCACTGCTGAACGCGGTCGCCGGCAAGCTCCCCGGCGGCGGTGAGGATCCCGACCAACCCGAACAGGTCGACCCAGAACTCGCGCAGGCGCGGGCCCATTTGGACGCCGGCGACTTCGACGCGGCGGGCAAGGCGTATCAGGCGATCCTGGACGCCAACCCCGGCCATGCCGAGGCCAAGGGCGCGGTGCGCCAGATCGGCTTTCTGCAGCGGGCGACCACGCGTGCCCCCGGCGCGATCGTCGCCGCCGACGCCCAGCCGGACGACATCGAGTTGGCGTTCGCGGCCGCCGACGTCGAGATCCTGCAGCAGAACGTCGGCGCGGCCTTCGACCGGTTGGTCGGGTTGGTCAAGCGCACCGCCGGTGACGACCGCGCCAAGGTGCGCACGCGGCTCGTCGAGCTGTTCGAGCTGTTCGACCCCGCCGACCCCGAGGTGATCGCGGGCCGACGCAAGCTCGCCAACGCGCTGTACTGACGGGCGGCGGCAGGAACTACGCGGCGACCTCGTATTCGAACCAGAGGGCGGCCAGCGGCGGTAGCACCATGACGGCCGAAGCGGGGCGGCCGTGCCACGGCTCGTCGGTCGCCTCGACCGCGCCGTAGTTGCCGATCCCAGCGCCGTTGTAGATGTCGGCGTCGGTGTTGAGCACCTCGCGCCACGTGCCCGTGTGCGGCAGGCCCAGCCGGTAGCGGGTGTGCTCGGCGCCGGAGAAGTTGAAGACGCACGCCATCACGGAGCCGTCGTCGCCGTAGCGCAAAAAGCTCAGCACGTTGTTGGCCGAGTCGTTGGCGTCGATCCAGGAGTAGCCCTCGGGGCTGGTGTCGCGCGACCACAGCGCCCGCCTGCTGCCGTAGATGGCGTTCATGTCTGCCACCATGCGCTGAATGCCCGTCGAGTAACTGTTCTCGTCGAGCTGATACCAGTCGACGCCGCGTTCCTCCGACCACTCGGCGCGCTGGCCGAAATCCTGTCCCATGAACAACAGTTGCTTGCCCGGATGCGCCCACTGGTAGGCCAGCAGGCCGCGCAGCCCGGCCGCCTTGACGTGGTCGTTGCCGGGCATCCGGCCCCACAGCGTGCCCTTGCCGTGCACCACCTCGTCGTGGCTGACCGGCAGCACGTAGTTCTCGCTGAACGCATACAGCATCGAGAACGTGATCTCGTGGTGGTGATAGCTGCGGTGGATCGGGTCGCGTTTGACGAACTCCAGGGTGTCGTTCATCCAGCCCATGTTCCACTTCATCGAAAAGCCCAGGCCGCCAAGGTTTGTCGCCCTGGTGACGCCCGGCCACGACGTCGACTCCTCGGCGACGGTGACGATACCGGGCGCCCCTTTGTGCAGGGTCGCGTTCATCTCCTGCAGGAACTGCACGGCTTCGAGGTTCTCTCGGCCGCCGTAGATGTTCGGCGTCCAGCCGCCCTCGGGACGCGAATAGTCCAGGTACAGCATGGAGGCGACCGCGTCGACGCGCAGACCGTCGATGTGGAACTCCTGGCACCAGTACAGCGCGTTAGCGACCAGGAAGTTACGCACCTCGGCGCGGCCGAAGTCGAATACGTAGGTGCCCCAGTCGAGTTGCTCGCCACGATGCGGATCGGAATGCTCGTAGAGCGCTGTCCCGTCGAAGCGGCCCAGCGCCCACGCGTCCTTGGGGAAGTGGGCGGGCACCCAGTCCATGATCACGCCGATGCCGGCCTGGTGCAGGGTGTCGACGAGGTAGCGGAACTCGTCGGGGGTACCCAGCCGTGACGTCGGCGCGTAATACGACGTCACCTGGTAGCCCCACGAGCCGCCGAACGGATGTTCGGCCACCGGCATCAGCTCCACATGGGTGAAGCCTTGTGCCACCACGTATTCCGTGAGCTGCTCGGCCAGCTCGCGATAGCTCAGGCCCGGCCGCCACGACATGAGGTGCACCTCGTAGGTGCTCATCGGCTCGAACACCGGGTTGAGATCGGCCCGCCGATCCATCCATTCATCGTCGCGCCAGCGGTACTCGCTGTGCGTCACCTTCGACGCCGTCTGCGGCGGCACCTCCGTGGCGAACGCCATCGGATCGGCGCGGTCGCTGACCGAGCCGTCGGCGCCGTGGATCCGGAACTTGTACAGGCCGCCGATTTCGAAACCGGGCCAGAACAACTCCCACACACCGGTGGAGCCCAGCACCCGCAGCTGAGCCTCCGTGCCGTCCCAGTGGTTGAAATCGCCAATCAGGCTGACGCCTTTGGCGTTCGGCGCCCACACCGCGAACGAGACGCCGTCGACCACACCGTCGGGCGTGGTGAAGCTGCGCGGGTGGGCGCCCAGCACCTCCCACAGCCGCTCGTGGCGGCCCTCGGCGAACAGGTGCAGGTCGACCTCGCCGAGCGTGGGCAGGAACCGGTAGGCGTCGGCGACGGTGTGGCGGTGGGTCTTGCCGTCCTGGCCGGCGTAGCTGACCTCGAGGCGGTAGTCGACCAGGTCGGTGAACGGCAGCGCGACCGCGAACAATCCGGCCTCGATATGGGTGAACGGGTACCGCTCACCGCCGATCAGCGCGACCACCTCCAGCGCGTGCGGCCGGTAGGCCCGGATGACGGTGTGGTCGTCGTACTCGTGGGCGCCGAGAACCGAATGCGGATCGTGATGGTCGCCGGACAGCAGCCGGTTGAGGTCGGCGGTGTGTGGCCTCAGATGGGGGCTGGTGAGTGGGTTGGTCTGCGTCATGTTGGTCACTCCCTACGCAGCAGGTTCAGTCGGTGTTCCGGCGCAACCTGTGGCATGTTGAGCACGTGCGCCACGGCCCTGGCCGGATCGATACGGACGTAATTCGCTTGGCCCCACTGGTATTCCTCGCCGGTGATCTCATCGCGCACCCAGAACCGGTCGTAGGGTTCCATACCTAGCGCGGCCATGTCGAGCCACAAGGTGGTCTCTTCGACGCCGAACGGGTTGAGTGTCACCACCACCAGCACCTGGTCACCGGTTGCGGGGTCGAACTTGCTGTACGCCAGCAGCGCATCGTTGTCGGGGTGGTGGAACTTGATGGTGCGCAGCTGGTGCAGCGCCGGGTGGACGCGACGAATCTCGTTGAGCTGGGTCAAAAACGGCTCCAGCGATTCGCCGTCGGCCACTGCGGCCTCGAAGTCACGCGGCCGAAGTTCGTACTTCTCGGAGTTCAGATACTCTTCGCTGCCCTCGCGCACGGCCCGATGCTCGAACAGCTCATAGCCCGAATACACCCCCCATGACGAACTCATCGTCGCCGCCAGCACCGCCCGGATCGCGAACATGCCGGGCCCGCCGTGTTGCAGGCTCTCATGCAGGATGTCGGGGGTGTTGACGAACAGGTTGGGCCGCGCATAGTCGGCGTGCTCGGCGATCTGCTCGCCGAATTCAGTCAGCTCCCACTTCGCCGTGCGCCAGGTGAAGTACGTATAAGACTGGGTGAAGCCGAGTTTGGCCAACCCGTACAACCGGGCCGGTCGGGTGAAGGCCTCGGACAAAAACAGCACGTCGGGATCGTCGTTCTTCACTTCGCCGATCAGCCAGGCCCAGAAGTCCGGCGGCTTGGTGTGCGGGTTGTCGACGCGGAACACCTTGACGCCGTGTGAAATCCAGTACCGCACGACGCGCAGCACTTCCTGATACAGCCCGGCGGGATCGTTGTCGAAGTTCAGCGGGTAGATGTCCTGGTACTTTTTCGGCGGGTTCTCCGCGTAGGCGATGGTCCCGTCGGGTAACACGGTGAACCACTCGGGATGCTCACGCGCCCAGGGATGATCGGGCGCGGTCTGCAACGCCAGGTCCAGCGCCACCTCCATACCCTCGTCACGGGCGGCGGCGACGAAATCGTCGAAATCCTCGATGGTGCCCAGCCGCGGGTGCACGGCGTCGTGGCCGCCCTCGTCGCTGCCGATCGCCCACGGTGAGCCGACGTCGTTGGGCGCCGCGGTGACGCTGTTGTTGCGGCCCTTGCGGTGCACCTTGCCGATCGGGTGGATCGGCGGCAGATACACCACGTCGAACCCCATCCGCGCGATGCGCGACAGCGCCTTGGTGGCGGTGGCGAACGTGCCGTGTACGGGGTTGCCGCTGGCGTCCCACCCGCCCGTCGACCGCGGAAAGATCTCGTACCAGGCGCTGAATTTTGCCAGCGGGCGGTCGACCCACACGCCGTACTGCTCGCCGCGGGTTACCAGTTCGCGCAGCGGATACTGCGAGAGCAACTCGGCCACCTCGGGGGACAGCGCCGCGCCCGCGCGGGTGAACGGGTCACCGGGCTCGCGCAGCCGGGCCGCGGCGTCGATCAGCGGAAACCGGTCCTGGCGGGGCACCCCGGCGGCGGCGCGCTCCAGCAGAGCGGCGCCGACCAGCAGGTCATTGGACAGTTCGGCCTCGCTCTGCCCGGCGTCCAGCTTCGCGGTCACGTTCTTGCGCCACGTCGCTATGGGGTCGCCCCACCCGTCGACCCGGAACGTCCACAGACCGACCGCGTCGGGGGTGAACTGACCGTGCAACACGTCCGGCGTCGTACCCGTCGACATGGGCAGCCGCTGGGGTTTGATCCGTGAGGCCGGGGTGACGACGTCCTCGATCGGCACGGCCTCGGCGGTGCGTACCAGACCGGGTGGGTCCTCGACCAGCTTCGGGTAGCCGCGGCCGTGGTAGCGCACGACCAGCGTGGCCGCGACGGCGTCGTGGCCCTCGCGCCACACCGTCGCCGTCACCGGCACGATTTCGCCGACGACGGCCTTGGCCGGGTACCGGCCCCCGGAGATGACAGGTGCGACGTCGTCGATTGCGATCCGACCGGCCACCCCACCACTCCTTAACGTTGTCGCGGCCCTGTGCGTAACAGCCTCGTGAGTACCCTCTGCCGCCCTATACCCACCGTAATGCGCAGCCCAACCCCCCGCGCCGAAGCGAGCAGGGTTCCAGACTGCGCCGCTGCGAAAGATCAGTAATGTCTACTCGCGTGAAAGCCCTGAGACGGTTCACCGTGCGCGCCCACCTTCCCGACCGAATGGCCGCGCTCGAACGGCTGTCCATCAACCTGCGCTGGACGTGGGACAAACCCACGCAGGACCTGTTCGCCACCATCGACGAGGACCTGTGGCGGCAGGTCGGCTGCGACCCGGTCGCGCTGCTGGGGCAGGTGAGCCCGAAGCGACTCGATGAGCTGGCGGTCGACGAGTCGTTTCTGGGTCGCCTCGACGGGCTCGTCGCCGATCTCGACGACTACCTGACCCGCCCGCTGTGGTACCAGCAGCAGCTCCAACACGGCGCCGAACTGCCCAACGGCATCGCGTACTTCTCGATGGAGTTCGGCGTGGCCGAGGTGCTGCCGAACTACTCCGGCGGCCTGGGCATCCTGGCCGGGGACCATCTCAAGTCGGCCTCCGATCTGGGCCTTCCGCTGATCGCGGTGGGGCTGTTGTACCGCTCGGGCTACTTCCGGCAGTCGTTGACCGCCGACGGCTGGCAGCACGAGAGCTATCCGTCGCTGGACCCGCAGGGCCTTCCGCTTCGACAGCTGACCGACCGCAGCGGCAAGCCCGTGCTCGTGGAGCTGGCGATGCCCGAAGACGCCCAGCTGCGCGCCCGGGTCTGGGTCGCTCAGGTTGGCCGGATTCCGTTGCTGCTCTTGGATTCCGACATCCCGGCCAACGAACACGGATTGCGCGCGGTGACCGACCGGCTCTATGGCGGAGACCAGGAACACCGCATCAAGCAGGAGATTCTGGCCGGCATCGGCGGAGTGCGGGCGATCCGGGCGTTCATCGAGCTGGAGGGTCGTCCCGCCCCCGAGGTGTTCCACATGAACGAGGGACATGCTGGGTTTCTCGGCGCTGAGCGGATCCGCGAGCTGATCGACGCCGGGCTGGACTTCGACACCGCGTTGACGGTGGTGCGTTCGTCGACGGTGTTCACCACCCACACACCGGTGCCCGCGGGCATCGACCGGTTCCCGGTGGAAATGGTCAGGCGCTACTTCGGCGGTGGCGCCGATGCGCCCGCGCACGACGGGCAGCCGGCCAGTGGGCCGCCCTCGCGGCTGCTGCCCGGAGTCCCGCTGGACCGCATCGTCGCGTTCGGCACCGAGGAGGACCCGGCGAAGTTCAACATGGCCCACATGGGTCTGCGGCTGGCCCAGCGGGCCAACGGCGTATCGCTGCTGCACGGCAAGGTCAGCCGCCACATGTTCAACGCGCTGTGGCCGGGGTTCGACCCTGCCGAGGTGCCGATCGGCTCGATCACCAACGGCGTGCACGCCCCGACGTGGGCGGCGCCTCAGTGGCTGGAGTTGGGTCGCGAACTGATCGGCGCCGGCTCGCGTGGTGAGCCCGCGGTGTGGGAGCCCGAGGTGTGGGAGCGGCTGCATCAGGTCGATCCCGGGCATATGTGGTGGATCCGCTCGCAACTGCGCAACCAGCTGGTCGAGGACGTGCGGGTGCGGCTGCGTCGGTCGTGGGCCGAACGCGGTGCGGCCGATGCCGAACTCGGTTGGATCGCAACGGCGTTCGACCCCGAAGTGCTGACCATCGGGTTCGCCCGGCGGGTTCCCACGTATAAGCGGCTGACGCTGATGCTGCGCGACCCCGAACGCCTGGAGCGGTTGCTGCTCGACGAGCAGCGCCCGATCCAGCTGATCGTGGCGGGCAAGTCGCACCCAGCCGACGAGGGCGGTAAGGCGCTGATCCAGCAGGTGGTCAAATTCGCCGACCGGCCCGAGGTGCGGCACCGCATCGCGTTTCTGCCCGACTACGACATGTCGATGGCCCGCCAGCTTTACTGGGGATGCGATGTGTGGCTGAACAATCCGCTGCGACCGCTGGAGGCGTGCGGCACCTCGGGAATGAAGAGCGCGCTCAACGGTGGGCTGAACCTGTCGATCCGCGACGGCTGGTGGGACGAGTGGTACGACGGCGAAAACGGTTGGGAGATCCCGACTGCCAACGGCCTCGCCGACGAAGAGCGACGCGACGACCTCGAGGCGGCCGCGCTCTACGATCTGCTCGAGAATGCGGTGGCGCCGAAGTTCTACGACCGCAACGAGCACAACGTCCCGATGCGGTGGGTGGAGATGGTGCGCCACACGCTGATCGCGCTCGGACCGAAGGTGTTGGCGTCGCGCATGGTTCGCGACTACACCGAGAAGTATTACGCGCCGGCAGCCCAATCCTTGCGTAAGACAGTGCAACCCAACTCCAACGGTGAACCGTTCGGTGCGGCCTGCGACCTGGCGGACTACCGGCGGCGCGCCCAGGACGCCTGGCCGAAAATCCAGATCACCGATGTCGACAGCTCCGGGCTGCCCGACACCCCGCTGCTCGGGTCTGAGCTCACGTTGACCGCAAAGGTGCAACTCGCCGACCTGCGACCCGATGAGGTGACCGTGCAGGCGGTGCTGGGTCGCGTCGATGCCAGCAACACCCTGGTGGATCCGGTGACAGTGCCGATGCAGCACACCGGCACGGCCGACGGTGGCAACGCGGTCTTTTCGACGACGACGCCGCTGCCGGTCGCCGGTCCGGTCGGATACACGGTGCGGGTGTTGCCCCACCACCCGCTGCTGGCCGGCGACAACGAACTCGGCCTCGTCACCTCCGCGTGACGGGCGCGCTGAAGGTCCCGCTCGACGGCGGGCCCTATGCACTGGCTCTCGGCGCCGACGGTGCGCTGTGGGTGACGCTGGTGCACGCGGGCGCGATCGCGCGGGTGACCACCACAGGTGAGGTCACGGTGTTCCCCGTCGACGTACAGAGTCGCCCGTCGCTCATCACCTCGGGCCCCGACGGCGCGTTGTGGTTCACCCGCGCCGGCGACGACCACATCGGCCGGATCACCACGGCGGGGGAGTTGAGCGCGTTTGCGCTCGGCGAGGGCCGCGGCCCGTACGGCATCACCGCGGGTCCCGACGAAGCGCTGTGGTTCACTGCGATGACCTCCGGTGAGGTCGGCTGGATTTCGGTCGACGGGCAGGTGACCGATTGGCATGCGGTCGGCGGCGCGCCGGCGATGATCACGACCGGACCCGACAGCGCGTTGTGGTTCACCCTCAACCAGGCCAACGCGATCGGTCGGCTGTCGCCGCATGACGGCCTGACCGTACGCGAACTGCCCTCTGCCGCGGCGGGTCCGGTGGGAATTGCCGCAACCCACGATGACGCCGTGTGGTTCACCGAGATCCGCGCCGAGAAACTCGGCCGCATCCCGCTTGACGACGCGGTCCAGGAGATCGACCTTCCCGGTAAACCGCATGCGGTGGTGGCCGATCCCGACGACGGCGTGTGGGTGAGCCTGCGGGGGTCGCATCAGATCGCCAGGGTCAGCGGCGACGGCGAGATCGTCGTCATCGACCTCCCGCAGGGCAGCGAGCCACACGGGCTGGCGATCGGCCCCGACGGCGCACCCTGGATCGCGCTGGAGGCCGGGTACGTGTTGCGGATGCCGACCTGAGACCGATGCCGCGCCGTTATCCGGACACCCGTACAGCAGCCGCGGCGGCCCAGGTAGGTTGCCCTCCAGTGCGTCAATTACCGCGACGCGTGGCGAAGGACTTCAGCAGTGACGGTTGGACATGGGTTGCGGGGTGCCATCACCTTCCTGGCGATCAGCGGGCTGCTCGGAGGGCTGGCGGCTGCCACGGCGTCGGCCGAACCGGCGATCGAGCCCGTCGTCGACGTGGCCCCCGCCGCACCGCCGCCAGAGGGCGCACTCGGGCCTGACGCGCCACCGCCGCCCGACGACGGTGCGGTCGCGTCCACGCCGCCGGTGGTGAAAGAAGCCCCCGACGGTTGGCGTCTGGAACTGGGCGCCAAAGATGAGACCCAGGCCCCGATTCCTCCGTTGACGACGGCGCTGTCGTCGCGCGAGTACGTGGTCGGCGGCACCTACACCGGCAAGCTGAGCGGTCCCGACGACGGCAGCACGCCGCAGGGCACCCTCGAGGTCGGCTACGAGATCGGCTGCGGCATCGACATGAGCACGTCCAACGGCGTCTCACTGACCGGCACCGCGGGCATCAACCCGTCGCTGGGCATCCTGGGTATCGACGCCGCCGGACCGCTGGAGCTCGGGGTCCTGCCCAGCGTCGGCGGCAATATCGGCGGCGGTATCACCGTCGGCCTCAAACCCGGTCTGATCAACGTGGTTCCGGTGACCAAAAAGGAGTTCACCGGCGCCGAGCCGTGGGTGATGGTGAGCGACTTCCGCGTCAAGATCGACGGCTGCGTAGGCGAGTCGTTCATCCGCTCGTATGCGTTCTTGACGCGCTCCACCGAGATGTCGGAGGCGATCGTCGCTTGGTACGGCGTGACCAAACACATCTAGAGATTCAGCCGCGCGAGCAGACGCAAAGGGCCCCGTTGGGCAGGAATCGGGGGCATTCCGCGTCTGCTCGCGGGCAAAGCCAACCGTCATGAGAAGCGTTTGAAGCAGCGGTCCTGATCGCCGAGTACCCCGACGCGGAACGCGTCGATCCGGGAAAACCCGGACGGCACCGACTCACCGTTGACGTCGCTGGCGACCAAGCCGTTGGTGAGGATGCCTGACACCGCCTCGTCGACGTCGCCCGCGGTCAGCGCGACGGTGTTGCCGTCGGGGGTGGTGACCGAATTCGACAGCATCGTGGTGGCCACACCGGTCAGACAGGCGGTGCGCAGCGCGGCCTCGGCGTCGTCGAGCGCGACGCCGCCGTGCTGGTGCTGGATCGCCTGCATGTAGCGCGACACCAGCACCGAGTAGGCGGTGTTGTCGCCGGTGGCCAACCCGTCGCCGCCGCTGGTGACGTCTATCGTGCCCATCCGCGCCAGCTCGTCGAGGTCGACGGCGATGGTGTTGGTGCTCGGGCAGTACGCCACCGGCGGGCTCGGCCGGGTGCCGGGACAGTCGGCGACCGCAAAGCTCAGCCGCGGCGGGTCGGCGGGCTCGAAGAGAATGTTCAGCGCGTCGATGATCGCACGCACCGAGGTCTCGCTGACTTCCCACTCACCGGTCTCGTTCTCGTCGAGTAGCACCGGCAGATCGCCTCGGCGCTGGCCGATCTCGCGCATGTCGATCGAGGCGCATGCGGCCGCGCCGTCGGTGAAGCCGAACTGGAACGCCGAGAGCCGTTCGAACGCCGAGCCGTGCTCGTCGACGCCTGCCTCGGCGTCGGTCTCGCTCATCAGCGGGTCGCGGAACGCGATCACCGCGGCCAGCACATTGTTGAGGCCCTCGCCGGTGGACAGGGTGAACCGCGGCGAGTGGTCCTCGGCCACCCAGCGCATGTAGACCCCGGCCAGGCAGTCGGCCTGCTGTTCGGCGACCAGGGTGGGGGTGGTGTCGTCGACCAACTCCGCCTGCCGCTGCACGGCGTGGCCGTACTCGTGGGCGAGGGTCATCGTGACGCCCATGTCGCCGTAGGCGTGCTGTAGGTCGGGCAGCAGTTCACCGCGGTCCCAGCCGATGGTCCGGTCGTCGTGGCAGAAGCCGGCGTTGACCAGGCCGTAGGTGTCGCCGCCGCAGAACTCGATGCTGTCAAATCCGTTGGCGTCCCAGGAGATCAGCGCCTTCACCCGGCGGAACGCGCCGCCGAGCGGCTCGCGGTAGGCGGCGGACCAGAACTCCTCGATGTCGCTGACGGCCTGGCGGGCCAGCTCGTCGACGTCGCCGCCGTCGGTGCCCTGGACCTTGCGGGTCGGTTCGGCGGCGTCGGGCCGCAGCCCGGTCGGCCCGTCGGTCGCCGGCATACCCGCGACGCGGAACGGATCGGCGAACACCGAGACGGGTTGGCCCTGCAAGGTCGCCGTACATGCCGCGACCAGCAGCGCCGAAGATGCCGCGACCACGGCGCGTGCCAGGTGTCCTCGGCCCATGCCGATATACCTAATACCTCGAATCCGCCCGAAGGGACATTTGGGCGCGAAAGTGCGAGTGAATTTCGCGATACGTCGATCTCGGCGCGAGAGGGGTCAGGCGCCGCGCAACCGTTGCAGCGCCTGGCGTACCCGGGTCGGATCGGTCGTCGCCCAGAACGGCGGCAGCGACGCGCGCAGGTAGCCGCTGTAGCGGGCGGTGGCCATCCGCGAGTCGAGCACCGCGACGACGCCGCGGTCCTCCACGGTGCGCAGCAGCCGGCCCGCGCCCTGGGCCAACAGCAACGCGGCGTGGCTGGCGGCGATGGCCATGAACCCGTTGCCGCCGCGGGCGGCCACCGCACGCTGGCGCGCGGTGAGCAACGGATCGTCGGGCCGCGGAAACGGGATCCGGTCGATGAGCACCAGCGACAGCGACGGGCCCGGCACGTCGACGCCCTGCCACAGCGACAACGTGCCGAACAGCGATGTCTCGGGATCCTCGGCGAACCGCTTCACCAGCGCCGACGTGGTGTCCTCACCCTGGCACAGCACCGGGGTGTCGAGGCGCTCGCGCATGATCTCGGCGGCGGCCTTGGCTGCCCGCATCGACGAGAACAACCCCAGCGTGCGCCCGCCGGCCGCGGTCACCAGCGCCGCGATCTCGTCGAGTTGCTCGGCGTTGGTGAATGTCGCCGACTCCGCGGCTCCGGCCCCGCTGCCGCGGTGCCCCGGCGGCGGCAGGTGCGCGGCGACGTAGAGGATGCCCGACTTGGCGTGCTCGAACGGCGAGCCGACGTCGATCCCGCGCCACTTGGTGTCCTCGCCGAGCCCCCAGGCCGCGGCCATCGCGTCGAACGTGCCGCCGATCGTCAGCGTCGCCGACGTCAACACGGTCGTCGAGTGCTCGAAAAGCCTGCCGCGCAACAACCCTGCCACCGACAGCGGCGCCACCCGCAGCACCGCGCGCACGTTGCCGCGGTTGTCCTCGTGGGCCAGCCACACCACGTCGGTGCGGTCGGGGATGGCCGGCACGAACGAGTCGAGGATGCGCGACGCGGTGTCGGCGACGTCGGTCAGCGCGGTGACCGCCTCCGCGCGCGCCGACGCGGCCTTCGGGTCGGCCGGGCTGGTGTCGATCGCCGCACGCACGCCGTGGGCGGCGTCGCGCAGCGCGGTCAGATAGGTCGCCAACTCGTCGTCGAGCGTGTCGATGCGCCCGGGCGTGGCGTCGTGGATCGCCGACGAGATCGTCGCGGTCGCCGCCTCCAGCCGTTGGGTGAGTTCGGCGTCGACGAGGCGCGCCGCGCGGCGCTGCGCCACCCCGAGCGACGTCGCCGACAATTCACCGGTGGCCACCGACGTCACCCGGTCGACCAGTTCGTGTGCCTCGTCGACGACGAGCAGGCGGTGCTCGGGCAGCACGGCCGCATCGGAGATCGCATCGATGGCCAGCAGCGCGTGGTTGGTGACGACGACATCGGCGTGTCCGGCCTTGGCGCGCGCCCGCTCGGAAAAGCAGTCGGTGCCGAACGGACACCGCGACACCCCGATGCACTCCCGCGCCGAAACGCTGACCTGCGACCACGACCGGTCCGGAACCCCCGGGGCCAGCTCGTCGCGATCACCGGTGTCGGTGTTCGACGACCACGCGATGAGCCGCTGCACATCGCGGCCCATAGCGCTGGCGGCCATCGGCTCGAACAGCTCCTCCTGCGGCCGGTCTTCGGGTTCGGCCGCAGCCGACCCGTTGTGAATCTTGTTCAGGCACAGGTAGTTTCCCCGGCCCTTCAGCAACGCGAACTCCGGGGCCCGTGGCAGCGCGTCGGCCAGCGACTGCGCCAGCCGGGGCAGGTCGCGGTCCACCAGTTGGCGTTGCAGCGCGATGGTCGCCGTCGACACCACGACCGGTTCCTCGATCTCGAGGGCACGCGCGATCGCGGGCACCAGATAGGCCAACGATTTGCCGGTGCCCGTTCCGGCCTGCACCGCCAGATGCTCACCGGTTTCGAAGGCGCGCGCCACCGCCTCGGCCATCTCGATCTGACCGCTGCGCTGGCTGCCGCCCAACGAGGACACGGCCGCGGCCAGCAGGTCGGTGACGTCTGCCGTGGTGCCTCCTAAGTTGTGCGCGGAACCATGCGGGTCGGGATCGCCGGTTCGCCGCGGGACAGCGCCAGACCGTGCCACGGCAAGCTTTCCAGGCCGCCGCGGACCCGCTCGCGCGCCGTCGCCAGCGCGAGGTCGCCGACCGGTTCGCCGTCGCGCACCAGCGCCTCGGTGAGCGACCGCACGACCAGCCCCCGCTCGTCTGCGGGCGGCTGTCCGTACAGGTGCACGACCTCCTCGACGACGGTGCCGGTGGTCTTGGCCAGCCGCGTCGCCTGTTTGCGTCCGCCGTGGGATTCCTTGTGGCTGCTGCGCTTCTCCACCGGCATGCCGTCGACCTCGACGAGCTTGTACACCATGCCTGCGGTCGGCGCGCCCGACCCGGTCACCAGCGAGGTGCCGACGCCGAACATGTCGACGGGTTCGGCGCGCAGCGCGGCGATACCGAACTCGTCGAGATCGCCGGAGACCACGATGCGGGTCCGGTGCGCGCCGAGTTCGTCAAGTTGCTCGCGGACCTGACGCGCCAGCACCCCGAGGTCGCCGGAGTCGATGCGGACCGCACCGAGTTCGGGGCCGGCCACCTCGACGGCGTTGGCCACCCCGGCGGTGATGTCGTAGGTGTCGACCAAAAGCGTGGTGCCCACCCCGAGCGCCTCGACCTGCGCCGCAAACGCCGCCTTCTCCCATTTGGACGTTCTTCGCCCGAGAGGCTCATCACCAGGCCCGGCGGCTTCCGTGTACAGCAACGTGAACGCGTGCGCGCTGGTGCCCGCGGCGGGGACCCCGTAGACGCGCTGCGCCTCCAGGTTCGACGACGCGGTGAACCCGGCGAGGTAGGCCGCCCGCGCGGCGGCGACGGCGGCTTGCTCATGCGTGCGCCGTGAGCCCATCTCGATCAGGGAACGGCCCTCGGCCGCCGACACCATGCGTGCGGCCGCCGACGCGATTGCGCTGTCGTGGTTGAAGATCGACAGCGCCAGGGTTTCCAGGACGACGCACTCGCCGAACGTGCCGTGCACCGAGAGCACCGGCGAACCCGGGAAGTACAGCTCGCCCTCGCCGTACCCGTCGATATCGCCGCTGAACCGGTAGTCGGCCAGGTAGGCCAGCGTCTCGGGGTCACAGAAGTCCGAAAGCGCGGCGAGCGCGTCGTCGTCGAACCTGAACTGCGCCAACGCCTGCACCAACCGGGCCGTGCCTGCGACCACGCCGTAGCGGCGGCCCTCGGGCAGGCGACGCGCGAACAGCTCGAACGTCGTGCGGCGGTGCGCGGTGCCGTCGCGCAGGGCGGCCGCGAGCATCGTCAGCTCGTACTTGTCGGTCAACAACGCCACAGCCGGCCGGGTCACACCGCAACCGTAGTAGTTAAAGGCCCTCGATATGCCCCGGCTATCCTGAAGAACATGGTTACGCCGGCCAAGGCTCGACCGGGAACCCGCGAGGAGCGTGACGTCGCCACGCACGAGGCGGCCGACGTCCCTTGGGTGACGATCGTCTGGGACGACCCGGTCAACCTGATGACTTATGTGACGTACGTTCTCCAGAAGCTGTTCGGCTACAGCGAGCCGCACGCGACCAAACTCATGCTGCAGGTGCACAACGAAGGTAAGGCCGTGGTGTCGGCGGGCAGCCGTGAGTCGATGGAGGTCGACGTCTCCAAACTCCATGCCGCCGGCTTGTGGGCGACCATGCAACAGGACCGCTGACAGAACAGTGCGTAAATGGAAGCGGGTCGAGACTCCCGACGGCCCGCGGTTCCGCTCGGCGTTGGCCGCGCATGAGGCCGCGTTGCTGCACAGCCTGGCCACCTCGATGATCGGCATGCTCGAAGAGCGCCAATCCACCGCTCCCGCAGATGAATTGGAGCAGATCACCGGTATCCGCACCGGAAACTCCACCCCGCCGCAGGACGAAACGATGAAACGCCTGCTGCCCGACTTCTACCGGTCCCAGACCGACCATCCCGCCGGTTCGGGGACGGCCGAATCCCTCAACAGCGCGTTGCGCAGCCTGCACGAGCCCGAGATCATCGACGCGAAACGTCAAGCCGCACAGCAACTTCTGGACACTGTTCCGCAGGCGGGCGGCAAGCTCGAGCTGACCGAGGACGACGCGCAGGCGTGGGTCGCCGCGGTCAACGACATGCGGCTGGCACTGGGCACGATGCTCGGGGTCGCGTCGGGCGGACCCGACGCGCTGCCCGACGACCATCCGATGGCAGGGCACCTCGACGTGTACCAGTGGCTGACCGTGCTGCAGGAATATCTGGTCCTCGGGCTCATGGGCAAGTCGCGTTGATGAGCGCCATTCGCGGAAAGAGAGAACAGTGACGGGTTCGATCACCGACGTCGCAGGCATCCTCGTCGGGCAGCACCATCAGATCGACGCCGACGCCACGCTCGGGTCCGGATGGGCCAGCGGCACCACGGTGGTGCTCGCACCGCCGGGCACCGTCGGCGCCGTCGACGGGCGCGGCGGTGCCCCCGGTACCCGCGAGACCGACCTGCTCGACCCGAGCAACTCGGTGCGCCACGTCGACGCCGTGGTGCTGTCGGGCGGCAGCGCGTTCGGACTGGCCAGCGCCGACGGCGTGATGCGGTTCCTGGAGGAACAGGGCCGCGGGGTGGCGATGGAGGGCGGGGTGGTGCCGATCGTGCCCGCCGCGGTGGTCTTCGACCTGCCCGTCGGCGGTTGGGCGTGCCGGCCGACGCCGGAGTTCGGCTACACCGCGGCCCAGAGCGCAGGCACCGAGGTCGTGCTCGGCACCGTCGGCGCGGGCACCGGAGCGCGCGCCGGTGTGCTCAAGGGCGGCGTCGGTACGGCGTCGACGACGCTGGAGTCCGGCGTGACCGTCGGGGCGGTGGTGATCGTCAACTCCGCCGGTGACGTGGTCGACCCGGCGACCGGGTTGCCGTGGCTGGCCGACCAGATCGACGAATTCGGTTTGGTGGCGCCGCCGGCCGACCAGATCGCCGCCTACGCCGGCCGGCACCAGGAGTTCAGCCCGCTCAACACCACGATCGCCGTCGTCGCCACCGACGCGGTCCTGAGCAAGGCGGGGTGCCGGCGCGTCGCGGTCGCCGCGCACGACGGCCTGGCCCGCACCATCCGCCCGTGTCACACCCCGCTCGATGGCGATACGGTGTTTGCACTGGCCACCGGTGCCGTCGAGGTACCGCTGGATCCCACCACCCCGGCATCGATGTCGCCGGAGACGCCGCTGATCACCGCGATCGGGGCGGCCGCCGCGGACTGTCTGGCCCGCGCGGTGCTGGCGGGTGTGCTCGCGGCGGAGTCGGTGGCCGGAATACCGACGTACCGGGACATGTTGCCCGGAGCGTTCCGGTGACCCGCCCACGAACAGGGCCCGCAGAAAGGGAACGGCAGTGCTGGTGATCCGCGCCGACCTGGTCGACGCCATGGTCGCGCATGCCCGCGCCGACCACCCCGACGAGGCGTGCGGGATCATCGCCGGACCGGAAGGTTCCGATCGTCCCGAGCGGTTCATCGCGATGGTCAACGCCGAACGCTCGCCGACGTTCTACCGCTTCGACTCGATGGAGCAGTTGCGCGTCCACCGCGCGATGGAAGAGGCCGACGAGGCCCCGATCGTCATCTATCACTCCCACACCGCCACCGAGGCCTATCCCAGTCGCACCGACATCTCGCTGGCCCAGGAACCCGACGCGCACTACGTGCTGGTGTCGACCCGTGACCCCGACGCGCACGAACTGCGCAGCTACCGCATCGTCGACGGCGTCGTCACCGAGGAACCCGTCAAGATCGTCGAGCAGTACGAGGAGAAACCATGAGCGTGAACGTCTCGATCCCGACCATCCTTCGCCCCCACACCGGCGGCGAAAAGCGGGTGACCGCATCCGGTGACACCCTGGCCGCCGTCATCAGCGACCTCGAGGCGAACTACTCCGGCATCGCCGAGCGGCTGGTCGACTCCAACAACCCGGGCAAACTGCACCGCTTCGTCAACATCTACGTCAACGACGAGGACGTGCGGTTCTCCGGCGGGCTGGACACCTCGATCTCCGACGGCGACTCGGTGACTATCCTTCCCGCCGTCGCAGGGGGCGCAGTGGGCGTCCGATGACCCGTTACGAGTCGCTGCTCGACGCGCTCGGTGACACCCCGCTGGTCGGGCTGCGCCGGCTGTCGCCGCGCTGGGACGACGAGCCCGACGGCGCACCGCACGTGCGGCTGTGGGCCAAGCTCGAGGACCGCAACCCCACCGGCTCCATCAAGGACCGCCCCGCGCTGCGGATGATCGAAGACGCCGAACGCGGCGGCCTGCTGCGGCCCGGCGCCACGATCCTGGAGCCCACCAGCGGCAACACCGGGATTTCGTTGGCGATGGCCGCGCTGCTCAAGGGCTACCGAATGATCTGCGTGATGCCCGAGAACACCTCGATCGAACGCCGTCAGCTGCTCGAGCTCTACGGCGCGCAGATCATCTTCTCCCCGGCCGAAGGCGGCTCCAACACCGCGGTGGCGCACGCGAAAGAGCTTGCCCGACAGAACCCGTCGTGGGTGATGCTCTACCAGTACGGCAATGCCTCCAACACCCTGTCGCACTATGAGGGCACCGCGCCCGAGCTGTTGGCCGACCTGCCCGAGATCACCCACTTCGTCGCGGGCCTCGGCACCACGGGCACGCTGATGGGCACCGGGCGCTATCTGCGTGAGCAGGTGCCCGGCGTGCAGATCGTGGCCGCCGAACCCCGCTACGGCGAGGGGGTGTACGCGCTGCGCAACATCGACGAGGGGTTCGTCCCCGAGCTCTACGACCCCGACGTGCTGACCACCCGCTTCTCCGTCGGCTCCTATGACGCCGTCAAGCGCACCCGCGAACTGGTGCAGGTCGAGGGAATCTTCGCCGGCATCTCGACCGGCGCGGTGCTGCACGCCGCGCTGGGCATGGCGGCCAAGGCGGTCAAGTCAGGTCAGCGCGCCGACATCGCGTTCGTGGTCGCCGACGCGGGTTGGAAGTATCTGTCGACCGGTGCCTACGCCGGTAGCCTGGATGAGGCCGAAGACGCGTTGGAAGGACAGCTGTGGGCATGACAGGCACGGGCGGATACCCCGGCGCGCCCGGACCCCCGCAGCCCAAGAAGCGCCCCGCCTGGCTGGTCGGCGGCCTGACCATCGTCAGCTTCGTGGTGCTGCTGTGGCTGATCGAGCTGTGGGACTCGCTGACCGGACATCGCCTGGACGACAACGGCATCCGGCCGCTGGAAGGCGACGGCCTGGTGGGCATCCTGTTCGCCCCGCTGCTGCATTCGGACTGGGATCACCTGATCGCCAACTCCATTCCTGCGCTGGTCCTTGGATTCCTGATGACGCTGGCGGGGATGTCACGGTTCATTTTCGCCACCGCGATCGTGTGGATTCTCGGCGGCTTCGGCACCTGGTTGATCGGCAACGTCGGCACCTACTGCCCGTACGTGCGCTGCGAGACCAACCACATCGGCGCGTCGGGGCTGATCTTCGGCTGGCTCGCTTTTCTGATCGTGTTCGGCTTCTTCACCCGCAAGATCTGGGAGATCGTCATCGGCGTCGTCGTGTTGCTGCTCTACGGCAGCATTTTGCTCGGCGTGCTGCCCGGCACCCCGGGCGTCTCCTGGCAGGGCCACCTGAGCGGGGCCGTCGCCGGCGTTATCGCCGCCTACGTGCTGTCCGGGCCCGAACGCAAGGCGCGGGCGCTGCGGCGGCCGGTCGAGCCGCCGCGGCTGACGTGACCGGACCTTCGGCGGACGCGGCCCTGCCCGTCGGCATCTTCGATTCGGGGGTCGGCGGGCTGACGGTGGCCCGCGCGATCATCGACCAGCTGCCCGACGAGGACGTCGTCTACGTCGGCGACACCGCCAACGGACCGTACGGGCCGCTGACCATTCCCCGGATCCGCGCGCACGCGCTGGCGATCGGCGACGACCTGGTGGCGCGCGGTGTGAAGGCGTTGGTGATCGCCTGCAACTCCGCGTCGGCGGCGTGCCTGCGCGACGCCAGGGAACGCTACGCGCCGGTGCCCGTCGTCGAGGTGATCCTGCCCGCGGTGCGCCGCGCGGTCGCCGCGACCCGCAACGGCCGCATCGGGGTCATCGGCACCGAGGCGACCATCGCGTCGGGGGCCTACCAGGACGCCTTCGGCGCCGCACGCGACACCGAGGTGACCGCGGTGGCGTGTCCGCGGTTCGTCGACTTCGTCGAGCGGGGCGTGACCAGTGGGCGCCAGGTATTAGGTCTGGCCGAGGGTTACCTCGAGCCGCTGCAACGCGCCGAGGTCGACACCTTGGTGCTGGGCTGCACCCACTATCCGATGCTGTCGGGGCTGATCCAGCTGGCGATGGGCGAGCATGTGACGCTGGTGTCCAGCGCGGAGGAGACCGCCAAGGACCTGCTGCGGGTGCTCACCGAACTGGATTTGCTGCGTCCTCACCGCGAGCATCCGGACGGCCGGGGTGCGCAGCGGATCTTCGAGGCGACCGGTGATCCCGAGTCGTTCACCGCACTTGCCGCCCGGTTCCTCGGTCCGTCACTGGACGGTGTTCGACCTGTTCAACGTCACGTCGGCGCCGCCAAGTGATCTACCGCAAGAAAGAACCGCAAACAGGCGATGTCTTCGTCAATTGCGTGACGGGCATGGCAAGCTAGAAGACGTGCGAATCACCGTACTCGGTTGCTCCGGCAGTGTCGTCGGACCTGATTCGCCCGCGTCTGGTTACTTGGTCACGGCTCCGGATACCCCGCCGCTGATCGTCGATTTCGGCGGCGGTGTGCTGGGTGCGCTGCAGCGTTACGCCGATCCCAACGATGTGCACGTGCTGCTGTCGCATCTGCACGCCGACCACTGCCTTGACCTTCCCGGGTTGTTCGTCTGGCGGCGCTACCACCCGGCCCCGGCCCAGGAGCGTGGCGTGCTGTACGGGCCGGCGAACACGTGGGCGCGGTTGGGCGCGGCGTCCTCGCCGGAGGGCGGTGAGATCGACGACTTCTCCGATGTCTTCGAGGTGCGCCACTGGATGCACGATCAGCCGGTGACGATCGGCTCGCTGACCGTGGTGCCCAAGCTGGTCTGCCACCCGACCGAGTCCTACGGTCTGCGCTTCACCAACCCGTCCGGTGCGACGTTCGTCTACAGCGGGGACACCGGCTACTGCGACGCGCTGATCGAGTTGGCCCGCGACGCCGATGTGTTCCTGTGCGAGGCGTCGTGGACGCATTCCCCGGACCGCCCACCCAACCTGCATCTGTCGGGCACCGACGCCGGGCGCGCGGCCGCCGAGGCCGGCGTCGGCGAGCTGTTGTTGACTCATATCCCGCCGTGGACGTCGCGCGAGGACGTCATCAGCGAGGCGAAGGCGGAGTTCAATGGCCCGGTGCACGCGGTGGTGTGCGGGGAGGCGTTCGACGTCCCCCGCAAGTGAGCCTGTTTTTCTCGCCCGAAGGGACGAACGGGCGCGAAAGTGCGAGAAGAACGCGACAAAACGTCGCTCTCGGCGATGACGGGGGCACCCGATAGGGTTGGCCCGTGTCCACACGAGAAGACGGCCGACGCGACGACGAACTGCGCCCGGTGCGCATCACCCGCGGCTTCACCACCCATCCCGCCGGGTCGGTGCTGGTGGAGTTCGGCGAAACCCGCGTCATGTGCACCGCCAGCGTCAACGAAGGTGTGCCGCGCTGGCGTAAGGGCACCGGGCAGGGCTGGCTGACCGCCGAATACGCGATGCTGCCCGCCGCCACCCACGAACGTTCCGACCGCGAATCGGTCAAGGGCCGCGTCGGCGGACGCACGCAGGAGATCAGCCGGCTGGTCGGCCGGTCGCTTCGCGCGTGCATCGACCTGGGTGCGCTGGGGGAGAACACCATCGCGATCGACTGCGACGTCCTGCAGGCCGACGGCGGCACCCGAACCGCCGCGATCACCGGCGCCTACGTGGCGCTGGCCGATGCGGTGACCTACCTGTCGGCGGCCGGCAAGCTGTCGGACCCGCGGCCGCTGTCGTGCGCGATCGCGGCGGTCAGCGTCGGCGTCGTCGACGGTCGCATCCGCGTCGACCTGCCCTACACCGAGGACTCCCGCGCCGAGGTCGACATGAACGTCGTCGCCACCGACACCGGAACGCTCGTGGAGATCCAGGGCACCGGCGAAGGCGCGACGTTCCCACGCTCGACGCTGGACAAGATGCTCGACGCCGCGATGGCGGCCTGCGAGCAGATCTTTGAAATCCAGCGCCAAGCACTGGAATTGCCTTATCCGGGGGAGCTGCCCGAAGCTGCGGAGCCGCCGAAGAAGGCGTTCGGAAGCTGACCTCGCTGCTGGTGGCCAGCCGCAACCGCAAGAAGCTGGCCGAACTGCACCGGGTGCTCGACGCCGCCGGGGTGTCCGGGTTGACCTTGCTGTCCCTGGACGACGTGGCGCCCTTCGACGAGGCGCCGGAGACCGGCGCGACGTTCGAAGAGAATGCACTGGCCAAGGCGCGCGACGCTTTTCGGGCCACCGGGCTGGCCACGGTCGCCGATGACTCCGGGCTGGAAGTCGACGCGTTGAACGGGATGCCGGGGGTGCTGTCGGCGCGGTGGTCGGGCGCGGCCGGCGATGCCGCCGAAAAGGACCGAGCCAACACCGCGTTGCTGCTGGCGCAGTTGCGCGACGTGCCCGACGGGCGGCGCGGTGCGGCGTTCGTATCGGCGTGCGCGCTGGTGCACGCCGCGGGGGAGACCGTCGTACGTGGGACCTGGCCCGGCAGCATCGCGCGCGAGCCCCGCGGCGACGGCGGCTTCGGCTACGACCCGGTGTTCCTACCCGCCGGCTCGACGCGCACCGCCGCCGAGCTGAGCCCGGCGGAGAAGGACGCCGCGTCGCATCGCGGCCGGGCGTTGACCGCGCTGCTGCCGGCGCTGCGCGGACTGGCCGGCTGAAGGGGTCGGGACGGACGTGCGAGCGTGCGGTTTCATCCGCAACACGCCGCGGTGCGCGGATCAAAATGCACATTCGCGGCCCGGATGAGGCCGGAGGCGCCTGACCCGGGCTGACCACGCAAATTTTGTATAGCCGACCTAATCGGTAGCATCCCCGAGATGCGCAGCCGTCTCGCTACCTCAGGCGTCGACGGCACACGCACCCGTCACCCGGCGATCGTCGTCGCCGTGCTCGCGGCCGCCGGCATCAGCGTGTCGCTGATGCAGACCCTGGTGATCCCGCTGATCCCCGAACTACCGGCGCTGCTGCACACCAACGCCGCGAACGCATCATGGGTGATCACCGCGACGCTGCTCACCGCGTCGGTGGCGACCCCGGTGTTCGGCCGGCTCGGCGACATGTACGGCCCCAGGCCGATCCTTCTGCTCTGCGCAGTCATCCTGACGGCCGGTTCGTTGATCGCGGCGACGACGAGCACGTTGCTTCCGGTGATCGTCGGCCGCGCACTGCAGGGTTTCGGCATCCCGATCATCCCGCTGGGCATCAGCGTGCTGCGCGCATCGGTGCCCCCACACCGGGTCGGAACCGCGATGGGGCTGATGAGCTCGTCGCTGGGCGTCGGCGGGGCGCTGGGCCTTCCGCTGTCGGCGATCATCGCCGACCGATTCGACTGGCACGCGTTGTTCTGGTTCGCCGCGGCGCTGGGCGTCGCGTCCGGGGTGCTGTTCGCGGCGCTGGTTCCGCGGATACCGCCGACGTCGAGCGACCGCTTCGACCCGCTCGGCACGCTCGGCCTCGGTGTCGGGCTCGTGACGTTGCTGCTCGGCATCTCCAAGGGCGGGGACTGGGGCTGGACGAGCGCGACGACGGTGGCGATGTTCGTCACGTCGATCGTCGTCTTCGGCCTGTTCGGGCTGTGGCAGTTCCGCACCGCCGCGCCGATCGTCGACCTGCGCACCACGTTGAAGCGCCCCGTGCTGAGCACCAACATGGCGTCGATCGCGGTGGGTTTCGCGTTGTTCGCGATGTCGTTGATCGGGCCGCAGGTCTTGGAGTTACCGCCGGCAACCGGTTATGGGTTGGGCCAGAGCATGTTTCAGGCGGGTCTGTGGCTGGCGCCGGGCGGCCTGGCGATGATGATCTCGGCGCCGATCGCGTCTCGGGTGGCCGCCGCGCGCGGGCCGAAGTTCACGCTGATCGCCGGCAGCCTCATCGTGTCCGCGTCGTATCTGGCCGGTTTGGTGTTGATCGGCAGCGCGTGGCAGGTGTCGCTGTTCAACGTGCTGGTCAGCATCGGCGTGGGGTTCGCGTTCGCGTCGATGCCCGCGCTGATCAACGCGGCGGTGCCGATCTCGGAAACCGCCGCGGCCAACGGCATCAACGCGCTGGCGCGGTCGCTGGGGACCTCGATCTCGAGCGCCGTGGTGGGCGCGGTCCTCGCGGGGATGACGATATCGGTCGCGGGCCACGCCTACCCGTCGCTGACCGCCCTGCGCATCGCGCTGGTCATCGCCGCCGCCATGGCCGCGCTCGCCGCGCTGCTTGCCGTGCTGATCCCCGCAGCCGTCGGCGGAGTGGGCGAACCCGCCGAGTTGCGGGAGCCGGTCACAAGCCGAAGCGGTCCTTGATCTCCTTGGTCTGCACCTGCTCGACGATGATGCCGACCAGCGGGATGGTGCCGGCCAGCAGCACGCCGATGGTCTTGGCGATCGGCCAGCGCACCTTCACCGCAAGGTTGGCGGTGAAGAGCAGATAGACGAAGTACACCCAGCCGTGCACGACAGCGATCCAGTTCAGGCCCTCGACGTGGTAGACGTACTTCATCACCATCTCGTAGCACAGCGCGATCAGCCAGATACCCGTCGTCCAGGCGAGGATGCGGTAGCCCAGCAACGCCTTGCGGATGGCGTCGATCGGCGTGGTGGGCGCGGGTGTTTCGGTCATGGCGTCGGCTGTTCCTTGTCTTTTTCTGCGAGCTCGGCGAGGTAGGCGTTGTACTCGCGCAACGCGGGATCGCCGTCGACGGCGGGTTCAGGCTTGCGTCGTTCGGGCAGCAATCCGGCGGGGATCTCGGTGACGGTATCGCGGCTGGCCGGTTCCGGCGGGGCCTCTTCGTAGCGGACGAACTTGAAGTAGGCGTAGACGAGGAACCCGGCGAACATCGGCCACTGCAGCGCATAGCCGAGGTTCTGGAAATCGCCCGCCGTGGACTCGAAGCGGGTCCACTGCCACCACGCCAAGCCCAGGCAGCCGGCGGCGCCGACGATCACCAATGCGATGAGCGCCGGTCTGCTACGCCGTGTAGTGGACACGGTTCAACGGTACCGCGACGGCCTTCGGACCGACGAACTCGTCGAGCCGCGCGGTAGCCGCCTTGCGATAAATGGACACGATGTACTTGCTTGACCGGGTCCAGGGGATGTCGAGCTTGTCGAGCGCGACGGTGAACCGCGTCATGATGTCTTCGGATCGGTTCGAAAAGTGGTACCGGATGCTGCGAAGGCGTAGAGGTACGATCGGCACCGCCCTGCGGGCGTGGCGGAATTGGGATACGCGATGGATTTAGGTTCCATTGTCTTCGGACATGGGGGTTCGAGTCCCCCCGCCCGCACAACTTTTCGTTCGTCGATTTCTGCAGGAGGGTCGTTTGAGCGGGGAATTCGCGACCATTGCGCAGATGTCGACGGTTTATAGTCCCGCCGATCCCGCCGAAGCCGAGTTAGCTGCTCGGTGACACGACCTCTGGCTCAGGGGCGGACTGCCTGACGAAACAGAAGATGCTGCCCGCGGTGCTCACCGCGGCGATCGAGCCGAACACCAGGGCCAACATTCCGTCTCCAACGGTCCAGCTGGCCAGCGCTATCGCGATCGCGATCACGCCTGCGATGTTGAGGAACAGTCCGGTCGTCGCGACGGCCTCCGTCCATGCCTCGGACTTTCTGTCGTCAGAAGGTGCGGAGGTGCGCCCGCGCATCGGTACTCCCATCGGCGATCCAACTCGGTTGCCGATGAATTGACCTAATGGGAAATTTCTAAACGCGTCGTGACGTCAGGCAGAGTGTTCGACCGCGTCCCGGCGGTGGCGCACCGGGTAGCCGTTGAGTTCGGCCAGCGAGCGTAGTTGCCTCAGCGCGAACCGCCGGGCGCGACCCGACTCCGGAATCAGGATGCCGGCCCATATCCCTTCCGCCGCCGGCGTCTCGCACGCCTCCTGCGCGCACCGCCAGCGTCGCGGGCACGCACGGCAGATGGCCTTGGCTCCCTCGTCGGCCGTCATCGTCCATCGATCCGGATCGCGGGTGCACAGGCCCAACGGGATGTCCTCGGTGGTCTTTCCACCGGTCAACGCGGTGCCCGGCAAAGAGACCACTCCCGGGGGTAGTGGGCCGAGCCGTTGGCGGTTCTGCATCCAGTTGGCCTTCC
Organism: Mycolicibacterium sp. XJ662; assembly: GCF_053484035.1. Classification (NCBI taxonomy): domain Bacteria; kingdom Bacillati; phylum Actinomycetota; class Actinomycetes; order Mycobacteriales; family Mycobacteriaceae; genus Mycobacterium; species Mycolicibacterium sp. XJ662. The sequence continues at coordinate 76,770 of NZ_JBEFTL010000014.1, read as the reverse complement.
GATGTTGGGGCAGACGGCCGAGCAGCCGACAATACAAGCGTATCGGAATCGACGATACAGGCGTATTGCTAAGCTGTCACGGTGACGATCACCGCCGGCCCGAGCACACGGTCGAGCGTCGAGAAGATCCGTGACGCGGCGCTGCGCACCTTTGCCACGACCGGCACGGCGATGACGTCATTGCGCACGGTCGCCGCGGCCGCCGGGGTGTCCCTCGGCCTGGTGCAGCACCACTTCACGACGAAGGCCGGACTGATCCAGGCCGTCGACGACTACGTGATGTCGGTGGTGAACGCGACGCTGTCGGAGCCGGTCCCCGAACCGCCGGACGATTCGATCTCCGATATCGGGCAGCGGGTGACCCAGTTGGTCAACGAGCACCCAGACGTCGTCGACTACGTCGGGCGTGCCCTGACCGACGGCAGCGCGCTGGGCCGCAAGCTGTTCGACGCGTTGGCGGCCATGGGCGCCGCCCGGTGGCAGCAGCGCAGCGAGCTGGGGTTGACGCGGCCCGATCTCGACCCGACGTGGGCGATGCTGAACCCGCTCGTGCTGGCGCTGGGCACCTTCATCCTGCGTGCCCACATCGAGCGGCATCTGCCCGAGCCGTTCACCACGCCCACCCAGCTGCAGCGTTGGCAGAACGCCGTCGACGGCCTGCTGCGTGACGGACAGATCCGCGATTAAAGCCGTTCGCTACCAACTCTTTTGCGATATGTCGTCGGCGTCTCGCCGCAGAACTGAGTGAACGCGCGGGTGAACGCGCTCAGGCTGTCGAAGCCGACCGCCGACGACGTCGCTTGCACCGACTGACCCGGCGCGGCCAGCAACGCCATGGCGCGCAGCATCCGCGCGTGCAAAAGATATGTCCGCCAAGGAATTCCGAGGGTGTCCTGAAACAGTCGCCGCAAGGTGCGCTCGGATACGGCGACGGCGCGGCTGACGTCTTCGACGGTGGCGGTGTCGAGATGCTCCTTGGTGTAGGCCATGGCCGCCGCGACGATCGGATGCTCGGAGGTCGGCAAGCTCAACGGCGCCTCGTGGTCGAGCGCTTCGCTGACCAGATGGGCCAGGGTGCGGAAGAAGCCGTCGGAGACGTCGTCGCCATCCGGACGGTCGATGGGCCAGCGCAGCGCGTACAGCATCATCTCCCGGATCAGCGGCGAGACCGCGATGATCCGCGCCCGGTCACCGCCGTCGGGAATCAACCGCGGGTCGAACATCACCGCGACGGTCCGCACGTCGGGGTTCATCGTCGCCTGGTGGTCCAGGCCGACGGGGATCCATGCCGCCTGCTGCGGCGGCAGCAGGTAGTGCGCGCAGTCGGTTTCCACCTCGACGACGCCGCCGACGGCGTATTCGATCTGGTGCACGTCGTGAGAGTGCCACCCGGTGATCAGCGCGTCGCCGTGGTAGAGGTAGCTGCCGCCCAGCGCATGGCCGCCGCGGCGCAGGTCGATGACCCGACGCGCGGAGGTGGCGGCCTCGTTGGCCGATTCAGTCAATACTCTGTCCGATCGCGCAGAGACGGTCACACCAGAAGAAGGTACTACTGGGGTATGAGCGAAGGTATGCGACCTGACGACCTGATCCTGGTGAGCATTGACGACCACGTCGTGGAGCCCCCCGATATGTTCCTGCGGCACGTGCCAGCGAAGTACAAGGATGAGGCGCCGATCGTGGTGACCGACGACAAGGGCGTCGACCAGTGGATGTATCAGGGCCGCCCGCAGGGGGTCAGCGGGCTCAACGCGGTGGTGTCGTGGCCGGCTGAGGAGTGGGGCCGCGACCCCGCCGGGTTCGCCGAGATGCGCCCGGGGGTGTACGACGTGCACGAGCGGGTCCGCGACATGAACCGCAACGGCATCCTGGCCTCGATGTGCTTCCCGACGTTCACCGGGTTCTCGGCGCGCCACCTCAACATGACCCGCGAGGACGTCACCCTGGTGATGGTGTCGGCCTACAACGACTGGCACATCGACGAGTGGGCCGGGTCCTACCCGGACCGGTTCATCCCGATCGCCATCTTGCCGACGTGGACGCCCGAGGGCATGTGCAACGAGATCCGCCGCGTCGCCGCCAAGGGGTGCCGCGCGGTCACCATGCCGGAACTGCCGCATCTGGAGGGGCTGCCGAGCTACCACGACGAGGACTACTGGGGCCCGGTGTTCCGCACCTTGTCCGAGGAGAACGTGGTGATGTGTCTGCACATCGGCACCGGGTTCGGCGCGATCAGCATGGCGCCCAACGCGCCGATCGACAACCTGATCATCCTGGCCACCCAGGTGTCGGCGATGTGTGCGCAGGATCTGTTGTGGGGGCCGGCGATGCGCAACTACCCCGACCTGAAATTCGCGTTCTCCGAGGGCGGGATCGGTTGGATCCCGTTCTATCTGGACCGCAGCGACCGCCACTACACCAACCAGAAGTGGCTGCGCCGCGACTTCGGTGACAAGCTGCCCTCCGACGTGTTCCGCGAGCACTCGCTGGCCTGCTACGTCACCGACAAGACGTCGCTGAAGCTGCGTCACGAGATCGGTATCGACATCATCGCCTGGGAGTGCGACTACCCGCACTCGGACTGCTTCTGGCCCGATGCCCCCGAGCAGGTGCTGGCCGAGCTGAACGCCGCGGGTGCCGACGACTCCGACATCAACAAGATCACCTGGCAGAACTCGTGTCGGTTCTTCGGCTGGGACCCGTTCGCGCGCACCCCGCGCGAGCAGGCCACGGTTGGGGCGTTGCGTGCCAAGGCCACTGATGTCGACGTGTCGATCCGTCCGCGCAAGGAGTGGGCGCGCCTCTACCAGCAGAAGCAGCTCGCCAAGGCGTGATGGATCAGCGGCGGTCTGCCTCGCCGCGCGGTGGATCGCCGAGCCTGAGCCGCTGCATCGAGGCCAGAACCGACGCCACGCCGATGGCCAGGAATGCCACAGCCATCAGCAGGAACATCAGCCCGCCGTTGGTGAAGAAGGCGTAACCGCGTAGTGCGCCCATCGCGATGGCGAATATGCCGCCCAGTATCAGCCAGCGCGCCTGGCGCACGGTGGGCGGTACGAGGCTGTTCACCACATCAGCCCGCGGACCATCTCGGCCGGCGGGATGTCCTCGACGGCGATGATTCCCTGAGGGGCGCGGCACACCCAGTCGATCACGTTGACGGCACGCGCCGCCGTGGAGACGCAGCCGGCTTCGGTGACGTCGAGCGTCGGGTGTGACAGCAGGGTGCTCACCTCGACGCGCGGCTCGCCCTCCACGATCACCTTGTGTACGCCGGAGTGGCCCTCGGGCGGATACTCCCAGTCCGGTGCCGCGGCGGGGGTGAGCCGGGTGGTGTGCTCGACGGTGATCACGGGAACTCCGCCGCGCACACCTTCTGCGGCGAACCGGATCCCGGCCAACCCGCCGGGTTCGACGGTCATCAGCTTGCAGGTGATCTGTTTGTCGGTGTACCACGGCTCGTAGCGGTCGCGGACGTCGTCGAGTTCGACGCCGAGATGGCGGGCGAGGTTGCGCACCAGCCCGCCGAAGATCGACGTGATGACGCCGGGCTGAAACGCCATCGGCAGCTCGTCGCCGGGAGCGGCACCGAAACCCATTGCGGTGCCGGTGTACTCGTAGTCGTCGTAGTTGCCGTAGTCGAAGACCTCCGCCACGGTGACCGATTCCGCGCGGGTCACCAGGCTCAACGCGGCCAGTGGCGCGGTATCACCGGAAAAGCCGGGGTCGATGCCGTTGACGTAGAGCGACGAATCACCTGCTGCGCAGGCCTCTTCCAATGGTTTGCGCAGCCAGTCGTCGGCCTGATTCGGTGTCACCAACCACACCATCGACGTGCCGACGACGTTGATGCCCGCGGCGAGGAACTTCGCCATCTCCTCGATCGCCTCCATCGGCCGGGTCTCACCCAGCGCGGTGTAGACCACGCAATCGGGCTTGAGCGCGATGAGCGCGTCGATGTCGTCGGTCGCGATCACGCCGGTCGGTTCGCTGAGCCCGCACAGCTCGGCCGCGTCCTTGCCGATCTTGTCGGGGCTGGCGGCGTGCACACCGACGAGCTCGATATCGGGCCGCCCGATGAGCGCGGGCAACGAGTGCTGTCCGACGTTGCCGGTGGAAAACTGGACCACTCTTCGCATTTCAAGCCTCGATCAGTAGTCGGGGATGGGCAGCGGCAGGTTGTTCGAGTCTATTCCGCCGTCGACGTGGAAGATGGCGTTGGTCGCATAGCAGTCCTTGGTCGATAGGTAGACGCAGAGCCGACCGAGATCCTCGACGTCACCGAGCCGATGCAGCGGAGTGAGCGAGAGCATCGTGTCCAGTGCCCCCGGCATCATATCGAGGCCGCTTTGCAGTCCCTCGGTTGCGAATGAGCCGAGTGCGATGGCATTGACGCGGATCTTCGGCGCCAACTCCTGGGCCATCGCCCGGGTGAGCGCTTCGAGCCCACCCTTCGCGACGCAGTACGCGGTAAGCGCGCGGATGCCGAAACGTGCTGATCCCGAGGAGATGTTGACAATGTTGCCGTGTCCGGCCTCGATCATGTGACGGGCGGCGAGTTGACTCATGATGAACGCTGACGTGACACACCAGTCGAAGGTGTGCCGGAAGTCCTCGTCGGTGATGTCGAGAAACGAGCCGAACGTCGAACCACCCACATTGTTGATGAGGATGTCGATGCGCCCGAACTCATTCATCGCCGTGTTCACCACACGTTCGCCGTCTGGACGGCTGATCGCGTCGGCCACCAGGGCGAGTCCTTTACCGCCAGAATCCTCGATGCCTTTGATCGTGTTGACGATGTCGGACTCGGTGCGCGCTGTGCCGACCACCGTCGCGCCCGCTTCGGCCAGAACCGTGGCGATACCTTGACCCACACCCTTGCCCGCACCGGTGACGATCGCCACCTGCCCGTCGAGATTGAACTGCTCCAACGCCATCGGGCCTCCTCTGTGAAACTGACCGCAGTCAACCATAAATGTCAAGTCGAGGAAAGTGTTGATATCGTCGACGTATGGCAGTGGTGGACAAGCCATCGGCACGTGAGGCCAAGCGGCTACAGACGCGGGAGCGGCTGATGGGTGCGGCCATTGCCGAGTTCAAGCGGGCGGGGATGGCCGAGGCCGACGTGGGCGCGATCGTCGCCGCCGCCGGAGTTGCGCACGGCACGTTCTTCTTTCACTTCCCGACCAAGCAACATGTGTTGCTCGAGTTGGAGCGGCGCGAGGAGGAGCGCATCGCCAAACAACTCGGCCGGTTCGCGGAATCCAGGCGCACGCTGCCTGCGATCCTCAAAGAGGCTGTTCGGCTGGTACTGGGGCTGGAACGCCGCCTGGGCGCGGTACTGTTCAAAGACTTTCTCGCCCTGCACTTCTCGCAGAGCCGGCCTGCCGACGAGAGCCAGGAACACCCGGTGATCGTCAGGGTGGCCCAGGAGATCGAACGCGCCCAACAGGCCGGTCGGGTGGCCCCCGACGTCAATCCCATGAACAGCGCGGTGTTCTTCCTGCTCGGTCTGTACGCCTTGTTGACCACCACGTCCGAGTGGCCCACCCAGAGCGCGATGCTCGACGATTACATCGCCAGGACATTGCGTGGCATCGAGGTCCGCTGACTGGTTGACTTGAGTCAACCGCACTGACAAGCTCATGGCACTTACCGGTTTCAGGAGGTGCCTGTGAATCCGCCCGCGATGACCGCAACCGTAAGCGGGCTCGACGAACACGCCGAGGCCTCACGGCTGGCACAGCGCCAGGCCGACAAGTGGCTCATCTCCGGCAGCGTGCTCATCGGCACCGCAGCGCTCGGGATCTTCGGGCTACCCCTGTTCCTGCGCGGCGTGTGGCTGCTGCGCAGGGCGCATCGCAACGGGCTGTCGGTGCGGCCGATGTTGGTGACGCTGCTGGGATACTGCGTCATCGTCGACGCCGCGATCAACGTGTTCGGCTGGGCGCTGGACCTGGTGGCCCATCACACGATCCTGGCCCGAGTGTTGTTGAACGGCTGGGGTGCGATGTTCGACGCCGGATACTTCTGGCACTACAACGAACTGTGGATCGGCGGTGCGGCCGGGCCGGGGGAGAAGGCGCTCGAAGTCGGCCTGATCCTCACGGTGTTCTGCATGCGCATCGCGGCGGGCATCGGCTTCTTGCAGATGAAGCGCTGGGGTCATCAGTGGATGATCATCACCTGCTGGATGGGCGTGGTGATCTGGTGCGTGTACGTGTTCAACATGACGATGTACGCCGACGTCCGCTACGCCGGAGTGATACTGCCCGTCGTCGGCTGGTGGATCTACGACATCTTCTACATCACCCCCTTCCTCGCCATTCCGTATCTGCACTCGGTGAACAGAGAAATCTTCTCCGACTGATCTCGACTGACTGAACTCATTGACTTCAGTCAGCAGATGCGTTACAAAGAGCGAACCATGACCGCACAGGTGAAGGCGTCGGCGCGCAAAGCGCAACGGCTGCAGACGCGCGAACGCATCCTCGGCGCGGCGATCACCGAGTTCACGAAGTCCGGTATGGCCGGCGCGGACGTCAACGCGATCGCGGCGGCGGCCGGTGTTGCGCACGGCACGTTCTTCTTCCACTTCCCCAGCAAGGAGCATGTGCTCCTGGAGTTGGAGAGCCGCCAAGAGGCGCGCATCGCGACGGAGTTCGCCGAGTTCCTCGAGCACCGCCACGATCTCGTCACCACATTGACCGCGGTGGTGGATCTGGTCACCGACCTGGAACGCCGGTTCGGGCCGGTGCTTTTCAAGGAACTGCTGGCACTGCACTTTTCGCCGACACGGCCTCATAAGGACGAATGGACCGACCACCCGGTGATCGTCCTGCTGGTCCGAGAACTGGAACGCGGCCGCGGCGACGGCGAAGTCCATCCGGAGGTCGACGCCTTCTACAGCGCGACGTTCTTCCTGCTCGGTATCTACGGCGTGCTGACCACCACGGACAACCCGGACACCCGCGACACCATGCTGACCAAATTGGTCTCGACCGCCGTACGCGGCTTGGAAGTGCGATGACCGGTTCGCACTGCCGACGACACAACAACCGAGGAGATCGACGTGTGGGCTTGGATATGGGAGATATTGCGCTACGTAGGGGCGTGGGGTGGCGCCGCGCTGGTCATCTGGTTCTGGTACTGGATGTTCTCCAGCCTCGGCACGTTCTAGGCCAGCCATGACTGATCTGTCCGACGCTCACGCATTGGCGGTCGAACGCAGTTGCGCGGTCACCGCTGTCGCACTCAGCGGACAGCGCCGCGAGGGCGTGCGCCTGGTGACCGGTGAGCATCGCCAGTTCAGCCTGAACGCGGGGCTGGATCACGTGCTGGTGCCGTATCCGGTCCTGGCGCGCGACTGGACCCGCAGAACCCTGACATTCGGTGTTGCGCTGCAGTGTTCACCGTCGAAGGAGCGGCTCGCCCACTTCCGCCTCAACGAACTCACGGCGCGTGAACTTCGCGCGCTCACGCTGGTCGAAGCGGGCGTCGCGCTGGGTTGGGTCGCGGCCAACTGGCCCGGCCTGATGGTCGAGGCGCAGCGATTGCTGCCCGATCTCGAGGTACTGCCCGAGGATATGACGGCCGACGCGATGCTGGAACACGCGATCTCGTTGACGCGCAACGGCTATCCCGTCGGCGACGTCCCCGCCGTCGTGGGCAGGCTGCCCCTGGCCTACACGGTGCCGCAGGGCCTGTCGGACAAGCTGCGGCGCAGCTTCGGCCGGATGCCGTGGACCACGACCCAGAAGCGGCTGCCGCGGCCCTACTCCGTTCCGGTCGGCGGCGACGGCGGAGTCCGCAACCCCAACCTGCCTCCGCCCAGCCGCCCCCAGGACAACGACCTCGATCTCACCCCGGATCACCGGCCCGGCATTCCCTATCCGGAATGGAACGCCTGGACAAAGAGTTTCATGGCCGATCACGTCGCCGTGCTCGAACGCGCGCACGCCAGCCGCAACCGGCAACCCGGAACGGTGTCGGCCGATCTACGCAAGTGGTTCACCGAACACACCCACCGTGCCATGAAGAACCGCCTCGAAGACGGTTCGGACCTGGACGTCGAGCAGTATGTCAACCACTACATCGACCTCACGACCGGCGAGGCCATCGAACCCCGCATCTTTCGTGAGCTGCTGCCCAGCAGCCGCGACGTCACCACCGCGCTGCTGTTGGACGGCAGTTCGTCGCTGGGGGTACACGGCGGTCGGGTCTTCAAACTCGAACTGGCCTGTGCCGACGCACTGTCACGCGCGATGACACTGGCCCGCGAACGCCACGGCATCTTCGTGTTCACCGGCAACACCCGGCACCGGGTCGAAGTCAACTGCCTCAAGGACTTCGAGGACCGGCGCTTCGTTCCGCCCAGCCGGCTCGGCCTGTCGGCCGGTGGCTATACCCGGCTCGGGGCACCGTTGCGGCACCTGACGAACCGCCTGCTGGCGCAACCGTCGGAACGTCGGCTGCTGATCGTGATCGGTGACGGCCTGATCTCCGACGAAGGATACGAAGGCCGCTACGCATGGGCCGACGCGGCGCACGCGGTCGAGGAGGCCAACGACGCGGGCGTCTCGATGTACTACGTCGGTGTCGGGCCCACCCGCGTCGACCCACTTCCCGAGGTCTTCGGACCTCGCCGGTCCCAACGCATCCGGCGCGTGGAAGACCTGCCACGGGTGCTCGCCCACGTCCACCGCGAACTCGTCGCCGCCTGACCGCACCACCAACCCGAGGGAGCTTTAAGCACCGATGACCACCGACACCTACTACTCGAACGGCAACGAGGTCCAGTTGTTCGAGCAGGCCTACCACCAGCGCCTGCCCGTCATGCTCACCGGGCCGACGGGCTGTGGAAAAACGCGGTTGGTCGAACACATGGGGGTGCTGCTGCGCCGACCGGTCGTCACGATCAGCTGCCACGACGACCTGACCAGTTCGGATCTCGTCGGCCGGTTCATGGTCACCGGAGGTGACGTGGTGTGGACCGACGGACCGCTGACGCGGGCCGTCAAGGCCGGCGCGATCTGCTACCTCGACGAGGTGGTGGAGGCACGTCATGACTCACTGGCCGTGCTGCATTCGCTGACCGACCACCGACGCACGCTCTATCTCGACCGGGCCGACGAAGTCGTCCAGGCGCCGGAGACCTTCATGCTCGTGTGCTCGTACAACCCCGCATACCGAAGCTCGCTGAAGGAACTCAAGCCGTCGTTTCGGCAGCGGTTCGTCACCCTGCCGATGAGATACCTTCCGCCTGAACGTGAGGCCGAGGTCATCGTCGCCGAGACGGGCATCCCGCTGCAGACGGCGACGCGGCTCGTCGCGTGCGCCACCGCGATCCGCACCGCCGACGAGGCGTTTCACTTCGAGCCCCCGTCCACCCGCGTCCTGGTCACCGCCGCCTACCTGATCGCCGCGGGTGCAACGGAATTGGATGCCGCCGAAGCCTGCATCCTCGCGCCGTTGTCCAGTGACGGTGCGGTGACCGACGGTCTACGCGAAGTGGCCGTGGCCAGCTTGGCCGCCGCCGACAACTCGAGCAAGCCGCACTGAGAAGGGAGTTTCGATGGACCCCAAGGAGAAGCAGCGCAAGAAGGCGCTCATCATCCTGCAGATCGTCATCTACGGCTATCTGCTCGCGATGTTCCTCATCCAGCTCTACATGTCGTTTGAACGTGGTTGGTGGTCGCTGTGAGCGCTACGGCCACAGTCAGTCTCGAGGATCACCACGAAGAATCGCGCGTCGCGCAACGCCGAGCCGACAAATGGATGATCGTGGGCGCCGGGCTGATGGGTATGTGGGCGCCGGGCCTCATCGGGTTCCCGATCTTCATGCGCGGGGTCTGGCTGCAACGGCAGGCTGCCCGCGCCGGCCTGTCCGTGCGCCCGATGATCGTCACCCTCATCGGATACCTGGTGTTGATCGACGGCATGCTCAACAGCCTGGGCTGGGCGCTGGACCTGGTCGCCAACCACACGCTGATCAACCGGGTGTTGATGATCGGGTGGGGCCACATGTTCGACGCCGCGTACTTCTGGCACTACAACGAACCATGGGTGGGCGGTTCCGCGGTGCCCGGCGAAAAGGCCTACGTCGCCGGCCTGATCCTCACTGTCTTCGCGATGCGCTGTGCCGCAGCGATCGGCTTCTTACAGATGAAGCGCTGGGGCCACCAGTGGATGATCATCACCTGCTGGATGGGCGTGGTCATCTGGTGCGCGTACGTGTTCAACATGACGATGTACGCCGACGTGCGCTACGCAGGTGTTCTGTTCCCCGTCATCGGCTGGTGGATCTACGACATCTTCTACATCACGCCGTTCCTGGCTATCCCGTACCTACACACGGTCAACCGCGAAATCTTCTCCGACTGAACAGGTTAAGGAGCACCTCATGACGTCACCATCGGATTCGTCGGCCACCGACGAGAAGGACCCCGCCGAGGACCTGCCTCCCGGCACAACGCCCTACTACGCGCGGATGCACAAATACATCAAGCGCGCGGTGCTCGTCTGCCTGATCGCCCTCGTCATCGAGGGTGCGTTCACGTTGCCGTTCATGGCGGTGTGGTACGGGTACCCGACGCTGAGCCTGACCGAGATCTGCAGCGGCCTGCTCAAGGTCCGCTACTCCGACGACACCCTCGAGTGCAAGGTTCCGTATCCGCCGCTGGGTCCCCCGGAGGGGGCCGAGGGCAAGGACACCGCACAGGACGAGTGGGGGATCCAGCCGGTGCCCAAGTACGACCGGATCGGGTTCCGTGAGCTCGTGCGGATTCACGAAGAGAGCGAAGCGCGCAAGGCCGCTCAGCAGCAAGAAGATTCGGCTCAGTGAGTTCAAAGCGACCCGAAGAGCACGCGCGCAACTGGGACTTGCGCCACGAGGATTTCAACGACAACGACTTCCTCTACGACGTGTACTCGGTGATGCGGCGGACGTCACCGTTCGCCCACACCGACACGCCGTTTCTCAGCGCGACCCCCGGCGGAGCCTGGGTGGCCGTGCGCTACGAGGAGTGCTACCGGATCTTGCAGGACTGGCAACACTTCTCCAGCAATCCGACACCGGAGGCAAGTGAGCAGTTGGCGGGCGATCTGGTCATCACCCTGGATCCCCCGCGCCAGCAGAAGTTCCGCAAGGTGCTCAACCCGTATTTCTCGCCGGCGCGGATGAAGGCGCTGCGTCCGCAGATCCGCGAGGAGACCGATCGGCTGATCGACGGTTTCATCGAAGCAGGAAGCGGTGACCTTGCCGATGTGGCGTGGCGCCAGCCGGGAATCGTCTTCTTCAAGTATGTCCTGGGCATGCCGATCGAGGACGTCCCGTTGTGCGTCGAGCTCACCGACTCCGCGCTCAACGGTGACACCGAAGAGATCCGGATGGCCGCTTGGGGCGGGCTGTATCAACATCTGCACGACGGGGTGAGCGAGCGCGCCACCCAATCGCCGCGCGACGACATGATCGACGTGCTGCTGACGGCCGAGATCGACGGCGAGCGGCTTCCGTTCGGCGACGTGGTGGCCAATGCGATGCTGCTGGTGCAGGCCGGGCTCGAAACCACCGCCAGCGCTATGTCGTTCGCCTTCCACTATCTGGCGACCAACCCCGATGAGCGCGACCGTCTCATCGCCCAGCCCGACATCCTGGGCCGCGCCGTCGAGGAGATCATCCGCTTCGGCGGGTCGATCCACGGAATCCCGCGCACGGTCGCCAACGAGGTCGAACTGAACGGGCAGACGTTCTGCCCCGGGGAATCGGTCATCGTCAACTACGCGTCGGCCAACCGCGACGAACAGGTGTTCCCCGATGCGGACCGGTGCATCCTCGACCGCCGCGAAAACCGGCACCTTGGGTTCGGCGCCGGCGTGCACCGCTGCCTGGGGTCCAACCTCGCCCGCCTCGAACTGCAGGTCGGCCTCGAGCAGGTGTTGGCGCGCATGCCGGACTTCCGCCTCGACCCCGGCCGTCAACCGCATTTCCACGGAAGCTCGGTCACCCGGGGATTCCGCTCGGTGCCCGTGGTTTTCGCCCCGGCGCAGCGGTCTGTGGCATGACCTACCGCATCGTGCAGTGGACGACGGGCAACGTCGGCAAGCGATCCGTGCGTGCGGTCGCACTCAACCCGCAGTTGGAGCTCGTCGGCTGCTACGCGTGGTCGAAGGACAAGGTGGGCCGCGATGTCGGGGAGCTGTGCGGCATCGAGGCTTTGGGCGTAACCGCCACCGACGATGTCGAAGCCCTGCTCGCGCTCCAGCCCGACTGCGTGGTGTACAACCCGATGTTCGCCGACGTCGACGAGATGGTCCGAATCTTGAGCGCGGGCATCAATATCGTGTCCACCTCGGAGTTCATCACCGGCCATTTCCTCGGTGCGGGCCGTGACCGCATTCTCGACGCGTGCCGAGCGGGCGGATCGACCGTCTTCGGCAGCGGCATCAACCCCGGCTTCATCCAGCTCTTCGCGATCGTCTCGGCCGGCCTGTCGGAGCGCGTCGAAAAGGTCAGCGTCACCGAGGCCATCGACACCACGATCTACAACTCGCCGGCGACCGAAAAGCCGATGGGCTTCGGCTATCCCGTCGACCAGCCGGACCTGCCCGCGATCACCGAGAAAGGTTCAGCCATCTTCGGCGACGGTGTCCGCCTGGTCGCCGACGCACTCGGAGTCAAACTCGACGAGGTGCGTTGCGACGTCGCGTACGCCCAGACCACCGAGGATCTACATCTGCCCGGCGACTGGACGATCGCCAAGGGTTGTGTCGCCGGCGTCGACGTCGCCTGGTTGGGAATCGTCGCGGGCAAAGAGGTCATCGAGATCCGCGGCCGGTGGCGCAAGGGCCAGACACTGGACCCGGACTGGGAACTGGACATGGGCTACACCGTCGAGGTCCGCGGCACACCGACGATCAAGGCCACGCTGAGCTTTCTGCCACCTGCCGACTTCGTCGGCGAAACGTTGGATGACTACATCATGCTGGGGTTGTCGATCGTCGCGATGCCCGCGATCACGGCGATACCCGCCGTTGTGGCGGCCCCTGCAGGCATCGCCACGTATAACGATCTGCCACTACTACTTCCGCGGGGAGTCCTCCATGTCTGAGAAAACGTATCGGGTGATCCAGTGGATGACGGGTGACGTCGGACAGGTCGGGGTGCGGCATTTCGCGCAGTGCCCGGTCTTCGACCTGGCCGGGGTTCTGGTGCACGACAAGGACAAGGTCGGCAAGGACGCCGGAGAGATCGCCGGCATCCCACCGATCGGGGTGCTCGCCACCGACGACGTCGAATCGATGATCGCCTTGGACGCCGACTGCGTGTTCTACACACCGGTGATCATGGACGTGGACACCGTCTGCCGGCTCCTGCGCTCGGGCAAGAACGTCGTCACCACGAGCGGCCTGTTCTATCCCACAGATGATTTCCGCGAGCCGGGGGATAAGGTCCGTGCCGCCTGCCAGGACGGCGGCACATCGTTTTCCGCGGGCGGCATCCACCCCGGCTATGCGGGCGACATCCTGCCGCTCACCCTCGCCCGCGTCGTCAGCCGGATCGACAAGATCCAGGTCTACGAAGTCGTCAACGTCCTCACGGACGCGCCCCTGGACCACATCGACTGGATGGGGTTCGGCAAGGAGCGCGACAAGTTCCTCTCCGAGCCAACGATCCTCGGCCTGGGCGTGTCATTCTTCGCCCAATCCATGCACATGGTCGCCGACGGCCTCGGGATGGATATCGACGAGGTGAAAGCCGATCTGCGCGCGGCCGTTTCGACCGACGACATACCGCACGAACTCGGCGCCATCCCGCGCGGCACCGTGGCCGCCCAGCATCACGAGTGGACCGCCTGGGCCGATGGCAAGCCGCGGATCGTCTACCACGCCATCTATCTGACCGCGGGCCCCGACAAACTCGACCCGCCGTGGGACTGGGGGAAAACCCGCTACCGCATCGTGATCGAAGGTGACCCGCCGACCGAACTGACCCTGCAGGGTGTCGAGGGGCCGGACGGCACGATGGTCCACCCGGGCTACGACTGGACCGCGATGGGCGCCATCAACACGATCCCCGACGTCTGTGACGCCCCGCCGGGCTGGCTCACCCACCACGACCTCGGCCTGGTTCGACCGCGCGGTCTGGTGCGCTGATGAGCGACGGCGGTTCGCGGCTGCACCACGTGGTCTTCGCCGTCGCCACCGAACGCCAAGCCGACGTCGCCCGGATGTTCACCGAGCTCGGCTTCAGCTTCAACGCCGCCGATCTGACCGAGCTGGGCGTGACCGTGCAACTGGACTGGGACGGCGGGCTCGAACTGATCAGCCCCATCCCGGGGTCCACCGCGTCGGTGGCGTTGTCGGTCAACGACTTTCTGGCCGCAAACGGCGACGGCGTGTATACGGTGGTGCTGCGGGTGCCCGATGCCGCAGCAGCCGAGGCGGTGACCGACCGGTACGGCGCGGTCACCCGGTTTCGCCAAAGCTTCTCCGGCGACGGCTCCTATCTCGACGAAATCGACCTCTCTGTGTTCAACCTGCCAATCACCCTCCTAGCAACGGACGTGACATGACCGACATCTCTGCCAACCTGCCGCCCCCAGTCCGCTACGAAGACCTGCCGATGGCCCACGACCGCGGTGCGGGCTGGGCGAAACTTCGTGACCTCGGACCGGTGCTGTACGGCGACGACTCGTACTACTTCACCCGCCGCGAGGATGTCCTTGGCGCGCTGCGTGATTACGAGACCTTTTCGTCCCAAACCAGCTATGACGACATGATCAGCCCGGTGCCTATGGCGCCGCTGGGGTTCGACCCGCCCGAACACACGCGTTACCGCCGCATCCTGCATCCGTTCTTCAGCCCACAGAAACTGAGCACCGTCCTACCGTCGTTGCAGGCGCAGGCCATCAGCATCATCGACGACATCGCGCACCGAACCGAGTGCGAGATCATGGCCGACCTCGCCACGCCCTACCCCTCCCAGGTGTTCCTCACCCTGTTCGGGTTGCCGCTCGGGGACCGGGAGCGGCTGATCGCCTGGAAGGACGCCATCATCGCCGTCAGCCTGGCCAAGGACCCGACCAGCGTCGACCTGACCCCGGCGGCGGAGTTGTTCTCCTACCTCACCGAGGCCGTGCACCGGCAACGACGCGAACCACGGGACGGAATCCTGTCGCAGTTGCTGCACAGCGATGACCCGTTGACCGATGAGGAGGCGACCGGGCTTTCGCTGGTTTTCGTTCTCGCCGGGCTCGACACGGTCACCTCGGCCATCGGCTTCACCATCCTCGAGCTGGCCCGGCGTCCCGAACTGCGCGAGCAGCTTCGCGAAAAGCCCAGCGATATCGACGGCTTCGTCGAGGAGATGATCCGGCTGGAGCCGCCGGCGCCGACGATGGGCCGACGTACCACCCGACCGGTGACCGTCGCCGGCGTGACGCTGCCGGCCGGAGCGGAAGTCAGGTTGTGTCTGGGCGCGATCAACCGCGACGGCAGCGACGCCACCTCCGGCGACGACCTCGTCATGGACGGCAAGGTGCACAAGCACTGGGGGTTCGGCGGCGGACCGCACCGCTGCCTCGGTTCGCACCTGGCCCGGATGGAGCTGAAGATCGTCGTCAGCGAATGGCTGCGCCGGATACCGGATTTCGAACTGGCGCCCGGGTATACCCCCGAGATCACGTGGCCGTCGGCCACCTGCACGCTGCCGCAACTGCCGTTGCGGCTCGGTGCAGCAACTTAGCGCCAGCACAGAGGAGAAAGCCATGACGGTCGGGGCCGCGAAACCCAGTGTCTTCGAGGCCGGGCTTCCGACGCTGGACTACGACCTCACCGCCACGCCGCAACAGATCTATCCGCAGTTCCGGGCCGCCCAACAGGTCGCGCCGATCGCATTGGGGCCCATTGGCCCCGAGGTGATCTCGTATGAGCTGGCCAGGACGGTGCTTCGCGACCCGCGGTTCGGGATACCGCAAGGCATCCACCTGTCGGCCCACGGGATCAGGTCGGGGCCGCTGTGGGACAGGGTGACCCGCAGCATCTTGAACATGGATGGCGACGAGCACCGGCGACTGCGCGGCCTGGTGTCGAAGGCCTTCACACCGCGCGGCACCGCGCGCATCGACCCCACCATCCACGCCGTGATCAACGAGCTCATCGACCGAGTCGCCAACCATGGTGGATGCGAGTTCGTGGCCGACATCGCCAGGCCGTACCCGATTCCGGTGATCTGCGCGTTACTCGGTGCGCCACCCGAAGATTGGCAACACTTCTCGCGGTGGGCCGAGGACATCTTCAAGATCGTCAGCTTCGATTGTGACCTCGCCGCAGAAGAGCCGGTGATCTTGGCGGCGTGGGGTGAGTTCGACGACTACATCGACGAGATGATCGAACGCCGGCGGGACCGACTCACCGACGACCTGCTATCCGAACTCATCCGCGCCGAGCACGACGGCGACCGGCTCAACCAAGGTGAACTGCGTATGCTGGCGTTCAGCATCCTGGTCGCCGGTACCGACACCACCCGAAGTCAACTGGCCGCGTCGATGCAGGTGCTCTGCGACCACCCCGACCAGTGGGCGTTGCTTCAGGACCGCCCGGAACTGGCGATGCACGCCGTCGAGGAGACCATGCGCCACTCCCCGTCGATGTGCAGCACCGTGCGCAGTGCCATCGACGACGTCACGCTCGGCGAATACACCTTTCCCGCAGGCACGTTCATCATCGTGAACACCTATGCCGCCAACCGGGACCCGACGATCTACGACGATCCGACCCGCTTCGACATCACCCGAAGCGACCCTCCCGCCATTCTGACGTTCGGCGGCGGTGCGCACTACTGCCTCGGCGCCAACCTGGCCCGCCGCGAACTCGCCGAAGCGCTGACCATCCTGGCGCGCCGGATACCGAACGTGCGACGCGTCGGGCAGGCGCCGTGGAAGCCGCTACTCGGCATGAGCGGACCGACCGCCCTGCACGTCGAGTTCGACGCCGTTGTGTGAGTTGCGTGAGTGACGTGAGGCGCGCGACCATCCGCCGGGCAGAAAGCACGCCGACACCGCCGAGATCACCGACACCACCACGAGATAGGCGACGATCGCGTTGCTGGTGTGCGTCGCGGCGTACAGGGCGGTGGCGATCGTCGGCGCGAACGCCGAACCCACCACCTGCGACAGCGTATAGCCGATCGACACCCCGCTGTAGCGCACGTCGGCGTCGAACGAGAGGCTGAACAAGGACCCGGTGACACCGGCCGCCGGCGCCATCGCGAAGCCGAACACCAACAACAGCGCGGCCAGAAACATCGCCGGTCTGCCGGTGTTGATCAACGTGAACGCGGGCCAGATCGACAGCCCCATCGCGACCACCCCGGCGACGAAGACCGGTTTGCGGCCCACCCGATCCGACAGCGCACCGAACATCGGATACGTCACCACGGCCACGACTGCAGCGACCGAAACCCCGAAAAGTGCTGCGGTGCGGTCGATCCCGGCCACCCTCGTCGCATACGACACCAGGTAGGCCACGCAGATGTAGGCGAACACCCCCTGCGACAGATAGGCGCCGGCGACCAGCAGAATCTGCTTGGGATGCTTGCGGAACGCTTGGGCGATCGGCATCCGCACCACCTGTGAACGCTGCCTCAGGACATCGAAATCGGGGCTTTCGGTGATCGAAAGCCGGATCACCAGGCCGATCGCGATCAGCACGGCGCTGGCCAGAAACGGGATGCGCCAACCCCATGCGAGAAACTGCGGATCGGGCAGACCCGACACCGCGAAGAACGCCAGCGTCGCGGTCGCGGTGCCCGCCGGCGCGCCCATCTGCGGAAAGGCGCCGTAGAGACCCTTGCGGTCCGCGCTCGCGTGCTCGACGGCCATCAGCGTGGCGCCACCCCACTCCCCGCCAACCGCGAAGCCCTGCACCAGGCGCAGCAGCGTCAACAGGATGGGCGCGGCGATGCCGATCTGGGCGTAGGTCGGCAACAAGCCCATCAACACCGTCGTCGTGCCCATCAGCAGCAGCGAGTACACCAGCATCTTCTTGCGGCCCACCCGGTCACCGAAATGGCCGAACACCACGCCGCCGAGCGGACGGGCGACGAAGCCGACACCGAACGTCGCGAACGACAACAGCAGTCCCATCGCGGGAGACGCCTCCGGAAAGAACAGCTTCGGAAACACCAACGCGGCGGCCGTGCCGTAGATCAGGAAGTCGTAGAACTCCACGGTGGTGCCGATGAAACTGGCGAACGCCACCCGCATCGGGGAGGTTGTCGCAGGGGTATCAGTCGCAGACATCGTTCCCTTTCGGCGCCCATAGCTGTGTCGGAGACGTGCGGCCCCGCAACAGCACTTCTGAATGATCTGTCGCCCAATGCCTTTGCTCGACCTCACCTGCGCATTCGAGCGCCGCGGCCGAACACAACACCCGGCTCTGGTACTCCTTGGCGAGGTCGGCCAGCCGGGCTGCTTCGTTGACCGCGTCACCTACCACCGTGTACTCGTAGCGGTTCTGTCCACCGATGTTGCCGGCGAACACCGGTCCCGCCGAGACACCGATGCCGAAGTCCACTGGAAGACGGCGCAGTTGGCGCCGCAGGGAACGCGCGGTGGCCAGGCCGGCCGCCGCCGGATCGTCGATGCGCAGCGGCGCCCCGAACACCGCAAGCGCCGCATCACCTTGAAACTTGTTGATCAGACCGTGGTGGGCGTCGACTTCGTCGACGACGATCCGGAAGAAGTCGTTGAGCACTTCGGCCACCTCGTGCGGTTCACGCGTCGCCGCCAGTTGTGTCGACTCCACCAGGTCGACGAAAAGCACGGTGACCTCACGCTCATCACCCGAGAACGATTCGTCGGCGTCGATGGCACGGCGCGCGACTTCTTCCCCGACGTGACGGCCGAACAGATCCCGCAGCCGGTCGCGTTCGCGAAGTCCGGCGACCATGCTGTTGAAACCTCGCTGCAGTCGCCCGATCTCGGACCACTCATAGACGGCGACGGACCGGTCGATGTGGCCGCGTTCCACTTCGGCCATGGCTTGCACGACTTCCCCAACGGGATCCGAGATCGACATCGAGGTCAGGATCAACGAGCGCAGGCCCAGGACCACCGCGACGAGTGCCAACACCAGCAGCGCAAGGTCGATCGGGGTGGTCGCCTCGATGATCCAACCGCGTGACTGCATGACCACCAGCAGCGCGATGCCCAACCCCGGCAGGGCCGTACAGACCGTCCACATCAGCACCAGCCGGGCCCGCACGCCGGGCGCGGTCAGCCTCCGCGTCGTCGCATCCGGTGACACCCCGGCCAACACCGGACGCAGGGTGCGCAACGTGAACAGGAACCCGGTGCACAACGTGGCAAGCGCGCCGAACAGCATGGCCGATGCGATGACTACCTGAACCTCGGTGCCCGCGCGGAGGTTCAAGGGGATCAGCACAGCGGCGGTGAGCACCCACGGCGCGACGGTGATCGCCGACTGGCGGCGCAGCGTCTTGAGGGTCGCCTGGCGTTCGGTTTCGGTCGGTTGACGATTCTCGCGAAGCCAGCGCAGGGACGGTTTGATGATGAGCACCGCCCCGACGAGGACGGTCGCGGTGCCGATGCAGATGAGCAGCGCCGCGGTGACGACGTTGGCAACGGTGGCGGCGCGTCCACCGCTGAGGGCCAAGACGATCGCGATGACCTCGGCGACCGTCAGGAGATAGGCGAACGTAAGGCCTGCCGCGTAGCGGGCGAGCAGGCGGCGTGGCCTCACAAAGTGGAAGGTATCAGTCGCTCGCGGGCAGCGGCTTGGCTTCCTTGAGAGACAGCGGTGTCGCGCCGACGCTCAGCGTGCCCGCGCCGGCTTTGGTGACGAGCACCTCGGCGCCGTTGTCGTCGACGTAGCGCTTGCCCATCGCGTTGCCCTCGGAGAACTCGGGGTCCAAGGCGGCGCCGGCATCCTTTTCGCCGTCCAGCGGGATCATCGGGACGCCGCCGGCGCGGAGGTCGTCGAGGCTGTCGGCGCTGCGCACCACGATCACCTGGGTGTCGCAGACCTGGCTCTGCAGTCGTGTGCCGTTCTTGATCATGTTCGGCTCCTTAGTTTTTCGCGCTTGTCTGCGAGTATTCGTCGACCAGTTCGCGGCGCAGCACCTTGCCCGTCGCGTTGGTGGGTAGTTCGTCTCGGAAGACCACCCGGTCCGGTGTGCGGGACCCGCGCAGCTGTCGCCGCACGAACTCACGCAGCTCGTCGGGGTCCGGGTCCGCCCGGCCATCGGACGTACTGGCGGGCACCACCACCGCAACGATGATCTGGCCCCACTCGGGATCCTCGGGTCCCACCACGGCGCAATCGTGCACCAGCGGATGTTCGACGAGAACGTCTTCGATTTCGGCCGGAGAGATGTTCTCCCCACCCCGAATGATGGTGTCGTCGGAGCGGCCGCCGATGAACAGGTAACCGGCGTCATCGAGCATGGCGATGTCCTTGGTGGGGAACCAGCCGTCGGCGTCGAGGACCGAGCCGATCTCCGCGTAGCGCCCCGACACCTGGTCCCCGCGGACGAACAGCTCGCCCGTCTCGCCGGGCCCGAGCACCTCGCCGCTCTCGCTGCGGATCTGCACCTCGATTCCCGGCACGGGCTGGCCGACCGAACCGAGCCGGCGCACAACGGCGTCGTCGGCTGCGTCGAGGGCGGCGCGATGGTCGTCGGGGGAGAGCACGGCAATGGTCGAGCTCGTCTCGGTGAGCCCGTACGCGTTGACGAACCCGACGTTGGGAAGCAGGTTAAGTGCCTTGCGCACCAACGGAAGGGCGACCTTGGAGCCGCCGTAGGCCAGGTTGCGCAGGGTGGGCAGTTCGGTCGGTTCGGCTTCGAGCGCCGTGACGATGCGGTCGAGCATCGTCGGCACCACGGTCGCGGTCGTGACGCCCTCGTCGCACACCAGCCGCACCCACCGGTGTGCGTCGAACTGGCGCAGATAGACCATCTTTCGGCCGGCATACAGGTTCGACAGCGCGGCGCCCACGCCGGCGATGTGGTAGGGCGGCACGCAGATCAACGCGGCGTCCGCGGGTTCCGCCGACGCGAACTCGACGGTGCCGGTGACGTAGCTGGTGAGATTGTTGTGCGTCAGCTCAACGGCTTTGGGCCGCGACGTGGTCCCGGAGGTGAAAAGCACGACGCCGACGTCGTCAGGATCGGGAAACTCTGCGGCGGGTTCGGCGGTGCGGGCAGCGGTGACGAACTCGGCGGCGTCGATCACTTGCTTACCCGCGCCGGCGATGGCGTCGCGGTACTCGCTGTCGGCGACCACCAGCGGGGCGGGCAACCGGTCGATCAGCTCACGCAACCCGTCGGCGCTGAGCCGGTAGTTCAGCGGTGTGAACGCCACGCCCGCGCGCGCGGACGCGAACAGCAACAGGGGCAACATGAAACCGCCGGTACCGACATAGGCGACGTGGGAGGCGCCGGAGGCGGCGATCACGCCTGCGCCGCCGTCGGCGAGCTCGCTCAGCTCGGTTGTGGTCAGGCGTAGTTCGTCTGACACCACGGCGGTTCGGTCGGGGTCGCTCGAGGACGCCATCTCGAGCAGGAGGGAGATGCTCATTTGTCGACGAAGATATCAAGGATGGGATCGTCCCCGCCGCCGTAGCGCGCGAGGTCGGTGGCGCCTGCCTCGGCGAGCAGAGCGGAGTCGATGTAGCACTGACCGTTGACGGCGGTGGGCGGGCGGGACAGGATCTCGACGGCCGCGTCACCCATGATCTGCGGGTCGCGCGATCGGGCTGCCAGGTTCGCGCCGTCGGCCAGGTTGGTCACCGCGGCCGTGGCGATATAGGTCTCGGGCCACAGGCAGGCAAAACCGATGCCCTGGTCGGCGTACTCGGCCGCCCAGCCCAGCGACAACAGCGTCATCCCGTATTTCGACAGCGTGTAGGAGGGGTGCGCGCCCAGCCAGTGCGGGCTCATGTTCAGCGGCGGCGCCAAGGTCACCACGTGCGCGTTGGCCGATTTGCGCAGATGCGGCAGTGCCGCCTTGGTGAGCAGGAATGTACCCCGGACGTTGATGTCCATCATCAGGTGGAACTTCTTGGCGCTCAGCTGCTCGGTCGGTTCGGTGGCGATGGCGCTGGCGTTGTTGACGACGATGTCGATGCCGCCGAAGCGCTCGACCGCGGTGTCGACCGCGCGCTGCACATCTTCTTCCTTGCGGACGTCACCCACGACGGGGACGCCCTTGCCGCCGGCGGCCTCGACGTCGGCGACCGCGGTGTGCACGGTGCCGGGCAGTTTGGGATGTGGTTCGGCCGTCTTGGCCAACAACACCACGTTCGCGCCGCGTCGGGCGGCCGCGAGCGCGATCGCCAACCCGATGCCGCGACTGCCGCCGGATATGACGAGCGTGCGGTCTGTGAGGGTGGACATGGACCTCCTCGGATGGCCGGCCTCGATGCTACGCGACGGCTGCTGGCGCCGGTAGTGGCGTTCTCATTTTACGCAAGTGCCATAACCGCTGTGTATCGGGTCTTCGGTGTGCGACGACCGGTCGCGTGTCGGCCTCACTCCGTGCGCGTTTGCCCCGTTCGGTATTGGCATTCTCATTTTTTGCAAGTACGTTATCCAGTGATGAGCGAGCCAGTACAGACCCCGTCCGGGATCCCGCTGGAGCCCGTTTACGGCCCCGGGGACCGGGCGGCGGACCCGCCTGCGCCGGGCACCTATCCGTTCACCCGCGGCAACTTCGCGAGCGGCTACCGCGGCAAGACGTGGACGTTTCGGCAGTACTCGGGGTTCGGGACGGCAGAGGAGTCCAACCGCCGCTACCGCTATCTGCTCGATCAGGGCGGCACCGGGCTGTCGGTGGCGCTGGACCTGCCGACCCAGTGCGGCTATGACTCCGATGACCCGGAGTACGGCGAGGAGGTCGGCCGTGTCGGGGTCGCCGTGGACACGCTGGCCGACGCCGAGATCCTGTTCGACGGCATACCCCTTGATCAGATCTCCACGAGTTTCACGATCAACGGCACAGCCGCGATTCTGTTGGCCTTCTATGTCGCGGCCGCGGAGAAGAAGGGTGTGCCGCGCGAGAAGCTCACCGGCACGATCCAGAACGACATCCTCAAGGAGTACGCGTCGCGCGGCACGTGGATCTGGCCACCGGAGCCGTCGTTGCGCCTGATCGCTGACACCATCGAGTTCTGCGCGGCAGAGGTGCCCCGGTTCAACGCGATCTCGGTGGCGGGCGCGCACTTCCGCGACGCAGGGGCCAACGCCGTTCAGGAGATGGCGTTCACCCTCGCCGACGGTGTGACGTACTGCGACACCGTGGTCGAGCGCGGCCGGATGACGATCGACAAGTTCGCCCCCCAGATCTCCTTCTTCTTCTACACGCATGGCGACTTTTTCGAGGAGATCGCCAAATACCGTGCGGGACGGCGGCGTTGGGCCACCATCGTGCGTGAGCGTTACGGCGCCACCACCGACAAGGCGTCGATGTTCCGGTTCGGCTGCGTGTCGGGCGGGGCATCGCTGTACGCGCCGCAGGCTCAGAACAACCTGGTGCGGGTCGCCTACGAGGCGATGGCCTCGGTGCTCGGCGGTGTGCAGTCCATGTTCACCGCGGCCTGGGATGAGCCGTTCGCGTTGCCAAGCGAGGAGTCGGCGACGCTGGCGCTGCGGACCCAGCAGATCCTCGCCTACGAGACGGGCGTGACCAAGGTGGCCGACCCGCTCGGCGGCTCCTATTTCGTCGAGGCGCTCACCGACGCCACCGAGGAGAAGATCATCGAGATCATGCACGATCTCGAAACCCACGGCGGCATGGTGCGTTGCATCGAGGACGGTTACCTGCAGGGCCTGATCGCCGACGAGGCGTTCAAGATCCACCAGGAGATCGAGTCGGGGGCGCGTCCCGTGGTGGGCGTCAACAAGTTCGTCGCCGACGAGCCGCCACCGGAGATCGCCACCTACGAACTCGACGCCGAGGGGCGCGATCTTCAGCTCAAGCGGCTGGCCAAGGTGAAGGCCGAGCGCAGCGACCTTTCGGTGAAGGAAGCCCTTGCGGCGCTGGCAAAATCGGCGGAAGGCGATCACAACCTGATGCACAAGCTGGTCGACTGCGCCAACGCCTACTGCACCGTCGGTGAGATGGTGTCCACGCTCAAGTCGGTGTGGGGCGAGTTCCAGCAGCCGGTGGTGTTCTGATGACATCCCCTGCGCCGAACCCGGTCCGCGTGCTGGTCGCCAAACCCGGCCTGGACGGCCATGACCGCGGCGCCAAGATCGTCGCGCGGACGCTGCGCGACGCCGGCTTCGAGGTGATCTACACCGGGATCCGGCAGCGCATCGAGGACATCGTGTCGATCGCCTTGCAGGAAGACGTTGCGCTGGTCGGACTTTCGATCCTCTCCGGCGCGCATGTCGCGCTGACCACCCGCACCGTCGACGCGCTGCGCGCAGCGGATGCCGGCGACATCGCCGTCGTCGTGGGCGGCACGATCCCGCAAGCAGACGTGCCCAAACTGCTCGAAGCCGGTGCGGCCGCGGTCTTTCCCACCGGAACGGCGCTGGACACACTCGTCGACGAGGTGCGCAAGCTGACCGCCGGCTCTCAGGTGGAGAGCTGATGGTGCTGAACTCCCGGAGGGGGAACTGACATGCGGCTCGGCGTGATGATCGGGGCCGAGCGCGGCGATATGACGCGCAAGGTCAAAAAGCTGCTCGACGACATCGAGTGGGCCGAGGCCGCCGGTATGGACACCGCGTGGATGCCGCAGGTGCCCAACGACTTCGACTGCCTGACCATGGTTACCTTGATGGGCAGCCGCACGTCGCGCATCGAGCTGGGCACGGCCGTCGTGCCGCTGCAGGCGCAACATCCGATCGCGCTGGCCCGCCAGGCGCTGTCGGTGCATGCCGGCGTCGGCAACCGGCTGGCGCTGGGTGTGGGACCGTCGCACCACTGGATCGTGCGCGACATGCTCGGCCTTCCCTACGACAAGCCCGCCGCCTACACCCGCGACTATCTCGAGGTGCTCAACGCGGCGCTGTCGGGTCCGGGCGACGTCGACGTGGAGAACGCCACGTTCACGGTGCACAACCCGACCGTGCTCGGCGCCGAGTCGCCGATGCCCGTGCTGGTCGCCGCGCTGGGGCCGGTGATGTTGCAGATCGCCGGTGAGCGCGCCGACGGCACCGTGTTGTGGATGGCCGACGAGAAGGCCATCGGTGAGCACATCGCGCCGAAGATCAACAAGGCCGCCGCGGAGGCGGGCCGCCCGGCGCCGCGCATCGTGGCCGGTATCCCGGTGTGCTTGTGTGCCAATTCGGAGATCGATGCGGCCAAGGACCGTGCCAACCGGATTCTGGCCGAGGCCGAGACGTCACCGAACTACCAGCGGCTGCTGGACCGCGGCGACGCCCGCAACGTCGGCGACCTCTGCGCGGCAGGCGATGAAGACGCCATCCTCGCGCGCTTCAAACAGTTCGCCGATGCCGGTGTCACCGACCTGTCGGTGCGGTTGCTGCCGATCGGGGACAACCGCGACGAGCTGATCGCGTCCAAGTACCGGACGCGTGAGGTGATCGCGGAGTTGGCCAAGGCGGTGCGGTGACCGCACCGCTGGCCGGTATCCGCATCCTGGAAGTCGGCGTCATGCTGGCCGGTCCGTACGCGACGATGCTGCTGGCCGATCTCGGCGCCGAGGTGATCAAGATCGAGCCGCCCGGCGGCGAGATCTCCCGGCAGGTATCGGACAGCTACTTCGCGAGCCTGAACCGCAACAAGAAGAGCGTCGTACTGGATCTGCGCTCGGCGGACGGACGGCAGCGGCTAGGTGAGCTTGTCGCGGAATCCCATGCGCTGCTGGTGAACATGAAGCCGTCGGCGATCAAGAAGCTCGGGCTGACCTACGAGTCGCTTCGGCAGTTCAACGAGGGCATCGTCTGCGTGGCGATGACCGGCTTCGGCCTCGACGGCGGTGACGACCCGGCGTTCGACTACGTCATCCAGGCGGCGACGGGTGTCGCGATGATGACCGGCGACCCGGCCGGTCCGCCGACGCTGCCCGGTTATTCGTCGGCGGACAACTCGACCGGGCTGGCGGCGGCGCTGGGTCTGCTGGCCCAGATCGTGTCGGGCCGCGGCGGTCAGGTGGACGTGTCGCTGCGCGACGTGATGCTGTCGCAGCTGAACTACCGTGCGTCGGCCTATCTCAACGACGGTGCGCCACCGCTGCGCTATCCCATGGGCGCGCATTCGTATTACGTTCCGGCGCAACTTTTCTTGACAGCCGACGGATATCTGGCGCTGTTCATCACCCACGACGCGTTCTGGCAGTCCTTCTGCGCGGAGGCCGGCATCGAGGGCTTCCCGACGATGGCCGAGCGCGCGGCCAGACGTGACGAGGTGCTGGCCGTGGTGTCAGCCGCATTGGCCACCGACACCGCAACCAGTTGGGAGGCGCGGCTACGTCCACTCGGGATTCCGGTGGCCGCGGTGCGGACGCTGCCCGAGGCGCTGGAGGCGACACCCGAGGTGGTCGTCACGGCGGGCGATTTCCGGTTGGTGGGCAGTCCCATTCGCGTCGCGGGCTACCGACCCGACTACCGGCCGCCACCACGCGTCGACGAACACGGCAGCGTCGGCCCGCGTACGGCTCACTCGTCGTAGGTGACGCTGACCGATGAGGTCTCCGGAACGGCCTGGCAGGTGAGGATGTATCCCTCTTCGACCTCATCGGGTTCGAGGGCGTCGTTGACGCGCATGGTGGCCTGGCCGGTGACCAGCTTGCCCATGCAGGTGCCGCAGTTTCCGGCTTCACATGAGAACGGCGGGGACAGGCCCGCCCGCCGGGCGCTCTCCAGCAGCGTTTCGTTCGCCACCTGCGGCACCGAAACCTTCTTTCGGTCCAGGATGATCGTCACCTCTCCGTCGCCGTCGCCGGCGGGCGGGGTCGGCATCGGATCTGCCGTCATCGAACCTCTCCTGGCATATAGATTCTATGAATAAGAGAATAGCATTCTCGTTAAGTGATACGCTATTCTCAGTACATCGTAGAAACTCGGCATGCGCCAGTGAGGACAGGGTGTGAGTGAGGCGACCGCGCTCGTTTTCGAGGAGCGCGAGTACACCCTGTCGCAGCTCGATGCGCTGGCCGCGGGGCTGGCCGGCACGCTGCAACGTCGCGGGGTAACCGCCGGACAGCGCGTGGCGCTGATGTCGTCGAACCGGCCCGAATTCGTGGTCGCGTTGCGCGCGATCTGGGGTCTCGGTGCTGCGGCGGTGTTGCTGAGCCCGGCGTGGCGGCGCGCCGAGGTGGAACATGCGCTGGCGCTGACCGCGCCCACGCATGCGGTCGGCGACCATCCGGTGCTCGCCGAGTTGATGCCGATGCTGCACCTCGACGAGCCGGTGACCCCGCAGCGCCGCGAACTGCCTGCGCCCGATCCCGCGGCCGACGCGCTGTTCGTGTTCAGCTCCGGCACCACCGGAATGCCCAAAGCGGTGCGGCACACCCACGGCGGCTTCGCCGTCGCCGTGCGGCACTGGCGCGACGCGCTCGGGCTCACGGCGGACGATCGCATGCAGATCACGACGCCGCCGTCGCACATTCTGGGACTTCTGAACATCGTGATGGCCCTCGACACCGGTGCATGGATCCGGTTGCACCGCCGGTTCGACATCGATGCGATGCTGGCGCACATCCAGGCCGACCGAATCACCATCGAAATGGCCGTCGCCCCTATTGCGCTGGCGCTGGCCGCCCATCCGAAGCTGGACTCCTATGACCTGTCGTCGCTGCGCTACATCATGTGGTGCGCGACCCCGGTGACCCAGAGCGTCGCCGAAGCCGTCACCGACAAGACCGGGGTGAACTGGGTGACCGCCTACGGCACAAGCGAATTGCCGGTGATCTCGTGCAACTCGCTGCAGGGGGCGCGGCTGGACACCGTGGGCCGTCCTGTGCGCGGCGTCGACGTGCGCATCGTCTCGCTGAAGGACGGCGCGCCGCTGCCGGCCGGTGAGGTGGGGGAGATCCAGGCCCGGTCGGATTCGGTGATGGGTGGCTACCTGCCGGATTCGGTGACGCCGCAGGCGTTTTCAGACGGCTGGTATCGCACGGGTGACGTCGGCTATCTCGACGCCGACGGTTGGCTGCGGATCACCGACCGGGCCAAGGAGATGATCAAGGTGCGCGGGTTTCAGATCGCGCCCGCCGAGATCGAGGCGGTCCTTCACGGGCACCCCGCCGTCGAAGACTGCGCGGTGTTCGGGGTCAGCCATCCCACCGACGGCGAGGCGGTGGTGGCCGCCGTCGCGTCGCGAGGTGAGGTCGATACCCAAGAGTTGAGTGACCTCGTCGGCGAGCGGTTGGCGTCCTACAAGCGTTTGAGCCGGGTCGTTGTTGTCCCGGAGATTCCGCGCTTACCTTCTGGGAAGGTATTGCGTCGAGTGCTTAAGGAGCAGCATGGATGTCCGACTGACGGCTGAACAGCAACAGCTGCGACAAGCGGCGGCGGCGCTGTCCGACGACCTCGGTCCCGGGTCGGTTGCCGACCTCGAGGATGTAGACCGGCTCGCGCGGCTGGAAAAAGCGGTGGACGCCACCGGCTTTCGTACGCTGCGCTCCGACGGCGCGTCGGGGGTGGAGGTGGCCATCGTGGCCGAGGAGTTTGCCCGGGGGTTGGTCGATGTCCCGTTCATCGGGCCGGTGCTCGCCGACGACCTGGGCCGCCGGCTCGGTCGCGACTGGACCGCCGGGCATGCGCAGCAAGACGGCGTCGATCTGACGAAAGCGCTTGCCGGGGTGGTGGAGTCGCCGGCCGAGCTGGGTGATCTCGACGCCGACAACGCCACCCGCTGGTACGCGTTGGCGCTGACCGCCACGTGCGCGGACCTGGTGGGTGCGGCACGCGGAACGCACGCCCTTGCGGTGGAGTACGCCAAGGTGCGCGAACAGTACGGCGCGACGATCGGGTCGTATCAGGCGGTCGGACACCTGTTGGCCGAAGCGCTCGCGCTCATCGAGGGTTCGATCAGCGTGCTGCGCCACGCGGCCTGGGCGGTCGACGAGTTGCCCGCCGCCGAGGCGGTCGAAGCCGCCCGGGTCGCCAAGATTTACTGTGCGCGGGCGGCGCTGACGGTCTGTGAGACGTCGATCCAGGTGCACGGAGGTATCGGAAACACCTGGGAGTGTCTTGCCCACGTGTATCTGCGGCGGGTGCTGGTCGCCACCGAGGCGTGGCCTGTCAAGCTGGAGGAGTTGACCATTGGACTTTCGTGATTCGTCCGAGGAGGCCGCGTTCCGCACCCGGCTGCGAAACTGGCTGACCGAGCAGAAGGGCAAGTTCCCGACATCGGGCGACGAGTACTGGGCCGCACAGGGCGCCTGGCATCAGGCGCTGTACGAGGCCGGCTTCTTCGGCACGTCGTGGCCGAAAAAGTACGGCGGACAAGACCTCCCTCCGGTGTACGACGTGATCGTCGACGAGGAGATCGCCAAGGCGGGCGCGCCCGCGCGGCCCAGCCTGGGATACCTCGTCGTCGGGCTGTCCCACCACGGCAACGAGGAACTGCGGCAACGGTTTCTGCCGGGCATGATCAACGGCACCGAACGGTGGTGCCAGGGCTTCTCGGAGCCGGGCGCAGGATCGGATCTGGCGTCGCTGACCACCACCGCCGTGCGCGACGGCGACGAGTACGTGATCTCCGGGCACAAGATCTGGACCAGCTACTCCGACGTCGCCGACTGGTGTCTGGTGTTGGCGCGCACTGACAAGGATGTTCCCAAGCACAAAGGCATCTCGGCGTTCATCGTCTCCATGCACCAGCCGGGCATCGAACAGCGGCCGCTGAAGATGATCAGCGGTGTCACCAAGGAGTTCGGTCAGGTCGCCTTCGACGGCGCCCGGGTACCCGTCGACCAGATGATCGGTGAGCCTGGAGACGGCTGGAAGCTGGCGATGACGGTCGTCAGCCATGAGCGCGAACCGTCGACGCTCGGTTTTTCGGCGCGGTACGGAAAGCTGGTCCGGCAGTTAGCCTCCCGGGTCGACGGCGCGACGCCCAATGAGCTGTCCTGGGCGTGGGTGCAGACCGAGATGTTGCGGTTGCACGTGCGCAGACGGTTGTCGGAGCAGCTCGACGGCCTCACCCACGGGCCTCAGGGGTCGCTCGACAAGCTGTTGATGACCTGGGTCGAGCAGTCCGTCGGGCACGCGGCGCTGGCGACCGTCGGCACCGGCGACCCGGAGTTGTTCGGCGCCTACATGTACAGCCGGGCGCAGAGCGTCATGGGCGGTACGTCACAGATTCAGAAGAACATCATCGCGCAGCGCATTCTCGGGTTAGGAGCCTAATTTGTACGACATGCCGGCAGAAATCGACGTGCAAGCCGACGGCGCGCTGCGCATCATCACGCTCAACCGGCCCGACGACCTGAACGCGGTCAACGACGCCCTGCATGTCGGGCTGGCGAAGCTCTGGGACGCGCTCAGCGAGGACGCCGACGCGCGCGCCGCGGTGATCACCGGTGCCGGCCGGGCGTTTTCGGCCGGTGGCGACTTCAACTACCTCGACGAGTTGCGCAACGACGAAGCCTTGCGCCAGAAGACGATCAAACACGGCCGCGACATCGTGATCGGCATGGTGCGCTGCCGCATCCCGGTGGTGGCCGCGGTCAACGGGCCGGC
Source organism: Mycolicibacterium sp. XJ662 (assembly GCF_053484035.1). Classification (NCBI taxonomy): domain Bacteria; kingdom Bacillati; phylum Actinomycetota; class Actinomycetes; order Mycobacteriales; family Mycobacteriaceae; genus Mycobacterium; species Mycolicibacterium sp. XJ662. The sequence goes on along the minus strand of NZ_JBEFTL010000014.1, from coordinate 46,079 downwards.
GGTCGGGTTGGGCTGCAGCCTCGCGGCGCTCTCAGACGTCGTCTACATTGCCGAAAACGCGTTCTTCGCCGACCCGCACGTCACGATCGGGCTCGTCGCCGCCGACGGCGGCCCGCTCGTGTGGGGTTCGCAGATCAGCCTGCTGCAGGCCAAGGAGTTCGCGCTCACGGGCGTGCGGATCAAGGCTCAGCGCGCCGTCGAACTCGGCATGGCCAACCACGTCGTGGAGGACCCGCTGGCCGAGGCCATCGCGTGTGCCAAGAAGCTGATCGAGCTTCCGCGCCAAGCCGTGGAGGCCACCAAGCGCCTGATGAATCTGCAGCTGGAGAAGTCGGTGCTGGCGTCGCTGGATTACGCGAACCTCGCCGAGTACGTGTCCTTCGGCACCACCGACTTCAACAAGATCGTCGACGGTCTGATCGACAAGTAACCCACTCTATTTTTGCGCGAGCGTGCGTGTCTGAGCCCGACACGCCGCTCGCGGGCGGCACTTTGCGCACGCTCACCGCGGGGGCAGTGGGCCGGTGAGGGTGCGCAAACTCGCTCTCTGTCACGGCGTGTCGTGTGCAAACACGCACGCTCGCGCTCGGAAGGTGAGTGCTCAGAAGGTGAGGGCCTCGGAGCGCTGGATGGTGCCGGTGACGCCGCTGGCGTCCTGCTGCGCCAGTCGCACCGCCGCGTTGGCCATCGCCTCCGGGGGTTCGACCATCTCGGGCGGCACCTGCATCCCGCCGCCGCCGGCCTGCCAACCCTCGGTCAGCACCACCCGTGACGGGGACAGGCAGTTCACCGCGATGTTGTCGGGCCGCAGATCGCTTGCCAGCCCGAGGTATAACCGCTCCACCGCGGCCTTGGATACCCAGTAGGCGTTGGCGCCGTGTTCGATCATCTCGACTCCGGTGGTCGTGATCGCGATCAGCGAACCGCCGCCGCGGGCGCGCACATGGGGGATGACGGCCTTCGTCACGAGAAACACCCCGGTCAGGTTCACGTTCAGGCACAGCTGCCATCGTTTGAGCGGTGTCGACTCGATCGGCCCCAGCCACAGCACCCCGGCGTTGGCGACCAGGATGTCGATGCCGCCGAACTCGGCAACCGTTGCCGCGACGGCAGTTTCGACCGACTCCTCGCTGGTGACATCACACGGCACCGGCAGCGCGCGCCCGCCTTCGGCCGTGATGCTCTCGGCGACACCAAAAATGGTGCCGGGAACCTTGCCTTCGCGCTCGGAGCGCGCGGCCACGGCGACTGCGGCGCCTTCACGGGCCAGCGCGGCCGCCACCGTCGCGCCGATGCCTCGGCTGGCGCCGGCGACGAACGCGACCTTGCCTGCCAACATCACTTGGGCGGGAACCGCAGCGCCCCGTCGAGGCGGATGATTTCGCCGTTCAGGTAGTCGTTTTCGACGATGCTCTGCGCCAGCTGCGCGTATTCGGTCGACCGGCCCATCCGCTTGGGGAACGGCACCTGGGGTCCCCAGTACTGCTCGAGTTGGTCGGCGGCCTGACCGTAGGCCGGGGTGTTGATGGTGCCGGGGGCGATGGTGACGACGCGGATCCCGAGCGGTGACAAATCGCGCGCCGCGTTCAGGGTCATGCCGATGACGCCACCTTTGGCCGCGGCGTAGGGCAGCTGACCGATCTGGCCTTCGTAGCCGGCGATCGATGCGGTGTTCACGATGACGCCGCGGCCGCCCTCCTCGAGCGGTTCGCTGCCGCCGATCGCCGCCGCGCTCAGCCGCATGATGTTGAACACCGCGGTCAGGTAGTACTTGATCGTGGTCTCGAAGGCGTCGAGCCCCATCGGGGTGCCGTCCTTACCGACCAAGCGCCCACCGCCGGCGGGGCCGCCGTGGGTGTCCACCGAGATCCGCAGCGGTGCCAGTGCCTGCGCCTCGGCGATCGCCGCGTTCACCGACTCCTCCGAGGTGGCATCGGTCGGCACGTAACGCACGCCGAGTTCGGACTCCAGCGCCTTGCCCTTATCGTCGGCGAGGTCGGCGACCACCACCTTCGCGCCCGCGCCGTGCAGGCGCCGAACCGTTGCTTCGCCAAGACCGCCCGCGCCGCCGACGACGATCGCCGAGCTACCTGCGATTTGCATATGGTTCCCCTTCTTGCAACTGGCACTCTCCAACTGAGAGAATAGCATTCTCGTCCTGCCTGAAACGGAGAATTCCATGCCCGAAGCCGTCATCGTTTCCGCGCTGCGCACTCCCATCGGTACCGCGATGAAGGGCACGCTGCGCGACACCGACGCCTACCAGCTTGCCGAGCACGTCGTGGGCGCGGCGGTCGGTGAACTCGGATCGCACCCGGTCGACGACGTGATGCTCGGTGAGGGTCTGTACGGCGGTGGGGTGGTGGCCCGACACGCGGCGATCACTGCGGGGTTGACCGCCGTGCCAGGTCTCGCGGTCAACCGGCACTGCGCGGCGGGCCAGGCCGCGGTGCAGGGGGCGGCGGCCAGCATCCGCGCGGGGATGGACCAGCTCATCATCGCCGGCGGGGTCAACTCGGCATCCACGTCGCCGAGGTTCAAACGCCGGGGCGGGGAAGGCGATTGGGTCGACTGGTTTCCGCCCACCCATCCCGACCGGCCGGACGCACCGAACATGGACATGTCGATCACCGTCGGCTGGAACGCGGCGGTCAAGGCCGGGGTCAGCCGCGCCGAGATGGATGAATGGGCGCTGGGCTCACACCGCAAAGCGATTCAGGCCATCGACGAGGGCCGGTTCAAGCACGAGATCGTTCCGGTGCAAACGCCGCACGGCTTGTTCGACACCGACGAGCATCCACGCCGCGACACCAGCATCGAAAAGCTCGCGAAACTCAAACCGCTGCACCCGGAAATCGACGGGTTCTCGATCACCGCGGGCAACGCCTGCGGCGCGAACGACGGTGCCGCGGTGCTCGCGATCGCCAGCGACCGCCTCGGGCTGCCGGCGCTGGCCACCGTGCGCGCCTGGGCCTCGGTGGGCGTCGACCCGGCGTCGACCGGGCTGGCGCCGGTGGAGGCAATCCCCAAAGCGCTTGCCCGGGCCCGGCTTTCCCTCGCCGACGTCGACGTGTTCGAGATCAACGAGGCGTTCGCGTCGATGTGTGTGGCCACCATCAAGTTGCTCGACATCGATCCGGAGCGCGTCAACGTCAGCGGCAGCGGGTGTTCGCTCTGCCACCCGGTGGCCGCCACCGGCGCGCGGATGCTCGTCACGCTGGTCCATGAGCTGCGCAGGCGCGGGGGCGGTATCGGGGTGGCCGCGATGTGTGCCGGCGGGGGAATGGGATCGGCCACGGTGATCGAGGTCGCGACACCGTAGACTGCGGAAGCCATGACGATCGACGAGCTGATAACGGCGGCGCGCAAAGGATCTGCCCGGGCCACCGGACGGTTGCTCACCCTGGTCGAAAGTCCCCGGCGCAGCGAGGTTCTCGACGCGCTCGGCCCGGTCGCCTCGCCGCGGATCGTGGGCCTGACGGGTCCGCCTGGCGCAGGCAAGTCGACGACGGTCGGGGTGCTGGTCGGCGCCTACCGCGAACGCGACATGCGGGTGGCGGTGCTGGCCGTGGATCCGTCCTCACCGTACAGCGGCGGCGCACTGCTGGGCGACCGGATCCGAATGGCCGCGCATATCAACGATCCCGATGTGCTGATCCGCTCGGTGGCGGCGCGTGGGCACCTCGGCGGCCTGGCCGCGGCGGTGCCTGCGGCGATCAGGCTGCTCTCCGCGCTGTCCTACGACCTGATCGTGCTGGAGACCGTCGGTGTCGGCCAGTCGGAGATCGAGATCGCCGCGGTGGCCGACCCGACGGTCGTCGTCCTCAATCCCGGTGGCGGCGACGCCGTTCAGGCGGCCAAGGCGGGTCTGTTGGAGGTCGCCGACATCGTGGTCATCAACAAGGCCGATCGCGAGGGCGCCGACCAAACCAAACGCGACCTACGAGGCGAGACCAAGGTGCCGATCCTCAAACTCGTTGCCACCCAAGGAGAGGGGATCACCGAACTGGTCGAGGCCATCGAGGCACATCACCGTGCGGACAACCCCGAGCGGCGCACAGCGCGTGCCCGGTCGCAGATCTTGTCGCTGGCGCAGACGCTGTTGCGTAACCATCCCGACCTGGATCGCCTCGCCCGGGCCGTGGCCGACGGCAGCGACGACGCCTACACCGCAGCCGAACGGCTGTTCGGCGTCCCCGCGCAGCAGTAGCGTGCGCTACGAACGCGCCGAGACGGCCAGGCCGGCCCGGTAGCCGAATACCATTGCGGGCCCGATGGTGCCGCCGGCGCCGCCGTAGGCCTTGCCGGTGGCGCCGGCCATCGCGTTGCCCGCGGCGAACAGCCCCGGGATGGCCGATCCGTTGACGTGCAGCACACGGCCATCGGCGTCGGTGCGGGGTCCGCCCTTGGTGCCCATCGCGCCGATCGACACCGGCACCGCGTAATAGGGCGGCGTATCGATCGGGCCCAGCGTCTTGCCCGCCGTCGTCGGCGCCGTGTCGTCACCCCAGTACCCGTCGTAAGTGCTTGACCCGCGGCCGAAGTCAGGGTCGAGTTCGTGGGCGACGTGGTCGTTCCACGCGGAAAGTGTGTGCGCCAGACCCTCGGCGTCGATGCCGGTCTTGGCTTCCAGCTCCGCCAGATCCGCCGATGCCGAAAACCATTCCGGCGCCTGGGCTCCTGGTTCCACGCCCAGGAACCCGTACCGCTTGAGATGCTGCGCGTCGAACACGATCCAGGCGGGATCGTTCGCGTAGCCGTGGCGCGGGTCCAGGTAGTGAAACGGGCCCGCCATCGAGTTGTACTCGCCTGCTTCGTTGAGAAACCGCCTGCCCGCGCGGTTGACGATGATGCTGCGCGGACGGGTGCGTTCCAGCCGAACGCTTCGGCTGCGCGGATGGCCTTCGTACGTGTCACCGGGTAGCTGCACGATCGGCACCCACCAGGCCTCGCCCATGTTGGCCAGGTCGGCACCGTGCGCCATCGCCATCCGCAGCCCGTCGCCGGTGTTGTTGGGCGGGGAGACCGCTCCGCGCATCGGGCCGCGCAGATAGGCCTCGACCAGTTTGGGATCCCATTCGAAACCACCGGTGCCCAGCACCACGCCGCGGCGGGCGCGCACGTTGAAATCCTTACCGTCCTGGGCAATCCGCACCCCCGTGATGCCCAAAGCGTCGGCGATGAGCTCGACTGCCCTGGCGTTGGTTCGTGGCACCACACCGCGGTCGAGCAGACCCTTCAACAGCCCGGCGATCAACGCGGTGCCGGCCACACAGTAGTCCCCGGAGTCGTCGTCGAGCGATGCGTGGATGCGGGCCCGGGTCTCGGCGTCGATACCGACGTTGCTGAAATCCGCGGGAAACGACGTGATGCGGTCACGCCATTCACCGAGGCGCGACAGGTCGACCGGTTTGGCGTTCAGGGACCGCCCGCCACCGGGGCGGCCGCCGGGCAGTTCCGGCTTGTAATCGGGGAAACCCTCGGCGATCTCGAATTGCAGGTCGCTGTTGGACTCCACGAACTCCAGCATCTTCGGACCGGTGCGCACGAACGTCTCCACCAGTTCGTCGTCCATGAAGCCCAGCGACTGCGCCCGCAGATACGCCATCGCATCCTCGACGGTCAGCTCGCCGTCGGCGGAGCGCGAATGCGCCGGAATCCACAGGATGCCACCGGAAACCGCCGTCGTGCCCCCGACCGTCGCAGCCTTTTCGTAGACCTCCACCGAAGCGCCGTTCACCGCAGCGGTGAGCGCCGACGTCAGGCCCGCGCCGCCACTGCCGAGGACGACGACGTCGACGTCGTGATCCCAGTCCGTCATCGGTAGCTCCTTTCGGATGCCGCGGCCCTCAGCTGAGGATCGCGGATAACTCGTTGGCCGCCTTGATCACTGCGTCGCGGCCGTCGACCACGACGTCCTCGCGATGCGAGATGAGGTTGATGCAGGTGGGCGGCGACGGCGGCCGTCGGCGTACCGGAACGGCCAGGCCGTACGTGTTCGGCTCCACCTCGCCGTGGGTGATCACCCAACCCTGCTGCCGGGCCAGCGGCACGAGGTCGCGTTCCCCCGGACGCTGCGGCATGCTGGCCAGCAGCGCGATGCCCGCCGCACCCCGCTCCAGCGGATAACGGCTGCCCTCGTGGAAGGACAGTTGGTAGAAGACGTTGGTCGGCACGACCACCGCGATCGCGACCTGCTGGTCGCCCTCGGCGACCAACAACGCCACGGTGCTGCCGATCTCGTCGGCCAGCGTGCGCAGCGTCGGCAGGCTGAGCTGGCGCACATTGTTGTCGAACGACGCCCCGAGCACGGCAAGGGCGGCGGCCGCGCGGTAGCGCCCGTCCTCGCCCTTGGCCACCAGCCGGAACTGCGACAGCGTGGACAGCAGCCGATAGGCGATCGTGCGATGCACCCCGATGCTGTCGGCGACCTCCTGGGCGTTGAGGCCTTGCTGCGCCGTCGCGACCAGCTGCAACGCGGCCAACCCACGTGCCAGTGTCTGTGATCCTGGAGCGCCGTTGGGCACACCGGAACCCGCTGCGGCCCTACGGCGTGCTCGGCCCTCTTGTCGGGCCTCGCCCTCACCCGGCGCCATCGCGGTCCCCTCCTGGGTTTCCCTTGACATTCCCCACTCGCGAGAGTGATGCTCTGACTATAGTGCACGTAGGTGTGCGATAAATGAGCAAAGTGCTTACAAATTACGAGAATTCAGTTCTCGCGGCCGAGAGGGTAAGCGTGTCGGAGTTCGAGAGCGTCTGGAGCGATCTTCAGGGCGTCGCGTTCTCGCAGGGCTACCTCGACGCCGGCGGGGTGCGCACCCGTTATCTGCACGCGGGTGACACCGACAAGCCGGCCGTGGTGTTCCTGCACGGCTCCGGCGGACATGCCGAGGCGTATGTCCGAAACCTCGAAGCACATGCCGAGCACTTCTCGGTGTGGTCGATCGACATGCTCGGCCACGGATACACCGACAAACCCGGGCATCCGCTCGAGGTGCACCACTACGTGAATCATCTGATCGCCGTGCTGGACGCCCTCGGCGCGAAACGCGCCCACATCAGCGGTGAATCGCTCGGCGGCTGGGTGGCGGCCAGGGCCGCAGTCGATCACCCCGACCGCATCGACAAACTGGTGCTCAACACCGCAGGCGGATCGCAGGCCGATCCCGAGGTGATGAAGCGCATCATCACGTTGTCGATGGCCGCGGCGGAGAACCCGACCTGGGAGACCGTGCAGGCCCGGATCAAATGGTTGATGGCCGACAAGTCCAAGGATTACGACGACATCGTCGCGAGCCGCCAGCGCGTGTACCGGCAGCCAGGGTTCGTCGCGGCGATGAAAGACATCATGGCGCTGCAGGATCCGGACATCCGCGCGCGCAACCTGCTCGGGCCCGAAGAGTACGGGGCCATCACCGCGCCGACGATGGTGGTATGGACAAGTGATGATCCGACGGCCGACGTCGCCGAGGGGCGCCGCATCGCGTCGATGATTCCCGGCGCGCGTTTCGAGCTGATGCCCGGCTGCGGGCACTGGCCCCAGTACGAGGACCCCAACACCTTCAACCGCCTGCACCTGGACTTCCTGCTGGGGCGCCAAGGATGACCGAGCAGGTCGATGTCGTCATCGTCGGCGCCGGGCCGTCGGGACTGACGCTTGCGAACATCCTTGGGCTGCAGGGTGTCCGGACGGTGGTGGTGGAGGAGCGCGACACGCTCATCGACTATCCCCGCGGCGTGGGTCTCGACGACGAGGCGCTGCGCACCTTTCAGTCCATCGGCCTGGTCGAGCGGGTGCTGCCGCACACCGTGCCGAACCAGATCCTGAGGTTCTTCGACGCCAACCGGCGGCTGCTCGCCGAGATGGCCCCGCCCGACGCACGGTTCGGGTGGCCCAAGCGCAACGGGTTCGTACAACCGATGGTCGACGCCGAATTGTTCGCCGGCCTCGAACGTTTCGACCACGTCGACGTCCGGTTCGGCCACCAGATGCAGACCTGCGTGGAAACCGACGACGGCGTGACGGTGACGTTCGCCGGCGGGCAGGACGGCCTGCACGCGCGCTACGTCGTCGGGTGCGACGGCGGGCGCAGCGCGACGCGCCGGCTGATGGGCGTGTCGTTCGACGGCACCACGTCCTCGACCCGCTGGCTGGTCGTCGACGTCGCCAACGACCCACTCGGCCATCCCAACAGCGAGGTGGGTGCCGACCCGGCCCGGCCGTATGTCTCTATCTCGATCGCCCACGGCATCCGGCGCTTCGAGTTCATGATCCACCCCGACGAGACCGACGCCAAGGCCGACGACCCCGCGTTCGTCAGAAGTATGCTGGCACAACGGGTTCCGCACCCGGAGAATGTCGACATCATCCGCCACCGGGTGTACACGCACCATTCGCGCATCGCAGGATCGTTCCGCAAGGGGCGGCTGCTGCTGGCCGGCGACGCCGCGCACCTCATGCCGGTGTGGCAGGGGCAGGGTTACAACAGCGGAATCCGCGACTCGGCCAACCTCGGATGGAAGCTGGCCGCCGTGGTGAACGGCCAGGCCGGTGACGCCCTGCTCGACACCTACGACATCGAACGCCGCAAACACGCCAGGGCCATGATCGACTTGTCCACCATGGTGGGGCGGGTCATCTCACCGACGAACCGACGGGTGGCCGCTCTGCGCGACCGGGTCATCCACGCCGCATCGGTGGTGCCGACGCTCAAACGCTACGTGCTCGAGATGCGGTTCAAGCCGATGCCGCGCTACCAGCAGGGCGCGGTCTTTCACGCCGAACACGCCGCGGCGAACTCACCGACCGGAACCCTGTTCATCCAACCCCGCGTCGACACCCGCGACCGGCAGAACGTGCTGCTCGACGACGTGCTCGGTGCCGGCTTCGCGGTGTTGTGCTGGAGCAACAACCTGCGAGCGATCCTGGGAGACAAGGCGTTCGACCGGTGGAAGGCGCTGGGTGCCCGGTTCATCGAGGCGCGGCCGATGACGCAGTTGTCGTGGCCGGGCCACGACGACGCCGACGTGACGGTGATCGGCGACAGAACCGGCGCGCTCAAGGGTTGGTTCGACACCTACACCGACTCGGTGTTGTTCCTGCGCCCCGACCGGTGCATCGCGGCGGCCTGCATCGCCCAACGTGCGGCCGAGACCAGCGAATCGCTCTTCGACGTGCTCTGTCTGACGCAGGGAGGAGGTTCAGGTTCTCATGGCAACACTGGCCCTGTGCTGTATGTCGCACAGCCCGCTGCTGGGTCTTCCGGGACCGTCGCGGGATCTCCTTGACGAGATCGACGCAGCGCTGACCGATGCGCGTCAGTTCGTCACCGACTACGACCCCGAACTGGTCGTCATCTTCTCGCCCGACCACTACAACGGCTTCTTCTACCGGACCATGCCGCCCTTCTGCATCGGCACCGCCGCGCAGGGAGTCGGTGACTACGGCACCCACGCCGGTCCGCTCGACGTGCCCGCCGACATCGCTACCGACTGTGCCCGAGCGGTTCTCGAGTCCGGGATCGACGTCGCGATCTCGGCGAGCATGGACGTCGACCACGGCACGGTGCAGCCGTTGCAGAAGCTGTTCGGCGATGCGACGGCGCGTCCGGTGATACCCATCTTCATCAACTCGGTCGCGGTCCCGCTGGGACCGCTGCGGCGGGTACGTGCGTTGGGTGCCGCGGTGGGCACCCATCTGGCGACGCTGGGCAAGCGGGTGCTGGTGGTGGGATCCGGTGGCCTTTCGCATGATCCGCCCGTCCCGACGTTGGCGAACGCACCGGCCGCCGCGCTGGAGCGCATCGTGCACGGGGCGCCGATGAGCACCGAGCAGCGCCAGGCCCGCCAGGTTGCGGTGATGCAGGCCGCGCAGACGTTCGCGCACGGTGACAGCCCGCTGCAACCGCTCAACCCCGACTGGGACGCCGCGTTCCTCGAGTTGATCGACGCCAACCGGCTCGCGGAGGTCGACGGTTGGTCCAACGCCTGGATCGAGAAGGAGGCCGGCCACTCGGCTCACGAGATCCGCACGTGGGTGGCGGCTTTCGGAGCGCTCGCTGCGCACGGGCCCTACCGCACCGGGCACCGGTTCTACCGCGCGGCACCCGAGTTGATCGCCGGCTTCGCGGTCAGGACGGCGGTGCTCGATGTCTGAGGTGTTCGACCACACCGTCGACGTGCTCATCGTCGGATCGGGCGGCGGCGGCATGACCGCCGCCTTGGCTGCCGACGCGTTCGGCCTCGACACGCTGATCGTCGAGAAGGCACCGCATTTCGGCGGCTCTACCGCGCTGTCCGGCGGCGGGATCTGGGTGCCGGGTGCGCCGGCGCAACGCAAAGCCGGCTACACCCCTGACCCCGAAGGCGTCGTGGAATATCTGCGCCGCATCACCGACGGCCTGGTCAGCGACGAGCGGCTGCGCCAGTACGTCGACACCGCGCCGGAGATGATGGAATTCCTGGAGAAGCTCAGCCCCTGGTTCGAGTTCGTCTGGAAACCCGGCTACGCCGACTACTACCCGGAGCTACCCGGCGGCTCCGAGCTGGGCAGCACCATCAACGTGCCGGAGATCGACCTTCGCAAGCTCGGCGACGAGGAACAACACCTGCTGCAGCCGTTGGCCCTCGCGCCGAAAGGAATCTGGTTCGCCCCCAAGGACCTTCGGCTGTTCTACCAAGTGCGGCAGAACTGGCGGGGCAAGGCCGTGCTCGTCAAGCTGATCTGGCGGATGGTGCGTGCCCGGGTGTTCGGCGACCGGATGGCCGCCATCGGGCAGTCCCTCGCCGCGCGCATGCGCCTGGCCCTCAAACAGCAGAACGTCCCGTTGTGGCTCGACACGCCCATGACCGAACTGATCACCGACGTCGACGGAACCGTGACGGGTGCGGTGGTCGAACGCGACGGCCGCCCGCAACGCATCGGCGCGCGCCGCGGCGTGATCTTGGCCGCAGGCGGCTTCGACCACGACATGCACTGGCGCACCCAGCATCTACCCGTGCTCAACCGCGTCCGTGAGCTCGCCGGTGAGGACACCGACTGGAGCTTCGGCAACCCGGCGAACATGGGTGAGGGCATCCGCGCGGGCGAGAAGGTCGGCGCCGCCACCGAACTGCTCGACGAGGCGTGGTGGTTCCCCGCCATCTGCTGGCCCGACGGCCGGCTGCAGTTCATGCTCAACGAGCGGATGATGCCGTCGCAATTCGTGGTCAACGGCGCCGGCAAGCGGTTCATCAACGAGGCCGCGCCGTACATGGATTTCGCGCACGCGATGATCGAGGGCCACGAGTCCGGGGTCACCCACATCCCGTGCTGGCTGATCACCGACATCCGGTCGTTTCACCGCTATGTCGTCGCCGGCCACCTGCCGATCCCGAAGATCCCCTTCGCGCCGGTACCGACCGGATGGAAGGTACCCAAGGCCTGGCTGGAATCCGGCGTCGTGCAGGAGGGCACCAGCTGGGAAGAGCTGGCCGACAAGATCGGCGTACCGAGAGGCCAACTGCGTGAAACCGCCGAGCGGTTCAACGAGCTGGCGCGCAAGGGCCACGACGACGACTTCAACCGCGGCGATTCGGCCTACGACAATTACTACGGCGACCCGACGCTGCCCAACCCGAACCTGCACCCGTTGGGCAAACCGCCGTACTACGCGTTTCAGATCATCCTCGGCGACCTCGGAACCTCCGGTGGTCTGCGCACCGATGAACACGCCCGAGTGCTGCGCGATGACGATAACGTCGTGGCGAACCTCTACGCGGTGGGCAACACCTCGGCTGCGGTGATGGGCCGTAGCTACGCCGGAGCCGGCGCAACCATCGGCCCGGCAATGACATTCGGCTATGTGGCGGCCAAACACATCGCCGACCAGTCGACCGACACCCCGACCGTCGATAAAGATCGAAAGGTAACCAAATGAAGATCTCGCTGTTCTACGAATTCCCGCTGCCGCGGCCGTGGAGTGACGACGACGAACACCAGCTTTTCCAGGACGGTCTCGACGAGGTGGAGCTTGCCGACAAGGCGGGCTTCTCGACGGTGTGGCTGACCGAGCACCACTTCCTCGAGGAGTACTGCCACTCCACCGCGCCGGAGATCTTCCTGTCGGCAGCCAGCCAACGCACCAACAACATTCGGCTCGGCTTCGGCATCATGCACCTGCCGCCGGCCGTCAACCACCCTGCACGCGTCGCCGAGCGCGTCGCGACCCTCGACCTCATCTCGAACGGCCGCGTCGAGTTCGGCACCGGCGAGTCCTCGTCGGTGGGCGAACTGGGCGGCTTCGGGATCGACCCCGCCGACAAACGCGCCATGTGGGAGGAGGCCCTCGAGGTCTCGATCCGCTGCATGACCGAGGAACCGTTCACCGGATATTCCGGCGAGCACATCGAGATGCCGCCCCGTAACGTCGTGCCCAAGCCGCTGCAGAAGCCGCACCCGCCGGTGTGGGTGGCGTGCACCCGGCCGGCGTCGGTGTCGATGGCGGCGCAAAAAGGCCTCGGCGCACTGAGTTTCGCCTACACTGGCCCCGGCCCGCTGACCGAGCGGGTCAATGGATACTACAAGGAGTTCGAGGAGAGCTGTGTCCCGGTGACACCGCAGATGAACCCGAACATCCTCGCGATCGGGGGCGATCTGTCGATGATGGTGGCCCCGACCGACGAGCAAGCCATCGAACGGCTCGGGATGGGCGGCGGGTTCTTCGCGTTCGGAATCATGCACTACTACATGACCGGGATGCACACGCCGGGCCGCACCGGTGTGTGGAAGCGTCACCTCGAGGAGATCGAGAAAGACCCGAGCGTGGTCTACGGCCCCGACCGTGGCCCGATCGGCAGCCCGGAAACCGTGCGCAACTTCCTGCGCGGCTACGAGCAGAGCGGCGTGGATGAGCTGATCCTGCTGCTGACGCCTCGCAGGCACGAGGAGACGATGGAGTCCATCGAGCTGATGGGCAAGGAGGTGCTGCCCGAGTTCATCGAACGCGATGAGAAGGCCTCCGCCGATAAGGCCAAGCGTCTGGCACCGATCCTGGAGAAGGCCGAGGCCCGGCGGCCCGAGTCGACGGCGCCGGTGTTCGATGAGAGCTACGCCTTCGGCGGGTTGCCGACGGGCCGGCAGAACTACACCGCCAACGAGGTCGCGCTGGCGATGGATGAAATGACCGAGGGCATCGAGGCCGCCGCCAAGAAGCTCAAGTCAGGGGAGGGGTGGACGAGCCGCAACCCGGCCGCCGACCAGAGCTGACTCATGGGGCAGATCGCCGACTTGTGGCGCTACGACGGCCGCAGGGTCGTGGTCACCGGATGTTCCTCGGGTATCGGGGAGCAGGTCGCGCGCCACGTCGCCGAACTCGGCGCCGACGTGATAGGGCTCGATATACGCCCGCCCGCAGCGTCATTCGGTGAGTTCATCACGCTCGACCTGTCCGATCCGGCATCGATCGACGCGGCGGTCGCGTCGATCGGCGGCCGCGTCGACGCGCTGTTCAACGTCGCCGGCGTGTCGTCGGGTATCGGGGATCCGCTGCGGGTTGTCACCATCAACTTCCTCGGTACGCGCACGTTCACCGAGGCGTTGGTGCCGTTGATGCCGCCGGGGTCCTCGATCGCGAACGTGTCGTCGCTGGCGGCATCGGGCTACCGGCTGAACGCCGACGTCACCGCCGGGCTGGTAGCCACCACGACGATGGCCGACGGGATCGAGTGGTGCCAAAGCCATCCCGACGCGGTCGCCGATGGCGGCGGCTACCGGCTGTCCAAGGAGGCGATCATCCTCTACGGCATGGCCAACGTCGCGGCGTTGGGTACCAGAGGAATCCGGATCAACTGCACCGCGCCCGGCGTCACCGACACGCCGATCCTCGACCAACTGCGCAGCGCCTACGGGCAGGAGTTCCTGGACGCGTTTCAGACGCCGCTGGGCCGGACCGCGACCCCCGACGAACAAGCCAGCGTGCTGGTCTTTTTGAACAGCCGCGCCGCCAGCTACGTCACCGGACAGGTGATCTGGGTCGATGGTGGCACAATCGGCGAGACCGACCTCGCCGGGTCGGTGCTGCGACAATGATGACGAGGAAGCAATGACGGCCAGTATGAAGGATTTTCGCCGCGTCGCCGACGAGGTTCGCAACTGGGGCCGGTGGGGCGACGACGACGAGCTGGGCACGCTGAACTTCATCACCCAGGACAAGGTCGCCGAGGCGGCGGCCACGGTGCGGCAGGGTAAGGTCATCTCGCTCGGTGGCGACTTCGGGTCGTCGGGACCGCAGGGCGCGTTCCAGTTCCGGCAGAACCCCATCCACGTCATGACCGTTGACGGCGGCGATGCGAACACCCTGTGTCAGTACGCACCTAACTGGCTGCGCAACTCCGTTGCCCAACAGCTCAGCTCGTTCTTCGCCGACAACCCGTTCCGCTTCAACGACGACATGATCGTGATGCCGCTGCAGGCGGCCACCCAGTGGGACGCCCTGTCTCACGTCTACTACGAAGACAAGCTCTACAACGGTTTCCCGGCGGACTCGGTCACCAGCTTCGGCGCCTTCCACTGCGGCATCGACAAGGTCGACGTCAAGGGCATCACCTCGCGCGGCGTGCTGCTCGACGTGGTAGCGCACCGCGGTGCCGAGGTGTTTTGTGAGCCCGGAAACCCCATCACCCCAGCAGAACTCGACGACATCGCGGCCAAGCAGAATGTGCAGATCCGGCGCGGGGACATCGTCGTCGTGCATACAGGATGGTGGACACGGTTCCTGTCCACCGGTGACGGCGAGGAACCCGGTTCCGGGCTCGACTGGACGTGCGCGTCGTGGCTGCACGACCTCGAGGTAGCCGCCGTCGCCGCCGACAACCTCATGGTGGAAGACCCCGACCCGGCCAACGGCGTGGAGGGCACCTTCCTACCGATGCACATGCTGTGCCTGCGCGATATGGGCATGATGTTGGGCGAGTACTGGGACCTGACCGGGCTGGCCGCCGACTGCGCCGCCGACGGGGTGTACGAATTCCAGTTGATCGCACCGCCGTTGAAGGTGGTGGGCGCGGTCGGCGCACCCGTCAGCCCGATCGCGATCAAGTAGGTGGGCGGGGTGGCGGCATTCTCACGCAAGTCTGTCCTGGTCGACGGGCTCGTCACGAGTTATCTCGAGGCCGGACAGGGTGATCCGGTGGTGTTGCTGCACGGCGGGGAGTTCGGCGCCGGCGCCGAACTCGGCTGGGAGCGCAACATCGCCGCGTTGGCCGCGCACCACCGAGTGCTCGCGCCCGACATGCTCGGCTTCGGCGACACGGCCAAGGTCGTCGACTTCACCGACGGCCGCGGCATGCGGATCCGGCACATCGCGCGGTTCTGTGAGCAGGTGGGCGTGGACTCCGCGTACTTCGTCGGCAATTCGATGGGCGCGGTCAACCTGTTCGTCGACATCACCTCCGAATCGGCGGTGCTGCCCGTGCGCGGCATGGTGGCGATCTGCGGCGGCGGTGAGATTCAGCGCAACGAGTTCTCGGCGGCGCTCTACGACTACGACGCCACGCTGCCCGCCATGCGCAAGATCGTCGAAGCGCTGTTCTACAGCCCGTCGTATCCCGCCGATGAGGCGTACGTGCAGCGGCGCTACCAGGCCAGCATCGCACCCGGCGCGTGGGAGGCGTTGGCCGCAGCGAGGTTTCGGCGCCCCGGGCTGGAGGCTCCGCCGTTGCCGTCGAGCACCCGTGCCTACGAGCGCATCACGGTGCCGACGCTGGTGGTGGAGGGCGGCGGGGACAAGCTGCTGCCTGCCGGTTGGGCTGCCGACATCGCCGGGCAGATCCGCGGTGCGCGATCGGCCGTGGTGGATTCCGCCGGGCATTGCCCGCAGATCGAACAGCCCGACGCCGTCAACGCGCTGCTGCTGGAGTTTCTGGCCGAGCACAAGGTCACGTCGACATGAGCGCATCTAGCCGCCGAAAGGGACATTTGGGCGGTTTCTACCCGCATTCTTTGTGCCCAATGTCCCTTTGGGCGAGAGAAGAGGGAGGGTCATGACGGGTGAGCTCGAGAGCAAGGTCGCGGTCGTCACCGGCGGCGCGTCGGGCCTCGGCGAAGGCCTGGCACGCCGCTTCGCCGCCGAGGGCGCCCAGGTGCTCATCGGCGACGTCGACCGCGACGGCGGCACGGCCCTGGCCGCCGACATCGGCGCCAACGCCCACTTCGTCGAAGCCGACGTCACCGACATCGAACAGGTCAGTGGCCTGGTGTCGACGGCCATCGACCGGTTCGACGGACTGCACGTCATGGTCAATAACGCCGGTGTATCGGGCACCATGCACCGCCGCTTCCTCGACGACGACCTGGCCGACTTCGACCACGTGATGCGCATCAACGTGCGCGCGGTCATGGCGGGCACCCGCGACGCCGCCCGGCACATGTCGCAGCACGGCGGCGGGTCGATCATCAACCTCACCTCGATCGGCGGCATCCAGGCCGGCGGCGGCGTGATGACTTACCGGGCCTCGAAGGCAGCCGTCATCCAGTTCACGAAGTCCGCGGCAATCGAGTTGGCCCACTATGAGATACGCGTCAACGCGATTGCGCCGGGCAACATCCGCACCGCCATCGTGCGCAAGTCGGCCACCGGCGAGGATCGCGAAAAGCTCGAGCAGTTCGAGGCCAAGATCCGCGAACAGATGCGCAACGACCGTCCGCTGAAGCGCGAAGGCACCATGGAGGATGTCGCGGAGGCGGCGCTCTACTTCGCCACCGACCGCTCGCGGTACGTGACCGGCACGATCCTTCCGGTCGACGGTGGCACCGTCGCGGGCAAAGTCATTGTGCGCAAACCGAAGTCCGACAACGAAGCCTAGCGGCCGTCAGCGCCGTCGGCATGTTCCCGAACCAACTGCGGAAACCTGCGGCGGTCCGGGCGGAAGATGTCGTGAGGCGAGTCGCCGAACTCGACCAACGTCGCATCAGGGAACTCGTCCCGATACCGCGACCACTGCTCGTCGGTAACCAGAACACGTTCGCCGCTGCGCACCACGAGCAACGGAATCTGCAGCGCAGCAAGCTCATTCCAGAACGACCGGGCACGAGCGGCCGCAAACGTCTTCATCGCCGCCTCGCGGTCGAGGCGCTCGCGCACCGGAGTACCCCGCCAGCGCCCGTCGAGCAGACGGCGCGGCGCACCCGGCGGCAACAGCCGTTCCTCGGGGATGTAGTCGCCGATCGCGAGCGAGCGCACCCGGTCGGGATTACGCAGCGCCCACCCGAGCGCATAGGCCGTACCGCGGGAGAACGTGACCAGGTGGACCGGTCCACTGGTCACCGCGTCGACGACCGCACCGACGTCGGAGCTCAACACCGCCTCGTCGTAGCCGTCGGCCGGGGCGGCGCTGCGGCCGTGCCCCCTTAGCTCCACGACCACGGTGCGCCTGCCGAAGGCCGGCAGCACTTCTTCGTAGTCCTCCGCGACGCACGTCATCCCCGGCACGAACACGATCGGTGCGCCGCCGTCGTCGCCCCCGGAGTCGACGAAGTGCAGCCAGACGCCACCGTTGTCGGTGAATCGGGAAACCGCCATGGTCCAGCAACTCTAGAGACCACACACGCCCTTCGACCGGACAACCAGACTTTAAATCAGTCGCTTGACTTAAGCCGCCGGGAGCGGTTGACTAGTGACCGTGACCACAGCCCGCAGTGTTCGCACCGACCGCGCGAGCGTGACGCGCGAAGCGATCCTGACGGCGGCCGAGCGACTGTTCGCCGAGCACGGCGTGTACGCCGTCTCCAACCGCCAGGTCAGTGAGGCCGCCGGACAGGGCAACAACGCCGCGGTCGGCTACCACTTCGGCACCAAACTCGACCTGGTGCGCGCGATCGAGCAGAAGCACCGGATCTCCATCGAGCAACTGCTGGAGCGCATGGTCGCCCAAACCGCGGACTCCACGGAGTTGCGCGACTGGATCGCCTGCATGGTGTGTTCGCTGACCGAGCACCTCGAACAGCTCGGGAACCCCACCTGGTACGCGCGCTTCGCGGCCCAAGCGTTGGCCGATCCGGCCTACCAGAAGATCGTGGTGCGCGACGCGCTCGCATCGCCGGCGTTGCAGCAAGTGGTCGGCGGCATCACCCGCTGTCTGCCCAACCTGCCGATGGCCGTCGTCACCGAACGCAACATCATGGTGCGCAACCTGATGATGCACACCTGCGCGGACTTCGAGCGCGCGTTCGCCGAAGGCGCCGACACCGCACGCACCAATTGGCGTTCGGTGGCATCGGGTCTGATCGACGCGATCGTCGGGCTGTGGCGCGCACCCGTCACGGGACGGATGTGACATGAAAATCACCGTCGACCAAGACAAGTGCGTGTCCTCGGGCCAATGCGTGCTCAACGCCGGCGAGGTATTCGACCAGCGCGACGACGACGGCGTCGTCATGTTGCTCAACGACAGCCCCGACGGCGACGACGCCGACAACGCCCGCAAAGCCGCGGCCGCCTGCCCTGCCCTAGCCATCCAGATCGAGGAGTGACGAGAGGCCATATGTCCGACACGTTGACCACCGGCACGACCGAAACCGCCGCCGACATCCCCGAATACCCGATGGAGCGCGATGCGGGCTGCCCGTTCGCCCCGCCGCCCCAGATGCTCAAGATGGGCGAGGCCAAACCGCTGTCGCGCGTGCGGATCTGGAACGGCACCACCCCGTGGCTGATCACCGGTCACGCGGTCGCCCGCGAGTTGTTCGCCGATTCGCGGGTCAGCGTCGACGACCGCATCGAGGGCTTCCCGCACTGGAACGAGCACATGCTGTCCACGGTGTACAAGCGGCCGCGTTCGGTGTTCACCTCGGATGCCGAGGAGCACACCCGGTTCCGCCGGATGCTGTCCAAGCCGTTCACGTTCAAGCGGGTCGAGGGTCTGCGCTCGGCGATCCAGGAGGTGACCGACGAGTGCATCGACAACATCCTGGCCGGTGAGCAGCCCGCCGACATCGTCGCCAAACTGGCGCTGCCGGTGCCGACCCGGGTGATCAGCGAAATGCTCGGCGTCCCATACGAAGACCACGAGTTCTTCCAGCACCACGCCAACGTCGGCCTGGCCCGCTACGCGTCGGCAGAGGACGGGCAGAAGGGTGCGATGAGCCTCGCGAAGTATCTCAGCGACCTCGTCAAGGCCAAGATGGAAAACCCGTCCGAGGACGCGGTGTCCGACCTCGCCGAACGCGTCAACGCCGGCGAGATCAGCGTCAAGGAGGCGGCACAGCTGGGCACGGGGTTGCTCATCGCCGGGCACGAGACCACCGCCAACATGATCGGCATCGGTGTGCTCGCCCTGTTGGAGAACCCCGAACAGGCTGCGCAGCTACGCGATTCCGACGATCCGAAGTTCATCGCCAACGCTGTCGAAGAGCTGATGCGCTACCTGTCCATCATCCAGAACGGGCAGCGTCGCGTGGCCCTCGAGGACATCGAGATCGCCGGGGAGACCATACGCGCGGGCGAGGGCATCATCTTGGACCTCGCCCCGGCGAACTGGGACGCGACCGCCTATCCCGAGCCCGACAAGCTCGACCTCAGCCGCGACGCCACCCAGCAGCTCGGTTTCGGCTACGGCCGGCACCAGTGCGTCGGCCAGCAATTGGCCCGCGCCGAACTGCAGATCGTGTTCCACACACTGCTGCGGCGCATCCCCACCCTGCGGCTGGCCGTGCCGATCGAGGAGGTGCCGTTCAAACACGACCGGCTCGCCTACGGCGTCTACGAACTTCCGGTGGCCTGGTAGTCAGGTCCATTCTTACAGCCCGATTGGAGTGTCAACGATGTCAGCAACTTCAACGACCCCCGCCCACCCCCCGACCACCTCCACCCTGTATCCACCCGAAGGCTACGGCGCCCCCAAGCACCGTAAGGGCCGCGCCACAGGCGATTTCGGGCTTCCGGCCGGCACCGAGATCTTCTCGGCCGACAACCACATCTCGGTGGCCGAGGACATCTTCTACGAACGCTTTCCCGACGAGCTCAAGGGCGCCGCACCCCGGATCTGGTATGAGGACGGCGCCTACATGGTCGGGATGAAGGGCAAGGCCTGGACCGGCGGGGATTTCGGCCGGGTCCTGATGCAGTACGACGACCTGGCCGGCGCGGCGACCAACAACATCGACGCTCGGGTCCGCGAGCTCAAAGAAGACGGTATTGACAAGGAGCTGGCGTTTCCCAACGCCGTGCTGGCGCTGTTCCACTACCCGGACAAGTCGTTGCGCGAGCGCGTGTTCCGCATCTACAACGAGCACATCGCCGATCTGCAGGAACGCAGCAAGGGCCACTTCTACGGCGTCGGGCTGATCAACTGGTGGGACCCCAAGGGCACCAGGAGTACGCTGGAGGAGCTGAAGTCGTTGGGCCTCAAGACGTTCCTGTTGCCGCTGAACCCCGGCAAGGACGACGACGGCAACATCTACGACTACGGCAGCACCGACATGGACGCCGTGTGGGACGAGATCGAGGACGCCGGCCTGCCGGTCAGCCACCATATCGGCGAGACGCCGCCAAAGACGCCGTGCCAGCACAACAGCGTCGTGGTCGGGATGATGGTCAACGTGGACTCGTTCCGCGAACAGTTCGCCAAGTACGTCTTCTCCGGCATCCTCGACCGCCATCCCAAGCTCAAGATCGGGTGGTTCGAGGGCGGCATCGCGTGGGTGCCCACGGCACTGCAGGACGCCGAACACATGCTCGCCTCGTATCGCCACATGTTCAACCACGAACTGGGACATCCGGTCCGGCACTACTGGGACAACCACATGAGCGCGTCGTTCATGGTCGACCCGCTCGGCCTGGAGCTCATTGACAAGATCGGCGTGAACAACGCGATGTGGTCGTCGGACTACCCGCACAACGAATCGACGTTCGGCTATTCGGAGAAGTCGCTACAAACCGTCGTCGACGCGGTCGGACCCGAGGACGCCGTCAAGATCGTCAGCACCAACATCAAGAACTTCCTGGGGATTTCGTGACCACCTTCGCAACACAGTCCACGCTGATCGACATCCCGGAGGTTCCCGACCGCGCACGCATGTACCGCGAGTGCGGGGCCAGGCTGCGCGACTCCATGCGCGAAAAGGGCGTCGACGCACTGGTTCTGCTCGGCAACGGCAACGTCGTCTACGCCACGGGCGTCAGCTGGCCGCTGCTGGATGCCGGCCTGTCCCACGTGGAACGCCCGGTGGCGATCGTGCTGGCCGACGATCCGCATCCCCACCTGTTCATGCCGCTGCGGGAGGGGTCGGCCTCGGCGTGTGAGGTGCCCGACGACCACGTGCATCCCGCGCTGTACCTCGAATTCGACGAGGGCGTCGAGCAGTTCGGCAAAGTGCTGGCCGACCTGGTGCCCGCGGGCGGCACGGTCGCCGTCGACGAGATGACCGGTGCGATGCGGCGCGCGTCGACAACCCTGTTCCCGTCCGGACCGCCGTCGGATGCCGCCCAGGTGGTCGGGCCCGCCAAGCTGGTCAAGACGCCCGATCAGATCTCGTGTGTGCGCAACGCGTGCCGCATCACCGAAGAAGCCATGGTCGACGTGCAGAAAGCGCTCGCCCCGGGCGTGCGGCAGGTCGACCTGTCGGCGGCGTTCGTCCGGCGGGCCTTCGAACTGGGCGCGACCGCCAACATGCTCGAGGCCATCTGGCAGGTGATGCCCACGACGAAGACCAGCGGGTCGGTGTGGACCACCACCGGCGACCTCGCCTTGCCGCTGCTGACCACTGAACGCGAACTCGAACGCGGTGATGTGCTGTGGACCGACGTCAGCATCACCTACCAGGGCTACTGCTCTGACTTCGGCCGCACCTGGCTGGTCGGCGACGAGCCGTCGCAGCGTCAGCAGGCGCAGTTCGACAAGTGGCGCAAGATCATGACCGCCGTTTTGTCCGTCACCAAAGCCGGCGCGACCAACGGTGATCTGGCGCGCGCGGCGATTGCCGCCAACGGGGGCGCCAAGCCGTGGCTGCCGCACTTCTACCTCGGCCACGGCATCGGCACCAACGCCGCCGAAATGCCGATGATCGGAACCGATCTCGGGGAGGAGTTCGACGACAACTTCGTGTATCCCGCGGGCATGCTGCTGGTGCTCGAACCCGTGGTGTGGGAGGACGGCACCGGCGGCTATCGAAGCGAGGAGATCGTGGTGATCACCGAGGACGGCTACCAGTCGATCACCGACTACCCTTACGCACCCTACGGACAGGATCGGATCTGAATGGCACTCGAGATTCTGCCCGACGCAGCCGATTTGCGCCGGGGCCGCCGCGAGCGGGCGCTGGCCCAGATGGAAGCCCGCGACATCGACGTCCTGGTGCTGGGCCGCCAGGCCAATGTGCGGTACGTGACCGGCGCCCCCCAACTGTGGGTGGCGGGCACCCGGCCGTTCGGGCCGATCTGCGAAGTCATCCGCTCGACCGGGGAGATCTTCCTCAACAGCACCTGGGATGAAGGCATCCCCGACGAGATCCCCCACGAGAACCTCTACGGGTTGGCGTGGAATCCGATGACGCTCGTCGAGGTGCTCAAGGCGCTGCCCGGTGCGGCCACCGTCAAACGCGTCGGAACCGATTCGCTGACACCGACATTCGCGCAGCTTTTGCCGATGGCGTTTCCCAACGCCGAGATCGTCGACGCGGAGCCGGCCCTGCGGGCGGCGCGGCGGGTCAAGACCGCCGACGAGATCGCGGTGCTGCGCGGCGCGCTGGCGGTGGCCGAGACGGCGCTCGACGCGGCCCGCGCGGAGTTGCGCCCCGGTGTGACCGAGCAGACGCTGACCGGCGCGCTGATGGAGTCGATGGCCGCGGGCGGTGTCACCACGCCGGCCACCCAGGACGGCGCGTGGGCGACCAGCAAGGACCACCCGTGGCGGCGGGCCCGCAGCGACGGCCGCATCGAAGACGGTGACCTGGTGGCGTTTTCGGCCGGTGTGCTGGCCGACGGCTACCTCGGCGAGGTCGGCCGCACGTGGACGGTCGGCGACATCGACGGTTCGGCGGTCCCCGCGCTCTACGATCGCTGGGACGAGTTGCGTGAGCGGCTGATCGCCGCCTGCCTGCCCGGATCCCCGGCGAGCGATCTGCTGGCGGTCTACGAGGCGGCCGGGGAGCGGCTGCCGGTGATGCCGGTGGCCCACGGCCTCGGTCTGGGATTCGACCCGCCGGTGGTGACACCACAGCTGCGCCAGACCTGCGCGCAGGAGATCCTCGAACCCGGCATGGTGCTGGCCGTCACCTCCTACGTGTGGGAATCCGGCGTCGGCGCGGTCTTCGGCCGCGAGGCAGTGCACGTCACCGCCGCCGGAGCAGAGGTTTTGACCAGCAGCCCTTCGCAGATGGGCGCTCGGGCCAAGAGTGCGGGCGAAAACGCCGGCGTGGGCATCGGCTGAAGGGAACTACATGTCTGAGAACGGAAGTCGGCCCAAGCCCGAGGAACTGATCCTCTACAGCAAGGACCCGAAGACCAAGATCGCGACCATCACGTTCAACCGGCCCGAGTATCTGAACGCGCCGACGTCGGCGGCGCGGCTGCGCTACGCGGATCTGCTGCGCGCGGCCACCGTCGACAACGACGTCAAGGTGGTGGTGATCCGCGGCGTCGGCGACAACCTCGGCAGCGGCGCGGACCTTCCGGAGTTCATGGAGGGCAACGACAACACCGATCTGCGCCTTGCCGAACTGCGCCTCGAGGACGACGGCGTCGGCGAGGTCACCTACCCGCCGAAAGGGTCGTTTCGGCACGGGGCCACGATCAGCGCCTGGTACGCCAACGTGCAGGCCGGTAACCGCCCACTGCAGGAGCTCAAGAAGATCAGCATCGTGGAGGCCAAGGGGTACTGCTACGGCTGGCACTTCTATCAGTGCGCCGACGCGGATCTGGTGATCTCCTCTGACGACGCGCTGTTCGGGCATCCGTCGTTCCGGTACTACGGCTGGGGCCCCCGGATGTGGACGTGGGTGCAGATGATGGGACTGCGCAAGTTCCAGGAGATGGTGTTCACCGGACGCCCGTTCACCGCCGAGGAGATGTATCAGTGCAACTTCCTCAACAAGGTGGTGTCGCGCGATGAGCTCGAGGCCGAGGTCGACAAGTACGCGCGGGCATGCGCCCGAAACCGGCCCGTCGACACCGTGTTTCAGCAGAAGATCTTCTTCGAGGTGTTCAAACAACACCAGGGCGAATACATGGGCAGCCTGTTGTCGGCGTTCTTCGAGTCGATGGGCAGCGGCGCGGCCAACGACGACACCGACGACCTGGACATGCACGAGGCCATCGACAGCGGGTTGGCCGACGCGGTCAACGACAACGATATGAGGTTCCCGGCCGAGTTCCGGCTGAGCAAATCCAACCGCAAGAAGGACTAGTGGCAGCACTGGACGGGTACGTCGTCGTCGACCTTTCCACCGGCATCGCGGGCGCCTACTGCACGAAGCTGCTCGCCGACGGCGGTGCACAAGTCATCAAAGTCGAGCCGCCGCAAGGGGACTGGCTGCGCCGGTGGTCGGCGTCCGGCGCGGAGATCGCGGCGGGTGAAGACGGTGCGCTGTTCAGCTTCCTGGCCGGCGCCAAGCACAGCGTGGTGGCCGACCCCGACAGCGACATCGACCTCGTCAACGCGTTGCTCTCCGAGGCCGACGCGGTGGTGTGGTCGCGCGGATCGTCGGTGGCCGAACACGTGGTGTGCACGCCGGCGGCGATCCGCTCGGCGCATCCTCACCTGACCGTCACGTCGATCACCCCGTTCGGGCTGTCTGGTCCGTGGACCGACTGTGCCGCAACAGAGTTCACCCTGCAGGCGTGGTCGGGCGGCATCGTCGGGTTGGGCCGCGGCTCGGCCGATCGCGCGCCGGTGTACGTCGGCGGGCAGGTCGGCGAGTACCTCGCGGGTGCGTACGCGAGCGCGGCGACGCTGGCGTCGCGGATGCGTGGCGGCGCCGAACTGGTCGACGTGTCGATGCTGGAAACCCAGATCCTCGGGCTCACCTACTATCCGGTGTCCTACTTCGAGATGCTGGGCAGGCCGTGGCGCGATGCCCGACGGTTGACGGTGCCCGGGATCGCGCGGGCCAAGGACGGCCTGATCGACATCGGCTGCGGCACCGCGCAGCAGTGGTTCGACCTGTGCGCGATGACCGGCCACGACGACTGGATCGACGAGGAGTCGCCGCTGTCGATCACCGAGCAGGCCAACGAGAAGGCCGACGAACTCTACGCGTGGGTCGAGAGCCACACCGTCGACGAGATCCGCGATCTGGCGACGGCATTTCGTATTCCCAACGCCCCGGTGGCCAACGGCGCCAACGCCGTCGCACTCGACCACTTCCGCGAACGCGGATCGTTTGTGAAAAATCCCCGCGACGGGTTCGACCAGCCCGGCCCGCCGTACCGCATGCAGCCGGCCGTGTTGCGCGCGCCCGAACCCGCTCCCCGCCTCGGCGAACACACCGAGCACTACCGCCCGAAGGGACATTCGGGACGAAAATCCCCCCCGAATCGCGCCGAAAGGGACATATCGGCGAAACTGCCGTTCGAGGGGTTGCGCGTCATCGACATGACCACCTTCTGGGCCGGCCCGTCGTGCACCCACCTGCTGGCGATGCTGGGCGCCGACGTCATCCACGTCGAGTCGACCCGCCGCCCCGACGGCACCCGGCTCATCGCCGGCATCCCGGTCACCGAAGACCAGTGGTGGGAGAAGTCGCCGATCTTCTCCGGACTCAACACCAACAAGCGCGGCGTGACGCTGGACCTGCAGAGCGCCGCCGGCCGGGACCTGCTCAACCGGTTCATCGCCACCGCCGACGTCATCGTCGAGAACTTCACCCCCCGGGTGATCGACCAGATCGGGCTGGATTTCGCGGCGGTGCAAGCGGTTCGGCCCGACGCGGTCATGCTGCGGATGCCCGGCTTCGGCCTCGACGGCCCGTGGCGCGATAACCCGGCGTTCGCCTACGTCATCGAAGCGGCGTCGGGCATCAGCTGGCTGACCGGCTATCCCGACCGCAACCCCTACGAGCCGTACTCGGTCGGCGACCCCAACGCCGGGATCCATGCGCTCAACGCGCTGCTGCTGGCGCTGGAACACCGCCGCCGCACCGGCCAGGGCGTGCTGGTCGAGGCCGCGATGGTCGACGCGGCGCTCAACGTCGCCGCCGAACAGGTCATCGAACACTCGGCCTACGGCGCCCTGCTGCAACGCGACGGCAACCGCGGCCCGACCGCGGCTCCGCAAAACCTCTACCGCACCAACGACATCGACGAGTTCGGTCGCACCGACTGCTGGGTCGCGGTGGCCGTGGCCGACGACGAGCAGTGGGCCGGCCTACGCGAGGCGCTCGGCCGTCCCGAATGGGCGGCGCACCCGCAACTGGCCACCACGGCGGGCCGTCACGCCCACCACGACACCATCGACGAGCACCTGGCCGCCTGGTGCGCCGATCGCAGCGGCGACGAGATCATTGAAACGCTGTGGCACCACGGCGTTCCGGTGGGCAAGGTGATGCAACCGCATCGCCAGACCGAACTGGCGCAACTGGCCGCGCGTGGCTTCTTCGAAGACGTCGGGCATCCGGTCAACGCCCGCACCCCGCACAGCACCCTGCCGTTCAAGATGTCGCGGGGCCCCGAGCGGGTTCACGTGCAGTCCGCGCCGTTGCTCGGACAGCACAACCATGAGCTGCTGTCCGAACTCGGGCTCAGCGACCAGGAGATCGCCGACCTGCAGGACCGCGGCGTGATCGGTAACGCGGTCGCGATGGGTCCGAGCAAGGCCAAGGCGTGACGGGTTAGCCTCGACGCCGTGGCCATCGATCCCGCCGACATCCTGCTGACCGGCCGCGTCGCGGTCGTCACCGGTGGCGGTGCGGGCATCGGCAAAGGAGTCGCCGAAGGCCTGGCGGCGTTCGGCGCGTCGGTGGCCATCTGGGAGCGCGACCCCGACACCTGCACCGCCACAGCCAAAAGCATTGGCGCGCTGGGTATCACCACCGATGTACGCGACAGCGCGCAGGTCGACATCGCGTTGGATCGCACCGTGGCCGAACTGGGCGAGGTGTCGATCCTGGTCAACAACGCCGGCGGCACATTCTTCTCACCGCTGCTCGACACCACCGAGAACGGCTGGGATGCCCTGTACAAGAGCAACTTGCGCCACGTCCTGCTGTGCACGCAGCGGGTTGCGCGACGCCTGGTCGACGCCCGCCGGCCCGGCAGCATCATCAACGTGACGTCGATCGAGGGCGTGCGCGCCGCACCCGGCTACGCCGCCTACGCCGCCGCCAAGGCCGGCGTCATCAACTACACCCAGACCGCCGCCTTCGAACTGGCGGCTCACGGCATCCGGGTCAACGCGCTCGCCCCCGACCTGACGATGACCGAAGGGCTGATGCAGTTGTCGGGCGGGACATTTCAGCCCGACGCCGACGCCCCGGGGATCCCCATGCGCCGCGTCGGAGATGTCGACGAGATCGCCAGCGCAGCAGTGTTTCTCGCCTCCGATATGGCCGGCTACATCACCGGGCAGACCATCCACGTCGACGGCGGAACGCACGCGGCGGGCGGCTGGTACCACCACCCGCAGACCGGCAGACCGACGCTGGGGCCGCCGGCTCAGTGAGCCCAGCCCTCGGCCGCTTGCTCGTCGAAAGCCCGGTCGATGCGTTCGAAGCGGCGCCGGATGGATCCGCGCGCCGCGCTGTGCGGCAGCACATAAAGCCGGTTGGCCAGGATCGCGTCGACGGTGAGCCGAGCCACCTCGTCGACGTCGAGCACCGAGTCGTCGGCCGGGTTCGGCGCCAGCTGCTGCACCGTGTCGGCGGGCGAGGGGGTGGCCGGACCGTAGTCGTCGCTGCGGACCCGCTCGGTGTTGGCGAGCAGGTTGGTGTCGACGATCATCGGACACAACACGGTGACGCCGATGCCGTCGGCGCGCACCTCACGCGAAAGTGTTTCGGCCAGCGCGACGACACCATATTTCGCCACGCAGTACGGGCCGAGCCCGACATTGGGGATCAGACCGGCAAATGACGAAGTGAACGCGATGTGGCTGTCGGCCTTCTGTGCGATCAGCCGCGGCAGAAACGCTTCGACGCCGTGGATCGGCCCCCACAGGTCGACATCGATGACGAAGCGCCAATCATCGTGGCTCGCTTGCGCTATCGGGCCGGCGTAGGCGATGCCGGCGTTGTTGAACACCACGTGCACTTCACCGAACATCCCGAACGCCCCGTCGGCCAGCCGGGTGACGTCGTCGAGCTTGCGCACGTCGCACAGCACGCCGTGGGCGTCGACGCCATCACCGCGCAGGGTCGCCACCGCATCGTCGAGCGCGCTCTGGTCGATGTCGGCGAGCATGATGCGGGCGCCGCGGCGGGCGAATTCTCGTGCAGTGGCGAAACCGATGCCGCTGGCGCCGCCGGTGATGACCGTTGCGCGGCCGTCCAAGTTGTCCACGGTGCGCACCCTACGGCTTGTCGGGGCCTGGTTCGCCTAACTTGCGACGGATGGCTCCCCACGGGTCGGCATAGCGGCCCGGCTGTTTCCAGTAGGCGCCGCGGCGCGCCAGGATCATCCGGACCAGGGGAGCGAGCGGGCGCAGCAGGTAACGGGTCCAGCCCGCGTTCGCGCGCATCTCACCGACCATGTCGTCCCACGAGTAATGCTGGAATCCCAGCGCTTCCTGCGCCCGACGGGTATCCATCCAGTCGGTGACGAACCAGTCGTCGTCGCTGTCGGGATCGCCGGGACGGCCCGGCGGCAACCCACCTTTGAGCCCGCGCGCAGCCGCCAGCGCCGGTCCGACCTCGCCCTGTCTGATCAGGTGCGAGTCGTCACCGGCGACCAACAGGATTTCGCCGACGGCATCCGCCGTCGTCGCCGCGGCGAACGCCCAGGCGACATCGCGAACATCAACGCTGTGCAGCTTGCCGTCGGTGGGCAGCAGGCTTTCGAAATACAGTGCGTCGGTGGAGAACGCCATCGCCGACGGATCGGCAGTGAGCACCCCGCCCAGCCGCAACACCACCCATTGCAGGCTCGATGCGCGGACGATCTGCTCGGCTTCGATCTTGTGCGCGCTGTAGAGGTCGGACGCCTTCATCGGCATGTCGGCCCGGGCCGGCTCGCCGGAGCGGTGAGGGTTGCGCGAGCCGAAGACCGCGTTGCTCGACGCCTGCACCCATCGCGGCGGGGTAGGTTGGGACTCCGCGATCTGGACCAGCGTCGCGGTGGCATCGACGTTGACGCGCCGCGCGAGTCTGGCGTTGCGATAGATCGCGGGCGGAATGACCGCTGCGAGATGGATGATCGCCGCGGGTGCGACGTCGGCGACGAGCCGGCCGGCCTGCTCGCGGTCCGTCAGGTCGGCCCAACGCACTTCGACACCGCGGGGCAGCCTCGAGATCGCCTTGCGGTTGGCGGGGGTGTCCAGGTCGGTGGCCACCACGCGCCGGCCCAGTTCGGCCAGCCGTCGCACCGTTGCGGTTCCGACAAGGCCGAACGCGCCTGTGACGAGCACCGGGTCGGACATCGAATCCCCCAGGGTTATAGCGTTCTCTTTTTCGGAGAGTAACATATCCGCAGGTTCGGTTAGGTTTGGGTTGGCTCGAGAAGCGGAACTAAAGGACATGACCAGTAGCGGGACGGGCAGACCAGAGGTCGCCAAGTGGGATCCGGAGTTGACCCGGCGCATCACCGACTGGGTCGGTCCGGTCATCAGGCGCTATTTCCGTGCGGAGGTCCGCGACCTGGACGCCATCCCGGCCGCGGGCGGAGCGCTTCTGGTGTCCAACCACTCGGGCGGCATGCTCACCCCCGACGTGCTTGTCTTCGCGCCGGCCTTCTACGAGAAGTTCGGCTTCGATCGGCCCGTCTATACGCTCGGGCATGACGCGATCTTCGTCGGACCCGTCGGCACGCTGCTGCGTCGCGCCGGCGTCATCGGCGCCAACCGGGAAAACGCGGCGAAGGCGTTGCGGGAGGGCGCGGTGGTGCTGGTGTTCCCCGGCGGCGACTACGACTCCTACCGGCCGACGTTCACCGAGAACGTGATCGACTTCGCCGGCCGCACAGGATACGTCCGGTCCGCTGTCGAGGCCGGAGTTCCGATCGTGCCCATGGTGTCGATCGGCGCCCAGGAGACACAACTGTTCCTCGCACGTGGCGACTCGATCGCTCGGCGCATCGGACTCAAGCGCTTACGCGCCGAGATCCTGCCGATCAGTTTCGGCTTCCCGTTCGGGGTGTCGGTGTTCTTCCCGCCGAACCTGCCGCTGCCCGCCAAGATCGTCACCCGCGTGCTCGACCCGATCGATGTCACCGCGGAGTTCGGCGAGGATCCCAACATCGAAGCCGTCGACCTGCACGTTCGAGCGGTCATGCAGGCGGCGTTGGACGAACTGGCTGCCGAGCGTCGCTTCCCGGTGCTGGGATGAGCACCATGGCCGACAGTTTTGGACTTCTGCAGACCCTGTGGCGGGCTCGGTTGATCGCACCGATGCGCCCCGACAAGTACGTGCGCATGGGCGCGGCGATGCGTCGCGTGGGCGTAACCGCGACGGTCGGCTTCGCCGTGGCGGCGCAGCGTTGCCCCGACCGTGCCGGTTTGGTCGACGAACGCGGCACGCTGACGTGGCGTCAACTCGACGACCGGTGTGACGCGGTGGCAGCCGGGCTTCAGGAACTGCCCGGCGTCGCCCCGAAATCCATTGCGCTGATGTGTCGCAACCACCGCGGGTTCATCGAGGCGTTGGTGGCGGCCAACCGGATCGGCGCCGACGTGTTGCTGTTGAACACGTCCTTCGCCGGGCCGGCGTTGGCGCAGGTGATCGAACGTGAAGGCGCCGACGTCATCGTCTTCGACGAGGAGTTCGCCGAGATCGTCGACCGTGCCATGGCCGACAAACCCGACGCGACGCGGATCCTCGCCTGGACCGACGAAGCTACGGACGGGCTGACCCTCGATCAGCTCATCGAGTCCAATCTCGGCAAGCGACCCGCCGCCACCGAACGTAACAGCGACATCATCCTGCTGACGTCGGGCACCACGGGAACCCCGAAGGGCGCCAAACGCGGTCAAGGCAGTGGCGGCGCAGGCGATCTCAAGGCGGTGCTGGACCGAACGCCGTGGCGCGCCGAGGAGGCGACCGTCATCGTCGCGCCGATGTTTCACGCGTGGGGCTTCTCGCAGCTGTTGTTCGCCGCGCTGCTGGGATGCACGATCGTCACCCGCCGCAAGTTCGACCCCGAGGCCACGCTGGAGCTGGTCGACCGGTACAAGGCGACCGGTCTGGCGGTGGTGCCGGTGATGTTCGACCGGATCATGGATCTGCCTGACGAGGTGTTGAACCGCTACAGCGGCAAGTCACTTCGCTTCGCGACGGCGTCAGGTTCGCGGATGCGACCCGATGTGGTGATCAAATTCATGGACCGGTTCGGCGATGTGATCTACAACAACTACAACGCCACCGAAGCGGGCATGATCGCCACCGCGACGCCGTCCGACCTGCGAGCGGCTCCCGACACGGCCGGGACCCCCGCCGACGGCACCGAGATCCGCATCTACGACGCTGAATTCAACGAACTTCCCGCCGGGGAGACGGGTCAGATCTTCGTACGCAGCGGCACATTGTTCGACGGCTACACCTCCGGCAGCACCAAGGACTTCCACGATGGCTTCATGGCCTCGGGAGACATGGGTTACCTCGACGACGCCGGCCGGTTGTTCGTGGTGGGCCGCGACGACGAGATGATCGTGTCCGGCGGGGAGAACGTCTACCCGATCGAGGTGGAGAACGTGCTGGCCGCGCACCCGCAGGTGGGCGAGGTGACCGTGCTGGGCGTCGACGACGAGCAGTACGGTCAGCGCCTGGCAGCCTTCGTCGTCCTGGGGCGCTCAGCCACCGTCACCGCCGACGACCTCAAGCAGTATGTGCGGGAGAACCTCGCCAATTACAAAGTGCCGCGCGAGATCCGGGTTCTCGAGGAACTACCGCGCGGCAGCACCGGCAAGATCCTGCGCAACGACCTGCTGGACCTGGTGACCTAACCGGACGCGGTGGCCGGCGGCATTGCCGTGGCGACGGTGATCGGGGCTTTCAGTCCGGCGGCTAGCCGGATCTCGGTGAAACTGTGGATCATCGCGTCGGTCGCCTCGTGCACATCGTCGAAGGTCTGATCGTCGGAGAGCACGGCGATGTCGACCTGGTCGACGTAGCTCCAGACGGTCATGTTGAAGGCACTGCCGGCGGAAAGCACGCCTACGGAGTAGATCTCGCTGACGCGGGCGCCGCCGATATGGCCGTGCTCACGAGGTCCGGGCACGCTGGAGATCGCGACGTTCATGACCCTGTTGTGTGCGGCGCGTTTGGATCGCCACCGGAACAACGCCGGTGTCAACGGCGGCGGCAGATACTCCATCGCCTGGCCCTGCAGCCGTGGCCCGAGAAGGTCGTGGACCTCCTTGGCGTTGGAGGTGGTCAGCGCCGTCAACCGGACCCGCTCGAGCGGATCGTCGATGTGCACGGGCAGCGATACGGTCAGCCCGCTGATCTCGTTGCCGGTGACCCGATCCGCGGAGCGGTCGGTGGAGACCGGAACCGACGCCAGGATCGGACGGTCGGCTCGTCCGTCGTAGCGCAGCAGCAGCTCACGCAAACCACCGGCCGCGGTGGCGAGCACGATGTCGTTGAACGTCACGTTCAGCTGTTTGGCGGTCTCTTTGACCTCGGCTAGCGCAAGGGACGCCGTCGCGAAGGCGCGGGTGGGGGAGACGACGTGGTTGAGAAATGTCGACGGTGTCTTGAACAGCTTGGCCGTCTCGTGCTGTGCCGTCGGCGGCCGCGGCCGCCGACGCAACCGCGCCACACCGCGTACCGCATCACGCACCAGCGCAGGCAGCCCGGCGACGCGCTGAACGTGGTCACGGCCTGCCGCCCGCAACAGATTGGCCTTCGACGGCGGCTCGCACGCGGTGTAGCCGTCGTGTTCGTCACGTGCCGAACCCGACAGGTCCATCAGGCGCGCAAGAAGGTTCGCCGAGGCGACACCGTCGGCCAACGCATGGTGCACCTTGCCGATCAACGCGAACCGGTCGTCGGCCATCCCCTCGGCGAAGTGGAACTCCCACAGCGGACGGCTGCGGTCCAGCGGTGTGCTCGCGATGTGACCGATCACCTCGTCGAGTTCACGGCGGCCGCCTGGGCTGGGCACCTGAACGCGGCGCAGGTGGTAGTCGAGGTCGACCGGACAGTTCTCCAGCCACATCGGGTGGTGCAGCTTCCACGGGATGTCGACCAGTTGGTAGCGCAGCGGATCCAGCAGATGCAGCCGTCGCGCGACGGTACGGCGGAACACCTCGAAGGTGAACTCCGAGCCGTGTTCGGTCCGGTAGCCCGCGGCGTCGATGATCGCCACCTTCAGCGTGTGTGTGTGCAGGGTCGGCGTCTCGGTGTACAGCAGCATGGCGTCCATGCCATTGAGTCGCTTCACATCCCAGCCCTTCGGACGAGTACGCCGAGGGCTCCATCGAACCACCCCGACCATCATGATCGCGGGCTTTCGGTAAACGACTGGCTGCTAGGCGATCGCGTCGAGGGCAGCGCGGGTGTCGAGGTCGAGGAACGCCGCGGAGTAGCGCTGGGCCAACGCCAGGCAGATATCGGCACCTTGCCAGGCATCGCCGCCTGACAGCGTCGCCATCCAGATCGCCAGCCCGTGCGCGACGGACGCCCGGTAGCGCAGCCACACCTCCTCTGCCGTCGGCTTCTCGTCGGCGGGCAGTGTCAGCGCGTCGCGGTACTCGGTGAGCAGGTCCCGCTCGGCGCGTCTGCGGTCATCGATCGTCAACGCGCCCTGCAGGAAGTAGCCGACGTCGAGGGACCAGTTGCCGCGCCGCGCCATCTGCCAGTCCAGGAATCCGACCTCGTCATCGGGCAGCACGTAGGTGTTGCCGATGTGCGGATCGCCGTGCAGCAGAGTCTGTGGCGAGCTGGTCAGCGTCCCGATGTAGCGCGCCCAGATGTCGACGAACAGTTCGGTTCCGCTCAGCGCGGGGATCTCGGCGGGAACGCTGTCGCCCAACCGCTCATGGGCGATGTGCAGCGGCGCGTGCTCGAGCCCTTCGAACGCGACGAACGGCTCGAGCCAGCCCAGTGCCGGTTCGCTCGCCAAGCGCTCACCCCAGAACCGGCTGTGCATGCGCGCCAGCCCACGCACTCCGCTGGCCACCTGCTCGACCGTCATCGGCCGCGTCGAGTCGCGGGGATCGGCGCCGCGGGCGACGACGTCCTCCATGATGAGCAGGAAGTTCCTGGCGTCCTCGTCGATGAGCGCCGCGTAGACCGCCGGATGATCCAACGGCAACGCGACACCCGACATGAACAGCCGCGGTTCGTGATACAGCCCGCTGGTCAGCGCCACCAGGTCGGCGTGCTCGGGGTCGACCGCCTTGGCGAACACCGTCGCCGGCCCGCTGCCCGCCGCGTACGTCAGGGCCAACCGGGCGCGCCGGTTGGTGCCGTCGTCGCGAAGCGCCACCGTCACCGTGTCGACCACTACCCCCGGATGGTCACGTGCAAGTGCCGCCGTCATCCAATCCGGGGTGATCTCTTCCCATTCCCGCGGCAGCGACAGCTCCGCGACAGTCACGTCGCCTGCCTTACTTCAGGCAGCTGCCGCCGTCGACCGGCAGCGTCACACCGGTGACGAAGCGCGCCTCGTCCGAGGCCAGGAACAGCACCGCGTTGGCGATGTCCTCGGGCTCCACCCAGCCGATCGGCAGCGTGTGCATCATCTGGCCGACGACCTTCATGTCCTCGGGGCCCGGGTTCTCCAAATCGGGCCGGAACAGCCTCATGGTGCCGTCGTTCATGAACAGCGGGGTGTTGACGTTGGTGGGGTGCACCGAGTTGACGCGGATGTTCTGGGCGCCGAGTTCGACGGCGAACGTCCGCATCAGGCCCACCACACCGTGTTTGGCGGCGACGTAGTGGCCCGTGTGCGGGTAGGCCTTCAGGCCGCCGACCGAGCTGGTGAGGATGATCGAACCGCCGCGGCCGCCTTCGAGAATGTGTGGCACACCCGCCTTGACGGTCTTCCACACCCCGCCGAGGTTGATGTCGATCATCGCCGTCCAGTCTGTTTCGCTGGTCTTGTCCAGCGTCTGGCCGCCGTTGCCGATGCCGGCGTTGGCCACGATGATGTCGAGCCGGCCCAGTTGCTCCACGCCGGTGTCGACCGCAGCCTTGAGCGCGTCGTAGTCGCGCACGTCAACCTCGGCCGTGTAGATGCGGCGGTTGTAACCCTTGACCAGATCGGCGGTTTCGGCCAGATCCTCCGGGGTGGAGGCCTCGATCAGGTCGACCGTGTCGATCTTCTTGCAGATGTCCACGGCGATGATGTCGGCGCCCTCCTGGGCCATCCGCACGGCGTGGGCGCGGCCCTGACCGCGCGCGGCGCCGGTGATGAACGCGACCTTGCCTTCTAGACGTCCTGCCATACTGTTCAAATCCTTTGGTGTTGTTGGGTGTTGGTGGTGCTCACGCCTCGGTGACGAAGGTGGGCATGGATTCCCAGCCGCGAACGGCCGTGGTCTCCGATGGACGCGCGTTCGGCCAGTCGACCTCCCACGCCGGGAACCGTTTGAGGATCTCCTCGAGGGCGATCCGGCCCTCCAAGCGTGCGAGCGCATTGCCCATGCAGAAGTGGGTGCCCGCGCCGAACGTCATGTGCGAGCGCTGTTCCCGGTGAATATCGAAGACGTCGCCGTCGGGCGGGAAGCGGCGGTGGTCGCGGTTGGCGGCCCCCACCAGCATCAGCATCGCCGACCCTTCGGGGACTGTCTGCCCGTAGTACTGCACGTCGCGGGTGACGTAGCGGGCCATCTGCAGGGCGGGCGGCTCCCAGCGCAGGATTTCCTCGATCGCCTGCGGGATCAGGTTGGGGTTGGCCACCAGCTCGGCGCGCTGGTCGGGGTAATCGGCGAGTGTCTTTCCGGCCCAACCGATCAGCCGCGTCGTCGTCTCGCTGCCGGCGGTGGCGATGACGGTCAGGTACATCAGCAGCTCTTCGCGGCCCAGCTTGCGTACGGTGCCGGTTTCGTCTTCGAACTCGACGTTGAGCAGGTCGGTCATGATGTCGTCGGAGGGATGTTTGGTGCGGTAGTCGATGAACTCGGCGAACACCTCGCCGGTGGCCAGCAGGTCGACGTTGTCGCTCTGCAGGGTCGCTTCACCGTGTTCGGTGACGCGACGCTGGTCTTCTTCGGGGATGCCCAGAAGCATGCCGATGACACGCATGGGCATCTGCTCGCCGAGATCGTTGACGAAGTCGAACCGGCCCGTGCCGACCAGCGGATCGAGACAGCGTGCGGTGAACTCGCGGATCTGCGGTTCCAGCGCCTGCACCTTGCGCGGGGTGAACACCCGCGACAGCAGGTTGCGGTGGATGTTGTGGATCGGTGGATCTTCGAAAATCAGTGTGCCGGGCGGAATCTCCATCCCGGACTTGATGATCTCGAGCAGCGCGCCGCGCCCGGAGATGAACGTCTCGTGGTCGATGACGCCCTTGTTGACATCTTCGAAGCGGCTCAGCGCGTAGAAGTCGTGCTTGTCGTTGTAGTACAGCGGTGCCTCCTCGCGAAGGCGGGCGAACACCGCGTACGGGTTCATGTTGATGTCGATGTTGTAGGGGTCGTAGTACAACTCGTCGTCTGTCGCGGCGGGTTGTACGCCGGGATTTTCAGCGCTGATCGTCACGGGTCGCCTCTCGCTGGACCAGGGTCAGATAAGACATGGGGCTGACTTTTGTCTCACAACTTTGGCATTCGCCCCGAAGGGTGTCAATAACGTGACCGGTTTTGGCGATTTATACTCTCCGCTTAGCAGAACGGTCTTCTCGCCACGGCACCGACGTGCCGAAACGTCCGGGTGATTCCTACGCGTACGGCGCCGCGAAGAGGCCGTCAGCGCTGGCATCCGGCCGTCGGCATCGTGTCCGGTGATATCGCGACCGCCGAGCAGATCTGGCCAGAGATCGGGCACCTGCCCAGTGTAAGTCAGCTTCTCGTCAGCGAGAACATAGTTCTCGCGAGAATGTGATTCTCCGCCTACTCGGCGGCGAAGCCGCGGGCGCAGAAGTCCCAGACCTCGTCCGCGGTGATGGGGTTGACGGCGCCTGTGTCGTCGGTCTCACCGCTGGATTGCGCGACGAACATCACGGTCTGCATGGTCATTGCGGCCATCCGCTTGGGGTTGATGCCCTCACGAAGTTGGC
This sequence comes from Mycolicibacterium sp. XJ662, assembly GCF_053484035.1. Classification (NCBI taxonomy): domain Bacteria; kingdom Bacillati; phylum Actinomycetota; class Actinomycetes; order Mycobacteriales; family Mycobacteriaceae; genus Mycobacterium; species Mycolicibacterium sp. XJ662. Next base: position 8,796 of record NZ_JBEFTL010000014.1, on the reverse strand, counting down.
CGGCGGCGCTGGCCTCTTCCATCAGCTCGGTGAGCAGGGCGAGAAGCGGTGCATGGGCGATTTTGACTTCGGACGGATGCGAGACCAGAAGACGCGGCGCGAAGTCGGTGAACAGCGGGCGCTTGGCGGTCGGATCGGGTCGCGACGACTCGAAGAGAAGCTGGACCGCGACCTTCAGGCGCTCGATCGGCTCGTCCTCGGTGGTGGTGGCCGCCCGAATCTGATCGGCCGAGCGGCTCAGCGCATCCTCGAACAGCGCGAGCAACAACTCATGCTTACCGTCGAACTGCAGGTAGAAGCTGCGCAGCGACTGCCGCGAACGGTCGACTACTTCCTGCACCGTGAAGTCGGTGCTGCCCTTCTCGATGATGATCGCCTGCGCCGCGTCCAGGAAACGCTGCACGCGCTGCGCAGCACGCAGCTTGGCGGTTTTGATCGATCGCTCGACCGCACGTTGCTTCCAGGCCGGCTCCTCGCTCGGGCTGGTCACCGGCGGCTCAGATGCGTGCCGATTTGGGAGAACATGAACTGACTGTACCGGAGAACGCCTTGCCATTGCGGTCCTCGACCCCCTCGCGGCCTACGTGTCAGAGATTGTAACTTTCTCACGATGAGAATAGTATTCTCATTTTGTTGATAACAGTAGGCCTTACCAAAAATTTGATCCACCGGGAGTGCCGTGCAGCTCACCTTTGATGCTGACGTAGAGGCATTCCGCGCCGAGTTCAACGCGTTCCTCGACGAGAACCTTCCGCGCGATGCGGAGGCTCTCGCACGGTCGCATTCCAGCAGCGACGTTCCCGCCTGGGCGCGCGAGTGGCAGCGTCTCATGTTCGACCACGGTTGGTTGCTGCCCGGTCATCCGCCCGAGTTCGGCGGTCGTAACGCCACCCTGTTGCAGCAGTATGTGCATCAGCAGGAGCTGGCGCGACGACGCGTCTACCTGACCTTCAACCCGCAGGGCGTCGGGATCGTGTCCGCGTCGCTGATCACGTTCGGCACACCGGAACAACAGCGCCGCTGGGCGGTGCCGATCCTGCGTGCCGAGATGACCGCCTCGCTGGGGATGAGCGAGCCCGGCGCCGGATCCGACCTCGCATCGCTGCGCACCAGGGCCGAGTTCGTATCCGGCGACGAGGGCGACCACTTCGTGGTCAACGGGCAGAAGGTGTGGACATCGGGCGCACACGACGCAGACGTACTGCTGACCTTCGTGCGCACCGATGCCGACGCGCCCAAACACAAAGGCATCAGCGTGCTGCTGATCCCGACCGATCTGCCGGGCGTGGTGCGACGGCCGTTCGCATCGGTGTGCGACCAGAACGACCTGGACTTCAACGAGGTCTTCTTCAACGACGTGCGGGTGCCCGCCGAGAACCTCGTCGGACCTCTCAACGAGGGTTGGCGGGTGGCCAGCGGTTCGCTCGGGCATGAGCGGAATATGTTGTGGCTCAGCTACGCCGACCGGCTGGCCGAGCTGACTGAGGACTTCCGGCCCGCCTCCGCGCTGGACCGCGACCGGTATGCGACGTTGGTCATGGACAATCTGGCGCTTCGCCTGCTCGGCTCGATTGCGCTGGCCCGCGCGGCTCGCGGTGCCGAAGACGCGTCCGCGCTGTCGGTGCTCAAGCTCATGGGCTCGGAGGCTTCGCAACTGGCCACCGAATACGCGCTGGACGCAACGGGTGTCGACGGGCTGGCTCACCCGACCATGTCCGGCCCGTACAGCGCACACCACCTCGACGCGTACCGGTGCGGCTGGTTCGAACGCTACGTGCGTTCGTTCGGCGGCACCATCGCCGGCGGAACCTCCGAAATCCAACGCAACATCATCGCCCAGCGGCTGCTGGGACTGCCCCGAAACTAGAAGGACTCACCATGTATATCGACTACGAGGTCGCCGACCGCATCGCGACCATCACCTTGAACCGCCCGGAGGCGGCCAACGCTCAGAACCCCGAGCTGCTCGACGAACTCGACGCGGCGTGGACCCGCGCCGCAGAGGACAACGACGTCTCGGTGATTCTCCTGCGCGCCAACGGGAAGCATTTCTCGGCCGGACACGATCTGCGCGGCGGCGGGCCGGTGCCCGACAAGATCACCCTCGACTTCATCATCCAGCACGAAGCCAAACGCTACCTCGAGTACACGCTGCGCTGGCGGAACGTACCCAAACCGTCGATCGCCGCGGTGCAGGGTAGGTGCATCTCCGGTGGCCTGCTGCTGTGTTGGCCGTGCGATCTGATCATCGCCTCCGACGACGCGCAGTTCTCCGACCCCGTCGCGCTGATGGGCATCGGTGGCGTCGAATACCACGGCCACACCTGGGAACTGGGACCCCGCAAGGCGAAGGAGATTCTGTTCACGGGCCGGGCGATGACCGCGGAGGAAGTGGCCGCCACCGGCATGGTCAACCGCGTCGTGCCCCGCGACCAACTCGATTCGGAGACCAGGGCGCTGGCCGAACAGATCGCCAAGATGCCGCCGTTCGCGTTGCGCCAGGCCAAGCGCGCGGTCAACCAGACGCTCGATGTGCAGGGGTTCTATGCGGCGATCCAGTCGGTGTTCGACATCCACCAGACCGGACACGGCAACGCGCTGAGCGTGAGCGGGTGGCCGGTGTTGGTGAACCTCGACGAGATGAAGGCCAACATCAAATAACTTCCCCGCTCGCGCAGGGAAATTAGACAGGTAATTAGAGTTGTGCGAGGCGGGGCACCGAGCCGCGGGCCCGCAATCCCGCCCCCACCTTGCGGGTGAGTTCCTTTGAGTTACCGAGCAACCCGTCGAGCACCAACGCGCGCTTCACGTGCCGGTGCAGGTCGTGCTCGGCGGTGAAGCCGATCCCGCCGAGCACCTGCTGACAGTGTCGGGCCGCGGTCAGCGCGGCCTTGCCCGCGGCGGCCTTGGCCAACATCGCGGTCAGATCCGGGCTTTCGGACTCGGGCAGCGCAAGCGTCGCCTCCGCACCTTCGATGGCCACCAGTGTCTCGGCCAGCCGATGCCGGATCGCCTGAAACGACGAGACCGGTCGGCCGAACTGGACGCGGTCCATGGCATGTTGGCGCGCCAGCGTCAGCATGGCCCGCGCCGAGCCGACCAACCACCAGCCCACCGCCCTGCGCGCCTCGCCCATTCGCATCAGCTCGCCGTCGGGAACCCGGCGTAGCGGTAATTCGCCGAGCGTGGTGTCGCCGGACCCGCTGCGTTCCCACACGACCCAGCCGCCGCCCGCATAGGGCATCGGCGGGGTGCCGCCCGGCAGGCCGCCGATCGTCTCCAGCAGCACGTCGTTGATAACCGAAGCGTGCGAACCGGTTTCGCCAAGCAGCCGGAACACCAGCGGGATCGCCAGGTCAGGCATCTCGGCCAGCATGTCCGCCCAGCCCAGTTCGGCCAGCGCGGTGTCCAGCTCGGCACCGGACGTCGACAGCATCGTCTTGCGCAGGGTGTCTTCGAGCATCCCCAGCGATTCGGCGTCAAAGCCGTTGTCCACGGTCACTCCTTACCGAGGTCCAGGAGGCGACGGGCGATGATGTTGCGCTGCACCTCGGCGGTGCCGCCGTAGATGGTGGCCGCCCGCGAATAGAGATACTCGGTGCGCCATTCGTTGTCGTCGAGTTCGATGACGCCCGGCAACAGATCGCGCGCCGTGTCGTAGAGCTGCTGTTCGGCGCCGGCCAACAGCACCTTGTCGATCGAAGTCTCTGCACCGAGCTTGTGCCCGTCGGCCAGCCGGTGCTGGGTGGCCCGCGATCGGCAGCGCAGCGTATGCAGGGCCAGGTAAGTCTCGCCGAGGTCCGAATCGACCGATTGGCCTTGGCGTTTCACCTCACCGATCAACGCGTCGAACCGTGAGTACAGGTAGGCGATGCGCTGCCAGAAGCAGGTCGAGCGCTCGTAGGGGAGCAGGTCCATGGCCAGCCGCCAGCCGTCGCCCTGCTGGCCGAGCATCCGGTCCGCTGGCACCGCGACGTCGTCGAAGTACACCTCGCAGAACTCGTCGACGTCGTGCATGGTGCGCAGCGGCCGAACCGTGACACCCGGTGTGTCAAGATCGACGAAGAACGCCGTGATGGCCTCATGGTTGGGGGTGTCCGGCCCGCCGGTGCGGGTGAGCAGGACACACCGTGTCGCGTACTGCGCGAAGCTGGTCCACACCTTCTGCCCGTTGATGATCCACCTGTCGCCGTCCTGCACGGCGCGCGTGGTCAGCGACGCGAGGTCGCTGCCCGAACCGGGTTCGGAGAACCCCTGGCACCACGACTCCTGGCCGGACAGCAGCTTCGGCACCATCTCGGCGGCCAGTTCGGGTCGCGCATAGTCGATCATCGTCGGGGTCAGGACCTCGAGCATGGAATACGGTCCGGGATGGTCGATTCCGCGGCCGACGATCTCCTCGCCGACGATCGCGCGCAGGATCTCCGGGCCGCCGAGCCCACCCGCCGACTCGGGCCAGCCGTAGCGCATCCAGCCGGCGTCGTAGAGCGCCTTGAGCACCCGCAGATGCTGGGCCTGGTGAGCATCCAGCGAGGCGTCGTCGGGCGGAGGCGTCAGGGCGTTGGCTTCGAGCCATTCGCGCAGGGCGGTGCGGAATGCGTTGGGCTCGAAAAGGTTATCCGTCATCGGGCTTCCGGAGCCGCTCCGGCGGCGACGTCGGGATCCGGCCTTCCGATGGCGTGCGGGCGGCCGGAGTCGTGTTCGCCGCTGCGCCGGATGAACGTCATGGCACGGGTTTTCAGCCGCCAGCCGTTCTCGGTGCGGACATAGGTGTCATTGTAGTAGCCGATGCGCATGTCGTGTTTGGAGTGCTCGATGAAGCACAGCGGCTGCGTTCCGCTCGCCTTGTCCGGGTCGTCGGCGTCGAGGTGGACCAACGACGTGCCGGTCATGAACAGGCCCTTGGGCGCGGCATCGACGAGCTCGGGGAAGCGGTTGAGCGTGTAGGTCGACCCGAACGCGCTGTATGTGCCGTCCGGGGTGAACACCGAGATCAGGCCTTCGATGTCACCTTGGGTGATGGTGACGGCGTATTTGGCCAGCAGCTGCTGGATCTCGACGAGATCCTCGATTCGCTTCGACTCAGTCATGTCGGAAGACCTTACCGCCCTTCATTACGAAGTTGACGTCTCGTGTAACGCCGATATCGGCAAGGGGATCGCCGGGCACCGCAATGATGTCGGCGAGGTAGCCCTCGGCGAGACGACCCAGGTTGGGCTTGTTGATGAGATCCGCGGCCACGACGGTCGCCGCGCGCAGCACCGCCGCCGGGGGCAGACCCCATTCGACGAGCGTCACCAGTTCGTCGGCGTTCTTGCCGTGCGGGATCGCCGGAGCATCGGTGCCGACGGCGATCTTCGCCCCGGCCTCGTAGGCCGCCTTGATCGACGTCCGGGCTTTCGGGAACATCTCGGCGGCCTTGTCCTGTAGTTCTTTCGGTGCCCGAGACACATCCATCGCCTCGGCGAGCCTGCGGGTCGAGACCAGGAAGCGGTCGTTGTCGACGAGCATCTGGATGGCTTCGTCGTCCATCAGGAAGCCGTGTTCGATGCAGTCGATACCGCACGCGACGGCGTGTTTGACCGCCTCCGCGCCGTGGGTGTGCGCGGCGACGCGCAACCCGCGGCGGTGGGCTTCGTCGACGATGACGCGCAGTTCCTCATCCGAATAGTGTTGCGCCCCGGCCTCGCCGGTCAACGACATCACACCGCCGGAACAACACACCTTGATCAGCTGTGCACCGTGCTTGATCTGGTACCGCACCGCTTTACGGATCTCGTCGACCCCGTTGGCGATGCCCTCCTCGATCGTCAGCTCGAGCACACCGGGCATGAAGGCCGCGAACATCGTCGGGTCGAGATGCCCACCGGTGGGGGTGATGGCATGCCCGGCGGGGATCACCCGGGGTCCCTCGATCCAGCCTGCGTCGATGGCCTTGCCCAGCGCGACGTCGAGCAGGTACCCGCCGGTCTTCACGAACAACCCGAGGTTGCGCACCGTGGTGAAGCCCGCACGCAGTGTGCGGCGGGCGTTGCCGACCGCGCGCAGCACCCGGGTCGCCGGGTCATCCTGCACCTGGGACAGACCGGGGGTTTCGCCCCGCCCGCCCATGAGCAGGTTGACCTCCATGTCCATCAGGCCGGGCAGCAGGACCGCGTCGCCCAGATCGATGACGTCGGTTTCGTCGGCCGAGCCCCCGATACCGACGATGCGGCCGTCGTCGACCCGGACGACCCCGGGCGTAACGATCTCGCCGGCGTCGACGTCGAGCAGGCCTGCTGCTTTGAGGGTCAGCACAACTTAGACCACCGGCTCCTTGATGCAGGTGATGTAGGTGGCGCCGCTGTCGAGCACACGCGGCTGCTTCCACACCTCGATCGGGAACGACACGTTGACCAGTGACTGCATCATGTGGATGAGCGCCTTTGCGTCGTCGGGCATTCCGTCCAAGGGGAACCTGGCGTCGCAGTATTCCATGACGGCCTCCAGGCGGGGAAACGCATTGTCGTAGAACTCCTGCATTTCCTCCATGGTCGAGGACAGCCGCTTCTGGTAGCGCTCTTCCTCGGTGGGCAGGCACCAGTCGGTGAACCGCTCGAGGTCGGCGAACTCTTCGGGCAACTTAGGCATTGATCGCATCCTTTGAACCGGCCGACGTCGCGGTTTTTCCATTGCCGGAACCGTCGGTGAGACCCTTTTCCTTCTTGTAGGCGTTGACGTGATCCCACGCCGTCTTGTGCAGATGGCGCAGCAGGACTTCTTGGTCGCACAACAGGAAATCCTTGACCACACCGGTGTTGATCATCGTCTGGGTGGCCTCGAGGGTGTTGGCGTCCTGGAAGGCGTACTCCTTGAACGTCACCGCCGCGAGCTCATGGGCTAGCCGCTCCCGAGTGTTGGTGGCGGGCACGAAGTACAGCGTGCACTCGAAGATGTGCTTGTCGACGTCGGTGGGCCAGTAGTGGTAGGTGAGGTACCAACCCGGCGCCCACAGCAGCAGCGTGAAGTTCGGGAAGAACTCGAACGAGTCCTGGCCCCAGGCATGGTGGCGCGACGGGTTGACCGCCGGTGGCAACTCGTCGGGCAGGATGCCCTCGATGTTGGGCCGGTCCCACGGGCCGAACAGCCCGCTGTGCAGCACCCGTTCGATCGGCTTGACCATGTTCGGGTCCTTCGGGGGGCTCATCCCGCCCCACGACGAGATCATCGAGTGCCTGCCCTTGATGTCGTAGTGCAGCGCCTCGAAGCCGAAGCTGGCCAGCTTATCCGCCTCTTCCTTGACCGCCTGCTTCATGTGCAGCACCGGTGCGTGGTAGAACTCGACGAACGCGTCGATGAACAGCTTCCAGTTCGCGTTGACTTCGGCGCGGTAGGAATAGGTTTCGGTCATCTCGTGGAAGGGATAGCCCTCCAGGCCCTTCGCGAAGTCGCCGAGGTAGTCGGTCAACGGTTCGGCATCGTCGTCGAAGTTGATGAAGATGAAGCCTTCCCACACCTCGCAACGCACCGGCACCAAGCCGTAGTCGGCCTTGTCGACGTCGAAGAACTCGTCCTCCTGCTGGATGAAGGTGAGGTCTCCCTTGAGGCTGTAGCGCCACGCGTGGTACTTGCAGGTGAACTGGCGGCAGGTGCCCGACACCTCCTGGCCGGGATAGTCGTTCCACACCAACTTGTTTCCGCGGTGGCGGCACATGTTGTGGAAGGCGCGGACCTCGTTGTCGGTGCCCTTGACGACGATCACCGACGTGCCCTTACCGGCGGACGGCATCTCCTTGGTGAAGTAGCTGCCCTTCTTGGGGAGCCGCTCGACCCGGCCGACGTTCAGCCAGCATTTCCGGAAGATCGCCTGCTGTTCGAGCTTCCAATGCTCGGGATCGATCGAGTCGGTGTAATCCACCGGCCCTGTGCCGAGCTCGGGCCAATGCTCGGTCCAGCTGCCCTCGGCAGGTTTGGGAAAAAATGCCATGGTGATTACCTCTCTGCGAGATTTTCGGAGTCGGGTACCACTCCGAAAGTGTTGATGGCCATGGCGAGTGCGCCATAGCAGCCGATGGTGAAGACGAGATCCATGCGTTGACGCTCGTCGAGATGCTCGGACAACGTTGTCCAGGTGGCATCGGAGATCTCCGATGCGTCCTCGAGTTCGTCGACAGCGCACAGCACGGCACGGTCCAGTTCGTCGACGGCCTCGCCGCGCTCGATTCCGGCGATGACGTCCTCGGTCAACCCGGCGTCGAGGCCCATGCGCACGTGGTGGCGCCATTCGTACTCACAGCGGCGCCGATGCGCGACGCGCAACACCGCCAGTTCGCGCAGCCGTTCGGGCAACGTGGAGGAGTACAGCAGGTGGTTGTTGAAGCGAAGGAATGCCCGCGTCAGCTTCGGGTGGCGCACGAGGGTGGCCAGCAGGTTGCCCGTCTGCTCGGGAGTGCGCCGGTCGGCGGGGATGCTGGACAGGGCATGGTCGACCGCGTCATCCCACTGATCGGCAGGCAGCGGCAGAACTCGCACCGATAGCTTCCTCTCGCTCGCGAGAATCAGGTTCTCATATTTGGCTAATAGATTTCCATCTTTACCCCAGAAGGTCAATCCCCCTGGTCAGACGCGCCGGTCACGGCGGTGCCGGCCGGAGTACAACGGCGCTGCCTGGTGGCCCTGCGGCGGTTTACGGACATTGATTCTCGCGTTTAGAGAAGCTAGTTTTCTCTAGTAGAGAACCTTGTCGATCTAGGGTGGGGGTCAGCGACGACCCCGACGAAGGGAACAGGCATGAACAAGGACGACATGATTCTGGTC
>NZ_JBEFTL010000013.1:0-137999 GCF_053484035.1 Mycolicibacterium sp. XJ662 | reverse complement strand
GCCGTCGTTTTGCGGCGACACGGCCCGACGATGACAGCACCCCAAAGTGAGGGGCAGTGGCGGAGGCAGGGCGACGCAGACGGCGATGATCGCTCGATCCACGGCAGCTTCTGTGTCGCGTTAGATCGCACCCGCCCACTTCCCAGGATGAAGTTCGCGTCGTAAGACACATTGTTTGTGCAGATCCGAAATAGCGGCGGCAACCACTTCAGGTGGTTATGCATCTGTACACCCTCGGTACTGCTGGGCCTTGCTTCCCCCAGGTCCTAAACTCTTCACCCGAACTCGCCGAACCTCCGCCGACCGACAGGTTCCACGAAGTTCCCCGACGCCGACACGACGGGACACGTGTCAGCTGCTTCGCCGAAACCGCTCGGCCGGCCGGCCTCTGCCCCCGACGCTGATCGCACCCGTCGCAACCAGTCGACTCTGCATCGCTCGACGGAACGTGTCGCGTTGCAACGCCTGACCCGCGACCGCCTCGTGCGCGAGGCGCAGCTCGCGAAGGGTGAACTCCTCGCCTAGCAGTCGATAAGGATCCGGCCTGTCCCGATACGCCGAACGGATGTGCGCGACCGCGCGGTCGATGATGTCGGCGTGGTCGTATGGCAGCCGCCCAGCAGCGTCGACGCGAACAAGGCGGGTGGTGTCTGCGTGGCGCGACGACAGCCGTTCCAGCCGTACGACGTCAACGTGCGCGACCGATAGCACCCAGCCGCGCTCGTCGCGCTCCGGGTCGTCGAAGACGTGCAGCTGACGCGGGTGCAGCCCACGCACGTTGGCCTTCTCCCGCAGCGAGCGGTCGACGGCGTCGGACAGCCGCTCCCCCTCGTGCAGGAAGGTGCCTGGCAGCGCCCAGCCGCGGCCGCGCGGCCGGCGGACCTCCAACACCACAAGTCCGAGGTCGTGGTCCAGCGTGAGGACCGCCGTATCGACGGCAACCGACGGCCGCGGGTAGTCGGTGAGGCTGCGGCCGTGGGTGTCTCGATAGGTGTGCTGGCTCATGTCGCTGCCTTAGCGTACAGTGAAAGAGCATTTAGCGCGCTTTTGCGCAAAAGATGCCTTCGGGGAGGGGGCGACGCGATGACGTCATACAACGATCGGGTGGAAGGTGTGCTGCTGGCGACGGCAGCGGGAGATGCGCTGGGCGCGCCGTACGAGTTCCAGCCGCCCCGCGGGCCGGAGCGCGACGTCGCGATGGTGGGCGGCGGCCCGTGGGCGCGCGGCGAATGGACCGACGACACGTCGATGGCGATCGCCATCGCAGAGGTCGCCGCCACAGGCGTCGATCTGCGTGACTCAGCAGCGCAGGACCAGATCGTGCAGCGCTGGCACGAATGGTCGCGCGACGCGAAAGACGTGGGTATCCAGACGCGTTCGGTGCTCAGCGCCGCCGCGCGAGGCGGGGTGATCACGGCGGCGAAGGCTCGCGCCGAATCGGCGAAGCTGCATGACCAGGGTCGACGCACGGCGGGTAACGGGTCACTGATGCGCACAGCGCCGGTGGCGTTGGCTTACCTCGATGACGAGGACGCGATGGTCGAGGCCGCCCGCACGATCAGTGAGCTCACCCACTTCGACCCCGATGCCGGCGACGCGTGCGTTCTGTGGTGCAGCGCGATCCGTCATGCAGTACATACGGGCGAGCTCGACGTGCGAATCGGTCTGCACCACATCGTGTCTGAGCGTCGCAGACTGTGGATCGAGCGGCTGGATGCCGCGGAGTCAGGTCCGCCGGCGTCGTTCCCGAACAACGGGTGGGTGGTCGCTGCGCTGCAGGCGGCGTGGTCAGCGATCTCCACCACGCCGGTGCCGGTCGATGGTCACGAGGAGGGTGTCTTCGCGGCGGATCATCTGCGACGGGCTCTGGACGCGGCGGTGCGGGCCGGTTACGACACCGACACGGTTGCCGCGATCGCGGGCAGCCTGCTCGGTGCGGCGTATGGGGCGTCGGCGGTGCCGGTGAGTTGGCGCCATTTGCTGCACGGGTGGCCCGGCATCAATGCGCGCGGATTGGTGGGGCTGGCAACGGCGATCGCGCGAAAGGGCAAGCCCGATGGGTTCGACTTCTCGTATGCGGACTCCCCAGTGGACACTTTCGCGCGGCATCCGTACGACGACGGTGTACTACTCGGCGGGATCGGGGTGCTACGCAAGCTGCCCGATGAGGTCGACGCGGTGGTCTCGCTCTGCCGGGTGGCCGATAGCGATGTGCCCGACGGTATTCCGCACGTGGAGGTGCGGCTGATCGACCGCGTGGAGAGCGACGAGAATCCGCATCTGGACTTCGTCCTGCTGGACGCAGTGCGGACTGTCGAGCAGCTTCGGCGCGACGGCCACACGGTGCTGATCCATTGCGTGGCGGCCTACAGTCGCACGCCGACCGTCGGCGCGCTGTACGGGGCGCGGGTGCGCGGCGTCGACGCCGACGTCGCATTGCGTGACGTCAGAGCGGCACTGCCGAAATCGTATCCGAATGTGGCGTTCCGAAAGGCTTTGCAGCGCTTGGGGAACGCGGCGACGAATAAGAGCAGCACCACCACTCGCGACGACATCAGCGAGGACATGTGAGGAAGTCCCAAGTGCAGGGTTACGACATCATCGGTGACATCCACGGATGCGCGACGCAACTGGAAGCGCTGCTGCACAAGTTGGATTATCAGCGCGACGGCAACGACGGACCATACCGCCACCGCGACCGGGCGGCGATCTTCGTTGGCGATCTGATCGACCGCGGACCCGAGCAGCTTCAGGTCCTACAGATGGTGAAGGCCATGGTCGACGCTGGCAGCGCCCAGATGATTCTGGGCAACCACGAGTTCAACGCGCTGGCGTACGCGACCGAATGGCCGACGGGCTCAGGCAAATACCTACGCGCTCACGACGATCCGAGCAATCCGTGGTCAGCCAAGAACGAACAGCAGCACAAGGCGTTCCTCGACCAAGTGACCGGCGAGAATCTTGCGCACTACCTGGAATGGTTCTGGACGCAGCCGCTGTGGCTGGACCTCGGTGGATTGCGGGTGATCCATGCGTGCTGGCACGGAGAGTCGATCGCCGTCACCGCACGCGAACTCGGCGGCAGCCGCTTCAGCACCGTCGAGCAACTGGTGCGGGCATCCGATGAGAACGACCCCCTGTACACGGCGGTGGAGACCCTCTTGAAAGGCCCGGAGATCAGCCTGACCGATCACGGGCACGATCCCTACCTCGACAAGGACGGCCACTCCCGCGACAGCGCGCGGCTGCGGTGGTGGCACGACGGGGCGCCGACGCTGCATGGGCTGGCGGAGATGGGCGGAAAGTTCACCACCGCCGACGGTGTGGCGTACCCGCCGTTGCCGAACACACCGGTCGCCGCTGCGTATCAATCGCACCTCTACACCGAACAGGTACCGGTGGTCTACGGCCACTACTGGCGTCGCGGCGCGCCGGCGCCGGGGCACGACTGGACCGAGTTCACCGCATGCGTCGACTTCAGCGCGGTCAACGGTGGCGCGCTGACGGCGTATCGATGGTCCGGTGAGAGCCGAATCCGTCCGGACCACTACGTGTCGTAGGCAATCGACCGACCCCGGCCGATGTCGCGCTGACCGTCTGGCAAGAAGAATGGCCGCCCGGAGACGCCGCTTTACGAGACGCGTACACGCGCCTGCTCGGTGGAACATGGTAGCGGGCGTCGAGTTGAGCGACACCCGATCCGTGTTTAAGGGTCCCGCGCAGAGGAAGACACGACGACGGCGGAATTTCGGTTCAGTGACAACAGGTATCGCCGACATGTCGATCTGCTGGACAACGAGTTTAATCGACAACGACTTCCGGGAGCGTGGGAGTTCGCTGATCGTCTGGCGCAGACGGTGATACGCGAGAAGCGAAACGTTGCTCTGGGAGTCCCTTAATACTCCATCGATTCGCGGACATCCCTCCCGGCCTTGGCCGCGAATGCACGATGCTGCGGCACCCGTGGCTTGAGGAGGCCTACCGCAACGGGTGCGTCGAGCTGGACGCTGTTTGTCCGAGATTGGGTGATCGGTCATATCGTCATCCTCAGACTGTGACGGCATGCTTTGTCAGTCCCTGCCAGCTGATCGGGGCGGAGTCGATGGTCATCACCTTGTATGGAAATCGGCACCGCGCGGCGACTGGTCGGAACTCACTCCTCGGTTTCCTTCAGCGATTTGCCTCCGACCAAGTAGCCCGATTTCGGTGTCGCACTGAAGGGATCAACCCAACTTCGGAGGCGCGCCAACTCACCTGCAGCTGCTATCGCGGCGATCGAACCGTTCTTGATCTCGGCGAAGGCGCGGTCACCGACCTCCTGCGCCGCCGCTTCGATGGCGTCACCCTCGACGTCGATGTCGGCAGACATCCTCGCCTGCAGAACTGCTTCTCTCGCGGAGTCGCCCTTACCGCTCAAGAAGCCGCCCTTGGCGAGCACCGCCACCGCACTGGCCGGGCCGCTGCCACTGAGCCGTAGTTCGCGCGGATCCTTAAAGCCAGGCGACGGGAGGTTACGAAGGATATCCACCGTGTATGCGGCAACGTCGTTCGGTTCTTCGCGCGGGACTTGGACGGCCGCACCGTCTTCCTCACTCCACGCGTGCGTACCGATACTCAACCAGAGCCGACCGGCGGCATCACACCGGAACTCCATGAGTGGCGGTGTCACCGAGGACTTCCGTGAAATGGTGAAAACATCTCGGGGATGCAGCATCCCGGCCAGGTACGCCGCGACGAAGGTCTGAAAGGATCGCCACTGGTTGTCTGAGGTGTAGTTGCTCATGAGGTTCTCCGGCTACGGTGGCCCGCCACATTCAGGCACGACCAAGCACGCTGTGCTGTAGTCAATTCCATGGGAGACTCCTGCTCATCAAGGGCCTCGGTGGGAGAGGCGCTCTTACCGGGCACCGGTCGGTGTCGGCCGCTTCGTCATCCGAGCCACCCACGAGCGTGGGGTTGGCGCACCGTCCAGTCGGAGCTTGGCGACGGTATCTCATGAAGCTGTTGTCAAAGTAGCACGGCTGACTGACAATCGGGCGCGAAGCCGCAGAAACGTACTGCGGACCGACGCCGGTCACGGGATCAGCTCCGCAACGACGCCACACAACCGCTCAACTTCCATGGCCGCTGGTCGCATCTTGAACGCGTGCAGGTGACACGCATTGCTGAGCCGGTTCCACGCGAACGCGGCACGGTCGGCGACCGCCGCTGTGTCGAACGCCCGAAGGATCAGCAGCTTGCTGCGGGTCGTGTGGCCGCCGGTACCTGCTGCAGCAGCGCCGCGCACCGCTGGTCGATGATCCACTCGAGTGCTCGACGGACCAGAACGCCTGCCAGTTGGAAATCGTGTACCAGCCACCGAATCAGCGACGGTATCAACCACGTCGGGAAGCGCCGGCGCCCAACATGAACAAGCGAGTTGCCTTCTTCCCCCCGTTCACCTGGCCGCCGAAAGCGGCGGCCGATCAGTGGGGTGGGCATCAGGGTGCCGATGCAGGGCGTCAACAACGGCCAGGAACATCTCGTCGTCTACGGCGTATTCGGGTGCCTCATGGTGCGCCGCGGCACGAGCTCGCCAGAATGCGAGACCGCGCAAGAGGTCCACTCCGGCCCACTCTGGGACTCTGCCGGAAGTCTGGATCTCCTCTATAAGCGGGCTGAGTACCTTAGTGAGCTCACTCGGCCCTGCACCTAGTCGCTTGTAACCGTTGTAACTTTGTACCCAATTGATCAGTGTCGCAGTGTCAAAAGTCCGATTACGAAGCGCTTCGCAGAAGTCGCTAGTATCGACCTCTCGCATGACGCCTCCTTCTGGTCGATTGCTGAACTACCAAATATAGGGTCTCTTTTGACTCCAGGTTCGATCAAAAAATTCTGCGTGTTTCCCGACGTGGTCGCCGCGGCTATCGGCGCGGTCATGGCGAGATGGGAAATGCGCTGTTTCGATCGGCTTTTGCAGATAGGGCGAGGTGAGCGACATGTGGGTGGACATCCATGCGGTCGTGGTCAGCTTGGCGCGCGGTCAGCGCCCAGACGTAACCGGTTGGGCCGCCTCGACGAAGGCGTTGAGAGTCGACACCAGTCGCATGTCCTCGACGGTACGGGCGCGGGTTTCCAGCAGCGCGTCGGCGCACACTAAATAGGCGAGGCAGCGGGCCCGACTCACGGCGACGTTGAGCCGGTTGCGCGAGAACAGAAACTCCACTCCTCTGGTGATGTCCTCGCCGCTGGAGGTGGCCATGCTAAAGAATACGACCGCGGCTTCACGGCCTTGAAACTTGTCGACGGTCCCGACTGGAACCTCAGCCAGCACCGGATCGCGGGCTAGCCGGTCCTGAATCACGTTGACCTGCAGGTTATATGGCGCGACCACCATGACATCTCGTGGTTGCAGCGAAGCGGTTTCGCCGTGCTGGTTGGTCCACGGGGTGCCGATCAACCGCGCCAGTTCAGCGGCGATCGCGTCAGCCTCCTCAGTCGACCAGGTGCGGTTGCCTCCATGGTCGACGCGTAGCCAGCGCAGTCCGGTGCCCTCGACAGTCGTTTGCCGCGCGCAGTCTCCGAAGCTGCGCAGGCGGCCGTCATAGATCTGCGTGGAGATGAACGTGCAGACGTCGGGGTGCATCCGCCGCGTCTCGTGCAGAAATACGCCGCGGTCCGGCGGAAGCAGCGGGTCATCACCCACGATGTGGTCCAGGACGCTGCGACCGGCGATTCCCGGATGGTTGGCCTGGGCGACCTGCGGCAGCTGCAGCGGATCACCAAGCAGCACCAGGTTGCGCGCCGCGCCTGAGGCGGCCAACGCGTCGGCGAGGGCCAGTTGACCGGCTTCGTCGATGACCAGCACATCGACTGGAGAGTCGCGCACCAGGGGGTTGGAGAAAAGCCAGGTGGTGCCGGCGATCACGTTGTAGTCGTCGCGGGCGCATTTGGCGTTATCGCCGTAGGTGATGTCTGAAAGTCGTTGTACGGAGCTTGCTCCGGGATTGCACACCGCCTGCAACAGGTCGAGTTCGTCGGTTTCGCGGAATGCCTCCACGACGGCCTCCAGCAGGTTGCCGATCGCGTGGTGGCTGACCGCGGTGATGCCCACCCGCTTACCGACGCGCACCAACGCTCGGATCAGGCGGGCGCCGCGGTAGGTCTTCCCGGTGCCCGGCGGGCCCTGCACAGCCACGAAGCTGTGGTCAAGTCGGGTGACCCAGTCGGTCATGTCATCGAGATCATCGACGAACTCGTTGCAGGGTCGGTCGGTAAAGCCCGGCAGATCACGCCGCAACAGGGCCAGCGTCACCGGGTTGGGGTTGCGTTCTGCGAGAAGGTCTTCTGCAAAGGCTTGCAGCGCTTGGAACTTCACCGTGGCATCCACCCAGTCATGAAGCACCACCACCCGCGGCTCGCAGCCGGCTTCTTGCAGCGCCTTTTTCCAGACCAGGTCGAGGGTACGGGTGTTGCGGTCCACGTTAGCGATATCGGTATACAGCCGTTCGCCAGTCGCAGTGGCAATAATGACTTGTCCGCCGCTGCGTGGAAAGCGGTCGATGTCCTGTCTCGGGAAGCTGAACCTCATCGCCGGCGTAATCGGCCGTCCCCTCTTCCCGATGCGCTCTACCAAATTCTGAGGTCGCAGGTCCGTGATGACCTCCGGGTCGTCGTACAGGTCGACCGGGTCGGCCACCAGTTTGACCTTCTTGGGCGCGAGGTAGGCGAACCATTCGTTGCGCCAGTAGCACAGCAGATCTCCGAGGTGGTGCTCATCGCTGCCGGCGGGGTACTCGTGCAGCCGCGCGACCGTTTCGTCGAGCTCAGGCAGATTGGGATCAGGCTCGAGCACGGCGGACCGCCAGGGCAGATCCGGCGGACGGTGCTCAACGAGCCAGTCCCGCAACGCCAGAGTGGCGCGGACGTCGTCCTCGTTGTATGCAGCGATCGCGTCGAGGAGTGCCGGCTCACCGTCGGCCGTGTACTGCTCGTACTGGACGACTGCTCCGGCACCCTGGTCGATGTCATGGCTGCGCTCGAAGTCGGTCAGGCGTTCCACGTGCTTCAACCCGTAAGACTCGGTGCCTACTTGGATACTGTTGCGCGCCACCAAAAGCAGGTCGACGAACGCGCCGGTGTCAATGAGTTCGGCCAGGGCGAGTTCGGCGACCCCGTGCTCTTCGGCCATCCGCTGCAGCGCCGACCGCTCGGTGTGGTTGTAGTGGTAGACGTGCATCGCCGGGAACTGTTCGCGCCGGTAAACGAGGTACTCGACGAGTTGTTTCACCGCGGCGGCTTCCTCAAGTGGGTCGTGTGCCCACCAACACCGGTACCGCCACTCGCCCGCATCGTCTCGTTCGATGAGACCGAACAGGAAGAACAGCCCTCTGTCGGCGCGCCAGAAAGGGTGGCCCTCAAAGTCAAGGAAAACATCGCCGGCGTCGGGTTCGGGCAGCATCTCAAATCCGTGCCCCCACGGCTCGAGTCCCGGTGCGATCAATTCGAACGGTGGCTTCTCCCTCGGCTGCTCCCGCGCAGTGAGCTGTAGTGCCGCCTGGCCCCGCAGCCGATTCACGCGGTCGGGATCCAGTCCGTGCACCTCACCATCGCATGCGGCTAGCGCGGTGAGCGTGGCGACGTCGGCCTCGACGAGGCCTTCCCGATCCGTCTTTCGAATGTTCGCCACGTAGATCAGCGAGTCGGTCTCGCGCCAATACATCTCGCAGGTCGGTTGAAATTCGCAAAACTCACAGTGACTGCACTGTTCTGCGACGGTGTCGGCTTGCGGTCCGTCCGCCAGAGCGACGGCAAGCTGGCCTTGCAGGCGGCGCCAGTAAGACCGGAAATCGCGGACCCGCAGCGTCTCCATCTCCCCGGAGCCCAACCAAATGTGCATGTGTTCAGGACGCCTGCCGGTCAGCGCCGCGATCGCGTCAGCGTAGAAGCACAGTTGCAACACATGACCAGGTTTGGCCTCGACCCGGGTCAGCTTCACATCGACAGGCTCATAGCTAGCCGCGCCGGTGTTCGGGTCGGTCACCCGGACCACAAAGTCGGCGATGCCCCGAATCCCATTGTGCAGAAACGGCATCTGATAAACGACGTCGTAGTCTCCATCGAGCGGATTGCCGACCTCTGACACCCAGTCGGCGAAAGTCTGTCCCTTGGCCGGCTCCGGCACGTTGAAAATGCGTTTTTCCTGCCGAATGTAATCAGCGAGGCAGTCGTGCTCGTGGGCGAGACCTTTCTTCAGCAGCAGGTCGGCAAACGATGAGAACCGTGGTTCCGGCCGGGGCAGGGTGCCGTCGTCCACCCGCGCGGACAGCGATAGGTAGTGCGGGCAGTCCAGCCAGGCCGTGACCTTCGACGGCGTCAGGAGACGCTCACCGGCAGTGGCGGTCACATACACCGCCTGCAGTCAAAATCGTCGTCTGCGAGGTATGCCCGTCGAAACTTCATATCCCTTACTCCCCTAGCCCGGCACCCTAGCAGCAGGTAATGACAACCACCGACAGTGATTGAGCAACCGTCCCGGCAGGGTCGATCTATGGTCGAGTTGTGGTGGATATGGTTCCGGGCATCTACGAACTGCTCGTCACTGAGGCGCTACACACGCGCCTTAGCTCTCTCGAAAAATCCTTGCGCCCAACACGGCCGCTGCATACAGCCGAGGCGGCCGATCGAATCGCGCTGCACCTGAGCAAAGAGATCGAGAGATCTCTCGAGGCGGTGCCCGACAAGGACCGGGTCAGAGTCGGTATCGACGTCGCGCGCGAGATGATTCGCCGACTGGCCGAGTTCGTTACGACAGATACCTCTGTGAGCCCTGTCGAACCGGGTGAGATTCTCCACGCGATTCTTGAAAGGCGCCCCGACGGAACACCCCGCGCGATCGCCGAACCTCTCATTCCTCTGCTCGACACCACACTGCTCACCAATGCGCCCGGCGAACCGGTCCTGATGAACCAGCTACAGGCGGAGGTCGACTCGGCGACGGACGGCATAGATGTCGTTATGGCGTTCGTACGGCGCAGCGGTATCAATCCGCTTCTTGGGTCACTTCGACGTCACTGCGAGCAAGGTAGGCCGCTTCGCGTTCTCACCACGATCTACACCGGCTCCACCGAGCAAGCAGCATTGGACATACTCACCGATCTCGGCGCCGAGGTGCGCATTTCGTACGACGTGAGCAGCACCCGACTGCACGCCAAGGCATGGATCTTTCACCGTCGGTCCGGGTTCTCAACCGCCTACGTCGGCTCGTCCAACCTCACCCACAGCGCCCAACACACCGGCCTCGAATGGAACGTGCGCGCCTCTTCAGCGCGAAATCCCGATATCCTCGGCAAGTTCGAAGCGGTATTCGAAAGTTACTGGCAAGGTGGTGACTTCGTTGCGTATACCCGGGAACAGTTCGACATAGAAACCCAGCGAGCTGCCCGAACCGACGCAGGTCCACACGTCATTCTCAGCCCAATCGAACTGCGCCTCGAGCCCTTTCAAGAACGATTACTCGAGCAGATATCGGTGTCACGCACCAAGGGGCACCACCGCAACCTGTTGGTTGCCGCGACCGGAACCGGCAAGACCGTCATGGCTGCGGTCGACTACGCCCGCCTTCGGGAAGAGCTACCGCGCGCTCGGCTGTTATTCGTCGCTCACCGCAACGAGATCCTCGATCAGAGCTTGGCCACCTTTCGACATGCGCTACGTGAAGCGTCGTTCGGCGAGAAGTGGATCGGCGGCTCGCGGCCCCAACTCTTCGACCACGTCTTTGCCTCGATCCAAAGCCTTAACGCCGCCGACCTTCAACATCTGCCGCCTGATCACTTCGACGTCGTCATCATCGATGAATTCCACCATGCGGCAGCGCCGTCGTACCAACGACTCCTCGACCATGTTCAGCCTCGGGAACTGCTGGGCCTGACTGCCACACCCGAGCGGAGCGACGGTCTTTTGATCCTGCACTGGTTCGACGACCGCATCGCCGCAGAATTGCGACTATGGGATGCCATCGACCAACAACGCCTTACCCCGTTCATGTATTTCGGGGTCCATGACGGACTCGACCTCACCGAAATCCCCTGGCGACGCGGCAGAGGCTACGACCTCGAGGCGTTAAGCAATCTCTACACCAGCACGGATGCCTGGGCTCGAACCATCATTCAAGAAGTGCAACGGCGGGCGGAAGACCCGCACTCCATGCGAGCTCTGGGGTTTTGCGTCAGCATCGACCACGCCAGGTTTATGGCAAACCACTTCAACAAGCACGGCATCCCTGCCGTCGCGGTGTGGGGTGACAGCCCACATGACGAACGCAAGTCAGCGTTGCGGCAACTGTCCGCCGGGGAGATCCGAGTTGTCTTCTCCGTCGACCTTTTCAACGAGGGCGTCGACGTGCCCGCGGTCGACACCGTACTGATGATGCGTCCCACCGAAAGTCCGACCTTGTTTCTGCAGCAGCTAGGCCGTGGTTTGCGTCGCTCAGAAGGCAAAGCCTTCTGCACGGTCCTCGACTTCGTGGGTACACATCGCCGCGAGTTCCGCTTCGACCGCCGCTACCGCGCACTGATCGGTGGTACGCGCCGCGATATTGAACACGCGGTGCAGCAAGGCTTTCCGTTTCTGCCGGCTGGTTGCTACATGGAACTGGACCAGAAGGCGTCAGAGGTTGTGTTGCGTAGCCTCCGCGAGGCTATCCCTACCCGCTGGCCCCAGCGTGTTGAAGAGTTGCGGCTTGTTCGCCAGAAGTATTCAGACGTTTCGTTGTCACGGTTCCTCGACGAATCCGGACTGGATCTACCTGATGTATACGACGGTTCACGGAGTTGGTCAGACCTGTGCGAGGCGGCGGGCGCACCTGTCGAACCTGCTGGTCCGCATGAGAAGTCACTGCGCAGGGCGGTCGGCCGCCTGCTGCACATCGATGACGATGAGCGCATCGCCACCTTCCGCGAGCTTTTCCAATCATCGAGTCCTCCTGAGGTTTCTGTGCTACAGGAACGGCAGCGACGTCTGATCCGCATGCTCGTGGCAAGCCTCGGCGATCAAGTCCTGACGAAGGATCACTCCGTGCAGGATGCGGTCGGTCTCCTGTGGTCGCACCCTCAGATTTGTGACGAACTCGCCCAGCTCCTCGTGGAGCTCGACGACAGAGTTGACCACCTTCACGGTGAGCTCGAACATCATCTCGACGTGCCGTTGCAGGTACACGCCCGCTACTCGCGTATCGAGATTTTGAGTGCGTTCGGCATCGGCACAAGTGCCAAAGTCGCTGCCTGGCAAAGTGGCGTATACGAAGCGAAGGAGGCCAACGCTGAGCTGCTCGCGTTCACCCTCGACAAGAGCACCGGCGCGTTCTCCCCAACCACCCGCTACCGTGACTACGCCATCAGCCGCACCCTCATTCATTGGGAAAGCCAGTCGATCACGAGGGAGGACAGCCCCACGGGTTTGCGCTACCGCAACCACGAACGCGACGGGCGCTCGATCATGTTGTTCACTCGTCTACGCGCTGACGATCGAGCATTCTGGTTCTTGGGACCGGCCAGCTATCGCGGCCACGTCGGAGAAAAGCCGATGGCCATCACGTGGGAGCTGGACACACCCTTGCCGGGCGACCTATACCAGCAGTTTGCCGCCGCAGTCGCCTGAGAAGAACGTTGACCGATACCTGATGCTGCTCAGGAGACCGACGCGCCGAACTCCGGGTAGACCGCCGCCTCGAAACCGAGGATCGTCTGCACCATCTTGTCGTCGAAGAACGGCAGCAGTTGGGTGGCGATCACGGCGCCGATCACGGCCTTGCGGTCGATCCAGAAGCATCGGCTGCCCGGTGAAAGGGAGCACTTGAGGGCTGGTTTTGCCGTGGGCATAGGACCACCTGTTTGCCATTGATGGGACCACCTGCTGGCGTTTTGCCAGTTATGGGACCACCCGGCGTGGCTTGGGGTCTTCCGGTTGTTGGGCCGCTGTATTGACCAAATGAGCTACCGCGAGGTGTCGGTGATCGAGATCGTGGAGATTCTGCGGCTGTGGCTGCAGGGGTTGGGGTTGCGTGAGGTGGCCCGGCTATCGGGACTGATCGCGAAACCGGTCGCAGGTACGTCGACCGTGCACGGGCCTGCGGGCTCGACCGCGACGGCGGTGAGTGTCAGTTGTCCGATGAGTTGATCGCGGCGGTGATCGCCGAGGTTCGCCCGCACCGGCCCACCGGCAAGAGTCCGGCCTGGGAAGCCATCGCCGCCGAGCATGACCAGATCAAGACGTGGCTCAAGGACGGGCTCACATTGACCAAGATCCACACCTTGTTGGGACGTCGGGGTGTGGTGGTGTCGTATCGAACCCTGAACCGGTACGCCACAACTGAATTGGATTTTGGTCGGCGTCAGGCCGCGGTGCCGGTGCCTCATCGACGGTCGAAACCCGCGACGGCCGCTCGTACTTCGGCGGCGCATCGTCAGTCAGCGCCGACTTCACGGTGTTCTTCCAGATGTTCGTCGTCCGAGCGATCACCTTGATCGGGCAACCCTTCAGCCCCGATGCAGACGACGAATCTCAGCCCGGTCCTCCACAGACAACATTCCCCCTTCTGGTCCTCCTGGCTCGACTAGAGCCAGGCCACCGGACCAGGGGTCAATTTTCAGTTGGCGCGCCGGGATCAGATTTCACATGCCGCCGACACCGACCATGCTTGACTAAAAATGCAGATCAAAGTTGATTGTCCACCGACACCGACGAGGTGTCCAAACTGGTCGAAACGCCTTGCGGACGCAAAGCTCTGCGTCCTGTCAGTATCTTGAAGTATGGTCAGCTAACAATCTTTGGTTTGCACGTAGGGGGAAGCGCTTAATGGACGCGTTCGGTTTCCTCAAGAGGCGTCCTGGACAATCGCGAGATACTTCGTCAAGGACTTCGTTGAGACCGAGTACAACCAGACGCGGAGTCCGAGGTGAAAAAGGACGTCGCCGACGGCCTGGTTTGGCTGGAGTCATGACCGGCGCTTAGATCGTCCGTTTGGACTCGCGGGACGGCGAGCGAAGTGGCAAAGCGATGTTCACGATGTAGACCAACCCGGCTATCGCCACGCGCGTTATCTCGCCAACCCCGCGACGGGCAACCTGCATCCACGTCAAGAATTCGCCGACGTGTAGATGCACCAGAACCAGGATGACAACAGAGAACCAACGACCGTAACTGGATCACTATCGATCAATGCACCAAGATAAGGAGGAGGCTGGGGTGCCAGAGCCAAGATCGGGAAATCCGAGGGTTGAGTTCGTCAAGGATTCCCAGCTGGGCTGGGGGCGTCGACTCGGAGGCGAGGACACGCTGCGCTTCTTTGACTCCCCGATCGAACCCGAAACGGTTGTTTCCGCAACTGGCCGCGACTTCAAGGCAGGTCGCCTCCCCCTCCAGGCAAGAGCATGGTGGTTTGACGGCGACAAATGGTTAGTCGGCCGTGTCGACATTCCCGCCGATTCAAATGCAAGTTCTTATTGGATCAACTTCCCAAACCACCAGACCGCACGGGTCCCCACGGAGGACCTTCGCGTCCGCTGGGCGTGCCCAATTTCCGATCCGTTGTCACTGGTGAAAGCGCGAACGGTGGAGACGCGCTTCTTCCACACGCACCGGACATCCTATGCCCGCAATGTCGCTCGCCAGCGCACCGCTTGCCTCAACCTGCGTGGGCTGCTGTCGTCGGCGGTGGAGATCTACGACCATCAGGTGGGCGCCGCGCGCCGGGTGTTGTCTGATCCAATCCCTCGTTACTTGCTCGCCGACGAGGTCGGTCTCGGCAAGACGATCGAAGCCGGCATGGTCATCCGCCAACTTTTGCTAGATTCCGGCGGCAACGTCACCGTGGTGGTTCCCGACCATCTCGTCGGGCAGTGGGAGAACGAGCTTGACAGCAAATTCGGCGTCTTCCAACTTTCCGGAGTGCTCGACGTGGTGCCGCAATCTGAAGTGGAGAAACTCCCAAACATTCAGAGGACCCTGCTGGTCGTTGACGAAGCACATCGGATGACCGAACTCGTCGACTACAACGATTCGACTGAGGCGTCGCGCAAGTATCACGCGCTCAAAGAGATCGCGCACGCTGCGGACGCTCTGTTGCTTCTCAGTGCGACGCCGGTGCGTAGTAACGAAGACGCCTTCTTAGGCATTCTTCACCTATTAGACCCGGCAACGTACCCACTCGAAGATCTCGTGGCCTTCCGCCGCCGAGTCGAACTACGCGACGACCTCGCCGAGGCGATGTCGGCACTGGACGACGAGACTCCCATTCGTTACCTGGTTGAACCCCTCCAAAATCTGCACGCGCTACTGCCCGATGATGTCAAGCTCGGAGATCTTGTCACAGAGGCGATCCAGGAAACCGAAAATCGAAACATCGATGCGGCTCGCACAGCGGTCCGCCAGGTACGCATTCACATCTCAGAGACGTACCGCTTGCACCGACGAATGATTCGCACCCGTCGCTCCAGCGCAATTAAGGGCAAATTCCCTGTCCGGGGACGCGAGCGGAGCAACCCGTGGCTGATTCCAGACCCTGACCGCCGTCGCGGTGAACTCCTCTCGATGCTGGAGTCTGTTCGACTCGAACTCCTCGAACAAGACATATCGAACGCGGGCAGCATCTTTCGGGTGGTATTGGGTCGCGCCCTTGGACCGCTGACTGCGCTGGCCGATATTGCAATCGCGCTGCGCGATGCCGGCGACCATGACCTGTCGGCCGACGAAATTGAAGCGTTGTCAGGATTTATCGGCACAGACACCGCCCTAAATCTCGCGCGGCAGATCGACGCACTACTCGTCGCCGAATCCAACGCTGATCGCATCACTGCGACGGCGCAGTGGTGCCAACATAAGGTCGGTCGAGGCAAGTACGCCATCGCATGTTCGTTTCCCCGCACCGCTGCTGAAATCGCTGCAGCGCTAACTGCCGCGTACGGCAGCCATCGCGTTATCACGTTGCTTGCATCCCAGTCAGACGAGGAACGAACCGAGGCGCTGGCGAAATTTGCATCGAGTAAGGAACTCAATCTGCTGGTGTTCGACCGTTCGGTCGAAGAGGGTGCCAATCTTCAGATCGCCGAAGAAGTTCTGCACGTTAATCTCCCCACCGTTACAACGCAACTCGAACAGCGCATGGGCCGGCTAGACCGGTTCAGTGATGTCGTATTAAATCGAGTTCAGTCAACAACCTTCAAAGAGTCGGACGACTCGAGACAAGAACAACTCGGAGCTTGGTTGCGCGTGCTCGACGGACTGTTCAATGTCTTTGAATCATCCACCTCGACACTCCAATACGTACTTGCCGATCTGGAGCGAGAGTTCTTCACTAACTCGATTACGAACGGCATGGTTGAAGCCGCTCATGAGTTGGAAACGCGTAGCGGCTTCCTCGAGGTACAACGCAGAAAGATCACCTCACAGGATCTGCTCGATAGCATCGAGGATCGGTCTGATGACGAAGCTTTGGCGAACGCCCTTCACGAAACCGACCGCTACCAAGGCGATATCGAGGATGCGGCAGTCGGCTACATCCACGATATGCTGCAGTTTTCGCTCCACTACACGGAGTCTGGGAGCTTGAAATTTGGAATCAATCAGACCAAGCGTCCTCTGTTAACTGAATCAGATATCAACTCCATCGGTACCTATCTCTTCCAACGTGAGTACACCGCTGACCGGTTCGCAGTCCGCAGGGGTACTGGTTTCCTCCGATACGGCGAACCATTGATCGACCGTTTCGCCGAGTATTCGGACAGAGATGATCGAGGGCGCGCCTTTGCCGTAGAACTCCCCACTCCGGCGAAGGCATCGGATCGCCCCCCGCTGCTGGCTTTCTGCTTTGATTTCACGGTCTCCGCAGGACCAATCGGTGGAGACGACGATGCTATAGACCCTGCATTTCAGCGCGCGGTCAAAGTTCGTACCGAGCACTTTCTGCCCACCTCCACCGAGCGGGTCTGGTGGGTGGTTGGCCATGGCGAGTGCCCGACCAGTTGGCGCCAGGATCTGGAATCGCGACAAGGTAACAACCTCGGCAGCGAACCGGAAAGGTTTCGCGAATTGACTTCAAAATTCGACTGGTCCGTCGTATGCGATGAGGCCTACGAATCGGCGCGTACATGTATCAGAGACCGCCCTTGGGTGACAACCAAACTCGCTCAAGCTATGACTCGGGCGCGGGAGGCCGCCGAGCGCGAACGTTCCATCCTCGATGCGCGAAGTAACCCAAGCGATCGCGCCAAGATCGACGAAAATGTGCTTAGCGCTGTCGACGATGCCTTAGCGAACCCGGTCTTTACCCTCGACAATTGCGGAGCCGTCTTCCTCACCTGGGTGCCGAGGCGATGACGATAGTGCCGCTCTCAACGATCGTCGCAGAGGACGAAAGGCTCCGCCGCCGCTTAACGGATCACCGACGAGCGAGCGCAGCCGAGGTCCTACCAATGGTCCGCGCATACCTAGTCTCGCGCGGCTATCAGGCAACACGAATCGACGATGAGATCTTCACGGATTTCAGCGAAATTGAGTGGAAAAGTCATAACTTCGAGCAACTCGACGCTCACGTCTGGAAGGCACAACCTTGGCATCCGGGATGGCTCGATCACTTCGGGGTGGCGCCGGACTTCGCACCAGCAGTCGCTGAACCCCGCCGACCGAACTGGTCCCTGAGTGCTGATTCGTTTTATACTGCCGCCCTTGGTTACCCGGATTTCTTGAGTCCAGGCCAGCGATCCGCGATCCGTGCGGCGGTCGCGGCCCAACCCGGCGACAGCATCACCGCGATCCTTCCCACTGGCGCTGGCAAAACCGAAGTCGTGTTATCGCGCGCGCTGAAGGACCGCCCGCGGCTAACCTGTCTGATCGTTCCGACAACGTCCCTCGCACTAGACCTTGAGCGCCGCGTGCAACAGCTCACCGGAAACTCCCATATCCTGGCCTATCACAGTGACTTAACCGCCGAGCAGAAGACGGACTTTGTCGAACGGATCCGCTCGGGTGAGCAATGGTTGGTAATCACCTCGCCGGAGGCGGCGTGCACGCGGCTAGCCCAACCCTTGGTCGACGCGGCATCCGCCGGTCGGCTCGCTTGTATCGGGATTGACGAAGCGCACATGGTGGCCGAATGGGGCGACGCTTTCCGGCCCGCATTCCAGACCTTGGCCGGTCTGCGGAACAGAGTCCTCGAGGTCTCGCCGGCAGGGAAACTTCCGGTAACGTTAATGCTCACCGCGACCTTGGATGACTACGGGCACGATACGTTGCGACGACTTTTCTCTGGCGCACGCAATCTGCTGGTGTCAGCGCAGGCTACACGCCCTGAACCGGCCTGGTGGTCATACCGATGCAGCAGCGAGGACGACAAACGCACGAAACTCCTCGAGTTGATTCGCTTCCTACCACGACCCCTCATCGTCTACACCAGCCTGCACTCGTCGGAGAAATCTACCAATGTGAACACTGCGCTGTGGTGGTTACGGCAGGCTGGAATCAACGCCGTCGCGAGCGTGGCGGGCGATAGCAGTCCGGCGACGCGGAAGGCAGCTGTCGAGGGTCTTCGACTTAACGGCATCCCAGACCGAGATCTCGACATTGTCGTTGCCACGTCAGCGTTCGGACTCGGCATCGACATCAGGAACATTCGCGCAGTCATCCATCTTTGCATGCCCGAGTCGGTGGACCGTCTCTACCAGGAAGTCGGCCGCGGCGGTCGAGACGGCAAGGCATCGGCGTCGTTTGTGTTATGGACAGACACCGATCGAGAGGTGGCCGAGGATCTCGCCCAAGCACGGTTGATCGGTGATGAGAAAGCGTGGAAGCGATGGCACAGCATGAGCCTGAGCGACGAGACCGAAGGAGTTATAACAGTCGACCTGACCGCTTCCCACGACGAGGTCAAGTACCCCTGGGGCGACATGAACCGCTACTGGAACATGCACACCCTCACCGCGATGGATCGCGCCGGGATGATCAATCTCGACTGGCCGGCACCTGACCACCACATTCCAGACGAGGCAACCGACGAGGAACTCCAGGATTACTTTGCCGCTCGACGCGCATCAGTCAACGTTCGAATTCTCCACGGCGACCTCGGGAACGAAGGGGCCTTCCGGAAGCGATTCCGCCGAGCCCAGCAGGATGCTCGAGACGCCTCGAGTGCCTCTCTCACCTCGGCGGCCGAAATACTGGACGGATTGGCCGGATGCGTCAATTCCTATCTCGCTCGTCACTACGCCCTTCACGTGGACGGCGACGTATACCCGGTCGACACCCAATGCGGTGGTTGTCCATACTGCCGCGAAACGCACAGACGCCCAAAGATTTCTTTGAAACCTGCCCAAGCTTTGTTCCACGGATACGTGAAATCCGAGCCAAGCTCGACGCTTTCCAAACTGGCAGTGGACAACCGGCTTTGCATTTGGACGGAGGGAGCCCAACCAGATGAAGAGCAGGAACTGGTCGATCGCCTGGTCCAGAAGCACGGCGTAATAGCGCTGCTCTCCACTGGCCCGTGGGCACCACGACCGACCACGACGGATTACTTGTGGTGGGACCAACGGATCACCGAGTGGCTCAACTCTCCCCATTATCTGCGGGTTCCCATCGTGATACGAGTAGACGATAGGACGGATACGAGCGACCTCCGACGGTTGCTTAGCAAGGCTGGACGGGAATCGTTCGTGGTGATCCTTAGTGATCGCGACCAACCGGATCCCTTTGATGATCGCCGCCAACTTCGCGAATCCTGGGGTATCGGATTCCATATAAACCAAGTATTACGGAGACTTTGATGGCGCTATTAACTCCACCCGACATTCTGCCGGAGGCTATGCGATTTTTGGTCCGAGCCATTCTCGCCCTGTCCGACGAAGTCGAACGCGACGAACTTATCGCACTGGTCGCGCCGACGGGACTGGTCGAAGCGATCAAATCATTAGGTAGCGATCCCACTCCTGCAGCCGATGACGAGTCGGATCTAAAAACGGGCGGCACCGTTATTGCCGATAAGTCGTTGGCCGCGTTGGCAACTCTCGGTATCGTCCAAACCACGGGCGGCCGGGTTCGTTTGGCTGCAGTACCGAACGAATGGCGGAAGTCTACCGATGTTGATAGTTTCAGCTTTTCACGGCACCTGCGCGACCGAGTATTCGTGACTGCCGATCCAACCGCTCCGGTCGGCGACTCTCGTGGGGTGATGGACCTAGTGCACGGACTCGTGGTACTAAACGCCGCCGACACACCGCTACAGCCGTTCTCGGCCTTCGAACCGGACAAGTCCGGCGAAGGCCGTGCCTTCATGGAACATCAGCGCTCACTGTTAGGCGACGACAGATCAGGATGGCCGATTCCAAACCGCGAACAGTGGATCCCGTTCCGGCGTTGGGCTGCATACCTCGGACTAGCTTCAGCCGGCCATAAAGGTCTGATCGCGGACAGCAGTGCTGCACTCGCCCAAGGGCTTCGTGAGTTTCCGTCCGGCGAATATGACATCGAGCAGTTCGTCGCTGAGTGCGGCCAGGCTGTGCCGACTCTGGACGGCGGTTCTCTGCATCGCTATCACCCGGCAACAGATTCGAGCCACTCACTTCTGTCTACCGGTCTTTCGATGTCTCTTCTACACCTCGAAGCCGACGGGCTAGTGGTCCTGTCGAAGCGAAGCGACATTGGCACGCGCACGCTGCGGACGGGATCCGATAGTAGCGCTGACCGACCTGTGAGCCATGTCAAGTGGGCCGGCGCCATTTCTCAGAAGGTCGAACGATGAACACACGTATTTGTTGGACACGGGAAGCAATCCAGGATGCCACGCAGATCGACGTTGGCAGCATGGAGATCGACGACCCCTATGCCGATGCGATGTTCCGAGCTATCCACCGGGCCCTTCCCGTGAAGAGACTCGTGAGCTCAAGAACTTCGAACGCAACGGAGAGCGATGTCCTTAGAGAGTTCACCGCCAATCTCTCCTCGAACGAACCACTGCTGCTCTTCATCACGGGCGAAAAAGGTACCGGCAAAAGCCATCTCGTCCGATGGCTCAAATCCAATATCGGTTCCCGGCCTTCATGGCACAAGGTGTATGTCGAAAAGCGCAACACGTCGCTCAAACAAGTTATCGAACGCATCCTCGCCGGCATCGATACACCGAAAGCAAAGCAACTTCATGATGAGCTTGAACGTGCGTCCTCGGAGATCAAGACCGATAGCGAGGCAATGCATGTTTTGCTGCAGCGACTCGACCATCTGGTCAAGTTTGACACGGCTATTGACATAAAAGGCCTATCCGGACTCGATACCGAGGAAATCAACGATCTTCGAAAGAAGGCCGACCGACTACTAGGGGACTTCACGTTCCGCGAGCGACTTAGTCAACCTGGTGGTCCGCTCGAACGCATAGTCCGACTCGCCCGAGGCGATACGGATCCCGATGAGGCGATCGAGGAAACCGATCTCCACCTTCACGAGTCTGATTTCAGCGTAGATCCATCATATTTTGAGGACGCTGGAACGGATGTGCAGAAGCTAGTCGGCTCGGTTGTCTCGAATAAGGCATTGCGCACCGAAATCGCCGCAATGTGTGACCACTATCTGCCGCGCGCGAAAGCCGAGGTGTTCACTGGTCAGACCACAGATCTGCTGGAGGTGTTCCAGGACGTCCGGCGCGAAATTGCCAAGCAAGGGCAGGAATTGTGTTTGTTCATTGAGGACCTCGTACTTCTACATGGGATCGACAAGCAGCTCGCTCAAGCGCTGACCATTCCGGCTAGCCGGGACCTATGCAAGCTGCGTGCTGCCATCGCGGTCACATCCGGTTATCTCACTTCGGTCGATACCTTTACGGACCGTGGCATTCACTACACACTCGACATCGACGCGAGCGTAATTGGCCCTGAAGGGCTGCGAGACTTCGTTTCTCGATACTTGAACGCAGGCCGCATCAGCAAGAACGTTCTGCAGGATCTGAGCCCAACTGCAGCGATTCCGAATGCCTGCGTCGGCTGTCCCGTCCAACAAGCCTGCCACGAGACGTTCGGAACATCTGAGTCCGGATACGGCCTTTACCCATTCAACGCCAACGCCGTGGATCAGTTAGTAAAATTGGCGGCGCCGGACGCCTTCCGCCCACGCGAGATATTGCGTGAAGTCATCCGTTACCCGTTGGGCGTCGCTGAGGACGAAATTCTAACGCCCGGGATGTTTCCGTCCGGAGCGTTCGCCAGGTCGCTAGACGAGGTCCGCACGCGGGTCCCCTCCGAAGTTCGAGCAAGAATCCGTCGCGAGAACCGAGCCACACCAGACTCTGAGTTGAGCCTCCGAGCTTTCTATGCAGAATATCCATTGCATGCCGACAACGAACTCGTACAGATAGCGCGATATCTCGGCGTCGATTTAACCGAAGGCCTCTCTGAGGACCCCTCGGAACCAGTTGTACCACAGCAAACGCAGACGCTGCCGCCGAAGGCACGGGACGAGATCGAACAATGGGCCAACGGCACCCGATTGGCCGCAGCAACTGCAAACACGATCCGTAAGTTTGTCTGCGCATCAGTGGAAGCCGAACTTCAGAACGGCCCGTACGGGGTTTCCATCCGCAAGTCACGGAAAAGCGAGTGGAAGATAGGCGCCCACACTTTGCGGCTTACCGACGTCGTGATCGACCGCGCGCAAGGGGGCGGTTCAGTGACTGGGTCAATCAGGTTCGACATTGCAGCTACAGATGAGAATGCCGTCCTTCTTCGCGGCATTCTGGCGGCAGAACAATCAGGCCGACTTGACACCGTCGATCACGGTCGTTGGTATTTCGGCTTCCAGCAACGAGTTCGCGTGTTCGCAAGTGCTATCGCGACCGCTGGTAGACAGTCCCCAGATACGCTCCAGGCGCCGTTACGCGTGCTATCTGTCCTGAGGAACGTATCTGCCACACCGGGTTTAACGGTCGCTGCAGCTTTACCCGCAATGTTTCGACCCACGATGCCCAAGGGTGTCAACCCCGATATCGTCCGCCTATTCAACGACACCGCAAGCCTTCGGGATGAGGCATTACTACTTCTTCGCGACACGATCACTGCAGCGAAAGGTGTTGGGACACCGTCAATCATTGATATCGGATCGGTGTACTCAGCCATACGCACAAGCCTCAAACTTCGCGATGTCAGTCGCCCAGAACCCGATGACGAAGCGGGTCGCCTCCTCCGAAGCCTTTCGGTGAAACAATCCACAGTCGCCAGTAAGGCCTGGAGCGAGGTGGCGAAGTTAGTCGCTGAAGTGCAACGCTCACTCGACGTATCCGAAGATTTCGCGCGAACTCTCGAATCACTTGACCGACTAGTCGCGGAGGGGCACCAACGCGGCCTGCTCCCACGTTTCGACTCGCGATCCACCTACCTGGAAACACGAGAGAAGGTAGATGTTGGGATGACGTCGACCTACTCGAAACTCGCTTCTCTCTTGGAGAAGGACCCTGGCGCTGCAGACCTCTGGGACCTTTTGGTTGACCCTCGACCCGATCTGACAACCCTCGCTCAGTATGCGAGCTTCGCGAATTCGTTGCTTTCCGAAATGGAGAATCGCCTCGCTGACACCGCTAGCACAGATAACCGTGTAGATGCGGTTGCTCTCGTCAACGAATTGCGTGGTCTGGCGGACGAGTTTGATTACCTGACTGAAGCTACGAGGCAATGATGTCCACACGATCGACTTTGGCTGACCGGGCCGAAAATGTGCTGATCAAACTCAGCGCAGTCGTGGCGAGTCAGAAGAACGCTGCTGCGGTGAACAAAATCGAAAACGTACGTCAGCGGGCGAAAGAGAGTCGTAAGTCACTACACTCGGTCCTGGCTGCATTTCCGGATCTAGAGAGCGGAGGGGTTGCCAAGCCCACCCTCACAGCGGCAAAACGCAAAGAAATCGCGAAAGCGCGCCAGACGCTGAAGACTACCGCAACGACCATCGTCGGTAAGGACGTCGAGGACATTGCCTCGCGGGTGTCGACCGCCACGGTTGATGGTTATCTCAATCTAGCCGAGAACCTCTACCGGAGCCTGTTGGCTGACATCGGTCGTGCAGTGGACAGACGTCGATGTGAACTGCTTCCGGATCGCATCGGGGAACCGATCGTTTCCTATCCCGGTGTGCCGTACTCGAATATCCTGGCGCTGAAGCGAATCCAAACGTCACTTCAGACGCCAGTGGATGGGCTCGGCTCGGTCGACGAAGGGCGGAGGCGCCTTAAGGAAATCTTGGAGGCAGTTGCCGAGTGGAACGAGAAGCGGCCCCTACTAGACCAAGCCGCACAATCCCAACCCGCCGAGGTGAAACGTTTCATGGCAGCAGCAGCCTCAGAGGAGGGCGCATCCTGGGACCTTCTGACCGATGCAGTCCGGGACTGGCTGGCTAGAGAAGACCATGCCGAATCGATCAGAATCTACTTGAAATAATGAATTTAAGTTCGGAGCAGTCGTTATTCGCAGCACTAGATCTTATCGAAGAGGTCGATGCACGCCACATTGCGTGGGGCCTCACCGATGAATCGTGGACTAGACCGCAACTTGTCGAACTTCTTGCTGCGAAATGGGATGGCTCAGATCCCGACGAATGCATCAATGAGCTGGTCATTGCACGGCTTCTCGTCAAACTTCCTCGCGAATGGCCGAACCGCTACCGAACACGTATGGCTGAAGCGGTACGCCTCTTCACCCACCTGCGACAACTGTTTCCAAACCGACCCTGGCAATCCGGAAGCAGCCTGGTGTCAGATTATCGATTTCTACGCCGCCCCAGGTATTTCCCGAGTCGCGACCAGTCGCCGGCATTGGTGATGGACGCGCTGAAGCAACGCGATATCCCAGATTCCGTACTGACACAGGTGAACCGGATTCTCGGCCACAGAAGTATCTCAACCTTTCAACTCCAAGCCACTGAGGCGGTCTTCTCTAGCCTGCAATCGAGTGAGGACGCTGGGATCGTCGTGGGAGCCGGCACCGGTAGCGGAAAGACGCTAGCGTTTTACCTCCCTGCTCTGGCAACGCTGGCCGAGTCAAGCCCAGGTGGACCACGGGTCATTGCCATCTATCCACGAAATGAACTTCTCAAAGACCAGTTGGCGACAGCGTTGGGAGAAGTACGGGAACTGCAAGGGGCCGGCGGCCCGACACTGACCGTCGGGGCTTACTTCGGCCCAACGCCATTTCGCAACGACCGTGACCCTGACGAACGCAGCGGTTGGCGTAAGCACGGTGACAGTTGGATCTGCCCCTTCCTCACATGTCCAGTCCCGAATGCCTCTGGCGACGCGTGCGGGGGCGCCCTTGTGTGGCGGCGTGCACATCGCGCGGCCACGGCACTCGACTGGGGCGACCTTACCTGCCAGCGATGCGGGCAGCGTGTCGAAGCCGATGAAGTGCGGCTAACGCGTCAGTCGATGCAGGCACAACCGCCAGACGTGTTATTCACCACGACTGAAATGCTCAACCAGTCAATGGCAGACGGTTGGTCACGGCACGTCTTCGGCTTGGGTCACAGGGCCACCCGTAAGCCGCGCCTCGTGCTACTCGATGAGATTCACACCTATGTTGGCAGTTCCGGAGCACAGGTCGCCTTCTTGCTGCGCCGATGGAGACAACTGCTTGGAACACCTGTCGCATGGGTGGGCTTGAGCGCTACATTGGCCAACGCAGCCAAGTTCTTCTCGGATCTGTGCGGAGTTCCAACTGAGCGGATCGAAGACATCCGGCCCGATCCGGCAGACATGATTCATCTTGGCTCGGAATATCAGCTCCTTTTGCGTGGCGACCCCGCGTCCCAATCGGCACTGCTATCGACGTCTATCCAGAGCCTGATGCTGTTGCGGCGCATACTCGATAAGGACGCCGATCTGTCAAATACCTTTGGCAGTCGGGTATTCGCCTTCTTAGACAATCTCGACCTGGTGAATCGTCTCTACCGACAAATGCTTAGCGCGGAGGGCCTCAATCCAATCGGAAGACGCGAACCGAACGAGGCCGTACTCGCTGGCCTGCGGTTGCCTGACTACGCTCGTAGCCACGGTGTCGACATAGCTGACGAGTCTGTCTGGGACAGCGACGGTCAATACTGGTGGTTGCCACAGACGCTCGGCTTCGGTGACCAGCCACTGACCATATCGCGGACCTCCTCTCAGGACACCGGGGTAAGCGCTAAAGCGGATGTCGTTGTCGCCTCTTCCTCGCTCGAAGTAGGTTACGACGATGCCCGCGTCGGTGGGGTACTGCAGCACAAAGCCCCCCGCGACATCGCCCAATTCCTGCAACGGCGCGGGCGTGCCGGCCGACTGCAGCATCAAAGACCATGGACGGTGGTGGTGCTGTCCGATTACGGTCGAGATCGTTTGGTATTTCAATCTTATGAGTCGATTCTAGATCCATCGATACCTGCGAAACACCTGCCACTCGGAAACCAATCGGTCCGCAAGATGCAAGCCGCGATGGCGCTTGTCGATTGGGCTGCTGTCCGACTCACTGTCGATCAGAACTCGATATGGAACCTCAGAACTGTATGGTCCAAACCGCTCTCGGATCAGCAGACTGTCGAGAAATCGGTGCACCTGTTGGAAGAAGTGCTGGAGGCCGGCCCGGCACAGCAGAGTCTAATCAAGTACGTGAAGACGAGCCTGAATCTTACCGACGATGAAGTTCATACGGTGTGTTGGGAACATCCACGTTCGTTGCTGCTCGAGGTGGTACCTACCATGTATCGACGGTTGCGCAGCAATTGGGCGACGCTGACGGGAGCCGGACTCAAACCCGGAACTGATGCCACCAGTCGTCAACCTTTACCCGAATTCATTCCACCGACCTTATTCGGCGACCTCGAGTTGCCCGAAGTGCAGATTGAGCCACCGGTCGATTACGACCGCGCAGCTGAGACCTCCGTGGCGATCGCCATGGCCCTCAATGAGCTCACGCCAGGAAAAGTGACTCTGCGTTGGGCGGTACGCAAGGTAAAAGGCCTGTGGATCGAGCCATCGTCTAACGGCGAGGTCGCACTCGAGGATGGTTTAGCGATTGAGGGTCGAGTGGTCACACAAGTAGCTGGCGCACAAGGAAAATTGCCGCTAGTACGACCCACGGTGATTCGGCCAGATCGGCAACCCACCCACATTCGACCGTCGTCAAACGGCCGCCTGCGGTGGCAGTTCCGTGCCGACCTCGATGCACTTCACACCGACATCCCGCGTCCTCGGTCGGGACCACTTGGTGATCTGGTTCCGTGTGTTCGGGCGTATCTCAGCTCCGATCTGGGTCCGCTGCAGACATGGCGCTACGCGACAACTGGGTCTGCTGAGGTTGTCACGAACCGCGGACGAGAGCATCGCGACTATTCGTTCAGTTGGCACGGACAACCCGCAGCTGTCGGATTCGGCAGCGCCGTCGATGCCGTCGCAGTCACCGTGACCTTGCCCGACTCCATCGACGCGTTCAAGCTCAACACCGACACCGAGCGATTACGGCAGTTGCGGACCGATCGGTTCTTCATGCTCATGCGTAAACGATTCGAACAGGCCGGCATTTCATTCTTTACTGCCAATTGGGTGGCTGAGGTCGTCCTGTCAATCACTGCCAGCACGATGGTACGTGGGTATTCTATTGATGACCTTCGCAAGTTCCGCTCAACCGATTGGGAGTCCCGTGGCGAGGAAGTGGTTGACGCGGTGTTGCTTATCGACGACAGCATCGATCCCGACGATTTCCCCCTTCGCACAACCATTCTCGAGACCTTGAGGGATCCGTCGACGACAGACATCCTCACAGAGGCGCTCAAAGCACTGGACGACGAACCTGATAAGGATTGGTTGGACTGGGTCCGGCAGCGATTCTTGCAAACAATGGCCGCAGCTTGGCAGTATGCAGCGCAACAGGCGTGCCCCGATCTCGACGCTGACCTGGATGTCTTGGTAGACATCGTCG
This sequence comes from Mycolicibacterium sp. XJ662, assembly GCF_053484035.1. Classification (NCBI taxonomy): domain Bacteria; kingdom Bacillati; phylum Actinomycetota; class Actinomycetes; order Mycobacteriales; family Mycobacteriaceae; genus Mycobacterium; species Mycolicibacterium sp. XJ662. Next base: position 110,055 of record NZ_JBEFTL010000013.1, on the reverse strand, counting down.
AGGATAGCGGCGATCAAGCAGAAATCATTATTTCCGACGTTAGCTCAGGCGGCGGTAATCTGGTTGAGAGCCTCGCCCGCCGAATCGCCGAAGACCCTCGCCGCTTCGACCGTCTAATCGCCGGGGCGCTGGAGTCATCGGAGAGCGAGGAAGTAGATGTGGCTTTGCGACATACATTACGTCTCCTGCACGAATCCGCGGGAGTCGCCGATGCCGCAGTCAGATTCCGTAACGCTCGCAACGACCGCCTTGGAGAGTGGCGAGAACTAGTTGCGCGCTTGGCTGATGAAGGCGTTCCTCGAGCTCACAGCAATCTCGCCGCGATGTCACTGCGAGTTTTCCGTGCTGGTTCCACACCGCAAACCGACGATTTGATTAGATTGATCCTGGCCAAGTGGGACGATATCGACCGTCACGCTGGTTTCGCCGTAGATCACCGCACAGCGGCGGTGCTTCTTGCCTCAGACTCCGAGGTTTCTGACACCATTAGACAAGTAAACGGCAGTGCGCAGGCTGAAATGTCCTTAGCCGCGGTTCAATCTGTGATCCAGAGCTTGTTGTGGGCACGTGCATCCGCTCGTCGGCCAGAGGCGCTACGAGTGGGTAATCGTTTTGTTGACAACCCACCTCTCACCGAGCGCACGCTGGTCCGTGACGTTCTACCGAGTACCGAAGCCACCGTGAACGTTGATATACCTGATTGGCGCGATCCTCTTGTTGAGGCATTAAAGGCAACCGGTTCGGCAACCCTCGTGACCGAAAGCGCGAACGTTGCCGTCTTGGCCGGTGCGATCCGCGAATTAATCGTGCAGCCAATTGATTTCGATTGGCTGTTAATCCATCCTCAGGTGGAATCCATTACGCGGGATAACGGTAGGTTCTCTGCGGTCGTGACATCGGGGGAGACGCCTCAATGAGCACCCGCATGATCCACCGCAGCGCGGTCGCGCCGACGAAGGAGATCGCCGAGGCTTTAGAGGCGCTTTTCTTATCGGAGTTCCTGGATCCCGGTCGGCGTTTGCTGATTGTGTCACCGTGGATATCCGACTTTCCACTGATAGACAATCGCGCTGGCCAGTTCTCTGGGCTTGTAACCGGTTGGGTCGCAGGGCTGATCCCTTTCTCGACAGTACTACGCGGTCTCCTTACTCAAGGAGTCTCGGTGCATCTTGGAACCGGTCCAAGTATTCGTGAATCGGAGTTCGTCGCGAAACTCGAGGATGCGGCCGACTTAGACGGCACCCGGTCACTGCTATCCGTAGTCCGACAACCGCATGAGCACCAGCTATTCAGTCACGAAAAGGCTTTGGTGGCGGACCGCTGGGCGGTATACGGATCGATGAATCTCACCTACAGTGGAGTGCAACTCAACGGTGAGTTGATCACCGTCACCACGGAGCCCGACACTGTCGCCAACCTCGCGACAACGTTGCACGGACTTTTCGAATGACCGGACAGGAACGCGAGGCACGTTGGTCGCAGTTCGTTGCGGAGTTTTTCTCCATGCCCAATGAGGTGGGCCCGGGTCAAGGCAATGAAACATTTGATGCTCTCGTCGACCAAGCTCACAACGACTGGTTGATCGACTCGCCTACTCCGATCTTCTTGTTCGCCAGACTATCCGGTCAAACCTATGGCTATGCACTATGGCCCCAAGATGACCAAGGCACTTGGGCCCGAGATCTCATCGTGGCGTACCTAGGCTCATGGATAGCCTTCGATGTGGCGCAGAAGTCACTTCGCAAACTCGATCAAGCCGCACTGACACTCGTGAGCGCGGATGGCGGTGTCTACCGCTTCGCAGTCGCATCTGAAGGTGGTGGACTGCGCAGGGTGCTTGAAGGCGTCGGCCGACTGCAGAGCGCTCTCAGATCTAAGCCTCCGCGGCGATTCCACCGCAACACACCAGTCGGCAGGCTGATCGGTGACTTCTTGGATGCGTGCGCTGCAGGTGCTGAGGCGACCGCGATGGACTTGCTCGACTCCCTTTCACGTGACCACCGCCTCTCAAGACGCAACGTGTCTTTCCTGAAACTTCAAGCGCTGGCAGAGTTTGGACGCTGGGACGACATCGAAGCCTGGGATGAGTTGCCCGACCTGCTGAAGATGAACCGCTCAACGCGCGCATCTGATGCACTTGCCCGATTCGTAATGGCGCGGTTATCGAAGAACGCAACTATTCAAGAATTTGACCTGGTCAAGTCCGACTATGGCGCGTTGGTTCCTACCGCCGCAGCAATTAGATCGCCTGCGGGCGCGGAATACTATGCATACTGGGCGCTTTCAGCTGGTGAGGCGCCCGGTGCCGTTCGCGACCATCTGCAGTCTTCGGGGTGGTTGGAGTTTGCTGAACACAACGCCCTTCTGAAGGACCTCCTTACCTCGGCGCCCGTCCAGACTAAACCGCCAGTCGGGCCACTCGACCGGAGTGCACTAGATGCCGCGATCGCCGATGGACGCTTTGACACTGCAATTGCATTGCTGTCACACGCCGAACCGACACTCGATGCGCTGGCAATCCTGAAAAACCTGGTGGTGTCAACGGTGTCGCCTGAAGCATTCGACACCTTACGACGTTGGCACGACACACTCGGAGAGATTCCAACGCCACTGATCGGTGAACCTACTCCTGCAGTCCGGTACAGCAGTCTGGCACAGGCCTTCGCCGTGGCGTTCTCACACTCGACCGCACCACACGACCGCACAGATGCACTCGAGGCCTGCCGGCAACTCGGCGAGACAACCTTGATGCGACCAGGGGCGATAGACGCCTTCGTGAGCCAGATCAGTGAGCAACTCCCGGTCGCCGATCAGTACGCGGGGACTCTTGTCGATTTACTACTAGACATTGAACGCAACCTTTACAGTGCCGTGGGCGACGAATTACGGGCCCGCCCGCTTAGGCTACTAGCGATTGAAACTTGGGCGTTGTCCGATACCTCTGGTGACCGCCACCGCGCTAACCGAATCTTAACGCTTCTAGATCGCCTTCTGGGGGAGGGTATTTCGCCGGAGTCCTACGATAATGTAGTCGATCTCCTCCGGGCGGCATGGGAACCGTTCCTAACTGACGCTGACCTGCCAATGGCTTTGGAAGTCATCGAAGCCCTCGCGGCATACAAGCCAGACTCGACGTCGTCACTCGAGGAGTTCGCATTACCCATCTTGGCGCGAATCGGTGACCACAATGTTCGGCGACTACCGAGCATGGAACTGGCGGCAGCAGAGATGTTGGCTTCAGAGTTTGGGTTGGAGTTGGGACTCACTCAAGAAGTATTGGAAGCAACGGTTGAAGAACAGTCCGGGCAGAATGCTCCGCCGGAAGGCACCTTCATTGCTCTCTACTCGTTGATGGAATCTGCGGCAAATCGGGCTATGCGCGTTCTAAGAGCGCGGTACCCCAACGTGCGGGTGGAAGTCTATTCAGGCAAAGTCGCAAGTAATTCGCTGCGGAATGCCGGTATGGCGGCAGACATTCTCGTAGTGGCCGACAAGGCGGCGGCACATGCGGCCACGCAAGCGCTTACGGAGTCACGAGGCGGCAAGCAGATCGATTACGCCCGAGGCAAAGGCACGATGTCGCTGCTTGACGCGGTTGATCGAGGCTTGCAGCGGCTCACCGGTACATCGACTGCGGCAGCATAACTCCCGAAACGTGGTTTGGCTGGCGCCTCCGTCGACCCAGCAACCGTTCATGCCCAGAGTGCTCAAATCATTCCGAACCGCTGCTATGCCACACCAACCGAGCAACGGCATCGTGGCTATGAATGCTCTCGATATTGCGAGCCTGAATCCCGTGAGACACCGAGAGTGCCCGACAACTCAACGTGAGGTCGCGAATAAGATCTTCAACGAACTTCGGGTTATCGTAAGCGGCCATCGTGATGGCGCGCTCGTCCGGCCTCTTAACGACCGGATACACAGGGCATGAGGCCGCGTCGCGCACCAAACGCGCGATATTCGCAACGGACACAGGGTAAGGCACATCGTCTTGACCATCGATTGATAGCGATACCCGGCTTCGTTGGTTGTGAGCACCGTAGTCGCTAATCGCCTTACTGCATGGGCAAAGTGTCGTTACGTCGGTGGACACAATTGTCGAGAGTTGAAAGATGCCATCAATCGAACTACCGCGCAGTTCAAGATCGTGAACTTGAAAGCCGCTGTTTGAGGTGACTGGTGAGTTGACGCGGGTAGCCAGAGGGAGTGCGACGCTGATCCGTAGATCTCGTGAGTTGAGTAAAGCCGCTATTGCTTTGAATGACATTGGTAGTTCTCGTGGGTCAACGACGCTGAGGTGCGCTTCGACCGCCTGCACCATCCGACTCATGTGAGTCCCCCGTTGACTGGCGGACAGGCCTACGGTCATCTCGACCGTTGCGATCCCCGTTTGAACGACGTCGCCGTCATCGAACGTCAGTGGATAGCGGAGACCTGAGATTCCAACTTCGTCGATATCGATGCCTCGCGCGTCTTCCCTACCCTGTATATCGGGCAATTCATTCGTCATGCGGCACTCGGCCCTCTGTAGACGCAGCCCGATGTGCACGTCTCCCTCACCTGGACTGCCGACATCATGGGCAGCGACGCTGCGAGTTCATTCCAGATCCACGCAGCGAGGCGTTCGCTTGTCGGATTCTCCAAGCCCGGTATCTCGTTGAGGTAGTAGTGGTCAAGTCGCGCGATCACCGGCTTACATGCGTCTTTGATGTTGGCGAAGTCAATCACCCAACCGGAGTGGTCCTCGACAGGACCCCGAACGTGGACCTGCACTTGAAAAGAATGCCCGTGGAGCCGCGAACACTTGTGGTCGCTAGGGACATTTGGTAGGCGGTGAGCTGCTTCGAATTTGAACTCACAGAAAATTTCCATGGTCTCGGTCATGGGATTCCTAAAAACTTGTGGGTTTGGAGGTTCAATCGCCACTTCGGGCGCTTCAAGCAGTACTCAACAGCCGCCGCCGTGTTCTCCTGAACCGCCGGCCCATCCATCGGCGACAACCGAAACGATTCGAAGTCAAGGTGCTCGAATTGCTCTGGGTCTCCGCCCTCTTGCGGATACACCAGTTTCAACTCATCACCAGACGTAAGTACTAATGGCGCTCCGATCTTCGGACTGACGCAAATCCAGTCGATACCGGCCGGAGCTGGTCGAGTCCCGTTCGTCTCAATCGCGACATAAAATCCTTCTCTGTGGAGCGCTTCAACGAGCAGACCGTCCAGTTGCAGTAACGGCTCGCCGCCTGTGCATACGACCATCCGATTGTCATGACTTGTCTCTGGCCAAGTACTCGCCACTACCGCGGCAACATCCTCGGCCGTCTTGTAGTGTCCTCCACCGACTCCATCGGTACCGATGAAGTCTGTGTCGCAGAACTGACAGATCGCCCGAGGGCGATCCTTCTCCCGGCCGGTCCAGAGGTTGCAACTGGCGAATCTGCAGAAAACTGCGGGACGGCCGGTATGAGCCCCTTCGCCTTGGAGGGTGTAGAAGATTTCCTTGACTGTGTATGACATTAGGCTGCCTGGTACACCAAAGGATCGGTGAGGCCGGCTTCTTCGAACCCCTTTAAGCGCAGGAGGCAGGAGTCGCACCGACCACACGGTCGACCGCTCGGTCCAGGGTCGTAGCACGACGACGTCAATCCATAATCGATACCCAACGCGGACCCCGCACTTACGATCTCTGCCTTTGTCATCTCTATCAGCGGCGTATGAATCTTGAGAGTTGCTCCACCGACACCTGCCTTCGTTGCGAGATTGGCCATCGCTTCAAACGCAGAGATGTATTCAGGCCGGCAGTCGGGATACCCCGAGTAGTCGACGGCGTTAACGCCTATAAAGATGTCCTGCGCCCCGACGGTCTCCGCGTAAGCAAGCGCGAACGACAGGAAGACGGTGTTCCGAGCCGGCACGTACGTGTTGGGAACGTCCTGGTCTGACAAGTCTTCGACGCTGTCGCGCTTGGGTACGTCGAGGTCAGCGGTGAGCGACGAGCCACCGAAGACACCGAGGTCGATGTCCGCGATAACGTGACGCACCACGCCAAGTGCATCGGCAACGCGCCGTGCGGCATCGAGTTCTAGGACGTGCCGTTGGCCGTAGCGGAATGACAGTGCGTATGGTTCAAAGCCCAGGTTCTTCGCCATGGCAAGCACGGTTGTCGAATCCAAGCCCCCGCTGAGAAGAATTACTGCTGGATCGCCCATCGAAACCTCCGGCTATCTGTCGGGCTGTGCGGTTATAGTAACGAAAACTACACCCGGTGCCTGACACATTCGTGTGTAGTTTTCTGAACACAGAGGAGATGACGTGCAGAAACTGACGATCGTCGTCAATTGCACGGACCGGAAGTCGGTGTCCGCGGCCGCCGACCTGCGGATACGATCACTCCCCCCAGGCGATACATCAACGCGTTTCAAATCTTGGCGTCGGCGTGTCGGGGCCGCGGAAAGATCGGCCAAACTGTTAGACCTCTACATGGGCGAGGCCTGGCTTCAAGCCAAGGGCCTCGCCGATGACGCACGCAAGACGGGCGCATCCGTCCGCATGTTGGTTGCCTCCGCCGGACTCGGCCTACGCAATGTCACCCAGATGGCCCCATCCTATGCAGCCACCTTCGCCAGCGGTCAGCCTGACTCAGTAGCCGACGTCACGCAATTGTCGGATTGGTGGCAAGAACTCGGCGAGATGCCCCAAACGGTTCCATTGCGGGATTCAGCCCAGGAGTCAGTGTTGCTGGTCTTGTCTGAAAACTATGCGCGCGCGATGGATAAGGATCTGAGGGAGTTAGCCACGGAGGGTGGCAACCACATGCTCGTCGGCGGCTGGCGGACGATCGAGGGCCTTCCACGTCTGCCTGCAGACCGGGAGTTGCGTCATGCGCTCGGCGGTACTGTCTCCAGTCTCAGTCTCCGCATGGCTAGGAAGTGGCTTTCGCGACGGACCAGTACAACACTCTTCACAGAGGCCGACCAACAGCGGTGGTCCCGATGGGCGGTTAGAGTCCGACAGCCAGAACTCTACGGGCGCACACCGATGTCCGACGACGAAGTGACCCACTTTATTCTCAACCTGAAGTGTGAGGACCCAAGCCTTTCCGCCACTCGGGCGCTTCGAATCTTGCGAGACCGCGGCTTCGCCTGTGAGCAAAAACGATTCGGGCTGTTATTCAGAACCGCGACGGAGCGAACATGAACGCCCGTGGAGACCGCATTATCGAACGACGAGCAGTCCGATTAGAACAGAACTCACATACCCCTCTGTACTTGTTTGCACTAGCGGCACATGAGATTCGCGAAGTGGCTGATGTAGCCCGGATATCACGTGACGACGCTGGCAAGCTAATCGGATACCAGAGGCCTGAGCGACGCAACCACGTCAAACAGATACTGGAGTACCTCAACTCCGGTGATGTTCTGTTTCCGAATGGCTTGATCTTGGCGCTTCCTGACACTGTCAGATTCCGTTCAAGTCGGGGCCCAGGAACGACAGATGACATCGGATCAACCGCTGGAACACTCGAGATTCCCCTGCCGGTCGACGAGTCCCTTCCTCGACCGGCTTGGATTGTCGACGGACAGCAGCGCAGTTTGGCACTTGCGCGGACTGCGAACAGCGACTTGGCGGTACCCGTAGCGGGATTCGTGGCGCCGACACTGGAACTACAGCGTGACCAGTTCTTACGGGTGAATACAGTTGCGCCACTGCCCAGCAACCTCGTCACCGAGTTACTTCCTGAAGTCTTCTCCGCACCGTCGCCGCGCTTGTCGCAACGCCGGATGCCATCCGCGTTAGTCGACATGCTCAATCGTGACCCCGAATCACCCTTCTACGGACTGATCAAGCGAGCATCCAGCGAAGCAGCAAACCGGCGGATCGCGGTTGTGACTGACACCAGTTTGGTAGAAGCGCTCAAGGAGTCGCTCGAGTCCCCCTCGGGTGTGTTGTTCCCCTATCGGAACATGGCGACCGGGTCTACCGATACGGATGGGATTAGACACATACTATTTACCTACTGGGGCGCTGCTCGTGAAGTCTTCCCCGAGGCGTGGGGACGACCTCCGACTGAATCGAAACTCATGGGTGGGGTTGGTATTCGAGCCATGAGTCGACTGATGGACCGAGTTATGGTGCACGTCGACGTCGCTTCCCCCAGTGCTCCAACCGACACTCAGAAAGAGATCGCGAGAATCGCCGATCGATGCCATTGGACCAGTGGGACGTGGGACGAGCTAGGTCTGCCCTGGAATGAACTACAGAACGTGGCCAAGCACATATCGGCACTATCAAATTTCTTGGCTCGAGCCTACGTCGATGCCCGAAAGAGTCGCGTATGAAGTTTTACTTCCCGGACAGTCTTGACCAAGTAAGTCCTACATACGATTTCGTACACGATGAACATTCGCCCCTGCGTGTGCGGCAACGCGATGATCGGTATGCGCATGAAGTGCTTTCTGCGCCTGCATATGACGGCATCCTCGTGTCAAAGGCGATCGTCGACGGATCGATAAAGGGTGTCGGAAAATACTCCATGCCGCAACGGCAACGCCTATATCGGTTAGGTGTGCGAGGGTTCTATCGGTTGCCAGACGACGTAGCGACATTGGGAGACTGCGGCGCATTCAACTATGTCAATGAGCCCGAACCGCCGTACACCGTCGACGAGGTACTCGACTTCTACGACCAATGCGGCTTCGATGCCGGCGTGAGCGTTGATCACATCATCTTGGGATTCAGAAGAGACCTTAGCGAAGCCCCTGATGAGTGGAAAGAACGTCGGCGGATCTCGCTGAGGTTGGCCGAGAAGTTCAAGGCAGCTGCGGAAGCACGAAAATCTCCGATGACTCTCCTTGGCGCGGCGCAAGGTTGGGATCCAGCAAGCTACGCCGACAGCGTCCGACAACTGCAGGACATGGGCTATACCCGCATTGCGCTCGGCGGCATGGTTTCACTTAAGACGACAGACATCCTTGCATGCCTATTAACGATCGACCGGATCCGCGCGCCAGAGACGCGACTGCACCTACTGGGAATTACGAGACTCGAGGCGATGGCTCAGTTCGAATCGCTCGGTGTTGGCAGTTTTGACAGCACCTCAGCGTTTCGTCAATCGTTCATGGACGACAAGGACAACTACCACACGGCCACGCAAACTTTCGCCGCCATCAAAGTCCCACAAGTGGACGGCAATGTGACGCTGAAAAAGGCAATCCTGTCGGGACGCGTTTCACAGCAGCATGCCATCAAAGCTGAGCGCGAGAGCCTTCAAGCGTTGCGTGCCTTCGATCGCGGCGAATTATCCGCCGACGAGACTCTCGATGCGGTGATCGCTTACGAAGACGTTGTTGGCGTGAAACGATCCTATCGCGACAAGTATGCCGAGACTCTTGACGCCGCACCGTGGCGATATTGCCACTGTGGCCTGTGTGAGAAGCACGGTGTCGAGATGGTGATCTTTCGCGCAAGCGAACGGAACAAGCGGCGCGGCTTCCACAACTTGTCGGTCCTTGCCGAGAAGATGAGAACGCTCCGCCCTACGGGAGTGCCCACATTCGAAAGGACTGCCGGTGGCTGATAGATACGAAATCAAAGTTCCCGCCCTGGAAGTACGGCAAGGTGAGCGCTCAATCTATTGCTTCGCCGTGGATGGCAAGCGTCTCCTCGAATTCACCGCTGTATCTCGCGTGAAGCGGACAGACGAGGGCCAACTCGACGGCTATCAACGCCCCGAAGTAATGAGCCACATCCGCGCGATTCGACGCTACATCGAGTCTCCCGATGCCATGCTGCCAAACGCTGTTGTCCTCGCGTTCGACCCCCGGGTGCGGTTTGTCCCTGCTCGTCGTAAGAGCCCGGTCGATTATTCAATGCTGGGCGAACTCATCATTCCGGTTGACGAGACACTATCGGATGCGGAGAAACCAGCTCTGCTCGTGGATGGACAGCAGCGCGCAGCCGCAATCCGCGATGCCGACGTTGCCGAGTTTCCCGTAGCTGCAGTCGCTTTCATTGCCTCAGGCGCAGAGGAGCAACGCTCACAGTTCATCCTCGTGAACAATACGAAACCACTACCGAAGGGTTTGATTCACGAACTCCTACCGGACGCTACCGGCCATTTGCCGCCCAAATACGCTCGGCGTCAACTGCCCGCGCAGGTCATGACGCGGTTAAATCTCGACTCAGATAGTCCGTTCCGAGGTTTGATCGCGACACCGACGTCTCCGGATGGATACATCAAGGACAATAGCGTCCTCAGGATGATCGAGAATAGTCTGTACGATGGCGCGCTGTATCAGTACCGCGACCCAGAAGATGGTTCTGGCGATATCGAACAGATGGTCCTGCATCTCAAGATTTTTTGGAGTTTGGTCGAGGCCACCTGGCCCATCGAATGGAAACTATTGCCACGAAAGTCCCGCTTGACTCACGGAGTGGGAATACAAGCGCTCGGGTACGTGATGGACGCCTTGACTGAGGGATACGGTGCGGAAGCGTTGCCGAGCGTCGGCTTGGATCGCGACCTCTTGATCTTGTCGGACGTCGCAGCCTGGTCACACGGAACGTGGAATCTCGGACCGGGTGACCAGCGCCGCTGGAACGGACTCCAGAACACCCCGAATGACATAAAGCTGTTGACGAACTTACTGCTGACAGCCCTAACAAACAGGTAGGCAGCAGCTTCGAAGGCGCACCCGCCGATTCATGGCACTCTAGCTCGGACCGGTTCTAACAATCGGTGGATGCGCATGACGCGCATCCACCAATTCGAAGTGACCGATAACATCGGGAGAATTGGCATGGGACGCCGCTCCGAGTACACGACTAGGAACCCGAGTATGAGAACAGACCGCATGGATGTGACTACGCTCTCTGCCGTCGCATTCGAACAACGACCCGGTGCCCCTCGCATGTACGTGACGGCGGCCAAAGCCAGCGAAATCTTGGAGTGGGCGGACGCTCCGCGTGCGTCTGTCGATCTGATGGCGCTCTACCAGCGTGCGCTTGACCCGAAGCGAGCGCCAGAGCTCACGCACTTCATCAAGAACGATGCTATGAACATCGTCCCCGGGGCGGTCATCATTGCCACGACGCCCGAATCATTGACCGCGACACCACCCTTAGAAGGGGCACCAGGCCCCCGCCCGTGCCAGATAACGATCTCAGCGATAGCACTTTCCCGCGAAGAGGCCTTGCAATCAGCGGTTGGCGCACTCCGGGGACGCCTCAGTAAGGCGGAAAACGATGCGGTCGAACACCTCGAAGAAAATGTATCCGAAGAAAATGATGAGATAAAGGAGTTCGAAGAGTCAGTGAGTGATGACTCCGACGCAGGTCTACCGACATCTTATCTTACTGTTGTTGCCGCGGATCTGGAACGCGCCGCACAGGACTGGGACTCCCTCGATATGGAACAGAAAAGCGCACTCGAAGAATACTTGCGGTACGTAGCAAAGCCGGGGCTGATCATTGACGGCCAGCATCGGGTTTATGCTGCAAAGAATGTCAATGAATTTGACGTTCTTCTTCCTGTGGTCATCATCGAAGCATTACCAATGGCCGAACAAGTCTTTCACTTTTATGTTCTTAATAACAAGGCCAAGCCACTCACAAAAACGGAGCTTCGACGCACCATTAGTACTGCGCTTACCTCAGAAGAAATTGATAAGCTGTGGGACCGATTGAAGGATGCTGGAGTAGATCCCGACAAGGTTAGACTGACTCATCTGATAAACACTGACGATGATTCTCCATTTAAAGGCTTGATAGACTTTGGCTTGGCTGGCGATACGGGTTTCATTAAAGAAAATGTGGCTTACCAGGTCGTTGACAGTTTCGTTTCAATGCCCCGACGCTACCGGGCACTTGGGAAGGATGTACCGGTTTGGGAGGCAAAGGAGGATAAAGCGGCACGCCTCCCTACATTCTATTCATTCTGGAATGCAATTAAGGCTGTATATCCGAACGCGTGGGCGGACGGGGTAGAGAATCAGGGCGGCCAGTTCTTCATGAAGGTGTCCATGCTAACCCTCCAGAATTTTATTCTTGATAACTTGCTTACGTTGAACAACTTGCTTCGCAAGCAAGGAAAAGAACCCCCATTTGCAGATCCAGAAGACTTAAGGGATCACGTGGCGAGCACTATTGAAGATCTACCGGAGGAATTCTTCACGCGTGAATGGACAGAGAAGCAGATCGATACGGTCCCTGGCCGCAAAATGTTACGTGCGTCTATACAGGAAGTAATTGATGCCGGAGGCAAAAATTTAGGAAATCGCACACTCTTCAAACCGAAGGCTTGATCTTATCGCTGCAGGCTAAGGGCGTACCGAATGACCGCATCGGATGAGATCCTGAGCACCCTTGACGTTGCTCTCTATGCATTTGCGCTCGTTCCCCCAAGCAAGGATGAGTCGGACACCGCCAGTACGTACCGCGACTTGATGCTCGCGCGCACATCGCGGGAGGGCTTAAGACGATCGGCAGATCGAGATACCGTATTTGCAGCTCACCGTCTCCGGGTTGCGCTGCAATTGGCTCCGATCGAAGCAATCGCGTATTCGAATGCAAACCCAGTTGCACGATGGAAGATCGTTCGCGATCATTTAACTCAAAAATATCCCGATACAGCAGGTGAACTCTTAGACATCCTTGCGCGGCGCATTGCGGTGACTTTGTCCGATTGGGAAGTGCCTCGCAGGTCAGCAGGCTCTCATTACCGGGCGGTATGGATGAAGTCTGATGGGCGCTGCAGCGCATGCCATTTCGACTTTAAAACGAAATCATCACGAGCATTGTCCGCTCTAGACCCCTTCAAGCCCTACTATCAATCGCCCGAAGAATTAACGTCGGAGGAAATTGACCATATTGTAGCGATCAGCGGTGTTGGTACCGATGTGGTCGACAACCTTCAATTGTTATGCCGTTGGTGCAATTTTGGTAAGAGCGATGGTCTTGGTGTCGACATTCGCAGGGAGGCCGAATTCGCCGCAATTTCTGTAGAGAGCATACCCCGATCTCACCGGGCGGCCATGTTCTACATGACACTAGCTCACTACGATTTCAAATGTGGGTCGTGCAATAGTAGAACCGAATTGACGATCCGTCTGAGCGATCCTCGACACGGCTTCTTGCTATCGAATTTGGCTGCTGTTTGCTACGAATGTAGTACTTGACAGGGCCCTTTGCACCTTAGTCTGCGGCGGGAATTTCGGTGACTCCTTCTAAAACACCGGTACAAACCACGGGTTTGGATAAAACTTCGTTAGGGCAGTTCTAGCCCAGTTGCCACGTGCAGTTTTTGTGGCGGCAGCGCCTCGCCATGTTCCGTCACAGCCTGCACCAGTGCCACCCCGATCGCTCCAATTTCGCATCGTACGACGGTCTACCCTAGATCACCAACGCGCTCAACCCCGCCCTGAATTCTCCACGACAAACAACGAGTGCCACCACGATTCTCGCCCCCACCTCAGAATCAGCTGTGATCCGCTGGATGTCGGCGAATAGCGTGTACGCGCGAGTCATTTGTTGACCTTTGCGAAGGACGCCTGCTTCACGTGCCGTCGCCACAAATATCAAGTCAACGGTTAGACCTTCCCTGGCCTTGGTTAGGGCTTGGCGACATCTCCTCCGCGCACGGGGGCAGGGTTCAAATACTCGGCACTGCGCCGCAGTGCCATTTCGCCATTGGTGAGGCGGCTTGGTCGTGCTGATCGTAGCGCCCCATATCCGCGCTGAACACAGCACCGCAGTCGCGTTGCATGCTAGTTTTCGCCGGTCGCCGTGGCCTGTCTTCGGCACCCGGCGCCGATCCCTACGGCGATTCCAGCAAGGTCGTCGCGGGGGCCTGAACGGGACCGCCACTGCTCCCACTCCCGCTCCCGCTCCCGCCGCCACTTCCGCTCGACGGAACTTAAGGAACCACCGGAGCAGGCGCGGGAGCAGACGCCGGCGGCCGGCGCATCAGTCGGCGGCGTGTAGGCCGGCACCGCCTGCGTCACGGACGGCGCAGGCGTGACCGGCGTGTCCAGGACAGTGGGCACCGCAGTCGTGGTGTGCGGAACCTGCGTCGTCGTCGGTACATTCTCCGATGCCCTCACCACAAGGTCGACCACCCCGCCATGTCCGACATGCTCAACGATGCCCTCATCAACGGGCCTGTGTCGCTACCCGACGCGGTCGCCATGCTCGACACCGCCTACCTCAGCCACGTCCGTACTGTGGTCCTGGGCGCTCAGCCATCCACAAGCCCGCGCGTCCGAGCACGACACCGAATCCACCGTCGTGCGTTTCCAGTCCCTCGACGGCCGTGACCGCGAAATCGTCGTCCCGCGACTGACGTTCACCGAGCCGATCTCTACGCTCACCGGATCCGCGACGTAAGACGCGCCCGCGTCGGGGTCGCCGCGCCGCCCCTCGCGCACACCGGGCAAACTCGAGGTGTGGCGGAGTTGGTGATCGCGCGCAACCCGGATGCGAATTCTCGGCTGCCCTACCTGCTGCGGCTTCCACAGCCCGGCGGTGATCTGCTGTTTCGCACGTCGGGGACGTGGCCGCGGGTCAAGGCGCTGTACTGCTATCCGGTCGGCCTCGACGCGTGGCCCGCCGATGCGGAGATCGTCGAACGCCTCGAGCTGCGCTCGTGCCGGCGCCGCGGTGCGGCCATCGATGTGATCGTGCAGCGGGCGAGGGAGAACCGCTCGCAGCTGGTGTTCACCACCGCCCGCGGCCGCGACGCCGTCTTCTGGCAGGCGCCGCACACCCGCAAGCAGGCGCGGCCCAACGTGCGCACCCCGACCGCACGCGCCCAGGGCATCGACGAGCTGCAGATCGTGATCGACTCCCACGAGCGCTACGCCTACCGGTTCAGCACGAAGCAGGTCAGCACCATGCAGGGGCCGCTGCCGTGCGGCGACTACGGACTCGTGGTCAACGGACAGTTGATCGCCAGCGTGGAACGCAAATCACTGGCCGATCTGGTCTCCAGCCTGACCAACGGCAAACTGCGCTACCAGGTCGCCGATCTGGCCGCGCTGCCGCGCGCGGCCGTCGTCGT
Organism: Mycolicibacterium sp. XJ662; assembly: GCF_053484035.1. Classification (NCBI taxonomy): domain Bacteria; kingdom Bacillati; phylum Actinomycetota; class Actinomycetes; order Mycobacteriales; family Mycobacteriaceae; genus Mycobacterium; species Mycolicibacterium sp. XJ662. The sequence goes on along the minus strand of NZ_JBEFTL010000013.1, from coordinate 95,001 downwards.
GGAAGACCGCTACTCACAGGTGTTCAAGCTCGACTGGGTGCGTCCCGCCGTGGTCAACGACGGGCTGGCAGAGCTGCAGATCCGCTGGCCCAACGTGCCGATCGTGTTCTCCGAGACCCGCCAGCTCGCCGAGGAATGGACCTATCGATTCCTTGCCGCCGCCCACGCCTGGGCGACCACTGAACACACTGCGCTGCAACGTATCTCACTGGCTACCGTGGACGTCAGTCAGCCCACCGCAGCGTCCGGCCCGAGTACCGCTGAGGTCCGCGCGTGGGCCCGCACGGCCGGACTCGCGGTACCCGACCGCGGTCGGCTTCGCCCCGACATCTGGCGGGCATGGCATGCGGCGAACGGCCCTAGCTGACCCGGTGCGCCTTGCGGAACCGCTCGAGATACGCTGGCCAGTCCCAGGTGGACAGGAACTCGGCTGTAGCCGAATACCCCTTCTCGTACAGTGTTTCGGCGTCCTTGCGGCTGATGCCGAAGTCGAGCACACCGACATCGGTCGAGTCCACCTGGATGGTGCGCACCTTGACCCACGGCTGGCTGAGGTGCGTCTGGTCGTGCCCGACCAGCATGGTAGTGATCAGCCTCTCCAGGAACGACGGCCCACCCAACGGCAACCGGCCCAGCACGGGAATCAGCTCTCCGGCCGTCGGCGCCGGCAGATAAGGCACGACCGTCACACCGAACGTCGGCCAGCGGGGCTCCTTGCCGTCGGGACGGTCGAAGGAATCGATCGGGAAGTTCGACAGCACACCGCCGTCGACCAGCGTGCACGGTTGCCCGCCAGCGGTTTTCAACGTCACCGGGCGGTACAGAAACGGGATGGCCATCGAAGCCCGCACCGCGTCGGCGACCGACTGCTCGTCGGGGTCCAGGCCATAGACCCGCCGATAGTCCCACGGCAGCCGCACGAGTTGGCCGGTCGTCAGGTCGGCCACCGTGACCACCAGCCGGTACCGTCGTTCCGGCAACAAGCGATTGTTGTCGACGGCCAGATCCCCAAAGGTGCTGACGCCCAGGTTGTTCAGCTCACCGCGTATCCAGTCGTGCGCGAAATCACCGCGGTAGATCCCGGTTTCGCGCAGCAACCCCCATGCCGTACCCAGAACCGGGATCCGCTCGATCGGCCCGCTGTCCCCGAACTTGTGGTACGGCACGTTCAGCGCGAGGTCGCGTAACTGGTCGCTGGTCAGTGCATCGCGCTGCGCCGCCGCGGCCACCACCGCCCCCACCAGCGACCCCGCGGACGTGCCCGACACCCGCTGGACGTCATAACCCGCGTCCTCGAGCGCGCCGACCGCCCCCACCAACCCGATGCCCTTCACCCCGCCGCCGGACAACACGAGATCCGCACGGCCCGGGGGTGGCGTCGCTGTCATGGGTCCAGCCTGACACGAGATGCTGACATCGGATCCCGAACCTCACCCCAGGCGACGGCTGACAAGGAGACGAGCGCCGACGGGCGTAGGTCCGGACGGCCGCGCCGTGCATCCAGACCGGCGCATTGGCTGGTTTCAGCCCGGCGAATCGACCAATGCGTCGGGCTCGATGTCCGCGTAGCGAGGAGGCGAATTTGCCTCGCGCTACGGCGACTCCAGCACCGTCGTCGCGGGCGCCTGAACGGAACCGCCGCTACTGCTGTCACTTCCGCCGCCGCTACCGCTCGACGGCAGCTCAGGTGCCGGCGCGGGTGCCGGCGCAGGGGCTGGAGCAGGCGCAGGTGCCGGCGCAACGGTTGGCGGCGGCGTGTAAGCCGGCACCACCTGCGTCGTCGGTGGCTCAGGCGCAGGCGTGACCGGCGAGTCCGGGACCGTGGGCTCTAAGGTGGGCGCCTCGCTCGTTGTCGGCACCGTCTCGGTCGTCGTCGGCAGGGTCTCCGTCGTCGTGGGCACGGTCTCCGTCGTGGTCGGCACCGTCTCCGTCGTGGTCGGCGTCGTCGCGGTGGTCGTCGGCGTCACGGATGTCGTCACCGTCGTCGTCCACGTCGGCAGCGTCGGGAACGGATTGAACGGCGGCGGAATGATCGGCACGACGGGGACCACCGGCGCATTTGGCACCGGCGGCGGAGCGGGCGCGGGCACCGGCACCTGCGGCGCCGGAACCTGCGGCACCACTTTGTTCGGCCCCCGGTTCACCCGCTCACTCAACCCCCGCGGTGCCTCCGGCGCCGGCGACACCACCGCGACCGGCAACGCCACCGGATCCGGCTCGTGCGGCACCTGCGGCAGGAACTTGCCCGGCACCGTCTCCGCCTGCTCCTGCGGCGGGGGTGGCGGCTGCGCCGACACGTCCGCGACCGGCCGCACCGCGATCGCCACCGCCGCCGTCAACGTCGCGAAGCTCACCACCACGAACCCCAGCGCACTGCCCATCAACAGCGTCCGCGGTGGCGGCGCCGGGATCGTCGACGTGTAGGCCTCTTCGTCCTCCAGCTCCGGGACGAACTCCTCGAGCGAATCGAACGGCAGCTCGTACTCGCCCGGCTCCTCCTGCGAGTAGGCCAGCTGCGGCCCCACCACGGCAGGATCGGCCGTCGGCGCCATCTGTGTCGCATCCCCGGCCGCCGGCCCCATCTGCGTCGCGTCGGCCGCGGGCGCCATCTGCGTCGCGTCGCCGGCCACCGGCGCCATCTGCGTCGCCGCACCCGCCGGGAACCCGGACACCTCCGCCGTCTGCGCCGCACCCCGCGCGGTCGCGAACTCGTCATCCGCGCCGCCACTGCCGGCCAGCGCATCGGCCTCCGACACCACCTCGACGTTGGCCACTCCGGCATCCGACACCGTCTGGCGCAGCGTCTCGGCCGCCTCGGCGTCGGGCAGAGTGATCCGCGTCGCGGCCACCCGGTTGCCCGAATCGGCCACCTCACGGTAGGTGCCCACGATCGTGTCGGCGAGATCGGTCATCGCGTCATCGGGCAGATCCAGCGCGTACTGGTCGTAGACCTGCGCGTCCGCGGCGCCGACCATCGCCAGCCGCGCGACCCGCCCGGTCACCGCCACCCCGAGGACTACGTCCACCAGATCACCCTCGCCATACTCGTCCCTGCCACAACGGTCCAAAGTTACCCTTCGCGTCTCGCTTGTGTGACGACGCAAAAGTGGCACGCTGAACCCCGACACATCTCTATAGGAGGAATCGGCCCGTGAGCGACCCGCGTTACGACGCGTCGGCCACCGTCGCGGTGCCCACCCCCGCCGAGCGGTCATCGCGCGTCGGCTACGTGCCCATCCGCACCAACCGGGTGCGCGACGGCATCGCGGTCGCCCTGCTGATCCTCGCGCTGCTGCTGCCGTGGAACCTCGACTTCGGGTTCGCCGTGCCCGGCAGCCGCAACAGCATGTGGGCACTGGTCATCGTCGTGACGGCGCTGGCGGTCACGGCCGCGCTCGACGCGCACATCGGCCCGCTGCGGCTGACCAACCCGGCACTCGACGTCCGGCTGCTCAGCCGGATCCGGCTGTTCGTCTGCCTGCCCTATCTTCTGGTGGCGGTCGCCTTCGTCGGCTACCACCTGGTGGAAACCGTGCGCGACGGCGGAACTGGCATCGTGCCACCGGGCATCGGCCCGGGCCTAGTGCTGGGGGTCGGGGGCGCGCTGCTGGCGGCGCAGCGGCCGGTGACCAGTGTCACCCTCGAGGACAACGGGTTTCGGCGCTGGTATGCGATGGCGCGGGTGCTTGGGGCGGTGTCGATCGTGCTGGCGACGGTGTCGATGGGGTGGAACCTGTACTGGCGGCTGCGGTACCTGTTCGTCGCCAACGCCGTGTTCGATGGCGAGGACATAGCGGTCATCGTCACGACACTGCTCTACGGCGCGGTGGCGCTGACCGCGGTGATCATCGGCTCGCGCTGGCTGATCCTGAAGTCCGCGGCCGCGCGGATGGCGACGACGGCGCTAGGCGCGTCGGCGGGGCTGGCCGCGACGCTGGTGTGGGTGCTGCCGGTCGGCCGCGACATCGACGCGTTCCACGGCATCGCGCAAAACACGTCGACGGCGGCGGTCGGCTTCGAGGGTTACCTGTTCTGGGCGGCTGCCGCGGCGATCGTCGCGCCGACGACGCTCTACACCGTCTTCCTCATCAAGCCGCCGACGCTGGGGGCGTTTCGCAACGCCGCGCAGAAGTGTCTGACGTTGATCGCGTTCTGGGCGTTCGCCGCCGCGGTATGCCGGGTGGTCGACTTCGTGATCGCGGTGTCGTTGGATCTGCCTCGCGCGCTGTACGACAGCGTGGCGATGACGGCGTTCAACCTGTTCGCCGGCGTCATCGCGTGGTGGCTGCACCGACAGCTCGGTCGGGGCTCGTCTGCGCTGGCGGTGTTGACGGCGTTCAGCGGGTTGCTGTTCGTGTTCGCCGTGGCCAATGTGGCGATCGGCGTCGCGCTGGCACCGCGATACGCCGAGCCGTCGCCCGACGCGATGTACGGCAACAACCTGGCCCAGCAGATCACGAGCACGTTCGACGTGGTGATCTGCATGCTGTGTCTGGTCGTGTTGGTAGTGATGCTGTTCACCGGTCCGCTGGCGGGCTATCTGATGCGGCGGCGCGAGCCGCGTGTGCCGGATCCGGAGCCTGAGCCTCAGACGGTTGTGACGCCGGTGGCGCCGCCGAGAATCGTTCGGCGGCCGGAAGATTCGTCGACGACCGTGTTGTCGCCGGAGACCGAGCAGTTCACCACCGCGTTGCGGATCCAGCGCCGCGAACCGCCGTCGTAACTTGCGGTTTGGGCGCGCTTACGGACCCTGGCGGGGCGTTAGCGCGCCGAAATCGCAAGACAGGTCAGCACGGGATTATGTAGCTAGGCGACGTGGTGTAGTCGAGCCATTTTCCGTACGCGTCTCCACCTGCGTAACGAACGGCAGCACATACCTGGGACTGCGAAAAGCCGGCTAGCCGATAGACCGTATAGATCGGATCGCCTTTATCGTCAGCCTGGCGCAACGACGGGCATGATCGGTCGGTGCGCAAGTAGGAGGCGCCGGGGTACATGTTCAACAGTCTCTGGATACCTTCCCGCTGCCTCCCGGGGGTCGTGACGTTTCCCAGCACCACGATGCCTTGACCGTTGCAAAGCGGCCGACTTATCGGCGTCGCGAGTCCTAGATCACCGTCGTCCGGCGGTGGCGGCGGCACTCTAGTGCGTGTCGGAACCGAGGGAGGCGCCACAGTCGCCGTTTCGGTCACGGTCTCCGGCGGCGGCGCTGGCGGTGGCTCAGGTTCCGCGGGCGTGACTTCATCCCAGATCTGGGTGGGTGGATTGCTTGCCGTGGGAGGCGATTCCGAGGACCGACCGCCCAAGCTGGCCCCGATATACGCCACGAGGCCCACGGCCAACAAGGCCGCCAAGCCGACGGCAACCAGCACCGTGCGTCGAGACGGCGACTTCTCCGCCTCGGCCTCAGTTGGCGCAGGCGCTGGTCGGTGGATCGGCGGCGGGATATTGGCCGCGAACTGGGTGTCGGCGGTACTACTGCTCCACGCCGTATCGCCGTGCTTGAGCGCGAGCGCAAACTCTCGGCACGTATCGAAACGCTGATGTGGCTCTTTGGCCATCGCCTTGGCCAGTACGTTCTCCATCGCGGCGAGATCTCTGCGGGTGTCGCCGAGCCGGGGCGCCGGCGCCGACAGATGACTGCCGATCACCGCAGCAGGTGTTGAATGAACGAACGGCTGATGACCAGTCAAGAGGTGAAATGCTGTACAGGCCAAGGTATATTGGTCCGCCCGCCCATCGAGCGCTTTCCCCATCAGTTGTTCCGGCGCGGCGTATGCGACCGAGCCGACGGTCATGTTGGTGGCTGTGATCCCGTGAGTTTCGTTTGCGGCCTTGGCAATTCCGAAATCAGCTAGCAGGATCCGTCTATCCCCGCCGCGCGGTTCGGTGAGCAAGATGTTCGCCGGTTTGACGTCGCGGTGGAGCAGGTACCGTTCGTGTGCGTAGTCCAACGCATTGGCGATCGCCGATACGATCTCCAGCACGTCGTGCGGCGGCATCCCGTGCGGGTATCGGTCCCGCGTCAGCCGTGCCGCATCGGTGCCGTCGACATAGTCCATCGCGATCCAGAGTTGGCCCTCGAACTCCCCACGGTCGTGCACAGCAACGATGTGCGGATGCCACAACGAGGCGGCGATGTCTGCCTCTCGGGCGAACCGGCGGCGGAACTCAGGGTCGGCGCTGACATCCTCGGGAAGGATCTTCAGTGCTTCCAAACGCGGCAGTCGCGGATGCTGAGCGAGGTAGACCTCGCCCATCCCCCCGGCGCCGAGTAGGCGGATGATGGTGTATCCAGCAAATTCTGCACCATCAGCAATGGGCATGCCTGCATAGTACAAAGCGGCGACCTGCACATGTCCGCAATCGTCAGCCACTTCGACATGGGATCGGCGATTTGCCCGCGGCCTCGACCGGCGATACCTATCGTGGCGAACGTGGCTACACCACCCACCGGTTGGATTGAAGGTGGTCCGGAACTCACTCGTCGCCGGCTGTTGAGACTCGCAGGAACGGCCGGGCTAGTGGCCGCCGTCGCCGCGTGTGAAGCACCTCCTGGCTACCCCGGGTCATCGAAGTCGACGCCTCAGCCAGCGCCCGCAAGTCCGGCTCCGGTTCCCGTTTCTAACCCGCCGCCTGCGCCGACCGTCGATCCACCCGTCGCCGTGTCGCATCAGCTGTTGTGCCGAGACGCCTGGGGCGCTCGACCCGCCCGGCCCGGTGGCAAGCCGAACCCGCTCAGCCGCATGACCATCCACCACACCGCCGCCACCCTGGGCGACAACAGCAACGCGCCGGCCCGTCTGCGCCAGCACCAGCGTTACCACCAGGACACGCAGGGCTGGATCGACATCGCCTACCACATCAGCGTCGACCGTAACGGCAACCTCTACGAGCTGCGGAACCCCGAGATCGTCGGCGACACGGCGACCAGCTACGACCCGACCGGTCACTTTCTCGTTGTCTGCGAGGGCAACTTCGACGAGGAGCAGGTGACCGAAGCACAGTTGGAGGGGGCCGCTATCGCGTTCGCATGGGCGGCGACGAAGTACGGCATCTCCCCGGCGACGCTGCAAGGGCACAAAGACGCGAGCCACGACACTGCGTGCCCGGGCGACAGCCTGTACCAGCACGTCGCATCCGGAGACCTGAGGAACCGCGTCGAAGCGATACTCGCTCAAGGCCCCGTCGAGCTGGTGACCGTGTGTGGACCCGAAGCCTCGCAAACCGTCACCAACATCGAAGCCGGCCTATAAGAAGATCAACCACCAATCGCCTGCAGCAGCGCGGGCCGGAGCCGCTCCCAGACAGCTCGTGGATCTGAACCTTTAACTACCTCAATCGTCAGAACCGGGATCCCGCGGTCACGGCCGAAGTAGGAGCCCAGTGACCCTGGAGTCGGCGCGAAAGCACTGGACTCCTCGACCGGCAGTCCGCTCACGGTAGAGAACTGTTCGGCGATCTCGCGAGCGGGTCCATCAAAGTTGATGAACTCGCGGCCAGCCCACGAGTGCATGACCAGCACGAGGTTGGGTTGTAGGCGGTTGATCGTGTCGTAAACAGCACGAGCTTCCGGTTCGCTCAACGGTTCTCCGCCGTTCGACGGATCTGTTCTATCAAAATTCGACGCTGGGAAGTTTCGATTTACGTCTATCCCATTGGCGTTCCCGCGCGTACCTGCGGCCCGCCCGTCGGGGTTGGCGTCTTCCAGGATCGTCAGGGTGACGGCATCGGCAAGCCCAGCCTCGTTGAATGCTGATGGCAGCTCGGCCGCTGCTACCGCACCTTCCGGTTCGTCACCGTGAATACCGCCGATAAACAACACCTTTCGCGGACCGTGGCCGACGGTAAGCGCGCGGATCGGCGTCCCCTGCACCGAAGTGCCAACTATCTCCCATCCTGGGTCGGTCGGCTGCGGTGGTGGCGCCGGTTGGGCTGTGGCCGACAACTTTGCGGTTGTCTCGCCCGAAGGCCGTGCTGACAGTGAGTTTGACTGCGACGCGCTGGCCGTGTCTGAGGGCGTGGGCGCGCAGGCCTGTATACCGACAGTTACGGCAAGTGCTATCAACGCAGCGGATACGGTGCGCGAAGGAGACCTCTGGGTCAGCATGTCGGCATTCCAACGGGTGCTTTCAGGTCGGTGTAGACCAGGTTCACGTAAGCACCATTGGCAAGTCGGTACCAGTAATAGCTCGTACCGTGGCCGCTGTTCGCCTGTGCCTCGCCGGTTGTGTAGCAGACCACTCGTACGGTCATCCCATCTTTAAGGCTGCTCGGATACAGCGGTCCGGCATCGACATAGGGTGCATTGCGCTGCTTAACACCGCAGGAATCACCTTCGTCGCAAGTACCCACAATCATGGCGGTCCAGTAGGGCACACGAGTCGGCGCTGGTGGTTGAGGTGACGTTACGGTCACGGTCGCTGTGGGTGCAGTCGGTTCCATGGACCTCGGCGTTGTCGCGGTGGGCAACGGCGGCGACGTCTCGGGCGAAAACGTCGGTTCGGGGTAATCGGATGTCGGTGAAGCCGTCGGCTCCGACGGGACGGAGTCTCGGCTCGCGTAAAACACCAATCCGACGACGGCTAACGCCGTTACGAGGGCTATAGCGGTGAGCGCCAGCCACAGCCCGGAACGGTTCTTGCGGAAATCCCGTGTTTCATCAGTCCTCGGCTCGTCGAGATTGGGCGTCGGCGCGGTGTGCCAGACCTGGCCGTCCCAATACAGCGCCCTACCTCCACCTCCGGGATCTGGATACCACCCCGGAGCAAGTGAACCTGCGTGCTGCCGTTGGGGCGTCTCGGCGGCGCGCTGGACGGGAGCGGGTGTGGTTGGGGCCGCAGGCCAAGACCCCCTGGTACTTGCCGACGCTTGCTCGCTCAAGGCGCGTGCGAAGTCGCTACAGCTTGCGAACCGATCGTTCGGATCCTTGGCGAGGCCAGCGGCAAGGACGTCGTCCAGCGGAGCCAGTTCGGGCCGCAGGGCACCCAGGCTCGGTGGGTCCGCGTTCAGGTGGCGACCGATGACTACCGCGGCATTCGAGTCGCGAAACGGCGGTAAACCAGTCAGGAGGTGGTACGCAGTTGCCGCCAACGAGTACTGATCAGCCCGGCCGTCCATGCCGCTTCCCATCAACTGCTCAGGGGCCGCGTAGTCCACCGTTCCGACCGTCATATTCGTGTCGGTCAATCCACTGCTGTCGTCTACCGCACGAGCTATTCCGAAGTCGGTCAGTAAGATTCGTCGGTCTTCATCACCTTCTTCGTGTGTGATCAAGATGTTCGACGGCTTAACGTCGCGATGCAGCAGGCCCTTGTTGTGGGCGTAGTCAAGCGCCGAGGCGACGGCGGTGACGATGGCCATAGCCGGTTCCACCGGCATACCCGCCGGGTACTTGCGCGCGATAAGACTCGCCGCGTCTTCGCCATCGACGAAATCCATCGAGATCCACAGCCGACGGTTCCATTCACCCCGGTCGTGCACACCGACGATATGCGGGTGCCACAACGTTGAGGCGAGGTCGGATTCTCGTAGGAACCGCTCACGAAAATTCGGGTCAGCTGTGAAATCTCCGGTCAACAACTTCAGGGCGTCGCGCCTCGGCAACCGGGGGTGCTCAGCTAAGTACACCTCACCCATCCCGCCGGCCCCCAGTCGTCGCACGATGGTGTAGCCGGCGAACTTCTGGTTCGCCCGCAGCGACATGTCCGGGATCGTACTCGCATTCGCAGCAAACATGGCAGGGACCGCCGGCGGCTGCTCTACCGCGGGCCGTCGACCTCGTAGGTGCCGACGTCGTCGCGGAACACCACCTGCACATCTCGATGAGCACCGTCAATCACCACGTCGCACGAGAACCCCTCGCCCTTTTCCACCGCGGGATCCTGGCCGTTGTTACACGTGATCGCGGTGACCTCGTTGGCTCCGTAGCCGTTGATCGGGTCGCTGAGAATCTCCACTACACCGGCCTCCACCTGCCGCACGTCGAGCACGTCGGTGTCGAAGAACCCGAAGAACCACAGCGCAACAACGAGCACCACCAATTCGAAGGCAACGATCAACCCACCGGCCCACAAGTACTTTCGGCGTCGCGACCATTTCTGACGCGCCGGGGGCGGCGCGGGCGGAGGCTGCCGTCCCTGTGGCTGCGGTGGGACCGGACGAGGTTGCGGAGGCGGACGACGCGCGGGTTGGCGCATCGGCGGGTATCTCGGTGGCTGCCCCCGCAACGGCGCCCCGCCCGGCCGCACCCACCACGGCTGTCCGGGGCCTTGTCGCGGGTGGTTGGTCATCGCTACGAAAACCGTTGGAAGCATTCGTCGATTTCGCTGGACAAGCCCAGACGATAGGCCAGAATCCGGGTGAACCCAGCAGGCGCGGAGCGTCCTTTGACATCGCTGGCCACCACACCGTTGGTGAGCAGTCCCGCGACCGCCTCGTCGACATCCCCGGGTGATAAGACAAAGTCTGCACCGCGGGCATCGGTCATGTGTCCCTGCGCCACTCCGGTCAGGCACGCGGTCCGCAGGGCGGACATCGGGGTGTCGATGCTGACCCCGTGTTGCCGCTGGATCGCTAGCGCATACCGCGACGTCACCATCGACAGCGCGGTGTTATCCCCCTGAACCAGAACCTGATCCTCTTCTTCTGTTTTCGGCTCGCCCACCGCTTGCAGAGCGGCAAGGTCGACGAAGATCTTGTTGGCCTCCGGGCAGTACGCCGTTGGCGCGGCGGTCTTATTGGCGCCACATTGGCTACGTTCGGTCGTGAGCGTCGGGGCGTTGGACGGCTGCAGGATTTCGGACAGCGCGGTCATCAGGCTCGACAATGTGTCCATGTTGATTGGGCTGTCCAATGATTCGCGGTCGTCGTAGATCATGATGTTGCGCGGCAAATCACCACGGCGCTCTTCGATTTCAGCGGTGTCGATCGCTGCGCACTGGTCGGCGTTGCCGCTGAACCCCATCTGGAACGCACTGACCCGGTCCAGGGCTGTACCGTGCTCGTCGTCGAAGAACCCGATCAGCGGGCCATCACGGATATAGATGGCGCCGGCGAGAACTCGGTTCAAGCCATCGCCGGTGCTGAGCGTGAATCGCGGAGACTCCCCAGCGGCCACCGAACGCAGGTACACGCCGGCCAAACAGTCAGCCTGCTGCTCTTTGACCAGTCCATCGGTGTCCTCGTCTGCAAGGCCTGCCATCCACTGCAGCGCATGACCGTATTCGTGCGCGATCACCCCGACTGCTCCCATATCACCGAAGTACCGCTGGGCCGCTGGTATGAACACACCTCGGTCCCAGCCCATCACATTTCTCAGGTAACAGAAGAACGCATTCGGGAGCTGATAGGTCTCTGTTCCACACACCGAAGGGCTGTTCGGATCCGTCGAGTCATACGACAGCAGCGTTTCGACCGGTTCGAAGTGTCCGGGCAGGTAACTGGCATAGGTCCGCTGCCAGAACTCTTCAATGTCGTTGATCGCCAGCAACATCAAGTCGTCGATGGGACCCCCATCCGTGTTCTGCACGGTCCCGACCGGGCGCGGAGCATCCGGTCTCGGGCCGCTGGGCCCCTCGGCTACAGGTAGGCCACCTACCCGTTCGGGGTTGAAGAGCATCGACGTCGCGCGGCCATCCAACTTCGCCGAGCTGCAGCCCGCGACCAACGTGAGCGCGCAGATGATTGCGACGCCGGCGTTGCGACCCGCACGGCGACCGTTCACCAGCCGCTCAGGCCCTTCACTGTGAAGCTCTCCTTCGTGTCCTAATTCATCAGCTTGGTGCTGCCATCAACCGGATGCCAGGTACTGACCTTCTTCGCTAGGCAATGGTTTCGGTCGAAGCCTTGGTCGCTACACCACCCGAGCACGTCTACGTAGTAGGGAGACTTCAAACCCACGATCGTGACCCAGAAGTTACGGCCGTCGAAGGTGGACCAATCACCGGACCACAGCAGCTTGACGTCCGGGTACTGGTCGCGCAGCCGAAGGTGCTCGTCGAGGATCTTCGCGTTGTTCCACACGGTGCCCTCAGCTTCGAGACCCACCCGCTTGGAACTGATCTGCGGCACCCAGACGTCAGTCAAATATGCGGCAACTTCTGAACGGTCGCGATTCGCTAATGCGCGAAGCTGGTTGAGGCTGCTCATCTCCGCATCGGGTGTCACAGTGACTGTCTGAGTCGACGTCTTAGGCGGAGCCTTCGTCGGTGACGGTGTGGCGGCCGTCGGCTCTTCACCGGGTTCTGATCTGCCCAGTGAAAAGTCGACGCCCGCCTTGGCTTCCGCCTCGGTGTAACTCACTTCTGGCTGCTGCGCGACCTGAATTCGATAAAACCTTGCCCCGGTGGGCACTTCGTCCACGCGAAACCGGAGCAGACACGCGTCCGGACCCCGATTGCTGCCCTGAATAGCGCCTTTGGCGAGCAGCGTTCCTGACTCGTCCTGGACAGTGACAGGTGTGTTTGGACCGACGTCGCCGTAAACCCTTGTCCCAACGCACTTGTAGCCCTCAGGGAGATCTGTCGTCTTGACGGCATCGTCGGGCAATCGAAGGATACCGGCGAGGGTGAACAGCTCAGGTTCCGACTCATCCGTGGATGCAACCGCGAAATAGCCAACGATTGCCACGATGAGGACCGCTGCGGCGGCAGCAGCCACGACCAGCGGAACGACTCTGCCGCGATCCTTGCGCGGCTGGGCTGCCGTGTGTTCGTCGCGCCTGGGTATGTCGGCATGCTCGGTGGACGCCACCGGACGCGGCATTGTTTCCGCAACGTTCAGACTCGGAGTCGGTGCAAGTCCTATCCCAGAGTCCTGTGAACGTTCTAGCGCTCGCGCGAAATCCGTGCATGTAGAGAACCGTTCGTTGGGATCCTTGGCCAGTGCGCGAGAGATCGCCGCGTCGAATGGAGCCAACTGGGAATCTGTTTCGGCGAGTGCGGGCACCGGTGCGTTCAAATGTTGCCCGATGACGACAGCTGGGTTGGAATGCTGGAACGGCGGTTCGCCAGTCAACATGTGATACGCCGTGACGGCCAAGGAGTACTGATCGGTCCTGCTATCAAGGGCGAGCCCCATGAGCTGCTCGGGGGCGGCGTAGACTGCGGTGCCGACCGTCATATTGGTCGCCGTCAGCCCGCTCGAGTCGTCCGCCAGATCGCGGGCAACCCCGAAGTCTCCGAGCAGGATTCGTCGTTCGCCGGTTTCGATATCGGACACCATTATGTTGGCTGGCTTGACGTCTCGATGCAGCAGTCCCTGAGCATGGGCATAGTCGAGCGCGCCCGCGACGGCGGTGACGATCTCAATTGCGTCTTGTGCCGGCATACCGTTCGGAAACTGCTCTCTGATCAGCCGGCCGACGTCGGGGCCGTCGACGAAGTCCATGGAGATCCACAGCCGTCCGCGGAACCTGCCGCGGTCGTGAATTCCGACGATGTGTGGGTGCCACAACTTGGCCGCCAGATCCGCCTCTCGGTTGAACCGCTCCATGAAGTCGGGGTCAGCCGAGATGTCGGAGCGCAGCACCTTGATGGCGTCTTGTCGCGGCAGCCTGGGGTGTCGGGCGAGATAGACCTCGCCCATGCCGCCAGAGCCGAGCATCCGCTGGATGGTGTACCCAGCGAACTTCGTACCGGCGGTTAGCGGCATGTCTTTGCGGTACCCGCCGTTCGTATCCGGCTAACTCGCGACGACGCCCTTTTCTCCTTAGCGCCGATCTTTCGGCTGGCACGGGCGCAAGTGCGAATGTCCATGGGTGGATCCCCCGATCCGAGCTGCCCCTGACATCCGAAAGCCTAACGAATCGCCAACCCTGGCTGCCAGCGAATGATGTATTCGAGTGCTTCCGCTACCGTAGGCCGCCGTCGGCCTGCATCAATGCCCGCTAAATCAGTCTTGGACAGGCATGGATGTCGGCCTAGCGTGGTGGTCAAGACACCGATCTCGACGGGCTAGGACACCATGACTGCCACACTTCCCGACACCACCGGCCTCACCGGACAGATGATCATCGCCGGCGCCCACGTTCGCGGTTCCGGCCAGTCTGTTCGCGCCCTCAACCCCGCCAGCGGCGAGACCCTCGAACCGGCCTACCACTACGGCGACGACTCACACGTCGACGCCGCCTGCGCGGCCGCCGCCGACGCCTTCCACGAATACCGCGCCACCACCGACGAGCAGCGCGCCCAGTTCCTCGAAGCCGTCGCCGCCAACATCGACGCCATCAAAGACACCCTCATCGCCCGCGCGGCCGCCGAGTCCGGCCTGCCGACCGCCCGCCTCACCGGCGAGTCAGCGCGCACCACCAACCAACTCCGCCTCTTCGCCGCCGTGCTGCGCGAAGGCTCCTTCCACCACGTCGTCATCGACCCCGCCCAGCCCGACCGCCAGCCCGCCCCGCGCCCCGACATTCGGCAACGCTCCGTCCCGCTGGGTCCGGTCGCGGTGTTCGGCGCCTCCAACTTCCCGCTGGCCTTCTCGGTCGCCGGCGGTGATACCGCCTCCGCGCTGGCCGCCGGCTGCCCCGTCGTCGTCAAGGGTCACGACGCCCACCCCGGCACGTCCGAACTCGTCGGGCGCGCCATCACCGACGCCGTCGCCGCCAGCGGCATGCCCGCCGGCACCTTCTCGCTGTTGTTCGGCGACGGGCCCTCTCTTGGCACAACTTTGGTGACCGATCCGCGTATCAAAGCCGTCGGCTTCACCGGATCCCGTTCCGCCGGAACCGCTCTCGTCGCCGCCGCGGCGGCCCGGCCCGAACCGATCCCGGTCTACGCCGAGATGAGCGCCATCAACCCCGTCTTCCTGCTCGACGGTGCGCTGGCGGCCCGCGGCGCCGATATCGCCAAGGGGTTCGTCGGTTCGCTGACGATGGGGTCGGGCCAGTACTGCACCAGCCCCGGTCTGGTGATCGGCGTCGACGGCCCCGGTCTTGACACGTTCGTCGCCGCGGCCCGCGATGCGCTCGCCGATGCGCCGGCCACCCCGATGCTCACCCCCGGGATCGCCAGCAGCTTCGCGTCCGGTGTCGACGCGCTGGCCAAGCAGGTCGAGCTCGTCGGCCGCGGCCAGCCCGCCGACAACGAATACGCCTGCCACGCCGCGCTATTCACCACAGACGCCGCCACCTTCCTCGAATCGAAGGCCCTGCACGCCGAGGTGTTCGGGTCGTCGAGCATCGTCGTGCGCTGTCGCGACCTCGCCGAGATGCGCGCAGTCGCCGAGAACGTCGAGGGGCAGCTCACCGCCACCGTGCACGCCGACGAGTCCGACTACGACGCCGCGCGTGAGCTGCTGCCGCTGCTGGAGCTCAAGGCCGGGCGCATCCTGTTCGACGGCTGGCCCACCGGCGTCGAGGTCGGCCACGCCATGGTCCACGGCGGCCCCTACCCCGCCACCTCGGACTCGCGCACGACCTCGGTCGGGACTCGCGCGATCGAACGCTACCTGCGCCCCGTCTGCTACCAGAATGTACCGAAGGCGTTGCGGCCCAGCGTGGTTGCGGACAGCAACCCCGACGGGTTGTGGCGCCGCGTCGATGGCCAACTCACCCGCGACTAGGATGATTTCGGTGCGCAAACCAGCGATGAGCGCGTGTTAGCGCACCCAAATCGCAGAAGACTAGCGCAAGTAGGTCTGGCCCTGCGACGGGAATCCGCCACCCCGCGTGGCGATGTGCACATGGTCGTAATGGTTGGCGGTGTCCGAACCGCGGTTCGTCATCGTCCTTTTCGAGCCGTCGGGCTTGTAGATGGTCTGTCGCCAGATCGCGTGCACCAGACCGAAGCGCTCGGCGTTCTCCAGCACGTACGCCGTGACCCTGTCCCCGAGCGCAATCCCTTGCGCCGACCGCGGGTTCGGGATCATCACATCGATCGCCAACCCGTGCGGATGCCACTTCAACGGATCCGAACGCACCCCGCCGATATCGAGGATCTCGGGAAAGGTCGCGCTCACCGCACGCGCGGTCAGGATCGTGTCGACCTGCAGACCGTTCTCTGGGGCCACCCCATGCGGTAACGGAGCCGGGACGCTCGGGGCCGGCGGAGGCGGCGGCTCGGCCGCCATCAGCTCCATCGGCGGCGCCGGGCTCGGGGTTGGCGCTGACACGGCCGCCTCGACGGTGCGCGGAGGGCCGTCTGCGCCGACGACAAACAACGTGCCGGCCGACACCAACCCTGCGACTACCGCCAAACGCGCTGACTGCCGCCGTTTGGCTACCGAATGCCTTCCCATCGGGGCCGCAGCTTAGCCGCCGCTCCTGTGAGGACAAATCGTTGTGAACGGTTCGCGGGCACGCTCATTCGCATCCGAGGTACGAAAAGCCTGGTCACCGGGCCGCAGCCGCACCGATGCGTGTCAGCCGTCGTGGTCAGCATCATGTTTAGTGACGGATGTGACCCCGGCCGCTTTTGGCGGCTACGACTGCAGCGCCTCACCCGCCGGACCGAGGTCGAGGAACTGCGTTTCGCCGTTCGCGTCGTCGAGGCCGTCGTTGTCGGTAACCACGTACAGGTTGCCGTTGCCGGCGATCGCGAAACCTTCGACCTTCTCCTGTACGTAGCCGTTGCTCGCCTGCAGATCCGGCAACAGGTTGCGCGCCAGCGTCTTCGACAGCACCGGCGGCGCCTCCCTCGCCGGCGTCACACCGGGGCCATCGGGCACCACGACGCGGTAGATGGCCTTCACCCGGGCGTCGGGCCCGTTGAGCTTGTCACGTTCCAGCACCAGCAGATTGCCGTCGTGCACGGCGATTTCGGACAGCCCGATCCAGTCACCCTCTACCGATGTGCTTTCCAGCGGATAGCCATACCACTCCCACGCGTCGCCGTCCGAGGTGTAACGGCCGATCCGCGCGACGCCCGCCGGATCACCCTCGAGCTCGCGCTGCAGCACCACCCAGACCGTGTCGCCGTCGACGGCGATGCCTTCCAGGCCCTGCCCGCCCAGCGCCGCGGCGATGTCGGCGGGCAGTCCGACACGGCGTTCGATGCTGCCGTCGGCGTCGACGTAGACCAGCTGGTTGCCGTGGCCCTCCTCGCCCTCCACGGCGAGTACGAACCCTCCCTCGGGACGGGCAGAGACGCCCTCGACGTCCAGCGTGACGGGCCGGCCGTTCTCGGTCACCGGTAGCGCGGTGTCGATCAGCGCCGGGGTCTTGGTCAGGTCGATGCCGAGGATCCGCGATGGTCCGACCGCGATGTCCGGTGAGGTGTAGAGGCGGTTCTCGTCGGCCGGATCGGCGGCTAGGGCGCTCAGCGCGCCCCAGCCGATCGGGACGCCGTCGACATCGCCGGACACGATCGACGGGAACGTCGGCTTGCCGCCCGCCGCAGCGTATTCGTCGCCGTGGCCGTAGACGGTGACCGAGGCGCGCACGCGGGCCTCGGCGTCGTCGGCCTCCGACGAGATGACCAGAAGGTTGCGCGCCGGGATGGGCAGAACGCCTTCGGGTCCGGGTGTCGTCGGCATGATCTGGCGCAAGACCGGTGCGGTGACGTCGCTGACATCGTAGGCGGCGACGAAGTTGCTGCGCTCGGAGGCGACCAACGCGGTTGGCTTACCGCCGATTTCGGTGATGGCCAGGCCTTCGGGTTCGGGTCCCTTGGATTCGGCGCGGCTCTCGATGTGCAAACCGGTGCGCACGGCCAGCTGCTCGAACGAGTTGCCGGCGTCCCAGACGACCTCGCCGGTGTTGGCGTCGAAGATCGTCCAGCCGCGGGTGCCGCCCTTCCAGTCCCCTTCGTTGGCGGTGGCGAGGTGGTCGTCGCCGATCCAGCCGATGACGTCGGGCTCGCGTGGACTCTCGGGGATGGAGCCGGTCTGGTCGATCGCGCCGTCCTCGGCGGTGTCGATACCGTCGACGGAAGTTGCTCCGGCGCTGTAAATCCGGGTGACCTCACCGGTGCGTCCGTCGATGATGGCGATGCCGTTGTTCTCCTGCAGCGTCACCGCGATCTGGCCGCGAGAGTTGATGGCGACGTACTCGGGTTCGAGGTCTTCGGGTGTGCCGACGCCGGCGGCGCGTGCGGCGTCGACGTCGAAGTCGACCTGCCGCGGAGTCCATTCGGTTGCCGGACCGGCGAGGTCGATCAGCTGGACGAATCCTGTTGGTGGCTGCGGTAGGTCGCCTTCCTCGCCGCCGGGCGGGGTGAACTCCTCGCCGCGTTGGTTCTCGATCGCGATCGCGGCGAACGAGCCGTCCGGGCTGACCGCGATCGAATCCGGTTGTCCGCCGAGATCGATGCTGTGTACGCGGGTGCGGTCTGCGACGCGCACGACGTCCACGCGGCCCGACGGGTTGGCGTAGTCGCCACCGGTAGTGTCGACGACGACCATCACAACGTCGCCGACGGCGGCCACCGAGGTGGGCTGGTCGTCGGCGTTGCCGAGCTCAGCCAGCGAAAGTATGCCCAGGCCAGCGGGTTTGGTTGGATTTCGGATGTCGAGGAAACCGATGCGCTTCGCGGCGGCGTCGGTGTAGATGACGGTGTTGCCGTCGGGGGTGACCGTGGAGATCTCGGCGACGGTCTCGGCGTCGAGCGGATCGTCAACGGGCCGGTTGAGGTACACCGGATAGGTGGCCAACCGGTGGTAACGCTGCGCCGCCGGCACATCGAAGTCGATGGGCGACGACGCTTTCGGGGTGTCCGGTCGGTTCTCGGCGGTGCTGTCCTGCTGCCGGTCGGTCGAGCATCCAGCCACCATCAACGCTGCGATCGTGGCCGCAGCCAGCGTCGTCCTCACAGTCCACCTCTTCAGTTGTCCGATGGGTCGAGTGAGTTTGGCGCGCACAGGTAGCCAGACGGTGATCATCGGGTGAACGCAAGGCAATCGCTGCGACGTCGGTGCGCTAACCAGCGCTGTTCGCGTGTTAGCGCACCGAATTCACCACTTAGGTGAGGTCGAAACGGCCGGCGCGCAACCGCTCTGCCGCGCGGCCGTCGACAAACTCCATCCGGTCTTCCGGATGTCGCCAGTAGTGGCGCACCAGCCAGTACAGTGGCACACCGGTAGGCACGTACATACCGAGGGCTCCGATCACACGCTCGCTGCCATCGCGCAGGTGCAGCACCACCGATCTGCCGGAGTTCTTTCCTTCCTTGGATTCCGAGTGATCCGCGACGTCGACGATGTCGTCCCATTCCAACGTCCGGGTTCGCAGCACATCGGCAATATCGATCATCGCCGGAGTGAACTTGAGATGGCCTATCTCTCGTCGCTGGAATCCGGTGACCAAGGCGAAGACGGCCACCATGCCGGCTGACATGAGCAGTACGGGGTAGAAGATCTGCATTCCCCGGGACATAGAAAGATCGATCATCCCTCGCGGGAGGAAATATGCGAAGAGAAACGACGATGGGATCGCCGCGATGATTCCGGTGAAATACAAGATGCCGTACCGCTTGTCCGGTCGAACGGTGAAGCCTGCGGCATCGGTCGTCGTTCGCATCCGCGTTCTGCCGGTTGCCGCCATCAGCAACAGCACCCCAACGAGGATGGGGAAAGCCACAACGCCGAACACCAGAACCGCCGTCAAGTAACTGCCACGAACAGCGGCCAGGATGCCCTCGACAGTGAAATACGCGATAAGCCCGTAGAACCCGATGCATACCCAAAGCAGGCGCTTGTCGGCCTTGGCCCAGTTGGCTGGTTCAGGGAGGTTCAGTACGGACACAGCACGTCCCCGACGAACTTGCCCATCTGTGCGCCGCCGAACCCTACGGCGAAGGCACCACCCGCGGCGAAAAGTGGGACGGCCACTACCGCACCGGGTCCCGTTGCCGCGCCAAGCAGGGCACCGAGTTTGACGCCGCCCCAAGCTCCGCCGCCGCCGGCTGCCCCGGCGACCAGCGCGACGCAGCTGTCATGGCGCGAATCGGCCATCGCCATGTCGAAGACCGTCGTGGCCACCGTCAACGCCGGACCACCGAACTTCATTGCCTTGCCGATCTTCTCGACCGACTCCTGGGTGACCATCGGCAACGAACCACCGTGGGCGATGTGCTTTTCCAACCCCGCCATGCCCGATGTGGTCGCCAACGAAATGTTGTCGATCAACTCGACAGGCACCGCAGTGTGTCGCCCGTCGGCAGTGGTGAAGCCCGCCCTCACATACCCGGTGGGGCTCATCGACATCGAAAAGTGCGAGCCGTCGGCGTAGCTGAACGTCGTGTAGTCGCAGTTGTTGCCCATGTCGTGCCATGAACTCGTCGTCGCGACGTACTCACCGTTCTTGTCGAACTCCTCGATCTGGAAGAAGTTCATCCTGCTCGGCCACTCGAACGGGTCCATGCGGGTGGTGACGGCCTTACTTCCGTCCTGCTTGATCACCGTCGTCGTCTCTTCGCCGTACTCATTAGTCGATTCGACGACTTCGCGCACCTGTTGCTGCTGATCGGTCGACCGCACCGCCTGCTGGGCCGCAAGGCCCACCACCGTGCGGGGGTTCGGCGCCTCGTCGCCGGGTCGCTGCGGCGTGGCGAGCATCATCTCGCCCACGTCTTTGGGCGGCCCGGGCTCGACGAACCCGAACTTCTCACCCGCCGCCAACACGGCATTCGCCGTCGCCTCGTCGGCCTCACCCACAGCGATCAGCATCGCATTAATCGCCGCCTGCTCCCGCACCGCCAACGCCTGCAGTTCGGCCATCTCCTCATCGGACATGTACGCGGGGTCGATCAGCACCACCCACTGATCGGTCACGTTCAGCGGCCCGGCATCGAGTTCGTCGGCCTTGGCCAACAACGACGCGCGCGCACCTCCCAACATCTCCGCACCGTCGTTCAGTGCCGATGCCACCGCGTCGACGTAGCCGGAGAACTCCGAGGCCTCCACCTCCGCGCGCCCAAACATCGCCGCTGCCGCGTCGTGCGCAGGACCCGACCATCCGCGCATTTCCGGCAGCCGCGAGCAGGCGTCGTCCAGCCCCGATACCGCCGACCCAACGGCCTTTCCACCGGCGCTGACCGCCGCCGACGTCGTCGACAACGTCTCAGGTCGCCAACTCTCCAACGTCGATCGGCTCGGCAGCACGCATCGATTCTCTCGCATCCGCCACTGCGGCCGATGCACCTATTTGCTGGGCTTCCCCACCAGTTCGGCCAGCTCGATCTCGAACTGATCCCCCAGATCCCACAGGTCGTCGACCAGTTTCTGACACGAGATGATGCCGACGTTCAGCTTGCCGCTCAACGACATAACGGTGATGTTCAGCCCCGAGCCGTGAAAGATCGGGCCCAGCGGATACAGCGATTTCATCTCCGCCCCCATCGCGTACAGCTTGGTCGGCGGGCCCGCCACATTCGAGATCACCACGTTGTGAATGGGTGTGCGCTTCAACGGCGTGCGGGACAACACCTCGAACGCCACGCCGAACATCGCCGGTGGCAGCGCCTGCGTCACATCCGCCAACAGCGTCGGCGCCAGCGCTGAGCTGTGTTCCTTTGCCCGCGAACTGGATTCGGCTATCACCCGCAGCCGCTCCACCGGATCTGCGATATGGGTCTGCAAGTTGCAGAACATCCCTGACAACTGGTTGCGGCCCGGACGGTCCCACTGCCCGTGCATCGACGACGGAACCACCGCCAGCAACGGCTTGTCTGGCAGCTCCTTGCGGCCTTCCAAGTATCCCCGCAGCGCGCCCGCGCACAAGGCCATCACCACGTCGTTGACCTTGACGCCGTACCGGTCCTTCACGCGCTTGACGTCGTCAAGCTCCAGCTGCGCCAGCGCCAGCGTGCGGTCCGCGGTGATCTCCGCGTTGAACACCGTCGCCGGAGCCGTGAACGGCGCCGCCATCGCCCGCCCGCCTACCGCGCGGCTAACCGTTTTCACCACCGTCGACACCGTCGACGGCACCGCACGCGACAACTCCAACGGCCGCGTGAGAGCACGCAGGAACCCGCCGGCGACGATCTCCAACCGGTTGGCTCCGCCGGGGCCCTCGACCGGATCGGGTGGTGGCGCGTCGGGCTGCAAGTCACACAGCTGGTTGAGTAGGTTGCCTGCCGAGACGCCGTCCACCGCGGCGTGATGCACCTTGATCATCAACACGATCGGCCCGCCGTCCCGCGGGTCCGTGCCGGCGATGCCCTCGATCACCCACATCTCCCAGAGCGGCTTGCTGCGATCCAGCGGAATCGACGCGATGCGCCCGCAGACCTCGGACAGTTCTCGGCGACCACCCGGCGCGGGCAGCGCGATCCGGTGCAGATGCTGCGACACGTCCAGCTCGGTGTCCTCCACCCACACCGGATGATCGAGGTTCAGCTGACTGTTCGCGAGCTTTGCTCGCAACTCCGGTAACGCCCCCATCCGCGACGCCAGGCGGCTGCGAAGGCCGTCAAAGCTGTAGCCGCCGGGGATCGTCGACGGGTCCAACTCCGCGATCGAACACACATGCAGCGGAACCGAAGTCGACTCGGCGTAGAGCATGCTGGCGTCGAACGCGGTGAGCCGTTCCATCGACCCGATGTACCCGCGCTGACCTTCGCATCAAACCTCGGGCACCAGAAACGGTTAACCCGACCCGTCGGGTGCGGCGCCCGGGACGTGCCGCGCCACAGTCTGATCCATCGTTTCGCGCAATGCCGGCATCTCGTCAAGCAGGCGCCGCAGATCGTCGCGCGCGATGTGCAGCACCGCGGCGCGACCCATCGTCGTCACCGTCGCGTTGCGCAGCGATCCGCGCAGCACCGACTCGCCGATGACCTCGCCGGGCCCGACCACCGCGATGCGGTCATGGCCGACGTAGACCCCCGCTTCTCCGTCGAGCAGGATGTAGCAGGCGTCCGAGGGCGTCTGCTCCTGGATCAGCGGCCACGGGTTCGACGTCGACGTGCGGTGCGCCGCTGACACCAGACGCTTGAGGTCCTTGTCGGAGAATTTCGCGAACGTGTCGAACTCGCGGAGCCGACGCGCGTCCTCTTCGATCTCCTGCGCGCGAGCCGCTTCGCTCGCACGGGCGTAGGCACGGTTATCCATGATGAGCTCTCCGATCCGCGAGCGACGCTGACACCGGGAGCCTAGTGAATGCGGGTCATCGGCGTGACCGTGTTTCGCTTCCTGGACAGCTGTCCAAGTCAAATCCCTGTCCCCTCTGCGAGGGTGGCCGCGACAGTGCCGTCTCATACGCGACGCGCCGCTCGGACCGTATGAAAGTGCACAGTCGCGAATGAAGGGGGCGGCCGAACCGCGATACATTGGCCCATGCGAGTACGACGGCGCCTGGCCACACTGGTGATGGCCACCACCGCGGCCGTCGTGCTTGCGCAGTGCAGCGCCGAATCCGCGCCTGCACCCTCGGCAACGCCGTCGTCGTCGACCGTCGTCCCGGCCGCCCCACCACCACCGAGCCCGCCGCCGCCGCCGACCCCGCCTCCCCCGGCCGTCCACCCGGTGACGGCCGCCGAGCTCGGACCGAGTTGGCGCCCGGATTGTCCGCTCGCCCCGGAGCGGCTTAGACGGGTCGAGATCGACCACATCGGTTTCGACGACCAGATCCACCGCGGCGAGCTGATCGTGCACGAGGACCTGGTGGCCGAGGTCGTCGAGATCTTCGAGGAGCTGTATCGGCTGCACTATCCCATCGAGAAGATGCACACCGTCGAGCGCTATCCCAACGCCGACGACGAGCTGTCCATGCGCGACAACAACACGTCGGCGTTCAACTGCCGCGACATCCCGGGCAGCGGCCAATGGTCATGGCATGCCTACGGCCGCGCTATCGACCTCAACCCGCTGATCAACCCGTACATCGACTCCGCAGGCGACTTCCAGCCCGACAACGCCGAGGTCTACCTGGACCGCAACCGCATCGACCCGGGTCTTCTGCACGACGGCGATCCCACCGTGCTCGCCTTCACCGAGCGCGGCTGGCGTTGGGGTGGCCACTGGCGCACGCCCAAGGATTATCAGCACTTCGAGCGTCGCTAATCGCGCCGGCCCGACGCGGCCAGCGACCACACCGTCAGATACGCCAACCCGAAGAACGCCGCCACCGCGACCGCCACCCCCGTTGACTGCACGTACGCGAACGGCGAGCGCACCCAATCCAGCGTCGACGCCGCCACCGCCTCCGGGTGCGTCAGCAGATTCCACGAGTTCCACCGCTGGAAGCGTCCGATCACGACGCCGATCGCGCACAACCCCACCGAGACGATCGCCGCCGTCCAGCCGACCAGCAGGCCGAACTCACGCTCGATCCGTCGATGCACCAGATACAGCGACACCGTCCCGAGGACGATGCCGGTCCACGCCGCCACCCCGTACTGCAGGACGTGCCGCCACAATTCGACGCCTTCACCCAGGTGCACCAGATCGGTCACCAGATAAGGGGCGTTGGGCAGAAACGCCAGCCACACCAGTCCCAGCGGGATCAACCAGACCCGCCGGCGCACCGCGGCGAACCCTGCCGCGAAGCCCATCGGAATCCACGCCAGCACCAGGTTCCAGATGAGGAACCGGGTCGGGTAGAACAACGGTTCGGCCGGATCGGTGACCCCTAGTACGATCGCCAACCCGGTGGTGGCCACCAGCGAAACGAGCAGCACCAGCCGCGACGACTCGGTCATCTCTGCAGCTTGCCAGCACACATTCGTCTGCGAGGATTGAAAGATCTTGTTTCGGGTACGCGCCCCCCATGTCCAAGTCGAAAACCGCAGCTGCCGCCGCCCTCGCCGCACCTCTCGCGATCGCCATGTTGAGTGCTTGCGACACCCAGGGCGCCGACCAGGAAACCACCTCGCCCACCACCACCAGTCCCGCGCCAGGTGCCGAAACGATCACCACTGATCTGAAAACCGCCGACGGCACCACGGTCGCCAACGCGACGATCGAGTTCACCGACGACTTCGCCACCATTACCTTCGAGACCACCGAAGGCGGCGTCCTGACGCCCGGTTTCCACGGCTTCCACATCCACGAATTCGGCAGATGCGAACCGAACTCCGTCGCGCCGGACGGCGGGGAACCCGGCGACTTCCTCTCCGCCGGCGGGCACCTGCACATGCGCGGACAGGCCACCGACCACCCGGCTGCGGGCGACCTGACCCCGGTCGAGGTGCGCTCGGACGGAACGGCGCGCCTGGTGGCCACGTCCGACGCGTTCACCGTCGATGACCTGCGCACGGCGCAAGGCTCCGCGTTGATGCTGCACGAGCAGCCCGACAACTTCGCCAACATCCCGCCGCGCTACACCGTCAACGGGGTGCCCGGTCCGGACGCCGAGACGCTGTCCACCGGCGACGCCGGCAGCCGCGTCGCGTGCGGTGTGCTGGCACCGGCAACCGAGGCCCCGCCGACCACGGACACCACGACGGTGACCGAGACCTCGCCGGGGGCTCCGGTGCCGCCCGCGGGCACGACCTCGCCGGGCACCGAAACGCCGCCGGCCGAGACCACCAGCCCGACCACGACCGAGAGCCCGGCCACGACGACGTCCCCGACCACGGAGACGACGACCACTACGACCGTGACGACGACGCCGACTGAACCCGAAGAGGGTCAGTAAGCGCGGTCCGACCCGGTGTGGCGGTGTCGCCTCCCCGGGGGACGGTTGGATTTTTGCCCGGCTAGCAGCGAAAAATTCGCTCAACTACGACACGGCGTAGCGACTACAGCGAAAAATTCGCTCATAGCTGGGCACTTTGAGAAGTGGTCCCCGGAGCAGCGCGTCGCTCAGGGCGCGTCGTTCAGACGTGGGCGCGCTGCCCCGCCTCCACCCGCTCCCGTTGCGGCACCACAACATATTTCGGGTCGTGCGTGGACTCCACACCCGCCTCGAACACCGCGAACCGCTGCAGCGCGCTGCCTACCAGCAGCGCCGCCCCCGACGCCGCCGTCACCGCACGGCGTCCACCAATCAGCGCGCCAACCGCGCCGCCGACCGTCAGCACTTCCGACAACTGGCGAAACCGGCGCGGCCTGCCCGACGCATACACCTCGGCGGCCACACCCATCCGCTTCACCATCGCCTGCGACGCGGTGACCTCCAGCGCCGCGCCGACGACGGCCATCCGCCGAGCCGGGCCGGTTTCGTCGCCCGGCGCCAGCAGCATCCCGAGCCCGCCACCGCTGGCCGCCGCCGAGCCGACGAACACGAACGGCAGATACGGGTGCGCCTCCTTCCACGCCGGAACCGCCGTCTGCGACAACAGAACTGAGGTGTACGACGCCACCGCCGGAGCCGTCGCCGCCGCACCCAATCCCGCCGGTCGCGCCAACCGCTCCACCCACCGGCCGAGCCAGGTGCGCCGTAGCCGCTTTGGCATCATCTCGGCCACCGCGGCCACCCCTGCGCCCGGTCCGTACGCCGACAGGATCCAGGTGCCCACGCTCATCGGCGAACTCGGTTTGGCCACCCGCAGCATGTGGTGGAAGCGCTCCGGTCGGCCCAGATCCGCGATGAGAAAAACCAAACTCGCCAACACGCTCACCAGCGCGCCGATCCGCGAAACCTTGCGCAACCCAGGCAGACCCGTCAGATCCGCGCCCGCACCGAGCATCGCCGAACCGCCCGACAACCCGCCGGCGAACAGGTACGCCGCGATCCGCCAGTCCCATACGGGTGTCTTGAGGATCTGCTTGCCGTAGTAGGAGCGGAACTCCGCGCGCGGTACGTTCAGCTGCTCTTTCATCGCCGCCACCCCGCGAACGCGGACACCGCGATGCCCACCATCGCCGAGGCGGCGATGCCCGCGTAGCGCCACATCGCCGGGGCGTCGCGCGTCGGCACCACCGGATCAGGTGGCAACCCATAGACTTCCGGCTCGTCGAGCAGCAGGAAGAACGCGCCGTTGCCGCCCACGCCGTCATCGGGATTCTCCCCGTACAGCCGCGCCTCGGTGACGCCGCGTTCGTGTAAGTCGGCCACCCGCAACGCAGCTCGCTCCCGCAGCTCGTCGAGCACCCCGAACTGGATCGAGTCGGTCGGGCAGGCTTTGGCGCACGCCGGTTCGAGCCCGTCGCCCAGCCGGTCGTAGCACAGCGTGCACTTCCAGGCGCGCCCGTCGCCCTCGCGACGTTCGATCACCCCGTAGGGGCAGCCCGACACGCAGTACCCGCAGCCGTTGCAGATGTCTTGCTGCACAACGACGGTGTCGAACTCTGTGCGGAACAGCGCGCCCGTCGGGCAGACATCCAGGCAGCCGGCGTGGGTGCAGTGCTTGCACACGTCGCTGCTCATCAACCAGCGGAAGTCGGTGCGGGTCTCTGCCCCTGATGTATCACCCGGCCGCTCAAATCCCGGCATTCCCAGGTCAACTGGCGGGTCGACTGGCGGCTGCTCGATGAACGCGACATGCCGCCACGAGTTCGCCCCGAGCTCACCGGTGTTGTCGAACGACGTGCCCAGCAGGTTGTACCCGTCGTCGGGCACCGCGTTCCATTCCTTGCACGCCACCTCGCACGCTTTGCAGCCGATGCAGACCGAGGTGTCGGTGAAGAAGCCGACCCGCGGTTGTTCGTCGTAGGCGGTCATGGCGCCTCCTCGGTGTGCTCGTCGGCGGGTTTCGTGGTGTCCACCTCGGTACCGGTCTCGGCCGTGACACCGGCCCGACGCCGGTATTCCGCTATATACCCCAGCAATTCGACTCCGCGCGGCCGCCGGCCCGGCTGGATGTCGCACGTCGCGACCTTGCTTTCCTGGATGAACACGTTCGGGTCGGCGACCACGCCGAGCAGATCGTTGACCACGTCGCCGTCGATCAACCCGACATGCCCCCAGTGATACGGCATCCAGATCTGGTGCACCACCCGGTCTTCGATGCGCAGCGGTCGCATCCGCTCGGTGACGAGTACGCGGGCGTCCACCGCGGTGCGGCTCGTGATGACGTGCGCCCAGTCCATGTGCGAAAGTCCGCGCAGCTCAGCAAGTTGCGGCGACACCTCCACGAACAATGCCGGCTGCAGCTCGCTGAGATAGGGCAGCTGCCGGCTCATACCGCCCGCGGTGTGGTGCTCGGTGAGCCGCGCGGCGGTGAACACGTACGGGAACACTTCGCCGTGGGGTTCCGGTGGCGAGGGGTTCGACGGGTTGTCGGCGCGGCCGTACACCTTGCGCGCCGGGTTGCCCTGCTGCTGGTACAGCGCGTTGCGCACCGGCGATTCGTGCGGTTCGTAGTGCGTCGGCAATGGACCGTCGAGCACGCCGCTGGGAGCGAACAGCCAGCCCTTACCGTCGGCCTGCATGACGAACGCGTCGTCGCCCCGTAGTGCCTCCACCCCGATGGCGTCCGGATCCGGCCGGTAGTCCGGGGGTTTCGTCTTCTCGAAATCCGGTACGTCGTAACCGGTCCACTCACCGGCGTCGGGATCCCACCAGACGAGCTTCTTGCGTTCGCTCCAGGGTCGGCCTTGCGGATCGGCCGAGGCGCGGTTGTAGAGCACCCGCCGGTTCATCGGCCAGGTCCAGCCCCACTCGGCGGGCGGGCCGTGGTCGGTGTGCGGGTTGCGCCGCGCCGCCTGGTTGATGTCGTCGGCGTACACGCCGCTGTAGATCCAGCAGCCGCAGAGGGTGCTGCCGTCGGCCTTGAGCTCGGTGTAGCCGTCGACCGCGCGGCCGGTGGTCAGGTCCACACCGTTGATGCGGCGCAACACGTCCTCGGCGGAGGGCTCGTCGCCCTCCATCGCGTAGTCCCAGGCCAGGTCCAGCAGCGGCCGGTCGCGCTCATCGGTTGAGCCGGCGAGCTTTTCGCGCAGCCGGCGGCCCAAGTGGTAGAAGAACCACAACTCGGAGCGGGCATCGCCGGGCGGTTCGACGGCCTGCTCGCGCCACTGCAGCATCCGCTGGGTCTGGGTGAACGTGCCCGACTTCTCCACATGCGAGGCCGCCGGGAACAGAAACACCTCGGTGCGGCAGGTCTGCGGGTTGATCTCGCCCGTCTCGATCTCCGGGCCGTCCTTCCAGAACGTGGCGCTTTCGATCTCGACGAGCTCACGGACCACCAGCCAATCCAGGTTGGCCATGCCGAGCCGCTGCAACCGGCCGTGCGCCGAGCCCACCGCGGGGTTCTGGCCCAGCAGGAAGTAGCCGAAGACCTTGCCGTCGACCATATCCATCACGGTGCGGTAGGTGCCATGGTCGCCGTTGATGCGGGGCAGGTAGTCGAAGCAGTAGTCGTTGTCCGCGGTCGCCGCGTCGCCCCAGTACTCCTTGAGCAACGACACCATGTAGGTATCGGCGTTGCGCCAGAACCCTTTTTGGTAGCTGCCCATGATGTCGTCGAGGTAGTCGGACAGTGACTCATGGCCCGCCTCGGGCATCGCGAGGTATCCGGGTAGCAGGTTGAACAACGTCGGTACGTCGGTGGACCCCTGGATGCTGGCGTGTCCGCGTAACGCCATCACGCCGCCGCCGGGCCTGCCGATGTTGCCGAGTAGCAGCTGGATGATCGAACCCGCGCGGATGTACTGCGCTCCCACCGAGTGCTGCGTCCAGCCGACGCTGTACACCAGCGCCGAAGTCCGTTCTCGCCCAGAGTTTTCCGTCCATGCCCGAGCGATCTCGAGGAACTGCTCGGCGGGCACCCCGCAGACGCGCTCCACCATCTCGGGGGTGTAGCGGGCGTAGTGGCGTTTGAGGATCTGGTAGACGCAGTTCGGGTCCTGCAGCGTCGGATCCGACGGTATCTGTTGGGTGGATTCGAGTGGTGCGCCGCCGGAGCCGTGCCGTTCGGGTGCGGCCTTCTCCTTGTGCTCTGCGCCGCCCTCTTCTGAGCCCGTGGTCTGGTACTGCCAGGTCGAGGGATCGTAGGAGGCGGTCTCGGTGTCGTAGCCGCTGAACAGGCCGTCCAGATCCTCGGCGTCCCGGTACCGTTCGTCGACCAGGAACGACGCGTTGGTGTAGGCGGTGACGTACTCGCGGAAATCCAGCTCGTTGGAAAGGATGTAGTTGATCACCCCGCCGAGGAACGCGATGTCGGTGCCCGCGCGCAGCGGGACGTACTGGTCGGCCAGCGCGCTGGTGCGGGTGAACCGCGGGTCGATGTGCACGACGCGCGCGCCTTTCAGCTTGGCCTCGACCACCCACTGGAACCCGACCGGATGGGCTTCGGCCATGTTCGAGCCCATGATGACGATGAAGTCAGAGTTGGCGAGGTCTTGCTGATAGTCCGTCGCTCCGCCGCGACCGAAGGAGGCTCCCAGACCGGGAACCGTGGCGCTGTGTCAAATACGGGCCTGGTTCTCGATCTGCAGAGCGCCCAAGGCGGTGAAGAGCTTCTTGATCAGATAGTTCTCTTCGTTGTCCAGCGTGGCGCCGCCGAGGCTGGCGATTCCCATGGTGCGGCGCAGCGTGTTGCGGTCGGCGTCGAACTGCTGCCAGCCCTTCTCGCGGGCGTCGAGCACCCGGTCGGCGACCATGTCCATGGCGGTGTCGAGGTCGAGTTCCTGCCATTCGGTGCCATACGGCGGGCGGTAGCGCACCTTGGTCAGCCGCTGCGGGCCGGTGACGAGCTGCTTGCTGGCAGATCCTTTGGGGCACAATCGACCTCGGGAGATCGGGCTTTCCGGGTTGCCCTCGATCTGGATGACTTTGCGGTCTTTGACGTAGACGTTCTGGGCACAGCCGACCGCGCAGAACGGGCAGACCGAGCGCGCGACACGGTCGGCGTCGACGGTGCGCGGGGTGAGCTCGGCGCTGAGTTTGGACTGGGCGGCCCGGCCGCGACCCGTTGGATCCTGCCCCGTCAACTGCCGATACACCGGCCACGACTGGAACAGTTTCTTGATCTCCATGAAGCTCTCCCTACCCGGCGGTCCCTCGATCAAACCACGGGTAGGGGCTTCGCGGGTTCTTGGTCAGGTATTGCGTCCGGTGAGCGCGTCGCGCAGGCGGTCGACCAGCCCGGCACCCGGACCCAAGATCTTGTTGGCCGGTGGCGTGTCGGGTGCGAGCGGGTGCGGCCGGGTGGGCGCGAGCTTCTTGGCCTGGTAGAACTTTTCGCTGAGTTCGCCCAGCTCTTCGGCGGTGGAGGCGTCGCGAAGCCGGGGCAGCAGATCTTCTTCTTCGTCTTCGATGTGATGGCGGATGTCGGCGATCAGCTTGCGAACCAGGTCGTCGTACTTCGGGTCGTCGGTGCCGGCCTTCTCGATGTCCTTCATCACCTCTTCGGCTTGCGAGTGCTCCTCGATCTCGTGCTCGACGATCTTGTCGCCGTCGGGCAGCTTCTCGCGGGCCGCCGGGTAGACGAACTGTTCCTCGGCGACGGCGTGGCGCACGATGCCCGCGATCACGTGCTCGACAAGTTCAGGTTGGGTGCGGGGATCGCCAGCGGACTCGATCTCGGTGAACACGCTTTCGAACTCGCGGTGGTCGGTGATGATGTCGTCGACGATGTTGCCCGTCTTGGTGTCGGCCATGGTTGCTCCTCCTTTCGGGGCGGCGTACCCGGGCCTATGGCGCCCAAACGTCCCTTTGGGCATGCTCGGCCGCGTGAGCGCGGCAAAGGGCTAGAGCACCGTGCGGGTGCCGTCCGCGGCGCGACGGGTACGCCGCTGCTTGTCGAGCTGTTCCAGCAGCGGCACCGCGACGCGGCGGGTCGTGTTCAACGCCCGCTTGGCTTCGGCGACGGTGAACGGCTGCGGCAGAGTCTGCAGTATCTCTGCCGCCCGATCGAACGCGTCGGCGCCGAGCACGACGCCCTCGGCGATGCGCGTCAACCGTTCCGCACGAATGGCCGCCGCCAGTTCCCGCGGGCCGAGCCGCAGCTCGCTGAGCTGATCGGCCTCCGGCGCGCGAAACGGCTCTGCCGCCAACCACTTTTCGACCGTGCGCACCGCCTCGTCGACCCGCGGCGGCAACGTCGCGCCCGTCCGCCGCACCACCCCGTCGGCGACCACCAGGCCCGTCCCGTCGAGCAGCGCGGTCACCAGTTCCACGGCGGGCAGCTCCAGTTCCTGCCGCAGCGTCTCCAACGGCATGCCCGCGGCGATGTCGTGCTCGGTCGACCACCGTTCGACGGCCTCCGACACCTGCCGACGTTGCTGCGCCCACCAGGCGGGATCGACCACCCACTCGCCGATCCGCAGACCGTCCACGGCAAAGCCCATGGCGCGCAACTCGTCTTCTCGCGCACACACCGGCGGCCTCGCGCGCCCGGACGCCAACTCCTCGGCCCGCGCTCGCGCGGCACCCCGCCGACGCAGCGGCGGCGGCCGGACGTCGAGCACCGAGATGCCCGCCACGATCAGATGCTGACCGGGGTCGCGCAACAGCCCGACGTCGCCGATGCGCAACGGCAACGGCCGCGCCAGCCGCAGCCGCGCCGCGGTAGTGCCCAGTGGCCGCACCTGGACGGGTACTGCTGCAGAGCCGATGTGCAGCACCAGGTTTCGGTGCAACTCCGCCATCGCCCGCACCGAAACGTCCGCTTCGGCGGTGTCGAGCCACG
Organism: Mycolicibacterium sp. XJ662; assembly: GCF_053484035.1. Lineage (NCBI taxonomy): Bacteria > Bacillati > Actinomycetota > Actinomycetes > Mycobacteriales > Mycobacteriaceae > Mycobacterium > Mycolicibacterium sp. XJ662. Next base: position 62,605 of record NZ_JBEFTL010000013.1, on the reverse strand, counting down.
CGCCCGGTGTGCGCAGGGTGTCGCCGCGGCCGATATCGCGGTGGTCCAGCCCGCGCAGGTTCACCGCGACGCGCGCCACCGCCGAAACGGATGTTTGGGCCCGCGAAAGCGACTCCAACCCCCGCACGGTATAGCGTCGCCCCGCGTGCTCGAGTTCGTCGCCGACCCGCACCGTGCCCGCCGCCAGCGTCCCGGTGACGACCGTGCCCGCCCCGCGGATCGTGAACGCCCGGTCCACCCACAGCCGCACATCCGCGTCGGCGTCGGGCGCTGGTAACTGCGCGGCCAGCTCCACCAGCGAAGCTCGGACCGCATCCAGATCGGTGCCCAGTACGACGGGCGCATCTGGAAGCCGTTGCCGCACAGCAGCTATCGCCGAAGCTGGATCAGCCAGGTCGGCCTTGCTGATCACCACCATGATGTGCCGCACATCCAACGCCTGCACCGCCGCGAGATGCTCCTCGGTCTGCGGCATCCAGCCCTCGGTCGCCGCGACGACGAACATCACCGCCGGTACCGGCCCGACGCCGGCGAGCATGTTGGCCACGAACCGCTCATGGCCGGGCACGTCGACGAACGCGAACTGCCGACCTTCGATCTGCGTCCACGCGTAGCCGAGCTCGATCGTCAGCCCGCGGCGTTCTTCCTCGGCCAGCCGGTCCGGCCACATCCCGGTGAGCCGCTGCACCAGCGTCGACTTCCCGTGGTCGACGTGGCCCGCGGTGGCTATGACAGACATGCCCGCACCGCACGCACCAGCACGTCGTCGTCGTCCGGCCGCACCGTGCGCAAATCCAGCAGGCACCGGCCGTTCTCCAACCGGCCCACCACCGCCGGGCGACCCATCCGCAGCGGCGCCGTGCATGACTCCGGCAGACTCACTGCGGCACTGGGTAATTCGACACCCGGCGCGCCGCCACCGCCCACCGCGGCGACACAGTCCACCGCCCGGGCGTCGGGCAACTGCGCGGCCAACCGCGCCGCACGTTCGCGCAACGAGACCACGTCGACGTCGAGCGCCTCGGCCACCGGCGACGGCGGGCCCTTCAGCGTCGCCTCCAGCGCCGCCAACGTCAGCTTGTCGACGCGCAGCGCCCGCGCCGCCGGATGCCGTCGCAGCCGCTCGATCAGCTCCGTCGAGCCGAACAGCACCCCGGCCTGCGGGCCCCCGAGCAGCTTGTCGCCGCTCGCGGTGACGAGGTCGGCGCCGTCGCGCAGAACCGACGTCGCATCGGGTTCGTCGGGCAGCAGCGGATGCGGGTTCAGCAGCCCCGAGCCGATGTCGACGACCAGTGGCGCCCCGAGGCCGGTGAGCTCGGAAACGCTTACCGCAGAGGTGAATCCGCTCACCAGATAGTTCGACGGGTGCACTTTGAGCACGAAACCGGTGTCGGCGCCGATGGCGTCGGTGTAGTCGCGCAGGTGGGTGCGGTTGGTGGTGCCGACCTCGCGGAACCGCGCGCCGGTGGACTCCATCAGCTCGGGCAGCCGGAAGCCGTCGCCGATCTCGATCAGCTCGCCGCGGCTGACCACGATCTCCTTGCCCGGCGCCAGCGCCATCGCGGTGAGCAGCAGCGCGGCGGCGTTGTTGTTGACGACGTGGACTCCGCCTGCGGTCGGGACGGCCGCGGCCAAGGCTTCCAACGCGCCGCGCCCGCGTCGCGCACGCCGTCCCGTCGCGAGGTCGAACTCGACGTCGGTGGCGCCCGCGGCGGTGACCATCGCGTCGACCGCGGCCTGCGACAACGGCGCGCGCCCGAGGTTGGTGTGCACGACGACGCCGGTCGCGTTGATCACCGGGCGCAGGCTCGCCGCACTGCTGGGCAGCGCGGCGACGGCGTAGTCGGCCACGTGCTCGGGCGCGATCGTGCCCGCCCGCGCGCGCTGCTGGGCGTCGGCGATGACGGACTTGACCAGCGTGCGGCCCAGCGTCCGCGAGGCGTCGACCAGCCGCGGGTCGGCCAGCAGCGCGTCGGTGCGCGGCACCTGGCGGCGCGGATCTTGCGATTTGGGCGCGCTTACGGACGCTGAGGGGGCGTTAGCGCGCCGAAATCGCTGGGGCATGAGGCCATCATGACAAGCCGCTCCTCGGGTACACAGAAGAAGTGTTGATCTCGGTGGGCCACGGGAAGCTCGACAAGGCTGAGCTGTCGCAGCTGTTGACCGACGCCGAGGTCGAGGCGCTGGTCGACATCCGCCGCTACCCCAACAGCCGCCACAACCCCGACGTGGAGACCGGCGCGATCACCGCGTGGGCCGCCGACGCCGGGCTGGACTACCGCTGGGACGCCCGCCTGGGTGGTCGCCGACGGCTGCCCGCCGACACCGAACCCGAGGACACCTGGTGGCGGGTCAAGCAGTTCGCCGCCTACGCCGCCTACACCCGCACCGAGGAGTTCGGCGAAGCGCTGGCCGAGCTGCTCGAGCAGGCGAAAACCCAGCGCACGGCCATGATGTGCAGCGAGGCGGTGTGGTGGCGGTGCCATCGGCGCATCGTCTCCGACGTGGCGGTGGTGAAGTTCGACGTGCCGGTCTGCCACCTCATGCACGACGGCCGGCTGCGTGACCACCCGGCCTCCGACGGCGCGCAACTGCGCGACGACGGCCAACTGGTGTGGATCTGACCTGGCGTTACGGGTGGCGGAGGCGGACGGGAATCGAACCCGCCAGCGACAGAATCTGCCGCTCAACGATTTTGAAGACCGTGCCGGTCACCAGACCAGATACGCCTCCCTGCCCGGCTCCGATCATGCCAGGGCAGCATGGAGCCATGACCTATCGACTGACCCAGTACGCCCACGGCGGCGGCTGCGCGTGCAAGATCCCGCCCGGCGAGTTGGAGGACGTGGTGCGCGGGCTGACGCTGGCGGCGCCGCGCGACCCGGTCGGCGAACTGCTGGTCGGTCTGGAGGACGGCGACGACGCGGCGGCGGTGCGCATTGACGGCGATACGGCGCTGATCGCGACGACGGACTTCTTCACGCCGGTCGTCGACGACGCCTACGACTGGGGCCGCATCGCCGCGGCCAACGCGCTGTCGGATGTGTACGCGATGGGTGGGCGACCCGTCGTCGCGGTCAACCTGCTGGGCTGGCCGCGCGATGTGCTGCCGTTCGAGCTGGCGGCCGAGGCGTTGCGCGGCGGCATGGACGTCTGCGGTCTCGCGGGCTGTCATCTGGCGGGTGGGCACAGCGTCGACGACCCCGAACCGAAATACGGCCTGGCGGTCACCGGTATCGCCGACCCGAACCGGTTGTTGCGCAACGACTCCGCCAAGCCGGGGCTACCGCTGTCGTTGACCAAACCGCTGGGTATCGGGGTGCTCAACAGCCGGCACAAGAACACCGGTGAGCGCTTCGCCGAGGCCATCGACGTGATGACGACGCTGAACGACCGTGCGGCGCAAGCGGCTTTGGCGGCCGACGTCGAATGCGCCACGGACGTCACGGGTTTCGGGCTGCTGGGTCATCTGCACAAGTTGGCGCGGGCCAGCGGCGTGACCGCGGTGCTCGACGCGAACGCGGTGCGCTACATCGACGGGGCGCGCGAGGCGTTGGCGGCCGGGTATGTCAGCGGCGGCACCAAGCGCAACCTCGACTGGGTCCGCCCGCATGTCGATCTGGACGCGGTCGACGAGGATGAGGCGCTGTTGCTCGCCGATGCGCAGACGTCGGGCGGGCTGTTGATCGCCGGGGAGATCCCGGGCGCGCCGGTGATCGGCGAGTTGGTGCCGCGCGGCGAGCACACGATCGTCGTGCGCTGACGCCGTAAACGCGTAGACGCCTCCCCGCCCTCGCGACACGTACACCAGGGTCGTTGTCGGGCGGGCGATCGCGACCCTGGTGTACGCCTCGCGAAAAGGGACACGGCGAACCGGGTTGCGACACGGTCACGGACGCATATCCATTGCAACTCAGCGGGCACAACAAGATCATTGGTCACTATCGTCACATCAGCCCCAAATGTTGAAACGACGTCTCTGCGACGTCCGCCCGGAAGGTGTGACATGTCGCCGCGTCGACGTATACCAACGCTCTCGGTGGCGTCGGCGGCTGCGATCGGGTTGATCGCCACGCTCGGCGTCGCGGCACCGGCCAACGCCGAACCGTGCACGGGTGCGGCCGCGGCGGCCCAGCCTCCCGCGGCCAACAACGCCGAAGAAACCCCACTGCTGCCCGGGCTGAACCGTCGACCGGTCGGCCAGCGCCCCGACGGCGCCAACGACGACGCGCCGCTGCCGAGCCTGGGCCAGATCTCTGCGCCGCTACAGCAGCAGGCCGCTGTGCAGCCCGCTCCGGCCGTGCCCGACGCCAACACCGTGGCCCCTGCCCCGGCGCCACCGCCGCCACCGTCGCCGCCGGGCACCTCGCTGGTCGGGTGGGTGACCGGGCCCGACAGCCCCAACAAGACCATCGAACGGTTCGCGATCACCGGCACCGATCTCGGGATTATGTGGGACAACGGCGATCCCGCCAACCGCCAGGTGCTGATGGCCTTCGGCGACACCTACGGCTACTGCAGCGTGCGTGGCCAGCAGTGGCGTTACAACGTGCTGTTCCGCAGCCAGGACGGCACCCTGTCCAACACCGTCGCCGTGCCCAACGGCGTTCTGGCCAGCAACTATTCGGGGTCACCGATGTTGCGGCCCAACATCTCCAAGGCGATCCTTCCCGGCGTCAAGTGGGCGCCCGAGGAGAAGGGGATGATCCCGACCGCGGGTATCGCGGTGGGCGGCAAGCAGTACCTCAACTTCATGTCGATCAAGAGCTGGGACGGCGACGGCCGCTGGACCACCAACTACTCGGCGATCGCGGTGTCCCCCGACAACGGCGAACATTGGGGCATCTACCCCGACAGCGTGCGCCCCGCCGCCGAAAACGCCGTCCCGGACGTCAAATACGCCCCGGGAAACCAGAACTTCCAACAAGGCGCGTTCCTCAAGCCCGGACCCGGCGACCCGTACATCTACTCGTTCGGCACACCGTCCGGGCGCGGCGGACCCGCGTTCGTCTCCCGCGTACTTCCCGCCTACGTGCCAGACCTTCGCAAGTACGAGTACTGGAGTTCGGCCGCCAACGCGTGGGTGCCCGGCGATCCGGCCGCGGCCACACCGGTGATCCCGGCGCCGGTGAGCGAGATGTCGGCGCAGTACAACACGTACCTCAACCAGTACCTGGTGTTGTACGGCAACGGCGCCAACGACATCGTCGCCAGAACCGCGCCCGCACCGCAGGGGCCGTGGAGCCCCGAGCGGTTGCTCGTGCGGTCGTGGGACTTCCCCGGCGGCATCTACGCACCGTTCCTGCATCCGTGGTCCACCGGAAAGGAGCTGTACTACAACCTCTCGCTGTGGTCGGCGTACAACGTCATGCTGATGAAGACCGTGCTGCCCTAACGAACTTGCGCTCTGAAGCCGTCTCGGGCGCATCGTCGCTCGTGGCGCGCAGGAACCGGTCGGGCAACGCGAGTTTGTGGATGGTGCGCAACGTCAGGAAGTATTGGCGGGCAAGCGATCCGGTGGTGTAGGGCAGGTCGTACTTCTTACACAGCGCCCTCACCCGCACCGACACCTCGGGCAGCCGGTTGCTCGGCAGATCGGGAAACAGATGATGTTCGATCTGGTAGCAGAGGTGTCCGCTGGAAAACGCCAGCACTCGGCCGGCGTTGAAGTTCGCCGCGCCAAGCATCTGCCGCAGATACCAGTCGCCGCGGGTCTCGTCCTTGAGTACGTCGGCGGTGAACTTCTCCGCGCCGTCGGGAAAGTGCCCGCAGAAGATCACCAGGTAGGCCCACAGGTTGCGCAGCAGGTTCGCCGTTACGTTGGCGCCCAGCGTTCTGCGCCAACGGGATCGGCTCAACGCCGGCACGACCACGTAGTCTTTGACGGCCTGGCGGGCGATCTTGGTGACGAGCTCCATCCGGGCCTCGGAGATCTTCTGGGTGTCCGGAGCATGTCGGTCATGCTCGGAATGCACGCCGTGAAGTGCGATACCCCACTCGAAAACCGCTGCCAGCAACAGGTTCCGAAGCGGCTGCACGAGGTGCTGGGGCTGCCACGGCTGGTCGCGGGTGATCCGAATGACGCCGAAGCCAAGGTCGTCGTCGACGCCGACGATGTTGCTGAACACGTGATGGCGGTAGTTGTGCGAGTAGCGCCACTGCGAGGAGAGCGCGACCATGTCCCACTCCCAGGTGTTCGAGTGGATCTCCGGGTCGTTCATCCAGTCCCATTGGCCGTGGCCGACGTTGTGGCCGATTTCCATGTTCTCGACGCTCTTGGCGTAGGCCAGGCCCGCCGTGCCCAACAGCCAGCCCGCCCGTGACCGGCTGGCGCCGATGATCAGGCGCGCCAAGACCTCAAGCGTTCGCTGGAAGCCGATGGTGCGTCGGATATAGGTCGCGTCGCGCGCATTGAGCGACTCTTCGATGTCGCGGCGGATCGCGTCGAGTTCCTCACCGAGGGCCTCGATGTCCGTCCTACTCAGATGCGCATACGCGGCAATGTCGGTAATTGCCAATGGATGTCCTATTGGTCCGTCCGGACGAGGCCGGGTGTGTCCGTGACGGTTTTCCCCAAAGGCGGCGCTTCCTAAACTTCATCCGGTCAGCGTTGATCTGTTGACGCTACACCGCGGTGGCGTAGTGTCAGGTCAGGCGGGACCACTCGGGCCCCACGATGAAGGGCCGGCGATGTCTGACAAGTCTCCTCGACAATCCATGAGCAAGAAGTCCGGAAAGACCCTGAAGGAAAAGCGCGCCGCCAAGCACGCCAAGGCGGCCGCCCGTGCCGAGTCGTCCACCGAGGCGGTCTTTCAGCACAAGAAGCGTTGACAGCCGGGCTATTTCGCGCCGGCTCCTGACAGCCACCGCCGCTCGTTGACTGCCGTTTGGTCGCGAATTTCGCGGTCGGCCTCGCTGATCTCGAGCAGCGCGTCGGTCGACGACGTGTTGTCGGGCGCTGCCGCGGTCATCAACGTCTCGTGCGCGTGGTCGGGGTCAAAAAGCGTGGGCACGACGAGCAACGTGATTCTGCCGCCGGTATGGCCCAGCACCTCAATGGTGTGGTCCGGTTGTCTTCGGTACCCGTCGAGGCGAACCGAACCAATCCGTGCCGGCACATCGGGCCAATCGTCGAGGTTGTACATCACCTGGGAAATGGGTCCCAACCGCACCGATAGCACGGCCAGCAGGTCGGGCAGTTCACGCGCAAGGTCATCGCTGTGCGGCCACCAGGCGCCATCGACGTAGCCCGTTGCGGGCGCTTTGGGCTTCAACCTCAGCCGCGGCGTCTTCAGCGGTCGGGTGGTGCGGGTGCTCGGTTCGGCGTAGCCAACTTGAGCGGTCATAGGACGGTCCTGTCTCAGCCGCCGAAAGCGGCCGGTTACTTCGAATCGGCGATGCACACGGAAAAGATCATCGTGCGCGACGTACCGCCGATACCCCCAGTGTACGCCAGGGGCACCTCAACGGGTCCGAAATGCATTGTGGGCTGGCGGAAAACCGCCAGCCCACAACGAACGATGTACTCGCTAGACGGCCGTCACTCCGACTGCCTGCGGACCCTTGTTGCCCTGTTCGATGTCGAACTGGACGCGCTGGTTTTCGGTCAGTGTCCGGTAGCCGTCACCGCGAATTTCGCTGTAGTGGACGAACACGTCATTCGAGGCTCCATCAGGAGCGATGAAGCCGAAGCCCTTGTCTTCGTTGAACCATTTCACGGTTCCCTGTGTCATACTTTCCAACTTCTCTCATTCTGAACGGATGTCAGAGAACATCCGTGGTCAGGATAGCAGCAACCGCCGCCATTAACCTATCGACGATAAATCGCCACAAGAAATACGTTGTCCGCCAATACTTTACGTGACAGCGCTGGCCGTGCGGCTGGTCCACAACGCGCTTGAGGCGCTTGCGTCCCGAAGTACGTTTTCGGCCGCATCACGCCACTGGCTGTCGCGTTCAGACCCGACGAGCGGCCTGCCCGACGCGCATCGCATCACCAAGTTGCCCAATGCCGGCGTCGTCATATGCGGCACAACGAGAATCTTGGCCTCGGCCGTACGCCCCACGATCCTCATCAGTCGGTGCCGCCGATGTTCGGCCGCGGCTCTGGGCCGCGCACTGGTCAGAATTGAATTCAGGTCCAGCGCCCCCTCGGTCGCCGACCAGTTGACGCAGATGTCGACGATCTCACCGAGCGGTCGGTGCAGAACGTTGATCAGTTGCGGCAATTCCCGGGCCGTCGAGCCGGTATGCGGCCACCACGCACCGTCGATGTCGGCGCCCAACGTGGGCGCCAGTACGAGCCTGACGGGCCGGGCAAGTCGCGGTGTACCCGTCAAGCCGTTCATGCCGAGGTCGTTACAGAGGGGTTCCGCTGCGGCCGATCGGAGAACACCGGGTTGGCCACCGGTTCGTCATTTCCGCTGTTGTTCGCGATGGGCTCGGACTCATCGAGATGTGAAAAAAGTTCGGACGACTTCATAAAACAAGTCCTCAAGTATGGTGCGCTTCGGCCAACGGACCGTCGGGCGAAGGGCAATCGAAATCGCAGGCAGATCATCTCCCGAAGCGGGTGTCGAAGTGCTGCTGACCGGAGCCGGTCTACCCCCAGACTACACGGGCACTAACCCGCCCCGAACTCCAATGCCGGTTCTCTGGAGTCCACGCCGCGGTTACTGGAGATGGTCAGCATGTCGGGGCGCACCTCGTAGCGGGCGCCGTCGGCCGGGTTGACCGCGACAAACCCGGCGCCGGATGGCGCGGCGTTGCCGAGTTGCAGGCTGGCGCCGTCGCTCAGCCGTTCGCCGCGGTAGTAGAAGTCTCCCGGCGACGTTTCGCACACGATCGCAAGCGAATTCGCCGTGCGGATCGCCGCCGCGGGTTCGTCGCCGCTGTCGCAGCGCGCCGAATGGCCCACGAAACCGAGCGAATCGGTGCCCGACACCCCGGCGATCGGCGCCCCGCTCGGCGACGGCGTTGTCGTCGGTGACGTTGTCGTTGGTGCCGTTGTGGTGGTGGTTGTGGTCGGTGAGGTCGGCTCCGTGCCCGCAGGCGGCGGGACCGCGAGCCTGGTCTGCGGTTCGCTGCCGCCCCCGTCGGTGAACACCAGCACCGCGGCCAACACCACCGCCGCGGTGAACATCACCACGGTGCCGATCAGCAGCGCCGTCTGGGCCGGGCTGAACCGTGATCGACGCGCCGGCGGCGGCGGCGGCGCGTACGGCGGTTGGCCCGTGGCGGCCGGGTGCGGGTATCCCGCCGGAAACTGCCGCGTCGAGGGCGGCGCAGGCGGCACGGGCGCAGGCGTCGGCGCCGCGGCGGGCGGTTGTTCGAGCGCCGCGGCGGCCGCTTTGGCCAGCTCCCCGGCCGAGGCGTAGCGGTCGGTGGGTTTCTTGGCCATACCGCGGGCGATGACGTCGTCGAAGGCCCGGCTGATCCCGCGGCGCATGATGCTCGGCCGCGGCGGCGGGTTGAACAGGTGCGCGGTGATGACCTGGCGCAGATCGGCCGCCTCGAACGGTGAGCGGCCGGTCAGGGCCTCATACAGCAGACACGTCAACGAGTACACGTCCGACGCCGGTCCGCCGCGTTCCCCGTTGAACCGTTCGGGCGCCATGTAGGCGCTGGAGCCGATCAGCAGTCCCGTCATCGTCACGTTCGCCTCGCCGCTGCCGTGCGCGATGCCGAAGTCGACGAGGTAGGCGAAATCCTCGGGTGTGAGCAGGACGTTTTCCGGCTTGATGTCGCGGTGCACCAGCCCGCTGGCGTGCGCGGCGTCCAGCGCCGACGCCACCTGGGTGATGATCGACACCGCCCGCGTCGGCGGCAGCGCGCCGTCGTTGCGCAGCACCTCCTTGAGGCTGGCGCCCTCCACCAGCCGCATGTCGATGTAGAGCACCCCGTCGATCGCGCCGAAGTCGTGCACCGGGATGACATGGGGTTCCTGCAGCCGCGCCGCGACGCGCGATTCGCGACGGAAGCGCTCCTGAAACGTCGGATCCGACGCCAAATCCGGTCGCAGCAGCTTGATCGCCACCATGCGGTCCCGGGCGGTGTCGTATGCCCGATACACCTCGCCCATGCCCCCGACCCCGATCAGAGACTGCAGCTCGTAGGACCCGAACCGGGTGCCCAGACGAGAGTCGCCCTTCGGGGAACTCACATCAAATCCTTTCCGTTCAACCGCGCGCGGCAGCGACTGTGCAGGTCAATTGGCAACGTCGACAGGGTTCCCGCCGCGCGCTCGGACCTAACGTGATGAGCGCCCGAGCCTACCAAACTGTATGCCGCACAGGTGGTTTGGCACTCTCGCTGAACGGAGGCTCAGCCGGACTCTTCCTCGGTGATGATCGGGTTGGGCGCGGTGACCGGCGGCGACGCGGTGACGTCGGGTGGACGGGTTTCCCTGCTCGGACCCTCCTGCTCCTCGGCCGGCGGTGCACCGGCAGGCGGCTCGGCGGGTGGCCCAGCGGGTGCGACGGGCGTCGTGGTGACCGGCGCCTGCTGCTGGGTCGTCGGCGGGGGCTGCGTCGGCGTCGGCGACGGTGACGGTGACGGTGACGGTGACGGCGTGGTGGTCGCGGTGGTCGTGGTCGTCGTCGTGGTGTCTTGTGGTTCCTCTTCGTCGCTGCCGCACGCGGCCAAGGAGGCGGCCGCCGCGACGGCCGCGGCCGCGATCGCGATTCGCACAGCTCGGTCGGTCGGTTCGCTCATCAGCGCTCCCAGCGGTGTCGGCGGTGAAAGCCGACGAATTCCCGAACGCCGGGCGTGCGAAACGCTACTTCGTCGCGCCGTTGATCGACGGCTGGTCGATCATGCCCTTCTCCACGCCCCACATCGTGGCGATGGTGCGGTACTCACCGGTCTCAATCAGGTGTTCCAGCGCCAGCCGCAGCGACTCGGCCAGCGCGGATCCCTTGGCCACCGGCCACCCGTACGGTGCGGCGTCGAACACCTGCCCGGCTGCCTCCAGCGCGCCGCCCGAGGTCTTGATGGCGAACCCGGTCACCGGCGAATCGGCCGACAACGCGTCGACCTCGCCGTTGATCAGCGCCGTGTTGAGGTCGGTCTGGCTGACGTAGACGGCCTTCTCGATCGGGGCCAGGCCCGCGGCCTCACACGCCGCGCTCTTGGCCGGGATCTCCTCGGTCTCCTGCAGCGAGGCATACGACACGCCGACCCGCAGCCCGCACGCGTTATCGGGGTCCACCGAGGCGCCGGCCTGGCGCGCCCACATCGTGCCGGCCTCGAAGTAGTTGACGAAGTCCACCGACTGCTGACGCTCCCTGGTGTCGGTGAACGACGACATCCCCACGTTGAAGTCGCCCGCGCGCACCGACGGGAAAATCGCCTCGAACGCGGTCTCGCGGTACTCCGGCACCAGGCCCAGCGTGCGTGCGATCGCGTTCATCAGGTCGACGTCGAACCCGACGATCTGCCCGTCGGCGTCCTTGAATTCGTTTGGTGCGTAAGGCACGTTCACGCCGATGATCAGCCGACCCGTCGACCGGATGTCCTCGGGCACCGTCGCCGCGATCGACTCCACCGCGCCCGGCACGGCCTCAGGCGTCGCCGTCGACGAGCCCTCGGCCATCGAGGCCGGCGCGGTGTCGCCCCCCGACCCGCCGCGCCACTGCCAGACGCCGAAGGTGCCCAGCGCGGCCACCAGCACGACGGCACCGGCCACCGCGAGCACCCGCCGGGAAACGCCCGGGGTGCGGTGCGCGGCGTGACGGCCACTGCCCGCCACCCGCACCGGCGCGTTGAGCGCCCGGCGCGCGGCTTCGGCCAGCGCGCCCGCGGTCTGGTACCGCTTGCCCGGCTTCTTGGCCATGCCCTTGGCGATGACGTCGTCGAATGCGGCGAGTTCGGGATGGGTGGCCGACGGGCGCGGCACCTCCTTGCTCACATGCGCGGCGATCTGCTGTTCGAGGGTTTCGGCGGGATACGGCCGCACCCCGGTCAGGCACTCGTAGAGCACACAGGTCAGCGCGTAGATGTCGGCGGTCGGGTCGACGGGTTTGCCCTCGAAGCGTTCGGGGGCCATGTAGGCCATCGTGCCCAGCGTGCTGCCCGCCGTCGTCAACCCCTGTTCGCCCGCCGAGCGGGCGAGCCCAAAGTCGATGAGGTACACGAAGTCTCGGTCGGTGAGCAAGATGTTCGATGGTTTGACGTCGCGGTGAATCAGGCCGGTGGCGTGCGCGGCGTCCAGCGCCGACGCGAGCTGTTCGACGACGCTGACCGCCAGCGCCGGCGCCAGTGGGTTGGGCCCGTCGGCGAGCATGGTGCCGAGGTTGCGGCCTTCGATGAGGCGCATATCCAGGTAGAGCCGGCCGTCGATCTCGCCGAAGCTGTGAATCGGCACGACGTGCGGGTCGTTGAGGCTTGCGGCGGCTTGGGATTCGCGCCGGAACCGTTGCTGAAACGTCTCGTCGGCGGCCATCGCGACCGGCAGCAGCTTGAGCGCGACGATGCGGTCGGTGCGGGTGTCGTAGGCGCGGTAGACCTCACCCATCCCGCCCCGGCCGATCAACTTCTGCAGTTGATAGTGCCCGAATGGTGTCGCGTCCACCCTCACTCCTCGCAGCGGCCCCGCGTCGCTGTGTCGATCGAAACTACATCACGTTTGCCAGCACGGTGGCGACGCGTGTCAATTTTGCCGGATGGGCCGGCGCCGCGGGCATCCTACGGCGACGCGAGGCGCAGATATCCGAGGCCGTAGGGCACCACCAGCACGTCCGACGACCAGGTCGGGCGGTCGCCCCTGACCTGTTCGCCGGTCAGTGCCAACGCCTTGACGACGCTGCCCTTGTCCTTGAACACCATCAAGCTGCCCGACGAGCCGTAATACTTGTCGCGAAACACCTGGGCCCCCACCACGTCCTCGACGTCCTCGCGGGAGTCGCCTTCGTAGAAGATGTGCATCTCGTCCCACTCGAAGTCGGTGAGATCACGCAACCGCGTGGGCTCGCTGCGCTCGGCGGCCTCGGACAGTTTCGCTTCGAGCGGATCGTCGAAGGTGAGCTTCACCTCGGGGCCGCCGCCCAGGCCGCAGCCGGCCGCTGCCACGCAGACCAGCACGGCATACAGCGCCATCCGCATCGCGCTCATCCCACTCCTCCGTAGTCGTAATCTCCGGTCGGTTTCGGCGGGATCGGCATCGGTCCCGGGTCGTCGGCGGGACCGTGGGGTCCTCGGTCGGTGGGACCGGTTTCGCCACCGACGGGGATGTTGTCGCTCCACTCCAACCCAAGCCCGTCCGGACGAATGACAACGGTGTCTCCGTCCTGGACCGCCTCGTGCACCATGTCGGAGAGCTGTTCGGGTGACGCGCCGGGATTCGCCGTCGCGATCGAACGGCCGATCTCGTTGTTGTACAGATCCATCGCCTCGTCCGCGGCGGTGTTGGCCGGCTTTCGCTCGTGGGCCGTGGCGTACTCGCGGGCCCACTCCTCGCCGAACCGCTCGGTCATCAACGCGTTCCAGTACGCATGCCGGAATGCGTCGCGGTGGTTGCCGATGTTGCCGCCCTCGGGATAGCGCGCCTCGGCCTCGGCTTCGGCCTTCTCCTTGATCTGGTAGAAGTCCCACTTCTCCTTGAGGCTGAGGTTGTCGAGCATCCGCGCCTCGCTCTCGGTGAGCCGCTGCGGATCTTTGAATTGGTTCAGAGGCCACGGCCATTCGCGCCTGACCATCTCTTCTTCGGACACCTGATATTTCTTCAGGATGTTCTCGAGGACCTGATCGGGATCCGGTGGCAGCCCGGTCGGGCGCTGCCCGAACTTCTGACGGCTGAGCGTTTGGTACTCGTCGCCGAGCGCGCGGATCTTCTCACCGACCGCCGTCAGGTCGCGATTGGACCGTTGCACGATCTCGACGACCTGTGCGACCCCTTTCTGCACGATCGGCAGCATCAACGCCTGGCCTGCCTCGTTCGGGGGGACGCTGGCCGCGGCGTCGAGCACCCACTGGCGTACCGCCTCGAGGTCACGACGTCCGGCGGCGACCACGTCGGCCGATTCGTCGACGTGTGCGCTCAACCGTTGATCCAGTTCGGCGATCTGTCCGATCACACGCTGGTGGTCGGTGTTGGCCGTGCCGTACGCGTCGGCTGCGCTACCAGCCCAATGCGACCCGGGCTCGGCGGAGTTGAGCTCCGACGCCAGTCGGCGTAGCGGTCCACTGTTGTCGAACCGCGCGCCGTCTTGCGGACTGCCGGAGCCGAACGTCTGACGCGCGTTCGACCAGGTCGACAGGAACACGTCGAGTACGGTCACCCGCCGATTATCCCAGGGCCGCGGACACCTCGATCGCGCTGATTTCTAGGCCGCGGTGGCCGCCTGGGCGGATGGGGTCGATGGGGTCGAGATCGCCGTCGCGTCCGCGGTCGGCAGGGTGAGCGTGAGGTTCGAGATGCGCACCTCGCCCAGCGTCCACGGGGTCTGGTAGGTGATCGCCGACGCGACGATCTGCACGGTCACCGTCTGCCCCGGCGCGAGCGTGTGCGCGACCGGTTCCAGCGGGACCTTCACCGTGTGCGTCTTGCCGTCCAGCATCACCGGAATCGGCGTCACCTGGTTGCCGATCACCAAACCCGTTGCATCGTCTACGAGTTGGGCAAATACATGCCGGGTGTAGCCCGTGCCCGAATAGGTGAACTCCAGCTCGGGTGCGCCGACGATGTAGGTGGTGGTCGCCGCCGCAGTGGTGGACATGTTGACGGCGTTGATCGCCTTGGCGCCGGACAGAATTCCCATCAGCGTGCCGAGCGGCCCGGCGCGCAGCGCGCTGAAGTTCGGGCCCGACCCGCCGAGCAGCGGCAGCAGCGGCAGGGTGCCGCCCGCGGCGCTCGAAACGGTCAGCGGCGTGGCGGGTTTGACGGGGTAGGTGTCGGAGGCGAAGTTCTGACCGTGCTGATCGACCCATTCGAACTGCGGGCCGGTCGACACCGGCAGACCCTTGACGTAGTGGTCGAGCCAGTCGAGCGTGGCCCGTTCGATGACCTCGCCGTTGTTGTGGCTGGTGATGCATGCGCCGTGGCCGCCGCAGTACCACACCACCTTGGTGGGCACCCCATTGCCGATCAGCACCATCGCGTTGTCGTGGGCCTCCTGCAGCGTGAACAGCGTGTCGACCGTGCCTTGGACCAACAGCGTTGGGGCGGTGACGTCGTCGATCAGCTGCGAGATGCTGCGCTCCTCGAGGAAGTTCTGATCTACCTGCGGGAGTTGCCCGGTGATCAGACCGACCGCGACCACGGAGTAGATCCGCGGGTTGACCCGCGCCCCGGTGAACAGCAGGGCCACCGGGAGGATGACGCCCCAGCTGGACTTGGTGGCGCCGTTCTTGTACAGCGCCGAGTTGAGGTTGTGCCATGCGATGGTCGGCACGATCGCGTCCACCCGGTCGTCAATAGCGGACGTCACCAGCTGGATTCCGCCGCCGTATGAGGCGCCGACCATGCCGATGCGCGGATCACCCGGCGCGTCCAGCAGCGCCTCGGGCTGCTGTGAGATCCAGCTGATCAGCGCGACCATGTCCTGGCCCTCGTAGTCCGGATGGTCGATCTCGACGCGGCCGCCCGAACTCCATTCACCGCGTGGATCCCAGGTGACGACGTTGTAACCGGCCCGCAGCAGCATGCCCATGCCGATCACCTCGTTCGGTAGAAACGGGCTGTTCATCGCCAGCGGGTTCGTTTCGCCGGGCAGGCCGATACCCGATCCGTAGAGGATCGTCGGCGCCACCGTGCCCTTCGCGGCGCCCTGCGCCGGGAAGAAGTGCGCGTAGATCGGGGTGCCGTCGCTGGAGATCACGTACACGTCGCGCGGCGTCGTCCCGCCGGTGCCGCCCAGCGGGTAGCCGATGATCGGATGCAGGATGTCGCCGATCAGCGGTATCTGCTTGAGCGTGGCGACGATCGGGGTGAACACCAGCGGGCCCAGGATCGGAATGTGTTGCAGCGGTGTCAGAATCGGGGTCACCGGTATCGCGACGACGGTCTGCGCGGCCGGCTTCGCGTCGTCCTCGGAATCAGGTACCACGCCGAGGAATTCGCGCCGGGCAGCGGCGGCCACCGTCCACACGGCCGGTGCGCCCGCGGGCGCGTCGGGCAACTCGTCGGCACCGGCGAACGGGTTGAGCACCGCGGAGATCAGGTCGGAGACCGC
Organism: Mycolicibacterium sp. XJ662; assembly: GCF_053484035.1. NCBI lineage: Bacteria > Bacillati > Actinomycetota > Actinomycetes > Mycobacteriales > Mycobacteriaceae > Mycobacterium > Mycolicibacterium sp. XJ662. Next base: position 46,436 of record NZ_JBEFTL010000013.1, on the reverse strand, counting down.
GACCGTGACACGTTCTTCCGGCTCCGGAGCGGGATCCTCTTCGACGACGACGTCGACGGTGGATGTCGTCGGTTCTGCCGGCTCGACAGGCTCCTCGACCGGCTCAGGCTCGACGATCTCGTCAGGTTCCTCGACCGGTTCAAACACCTCTTGCTCATCGATGTCCGGTACGTCGACCTCGATCGGATCCCGCGAGCTCTCATTGGATTTCGCGGTTCGACCGTTACCCACGGTCGACGTGACTTCCTGCTCGACGGTGTCGTCGGGTTCGGTCTTCTGCGCCTGCTCCCACCGCTCCTTCAGGCGTTGCAGCGGCGTCGACTCCTGCTCGCCGGCGTCCTCAACGTCCGTCGACGCAGCCTCGGACGACGTCGTCTCCGAACTCGACTCGTCGGGGGCCGCCGAGGCGACCCCGTGTCCCGTCAGCACCGCGGCACCCACGCCGAGTGCTACCGCCAACCCACTGATCCGTCCCGCGCCCACCCATAAGTGCTTACCGACACCGCACAACCGCCGTGGGGCTTTTCGCGGAATCGTCGGCGCCGCGATCGACGCGCGCACGGGCGGCTCTCCGGGGGGGACACCTAGTGAAGTGCCCAGCTATGAGCGAATTTTTCGCTCACCTACTACTGCGCCAAGTAACTTGAGCGAATTTTTCGCGCGTAGCTGGGCACAAATGTCACAGTGCCCCGGGAGACCGCACCTTTGGAGACGCCGCCCCGGCAGACTGCTCCTCGGCGCCGTTCCGGGAAAGCGGGGCGCGGCGGGCTCGCACCGTGATCTGGGCGCCGCGCCGCGGCGCGAAGATCACGTGCCGAAGCCGCACCTTCTCATCGGGCTGGGTCGTGGTGGCCAACTCGACACGACGCAAAACCTCACGCAGCACCACGCACATCTCGACCATCGCGAAAGTCGCACCGAGACAACGCCGATTGCCGCCGCCGAACGGCAGCCACGTCGTCGGGCTCAGCGAGGCGCCCACCATCCGGTCCGGATCGAACTGCTCGGGCCGCGGATAGATCGACGCGCTCGAGTGCACCAGCGTGATGCTCGGCACCACCATCACCCCGGCGGGCAACCGATAGCCGGCGATCTCGACCGGTTCCTTGATGATGCGACCGACGTCGGGCACAACTGGCCGCACCCTCAGCGTCTCCTTGGCCACCGCGTCCAGGTACTCGTCGTCGCCGGCGTCCGCCGCGGCCACCGCCTTGGCCAGCACCTCCGGATGGCGGGTCAACCGTTCCAGCGCCCACGACAACCCGGTCGCGGTGGTGTCGTGGCCGGCGGCCAGCAGCGTGATCAACTGATCGCGTAATTGCTTGTCGCTCATCGCCGTACCGTCGTCTGCACCGGCCTGCACCAGCATCGCCAACGCGTCGGTGCGCGACGCCAGGTCCGGGTCGGCGCGCCGTTCGGCGATCTCGTCGTATAGCAGCCGGTCGGCTTCGGCGATGTGCTCGCGCAACCGCCGCCACAGGCGGCGCTGCAGCAGATGCGGCTTGGCGAGCGCGAACGACTGCCACGGTCCCACGTCGAGCAGCCGCGGCATCACCGCGCGCAGCGCCGCCAGCCGGGCCGGGTCGCTGGCGCCGATCACCGTGCGCAAGATGACCTCCAGGGTGATCTCCGCCATCTTCGGCGCCACCGCGAACGGCCGGCCCACCGGCCAGCCCGCGATGTTCTCCGCGGCGATCTCGGCCATGGTCGCCGCCTGACGCGCGACCGCGTCGCGATGGAACGGCGCCATCATCAACCGGCGCCGTTCGCGGTGCGCGTCGCCGTCGACCACCAGCACCGAGCTGTCGCCGAGCAGCCCGCCCAACATCGAATTCGCTTCCCCGGCATGGAAAATCCGCGGATCACCGGCGAACACGGCCTTGATGGCGTCCGGGTCGGCCAGGTAGACCATCGGGCCCATCATCGAGTTGCGCAGCGTGAAGACGTCGCCGTAGCGGCGCCGGCATGCGGCCACGAACGGGCCCCACCACTTCGCCATGGCCATAAGCTGAATGAACGAGGGAATCGGCGGTCCCGGCGGCAACCCTGCCCGGCTTGTTCCACTCATGCCTAATAGGCTACGAGTTCCCGTCGCGACATGGAACGGGTTCGTCCGATCACGGCTGATACAGCAGGATCCGGTCGTCGCCGTCACGCGGGGTCCCCCGCCCGTCGCGGTTGCTGGTGGTGAACCACAACGCGCCATCGGGCGCGGCGACCACCGTCCGCAGCCGCCCGAACCGGCCCACGAACAGCGACTCCGGTTCCCCCAATGCGCCGTCGCCGCCGACCGGGATCCGGAACAACCGTTCGCCGCGCAACGCCGCGACCCACAGCGCGCCGCCGAAGAACGCCAGCCCGGACGGCGACGCCTCGTCGACACCCCACTGCACCACCGGATCGATCAGCCCCTCGGTGCCGGTGCGGCCCTCGGCCATCGGCCAGCCGTAGTTGCCGCCCGGCACGATCAGGTTGAGCTCGTCGATCCGGTTGGCGCCGAACTCGGTGGCCCACATCCGCCCGGCCGCATCCCAGGCCAGCCCCTGAATGTTGCGGTGGCCCAGCGACCACACCGGCGATGCCGGATCCGGGTTGTCCGGCGGGATCGACCCGTCGAGGTTGATCCGTAAAATCTTGCCGCCCAACGACGCCGGGTCCTGCGCCAGACCGCGATCGCCGCGCTCACCGGTGGCCACGTAGAGCTTGCCGTCCGGGCCCAGCGCGATGCGTCCGCCGTTGTGGATCGTCCCCGCCGGGATGCCGGTGAAGATCGGTGCCTGCTCGGAGAGCGCGGCGCCGTCGAAGCTCATCCGCACCACCCGGTTGTCCTGTGCGGTGGTGATGTAGGCGTAGACCGTCTGCCCGACGGTGACCAGCCCCAGCAGACCGCCCTCGCCGCGCGCCGCGACACCGTCGACCGCGCCGACCTGGTTCACCGTTCCGGACAGCGACAGGTGTTGGATGGCGCCGCTGTTGCGTTCGGCGATCAACGCGCTGCCGTCGGGCAGGAACGCGATGCCCCACGGAACCTCGAGGTTGGTGGCGACATCGCGTGGCCCGGCGGGATCGGGCTGGCCGTCCGCGTCGCCGCCGCCGCATGCCACGATCAGCATCACGCTCGAGGCAAGGGCGAGCAGGACACGGGAAACGGCGGCCACCGTAGCGGAGTACCCGCACCGGCGCCGTCCATCCCACCGCGGCAGTAGCCTTGACCCGGGAACATGAAGGTCGCCATCAGCGGAGCGGGTGTCGCAGGCGCGGCACTGGCGTATTGGCTGCACAGAACCGGCCACACCCCGACGCTGATCGAACAGGCGCCGGCGTTTCGGACCGGCGGCTACATGATCGACTTCTGGGGCGTCGGCTACCGCACCGCGCAGCGCATGGGCATCGAGCAGACCCTCCTCGATGCCGGCTACCAGGTGGAATCGGTGCGCATCGTCGGCCCGCGCGGTAAGCCGAGAGCCGAGTTGAGCGTCGACACCCTGCGCACGATCATCGGCGACGACATGGTCAGCCTGCCCCGCGGCGACCTCGCGGCGGCCATCTACGACACCATCGACGGCACGGTCGACACCCTCTTCGGCGACAGCATCGCCACGCTCGACGAGCATGCCGACGGGGTGCAATTGACGTTCGAACACTCCGAGCCGCAAAAATTCGACCTGGTCGTCGGCGCCGACGGGCTGCACTCCAACGTGCGTCGACTGGTCTTCGGACCCGAACGCGACTACGAGCACTACCTGGGCTGCAAAGTCGCCGCCTGCGTGGTAACCGGCTACCGTCCACGCGACGAACTCGTCTACGTCATGCACAACACGCCCGGTAAGCAGGTCTCACGTTTCGCGCTGCGCGACGACCGCACCCTGTTTCTGTTCGTGTGGCGCACCGAACACAACGACCCCGGCCTGTCCCCAAAGCAGCAGTTGCACAACGAATTCCACGACGCCGGCTGGGAATCCGCGCAGATTCTCGCCGCGGTCGACGGCGCCGACGACATCTACTTCGACGTGGTCAGCCAGATCCGGATGGACCGCTGGTCACGCGGCCGGGTGGTGTTGATCGGTGACGCGGCCGGCTGTATCTCGCTGCTCGGTGGTGAGGGCACCGGGCTGGCGGTCACCGAGGCCTACGTGCTTGCCGGAGAACTGCACCGCGCCGCGGGCGATCACCTGCGCGCCTTCGCCGCCTACGAGACACAGCTGCGGCCCTTCATCGAAACCAAGCAGGCCGGCGCCAAACAACTCCTGAGCCTGTTCGCCACCAAGACCCGTCTCGGCCTGTGGTTTCGCGACATCGCCATCCGCAGCATGGTGTTTCCGCCGTTGGCCAAGCTGCTGTCCGGCAGCACCACCGAGGACTTCGAGCTGCCCGATTACGCGATCTGATCGAGCACCCCCGCGTCGTTCACTCCCCTAGATCGGAATACGGCTAGGTTGTCGGCGAGTCGCTACCGATGCGGCGCCGGATACGAAAGATCGTGGAGACATGCGCGTTGACGGGCGGGAGATCGCCGTTTCCGGCAGCCTCCTGCAGCCGCTGACCCGGCGGACCAACGACATCCTGCGGGTCATCCTGTCGGGGCTGTTTCTGGCGATCGTCATCTTCAGCTCGCTGGTCACCCGCTACGAGTGGGTGGCGTTGGAGCAGTCGATCTCCGGGATCGTCGGGGTGCTCACCCCCACCCAGGCCAACCTGGTGTACATCGCCTACGGCATCGCGCTGGTGGCGCTGCCGTTTCTGATCCTGGTCGGCCTGATCGTGTCGCGGCAGTGGAAGCTGCTCGGCGCGTACGCGGCCGCCGCGGCCATCGCGGGGCTGGCGCTGTCGGTCACCGGCGACGGCCTGGCCGCGCCGCGCTGGCACTTCGACCTTTCCGAGCGCCTCGATTCGGTGACCTCCCAGTTCGTCGACGATCCGCGCTGGATCGCGATGCTGGTCGCGGTGCTGACCGTCTCGGGACCGTGGTTGCCCGCGCGCTGGCGGCGCTGGTGGTGGGCGCTGCTGTTGGCGTTCGTGCCGATCCACCTGTTGATCAGCGCGATCGTGCCTGCGCGTTCGCTGTTCGGGCTGGCCGTCGGCTGGTTCGTCGGCGCGCTGGTGGTCCTCGTCGTCGGAACCCCCGGCCTGGAGGTGCCGCTGGACGGCGCCGTGCGGGCGATGGCACGGCGCGGTTGCGTGGTCTCCGGGCTGACCGTGGTGCGGCCCGCGGGCGCCGGGCCGCTGGTGATGCTCGCGACGTGTGTGGACCAGCGGTCGTCAGCGGTGATGGAGCTGTACGGGCCGCACCAGCGCGGCGGCGGTGTGCTGCGCCAGCTGTGGCTCAAGCTGCGGTTACGCGACCGCGAAACCGCCCCGCTGCACGCCTCCATGCGCCGCCAGGTGGAACACCGCGCGTTGATGGCCATCGCGATCGGACAACTCGGCCTCGCCAACACCTCGACGATCAGCGTCGCCGCCCTCGACCGCGGCTGGACGCTCTACTCCCACACCCCCGCCCGCGGCACCCCGATCGACGAAGACACCATCCCCGTCGGCCGCGTGTGGGAGTCGTTGCGGTCGCTGCACGACTGCCAGATCTCCCACGGCGACCTGCGCGGCAGCAAGATCACCGTCGCCGACGACGAGGTGCTGTTCGGCGGGTTCGAGCGGGCCGAGTACGGCGCCACCGACGCCCAGTTGCGCTCGGACATCGCCCAGCTGCTGGTCACCACCACCGACCTGTACGACGCGCCGTCGGCCGTGCGCGCCGCCATCGACTCGTTCGGCAAGGACGCGGTGCTCAACGCGTCCCGGCGCCTCACGAAAGCCGCAGTGCCCCAACATATCCGGCAACCGATCGAGGACGCGGGCGCGGTCATCTCGGAAGCTCGCGACGAGGTCAAGCGGCAAACCCGTGTCGACGAGATCCGCGCCGAGACGGTCACCCGGTTCACCCGCAGCCAGCTCATCCAGCTGGTGCTGCTGATCGCGCTGGTGTACGTCGCCTACCCGTTCATCAGCTCGGTGCCGACGTTCGTCACCGAACTGCGCACCGCCAACTGGTGGTGGGCGATGGTCGGGCTGGCGGCATCGGGGCTGACGTATATCGGTGCGGCGGCTGCACTTTGGGCCTGCGCCGACGGACTGGTCACGCTGCGCGGGCTGACCGTCATGCAGGTCGCCAACAAGTTCGCCGCGACCACCACCCCGGCAGGCGTCGGCGGCCTGGCGCTGTCCGCGCGCTACCTGCAGAAGGGCGGTGTCAACCCGATGAGGGCCACCACCGCCGTCGCGCTGCAACAATCCGTGCAGGTCATCACCCATATCGGGTTGCTGATCCTGTTCAGCACCGCGGCCGGAGCGTCGGCGGACCTGGGCCGCTTCGTCCCCGACATCGCGGTGCTGTACCTGGTCGCCGGGGTCGCGCTGGGCCTGGTCGGCACGTTCTTGCTGGTGCCCAAACTGCGGCGATGGCTGGCCACGGCGGTGCGCCCGCGGCTGCAGGAGATGGTCGGCCACCTCACCGAACTGGCCCGCGAGCCCAGGCGGCTCGCGATCATCGTCGCGGGATGTGCGGCGACGACGCTGGGGAACGCGTTCGCGCTGTGGGCGGCGGTGGCCGCGTTCGGCGGGGACACGTCGTTCATCACCGTCACCGTGGTGACGATGGTGGGTGGGACGCTCGCGTCGGCGGCCCCCACCCCCGGTGGCGTCGGGGCCGTCGAGGCCGCGCTGATCGGTGGTTTGGCGGCGTTCGGAATGCCTGCGGCGACCGCGGTGCCCGCCGTGCTTCTCTACCGGGTTCTGACGATCTGGCTGCCGGTGTTCGCCGGGTGGCAGGTGATGCGCTGGATGACGAAAAACGAACGAATTTAGCAGGTCGACGCGTCGGCGGTGCCGTTCCGACACCACCGCCACAACGGGTACTGTCAACTCATCGTGTCGAGAACAACTGCGCGACGAGGAAGACCAACCGCCACATTCGGTAAAGGGTGACGATGACAGATCCATCAAGCGCTACGACAGGCCAAGCAAGCCAACCAGACTCCAAGTGGCTGTCGAAATCGGCGGCTCAGACCCGCGGCTCGGACAAGAAGGAAGTCCAGTTCCACTACGACATCTCCAACGACTTCTTCAAGCTGTGGCAGGACCCGACCCAGACCTACAGCTGCGCCTACTTCGAACGCGACGACATGACGCTCGAAGAGGCCCAGATGGCCAAGGTCGACCTGGCGCTCGGCAAGTTGGGCCTGCAGCCGGGCATGACGCTGCTGGACATCGGCTGCGGCTGGGGCTCGACGATCATGCGGGCCGTCGACCGCTACGACGTCAACGTGATCGGGCTGACGCTGTCGGAGAACCAAAAAGAGCACATCGAGAACCACTGGTTCGCGAACTCGAAGAGCAAGCGAAACATGGAGGTGCGGCTGCAGCCGTGGGAGGAGTTCGAGGGCCGCGTCGACCGGATCGTGTCGATCGGGGCGTTCGAGCACTTCGGGTTCAACAAGTACGACGACTACTTCAAGAAGACGTTCAACTGGCTGCCCGACGACGGCGCGATGCTGCTACACACGATCATCATTCCGGAAGACGAAGAGATCAAAGCCAAGGGTCTGCCGTTGACGATGTCCAACGTGCGCTTCATCAAGTTCATCATGGACGAGATCTATCCCGGCGGGCGGCTGCCGCTGGCCTCGATGGTCCGCGACCACGCCGTCAAGGCAGGCTATTCGGTCACGCGCGAGCAGCACCTGCAGCCCCACTACGTCAAGACGCTGGACACTTGGGCGGCCAACCTCAAAGCCCACAAGGACGAGGCGATCTCCATCACGTCCGAAGAGATCTACGAGCGGTTCTACAAGTACCTGACCGGCTGCGCTGACCTGTTCCGCGACGGTTACACCGACGTCTGCCAGTTCACCTGTGAGAAGGCAGGCGTTTAGCCGATTTACGAAAAGTGAGATATACAAAGTGCGTCAATTGCGCACCCCATAGCTGAAGGAGCCGAACGCGGATGTCGGAGAGCAGGTCGGGCTCGACGAAGATCTCGACGGATATGCGGCCAGCCTACGAAGATGTTCAGGCCCACTACGACATATCCAACGAGTTCTTCGGGTTGTTCCAAGACCCCTCGCGCACCTACAGCAGCGCCTACTTCCAGCGTGACGACATGACGCTGGAAGAGGCGCAGCTCGCCAAGATCGACCTGGCGCTCGGCAAGCTGGATCTGCAGCCGGGGATGACGCTGCTCGACGTGGGGTGCGGCTGGGGCTCGGTGATGAAGCGGGCGGTCGAGAAGTATGACGTCAACGTCGTCGGTTTGACGCTGAGCAAGAACCAGCGCGCGTTCGCCAGCGAGATGTTGGCGGGACTCGACACCGAGCGCTCGCGGCAGGTGCATCTGCAGGGCTGGGAGGAGTTCGACGGCCGCGTCGACCGCATCGTCAGCATCGAGGCGTTCGAGGCGTGGCCGAAGACGAAGTACAAGGCGTTCTTCGAGACCTGCTACCGCGTCATGCCCGACGACGGCCGGCTGCTGCTGCAGACGATCATGGGGCATCCGCTCAAGCGCTGGCCGGAGATGGGCATCCCGATCGTCATGAGCGACCTGAAGTTCATGCGGTTCATCGCCAAGGAGATCTTTCCCGGCGGCGCCGTGCCGTGCGACGAGGACGTAATCGACTTCTCGCGCGACGCCGGCTTCTCGCTGGCCGAGCTGGACAAGCTGAGCCCGCACTATGTGCGGACCCTGCGCACCTGGGCCGACGCCCTGGAGGCGCACCACGACGAGGCCGTCGCGGTGACGTCGGAGGAGATCTATCAGCGCTACATGCACTACCTGACCGGCTGCGCGGACTTCTTCGAGCGCGGCATCTGTGAGGTCGGGCAGTTCACCCTGGTCAAGTAGCTCGCTACGGGGCGCCGAATACCAGCGCCACGTTGTAGCCGCCGAACCCCAACGAGTTGGTCAGCGCATAGCGGTAGTCGCCGCGCCGCGGGCCGCCTGCGACGACGTCGAGGTCGATCTCGGGGTCGGGTTCGGTGAAGTTGAGGGTCGGCGGCACCACGCCGTCGCGCAGCGTCTGCACGGTCAGCGCGGCTTCGACGGCTCCGGCGGCCCCGAGCGAGTGACCCAGCGCCGCCTTGGACGCGTACACGGCCGGTTTGTGCGCGCCGAGCGCGCGGCCGATGGCGCGCGCTTCGGCGAGGTCGCCGACGCGGGTTCCGCAGGCGTGGGCGTTGATGTGGTCGATGTCGGTGGGCGTCAGCCCCGCCACCTCGATGGCGCGGCTGATCGCATCGCCCGCGCGCTCCCCGGACGGCTCGGGGTCGATGGCGTCGTAGCCGTCCGACGTCATCGCCGCGCCCATCAGCCGCGCCAGGATGCGCGCGCCACGCGCTTTGGCGTGCTCCTCTCTCTCGACGAGCAGCAGCGCCCCGCCTTCGCCGAGCACCATGCCGTCGCGGTTCTTGGCGAACGGACGGCAGGCGCCGGCCGGGTCGTTGTTAGTGGACATCGCGCCCTGCTGGATGAACGCCGCGACCGGCACCGCCTCGATCTCGGTTTCCACGCCACCGCAGATCACGACGTCGGCGTCGTCGAACACGATGTGGCGCCAGGCCTGGGCGATGGCCGCTGCGCCGGAGGCGTCGGCCATCACCGGCGACATGATGCCGGCCTTGGCCTGATGGTCCAGCCCGAGTGCGGCGGCCGCCGAGTTGGGCATGTACATCTGCACGGCCAGCGGCGAAACCGCGCGCAGCCCTTTCTGTTTCCACGCGTCGTACTGGGCGGGGATCTCCTCGGTGGAGCCCAGCGCGAGCCCGACCGAGACCGCCAACCGTCGGCTGTCGACATCGGGCGAGCCGGCGGCCTCCCACAGCCGGCGCCCGAGCAGCGTGGCCATCTTCTGCATGAACGCCATGCGGCGCTTCTCGACGCGGTTGAGTTGGTCGTCGAAGTCCTCGCGCAGTTGCCCGCCGATGCGGACCGGCGATGCGTATTCGCCGACGAACCACTTGTCGAGCGTGCGGATCCCGCTCTCACCCTGCAGCAGTTGCTGCCACGTCTGTTCCGCATCGGGGGCCAACGCCGTCGTCGTGGTCACCGCGGTCACCACGACGTCGGGAAGCCCGTCGCCGGTAGTCAGCGAAGCCATACCAGGTGCTCCTCCATGCCAACATTTAGATTAAAACCCCGACGCTGCGGAGGCGAGAACTGGTGAATGAGCTCAATGTGTTTGGCGATCCGCTTGAGCCGTGCGGCAGCGACCCGGTCACCGGCTTCTACCGCGACGGGTGCTGTTCGACCGGTCCCGAAGACATCGGCAGGCACACCATCTGCGCGGTGGTGACCGCCGACTTTCTCGATCACCAGCGCGCCATCGGCAACGACCTGTCGACGCCCCGGCCGGAGTTCCGCTTTCCCGGGCTGAAACCGGGCGACCGGTGGTGCGTCACCGCGGTGAACTGGCTGCGGGCGTATCGGGACGGCGCTGCGGCGCCGGTGGTGTTGGCGTGCACCCACGAACGCACGCTGGAGGTGGTGCCGTTGGAGGCGCTGCGCGAGCATGCCGTCGACGTGCCCGACGACCTCGGTGACCTTTGACGATCGGCGCGAAGCGGTGGCGGTGAGGCCGTACCGTGAGCGCATGGCTGACGATGTACCCGCGGTCACGCTGTCCAACCCCCCGGAGCGCCTGCTGCGCGTGGCCAACCCGACCATGCGGCTTTTGATGCACACGCCCCTGATCGGTTCGATGCGCCAGCAGATGATCGTGCTGACGGTCACCGGACGCAAAAGCAGGCGCAGGTTCTCGTTTCCGTTGAGCGCGCATCAGATTGACGGCGTTTACTACGCGCTGACCAGCGCGCCGTGGAAGAACAACTTCCGCGGCGGCGCCAACGCCACGGTGCAGCACGCCGGGTCCATCGTCCGGGTCCACGGGGAGCTGATCACCGAACCTGCCGACGTCGCCGCCATCTGCCGGCGCTGCGCGCAGTCCTGCGGCGCCAAACGCGCGCAAATGTCGCTGGGGATGAAGTTCCGCGACAAGGATCGGATACCGACGCTCGAGGAGTTCGCCGATGCGGTGGCACGGGAGCGTTTCGCGGCGATCCGCCTGACGCCCAGAGATTGAGGGTAAACGGCCGCTTGCATGCAAGCGGTGCGCGGCCCATCCATACCTATGGGTACGGATGCATGCACTGTGGCCAGCGCATATACCGCTGACCGGACACAGCGAGAACTCCGTGCGGGCGACCCGCCTCGCCGAAAAAATAAGTTTGAATATTTCCATTTCCGGTCATTCCGTTACCAAGTCGTGCTGTGATGGAGGTCACGCCGCATTGAATTCAACTGGATCGAGAGATCCGCTTGGAGGGGGGAAGCGATGGACCCAACGTTGAGTCCCGCGTGGATTGGCGTGCTGGTCGTACCCATGGCGGTCATGATGGCCTTGGCGTACGTGGTGGAGCGACGACAACGTCGACGCGATCACGCCGACGGTGTCCTGATGTCCTTTGACGATCTGCGGTTGACCCGCACCCACCTGCTCGTCGGGTCCGGTCCGGAGGCTCTGAGGTTTCCGCTCGCCGGGCTCACCGCCACAGCCACCACCACCGCCCCGCCCGGGCACGACGCCGACGAGGTCCACGTGATCATCGAGAACGCAGGCTGCGAGATCCGCCGTCGGCTCCCGTACTCGTACGGTTCCAGCGGGGATGCGCAGATGTTCGCGATCAAGTTCAACTTGCTCGCCGGCGCCGCCCCCGTGACCCCGGGCGCGGCGGGTGTGCGCACGGATCAGCGCGCGGCCTGATCCTGGTCCAGCAGTCGCAGCGGGTGCAGCCCGTCGACGGCGCCGACGAACGGCGGATGCACGCTGTAGCCGATCATGCGGCGGATGTCCTCGGAGACCTCGCGTGCGGTGTCCCGTGATATCGAGAGCGTGAAGGCCTCCATCGGCCGTAGCCAGGGCTGGCAGTACTGGGCGGTGACGGCCAGCCGCGCGGTGTCGCTGGTGTTCGCGCCGCCGCCGTGCCAGAGGGTGCCCACGAAGAATACGCAGGATCCGGCGGGCATGACGACAGGGTGCGCGAGATCGTCCGGTCCGGGCCGGCGTCTGCCCCAGCGGTGGCTGCCCGGATAGAGCACGGTGGCGCCGTTGTCGGCGGTGAAGTCGTCGATCGCCCAAATGGTCGCGGCCGCAAGGGGATCGCGGGGCCGCGGGATCGGATAGAACCCGTCGTCGTGATGGGCCAGCTGCGCGGTCTCGCCGGGTTGGATGTTGATGGCCTGTAGCGCCGACAGCAGATAATTGTCCATCAGCAGGCGGTCGAGCACCGCGAGCACCCGCGGATGGTCGACGAGCCGGTCGCAGACGCGGGTTCTACTCAACAGGCTGTAGACGCGCTGGGTGCGATGGCCCTCGAACGAGTTGCGCCCGGTGTGTGAGAGCCAGGGTGCGACCGTCGCTTTGATCTGGCGGCACTCGTCGGCGTCGAGCAGGTTCTCCCAGATGAGGTAGCCGTCGCGGTCGATGGCCGCCATGTCGGCGTCGACCAGCGCCGGGTCCACCGAGGCGCCGCTGCTTTGTGTCCACTTGTGCCGGCCCGCCAGGTCGTTGCGCAGGTCGTCTAGCGTGGTGACCGGATCGTCGTCGATGCTCATCGGCGGCCTTCCCTGCGTGTTCGTCGTCCTGTAGCCAACATTGGACCTGACTGGACCGCCGGTCAAGAGCCGTCATAGCGTGGCGGACATGGCGGAACAGGTCCCAGCAGTCACAGTGTGGCATCCACCGGAGACGGTGATGCGAATCGCGAACCCGATACTCGACAAGTTGCTGCGCACGCCGCTGGCCGGACCGCTGCGCAGCCGGATGATGGTGATTGACGTCGTCGGCCGAAAAACTGGCAGGCAGTACTCAATCCCGGTGACGGCGCACAAGATCGACGGTGAGCTGTACGCGTTGACCCCGGCGGCCTGGAAGCACAACTTCCGCGGCGGGGCCATTTGCGACGTGGTGGTCGACGGCCGGACGACGAGGATGCGCGGTGAACTGCTGACCGATACCGCGCAAGTCGCCGAGTTGTGCCACCGCTTCGCGAAGTCCTGGGGACCGCGGCTCGCACCGTCGATGATGGGCCTGAAGTTCCGCGACGACGGCATACCGTCGGTCGCGGATTTCGCCGACGTGGTGCAGCGCGAACGCCTCGCGGCGGTGCAGTTCACCCCTGCGTGAGCTTATCGGTCTGCTTGGCGATGAACGAGTTCCAGTCCGACGCGCGCTCGACGAGGACATCGCGGACCTGATCGTCGGTATAGAGCATGAAGGTGTTCTCGAGGATGGCCTCGGCGACCTGTTCACCGACCTGCTCGGGCAGCAGGATCTCGAATTGCTCTCCGGGAAGCCCGGTTTGGACCTCGGGGCCGAACGTGGGCGGCATCGTGGCGAGGATGTTCGTTGCCACCGGGCCGGGACACACGACGGTGACGCCGATGCCCTGCGGGTGCAGGTAGAGCCGGAGCCCTTCAGAGATCTGGACGATCGCGGCCTTGGTCGCCGCGTAGGGCATCCGGTCGAAAGAGTACGTGTACAGGCCGGCGAACGACGCGGTGTTGACGATGTGGCCGTGTCCCTGCGCGATGAGAAGGGGAAGGAACGCGGCGTTGCTTCGTACGACCGACATCAGGTTGATGTCGATGATCCGTTCCCATTCGCCGACGGGGAGGTGGTCGGGTCGACCGCTGGTCAGCACGCCGACGTTGTTCATCACGATGTCGACCGACGCGTAGCGGTCCAGCGTGAAGTCGCGCAGATCGTCGAAGGCTTGCTCGGTTGCCACGTCGCACACGACGGCCGCCGCCGAATGGCCGTTCGCGGTGAGTTCCGCGGCGGCCCGATTCGCGTTGTCGGCGTGGATATCTGCGATCACGACTTGCGCTCCCCGCTTGGCGAGCGAGTGTGCGGTCGCTAATCCGATGCCGCTGGCGCCGCCGGTGATGACAGCGACTTTCCCGTCCAGTGAGTTCGGCATCGGTCTCCCTTCGCGCCGGTGGCGAAGTGCGCCGATTGAACCTTGTCAGACGGGTCGCACGTACCGGGCCGCATCGGCAGCGTACTGCTCGGTGACGTAGACGTCGTAGCGCTGGGCTTTCAAGGACTGCACGCTTGAGAAGTCACGCTGCCCGCGAGTGGACCAGTGCGCGACGAAGCCGAACACCGCGCCCCAGAACGCGCCGATGACCGTCGCAATCAGCACCACCCAGATCCACAAGGGTCCGACCGCGAAAATCGCGAAGAGAAGGCCGATCAGCAGACCGAACCAGGCACCGCTGCCGGCGCCGGCCAGCGCTGCCCGGCCCTTCGTCATGCGTCCGGTGACGCTTTCGACCGTGCTTACGCCCTCGCCGACGATCTGCACGTGCTCGACTGGAAACCCACCGTCGGACATCCGATCCACCAGCTGCTGAGCCGACAGATAGTCGTTGAACGACGCCAGAAGGGACCGCCCACCTTGGGCAGTGGTTCCGAGGCGTGCGTTGGGTTCCGGTGAGGTCGTCATGATTTCTCCGATCCGTGAGGTCGATCTCGGCCATCGGGGTACCCGACCAACCAATCACAAAACAGGTGAGGACGGGAACGGGATGCGCGGAAGTCGTGATCGTTGCTTTCAGCGGGATCGCGGGGCGAAGTTACCGTGGAACCCCTGCGGGATGTGCTGACGCAAATTGGCGGCGGCGATCGGCCCTGCGGCGATGTCGGTCGCGTCGAAGATCACCAGCCGCGATGTGTGCGTGCGCGCTTGGTACTCGACGGTGAGCACCCACCCCTCGTCCTCCGCGGCGGCATCCGGTTTGGCGGCGAACACCGGCTCGCAGAAGCTGTTTCCGGCCTCGGGCGAGGTGTAGGTCGCCGCTGAGGAGTCGCTCAAGTCGAGTCTGGTGATCGAGTCGTAGAACGAGACAAGGTTGTGGCGCGTGTTGAGGTAAGCGTATCGATGTTTGCGCCCCTCGAATGCGTCGTTGTGGCGGGGGAATTCGCAGGGGGTCTCGAAGAGAGGTTCGGCGATGACGCGTCCCGACCGCGTGATGCGGTATCTCATGAACGTCGAGGGTGCGTCGTCGAGGGGTGCGACATGGAATCGGTTGAGCCGCCCCAGCAGTCGCCCGTCGGCGTAGGTGATCGCGTCGATGACCGTGTCGCCGTCGTCGTCGAAGGCGTTGCTGAGGTGGAACATCAAGAGGGCGTCGTATTCGATGGTGCGGATCTTGCCGCCGTCGCGCGGCACCAGGACGAACACGCTGCCCTTCTCGGGCCGGTACTCCATGGCGTCGCCCATCGGCTTGAGCCCCAACAGCACCGGCAGGGCCGCCGGGATGATCGGTGACACCACGAACACCAGATGGCTGTCCGTGAGCGCAAAGTCGTGCACCATCGCCACGTAGGGCAGTCGCGCCGAACGGTAGTGCTTTAGCCGGCCCGCCGGATCGGTGCGATAGATCCGCAGATGTGGGCGCGGGATGAACTCGACGCCGAAGTTGTACATCTCGCCGGTACGCGGACAGAAACATGGATGCGCCGAATAAGATCCCACCCAACGCAGTTCACCGCCGAATCGGCGCATGCCGATGGTTTCCAGTGTCTCAGGGTCGATTTCGTGGGGCGGCCCGCCTTCCCACAGCGCGTACAGCCGACCGCCGTGTTCAACAACGTTGGTATTGGCCAGGTTCGGTGGGAGACGACCGATGTTGGACTTGATGCCGCCTGGCGCGGCGGTGCCCATATGGTTCAGCCCGGTCTTGCCGAGATAGTGGTTGGTCCGCACGTACCTGTTCTTGTAGTGGACCGAGCCGTCGGCGAGGGTGAAGGCCGAGAGCATGCCGTCGCCGTCGAAGAGATGGTGCAGCGGCCGACCGCTGTGGTCCTGCCAGCGGCCGGGTCCGTTGCGGTACAGGGTTCCATCGAGGTCGGCCGGAATGGTGCCGTCGATGTCGTCGACCGAGTAGTCGTATTCGGCCAGTTGCGGCTCGCTGACGCCGAGGCTTCGGAAGTCGGCGTCGCTGAGCGTGGTGAGCTGGGCCGTCATCTGATCCCGCTCGCTGACGGGCAGGGAAGCGAGGTATCGGTCGAGTTCGGGCAGCGCGGGCCGATCGGTCGACATGCTCGGGGTCTGGGTCACCGGGCGCAACTCCTCTACTGAGACTAAATGGCAATCTAGTCTCAGTTTGAGGTGGGCCGCAATGGTGCTGCGGTAGAAAGAGTCGGTGGCCAGGACTCGTTCGTCGTCACAACTGGTGCAGGCCGCACTGGACATGATCGCCGAGGGCGGCCTCGATCGGCTGACCTTGCGGGAGGTCGCGGAGCGCGCCGGCGTCTCGCGGGCCACGGCCTACCGCGAGTTCGGCGATAAGGACGGACTGCTGGGCGCGATCGCCGAACAGGAGATCGGGGCGATGATCGCCGCGACGCTCGCCGCCTTCGACCCACAGGCCGACCCGTCTGCGCAGACGGCCGCGATCGTCACCACCGCGCTGCGCTACCTGCGCAATCACCAGGCGTTCGTCTACATTCGCGACCACGAACCCCACTGGTTGCTCTATGCCGGGCTGCCGGTCGGCAACAGCCGAATGAACCTGGTGCAGACGGTGGCAGCGATGGTCGCGGCGGCGATACCGCCGTCGGACGAACTCGCCCTGACTCCGGTAGCCGCGGCCGAAGTCGTCGTCCGGACCGTGCTGTCACACGCGCTGATCGAGGACAGCGCGCTGACCGAGGAAGAAGTGGCCGAGGTGGTCAGCCGCGCGATCACCCAGCGCTGATACGCGCGTCTGATTACCGGTGCGCGGGTCCGACCGCGGCCTCGACGTCGGCCTGGGTCTCGGCCAGGAACGCCTGAAACTCTTCACCGGCCATGAAGGTGGTCATGAATTGGCTGCGCTCCGCGATCTGGCGCCACGTGGGTGACACCACCATCCGCGCGAGCGCTGACTGCCAGTATTCGACGGCGTATGCCGGCATGTCGGGCGGTCCGTAAAGACCGCGCCAATTCGACAGGGTGACATCGAGTCCTTGTTCCCTCGCGGTGGGAACGGCCAGCCCCGGCAACCTGTCCTCGGCCAGCACACCGAGCGCCATGAGCTCACCGGAGCCCACCTGATCGACGAACTCGCTGACACCGCCGATCGCCACATCGATGTCGCCGTTGCGAAGCGCCGCACTCTGGTCGCCGCCACCCTCCTGGGTGACGTACTGCACGGTGGACGGGCCACCGCCCGCCGCCGACACCAGCAGGTCGAAGGGCACCTCGTCGTCGTGAGCGGCACCAACGGTGACGTGGGCCGGGTCGGACTTGATCGCTGACATCAGGGCATCGAGGTTGGCGAACGGGGCGCCCGGGCGTGTGACGACGACGTAGTGCTCGGTCATCAAGCCGGCGATCATCGTGACATCGCCGATGCCGTACGGGGACTCGCCGTGGATCTGGTTCACCATCATCGACAGCGACGTGACCGCCACCTGGTCATCGGCCCCACGGTGCTCCCGCACCATCGTGGCCAAGAAGTCGGCGCCGCTGCCTCCGGGGCGATTCTGCACTGGCAGGGGCACATTCACGATGTGTTCCTGCTGCAGGGCGTCCACGACCGCGCGGATCGTGAGATCGAACCCGCTGCCGGGATTGGCGCCCGCCGTCATCGTCACCGGTCCGGTGGGATAGGGCGACGCCGCGGCGAGCGCCCCGCCGGTCAGCACGAGCAAGGCAGCGATCAGGGCACTAACGGCGGGCTTGAACATGGGGGCATGCGCTCCTAGCTGGTGGTGATCACAGCAGGTAGCCCCGCATGCGCTTGAACAGAGTGGCAGGTAGAGGATTCGAACCTCTGTAGGCTTTCGCCGACGGATTTACAGTCCGCTCCCATTGGCCGCTCGGGCAACCTGCCTGGGTGCTGCACCGCGCCGGGATCCCCGGTTTGGTGCGACTAGCAGGGTACAACGAGGATGGGCTGAAGACGAAAACGGCACCTGACCGTCAGCCGACTATCAAGGAGGAGCGATCCCATGGCGGATTCATCGTTCGACGTCGTCAGCAAGGTCGACCGCCAAGAAGTCGACAACGCCCTGAACCAGGCCGCCAAGGAGCTGGCCACCCGCTTCGACTTCCGCGGCACCGACACCTCGATCGCCTGGCAGGGCGAGGAGACGATCACGATCACCAGCTCGACCGAGGAACGCGTCAAGGCCGCCATCGACGTGTTCAAGGAGAAGCTCGTGCGCCGCGACATCTCGATGAAGTCCTTCGACGTCGGCGAGCCGCAGGCCTCGGGTAAGACCTACAAGGTCAGCGGCACCATCAAGCAGGGCATCGACAGCGACAACGCCAAGAAGATCAGCAAGCTCATCCGCGACGACGGCCCCAAGGGCGTCAAGGCCCAGATCCAGGGCGACGAGGTGCGGGTGTCGTCGAAGAAGCGCGACGATCTCCAGGCCGTCATCGCCATGCTCAAGAAGGCCGACCTCGACGTCGCGCTGCAGTTCGTCAACTACCGCTGACGCGCCTTCGCGCGCCGAAGCGGCGTTGCCGAATCCGGCCTCGTTTGCCGCCGCCGGCTCTAACCTGATCGGCATGGCACCTGAGAAACGTGTACCCAAGGTCGTCGTTCTCGGTGGGGGCTCCTGGGGCACTACCGTGGCGTCCATCTGCGCGCGGCGCGGGCCGACGCTGCAATGGGTGCGCTCGCAGGAGACCGCCGATGACATCAACGACAACCACCGCAACACCAAATATCTCGGCAACGAGGTGGAGTTGCCCGATTCGCTGAAGGCCACGACGGACTTCGCCGAGGCGGCCACCTGCGCCGACGTCATCGTGATGGGCGTGCCCTCACACGGCTTCCGCGCCGTGCTGACCGAACTGGCCAAGGAGCTGCGGCCGTGGGTGCCGGTGGTGTCGTTGGTCAAAGGTCTCGAGCAGGGCACCAACTACCGGATGAGCCAGATCGTGGCCGAGGTGCTGCCCGGACATCCGGCCGGGATCCTGGCCGGGCCGAACATCGCTCGCGAGGTGGCCGAGGGCTACGCCGCCGCGGCGGTGCTCGCGATGCCCGACCAGCAGCTCGCGGCGAATCTGGCACAGCTGTTTCGCACCAAGCGATTTCGCACCTACACCACCGACGACGTCGTCGGCGTGGAGATGGCCGGCGCGTTGAAGAACGTGTACGCGATCGCGGTCGGCATGGGCTATTCGCTTGGGATCGGCGAGAATACGCGCGCGATGGTGATGTCGCGCGCGGTGCGCGAGATGTCCAAGCTCGGCGAGGCGATGGGTGGACACCGCGACACGTTCGCGGGCCTGGCCGGGATGGGCGACCTGATCGTCACCTGCACATCGCAGCGCAGCCGCAACCGCCACGTCGGCGAGCAACTCGGGGCGGGTAAGCCGCTCGAGGAGATCATCGCGTCGATGAACCAGGTCGCCGAGGGTGTGAAGGCCGCCAGCGTCGTCATGGAGTTCTGCAACGACTACGGGCTGTCGATGCCGATCGCGCGTGAGGTCGACGGGGTGGTCAACCAGGGCTCCAGCGTCGAGCAGGCCTACCGCGGGCTGATGGTCGAGAAGCCGGGCCACGAGGTGCACGGCGCCGGGTTCTAATCCACCCGAGCCCGGCGCAAAAACTAGTTGAAGTACGGGTTGGTGCCCTCGGGCCGTTCGAGCAGCGGGTTGCGGCCGTCGTTGATGATGTAGCTGCCCGCCGGGCTGAGCACGAACCCGGACTGGTTGCGGCTGTCGGCGCACGTCGTCACCGAACCGTCACTGCCGCAGCTGACCGTCTGGAAGCTGATCCGCGAACCGGCCGGAAGGGGTTTGACCTCACCGACGAAGCCGAACACCGAGGCATCGGCGTTGGCGAACCCGGGCACTCCCGGCCCGCCGCTGACGAAGTTCGCTCCGTTGGGTGCGGCCGGAATCGCGCCGCTGCAGCCGTAGCCGCCGCTGCGCTGCAGCACACACGTCAGCCCGTCGGGGGTGCGGAACGCGTACCAGTTGCCGTCCATCACCGCGTAATCGGAGAGCTTCACCGGTGCGTAGGCGTTGACGTCGGGTGCAGGCGGAGCCGGCGGCGGCGACGGCGGCTGTGCCGCAGCGACGCCCGAGGCGGCGGCCAGCGCCGCGCCTGCGCCGAGGGCACCGACCAGAACTCTGTTCAGCACAGTCCACACAGTAGGGCGTAACGGGGCGGCTCGCATACCGGGAACATCGGCTCACGGCTGCCTGTTGTTACCCGGCTTCACTAGACTTTTTGCCGATGTCGATGTTGGCCAAAGCAGGGGACGCGGTGCTGCGGTCGCGTGCGCTGATGCGTGCCCCGATCTGGCTGTACAAGGCTCGGCTGGGGTTTGTGCTCGGGTCACGCTTCCTGCAGCTCGAGCACATCGGCCGTCGTTCAGGGCTTCGGCGCTACGTCGTCCTCGAGGTGCTCGACCATCCCGACCCCGACACCTACGTCGTCGCCTCCGGCTTCGGCACCCACGCGCAGTGGTACCGCAACATCGAGGCCGACCCGAACGTTCGGGTGTCGTCCGGCACCCGCAGATCCGTCCCCGCGACGGCGCGGGTGCTGAGCACCGGCGAGGCCGACGCCGCGCTCGGCCGCTACATCAGCCGTCACCGCCGCGCCTGGGACACGATGAAGCCCGTGCTCGAAAAAACCCTCGGCGCCCCGATCGAAACCGAGAACACCGCGCTGCCGTTGGTCGAGTTGCGCCTGACGCCTCAGTAGTAGCCCGGGCCTCGGTGGTTACCGGGGCCCGCCATCTCCTCGAGCCGGCGGATCCGATCCTCCATCGGTGGGTGCGTGGAAAACAGTTTGCCGATCTTCTCCCCGGCGCGGAACGGGTTGGCGATCATCAGGTGCGCCTGATCGGCCAGCTTCGGGTCGGGCGGCAGCGGCGCCTGCTCCACCCCCGCGCTGATCTTGCGCAGCGCGCTGGCCAGCGCCAGCGGATCACCCGTCAGCTCGGCACCGGACTGGTCGGCCTGATACTCCCGCGACCGCGACACCGCCAGCCGGATCACCGTCGCCGCGATCGGGCCCAGCAGCGAAACCAGCAGGATCGCAAAGGGATTGGCGCCTCCCCCGCGGTTACCGCCGAACATGCTCGCGAAGAAGGCGAGGTTGGCCAGCGCGGTGATCACCGACGCCATCGCCCCGGCCACACAGGAAATCAGGATGTCGCGGTTGTAGACGTGGGACAGCTCGTGGCCGAGCACCGCGCGTAGCTCACGTTCGTTGAGGATGGTCAGAATGCCCGTCGTGCAGCACACCGCCGAATTGCGCGGGTTGCGGCCCGTCGCGAAGGCGTTCGGGGCCGCGGTATCGCTGATGTACAGCCGCGGCATCGGCTGACGCGCCGCGGTCGCAAGTTCGCGCACGATCCGGTACATCATCGGCGCCTGCATCTCGCTGACCGGCTGGGCGTGCATGGCCCGCAGCGCGAGCTTGTCGCTGTTGAAATAGACGTAGACGTTCATCCCGACGGCGAACAGCACGGCCAGAAACATGATGTTGCGGCCGAACATCGCGCCGACGCCGACGATCAGCCCGGAGAACAGCGCCAACAACAGGAACGTCTTGACCCTGTTGGCGTGCGGGTTCCACGTCATCGCGGATTCCTCCTGCTTGGGGCTCTAGTGGAGCTGGAAGTCTTCGCTGACATAACGCTGAGCCGACGCCCCCGGTTCCTAGACGTCCTAGCCGTGCCGATGGACGGTGTAGTGCACCAGCGTCGCGAGCGCTTCGCGGCCGGGGCCCTCGGGCAACCGGTTGAGCTCGTCTTCGGCCTTCTCGGCGTACTGCGCGACGGTCTCTTGGGCCCGCGCCATACCGGGTGACCTGCGCAGCAGCTGCAGCGCCTCGGCCAGGTCGTCGTCGTTGTCGACCGGCCGGGAAAGCAGCTCGCGCAGCCGTTCGGCGTCGGGGCCGGTTTCGCGCAGCGCGTAGAGCACCGGAAGGGTGTGCACCCCTTCACGCAGGTCGGTGCCGGGCAGTTTGCCGGATTCGTCGGGGTCGCTGTCGATGTCGATGATGTCGTCGGAGATCTGGAACGCGGTGCCGACGATGCCGCCAAGACGGCTGAGCCGCTCGATCTGCTCGTCGTCGGCGCCGGAGAACGTCGCCCCGAACCGGCCGGAGGCCGCGATCAGGCAGGCGGTCTTCTCGTAGACCACCTTGAGGTAGTGGTCGACGGAGTCGACGTGGTCGGCGGCGCCGCGGGTTTCGCGCATCTGGCCGGTGACCAGTTGCGCGAACGTGTCGGCGATGACCCGTACGGCCTCCGGTCCCAGCCTGCTGACCAGACGCGAGGCCGTCGCGAACAGGTAGTCGCCGGCCAGGATCGCGATGTTGTTGCTCCAGCGGGCGTTGGCGCTCGGGGCGCCGCGGCGGATCTGCGCGTCGTCCATCACGTCGTCGTGGTACAGCGTCGCCAGGTGCACGAGCTCGATGACCGCGCCGGCGACCGTCACCTGCCATGCGTCGGGGTCGGGGCCCAGTCGCGCTGAGAGCACCGTGAACAGTGGACGGAACCGTTTACCGCCCGCCAAAAACAGGTGTTGGACGGCCTCGGACATCAACTCGTCGGCTTTGCCCAGCTCAGCGGCCATCAAGTCCTCGATGCGGGCCACGCCGTCGCGTACGTCCCGCGCGAACGCGGGGTCGCCGAAGTCCACTCCCGCCACCACGCTCGCTGGGGTTCTCACACAGCCAACATACTGGGAACTATGGATTCGCGAGCCGACGTGGTGGTGGTGGGTGCCGGACCCGCCGGATCGGCGGCTGCCGCATGGGCGTGCCGCGCCGGACGTGACGTGGTCGTGATCGACTCCGCCCAGTTCCCGCGCGACAAGTCCTGCGGCGACGGCCTGACCCCGCGCGCCGTGCAGGAGATGGGCCGGCTGGGCCTGGGTTCGTGGCTGGCCGGCCGGGTGCGCCACCGCGGGTTGCGGATGTCGGGCTTTGGCGCCGACGTCGAAATCGAGTGGCCGGGACCGTCGTTCCCGGCGACCTCCAGCGCGGTCCCGCGCACCGAGCTCGACGACCGCATCCGCATGGTGGCCGTCGACGAGGGCGCCAAGATGATGCTCGGCGTGAAAGCCGTTGGGGTTGCTCATGATTCGGCTGGACGGGTGTCGGAGGTGCGGCTGGACTCGGGCGCGTCGATCGGTTGTCGTGAGCTGATCGTCGCCGACGGCGCGCGCTCGACGTTGGGCCGGGTGCTCGGCAGGCAGTGGCACAAGGAAACCGTGTACGGCGTGGCGATCCGCGGCTACATCGGCACTCCGCGGGCCAGCGAGCCGTGGATCACGTCGCACCTGGAGCTGCGCTCACCGGAGGGTGAGGTGCTGCCCGGCTACGGCTGGATCTTCCCGCTGGGCAACGGCGAGGTGAACATCGGCGTCGGGGCGCTGGCGACGGCCAAACGCCCTGCCGACGCCGCGCTGCGCCCGCTGATGTCGTACTACGCCGGGCTGCGCCGCGACGAGTGGGGCTTCACCGGCGAACCGCGTGCGGGGCTGTCGGCGCTGTTGCCGATGGGCGGCGCGGTGTCCGGGGTGGCCGGGCCGAACTGGATGCTGATCGGCGATGCGGCGGCCTGCGTCAACCCGCTCAACGGTGAGGGCATCGACTACGGGCTGCAGACCGGTCGGCTGGCCGCCGAACTGCTGGGCTCCGGTGACCTGACCGCGGCGTGGCCCGCGGTGCTGTCGGCGCACTACGCGCGCGGGTTCTCCGTGGCGAGGCGGCTGGCGCTGCTGCTGACGATTCCGCGGTTCCTGCCGCTGGCGGGCCCGGTGGCGATGCGATCGGACTTCTTGATGACGGTCGCGGTGCGGGTGATGGGCAACTTCGTCACCGAGGAGGACGAGGACTGGACCGCGCGGGTCTGGCGGGCGGCAGGAAAGGTGTCGCGACGCATCGACGAACGCCCCCCGTTTTCCTGATGGGCACGCCGGCTGTCTACCGCGCGCCGATGCGTTCGCGCAGCGACGATTTCGATGCGGCGGCGGCGGTCGAGCGCGCGCTGGCGTCGGGCCTTGTGGGCTTCGGCGAGGCCGGTGCGGATGAGCGGCTGCAGCGCCGCGTCGACCGGTTCGCCGACATCGAAGACGGCGCGTTCGTGTGGACCCGCGACACCGACGGGCTGTACTGGCTGGGCCGCATCGCCGGGCCGTACTTCTACGACGGTGACGGCGCAACGGTGGATCTGGTTCATGTCCGCCCGTGCCGGTGGCTGGCGCGGCCGCTCACCGAAGCCGCGGTGCCCGCGGCCGTCGTGGCCACCTTCGGTCGGGGCGGACGCAACTTCCAGCAGACCCACGACCCGGATGTCGGCGCGCAGACCCAACGGGCTTGGGACACAGGCATTGTCGAGCCGGACTAACTGTAAGCCCAGCTAGCTGTTCACAGAGGTTTGCAACGACGTGGCGACATGACGGAGACCTCCGGGCTTGTCGCGTTTAGTGTGTAAGTGGTTCGGGCCGTTTATGTTTGAGTTGTCCTCATAGTGGGAGTCCTTGCTCGGCGCCCAGCTCCGCCCGCAGCGTCAGCACCGCAGCGGCTTTCATTTCGCGGCCGTAACGGTGTGTCGTGGGTGGCGAGTCCCCGTTGTTGAGTCCACCCGCTTCCAGAGTCTGGGTGGTTTGATCCGTTCTCAGTTGATGCTGCAGGCGACCGGGGTGTGGGTGCACCTGCAGGCGGCAGCGTACTCGGCTGGGGTGCGGTAGCCCAGGGCCGAGTGGCGGTGTCGGTGATTGTGCTCATGCTTGAAGTCGCCGATGACGACGCGGGCCTCGAACAGGGTGTTCCAGTAGTTGCGGTTGAGGCACTCCTTGCGTAGTCGATTGTTGAACGACTCGATGTAGCCGTTATCCCACGGGCAGCCTGGCGGAATGCAGACCATTCCGGTCTTGTTCTGACAGAACCGTTGCAGCGCTTGGAAAACCATTTCGGGGCGTTGTCCATGCGCAGCACCTTCGGCGGGCCGCCGGCCGCGCCGAACACCTTCTTGAGCTCCTCGACCAGGTGCTCGCCGGTGATCGAGCGCTCCACGATGTTCAGCAGCGACTCGCGAGTGTGCTCGTCAATCATCGAGGCGATCTTGATGGCCTTTCCGTCGATGGTGGAGTCGAACTGGAAATCGATCGCCTACACCACCTTCGGCGCATCGGCGACGATGGGCGGCACCGAGGAGACCCCGACCCGCTTTCGCGGGGAGGTGACCTTGACCTGCAGGCCCTCTTCACGCCACAGGCGGTGGATCTTCTTCTTGTTGACCTCACGGCGCTCGTCGTAGCGCAGCGCCGCCCAGGCACGCCGGAACCCGTGACACGGGTGTTTGGTGGCGTAGGCGCGCAGCCAGGCTCTCATCTCGGCGTCTGGATCGGCCGGGGTCTGCGCCAACGGCAGCCGGCGGTAGGTGGAGCGGGCCAGCCCAACGGCTTTGCACGCCAGCCGTTCCGACATACTCAGCGTTTCTTGAGCATGTCGACGGCGCGGCGCTTGGCAGCTGGGCTCAGAATTTTCCCTTCGCCACCTCCCGCAATGCGTCTTTCTCGCGTTCGGCTTCGGCCAGCAGTCGCTTGAGGCGGCCATTCTGCTCGCGCAGCTCCTTGAGCTCCTTGGCGGCGTCGGCATCCATGCCGCCACAGGTTTTCCCGCTGACTGCTGCGGCCTTCGAAGGCAATAGAGCGCGAGACCGCGGCCCCGTTGTTGTCTGATGTGCTGCGCAAACGGCGTGATAAGCACCCCGAGGAGGCCATTGCGGTTGGGGGGCGGGACTTTCCTGGTCACCAGCGGGGACTTCCAATTGGCCATTGACACGCCGCGACTTGTCATGGACCTGATGTAGCAGGTCGACGTCGCGGTCCAAACGACTTCATGTGTGTCGCCGCCAGTCGGAGCGGTATTGCCTTCCTCAAACTTTCATGACGCTCGAGTCACCAAGGCTCGCGGACCTGCAAACGGTTTCGGCCCGTGGTCGTACCGGTAAACCACTACATCCGCGCAGTGGCGCGATATCAATGGGCCGTGGCGCGATATCAATGGGCCGAGAAACTCTATCCCTCTGCCGAGGCATAGTCAGTTGGAGTCGGCCACAACCGCGTATCCCTGTACCTCGACCAATGCATCGGTATCCCACAGGCGCGCAACGCCAACACCCGCCATCGCTGGATACGATTTGCCGATAAGGCGCCGCCATACTTTGCCGAGTTCGCGCGACCTTGCCTTGTAGTCGTCCATATCTACGATGTAGATGGTTAAGCTCGTCAGGTCTTCGGGTCCGCCACCAGCGGCGGCTAGCGCAGTAAGCAGGTTGCCGAGAGCCCGTTCAAACTGCTCGACGACCGTCTTTCCTGTGATGCGCCCAGAAGGGTCTAATGCCGTCTGCCCTGCTAGGAAGATTGTTTTCCCTGTTCCCGCTACAGCGTGGGAAAACCCGCTTGGTTCGCCGAGCTCTGGTGGATTGAAGATTTCGATTGTCATTGGGCGCCTCAGGTAGTGGGGGCGGTCAGTAATGGTCGGCAGCAGTGGACCCCGGTATCACACCTGTATTGCACCTCCATCGATCGCGATAGATTGGCCGTTGAGGGCAGCGTTGCTAATGCAAAACCAAACCGCATCACGGACCTCGTCGATGCGCACCAAGCGCCGATTGAGTTGTTTGGCCTCTAGCGCGGCTCGTGCATCCGCTGCCGTGCGGCCAGCAACCTTGGCGATCTCGGCGATTGTGCGCTGGGTCATCGGCGTATCGACATATCCGGGGCACACTGCATTTGCGGTCACACCGGTGGTCGCCAGCTCTGCGGCGGCCGATCGAACTAATCCAAGTAATCCGTGCTTGCTGGAGGTGTATGCACTGACGTAGGGTTCACCGCGCTTTGCCGCCACGGATGCGACGGCTACTATGCGGCCGTACCCGCCGGCGACCATGCCGGGCACCGCCCTTCGGATGCAGCGGAACGGAGCGGTGAGATTCACCTCTAGCATCGAACGCCATTGGTCGTCCGTAGTTTTGTGCAGTGGAGCTGAGGTTCCGGCGCCGGCGTTAGCTACCAGAACGTCGACACTGCCCCAACGATCTTCTATATGAGTGAAGAGAGCGTCGATAGCGCCCTGGTCGGTGATGTCGGCTGCGACGATGGTCGTCTCCGGCCCACACCGCGATGCGGTCTCTTGCAACTGTTCGACGTTCCGCGCCGTAAGGGCCACGCGATGGCCTTTAGCGCTTAAGTGAATCGCCACTTCACGCCCAATCCCGCTCCCTGCACCAGTCACCAACGCCACCGGGGAAGAGCTACTCACACCGAAACCTTGTCATAGTTTCCGTACGACCGTCAAGAATCAGTTATATGCGCGATCGGAAGAATGCCGCCGGACGGGTCAGCAGATTTGGGCCGCTCCGCGCGGGGCAGCTCCATCTCGTAGCCCTCAGTTAGTTCTTCGAGGCTCAATCGCCTCGGATTACCGGCACCACAACAGGATCCACCAGATCGGCATTAGCTCGCGCTCGTCCTACGATTTGATCTCGTGGCTCGAGCTCATTGAGCGTGGCGACGCATGTGCATAGGTTCAATGCCATGCTGATGCTCACGGTCGCATCGGCAATACTGGACGGCGTCAGTCGCGAAGAGCTCGGCGCATGGATGGTGTGACGCCTTTGCTCGAGCACGTCACGCGACAACCGACATCGAAACCAGCACGAGCGCAGATGGAAGCCATCTACTGGCCCAAGCCGCCCGCACCGACACGTTCTGTTTGATCCATGATGCCTATTCTCCGAGCATCGTCGTAACCCTCTGTCCGGGAGCGTCGTACACCCGGCTGATCGCGGACGGGTCACCCACGCCGGTGTCGGTTGAAACACCCACACTTTGTGATGGGAGTTGCCGGAGCGGGCCGCGACGGCCGTGGCGGCATGGCTGATGCCACACCAAGATTCATGCTTCCTAATGTAGCGTTTGGCTCTGTTCATCACTGATCCTAGATTCTCTCTGGCTCGAGGCAGGCGCTTCCTCTTAGGTCACGCGCAGCGGGGCCGCACTCCGCCGTGCCGCCAATGGCTGCGCCCCCATACTGTCGGCGGTTGCTCGCCAGTCCTTCCAGCCCCATGGCACCCGACTGGGGTCCGGGGGATCGAGCGCGACGAGTCGTTAGGTTAGCGGCGAATTTTCTATATCGTGTTCTGTTGACTGTCGTCACGATCTAGGCATATTCTGGCGCTTCAGAGATTGGAGGTTCAGTGAGCGACTCCCCACCGCCATCCGCGCATGTTGACACATTTTGCCGTGACGGCCTCCCAACTGCGCGCGAGTGGCCTGAACTGGTATTCGATCTCCCTGAACTGCAATATCCAGAGCGCCTTAACTGCGCGGTTGAACTGCTCGACAAAGTCATCGAGCGTTTGGGCGCCGATCGGCCTTGCCTGGTGGCCCCCGGTTCACCGGTGTGGACCTACGGCGACTTGCTTCGAGTGTCCAACCAGATCGCCAACGTGCTCGTCCACGACTATGCGATCGTGCCTGGCAACCGAGTGATGTTGCGAGGCCCAAACACCCAGTGGCTGGTTGCGTGCTGGATCGGTGTGATCAAAGCCGGCGCCGTGGCGGTGACTACAGCTGCCATGCTGCGCTCCGTAGAGCTTACGAAGATTGCCGAGATAGCGAACGTGGATCTTGTATTGTGCGACGCGCGCTTCACCGACTCGCTCATAGAAGCCGACATCCCAAGGCTTCACGTCGTTGAGTACGGCGGTAGCGCCGGCCTGACGAAAGCAATCGCGGGCAAATCAGCCGAGTTTATCGCAGTCGACACCGCCGCCGTCGACGTAGCCTTGCTCGCATTCACCTCCGGGACGACGGGGCGCCCCAAGGCTACCGTTCATTTCCATCGCGACGTACTCGCGATCGCCGACAGCTTCTCGACACACATTCTGAAACCAAAGCCCACCGATGTTTTCACCGGCACTCCGCCGCTAGCGTTCACATTCGGCCTCGGAGGATTGGTTGTCTTCCCGTTACGTGTTGGCGCATCGACGTTACTGCTCGAGAAGGCTTCGCCCGAGCAGCTAGCGGAGTTCATCGCGGATTACAACGTGACAGTGTGCATTACCGCACCAACGGCGTATCGCGCCATTGTGAACTCCGGCAAGGTCGATCGGCTCTCGAGGCTGCGGCGTGCAGTTTCTGCCGGTGAGCATCTGCCCGTCACTACATGGCAGTCGATCTTTGCCGCAACCGGCCTGCGGATCATCGACGGCGTCGGGGCGACCGAAATGCTGCACATTTTCATTGCGAGTGCCGAAGACGAAATCCGTCCAGGATCAACCGGTCGCGTAGTGCCCGGCTATGTAGCGGCGGTACTTGATGAGCATGGCGTCCCGTTGCCGCCGGGAATCCCCGGACGCCTTGCAGTAAAGGGGCCGACGGGCTGCCGCTACCTGTCCGATTCGCGTCAGTGTGAGTATGTGCAGGCCGGCTGGAATATCACCGGAGATATCTTCGTTCAAGACGTCGACGGATACTTCTGGTACCAGGCGCGCAGCGACGACATGATCGTCTCGTCCGGATACAACATCGCCGCACCAGAGGTCGAGCAGGCTCTCATGGCCCATCCCGATGTAGAAGAGTGCGGGGTGGTCGGTCTTTCCGATGATCACCGAGGCCAGCTCGTCAGTGCATTCATCGTCCTGCGTTCCGGCATCGAACCTCACGCGGGGCGAACCTTGGCCCTACAGGATTTTGTCAAGAGTCGAATCGCACCGTACAAGTACCCGCGTCAAATTTTCTTCGTAGATGAGTTGCCAAAGACGGGCACGGGCAAACTCCAACGCCATCGATTGCCCGAACTGGTCTCAGGCCTGAGATTGGAGCCTGATGCGCCCTGAAACGCGAGGCGCCACAACGCAAGTCACCATCGACCAGATTGTCGATTGGCAAGACACCGACGCTGCGGGTCACTATCACCATGCGACGGTTGTGCGCTGGGTGGAAGCTGCCGAGGCGGAGTTGCACGAGAAGTTGGGCATCTTATCAGTCTCCGGCACTATTCCCCGAGCTCATTACGAGGTCGATTATCGAGCACGATTGTGGTTTAGAGACCGCGTGACTATCACACTGTGGGTTGACCAAATTGGCGGTTCATCCTTGCGCTATGGGTTCAGCGTCGCGCGTGCTGACGTTGAGGTCGCCTGTGGCTCAATGACCGTGGTGCATATCGACGGCCTCGGACGACCGTGTACCTGGCCGCGCCACATCCGGAGCGCTCTATCCACCTACTGTCCCGTTCAGCAAGGGTAGTGATATAGCGATTTTTCATTACCGTCCCTTTTCCTTTTATATCCATCCGTTGAAGCTTGCGGCACAGGCAAGGAGAACTAGAGTGCGGATCGCAGTCATAGGTGGTGGTCCTGGCGGCCTGTATTTCTCAGCACTTGTAAAGCAACTTAACCCCGATCACGAGATAACAGTCTGGGAGCGCAACGCGCCCGACGACACATTTGGCTTTGGAGTTGTCTTCTCGGACGAGACCTTGGGCGGGATCGAGCATGCGGATCCGGTCATCTACCGAAACATGGAACGGGAGTTCGCCCGCTGGGACGACATCGATGTCCATTATCGAGATCAGGTGATCACAAGCGGTGGTCACCGATTCGCTGCAATGAGCCGCAAGGCGTTACTGCGTCTACTCCAACACCGGTGCGCGGAACTGGGGGTTAGAGTGCATTTCTGCACAGAAGCACCAGATGTGGTTGCCCTCTCCGCAAGCTGCGATCTTGTGGTCGCCTCTGACGGGGCTAATTCGCTGGTGCGAAGGAGATTCGCGCACACGTTCAACCCTCGTCTTGACCGGGGTGGGTGCAAATACATGTGGCTGGGCACAGACAAGGTCTTTGACTCATTCAAGTTCTACATCCTGGAAACGCCGAGCGGAGTGATGCAAGCCCATGGGTACCCGTTCGACAGCAGCGGTAGTACTTTCATCGTCGAAATGGCCGAATCAGTCTGGCGTGCAGCTGGATTCGACACTATTGCTTCCCAACGGTTATCACCTGGCAAGTCAGATGAAGAATCCATCGAACGGATCCGGAAACTCTTCGCCGGTGTTTTCGATGGCCAAGAGGTGATGGCGAACAACTCGAAGTGGCTGGACTTCACTACGGTTCGCAATGAGACATGGCGCCATGGCAACGTCGTTCTGCTAGGCGATGCTGCCCATACTGCACACTTCTCTATCGGGTCCGGGACCAAGTTGGCAATGGAAGATGCTCTTGCACTTGCTGCTTGCCTGCATGAGAGACCGACGACCGAGGTGGCTCTGGAGGAGTACGAAGCAGAGCGTAAAGCTATCGTGCTTTCCACCCAACGTGCTGCGCAGGCGAGTTCAGAGTGGTTTGAAAATTTGGCGCAGTACATGCATCAAGAACCGATGCAGTTCGCATTCAATATCATGACTCGCAGTCGGCGCGTCACGTATGAGAACTTGCGATTGCGAGACCCAGATTTCGTTGACGAGGCTAATACTTGGTTTGCTGCGCAGTACCCAGCACATCAGCCCGACACTCCGCCGATGTTTCAGCCTTTCCAGCTCGGTGGACTGACACTCGCCAATCGAGTCGTGGTCTCTGCAATGGACATGTACCGCTCAATTGACGGAATTCCTAACGACTTTCACCTGGTCCACCTCGGGGGCAAGGCTCTGGGTGGTGCTGGCCTCGTAATGACCGAAATGGTTTGCGTAAGCGCCGAAGGCCGAATTACACCCGGCTGCACCGGGATTTGGAACGATCAACAGGCGAGTGAATGGCGAAGGTTGGTTGACTTCGTACACCGTGAGACCCAGGCTAAGGTGGGAATCCAACTAGGTCATTCGGGCCGCAAGGGCTCTACCAAGTTGATGTGGGAGGGCATCGACCAGCCGCTCGACAACGGAAACTGGCCAGTCGTAGCTCCCTCGCCCGTGCCGTACAGGCCAGAGAATCAAGTGCCTCGCGAGCTCACTCGCGACGATATGGCCATGATCAAGCGACAATTCGTCGATGCGGCGCTACGCGCGAACCATGCAGGATTCGATCTGCTTGAGCTTCACTGCGCGCACGGCTACCTGCTGTCGTCATTCATTTCACCTATCACCAATCAGCGGAGCGATGAGTACGGCGGTGACCTTCGAGCGCGGCTACGCTACCCTCTCGAGGTTTTTACTGCGGTACGCGAGACATGGCCCCAGGGCAAGCCGATGATTGTCCGCATTTCCGCCACCGACTGGGTCGATGGCGGGATTACTGCCGAGGATGCAGTAGTGATTGCAGAAGCATTCAAGGATGCCGGAGCTGCAGCCATCGATGTCTCAACTGGCCAGGTGACACCAGACGAGAGGCCTGCATTTGGGCGCTCATATCAGACGCCCTTCGCCGACAAAATCCGCAACCAAGCTGACATCGCGACCATCGCAGTGGGTGTCATCTCTTCTCACGACGACGCAAATTCGATTCTCCTGGCTGGGAGAGCTGATCTTTGCGCCCTCGGCCGTGTTCACCTTTACGATCCAAATTGGACGCTGCACGCCGCTGCCGAGCAGGACTACAAGGGCCCAGCCGCTACGTGGCCCAAGCCCTGGGCAGCGGGCCGACGTAAGCCACAGACCGGCCG
The DNA here is from genome assembly GCF_053484035.1 of Mycolicibacterium sp. XJ662. NCBI lineage: Bacteria > Bacillati > Actinomycetota > Actinomycetes > Mycobacteriales > Mycobacteriaceae > Mycobacterium > Mycolicibacterium sp. XJ662. Next base: position 13,748 of record NZ_JBEFTL010000013.1, on the reverse strand, counting down.
CACCGACGCTCCCAAACCACGCCTGGAACTAGTTCGCGCCGGTGGGATGGACACGCGTCACGACCGCTGGCGGCCAACGAAGGTGGCGGCACGATGACGACATTGCGCCCAGAGGAAGCCGCATACATCAGCCGAGTCCGCGAGCTCGCGGTTGATGTACTACGACCCCTAACTGAGGAGTGCTGCGAAGCTCGGGTGAACCGACCACTGCTTCGCGCCATGGGTGACCATGGGCTACTCCGCGATCTCTTTGGCGGCGAGGCCGACAGCCCTCCAACTGACGCTGCCGCGATGCGGTTGTGTCTACTCCGAGAAACTATCGCGTCGGTATCAACCGAGGCGGAAACCGCACTAGCGCTACAGGGTCTGGGGAGTTATCCGATCCTCCAGTCCGGGCAGCCGGAAACCATCGACCGCTGGATGACCGGAGTGGTTAGGGGCCACACTGTGGCAGCTTTCGCCCTTACTGAGCCGCGAGCCGGCTCCGATGCCGCCGCCCTCGACTTACGAGCCGAGGCTGACGGCGACGGTTGGCGGCTTTACGGAGACAAGATTTGGATCTCCAATGCTCCGGAGGCCGACGTCTATACCGTTTTCGCGCGCACTACCGCTGATGCGGGTGCTCGCGGGGTCACAGCATTCGCAGTGGCTGGCGATGCAGAAGGCTTGTCAGGCAGCCATCTCGATCTGCTCGCACCGCACCCGATCGGCCGCTTGCGATTTGAGGGAGTCCGCGTCGAACCCCAAGATGTACTTGGCGAACTCGACGGAGGGTTCAAGGTCGCGATGCGCACACTTGACCTGTTCCGCCCGAGCGTGGGCGCCTTCGCAGTCGGGATGGCGCAATCAGCACTCGACCTCACTCTCGACCATGTCTCACGCCGACACGTTCACGGTGCACCCCTCGCGACATTGCAGTCGGTCAACCACACACTTGCCAACCTCGCCACCCAACTGCGAGCTGCGAGATTGCTCGTCTATTCCGCAGCGCGAATGTACGACGACGGCGCCTCGCGTAGCGACATCACCATGGCAGCCGCGATGGCGAAGTTATTCGCTACCGAGACCGCGCAGGTCATCGTTGATCAATGTGTGCAGCTTCATGGCGCCTACGCGCTTGAACGTGGCCACCCGCTGGAACATCTGTACCGCGACGTTCGTGCCCCTCGCATTTACGAAGGTGCGTCGGAAGTGCAACGCTCCATCATTGCCCGAGAACTATTCAGACAGCTTGGGAACGCCTCATGACTCGTTACAAAGCATCAGTCCCACTGACATTCGAGTGGAATCACTTCAGCTACACCGTTACCGGCCCAGTGGCCACTGTCACTCTCAGCCGGCCTGAGAAGCTCAACGCGCTGACGTTTGAGTCCTATGCCGATCTCCGGGACCTGTTGAGCGAGCTTCCTCATCACCCGGGTGTCAAAGTGCTCGTGATACAGGGCGAGGGGAAAGGCTTCTGCGGCGGCGGCGACGTCAACGAGATCATCGGTGAACTCATCAGGATGAAGGCTCGCGAGTTGACGAAGTTCACCAAGATGACCGGCGACGTAATTCGCGCGATGCGCGAGTGCCCGATCCCAATCGTCGCCAAGATTCAAGGAATAGCTGCAGGTGCCGGTGCTGTCATCGCCCTAGCGGCAGACTTCCGGGTGGTGGGTCGCTCGGGACGATTTGCATTCCTGTTCACCAAGGTGGGTCTGTCCGGCGGTGACATGGGCGCAGCGTATTTGCTCCCCCGCGTCGTCGGTTTGGGCCGGGCCACTTCCCTGTTGATGCTGGGTGACACCATCGATGCTGAAACCGCGGACCGTTTCGGTTTGGTATCGCAACTCGTCGATGATGACTCATTAGATGCCGCGGTGACCGCTCTGGCGGCTCGGCTGGCACAGGGACCCTCTCTAGCGCTGTCCCAAACAAAATCATTGTTGACCCGCGAACTCGATATGCCACTGTCGTCCTCATTGGAGCTCGACGCGATGACACAGGCGTTATTGATGACAACTGACGATCACGGTGAATTTCACGCGGCGTTCAACGCCAAACGCCCGCCTCAATGGAGAGGGCAATGATGCAGCCGAGCGACTTCCTAGCAGTTGATGAACTGCTGTCTCCTGAAGCACGCGCCATCGGGCAGACTGTCCGCGATTACGCATGCGCGGAGCTCGCTCCCCGTATCTCCGAGTGGTACGACCACGGCGGCATACCCGCAGAGATCGCGCCCGAATTGGGAAAGATCGGATTGCTGGGAATGCACCTTTCGGGCTATGGATGCGCGGGCACCTCAGCAACCTCATATGGGATTGCATGCCGTGAACTGGAAGCCGTTGATTCTGGATTGCGCAGCCTGGTATCGGTACAGGGCTCATTGGCCATGTTCGCCATCTATAGATGGGGAAGCGAAGAGCACCGCCAGCAATGGCTGCCCCCGATGGCCGCGGGGGAGGCGATCGGCTGCTTCGGGCTGACGGAATCCGATGCCGGCAGCGACCCTGGGGCCATGCGTACCTCAGCAAGGCGCGAAGGCGACGACTGGGTGCTCAACGGCTCGAAGATGTGGATTACCAACGGCACTGTCGCAGACATAGCAGTTGTCTGGGCGCAGACTGAGGAAGGGATTCGCGGGTTCATTGTGCCTGCCGACACCCCGGGCTTCAGCGCGCATGAGATAAAGCGCAAGCTCTCGCTCCGAGCGTCAGCCACCGCCGAACTCGTTTTCGACGATGTCCGACTTCCCGCCTCGGCCGTCTTCCCCGATATTCGCGGGCTGAAGGGACCGCTATCGTGCCTCAACGAGGCGCGATATGGAATCTTGTGGGGCGCCGTGGGCGCGGCTCGATCCTGCTTCGCCGAGGCTCTCGAGTACGCTCAAACTCGCACTCAGTTCGGTAAGCCACTCAGCGCCTTTCAGCTCACCCAACGAAAACTTGCCGACATGTCCATCGCACTGAGCAACGCAGCTTTAACCGCTACGCGACTAGGTCATCTCAAAGATGCTCACCGCGTCACTCCAGAGCAGGTCAGCCATGGCAAACTAGCGAATGTTCGGATTGCAATCGAGGTAGCGCGTACGGCGCGGGGGATACTAGGGGCTGCCGGAATCACCCTGGAGCATTCCGTGATGCGCCACATGAGCAATTTAGAAAGTGTCGTGACGTATGAGGGTACTGAGGAGATGCACGCCCTCAGTATCGGTAGAGCACTGACGGGTGTCTCGGCGTTTCGATGATCCCGTGTGACGAAGATGCACCGATGAAGGTTTACATCGGGTGCTGAAATCATTGAAACTATTGATACATCTGTCTATTGGCGCCGAATAGGAGACTTGGTCGGCTTGGCGCTATCCTCGACACGTCGCCCATGAATGACCGCCAGAGCGTGCTTTTGAGCCAACGGACTCAGGGCTCGGTTTAGTTCGTCGAACAGTACGCCGGCGGCCTCACCATTCCACGCCGGAGGCAGGAGTGAGAGGGGCAGCCCAGGATCGCGGTATGGCAGCTGGCGCCACTTAGTCAACATCGGCACATAGATCTGGAATGCGTCGCGGGGCTCAACTCGCTGTGAGGTCGACCGATACAGAGCCGTACGGTATTGCTGCAGAAAGTCTGCGTACATATCGCTGAGTTCTTCAAGGCTCCACCATGTGTGCACTTTGGCGCGAAGGTCGCCGAAGGCTACGTACTTGCTCAAGAACATGTCTACGTACTCGTACAAGCCACGCCGTTCCAACGCATGTCGCGTTTCCGCAGCCAGATTCCCCGGAGCTAGCCAAACCCCCGCCGCCGCAGTGCCAAAGCCAAGCCGTGTCAAGCTCGACCTCAATTCGTGTCGACGTTCCCGCTCGGATTCAGGGACTGAGAAGACCACTACGATCCAGCCATCATCCACGGTTGCCCGCGTGCGTTCGAATATGCGAACGTCGCCCTCCGCGAGCACCTCTAGGGTCGATGGTGCGAGCGAATATCCCGCAGTTTCGGCGCGATACTCACTGTGAAGGACATCCCGTCGTTTGAGGCGTGAAATCGCCGACCGTACAGCCTGACCCTCGACGCCGAGGTCGGACATCATCGCAACTACGGACGCCACCGACAGCCAGTTGCCTTCAGCCCGCGCGTAAAGGCCAAAGATCGTGAGGATGGATTGAGCGACTCGTGCGTCGCGTCCGCCTCCGGCTGCTTTCCCAACTGCCGTCATGATTTCACCATACGTGTTCGCTGCCAGCACGCATAACGTGGCGTCAGGCGTGTTCAGACCAGAGTTCAATGTGAGACGATCAACATCGATCAAGCCGTATCTGGGCCTGGTTCAGTCTTTGCTAAGAAGGAGCAACTGACAGGGGTACCGTCGACCCGCTCATTAACGCCCGACCACCACCAGCAGGTCGCCGCCTTCGACCTGTGCGGTGTTTGAGACCGCGACGCGGTTCACCTTGCCCGCTTTGGGTGCGGTGATGGCGGCCTCCATCTTCATAGCCTCGATCGTGGCGATCGTCTGTCCGGCCTGGACCTGGTCGTCGACGGAGACGCCGACGCTGACCACGCCGGCGAAGGGTGCTGCGATGTGGTCGGGGTTGGACTTGTCGGCCTTTTCCACGGTCGGGATGTCGCTGGAGACGTTGCGGTCGCGCACCAGTACCGGCCGCAGTTGGCCGTTGAGGATACACATCACGGTCCGCATGCCGCGCTCGTCGGGATCGGAGATCGCCTCGAGCCCGATGAGCAGTTCGACGCCGCGCTCCAGCCGGACCCGGTGCTCCTCGTTGCTGCGCAGCCCGTAGAAGAACTGGTTGGCCGACAGGCTCGACGTGTCGCCGTACTGCTCGCGGTGGGCCTCGAGTTCCTTTGTCGGACCGGGGAACAGCAACCGGTTCAGCGCGGCCTGCCGCTTGGGGCCCGCCTGGGCGAGCACCGCTTCGTCCTGCGCGCTGAGTTCCTCTTGCGACTTGGCCGGCGCATGACCGGCCAGCGCCTTGGTGCGCAGCGGTTCGGGCCATCCGCCGGGGGGATCGCCGAGTTCGCCGCGCAGGAATCCGATCACCGAATCGGGAATGTCGAGCCGCGCTGGGTCCGAGGCGAATTCATCGGCGCTGATACCGGCCCCGAGCAACACCAGCGCGAGGTCGCCCACCACCTTCGATGACGGGGTCACCTTCACCAGCCGGCCCAGCACCCGATCAGCAGCGGCGTAGTTGGCTTCGATCTCTTCGAAGCGGTCGCCGAACCCGAGCGCGATCGCCTGCTGGCGCAGGTTCGACAGCTGACCGCCGGGGATCTCGTGGTGATACACCCGCCCCGTCGGAGAAGGCGGCCCAGATGCCACCACATCGAAGGGCGCGTAAACCTTTCGCAACGCCTCCCAGTACGGTTCGAGGTCGCACACCGCCTGCAGCGACAACCCGGTGTCGAACTCGGTGTGCGCGGTCGCGGCCACGATCGAACTCAGCGCGGGCTGGCTGGTGGTGCCGGCCAGCGGCGCCGATGCCCCGTCGACGGCGCTCGCGCCCGCCTGCCACGCCGCCAGATACGTCGCCAACTGCCCACCCGGGGTGTCGTGGGTGTGCACGTGCACGGGCAGATCGAAGCGACTGCGCAGAGCGCTGATCAATGTGTGCGCCGAGGGCGGGCGCAACAGCCCGGCCATGTCCTTGATCGCCAGCACGTGCGCGCCCGCCTCGACGATCTGCTCGGCGAGCTTGAGGTAGTAGTCCAGGGTGTAGAGGTTCTCGCCGGGGTCAGACAGATTCCCGGTGTAGCTCATCGCGACTTCGGCGATGGCCGTGCCGGTTTCGCGGACCGCGTCGATGGCCGGGCGCATGGATTCGACGTTGTTGAGCGCGTCGAAGATGCGGTAGATGTCGATGCCCGTCGCCGTGGCCTCGGCGACGAAGGCGTGGGTGACGGTTTCTGGGTACGGGGTGTAACCGACGGTGTTGCGGCCCCGCAGCAGCATCTGCAGGCAGATGTTCGGGATGGCCTCGCGCAGCGCGGCCAGCCGCTCCCACGGGTCTTCCTTCAAGAACCGAAGCGCCACATCGTAAGTCGCCCCGCCCCAGCATTCGAGAGAGAGCAACTGCGGGGTCATGCGCGCGACGTAGGGCGCCACCATCGACAGTCCGCTGCTGCGCACCCGGGTGGCCAGCAGCGACTGATGCGCGTCGCGGAATGTCGTGTCGGTGAGGCCCAACGGTTTGGAGTCGCGCAGCCAACCGGCGAACCCCTCGGGGCCCAGTTCGGTCAGCAGTTGCTTGCTGCCGTCGGGCGCCGGCGCCTCAAGATCGATGTCGGGCAGCTTGTCTTGGGGTTACACCGACGCGGTTCGCGGGCCGTGTGGCTGGTTGACCGTCACCTCGGCCAGGTAGTTGAGGATTTTGGTGCCCCGGTCGGCCGGTGTTCTGGCGGTCAGCAGATACCGGCGTTCGTCGATGAACGACGTGCTGATGCGCCCGGCCCGGAAATCGGGATCGTTGACCACCGCCTGCAGGAACGGGATATTCGTCGACACCCCGCGAATCCGGAACTCGGCCAGCGCGCGGCGCGCCCGCGCCACCGCGGTGCCAAAGTCGCGTCCGCGACACGTCAACTTCACCAGCATCGAGTCGAAATGCGCACTGATCTCCGCACCCAGATGAGTACCGCCGTCCAACCGGATGCCCGCACCACCGGGGGTGCGGTACCCGGTGATGCGGCCGGTGTCGGGCCGAAACCCGTTAGCAGGGTTCTCGGTGGTGATCCGGCACTGCAGCGCAAAACCCCGCGGCGACGGCAGACCCTCCTGGCTCAAGCCCAGGCCCTCCAACGTCTCCCCATCGGCGATGCGCAACTGGCTGGACACCAAATCGACATCGGTGATCTCTTCGGTGACCGTGTGCTCGACCTGGATGCGCGGATTGCACTCGATGAACACGTACTGGCCGCGCTCGTCGAGCAGGAACTCCACGGTGCCCGCGAACGTGTAGCCGATCTGGCGGGCGAACGCGACCGCATCCCACAAATCCGTTGCCGCAGTTCCTCAGAGAGGTTCGGGGCGGGCGCGAGCTCGATGACCTTCTGGTGCCTGCGCTGCACGCTGCAGTCCCGTTCGAACAGGTGCATCACGTTGCCGTGGGTGTCGGCCAGGATCTGCACCTCGATATGGCGAGGGTTAACCACGGCCTGCTCGAGATACAACGTCGAGTCGCCGAACGCCGACTCGGCTTCGCGCGCCGCGGCATCGATCGCATCAGCCAGCACGTCGATGTCGGCGACCCGCCGCATCCCCCGGCCCCCACCCCCGGACACGGCCTTGACGAACAACGGGAACTCCAAGCCCTCGGCAGCGGCCATCAACTCCTCGGCCGACGCCGACGGGGCCGACGAGTCAAGCACCGACAGCCCCGCCGAGCGGGCCGCCTCGATCGCCCGCGACTTATTGCCCGCCAACTCAAGCACATCAGCACTGGGCCCAACAAACGCGATCCCGGCCTGCGCACACGCAACCGCCAACGCCGGATTCTCCGACAAAAAGCCATACCCCGGATAAACCGCGTCGGCTCCCGCATGCTGTGCGACCCCGATGATCTCCTCGACCGACAGATACGCCCGCACGGGATGGCCGGTCTCGCCGATCTGGTAGGACTCGTCGGCCTTCAACCGGTGCACGCTGTTGCGATCCTCATACGGATAGACCGCAACCGTGTCGATCCCCATCTCATAAGCGGCCCGAAAAGCGCGGATCGCGATCTCACCACGATTGGCGACCAGGACTTTAGAGATCATCGTCTATATCGTTACGACGCCGCAGAATTCAGTCTTCGCTACTCGTTAGAGACGTCGATTCCAAAATTCACGCTTACGCTCCTCCAGGTCTGACACTTCGAATCAAATCGGCGATCCTCGTCTCGAACTGCCCTGCGCCTCGAAGTCTTCTTGGCATCAACGGGCGTATCGAGCCGGCCTCTGCGGCGCAGGCTCTTTCGGCCCTGGCTTAATACGTTGGATTCATTCCGGCGACGCAACGAGGTCGAGCGCTATATCGACGAGCATGTCTTCCTGGCCACCGATTAGACCCCGCCGACCTACCTCCAACAACAGTGTGCGGACATCTACTCCGTATATGCGAGCTGCGTTATCGGCGTGGTGCAGAAACGATGAATACACCCCGGCATATCCCAAAGTGAGGGTTTCTCGGTCGACCTGAACCGGGCGGTCACGAAGTGGGCGGACAAAGTCGTCGGCGGCGTCTTGGAGTGCGAACATTGCGCAGTTGTGTTCCCAATTGTTTAGATCGGCAACTGCCACGAAGGCCTCGATAGGGGTATTGCCAGCACCGGCACCCTGCCCGGCAAGCGACGCGTCAACGCGGGTTGCCCCTTCTTCGACCGCGACAACGCTGTTAGCTACGGAAAGTGAGAGGTTTTCATGCGCGTGAACACCGATCTGAGTCGTTGGGTCAAGAACATCACGGTAAGCCCGGATACGTTCGCGCATGCCATCCATGGTGAGTCGCCCTCCGGAGTCAGTAACGTAAACACAACGGGCGCCATACGATTCCATCAGTTTTGCTTGTGACGCAAGGTGTTGGGGGTCAGTCATGTGGCTCATCATGAGGAAGCCCGACACATCCATGTCGAGTTCGCGTGCCATGGTGATGTGCTGGGCAGCGATGTCGGCTTCGGTGCAGTGCGTCGCGATGCGCACAGATTGCACGCCCAGCGAGTGGGCGCGCTTGAGTTCAGCGATCGTGCCGATGCCGGGAAGAAGTAATGTTGTGAGGACCGCGTTCTTGATGGCGCTGGCAGCGGCCTCAATCCACTCCCAATCCGTGTGGCTGCCCGGACCGTAGATCAGTGAGGTCCCTGCTAATCCGTCGCCGTGAGCTACTTCAATGGCGTCTACACCAGCAGCATCGAGGGCGGCGGCAATAATCGCCACGTCGATTGGGCTAATCCGGTGCCGAATGGCATGCATGCCGTCGCGCAGCGTGACATCTTGAATGTAGAGCTGGGCGGTCACTGTGGTACCTCCGTTTGGCCGCCGTGTCGTCGCCTATCAGCGATGCACTCGGCGACTTGTAGAGCTGCCGAGGTCATGATGTCAAGATTGCCGGCGTAGGCAGGCAAGTAATGTGCGGCGCCTTGCACCTCAAGGAACACCGACACCCGAGTCCTTACCTGTCTGCTGGCGTCCCCCGCGAGTGTGCAAAGAGGTTCATCGGGTGCGACGGGATGAAATTGCACGGGCTGCTTAAGCCGGTATCCCGGCACGTAACCGGCAACGCTGTCGACCATAGCGTGAATTGAGTCGCGGACAGCGTCGTGGTCCGCGTTGCCGATTAGGCAAAATACAGTGTCGCGCATGATTAACGGTGGTTCGGCCGGGTTGAGGATGATAACAGCCTTACCCCTTGTGGCTCGCCCCACCTGTTCGACCGCACGGGCGGTAGTCTCTGTGAATTCATCGATGTTCGCGCGGGTTCCTGCCCCGGCGGACTTGGAAGCGATGGACGCGACGATTTCGGCATAGTGCACTGCGGTGACCGCCGAGACCGCGGACACTATGGGGATGGTGGCTTGCCCGCCGCAAGTGATCATATTGACATTGGTCGCTCCGGCGTCAAGGCAGGAGAGCAGATTGACTGAGGGGACGACTTGAGGGCCGATCGCTGCAGGTGTCAGGTCGATCAGCGTCTTGGCATAGCCGGCGAGTGCGGCTGCGTTGGCTACGTGCGCGCGCGCCGACGTGGCGTCGCAGACGATGTCGATATCGGTGAATCCGGGCATGCTTATGAGTCCGTCGACGCCCTCGTGTGTGGTGGGAATGCCAAGCCGTGCGGCGCGCGCAAGCCCGTCAGAGCCGGAGTCGATGCCGACCATTGCCGCGACTTGCAGTACTCGAGATGTACGTAAGATTTTGTACATCAGGTCAGTACCGATGTTGCCCGAGCCAATGATTGCGACTTTTATTGCGTTCACGCTATCTCCGACGGTGAGAATTCGGCCAAAATTGTGCCAAGAGGAGCGATCTCGGCGCGAATCCGGGCCCCCGGATACGCGGGAACCATCGGCCCCAAAGCCCCTGACAGAACGATTTGACCGGCGCGCAGGGGGTTTCCATACCTCACAGCGGCGCGGGCAAGCCAGGCCAGGGCGTCGAGGGGATCCCCCAAACAGGCGCGTCCGTCGCCTTGGGACAGCAGTTCGTCGTTGACGAACATGCGCATCTCCGCGTTGCGCGGTTCGAAGACGGTCAGCGGAACCTTGTGCTTGCTGAGGATGAAAAGTCCGCAGGAGGCGTTGTCGGCGACAGTGTCGGCGATACTTAGATTCCATTGTGAGATACGGCTGTCGACAACTTCTAAGGCGGCCACGGCGTAGTCAATGGCAGCAACGAGCTGTTCGCGGTCGCTGACATCGCCGTCGAGATCGGCTTTGAGCATGAACGCAATCTCAGCTTCGACTTTGGGTTGGAGCAGTCGGTGGGAAGGGATCATCGCCGCATCTGAGACATCCATATCGACCGTTAGGAAGCCAAAGTCGGGTTGGTCGACGCCGAGTTGTTGCTGCACCGCCGCAGAGGTAAGGCCGATCTTGCGTCCGACGATAACCGCGCCGTCTCCCACGCGGCGTCGAACAAGTTCGTCTTGGACGCCGTAGGCTCCGTCGACGTTCTCGGCACCGATGAGGTGACGAATCGGCGGAATTGGTCGGCGCAGCTCGGCTGCCTGTTGCAGTAAGTCAGCGACGTAATTGATCGTGTTGCGGGAGACCTGCCCGGTTGGGTTCACGGTTTTTCGGATCGGCCAGGGGCGGTGCCGACATCGTGGTCGTCGATCATCATTTCCTTAGGTCGGCTGCTTGAGACATCTGAGGGCCTGGTGCGCATTCCGGTATGCAGCTGCATGGCATTCTGCTCGACGAAGGGGCCATAATGAAGCGGTGCGGCCCGAAGAACGGAACACTGCAGGGATTCCAGCGACATCGGTGATACGCAGGATGGCACGGCTGCTCGACGAATTACACGCAGCGCAAAGTCCCGTTGGTATCAATGATTTGGCGCGCCGCACTGACCTCCCCAAGTCGACGGTGTCGCGCTTAGTAGCGGAGATGACCCGGACGGGGATGGTCGACCGCTACGCGGAGAAGGTCGGCATCGGTCTGAGAGTTTTCGAGTGGGGCGAGCATGCGAGGAGCCGGCGGTTGACCCGCGACGCTGCAATGCCGATATTGGTGCGCCTGTTGTTGACGACACGTCATACGATTCATCTCGCTGTCCTAGACGGATTCGACGTTCTATACCTCGAAATATTACCGAGTCCCTCTGCGCCCCAGCTGCCTTCGCGCGTAGGCGGTCGTCTTCCAGCACATGCGACGGGTGTCGGGAAGGCGCTACTGGCTGGGGCGCCGCCGCAGGTAGTTGACGCTCTAGTAGCAGCCGGCCTCCCAGCTGTAGGTCCAAGAACTGTTCGACATCCTCAGCTGTTGCGGCGGCAACTCAACCGCGCTGCGACTGGCGACTTGGCTCTCGAGCACGAAGAGTCAGGACCCGGAATCTCCTGCGTCGCTGCGTCTATTCGCGACACCAGCGGCGCCGCCATCGCCGCGATTTCCGCTGCGGGGTGGACGGGCAACATGAACATGCGTACGGTTGCGCCGATCGTACAAGAGGCGGCGCGCAGCATCGGCATTAGACTTGACAAGCTAACCGAGGAAGGGCTGGCAACATCACGATCCCTGTAGCAAGAAGGCGGTCTGCATGAGTTGAAAAGCGCCCGTCTACCTGTACGTGAAAGCCTCGTCTCCTATCCGAGATTAGTTGCTGCAGTGGTGCTACCGGTCGCCGCAACCGATCAGTCGGGAGCTTTGGCGTTAGACAGTATGCTGGCAAGCCACTTCTTCTGCGTCACTTCGGCAATGCGCTCAGGCGATTGACGCCTACCGACGACAATGCCTAACGTGACACATGTTCCAACGTCGGACGCATAATAATCTTGAAAGGCGACAACAACCTCGAGTAGAACGGGTTATGCCTCCCGCTTGTGACGATCACTTGCCAAGAACCGGGTGAAGTCGACGTGAGGTCTCGTCACTGTCGGCCGTGCGCGGGGTAACGCCGCCAATCGAAGGCGTAACCGTTAACGCTCACCCAGTCGTGGTGCCTCTCATATCAACCCACAGTTTGGTGTGGTGGGCAGTCCGTTGAACCGATCGGCGACCCATTGCATGGATCGCTCACCGTCAACCCAGTAGGTCAAGAAGTGATTGGTGAAGGTCTTGTTCAGAAACGGTGGCTGTTCATTGGTCCAGAACTCGACATCTGCACCTTTCGAACACCAGTCGACAGCCAGCTGATGCGCCCCGGTCCATGGGCTGAACGGATCGTAACGGTTGACGTCTATAAACACCGGCATCGACGGTCTCAGCGTCCCTATCCGCTGCGCGTCAAGGATGCCCTTCAACGGCTCCGAGGACATCAGTGCAACAGGGTCGGTATTGAAGTACGGCGCCACATGGCGGAACCCGAAGCTTGCCATGACTTCCACCGTGCACATCACTTGCGTGCGTTGAACAAGGTCCTTACCTCGATCACTGAGCGTGCCCATAAGTGGTTCGGCCGTTTGTGGATAGGCCGCCGCGATACCGTTGAGCAACAACCCGAGCGCTCCGTTGAGGATGCTGCCGTCCAGGAATGGCAAGACTATCGACAGGTCCGCGAAGGGAGCTCCCACCCAGGCGCCGACTACGCGCATGTCCGGGGCATAGCTCGCAGCTAGTTCGGCAGCAGATGCCGAGGCCGAGCCGCCTTGGGAGTAGCCCCAAAAAGCCACCGGCCCGTTTGGGTCCAGTGAGGTGGCCGGCAACTTCATTGCCGCGCGGGCAGCATCGATCAGTACGTGCCCCTGCGAGACACGGTTGAGGAATGGCTGAATCTTTCCCGGTATTCCCGATCCTTCGTAGTCGGTCACTACGATGGCGAAGCCGCGGGCCACCATGGTCGCCACGAATGTCTCCTCGAGATTGACCATAAGATCGAACCCCGAGTGGCCGACGGATGCGTGAATCCCCTGATTGAACATTCGCGACGGCGCGCACTGCTCCCCCAGCCCGTAAGGCAGCGTCGCTAGCGCTATTAGCGGGCGCGGTCCCGTACCTGGCCAGGGGTTGTCGGGTTCAAAGTATGTGCCAGTTACCGCAACAGGATTCCCATGAGTGTCGGTACTGCGATACATGATCCGCGTGCCTTTGGCGACGAAGGCACCAAGTTGACCGGACGGCTCCAGTACTAGTCGTGACGGCTCACTGCGGATTAGATCGCCGGGGGAGCCGAGCGGTAAGGGATCCGGTGGTGTGTAGAACTCCTGATACAACGCCTCGAACTGACCTTCATCGGCATATGCCGGCGCTGACCCGCCGAGCACACTTGCGACGAGTGGAAGACACACTGTGAGAGCTACGCTGACCGCTGCTCGAACTCGTGAGGCCGTTTGTGTGCCGAGGGCGCTCCGCCGAATAGTCCGTGACCTCATTGTCATCCTATCGTTGAGTGTGATCGCGTAAATAGGTGCGGGAAGCGGGTATGGCCTCACCAGTGCACGCGCACGCTTGTGGGTCGTACGCTTGCGGTAACGCCGAGTGCCTGGCTGAGTCGTAACCGCAGCCGTCTAATACCTGGAGATCTTTGGCTCGTCTCAGTGCCACACCCTTGGTGGTGGTCGTGGCGATCAACGTGCGGAGGGTTCTACCCGTGTGGCGCGTGCAATTTGCTTGAGGTGAA
>NZ_JBEFTL010000012.1:0-182853 GCF_053484035.1 Mycolicibacterium sp. XJ662 | reverse complement strand
CGAACGGTCCTACCCGCAGCCGAGCCGTACCTGCGGCAACCATCAGGCCTCAGCTCCGAATCGGAGAGGGGGGAGGGGGGGGTGTCTCGGGGGGAGGAACGCCTATGACATCCGGGGCGGGAAGGCCCCGGCAAGGGGGTTAGCCCCCCAGGCGTGCTATATGACCTGCGGTTATGTCCAGGTGTCGCTACAGGCCGTGTTCCTCTAGCCAGTCGGCTGCGGTTGCTTCGTGCCACGTGACCCGGTCATCGGGGCTGACCGCCGCACGCATGTTGTATCCGGCGTGGGTCGGTGGTGTCGTCGACTTCCGCAGCAGCCAGCCGGGCACCTCGACCGGCTCCCCGGCCCGCAGGGCAGCCAGCAGGTCGTGCCAGTACGGTGGCGCACCACCGGGGCGGCGTTGGATTTCAGCCTGGACCGCCGGCATCAGCGCGGCGTACACGCCTTTGTGAGACTTTCCGGCCGCGGCGTCGTCGACAATGGGCATCACGCACCCCGCTTCCGGGGCCGGTTCTCACCCCATCGCGCGACTGCAGCGGCCCGATGCTGCTGCGACTTACCTGCAGCGGCCAAGTCGCCGACCGACAACCGGCTTAGATGGTCGCTGATCGCCTGGCGCTGCAACCGAATCTCGGCCATCAACTTCACGACGGTCGTCGGCCGGCGGTCGCCAGCCAGCTCGGCATCGAGTAGGCCCTGAAGCGCCTCGACATGGTTGGCGGCCTGGGCGGCGGCATCAATGTGTTCTTGCTCGCGTTCATCCCAGCGCAGCGGTTGGCCGATCCTGGCCGACTCACGCTGTAGGGCTGCATCTAGGCCCGCGCGGAGCTGGTCACCCGAATCCATTTAGTTAGCCTTCCTCTGAAAAATCCCCGGCGCATCGACGCACCGCCAGACGCTAAGCCGTCCGGGGCTCCTCGGAAGGTAGCGGGAGGAGCATACCCCCAGGTCAGCGACCTACTAATGTTTGCTGGATGCATCACGGAGCGTCTTCTTCGCCCGCCATCGCGGCGGCGACATGCGCGAGTGAAGCCCTGCCCTTGGGCGAGACCAGTTCGGGCATCGCAGCGACGTAGCAGCCCGCGGCGGTGATGATGAGTTCGGCATTGCGCCCGTCTGCGGCGGCGTCGGCGACGTGACCATCAAACAGGTCGTACTTGGCCTGAAACCGGCAGATGATCACGCTGGCGGCGCGACGCCAGTCGATGTTTTCTTCCTGGTTCGCCCACACATCGAGTAGGGATCCCCACGCTTCCGTTCCCATGTCGGTGCGTAGAGCCGCGATGAGCTGGCCGCCGGCGTCGATGACGGCGCGCAGAAGGTCGGTCTCGCGCTTGTCAGCTTGTGCTTCGTCCACGATGTAGCGGGCGCCCGCAGAGTTGTCGGCTGCGCAGTGCGACAGCAGGGCGAACGCGCGCCGGCGGTCTGTGGCGTTTGGCGGTAGTTGATCCGGCATATCCGTCATCTCATCCATTTAATGTCCCGGTGCGGCGTGCATGTTCTGCAAGTGGTAGGACAGGTGGGCTCCGTTGCGGTCCTCAGTCTGGTTGGTCGCGTTGTACTCCACGTTGATTTGCGGAGGTTGCTGCTGCGGTTGCTGCCCCTGTTGCCCCTGTTGGGCTTGTTCTTTCGACAGCGGGCCCGCGGCCTTACCGGCCATGTTCGGCAGTGCGGGTGCGGCACCCGCCAGGCCGCCGACGAATCGGGTAATCCAGTTGTTCGACGCCAACTCAGACCCACCGAACGGGATAACCGTGTCCATCGCACCCTGCACACCGATACCCACAGCCTGCGAACCGAACTCGATAGCCCGGTTAACCAGCTTCGCGCCGGTCTGGGCTACCTGACCCGCGCCGGGCGCGAACATGTCCGCAGCCAAAGCGCCGGCTTGGATGCCCATGTCGATCAGCCCGCCCTGCTCATACCCGACGCCGCCCTTACCGACACCCGACAGTCCGGGGCCGCCGCCGATGGCTGTCGGGCCAGGAGCGGGACCGGGTCCGACCCCTGGTGCGGGAGAGCCGAACGGGGCTGATTGCGGCATACCGTTGCCGAGCGGGCCGCCGGCCATCCCGGGAACACCCGTCAAGCCTGTGTTGGTCGGGAACCATCCGGTCTGCGCTGTCGGTGTCATGGTCGAGCCGAGCGGCAAGTAGTACTGCTTCTCGAACTGCGAATCCAGTGCGCCCGCGGCGTTTCCGCCGTACTGTGCGCCGCCGCCAGTGCCGCCGCCACCCTCAAAATTCACGCCATTAGGCAGAGTGGCGGCCATGTGGCCCGACTGCCCCGGGTAAGGGTTCACCCCGACATTCAGGGCGCCGGGCATGAAGCCGGGGCGGAAGCCCAGCTTCGCCGCTTCAGCGTCGGAGGCGAAGTTGGTGGTGGTGAACAGGCGGCCCGGGCTTGTTTGGCCGGTTTGCAATACCTCCACGAGGTCGGAGATGGAGCCCGAACAGTCCGCCAACCCGTTGACCAAGTCGGAGGCGGGGGCGTATTTCGTTCGGCCGCTTGCGCCTTGCGCCAACGCCATCATCGCGGCGACATTCCCGCTAAATCCCGATTGCAGGGCCGCCGGCCCCATCGCAGACGCCTGCGCGTACTGGTTGTTCATGTACTGCGGGCCGAAAGCCCCTTGTGCGCCAAGGACACCCATCAACCCGTGGCCGCCCTGCGTCGGCGACACAGCACTCACAGCGCCCAACTGGCCCAGTAGCGGGGCGGCAGCAAGATTCGCCACGAACTTCGTGATGTTCTCCGCGATGCCAGCCAAACCCTTGGAGATGCCGAAGTCCTTATCGAGCTGGGCGCCGATTTGGCCGAGGTCCGTAGCGGCCCCGTTCAGGGTCTTGGTGTACTTCTCGGTCGCCGACTGTGCGGTCTCGCGTAGCCGCAACTCTGCTCCCTGAAGGTCCCGCTCGGCTTCGAGTTTGTCGTTGCGGGCCTTCTGAATATCGTCTTCGGTCGCGACGTTGGACTGCTCGAGCTGGTTGAGCCGGGCGGTCTTCTCGGCGAGGTCGTGGCGGGCATCCAGGAACGCCGACTGCGCGCTGTGCATCGACGCTGTCTGCGGCAGCCCTGCGAACCCTGCCGGCAGGGTCGCGTCGAACGGAACCACCGGGGCGTCAGGGAGTTTCGGACCCGACCCACTACTGCCGTCGGCGCCGGAGGGACCAAGGATCGGGCTGCCCGCCGGGGCAGGACCGCCGCCGGACGGGTCCCACCATGACCGCCACTGGTCCTGAGGGATCGGCGTCCCGGCCAGCGGCTTCGGCGTAACAGGATTGGGAATCAACAATCCCGGAATCGGGATACCGCCGACGGTTGCGGGGTCCGACGTGTTCGGCGCGGTCGGTAGGACTCCACTCTGGGCCGGCTGGCGAACGCTGCCAGCGATATCCAGGCCGACGAAACCCGATGGCGCGCCTTCAGGTCTCGGCAAGTGCTCATCGCCCCATTTCTCCAGCGATGGGCGGGCGAGTTCGATTCCGGCGAGGATGGCCAGCACACTGCCCGCGGCGGGCCTGATCATGCCGATGCCCTTGACAGAGTCGCCGACCCGGCCGAGATTGCCGATGAGGCCGGTGAAGTTCAGCAGCTTCCACGCCCCGAACGCCAAAGCCACATCGCCGATGTCGACGTTGAGGCTGTCGAGCGCGCCCATCACGTCCCCGACCGCGTTACCCACGCTTTGTGCGGCGTCGACGGCCTGGTCGAAGTAGCGTTTGATGTCGTCGCGGTGGGCGGTGACCCACGTGTTCACGTTGTTGATCTGCTTAGCGAACGCATTCACCGCATCGGTCAACCCGTTCACATCATCCATAGGCTCGCCGAACACCGCGCTCAACGTGTTCGCGCCCAGCCGGGAGATAGCGGTGTTCATCTGCTCGATAGCGCCCTCAAGGGTGCCCACGCCGCCCTTAGCGAACCCGGCGACGTTCTTCTCCATCGTCTGCAACAGGTCTTCCAGACCGACCTGATTCTTCTCGAGCATCTTGTTCAACTCAGGAAGCCCGACACCCAAGTGCGCGGCCAGCCAGTCTTTCGGGATGCCACTTAGCTGGTTGTTCAAATCCTCCAGGCCGACCTTGCCGGCGTTGGCGACGTTGAGGAACGCCTGGCCGACCTGCTCAATGCTCTGGCCGGTGAATTGCGCCGTATTCGCCACGACAGTCATGAACCGCTTCAAATCCCCCGTCGGTGACGACAAAGCGGTAGTCGACACGGCGAACGCATCCGAAAGAGAGAATCGGGTGTCCTGGACAACATCGTTGACGGTGTCCATCACCTTGCCGACATCAATGGTGGCGCGGCCGGTCTGCGCCAGCACCCGGTTCAGGTTCTCCAGCCGGTTCTTCGCGGCATCAATCGTCTTGTAGCGTTCGAACCCTTTGAACAGGGTGAACCCGGCCGCCCCGATAAGCCCAGCGGCAGCGGTGGTGAACGCCAAACCCAACGCCCGGCCCGCAACAGCGCCAGCCTTCCCCGCCGCTGATTCGTAACCCGACATCGCCGACGTGAACCGGCCAACACCAGGAAGCGACGCCGCCATCTCCGAGCCGAACGCGGTACCGAAACCCCTACCCGCGCTGCGGCCATGGTCGGTGAGCCCGGAAATCATCTGCGAGCCGAGCTGCTTAGTCTTCCGGTCGATATCGGACATCGACGTGCCCAGCGAGGACGAGAACTGGTCCCCCGCACGCTTACCCGCCTGGGAGAACTGCCGCTCAATCTGGTCGGCGGAAGCCTTCGCGGCCCGCTCATCCAGCTTCGCTACGACGTCTAAGTATATGGGCATGGTTTAGACCCGCCTTACGACAACAGTGCGATAAACATGAGTTCCAGCCGGAAGCGGCCCGGTCTGTTTGTCCAGGACAGACCGGGCCGCTTGGTTTGCCCCTATGGCCGTCGGGGCAGCGACGGGGCTCAGGTAACCCCGCCTGAGCAAGTGATCCCGGCGCTGTGTCATGTCTAAACCTCGGCTGTGTTGAAGGCGGCCAGGTGCCGCCGTCTCCAATTTTTCGATTCGGTTGGGGCAGCAACCGTTGACGCTTGGTCGTGCGGTGCGGCTACATCGACGACGGCGCCCAGATTGCGCAGCTCGGTGACGAGGCGGTAGAACTCTTTGACCTCCGCGGGCCGGTTATATGTCTTGCGGCCGAGGAAAAGTTGTTCAGCCAAACGGTGAGCGTGGTCGATGGTGTCGGCGTCGGGCAGCCACGGCTCACTGTCGGCGACAATCAGCAGCCATTGGCTCTGCGAGTAGCCCACCGGCCAGATGCCGGTATTGCCGGTGTTCTGCCCACGTCGAGGTCTGTTGTTGAACCACGCCGCGATTGCCGGGTCGGTGCTGGCGTGACCCGGTGTGGTGGCGCGTTGGTGGCGCCAGTACGGGTCAACCTCGAGGAACCGGGCGCACTGCCCGACGGTGGCGTACCCCTGTATGTGCTCGCCCTGTTGCAGATTGACGTAGCGACGGTGCTCGGTGCGGATCTCTTCGTAGCGGCTGATGAGGACGGTCACCAGGTGCCAGCGGTCGGCGGCGCCCGCATCGGAGGCAAGCACTTTCGCGGCGCTGTTCGGGTGCGCGTTGACCGTTTCGCGGTTCTCGACGATGTCGGCTACCAGTGCCTTAAGTTCGCCGCGCAGGAACTCCAGCGCGCTGTCCGCGCCTTGCGCCATAGCGGTTTTGGTGTGGTCGGCGGCCCGGTCGCGCTCAGCGCCGACGAGACGAAAGAACTCAAGCCGGCCGCTGTGTTGCTGCCAGTCGGTGGCGTAGGCGCCCGCAAGGTCATCGAGGCTGCTGACGGTTTCATCATCGGCGGCCGCGCAGATCCGGTCGATATAGCCACGGTTAAGTTCATTGAGCGGCGTGCCGACGATTTGGAACAACTCGGTCAGCCGCAGGTGGCGGCGCTGGGCCTGCCGGTAGCCGGGAACCTCATCGAGGACACGTTCGCGCAGCGAGGTTTTGGTGCGTGCCTTGGCCATCGGTCCTCCTCCTTTACCCTTCGATTGCGTAGTCGGTGGCGGGTGCTTTCTCCACATCAATCGTGGTCAACCTGTGGTGCCCGCCTTTCGAAAACGCTTCACGGCCACGGGCTAGTGCCTCACTACCGGTGAGGCCGCTAGGTTGGCGGGCCTCGGCTTCGAGTTGGGCGAACTCGGTATCAGTCATCGCCGCTACGGCTTTGACCAACTCGTCACGATTCATGATGCGTGTCCTTGCAGATGTTCGTTGATGGCTTCCTCATCGAGGAACCAACGGCCGCCGATTTTCTTGCCGCCCAACTTCGGGGCGAGTCGCCGAGTCTGCCTCGGCGACAGGACAAGCCGGGTAGCGGCTTGGTCGAGCGGAACGGTCGGCATGACTACAGCATGGTCTTCGATAGGTTCGCGGACGTCCGAATGTCCGTCCACGGTCATGGCTTTGGCGAGTGCCTCGGCTAATTCACGGTGCATATCGCCCTCGGGCAGGCCGTTGACGCGGCGTGAACGTATTCCGATCAGCGCCAGCTCGAGCGCCGCCCTCACCGCTGGCCCTTGCAACAGCACCGCCCCCGACCAGCATTGGATAGGCGGCGGATTCATTGGTGGCCTGCCCGGCGCGGATGATTGACGACTCCAGCCACAACACCGACTGGGCGTTTGGACTTCGGCAGACCCTGCACGAACCGCTCGCACGTTTGCAGCTCGGGGCAGCGCTGGCACAACCCGAGCGCTTCACGCTCCTGGTTTTGGCGTTCAACCTCGTCGTCGTGCGAAGCATCAAACAACCGCCAGTGATTGCGGCATAGCGCCCGAGGCATCTTGGGTACGCCACGCAATATCGTGGCCAGGGCCTCGACCCACGGCGGCGACATTTCGCGGCTCACTGCGCGGCCTGCCCGCGAGTCGCCAAGTCATACGCGCGGATTGCCGCGCGCAGACGTTCAACGTCGTTGCGGTCAAGGTCGTACGGGCCGAGTTCGAGGTGGATTCCGGCGGCCTGGTCGTGCACCAGCCGGAGTCCCATCGAGCAGTAGTTATCGATCTCGTCGATGTATGCGTCGAGGTAGCCGAATCCCTCGAGGACGAACCGGCCGAACTCGCGGTTGGCGTAGTCGCGTGCTGCATCGAGAATCGGGAAATCGGTCATCGACGTGTCCCTTCAGGGGCCTGTTCTCGCCAGCTACGTAAAGCGTTGGCGGTGCGCTGTTTCTGCCACTTGAGTCGTTGACGGGCGTCCTCGACGGTTTCGGGTGGAGGATCTAGTGAGGCGATTGCGGCAATGTCTTCTGGCGGTGCGGCCTCGTCGTCATTGCGTTCGCCGTCGGCCGGTGGAGTGATCGACCATTCGAGGACACCATCGTTGAACGCCAGCAATCGGAAAGTGCCGGCGACGGGTTCGCGGTCGCCGACGGGGCAATGCGCGCGCAGCCCGCCATGGCGGTCCTTATTGACTACCAGGGTCGCGCTGCCGCCATGGCCCGGTGTGAACGGCTTCTTGACCTTCACCCGAAGCGATACCCCACCGATGGCGCGCCGTTTGGCGGCTGTGCCGCCTGGGCCGGCCGCGCGCGAGTCGGCGCTCTTGGCAAGGTGGTCCACCGCAAGAACCGCAGCACCGGCCTTGGCCAGCGGCTTGAGCACATTGCTGTGCACGGTGGTGAACTCGTCGGCCGAGTTCGAGTTCGACCCGTACATCGGCAGAAGCTCACCGATCGAGTCCACGATCGCCACAGCGGGGCGCCACGTCTTCGAGTCGTCGACAACCTGGCGCAGCTCGACCCGGTCTTCGGGTTCGCAATACCGAAACAAGCCGGGATTACGTAGCGCGGCGATTGGGGCTCCGAGAGCTA
The DNA here is from genome assembly GCF_053484035.1 of Mycolicibacterium sp. XJ662. Classification (NCBI taxonomy): domain Bacteria; kingdom Bacillati; phylum Actinomycetota; class Actinomycetes; order Mycobacteriales; family Mycobacteriaceae; genus Mycobacterium; species Mycolicibacterium sp. XJ662. The sequence continues at coordinate 175,015 of NZ_JBEFTL010000012.1, read as the reverse complement.
TTAAGCGGTGGACTGTCGCCGGTGCTCCGTTGTGGTCCAGATCGATGATCAGGACGCGTCGGCCGGCGCTCAGCGCCTCAACCACACACACCAAGCAAAGCCACGACTTACCGGCCTCGGGGTCACCGAACACCCAATTGACTTGCCCGCCATAGAACAGGCAATGACCATCAGTGCGCTTACCGAGTACCGGTTCCGGCGGTTCGGGAACCGTGCCATCGATCAATGCGGAAATGTCCACGTAGAGGGCTTGTTCGTCTGTGGTTCCCGGTTCCCGCATAGAGGGTTGGGAACCGGGAACCGCCGGATCAACCTCACTCTCAACGGTTCCCGATCGGTTCCGGGAACCGGGAACCGCTGCGGCATGTACGTCGGTTCCCGGTTCCGCACCCCCGTTCCGGGAACCGGGAACCGCGTGCTTCCCGGCGCCATCGGCGTCTTCTTCGGAGTACCACTCGGCCAGTTCGCCTGAACGATCAACAGTCATCAGCCGGCCCTCCTGTTCAGCCAGGGCCGGGCCGCGAACCACTCGGCGCGGTTCCTGATGATGCGGGCATGCTTAGCCCAGTCTTCAGCGGCCGAGATGGCGTGTGAGGCGTCGCATTCCACTTGTTGGAAGTACTCGACTCTTAGCGCCCAATGCTGGGCCGCGTCGAGCACACTGGCCCACTTCACCCGGTCCCGGTCGTCAAGGTCGCACCAGGCGGGCGAGCCGACCATCGGCCAGTCTCCGACCAGCTCGAGCCTCGGCAGGACGAACGCGTGCACGTCGGACCATGAGACTTGCTGCGATGCACAGGCGTATGTCACTTGCCCACCGCCTCGGCGTGGCGTGCTCGACACCGGGGGCCTCGGTGAGCACGTACGGACGAATCAGCCGTCAGATACCGCCGACAGTCCAGACACGGCACCGCGATCTTGAATCCCAACGAGTCAGCGAGCGCGTACATCTGCGCGGCGGCGCGGTCCTCAGCGGCCGGAGCTGCGTAGCCGTCCTCCGGCCGATACAGGCTAGAATCGGTGGCATTGGTGAGGTTACGAGAGGGCTGGCTCTGTGGCGGGGCCAGCCTTTTTCGTCGGCTCATACGCCATCACCGTGGGGTGCCGGCTTGAGCAGTTCGGCTAATCGGCTGAGCTGTTCGTCTGACAACGGCGGCGCGGCGACCAAGGCCTTCTCGATGTAGGCGGCAATTTTTGCCTCGGCAAGATCGCGTTTAGCGTCGGCGAGGGTTTGCGGCGGACACTCGCCATTGCGTACAGCGCGTGTGCGACCGGCTACTGCGGCTCTGTGGCGTGCGACGGCCGGATCAATAGCGGCCATGTGAATTGCCTCCTAGGCAGGGTGAAATCACCCTCCGCTGAGAGGCTTGCTGGTAGCAGTTCCCCGAAACTCGTTTCGGCGCTACGTGAGCATCTTAACCGCAAAGCTGCTCGAAACGGTGTAGGTGGATTGACGGCACGCCGCCCTGGGCCAGCTTGTCTAGCACCGGCTCAATGGCAGCCGCATGTCGAACGAACCGACGATGCGGTTTGCATCTCTCGCATACAAACGAATAACGCAGCCGTGGAGGGCCATGCTGTTCGGTTGAAATATCGACCGGCTCGTTCGGTATCCACGTGTCCCCGTGCAGGTATTGCTTGACCTGCTTCCCTGAACTCAGCGTGTCGTCGACAGCCCAACGCCGACCGAGTGCGTCATCGATTAAGCCGATATAGGCAACTGTCCAACGTTCGTGCGGTCGATCTTGCGTACCGTCACAATAGATTTCAACGTCGCCCATTACTTCCCCCATTCAATCCGTACGCTCTCGGGGTCGAAGCCTGGCCCGGGTCGAGTTCGGTCGATTATGACGCGGATGCCGAGCGTTTCAAGCACTGCCCTGCGCTGCGCCACTGTCAATTCGTCCCACCGTTCCTGGGCCGTCGGGCCTGCCAGTGGCCGCAGTGCGTCGAGGTCAAGGGACACAACTGATTCCGCGCGTCGCTGCTCGGCGTAGCCTAGGTCGGGTTGAAGTTTCGCGGTGATGCGCCGCAACTGCTCGGCAGTAATGGCACCTTCGGCGAATGCGTCCGCGGCCTCGGCCAGTCGACGGTTCAGTTCGTCCACCCGCTCAGACCATCGCCGGGCGTCTTCGTCGTCGCCGATGAGCCACTCCAAGGCGTCGGGCATCGCCAATCGTCCGATGACCAATCGGGTAACGAGTTTGTCGACCATCGGCTCGGAGCGTCCGACGCAACCCTTGCCGTCGCAGACGTAGAGGTCCAGTGGGCGGCCGTGTTTTCCGCGTTTGGTGACCGCTCGGAGCTTCGCGCCGCACACTCCGCACTCACCTATCCCCCACGACAGCAGATGTCGTCGAGCGCCTGGCCGTGTCACGCCGTTGGTCCTTCTCGTCGGCGCCGTCAGCAGCGCCACCACTTTCTCGTGCTTGGCGCGGTCCACGATGGGTGGCCAGCATCCGTCGAACCGTTCCTCGTCGCTCTGGCCGCGATGGTGCACGCGCTGGGCGATGTTGGACTCTCGCATCGCCAGCTTCTTGACGCTGGTTTTTCCCCACGTTGCCGACTTGGGCGCAGGCTCCCCATGCGTGTTCAGAGATTCCGTGACACTGCGCAGGGTCTCCCCGGCAAGTAGCCGGTCAACAATTTCGCGGACGACCTCGGCCTCGTGTGGGTGCTCGGTCCACGTGGCCGTGGTGCCGGTGCCGTGCTTGGTCCACCCATAACCGAGGTCTCCGGACGGTCGGCCTGACCGGGCGCGCCGCGCAGCTGCGGCGGTGATGCGTTCGGATTTAATCTCTGACTCCCATGTCGCCAGCGCTCCCTGAATATCAACCCAGGTTCGGCCGGCCGCTGTTGACAGGTCGTAGTCGCCGCCCTGGGCCTCGGAGACGTTGACCTTGCAGGCGTGGAAGGCGTCGATGAACTCGGCGCGCTCGCGTCGGTTCCTGGTCATGCGCGTCAGGTGGTAGACGATTACCCGGTCGATTTTGCGGTCGCGCGCGAGCCTCAAAACCTTCTGATAGGCGGGTCGTTTCGCGCCGCGGAACGCTGATATGTCGTTGTCAGAGTGCTCGGCAACGATTTCGTAGCCGCGTGCCATAGCGAACGTGCGAGCATGTTCTAGCTGGTCAGTGACCCCGACGGCCTTCCCTGTGGCGTCTTGGGAGATGCGTGCGTAAAGAGCTACCCGCTCACCCATTGACGTATTCACGATGTAGAGCCTACGGTATTCCCCGGCGGGGTGGGCAAGACCTGGCAGGAAGGCGACTTCGAGAAGTTGCTCGACCACGTGAGCACCCGGGTGTTCGACGTCTACGGGGATTCCACGGTGGTCTATCCGGGCCACGGCGACGACACCACGCTGGGCGCCGAGCGCCCACAGCTGGGTGAGTGGCGCGAACGCGGCTGGTGACCTGCGGTCACATCATGTGGCCCGACACCATCCGACCGCGGCTTTGGCCTAGGCTGATGCGACACGACCTAGCCGAATTCGCGACGGCGACTTCGGGAGCTGCGAGGAGATGTTGGATGAATAGCGAACAGTTGGAAAAGGCGCGCAGCGGCGCCGGATTCATCGCTGCACTGGACCAGAGCGGCGGCAGCACCCCCAAGGCGCTGAAGCTGTACGGCATCGCCGAAGATGCCTACTCCGGCGACGACGAGATGTTCGACCTGGTGCACCAGATGCGGAGCCGCATCATCACCAGCCCGGTCTTCAACGGCGACCGCGTCATGGGCGCGATCCTCTTCGAGAAGACGATGGACCGCGACGTCGACGGCCGCCCCACCGCGGACTACCTGTGGAACGTCAAGAACGTCGTCCCGTTCCTCAAGATCGACAAGGGTCTGGCCGAGGAGAAGGACGGCGCGCAGGTGATGAAGCCGATGCCCGGCCTCGACGACCTGCTGGACCGCGCCGTCGAGAAGGGCATCTTCGGCACCAAGGAACGCTCGGTCATCAAAATGCCCGGCGCGGGTGTGGACGCGGTCGTGGCGCAGCAGTTCGAGGTCGGCCAGCAGGTCCTGGCCAAGGGCCTGGTCCCGATCCTGGAACCCGAGATCGACATCAACAGCCCGAAGAAGGCCGAGGCCGAGGATCAGCTCAACGCCGCCCTGCTCGACGGCCTCAACCAGGTCGGTGACGATCAGAAGGTCATGCTCAAGCTGACCCTGCCCGACACCGACAACCTCTACAAGCAGCTTGTCGACCATCCGAAGGTGCTGCGCGTGGTGGCGCTGTCCGGCGGTTACAGCCGCGAGGTCGCCAACGAGAAGCTGGCCCGCAACACCGGCGTCATCGCGAGTTTCTCGCGGGCGCTGACCGAAGGCCTGTCCGCACAGCAGAGCGACGAGGAGTTCAACGCCACCCTCGATCAGGCGATCGCCAGCATCGCCAAGGCCTCCAGCACCTGAGTTCGGTTCGGGGCCTCGCAGCGGCGCTGCCCGCCGGTGCGCTGCTGGCCCTCGCCTTTCCGGCACCGTCCTGGTGGTGGTTGGCGTGGGTCGGTGTGGTCCCGCTGCTGTTGGTGGTGCGCGCAGCGCCGACGTCCGGTCAGGGCGCCGTGCGCGCCTGGGCCGCGATGGCCGGTTTCGTGCTGGTCACCCAGTACTGGCTGGCGCCGAGCGCGGGACCGTTGCTCGTGCTGCTCGCGGTCGGGCTCGGCGCGCTGTGGCTGCCGTGGGGCTGGGCGGCGCACCGGCTGCTCGGCGGTGACGTCACGACCCGCGCGGCGCTGACCGCCGTCGTCGTGCTGCCCTGCGCCTGGGTGCTCGCCGAGGCCGTGCGCTCGTGGGACAGGCTCGGCGGGCCGTGGGCGTTGCTCGGCGCGTCGCAGTGGAATCAGCCGGCGACGTTGGCGTCGGCGTCGGTGGGCGGGGTGTGGCTGCTCGGCTTTCTGATCGTCGCTGCCAACACCGCGATCGTCGCGGCGGTGCTGCTGCGCTCGGTCCGGATGCTCGCGCTGCCGGTCGCCGCCGTGGCCGCCGGCCCGGTGTGGTTCTGGCTCGGTCCGGCGCCCACTGACGCACCGACTGCCGCCCGGTCCGCGCGCGTCGCGCTCGTGCAGCCCGGCGACATCGTCGACGCGACCGCCCGCCAGGCCGCCGCCGAGGCGTTGACCGCCGATCTCGCGGGCCAGCACCTCGACCTGGTGGTCTGGGGTGAGAGCAGCGTCGGCGTCGACCTGGACAGCCACCCCGGCGTCACCGCACGGCTGGCCGAACTGTCCCGTCGGGTCGGTGCCGACCTGCTGGTCAATGTCGACGCGCGCGCCCCCTCGGGCGGGATCTACAAATCCTCGGTGCTGGTCGGGCCCGACGGCGTGCGCGGCAGGTATGCGAAGACACGGCTGGTGCCGTTCGGCGAATACGTCCCGTTTCGGTCGCTGCTCGATTGGGCCACCCGGCACACCGCGGCCGCGACCGAAGACCGTCGTCGCGGCGACGGACCGGTCGTGCTGCGCACCGACGGGCTCGCGGTCGGACCGCTGATCAGCTTCGAGACGTTGTTCTCCGACCTACCGCGACGGCTGGTGGATCTCGGCGCCGACCTGCTGGTCTACCAGAGCGCGACGTCGACCTACCAGGGCAGTTGGGCGCAGCCGCAACTGGCGAGCATGGTGGCCGTGCACGCGGTCGAGGTCGGCCATCCGGCCGTCCATGCCGGCACATCGGGGGTCAGTTCGGCGTTCGACGCCAGCGGGCGGGCACTCGGCTGGCTTCCCGCCGCCGAGCGCGGCGTCGCCGTCGTCGATGTTCCGCTGAGCGCGCGGACCACCGGCTACCAGCGCTTCGGCGACTGGCTGATCGTGGTGGCGTTGCTGACGTTTACGGCGTGGTGTGCACGATCAGCACATCGGTCTTGGCGCGCCGGGCGACGTTAGCGGGCACCGAACCGAGCAACCGCCCGGCGATGGTGGACAGCCCGACGTTACCGACGACCAACAGGTCGGCATTGACCTCTTCGGCCAGTTCGACGAGCGCGTCGACCGGTGCGCCGATGACCGCCTTCTCCTCGACGTTCTTCGCCCCGGCCTGGTGTGCACGTTCCCGTGCTTCGCGGAGGATGGCGTAGATGGGGGCGTTACCCGACATCTTGTAGCCCTCGTCCTTGAGCACGTCAGCGGCGCGTTGGTCTTCCTCTTGGGGGAAATACGCCGTCGTAACGATCAATTTGGCGTTCTCTCCGGCGATATGGCCGGCCTTCTCCACCGCGCGCAGCGATGAATCGGATCCGTCCGTGCCAACCACGACGGTCTGATAGGCGCTCATCCATATCCTCCCAATGTCAGTTTTAACGCCACCCGAGACAGTAGTCCTTTTGGACCCGAACACGGGTGCGAATCACTACACATGAATACCATTCTCCTGCCCTTTTAGCGCCCTTTTACCGGCAAGATCACCGCGAGTCGTGCAGCGTGACCTGCCCAACACCCAGGCAAAACGACTGGCGGAGAAGCGGTGTCATGTTTAATCGGGGAAACATCGATTTCGGCCGTCGCCACAATCGCCGTCGGTGCTAATTTCCAATTCCCGGCCGCCGCTTGGTATTCAATTCCCAACGGCGATAACGCTCGCCGCCCGCGTGCGGTTTCGGTGCCCGCAGACGGGTATCCGGTGAGCATGGCAGCGCTAACCGCCGCGGATTTCATTCCCGACACCGTCGATCTGGATGTGTTGGCCGAAGCCGTCCAGAGTTGCAAGGGGTGCGATCTGTACCTGGACGCCACCCAGGCCGTGTTCGGGGGCGGTTCGGCCACGGCGGAGATGGTCCTGGTCGGTGAACAGCCCGGCGACCAGGAGGACAAGGCGGGCGAACCGTTCGTCGGTCCGGCCGGGCGGCTGCTGGACAAGGCGCTGGTGGCCGCGGAAATCGACCGGGATCAGGTCTATGTCACCAACGCGGTAAAGCACTTCAAGTTCACGCTGCCCGAACGCGGTAAGCGGCGCATCCACAAGACACCCAGCCGCACCGAGGTGGTGGCGTGCAGGCCGTGGTTGATGCAGGAGCTGATGGGGTTGCGACCCGACGTGGTGGTGCTGATGGGCGCGACGGCGTCGAAGGCATTGCTGGGCAGCAGTTTTCGCCTCACCGCGCACCGCGGCGAGGAGTTGAGCCTGCCGAGCCAGGAGGCTGCCGAGCTCGACTTCAACCCACGGGTGGCGGTCACCGTGCACCCGTCATCGGTGTTGCGCGGCCCCCCGTCCGAACGGGACAAGGCGTTCGACGCGCTGGTGTCCGATCTGCGTTTCGCCGCCGAACTTCTGCCGCGGACGCGGGGCGGTTAGCACACCGCCGGTGGCACCCACGGCGACGCCACCGGGGGGACCCACGCGCACGGGCTGTGGGGCGGTCCGTGCCAGCCGCGCGGCCCGCGTTCGTGGCGCCAGTCGTGCCAGTCGTCGTCCCAGTGCGGCCGGTCGAGTTTGTACGTCACACCCGGCGAACCGGGAACCGCGGCGTCGGCCGTGGCCACACCAACTCCGACACCGAGGGCGGCAAATCCCAGCGCGCCGACCATCGCCGCTCCGGCCCCGAACCTCTTCGCATTCACGTTGAATTCCTTTACTAGAGCGTCAAATTCAGCAATCCGACCCGACATGATTTTAACGTTGCCAACCGTGTCGACGCGATGCCCTATTCCGAGATGCCGCGCATCCGGTGGCTAAATAGCATTCCGCGCCGTCGAATTGGATGTTGAGCGACCTGGAATGCTATTTCGCGAGCGTGGGCGCGCGATGCGGTCGTCCGCTTCGCACCGATGCGACGACGCCGATCGCCGCCAACCCGGCGAACGCCGCGAACAACCAGCGGGCCGGCGTCGCGTCACCCGTCTCGGTCAGGTTGACCACCACCCCAGCCAACCCCGCGCCGAATGCGCCGCTGATCAACTGAACGGTGTTGATCGCCGCGGCCGCCGCCGGCCCCTCCGCGGGATCGTCCACTCGGCTCATCGCCCACGCCGACAGGTGCGGCCACGCCATACCGACCCCCGCCCCGGTGATGAACAGCGCGACCGCCCACACCGCGACGCGGCCAGCCGTTGCGTCCTCGGACCACGCCATGGCGGTCAAGGCCAGTCCGGTCGCCATCACCAGCGGCGCGACCGCCACCGTGCGCCTGATCGTGGAATTGGTGCGCAGCGAGGCGCTGCCGATCTCGCTGGCCGTCCAGCCGATGGCCAGACCCGCCGCGAGAAAACCGGCGGCGACGGGGGTCAGATGCGCCAACCGCTGGCCGAACAGGGGTACGTACATGTCGGCCATCGTCGCGGCCATCAGCACACCCAGCGTGAGGTAGATCCATTTCAGCGGCCCGGCGCGGAAGGCGCTCGGCGGTAACACCGCTGCGGGCCGTCGCCGGTCGACGTACAGAAAGGCCGCGACGAGGAGGCCGCTGAGCACCAGCAACCCGGCGGTGGCCCGCGCGTCGTGAGGTACTGCGGCGATGCTCACCACCAGCGCAGCAGTGCCCAGCAGCACCAGCGACCACACCGGAACGGGCGTCGACGCGACTCCCACCGAGGCGTCGTTGCGGGCGGGCAGGGCGATCGGAACCAGCACCGCGATCGCGGCCGTGAGGATGGCCAGCACGCCGAACGCCCAACGCCAGGAACCGAATTGGGCGAACAACCCGCCTGCGGCCGGGCCCAGCAAGGTGCCGACCCCCCACATCGCCGAGACCAGCGCGGAGGCCTTGGTCCACAACGTGCTGGGCAGGGCGGTGTTGATGACGGCGTAGCCGAGACCGGCCAGCAGACCACCGGCCAAACCCTGCACCGTGCGGCCCACCAGCAGGATCTGCATGGTGGGTGCGACGGCACACGCCACACTGCTGGCGCCGAACACCGCGAGCGCGAAGAGGTAGGACCGCCGCGCGCCGAACCGCATCAAGGTCGAGTACACGGTGGTGGCCGCGACCACCGACGCCACCAGGTACACCGTGGTCACCCATGCGTACAGCCGGTGCCCGCCGATCTCGGCGACTGCGCTGGGCATCAAGCTGATGGTGAGAAACTCGTTGGTCGCATACAGCGCGACACCGCCGGCGAGCACCGTGGACGCGCCGAGGTTCCCCGGGCCCAACAGTTCCCGCCAGCCACCCGCGGTCACCGCGGCGTCATCGGTCACGTGGTCAACCTACGAGCTCAACCGGAGTTGAGGTCAACCTGGTGATCGCCGTCAGCCGGCGGGGGTGATCAACCCGTAGTGGCCGTCGTAGCGGCGGTAGAGCACGCCGGCGCGGCCCTGGGCGGCGTCGATGAAGAACAGGAACGGCAGCCCCAGCAGGCCGAGCCGCTCGGTGGCCTGCTCGACGGTGATGCACGGCGGCCCCGTGGCGCTGATGGTCACCGGCAGCTCGAACGGCGCCAGCTGCTCCTTGGGCGCCGGCGCGACCTGTGCCAGCCGGTAGCCGGTGGGGCCGTCACGGTAGATGACGCTGGCCATCTCGGTGGCCTTCTCAGTGAACAGGTGAAAGTCGTAGTCGAGCAGCTCCATCTCCATGACCGCCTCGTCCACGCTGCACGCCGCGATCGTGTACGACTTGCGCCGCACGATCTCGCGGTCCTCCGGCGGCACCGGCGCGTGCGCGGGCCGGTCGGCGTCCTGGGTCTCCTCGCCGCGGCGCGCGAGCTGGCCGGTGCGTCGCGCCTCCGCGTAGTCAGCGGCGCGCCGCAACCGGCTCCGCAGCCGATCCTCGAGGCGGTCGATCGCTTCGCGTGCGCCGTCACCGTGCGCCTCGGCACGGACCAACCTGCCGTCGACGTCGAGATTCGCCTGGGCGATCACCGGGGGTTGCTGCGCGGGATCCCCCTGCCTGGTCAGCTTGACATGGGCGTACCGCACCGGCCGGTGCGCGAATCGACCCAGGCCCGCGAGCTTCTCCTTGGCGTAATCGGCGGCGCCCGGCAGCTCACCGCGCGTCATCACGTCGACGTTGATCGCAGACTCAGTTTCGGATCCATCGCTCATACCTGCGTTTGTACGCGCCCGCACTGCCGGGCGCGAGGGCCGAAGGTCACGGCGTGTGGGTCTACTTCAGCCCGGCGGCGTCCATGCCGCGCAGCTCCTTCTTCAGGTCGGCGATCTCGTCGCGGATGCGCGCCGCGAGCTCGAACTGCAGATCCCGCGCGGCCGCCATCATCTGCTCGGTCAGCTCCTTGATCAGGTCCGCGAGCTCGGCACGCGGCATATTCGACGTGTCGCGGTCCTCGATGATGCCCGCGCTGACCGCGCGCCCGGGCGCGCCCTGTGCGCGACGACCACGCGACGCGTTGCGGCCCGAGCCGCCGATCTCGACCTCGTCGGCCTCGCGATACACCTGGTCGAGGATGTCGGCGATCTTCTTGCGCAACGGTTTCGGATCGATGCCGTTGGCCTCGTTGTAGGCGATCTGCTTGGCGCGGCGCCGCTCGGTCTCGTCGATGGCCTCCCGCATCGATTCGGTGATGTTGTCGGCGTACATGTGGACTTCACCGGAGACGTTGCGGGCGGCGCGGCCGATGGTCTGGATGAGGCTGCGGGTGGAGCGCAGAAACCCTTCCTTATCGGCGTCCAGGATGGCCACCAGCGACACCTCGGGCAGGTCCAGCCCCTCCCGCAGCAGGTTGATGCCGACCAGCACGTCGTACTCCCCCAGCCGCAGCTGCCGCAGCAGTTCGACGCGACGCAGTGTGTCGACCTCGGAGTGCAGATAGCGCACCCGGATGCCCATCTCGAGCAGGTAGTCGGTGAGGTCCTCGGCCATCTTCTTGGTCAGCGTGGTGACCAAGACGCGTTCGTCACGCTCGGTGCGCGCGCGGATCTCGCCGATCAGGTCGTCGATCTGGCCCTTCGTCGGCTTGACGACGACCTTCGGGTCGACCAGGCCGGTCGGGCGGATCACCTGTTCGACGACTTCGCCGCCGGACTGGCTGAGCTCGTAGGGGCCGGGCGTGGCCGACAGGTACACCGTCTGCCCGATCCGGTCGGCGAACTCCTCCCAGGTCAGCGGGCGGTTGTCGACGGCCGACGGGAGCCGGAACCCGAAATCTACGAGGTTGCGTTTGCGGGAGATGTCACCCTCGTACATCCCGCCGATCTGCGGCACCGTGACGTGCGACTCGTCGATGACGAGCATGAAGTCCTCGGGGAAGTAGTCCAGCAACGTCGCCGGAGCCGACCCGGCGGGCCGGCCGTCGATGTGGCGCGAGTAGTTCTCGATACCGGAGCAGAACCCGACCTGCCGCATCATCTCGACGTCGTAGTTGGTGCGCATCCGCAGCCGCTGCGCCTCCAGCAGCTTGCCCTGCCCCTCCAGCTCCGCGAGCCGCTCCTCGAGCTCCTGCTCGATCGTGGAGATCGCGTGCGCCATCCGCTCCGGCCCCGCCACATAGTGGGTGGCCGGGAAGATGCGCAGCGAGTCGACCTTGCGGACCACGTCGCCCGTCAGCGGGTGCAGGTAGTACAGCTCCTCGATCTCGTCACCGAAGAACTCGATGCGCACGGCCAGTTCCTCGTAGCTCGGAATGATCTCGACGGTGTCACCACGCACCCGGAACGAGCCGCGGGTGAAGGCCGTGTCGTTGCGGGTGTACTGGACGTCGACCAGCAGCCGAAGCAGCGCATCCCGCGGCACCTCGTCACCCACGTCGAGCTGCACGCTGCGGTCCAGGTAGGACTGCGGGGTGCCCAAACCGTAGATGCACGACACCGACGCCACCACCACGACGTCGCGGCGTGACAGCAGCGCGGACGTGGCCGAGTGCCGCAGCCGCTCCACATCGTCGTTGATCGAGCTGTCCTTCTCGATGTAGGTGTCGGTCTGCGCGATGTAGGCCTCGGGCTGGTAGTAGTCGTAATACGAGACGAAGTACTCGACCGCGTTGTGCGGCAACATTTCCCGCAGCTCATTGGCCATCTGGGCAGCCAGCGTCTTGTTCGGCTCCATCACCAGCGTGGGTCGCTGCACCCGCTCGATGAGCCACGCCGTGGTCGCCGACTTACCGGTTCCGGTGGCGCCGAGCAGCACCACGTCACGCTCGCCCCCCTTGATCCGGCGTTCGAGCTCGTCGATGGCCGCCGGCTGGTCTCCCGCGGGCGAGTACGGGCTGACCACCTCGAAACGGCCGCCCACGCGCACGATGTCGTCAACCGCGCGGTACTCGGAATGCGCCACCACCGGGCGCTCAGTCGCGAAAGCCATAATTCACCAGACTAGAACCAGCCACCGACAGATTCTGTTCCGCCAGTTCACGCCGACGGCAGGCCACAGTAGGCTGACCGCATCCACGCGCCCAAACACGAGACGTTCGATCTGGTCGCCCGCACCAACACCGATCCGAAAGGCATCGTGCGGGCGGTCGATGTCTACACCGTCGAGCCATGGGGCCTCTACATGGCGCGGCCCACCCCGGGCCGCGCGCAGTTTCACTACCTGGAGTCCTGGCTGTTGCCGTCGTTGGGGCTGCGAGTCACGGTGTTCCATTTCAACCCTGGCCACCATCGTGACCAGGACTTTTACCTCGACATCGGGCATTTCGTCTCCGGCCCGACGGCCTGGCACGCCGAGGACCACTACCTCGACCTCGTGCTGCGTACCGGCATCGGCGTCGAGCTCTGCGACGTCGACGAGCTGCTGACCGCGGTTCGGCACGGTTTGCTGACCCCGGAGACCGGTGAGCAGGCGGTACAGACCGCCGTCTGCGCGATCGACGGGCTGGCCAGGCACGATTACCACCTCGGCCGTTGGCTCGCCGGGCACGGGATGACCCTCACGTGGCGTAACGGATGACCGGTTTGGGACGATCTTGATCGTGATGGCGAAGACGAAAGGGCATGGCCGCGTCCCGGGGCGGGCGGTAACCTCTGGCCACGTGGGCCTCATCAAACGCAGTCGGATCGCGGCCGGGGCGACAGCGGTGGCAGTGGCGTTGGGGGTGCCCGGCGCCATGGTGACACCGGCGCCCGCGCTGGCCGATCCGACGGCCGACGCGCACAGCGGGGAGAACGCTGCAGCGGACGGAGCCGAGATCCTGCACAATGTGATCTACCGGGCCCGCGTCGACGGCGTATCCCGCGGCGCGACGATCACCTACACGGCCCAGGGCAACCGGATCCAATCCGCGGACCCGACCATGGTGCCCGGACGGGTCTTCGAGGTGAACACGGTGCTGCCCGCTTCGGGCACCGCAAACGTGCGCGTCGCGATCGAGTGGCCGTACTCGGCGAACCTGCATTGCGAGATCGTGATCGACGGCAAGGTCGTCGCCCAGGCCGACGACTTCATCGGGCCGACCGTGCGGCCGCAACGCGACGACCCCGACTACGGTGCGCTGGTCTGCGAGGCGCCGGTGAGCGGTGTACCGAACGTGGCGCCGATCGACCCCGAGGCGCCCCCGCCGGCCGACCCGCACGCGCCGCCGGTCTGATCGGCTACGCGCGCCACCCGGTGGTGGCGGCCCACTCCCAGGCCCGCCGATACGCGTCGAGAAACCAGGGTTCCTTCGCCTGGACGTAGTCCGCGGTGATCAACGCATGGCGCTTGGCGTGCAGATAGTCCTCGCGCACACCGGGATTGGCCCGAAGCCAGTCGGTGAACAGCAGCGCGAACTGTTGGTTCGGCCAACCGTCAACGCGGATGTGGAGGTGGGCCGGCCTGCCGGGATCTGCGGCGCAGTGGAAGCGTTTGCGCCACTTGGCCGGATCATCGGTGTGCGCGGTGTCGGCGGTGATGTCCCCGCGGCGGGGGAAACCAACGCCGGTCAGCGGCTTGACGAGTGCGTCGGCGTCCTCGAGCGAGGCGACCGTCACCTGGATGTCGATGACGTCCTTGGCGTCCATTTCCGGCACCGCCGTGGAGCCGATGTGGTCGACACGTGAGGCCGTTGCACCGCACGCCATTTCGATGCGTTTGATGATCCGCGCCGCGTCCTCGGCCCAGGAGGCCCGGTACGGCGCCAACTGACGGGCTGCCGGTACGCATGCCCGCGTGCGGATGTTGTGTGCGAGCGGCAGCACGCGGCTGTACCAGAGGTCGCGGGCCTTCTCGACGAGCTCACCCTGTGAACCCGAGTTGTCCAGTAGCACATCGGCGATCGCGCGGCGCTGTTCTTCGGTGGCCTGTGCGGCGATGCGCGCACGGGCGTCCGCCTCGTCCATGCCCCGCTTGATCAGCCGGGTCACCCGGATTTCCTCCGGCGCGGTGACGACGACGACGAGCGGAAACATCGGCGCCATCCCAGTCTCCACCAACAGCGGGATGTCCTCCACCACCACGGTGTCCTCCGAGACCGCGGCGATGATCTCCTCGCGCCGCTTACCGACGAGCGGGTGCACGATGCCGTTCAGCAGCGCGCGGGTGTCGTCGTCCTGAAATGCCTTGGCGGCCAGCGCAGGACGGTTCAACGCGCCGTCGGGTAACAGGATGTCCTCGCCGAACGCCTCGACCAGCCGGTTGAGGCCCTCGGTGCCCGGTTCGACGACTTCCCTGGCGATGACGTCACCGTCGACGATGACGCCGCCGCAGTCGCTGAACGCGGCGGACACCGTCGATTTACCGGCACCGATACCGCCGGTCAGGCCGATGCGCAGCATCGCAGCGCCGCGTTACGCGGAACCGGCGAGCTTCTCCCGCAGCGCCGCGAGCTGTTCGTCGCTGGCCAGCGAGCCACCGGCCGGAGCGTCGTCACCACGCGAGGTGCCGTTGGACGTCGACGGCTTGGCCGCCTCCTCGGCCTCGGCGGCGGCGAACTTCTCCATCTGCGCGGTGTGCATCTTGTGCCGGCGCTCGGCCTCGGCGTAGCGGGCCTCCCACTCCTCACGCTGCTTCTCGAAACCCTCGATCCACTCGTTGGTCTCGGCGTCGAAGCCCTCGGGGAAGATGTAGTTGCCCTGCTCGTCGTAGCTGTCGGCCATGCCGTACTTGGACGGGTCGAACTCTTCGATGTAGTCCTCGTTGGCCTGCTTGAGCGACAGCGAGATGCGGCGGCGCTCCAGGTCGATGTCGATGACCTTGACCATCGCGTCGTCGCCGACCTGCACCACCTGATCTGGGACCTCGACGTGGCGCTCGGAGAGCTCGGAGATGTGCACCAGGCCCTCGATGCCCTCCTCGACGCGGACGAACGCGCCGAACGGCACCAGCTTGGTGACCTTGCCCGGCACGATCTGACCGATCGCGTGGGTGCGGGCGAAGTGGCGCCACGGATCTTCCTGAGTTGCCTTGAGCGACAACGAAACCCGCTCGCGATCCATGTCGACGTCGAGCACCTCGACGGTGACCTCGTCGCCCACCTGAACCACCTCGGAGGGATGGTCGATGTGCTTCCAGGACAGCTCGGAGACGTGCACCAGGCCGTCGACCCCGCCGAGGTCGACGAACGCGCCGAAGTTGACGATCGAGGACACGACACCCTTGCGGATGGCGCCCTTCTGCAGCTGGTTGAGGAACTCGCTGCGCACCTCGGACTGGGTCTGCTCCAGCCAGGCGCGGCGGCTCAGCACCACGTTGTTGCGGTTTTTGTCCAGCTCGATGATCTTGGCCTCGATCTCCTTGCCGATGTACGGCTGCAGATCGCGGACGCGGCGCATCTCGACCAGCGACGCGGGCAGGAAGCCGCGCAGGCCGATGTCGAGGATCAGGCCGCCCTTGACCACCTCGATGACGGTGCCCTTCACGGCCTCGTCCTTTTCCTTGAGCTCTTCGATGGTGCCCCAGGCGCGCTCGTACTGTGCGCGCTTCTTGGACAGGATCAGCCGGCCTTCCTTGTCCTCCTTGGTGAGGACCAGGGCTTCGACCTCATCGCCCACGGAAACGACCTCGTTGGGGTCGACGTCGTGCTTGATGGAAAGTTCTCGGGACGGGATGACGCCTTCGGTCTTGTAACCGATGTCGAGCAGGACTTCGTCACGGTCAACCTTGACGATGGTCCCTTCGACGATGTCGCCATCGTTGAAGTATTTGATGGTTTTGTCGATGGCGGCGAGAAAGTCCTCGCTCGAGCCGATGTCGTTGACGGCTACTTGCGGCGAGGTGACGGAGGGACTTGGCATATGTTGGGTTGCTCCGGACAGGTTTGGTCGTAGGGACTGGGACTTGAATTATTTGGTGTTACCCGGCGCGGACGATCGGTAAGCCTCAAGAACGCCCAGACGAGTACCTGTCGAGGGTACTCGACTGACTCCACGCTGGACAAACCTGCTCCGCCTAGCGCCGATCCTCACCGGCGGCGGAGTCCTCGAAGCCCGCGCCGCCGGCCATGGCGCCGATCAGGGCCGCCACCTTCTGCAGGTGCGCGCGGGTCACCGGTCGGCTCAGTGCGATCACCCGCCAGAACACCAGCGCGGCGACCGCATCGAGGATGAGGTCACGATCGGCGCGCTCGGACAGTTCCCCGCGCTGCGCAGCGCGGTCCAGCACGATCTGGGCGCGGGCCCGTCTGGGTCGGCCGACATGGTCCATGAGCGCAGCCCCGAGCGTGGGATTGCGCTGCGCTTCGGCGAGCAGGTCCGGATAGATGGAGCGCACCTGCGGATCGGTCAGCCAGGCGTGCACCTCGTCGAGCAGCACCAGGACGTCGCCGACCAGCGATCCGGTGTCGGGGGCCGGCTCACTGGTGACACTCAGCGTGCGCATCAGCTCCACGGTCATCTCGACCTTCGACGGCCATCGGCGGTACAGCGAGCTCTTGCCGACGCCGGCCCGCCGCGCGACGGCCTCCATCGTCAGGCCGCGCACGCCGTTGTCGGCGAGTTCGGTGAACACCGCGGCCAGGATCGCGTCGGTCACCCTGTCGTCGCGAGGGCGCCCGACACTCACGAGGGCCATCGCCGACTGCGCAGAAAGTCCTCGAAGCTTCGCGGTGCCGTTCCGGTGAGCCGCTCGACGGCGTCGGTGACGCGCGCCTGCGCACCGTCGCGCACCAGCCCGTCGAGCGCCACCAGACCGGCGGCGAACTCGGCGTCGTAACCGGCCCCGACGAGACGGTCAATGTAGCGGTCGGGCGCAACGGCGCGGTGGGTGACCCGCCGGCCGGTGACGTCGGACATCAGCGCGGCGGCCTCGTCGTAGCTCAAGGCCTGCGGACCGGTCAGGACGTGCTCGTCAGTGGTGCTACCCGCGGCGCCGAGCAGCGCGGCGGCGCACCGGCCGATATCCCCCGCGTCGATGAACGAAAGCTTGCCATCCCCGGTGGCGGTGATGAATTCGCCGGTCGCTCGGATGCTTTCGGCGAGCGGATGGTTACCGACGAAGTTCTGCATGAACCACGACGGTCGCAGGATCTCCCATTCGGGGAACACCCTGCGCACCAGCGCGTCGACCGCCCCGAGGCCGGCGTCCCCGGAGGCCACCGCCGACGAGCTGAGCATGACGACGCGACGCACGCCGCTCGCCACGGCGAGCTCGGTGAACGGGCCGATCACCGTGACGGGGTCGGGGTGACCAACCGGCGCCAGCAGAAACAGGCGGTCGACCCCGTCGAGCGCCGGGCGCCACGTGGCGTCGTCGAACCAGTCGAAGACGTGGTGCTCGAGGTCAGTCGGTGCCGTCGGCGCCCGTGTGGCCGTGCGGACCGACAGGTCCGGAAAGCGGCGCAGCTCGTCGGTCACGGCCGCCCCGGTGGTTCCGGTGGCACCGAGGACGAGAACCGTCGTCCTCACTTCTCGCCCGCCACGTCGAAGGCCGCCATCATCTCGTCGAGCCCGCCCAGCGCCGCACCGGCGGCCAGTGGGTTCCAGTAGTCGCGATAGCCGCTGATGCCGTCGGCATCCACGGTGATGACGGCGACGTAGGCGATCTCGTACGGGTTCCCGGTCTTGACCGCACGCCCGCTCACCGCCCATTCGAGGATCACTGTGGCCGGGTCAGCGGTGTCGTGGCGGGTATGCCGGGTGATGGCCGCGACGTCGAAGTTCTGCGTGTAGTCGGACACGTAAGCCCGCACCGCCTCGCGGCCGTCGAGATCCGGCCAACCGGGCGGCGCGAAGGGGAACGACATGGTGCCGTCCGGCGCCCATTCGTCGGCGAACGCCTGCATGTCGTGGTCGAGCAGGGCGTTCTGCAGCCGGTCGATCGTGGCGTGCGCCCGGCTCCGACGCCGCTGGTCGTCGAGTTGTTCCACCTCTGGGCCTCCCTCTCATCAATTACGGACGAGACCGTCTCGTAATAGCGAGAACAGTGTCTTCGCCACGGCTATTCCGGGCCAATCCGGCGCCGACCCCTGCGCCGGCTCGAACTACCGGGCCCGCTTACGCCGGATCACCCGCCAGAGCACCAGGCCGGCCTGCAGTCCTAAGGCGACCGAGATCATCGAGATCAGCGTGGCAGGTAGCGCATCATCGCCGTCGGCGCCGAATACCTCGGCCACCCCGATCAGGCCCATCGATCCGGGCACCAAGAGCCAAAAGCCCGGCAGGATCATGGTGATCGCCGGCGGTGCCTGGCGCAGCTGCGACATCGCCAAGGCCGCGACCGACAGCGCCAACCCTCCGCAGAAACCGCTCGCGTAGCTGCCGAACAGCAGATCGCCCAGGAATTGGGCGCCATAGGCGATCACGGAGATCGAGACCAGCCACGGCAGAAACGAACGCGGCGGCGCCAGAAACAGCAGAACTCCCAGCGCATAGACCATGACACCGAGCCACGGGGCCCACGGCCCGATCTTGTTGATCGCCTCCGGGCTCAACTGGCTCTCATCCAGTCCGAACACCTGCGCGGCAATCACGATGCCGAAGGCCAACTGCACAATCTGGACGAACCCGGCGATGAGTCGGCTGGACCCCGAAATGACATCGCGAGAGGTCAACTCGATGACCGCCAGCGTGATTGCGGCGCCGGGCAGAAACATCGCCAGCGGAGGTATCAGGGCGCGCAACCCGACGTGATCGAACTCCAGGTAGCGCGCGCCGACGATACAGATCGCGGTGACCGCGAACGCGCTGATCACCGGCACCAGATACGCCAGCTCCGGGACGCGCTGCCCGGCCACCCAGAACAGCCCGACCATGACCCCGAGCACTCCGGCCACCAGCACGTTCAACGGCGTCGGTTCCAGCACCAGGGCCAAGCCGGCGCTCCACACGCCATACCCCAGCACGGTCACCCAACTGGGGTACGGCGGCGGCAGCGCCTCGATCCGGTCCAGCCGGGCCTCGCCCACGATCGGGTCGACCCGCCCGTGCAGGGTGTCGGAGACCAGCGCGGCCAGCGGGAACGCCTGGTCGAAGCGCAGGTCGCGGCCGATGTGGGCGGCCTTGACCACCGAGCCGGACTCCGTGGCCGGGCCCACCACCTGCACGTGGTTGGGCAACGCGATGAAATCGGCGTCGAGCCCGTATGACGACGAGGACCGCTCGATCACCTGGCGAACCATCGGGACCGGGTAGTTCGACGCCGCCATCGCGGCACCCAACCGGGCGACGTATCCGATCCGCTGTCCGATCATGGTCTCGGGCTAGTGCGCCGCGGCGTCCCAGCTGCGCCCGTAGCCGACCGAGACCTCCAGCGCGACGTCGAGCGGGTAGGCGTTGCCCATCTGTTCGCGCACCAGCTTCTCCAGCGTGTCTCGCTCCCCCGGCGCGACCTCGAACAGCAACTCGTCGTGCACTTGCAGCAGCATCCGCGAGGTCAACCCGGCGTCCTTGATCGCCTTGTCGACGTTGATCATCGCCACCTTGATGATGTCGGCGGCGCTGCCCTGGATCGGCGCGTTGAGCGCGGCGCGTTCGGCGGCCTCGCGGACCTGCCGGTTGCTGCTGTCGAGTTCGGGCAGATACCGCCGCCTGCCGAACACTGTCGACGTGTAGCCGTCCTTGCGCGCCTGGTCCACCACGTCGCGCAGGTAGTCGCGCACCCCGCCGAACCGGTCGAAGTACTGCTCCATCTGCACCTTGGCTTCTTCGGTGGAGATCTTCAGCTGCGCGGCCAGCCCGTAGGCGGAGAGCCCGTAGGCCAGGCCGTACGACATCGCCTTGACGCGGCGCCGCAGCTCGGCGTTGACCTCGTCGATCGGCACCGAGAACGCCCGCGACGCCACGAACGAGTGCAGGTCCTCTCCGGTGCGGAACGCTTCGATCAGCCCGTCGTCCTTGGACAGGTGCGCCATGATGCGCATCTCGATCTGGCTGTAGTCGGCGGTCATCAGCTCCGCATAACCCTTACCGACCACAAACGCATCGCGGATTCGCCGGCCCGCCTCGGTGCGGATCGGGATGTTCTGCAGGTTCGGTTCGGTCGAAGACAACCGCCCCGTGGCGGCGATGGTCTGGTTGAACGTGGTGTGAATGCGCCCGTCGGAGGCCACCGAGTTCAGCAGCCCGTCGACGGTGACCTTGAGCCGGGTGGCGTCGCGGTGGGCCAGCAGGTGCTGCAGGAACGGGTGCCCGGTCTTTTCAAAAAGGCTCTGCACAGCGTCGGCGTCCGTGGTGTAACCGGTCTTGGTGCGCTTGGTCTTGGGCATCTCCAGCTCGTCGAACAACACCACCTGCAGCTGTTTGGGCGAGCCCAGGTTGATCTGCTTACCGATCACCGCGTACGCCGCCTCCGCGGCGTCGCGGATTTGGTCGGCGAAGTCGCTCTGCAGTTCGCCGAGTTGCTCGAGGTCGACGGCGATGCCGGCGGTCTCCATCTCGGCAAGCACCCGCTGCACCGGCAACTCCATATCGCTCAGCAGCGCCGACGAGTCGATCCGCGCGAGTTCCTTGTCGAGGGCGTCGGCGAGGTCCATCACCGCGCTGGCCCGCAGAAGCAGCGTCTGGACGGCCTGGTCGTCGACGCCGTCACTGTCGTCGAGTAGCGAAAGTTGTTGCTGTTCAGGTGATTCCGCGCGCAGCTCGCGCTTGAGGTACCGCAGCGACAGGTCGTCGAGGGCGAAGCTGCGCTGCCCGGGCCGGACAATGTAGGCGGCCAGCGCGGTGTCGGACGTGACGCCTGCCAGTTTCCAACCGCGGCCTTCCAGGTCGTGCATCGCGAGCTTGGCTTCGTGCAGCGCCTTCGGCGGGCCGGGGTCGGCGAGCCAGGACGCCAGCGCGGCCTCGTCCTCGGGGGTCAACGTCGCGGTGTCGAGGTAGCGGCCGTCGCCGTCGGCGGCGACGATGGCCAGCGCGGTGGCGTCGCTGTCGAACGCCTGGTGGGTGCCCACCACGGCCAGGCCGAACCGGTTTCCCAGGCTGCGTTCGGCCAGCCAGGCGGCCAGTTCTCCCGCTTCGAGCGGCCCGCCGCGGACGTCGAAGCCCTGGTCGACCTCGGGATCGGCGGATGCCAGCGTCTCGAACAGCCGGTCGCGCAGGACACGGAACTCCAGGTCGTCGAACAGCCGGTGGATCTGGTCGCGGTCCCACGGCAGCATCCGCAGCGTGTCGGGGGTTTGCGCCAGCGGCACATCTTTGACCAGGTCGGTCAGCTCACGGTTGAGCACCACGCTGGACAGGTTGGCCCGCAGCGCGTCGCCCACCTTGCCCTTCACCGAATCGACGTTGTCGACCAGTCCCTGCAGGGACCCGTATTCGGCGATCCACTTGGTCGCCGTTTTCTCGCCGACGCCGGGGATGCCCGGCAGGTTGTCGCTGGGGTCGCCGCGCAGCGCCGCGAAGTCGGGGTACTGCTGCGGTGTCAGCCCGTACTTCTCGACGACGGCCTGTGGGGTGAACCGGGTCAGCTCGCTGACGCCCTTGCGCGGGTAGAGCACGGTGACGTCGTCGCTGACCAGTTGCAGCGAGTCACGGTCGCCGCTGACGACCAGCACGCGGTAACCGCCCTCCTCGGCCTGGGTGGCCAGCGTGGCGATGATGTCGTCGGCCTCGAAACCGGGTTCGGCCAGCACGGTGATGCCGAGCGCGCCCAGTACCTCCTTGGTGATGTCGATCTGGCCGCGGAACTCGTCGGGTGTGGTCGAGCGGCCGGCCTTGTACTCCGGGTACTTGTCGACCCGGAACGTCTGCCGGGAGACGTCGAACGCCGCCGCGATGTGGCTGGGTTGTTCGTCGCGGAGCAGATTGATCAGCATCGCTGTGAAGCCGTAGACGGCGTTGGTGGTCAGCCCGTTCCTGGTCTTGAAGTTCTCCGCGGGCAGGGCGTAAAACGCCCGGTACGCCAGCGAATTGCCGTCCAACAGCATCAGTGTCTGCTTCTGCTCGGCTACAGGAGCCGAACCCGTCTTCTTGTCGGTGGCGGTGCTGGCTGGGCTCACGGCCTTACTCTATGCACCGGCTGTGACAAGAAGTAGGCAGCCTCAACAACCAAGGAAGATGCGGAATTGCTGACCCACTTCCACCGACTGGCCGATGCGGATCGACCACCCGTCGAGCGCGGCCTTGGTCGCCAGCGGGTTCCACCCACGCTCCCTCGCGATGTTGATCATCGCGGCCTGATCGACGATCCCGCGGGCCTGTGCCTCGCGGACCAGCCTGGCGTAGTCCTGCAACGAGATGCCGTTGATCGGTTGCCAGATCGGGTCGTCGACGCCGCGCGGACGTGTCGAGGGCCCGCCCATCGAGGCCAGGTCGACCGGACCGGCGGTGTACACGTCGACCGCCCGCCGGACCCCGGTCGCCGCCCTTTTTCGTTTCCCGGCACGACGCCCCATCGCTTCCCCGGCCCCCCATCTGCCCGCCCCCGGTCGTGATGTATGGGCGGACGCTACCCGTGTAACCCGCAGGTATGGCAGAGAATCGCCGAGGTCGCCGACGCGACGCCGCCGGAGAGCCACCCGATGACCGCGAAACTGGAACATGTTTCAGCGCGGTTCGGCGGGTCGGTAGGCTGACCGACGTGTCAGCAGCCTCCACGAAGCCAGCCATCGACGGGTGGTTCGCCACCGACGAGTCCGGCGCGCCCTATCTGATCGGCAGCAAATGCCATCGGTGCGGGACCTATGTGTTCCCGCCGCGCGCCAACAACTGCCCCAACCCCGCCTGTACCGGCGACGAGCTGGCCCAGGTGCCGCTGTCGCGCCGCGGGACAGTGTGGAGTTACACCGAAAACCGCTATCCGCCACCGGCTCCCTATCCGGCGCCTGATCCATTCGAACCGTTCGCGATCGCCGCGGTGCAGCTCGCCGACGAGGGTTTGATCATCCTGGGCAAAGTGGTGGACGGCACGTTGGCCGAGGACCTCAAGATCGGTATGGAGATGGAGCTGGACACGATGACGCTGTATGTCGACGACGACAACGTCGAGCACGTCGTCTACGCATGGAGGATCGCCCGATGAGCCCTGAACCGCTCTACATCCTCGGCGCGGGTATGCACCCGTGGGGCAAGTGGGGTAACGATTTCACCGAGTACGGCGTGGTCGCCGCCCGCGCCGCGCTGGCCGAGGCCGGGTTGGAGTGGCCGCAGGTTCAGCTGGTGGCCGGCGCCGACACCATCCGCAACGGTTACCCCGGCTTCATCGCGGGGTCGACCTTTGCGCAGAAGCTCGGCTGGAACGGCGTTCCGGTGTCGTCCTCGTATGCCGCGTGTGCCAGCGGTTCGCAGGCGCTGCAGAGCGCGCGAGCCCACATCCTGGCGGGTTTCTGTGACGTCGCGCTGGTGATCGGGGCGGACACCACGCCCAAAGGCGCGTTCGCGCCGGTCGGCGGTGAACGCAAGAACGATCCGGACTGGCAGCGCTTCCACCTCATCGGGGCGATGAACCCGGTGTACTTCGCGCTGCTGGCCCGCCGCCGGATGGATCTCTACGGCGCGACCCAGGAGGACTTCGCTTCGGTGAAGGTGAAGAACTCCCGCCACGGCCTGCACAACCCGAATGCCCGCTACCGCAAGGAATCCTCTGTCGAGGACGTGATGGCCAGCCCGATGGTCGCCGACCCGTTGCGCCAACTGGACATCTGCGCGACGTCCGACGGCGCGGCGGCGTTGATCGTGGCGAGCAAGTCCTTCGCGCAGAAGCATCTCGGGTCGCTCGACGGCGTGCCGTCGGTGCGGGCGGTCAGCACGGTGACCCCGCGCTATCCGCAGCACCTTCCCGAATTGCCGGACATCGCAACCGATTCCACCGCGGTGGTGAAGGCGCCGGAGCGGGTGTTCAAGGATCAGATCCTCGACGCCGCGTACGCCGAGGCCGGCATCGGTCCCGAGGACGTCAACGTCGCCGAGGTCTACGACCTGTCCACCGCGCTGGAACTCGACTGGTACGAGCACCTGGGCCTGTGCGCCAAGGGCGATGCGGAGAAGCTGTTACGCAGCGGCGCAACGGCTCTGGGCGGAAAGGTGCCGGTCAACCCGTCCGGCGGGCTGTCCTGCTTCGGTGAGGCGATCCCGGCGCAGGCCATCGCGCAGGTCTGCGAGCTCACCTGGCAGTTGCGGGGCCAGGCCACCGGCCGTCAGGTCGAGGGCGCGAAGGTCGGCGTCACGGCGAACCAGGGTCTGTTCGGCCACGGTTCGTCGGTGATCGTCGCCCGATAGCGCGAGCGTGCGCACGCTCGTGGTGCGCGTCAAGCCGGGGAGCCGGAAAGGGCCGTTGGTGGAGGTCGGCGACGACGGGTCGCTGACCATCTATGTGCAGGAGCGCGCCGTCGACGGCAAGGCCAACGAGGCCGTCACCAAGGTGCTGGCCCGTCACCTCGGCGTACCGCCCAGCCGGCTGCGCCTGGTCGCCGGTAAGACGGCCCGTACCAAACGGTTTCGCGTCGACTAGCGGCTACTCGACGCGATAGATCCAATTCAGCGCATCCTTCAGGTCGCCGTTATCAGCCCACCTGTACGCCCGCGCGATCCCCTGCTCTTCGTAGGTGCGCACATAGTCAAGCAGTGCCGGGCGGGTGATCGCGCCGGAGTCGATACCGCGGAGCAGGATGGTGCCCAGGTCGTAGGCCTCGGCGCTGTACGGGCCGGGCGCGACGCCGAACGTGCTGCTGTACTCCTCGGTGAACTCCGGGGTGGCCGGGTTGCACGGACACGACAGCACGGCGTCGGCGGCCGCTGCTCCGGCCTGCTCGAGGAACGCCGTATTCATCGCGCCGTCGGACCCGACGAACGTGCCGGTGAAGCCCGCGTCGCGCAGTTGCCGCACCAGTCGCGCGGCCTCGGCGTGGTAGCCGCCGAAGAACACCGAGTCGGCTTCGGAGGCGGTGATCAGCGTCACCGCCCCCGAGAAGTCGGCGTCGCCGGGCTTGACGGCGATGTTGCATTCCGAATTCGCTGTCGCACCAAGGGTTTCCCGCACGCGCGTGGCGAGCCCCAGGCCGTAGTCGGTGCTGTCGTCGACCACACACACCTTGCGGTCGCCCAGGGTGCCGGTCATGTAGTTGGCGACCGCGGGACCCTGCACCGCGTCGCTGGCCGATCCCCGGAAGAACGTGCGCCAATCCTGCGCGCTGAGTGCCGCGTTGGTGGCCGACGGGGTCGCGGCCACCAGACCCGCCCGGTCGAACACCTCCCCCGTCGCCATGGCCACATCCGAGAACACCGGGCCCACCAGCCCGATCGTGTACGCGTCCGCCACGATGCGGGGCGCGATCTGCTGGGCCTTCTGCGTGTCGCCCTCGGTGTCGAACGGCTTCAACTGCACCTGGCAGGCTGGATTGGCCGCGTTGTGCTTGTCGACGGCCAGTTGCACGCCGTTCTTGATCCCGACGCCGAGCGCCGCGTCGGGGCCGTTGAGCGGCCCGGCCATGGCGATCGACACCGGCGGACAGACCGCGTTGCCGTCCCCGGCCGGGTCAGCCGGCTCCCCGATGGCGTCGACGTCGACTTGGGCGCCGGTTGAATCGATCGACTCCTGGGCCACGATCGTCAGATCCGGCGGTGGCGGCGTCGGGCCCGGCGCGGAATCCCCGCACGCGGCCATGCTCAGCACCGTCGCCGCGGCCAACCCCCACACCAGCGCGCTCCGTGTGCAACGACGGCGCACGCGTTCACCTCCGGGTCATGCGGCTTCTGGCCTCGCGAGCCAAGGGAGAACCCCGAGGTAAAACATAGCAACGACGTCCGACGCGTCGCTCAGAACTCGAAGTGGCCGTGCGGACTGACTTCGCGATGGGTGTCAGGAGTCTTCTCCGCGATCGCGGCAACCGTGAGCACCACAAGCATTGCGATGAACGCGATCAGGATGGTCATGTCAGCGATGTTCCGCCTTCCGCAACGCCCACGACAGTGGCAGTAGTGACGCCTTCCGTACAGATTCCGCCACCGGCCGGGCGCGGCCCCTCACACTTTTCCGAACCAAAACGGGCTCGTGCAACTCATTTAGCTCCCGGCAACACGTGCGCGGACGCTATACAGTCCCCTCAGTCCCGGGGAACGGATCGCGACGGAGGTTGATCATTGGGCTCGTGCGCTCGAACGCTCTCGCGAGCCCTGTTGCTGCTGCTGTTCGTGATGTTCGCGGCGGTGTTGAGCGCAGGAGCGGCCGGCGCTGACGAGGAGGACACCGCGCGGGTGTCCGGACGGCTCGTCGACGCAGGCGAACCGGTCGCGGGCGCGGAGATCCGTGCGCTGGATTCCGACGGCGCGGATGCCGCGACCACGGAATCCGACGAGGCCGGGCGCTGGACGATGCAAGTTCCCGACGGCACCTACACGTTCGAAGTGGTCGCGGACACCCTCCCGGAGGGCACCAGCGTGCAGGGCACCGTGACCCGAAAGGTGACCGCAGGCAGGGTAAACGCCGTGGTGTTCACGTTCGGTGAGGTCCGCACCGGCCAGGGCACCCCGCTCTACGCGCGCGTCATCCACCTCGCCGTCGATGGGCTGCGGTTCGGCCTCGTGATCGCCGTCGCCGCGATCGGGCTCAGCCTCGTGTACGGCACAACGGGTTTGACGAACTTCTCGCACGGGGAGCTGGTGACGCTGGGCGCGGTGTTCGCCTGGGTGTTCAACGTGACGATGGGATTCTCGCTGCTGGTTTCCGCGCTGCTGGCCGTGGTCGCAGGCGTCGCGGTCGGCTGGCTGAACAACGCCGGGATCTGGCGTCCCCTGCGGAAGCGACGAATCGGGCTCATCCCGCAGCTGGTGGTCTCGATCGGGGTGGCGATCTGCCTGAGATACCTGATCCTGATGCTGTTCTCCGATCGCACCCAAGCGTTCGCCGACCACACCGTGAGCGTCCAACGCCACTGGGGTCCGATCGCGATCACCGACACCAACCTGATGACCATCATCATCAGCGTCGTCGTCCTCGTCGCAGTGGCCGTGATGCTGCAGAAAACCCGGATCGGCAAGGCGATGCGGGCGGTGGCGGACAACAAGAGCCTGGCCGCGGCGTCCGGGATCAACGTCGAACGCGTGATCACCTATGTCTGGTGCCTGGGTGGTGGGCTGGCCGGCCTGGGTGGCGTGCTGCTCGCCATCTCCGAACTCGGTGGCCGCGTCCAGTGGGAGATGGGCTTCAAGCTGCTGCTGCTGATGTTCGCCGGCATCATCCTCGGCGGGATCGGCACCGCCTACGGGGCACTGCTGGGCTGCCTGATCGTTGGCATGCTGGTGCAGCTGTCCACCCTGATCATCAACCCTGACCTCAAGTACGTGGGTGGGCTGATGATCCTGATCTTCATCTTGATCGTCCGTCCGCAGGGCATCTTGGGCTCGCGGGAAAGAATCGGCTGAGGACCGCCATGGACATCGTCAGCGCGCTACAGACATCGTTCGCCCAGTTGATCGGCCCTTCGGCGATCTTCTATGCGCTGCTCGCCATCGGGCTGAACCTGCACTTCGGCTATACGGGGCTGCTCA
Organism: Mycolicibacterium sp. XJ662; assembly: GCF_053484035.1. Classification (NCBI taxonomy): domain Bacteria; kingdom Bacillati; phylum Actinomycetota; class Actinomycetes; order Mycobacteriales; family Mycobacteriaceae; genus Mycobacterium; species Mycolicibacterium sp. XJ662. Next base: position 147,361 of record NZ_JBEFTL010000012.1, on the reverse strand, counting down.
ACTTCGGCCAGATCGGCTTCGCGCTGCTCGGCGGGTATGGCGTCGGGATCATGACCGTCACATATCAACAACCGCTGTGGGTCGGGGTGTTGGTGGGGTTGGCCGCGGCCGGTGGGCTCGCAATTGTGTTGGGAATACCCACACTTCGGCTGCGTGCCGACTACCTGGCGATCGCGACGATCGCCGCCGCCGAGGTGCTGCGGCTGATATTCCGATCCACCGCGTCGGACCCGGTGACGGGTTCGACCAACGGCCTCTACGGGTTCGCCGAGCCGTTCACCCGGTTCAGCCCGTTTGATTCCAGCAAGCAGTATTCGTTCTTCGGTGTCCGCTTTGTCGGCGACGACGTGTGGGCGATGGTGGTGGGCTGGACGCTGGTGCTGGTGCTGTGCGTGTTCGTGTACCTGCTGGCGCACAGCCCGTGGGGCCGGGTCCTCAAGGCGATCCGCGAAGACGAGGACGCGGCGCGCGCGCTCGGCAAGAACGTCTTCGTCTACAAGCTGCAGGCGTTGATCATCGGCGGGATGATCGGAGGTATGGGCGGGGTGTTCAACGCGTTGCAGACCAAGTCGATCCACCCCGACTTCTACTCCACGGCGCAGACGTTCTACGCGTTCGGGGCGCTGCTTCTCGGCGGGGCGGCCACCGTGTTCGGACCGGTCGTCGGCGCCATGCTGTTCTGGTTTTTCCTGGCGATTCCCGATGCGTTGATGCGCCAAGCCATCGCCGGACCCGATCCGCTGTTGCCGCTGACCGACGCCCAGGTCGGCGCGATGCGCTATGTGCTGCTGGGCATTGTCATCGCATTGCTGATGGTGTTTCGGCCACAGGGCATCATGGGACGAAGACGGGAGGTGGCGCTCGATGGTTGACACGTCGCCGTTCGCCGGCGTCGCCGCCGAGCCCGGCTCCGCCAAACCGGATCCGATCATGGTGGTAGACAACATGTGTCGGACCTTCGGCGGTCTCAAGGCGGTCGATGTCGCGCACCTCGAGCTGGAACGCGGTGTCATCACGGGCTTGATCGGCCCCAACGGGGCGGGCAAGACCACGTTCTTCAACCTGCTCACCGGGTTCGACCGGCCCGACACCGGATCGTGGACGCTGGACAGAAAACCGATGGGCAAGCTGCCACCGCACCGGGTGGCGCGGCGCGGCGTGGTGCGCACGTTCCAACTCACCAAAGCCCTGGCGAAGATGAGCGTGCTCGACAACGTGCGGCTCGGCGCGGGCCACCAACGCGGCGAACGATTCTTCAACTCGCTGATCCGGCCGACCTGGCGTCAACAGGAGCGCGACATCACCGCGCGCGCGCACGAGATGCTGGCCCGCTTCAAGCTCGACACCAAAGCCGACGATATGGCCGGCTCGTTGTCCGGTGGTCAGCGCAAGCTGCTCGAGATGGCGCGGGCGTTGATGACCGACCCCAAGGTGATCATGCTCGACGAGCCGATGGCGGGGGTGAACCCGGCGCTGACCCAGAACCTGCTCGAGCACATCAAATCGCTGCGCGACGAGGGGATGACGGTCCTATTCGTCGAGCACGATATGGACGTGATCCGCGACATCAGCGACTGGGTCGTCGTGATGGCGCAAGGTTCGGTGATCGCCGAGTCGACGCCGGAGGCCCTGGCCGACAATTCCGCGGTGGTCGATGCGTATCTGGGCAGCCACCACGATCAGGTGCTCGAGTTCGACGCGGACGGCAACCCGGTCGGCGCCACGGCGGAGCTGGCCGTGGAGATCGAGCGGGCTGTTGTGGAGACCATGAAGGCCGGCGGCGACCTGTCCGAGCCGATCCCATGAGCGAAACCGCCGCGACACCGGAGGAACATGCCCGAGAGGCCGAAGGCGCGCTGCTGCGCGCGGACCGCCTTGTCGCCGGGTATCTGCGCGACGTCGACATCCTGCGCGGTTGCGACTTCTTTCTGCGCGATGGCGAGATCGTCGGCATCATCGGCCCCAACGGCGCGGGTAAGTCCACGTTGCTCAAGACGCTGTTCGGCATGATCCCGGTGCGGTCCGGGCGAGTGACCCTGCGCGGCGAGGACATCACCGCCGCCCCCGCGCACGTGCTCGTCACCAAGGGTGTGGGCTATGTGCCGCAGAACCAGAACGTGTTCGCCTCGCTGACCATCGAGGAGAACCTGCAGATGGGTATCTATCTGCGCTCGTCGAAGTTCGCCGAGCGGTTCGAGTTCGTCAGCGAGCTGTTCCCGCTGCTGGCCGAGCGGCGCCGCGTCAAAGCCGGGGCGCTGTCGGGTGGCGAGCGCCAGATGGTCGCGATGGGCCGGGCCCTGATGATGGAACCGTCGGTGCTGCTGCTCGACGAACCGTCTGCAGGCCTGTCACCGATGTTCGCCGACGAGGTGTTCATCCGCTGCAAGCAGATCAACGCCACGGGCGTCTCGGTCATCATGGTCGAGCAGAACGCCCGCCGCTGCCTGCAGATCTGCGACCGGGGCTACGTCCTCGACCAGGGCGTCAACGCCTACACCGACACCGGCCGCAACCTGATGAACGATCCCAAGGTGATCGAGCTGTACCTGGGAACGCTTGCAGGCAAACGCAATTCGGGTTAACTACGTGTTCTCCACGACGATGTAGTCGGTGGTCTGCATCTTGTTGTCGGCGTCGAACTCGAGGCTGCCGTAGGAGCCGATCGACGGCTCGCCCGCGGGCCCGAACGCCAACTGGCCGGTCACCCCGTCGTAGTCGATGTCCTCGCCCGCGGCGATCAGATCGCGGCACTGCACGAACGTCGTGCATTTCGTGCCGTCGCGAGTCACCGCGTTGATGTTCGCGCCGATGTCGACCCCCGCCGTCGAACCCGCCTGCTCGGCGGCGAGCGCGGAGATGACGACCGCGTCGTACGCCTCGCCGGCGTAGTTGAAGTCCACCAGGGCCGGGTTGACTGCCAGCAGCCGCTCCCGGAACTCGGGGCTGATCTCGGTCAGCGGCGTGGTGCCCTTCATCCCGGTCAGCAAGCCCGGCGCGACGCCCTCGCCCAGCGCGTTGCCCATGTTGCCGTCGGTGCCGTACACGAACATGCCGTCCGACGGTCCGATGCCGACCTCGTGCATGCGGGTCAGGATCTTCGCGCTCTCCTCGAAGCCGATCACCGCGACCGCGTCAGGGTTGAACTCCTTGATCTGGTCGACCTCGGCGTTGAAAGACTGCGCGTTCGGGTCGTAGATGATCTTCTTGATCTGGTCGGACCCGATGCCTGCGGTTTCGAGGTTGTTGACCGCGTTGGTCGCCAGGCCCGTTCCATAGGGGTCGTTGAGCGCCAGCACGACCACCCGCTGCGCGCCGTCCTGGGTGATCAGCTGGGCCAGCGCCTGCGCCTGCAGCACGTCGGTCGGCGCGGTCCGGAAATAGAGGCCCCGGTCCGGGTAGCAGACGAACTGGTCGGAGGTGTTGGCCGGGGAGAACATCACCACGCCCGCGCTGGTGATCTTGTCGATCACCTTCAGCGACACCGCCGAGGAGGCGGCCCCGACGATGACGTCGACGCCCTCGGCGAGTTCGCGGTCTACGGTGACGTTCGCGGTGTCGGTGGTGGTGTCACCGGAGTCGCCGGTGACCAAGCCGACCGGTTGACCCAGCACTCCGCCTGCCTCGTTGACCTCGGTAACGGCAACCTGCACGGCCGCGATCTCGGGCGGTCCGAGGAAGGACAGCGTCCCCGTCTCAGGCAGCAGGGTGCCGATCTTCATCGGGCTGGTGTCCGGGGTGGGGCCTGCGGTCGCCTGTGGCGGATCGCAGTCCGTGGTCACGACCTCGGCGGTGCCCTGGGCGTCCCCCTCGGCGGCGGAGTCCTCGCTTGTCTCACCCGATGAACAACCGGCTACTGCCAGCGAGGCGATACCTGCGGCCGCGAAGGCGCGGGCCAACGTCCGATTCTTCATCGAGTCGCTCCTCAATCCAGATGCAAGCTCAGCTGAGGCCGTGATGGCCAAGCTGTGATCTTAGAGAAGCGGGGTCCTCATCCGTCGGTAAACCGCCCGATGCTCACGGCGAGTCGGAGGTGTCGAGCGTTTCTAGGACCACCTCGGCCACCCGCTTCATCGTGGTGCGGCGGTCCATCGCGGCACGCTGGATCCACTTGAACGCCTCGGGTTCGGTCATCTGGTGCGTGCTCTGCAGCACCCCCTTGGCGCGCTCGACGAGCTTGCGGGTCTCCAACCGGTCCGCCAGGGTGGCGACCTCCTGCTCCAGGGCAGAGATCTCACCAAACCGGCTGACGGCCACTTCGATGGCCGGAACGAGGTCGGTGATGGTGAACGGTTTGACCAGGTAGGCCATCGCGCCGGCATCTCTGGCCCGCTCGACGAGATCACGCTGGCTAAACGCGGTGAGGATGACGATCGGCGCGATGCGCTTGCTCGCGATCTCCGAGGCCGCGTCGATGCCGTCACGACGGGGCATCTTGACGTCCATGATCACCAGATCGGGTTTGAGCCGCTCGGCCAGGTCGACGGCCTCCTGCCCATCGCCGGCCTCACCGACGATTTCGTAGCCTTCGTCGCGCAGCATCTCGGCCAAGTCCATCCGGATGAGCGCCTCGTCTTCTGCGACGAGAACGCGGCGTGATTTCTCGGCGTCGGTCGGTGACCCGGTCATAGTGAATATTGTGGCGGTAGCGGCCACGATCAGCGACGTCGGGGCATCCTCTAAGGTAGTAAGCCGCGCGGGAGTACACGTCCCGATGCCCTCGTATCCCAACTGGCAGAGGAACTGGACTCAAAACCCAGACAGTGTGGGTTCGAATCCCACCGAGGGCACTGTTTGCGCTCTGGAGCCCTTGCGCTCCAGGGGTTTTCCGCTAGGCCGCCGCGTCGCTTGCGTCGCTTGGGTTGCCCGCGTCGTCTCCCCCGGTGTCCGCGTCCGACGCGTCGGCGTCGACGGATGTCTCGTTATCGACGTCACCCTGGTCGTACTTGCCGTCCGTCGTCGCGCTGTCGGTGTCCGTCACATCGTCGACATCGGTGGGATCCGTCTCGACGTCCGTATCGATGTCCTCGAAATCCAGCGCGTCCTCGTCCAGATCGACCTCGTCTTCGTCGACGTCGTCCCGGGTGGGCTGCGTATCGGAGTCGACCTCGACGGAGTCGGTCACCTCGACCTCGATCTCGACGGGTTCGACGGCATCGAGGGGCTCGACGGACTCGGTGACCTCGGTCACCTCGGCCACCTCCGCCTCAACAGGTGCGACAGGTTCGGTGGGCTCGGTCACCTTCTCCGCGGCCACCAACGGCTCAGCCGCCGCGGACGCATCCACCGACGGCGCATCGGCCGCCGCCGCCGTCGCCGCCGCGGGTTTCGACAACGAGCCCAACCACGCGGCAAGGGCGTTGGCCAACGCATCGGCGACCTGCGTTCCGATCTGCTGGACGGTCTCGGTCACCGCGGGCACCGCGTTCTGGACCGCGGCCGCCACCGAGTCGGCCACCTGCTCGACGAGCTTCTGCAGCGACGCGGCCAGCGCCTCGGCCAGGCTGTCGGGCGCGCGGCTTTCGATGATCGACTTGATGACCTCGGCGGCCGGCCTCATCTTCCATTCACCGGTGGCCTCGTCGAAGTAGTACAGCCCCATCGAGCCCTGTTCGGTGTCCGGGGCGGCCAACCGGTCACGCAGCGTGTAGATGAACGCCGGGCCGATCCAGTTCTCCCAGTCGGCCACCAACGGGACGAACTCCGCGGGCAACTGCGCCAGCTGTTCCTCGGTCAGCCCGTCCGCCCAGGTGTTGAGAAAGTCCTCGATGAAGTCGGCCTGCTGTTGATCGCTGACCATCGACGTCGGCAGCCCGTACTCGGTCGCCCAGATCTTCACCAGGTCATCACCGTTGTCCAACATCGTCTGGCGCATTTCCAACAGGGTGCGTAGCGGCGAGATGAAGTTGGGGTTCTGCTCGCCGAACGGCCGGTCGTAGCTGTACGGGTGGTACGACAGCGCGTCGAAGTATCCCTTGGCGCCGTTGGCATACATCGTCTGCACAAATGTCACCGGATCCATCGTGAAGCCGCCCGCCGAGATGACCGCGCCCAGCACGCCGGCCACGACGGTCGCGTCAGGGTCGGCGGCCTTGATCGCGGTGTAGGCCGCCTTCAACACCTCGGTGTAGGCGACGGGATCCACCGCCGGGAACCACGACCGGTAATAGTTCGGCTCGTTCCACACTTCATAGGCCGAGACGACGCCCGGATAAAGCGTGTCGAACCGGGTGACCGCTTCACTCGCGAACGCGGCGAACTTCGCCGGATCCGGTGCGACGCCGGGACAGCCGAGGCAGCCGCTGCCGTCGGCGCCGCCCCAGTACGGGGTGGAGTTCAGCACGCCCAGCACTGCCATATCGCGCTGTTGGGCCTGGCTGAGGATGAAATCGATTCGGCTCCAGTCCTGCGGGAACAGCGCTTCCAGGGGGCTACCCGGCTCGGCCTGCTGGATCGCCGCCCAGGGCACCAGAACCCGCAAAGTGTCGACGCCCAGCGCTTGCATGTCGTCGAAGCGCTTGACGATCTCTTCTTCGGTCAGGTTCGGGTCATACATATCCGAATCGGCGATCCCGATCGTCGTCGACTCGTCTTTGATGGTCGCCGTGGGCACGATGTGCAGCGCCGCCGCGTCGTATTCTGGCTTGCCCGTCGGCTCGGTCGGGACGAGCAAATTGGTCACGTAAGCACACAAAATGGCTATCGGCGCGGCGGCAATCACCGCGGCCAGCCCCCAGCGCCGAAGTCGACGTTTGACGATGGCTTTCATGCCACTCCTGTTCTCGGCGCGCTTGGCGTTGCCACAGACGATGGATTCAAATTAGCCGACTTTAGATAGCGCAATTACGCAATTCGCAAACAACGATGCAGCGCGATTTTCGGTGCGAATACAGCAAATTCGTTTCCGGTACCTATATCCGCGATAACGCGGCGCCGTCAGCCCTGAAAGACCTGTTTACCGCCGTCTTCGGCGGTACAGGTCGGGTTCGCTTATCGGCTAGCCAGTTGTATCTCGAGCAACGTCATGTAGGTAATTATTTTCGCCAGCGGTGATTTCTTGGCGCCGACGGCATCCCCCGGTATTGCCCGCCACTTCCTAAGTGCAGTGCGAGGCGGAGGCAAAATCGCAGGTCGGCACGGTGTGCGGCGGCTACGCTTTGACGGTGGTCGCGAACTTCCGAGCGGTCTGCGTGCCCGACGTGGCACTGGAGAGTCGCGCGCCGGCCCGCACTCGCCACCACATGAAGACCGCGGAACGTCATCGTCGGGTGCTGAACATGACCGCGCGGATCAGCGCGGCCATCGTCGCCTTCTTCGGAGCCCAAGCCGTGCTGGTCGAGGGAAGCATCTGGTGGGTCCCGCTGCTCAACTTCGGCTGCGCATTGGTTTTCATGACGATCCCCTTCCTCTGCCGGTTCGGGGAACTCGTGGCGCCGCTGGTGTACTTCGTGGTCGCCTACGCGACGATCACCGTGTTGTGCGTGCACCTGGGCACCGGCACCGGGTTGCAGCTGTACTTCGTGGTCGCTGCGGCGATCACGCTTGTGGTCCTCGGTCTGGACCATATGGTCGTGGCGGCCGTGCTGATGACCGTCGGCGCCGCGGCGGTCATCCTGCTCGAATTCCTGGTGCCCAACGACACCGGTGCGCAACCGCCATGGGCGTTTCGAATGTCGTTTGTCCTGACGGTGATCACCGCGTGGCTCCTGCTGGTGGCGACCATCTGGTACGCGATGCGGGAAATCCGGCGCGCCCGGCTGGCGATGGAGGCCGAATACGACCGGTCCGAACAGCTGTTGGCCAATATCCTGCCGGCCACGATCGCCGACCGTCTGAAGGACCCGACCCACAACATCATCGCCGACAAGTACGACGACGCCTCGATTCTGCTCGCCGACATCGCCGGATACACCAAGCGCGCCAGCGACACCACGCCCAGTGATCTGGTGCGGTTTCTCGATCGCCTCTACACCGATCTCGACGCGCTGGTCGATCGGCATGGCTTGGAGAAGGTGAAGACCACCGGTGATTCGTACATGGTGGTCAGCGGGGTGCCCAACCCGAGGGAGGACCACCTCGAGGCGCTGGCCTGCCTGGCGCTGGACATGGCCGAAGCCGTCGCGGACTACCGTGACCCGCACGGCCGCATAGTGCCGATCCGCATCGGTTTGGCCGCCGGCCCCGTGGTTGCCGGCGTCGTCGGGGCGCGCAAGTTCTTCTACGACGTATGGGGCGACACCGTCAACGTCGCGTCGCGCATGGAATCCACCGATGAAGAAGGCCGAATCCAGGTGCCGCAGAACGTCTATGAGCGGCTCAAGGATTCCTACCTGTTCGAGGAGCGCGGCGCGGTCGACGTCAAAGGTAAGGGTGTGATGTACACCTGGTACCTGGTTGGTCGCCGCAACGACGCGGACACCCGCCGCGCCGTCGAACTGCGCCCGGTCAGCTAATCCGACACCTCGGGCGGCTTGAGCCGTTCGGCCAGTGCACCCAGCCGCCACAGCGTTTCACGGTTGCGGGGCCACACTGCGAGGTCAGACAGCCGGTCCGGAAGCACAGCGGCGGGCCCGCTTACCGGACACTCCTCCATCTCCACCCGGCACCCGCCGGGGATATCGCTGAGCCGCAATGTTATCCGCGCGCCCCCGATGGGACGGCCCTTCGCGTGCAGCACCAGCTCCTCCAACGGCTCACTGTGCTCGACGACGGTGACGTCGTCGAGCAACAGCGGCCAAACGCCGATGGAGTGGCAGATCTTGGAGCCTGGTTCCGGCCAGTTCGGGTCCACCGCCCGCATCCGGCTGTTGCCGACCACCCACTGCGAATAAGTCCACCCGTCGGCCATTACGTCCCACACCTGTTGGCGGGAGGCGTGAATGTCTCTTGTCACGGTCACCGGAGCGGAGTACCCGCTCCGGTGCGAAACGATGCGGTCGGATTAGACCTTGCGGTTCTCCGACTTGATCAGCCACGCCTGCTTCTCCAGACCGCCGATCAGCCCGTGCAGGATGTCGGCGCTGATGGGGTCCTCAGCCTCTACGGCGTCGCGCACCTTGCGCATGGTGTCGACAGCGGCGTAGGTACGGGTCGCGATCAGGTCGACGACCTCACTCGCGCTCTGCTCGAAGGCAGGGAACTGCGGAAGGGTCGTGGTGGCTGCGACGGTGTCCGTACGGCCGTCCGGAACCGCCCACAGCGAGCGCATCCGCTCGGCGATTACGTCGCTGCCCTCACGGGCCAGGTCGACGAGTTCGTCGAGTTGCAGGTGAAGGTCGCGGAAGTTGGTCCCGACGACGTTCCAGTGCGCCTGCTTACCCTGAAGGTGCAGTTCCACGAGGTCGATCAGTACGCGCTGTAGGTTCGCGCTCAGCTCGCTCGAGGCGACAAATTCTTGGATATCTTCTTCGGTTCGACGTGCGTTCTTAGTCATATCTACTCCAACATCTCCCAAATTGGACTCAGTCCATTTTAGCATATGATGTTCATCACACCGGCTGCTCTTTTTGCTGGTCCTGGCGCTCAAGCAGCCGTGCATACCCCGCTCCCATGCCCAGCAGCACCAGCCCGACGACGATGAACACGGCGACTCGGAAGATGCCGTCCAACGTTCCGAGGTCGAACAGAAAGAGCTTGGCCATCGCCGCGGCGACCAGGGCCAGTCCCCCGCCGATCGGCAGCGAGCGGTCCGCGCGGGGCAGCCGTGCCGCGTAGCCGAACAGCGCCGCGGCCAGGGCGATCCAGCAGATGGTCGCCGCCATGTGACCACCGAAGAAGCCGCCTTCCACACCGCCGATCAGCACACCGGCGGTGACGGTGAACGCCGTGAGCGCATAGACCACCACGACGGCCGCCCCGGCCCAGGCGGTCGAGTCCCGACCCGGAAACGACCACACGATCGCCACGGCGCAGGCAGTCAACAGAACGCTCGCGGTCAGCGTCGAGATACCCGTCGCCGCCGACGTCGCGCTGGCCTCGATCAAGCTGTCCGGCGGGGCGTAACTCAGGTAGAAACCGCCGCCCACGACGGCGAACCCGACCGCGGCCCACCTCGCCGCCGCGTCGGCGCGCCCCGCCACTGCCACCACGACCGCCATCGCCAGCAGCACCGGTCCGGCGATGTGCCCGTCGAATGCGACCAGCACGGCGATCAGCGCCGCGATCGCCGACAACGCCGCCCACACCTGCCGAGCGCCGCCCTGAACAGCGGGTAGCCGTCGACCGAGAAGCACGATTCCGAGCAGCACCGCAGCCAGGACAGCCGCCATGGCGGCGGCCACCAGCCGGCCCGCCGCCAGGCCAACACACAGCGCAGGCAGCACCCCGGCGCCGGTCAGCAGCGCCAAGCCGGTTCGGTTGGCCGTTGACGGCGACAGGATCAGCGCGCCGAGAAGCGCCAACCCCGCCGCGATGGCGCACGCCGCGGCCAGCGCCAGGTCGCGGCCGTCGTCGAAGCTCACGGCGAGCAGGGCCATCAGCAGCGGAACGGTGGCGGCGGCGGTTCGCGCGCAGTGCAACCAGATCCAGTCTTTGCCCAGCTGCAACGGCAGTGAGGCAGCCGCCAGCGCAAGCATGAACGCGACGAGCAGCAGGTTGACGGTGCCCACCACGACCGGCGCCAGCACCAACAGCGGGACCAACACCAGCAGTCCCAGCTGCTCGGAGTCCCAGCGCCGGGCCAAGTAGAGCCCGGCAGCGCCGATCACCGCGGCGATGACGAGACCGACCGGCGCCGATATCCAGCCATAAATCGTGGTGACGGCGATGACGTCCATGTAGGCCGCGGCAACGCCGGTGGCCGCCAACGCGATCGCGCCGGTCCGTCCCCCGGGCCTGCTCCACAACCAGCCCGCGGCGGCCACCAGCGCGGCGGCGAGCCCGGCGCCGGCCGCGACGCGGATCTCCGGTCGCAGGATGCCGGCCTGGGCGGCCAACACCAGCAGCAGCACGACGCCGATCAACGTGACCGCGACGCCGGCGACGGCAAGCACCTTGCCGATCCAGCCCTCGTTGCGGGGTTGCCTGGGCGGTGTCGGCGCCACAGGTGGATCCGCCACCGGTTGGGTGGGCTGGGGCGGCGCCTGTTGTGGTTGGGGGGCGTATTGCGCTCCGGCGTACTGCGGCCAGTACGACGGTGCCGGCGCGGGCGCGGCCGACGTGCGCTCCGAAAGCAGTCTGTCCAAATAAGTCAGGTCTGCTGAGACCCGCGCCATGTACTGCGAGATCGCGGAGAAGTCGGCCGACAGCCGGGTGATGACGGCATGCTGCGGTTCGCTCATGGCGTCATCGTCGCAACGCGACGGGGGATCCGGATGAGTAGGACTACTCGGATTCCTTGTCCAACCCGTGCTCGATCGCATAACGGGCCAGTTCAACGCGGTTGGCGACCTGAAGTTTGCGAAACGTCGCCTGCACGTGGTTCTCGATGGTGCGGTGGCTCAGCGACAGCCGCGCGGCGATCTGCTTGGCGGTCAACCCTTTCGCGACATGACGCAGGATCTCGGTCTCGCGCTCCGTGAGGCTCGGCGTCTGCGGGCCCGGCGCCGGGTTCTTCGCGATGCGCCGGTACTCCCCCAGCACCAGGCCGGCCAGGCCCGGGGTGAACACCGCGCGGCCCTCTGCCGTCGCCCGCACCGCATCGCCGAGCTCCTGTTTGGACGCGCTCTTGACCAGATATCCGGTGGCGCCGGCCTTTACCGCCTCCAGGACGTCCTCGCGCTCATCGGAGGCGGACAACACGAGGATCCGCGACGACGGTGACACGGCGAGCACCTCCGTCGTGGCCATCGCACCGTCGCCGTCCCCGAGGCGCATGTCCATCACGACGACGTCGGGCTGCACGGCGGTCGCCCGTCGTCGGGCCGCAGCCACCCCGTCAGCGGTCGCGACAACGTTGAACCCGTCCTCGGCGAGGTCGCGGGCAACCGCGTCACGCCAGATCGGGTGGTCGTCGACCACCATCACCGTCGGGGTACCGTCAGTTCCCATTCCGTTCCGCTTTCCGGTCCGGTGTGCAGCTTGGCGGTTCCGCCCAGCCAAGCCATCCGTCCCACAATCGATTTGGCCACGCCGACGCGTCCCTGATGCACGGCCTCGGCCAGCCGGCCATCGGGGATGCCGACGCCGTCGTCGCGCACGCTCACCGTGACCGAATCACCCAGATCCTCCAGCAGCACGAAGGCGCGGGCATCCGGTCCGGCGTGGGCGGCGACGTTGTCGAGCGCGTTGGTGGCTGCCGCGCACAGTTCGGTCGCGGTGTGCGCGTCGAGCAGCACCGGTTCGGCGGGCAGGCTCACCGACACCCGATCGGATGCGCGCGACCGCAACAGCGCCCCGATGTCGGTCATCTGCCCGACCCGCGGTTCGGCGTCGCCGGAGCTGACCAGCCGCCGCAACGCCCGTTCCTGCTCACCGGCCAGCTGCGCGAGTTCCGCAGTGTCACCGCCGATTTCGCGACCGCGCCGCGACACCAACGCGAGCACCTGAATGGCGCCGTCGTGCACCTCGCGCGACAACCGTTCCCGCTCCTGCTGTGCGGCGGCCAGACGCGCCGCGGCTGACAGTTCGGCGTGTGCCCTGCGCGCGGTTTGAGCGGCCATGCCGACCGCGAGACCGACAGCCAGTTCGATGACGATGGTGGCATTGCGGCCCAAATCGTAGGTGACGACGCCCTTTACCGCCATGCTGGCGATCACCACCGCCACCCCGGTCAGCATGCCGGCGATCGGGCCCAACAGTATCGCCGCCGAGATCGTGGCGTTGGTGGCCCACAACGTCGTCGGCCAGGACTGGTTGTCCAGCGCCCATTGCTGCGAGGCGACCAGTTGGGTGGACAGGATCAACACCAGCACCACCACGATCTCAGCCAGCACCCACGACGGGCGTCGGCCGAACCCACTCAGGTAGGCGACCGCACAGGCTGCGCTCCACGCGATCAGCACGCCGAACAGCAGCCAACCGAGCACCGGCCGGTCCAGTGCGGGGTTGACCGCGATCTGAAAACCAAGCGCGTAAAGGCAACTCAGCAGCCGAAACACCTGGGCCGCCCGCCATAGCGGGGCGGCCGGGTCGGGCGAGGTCCGCATCATGGCGCAATCCCTAGTTGCTGGCGCCGTTGACGACCGGCTTGTCGATCATCCCGCTCTCGACGCCCCAGTTCCTGGCGATCTCCTCATAGGTGCCGGTGTCGATCAGATGCTGAAGGGCCATCTGCAACGCCTGCGCCAAGGGCGAACCCTTCTGCACCGGCCATCCGTACGGCGCGGTGTCGAAGATCTCACCTGCCGCCTCGATCTTTCCGTTGCGCTGCTTGATGGCATAGGACGTGACCGGCGAATCCGCCGACATCGCGTCGACCTCGCCTCGGATCAGCGCGTCGGTGGCCGCGTCCTGCCCGTCGAACGAAACGATCTCAATCGGCGGTTGACCGGCGTCGGTGCACGCCTTGCTCTTGGCGGGTAGTTCCTCGACCTCCTGGATGGTGGTCGCTTGCACCGCGACCTTCATTCCGCAGGCGTTGTTCGGATCGACGGGCTCACCGGGACGCTGCGCCCACAGGATGCCCGCGCTGAAGTACGTGACGAAGTCGACGGACTCCTCCCGCTCTTTGGTGTCGGTGATCGACGACATGCCGACGTTGTACGTGCCGCCCTGGACGGACGGGATGATCTCGGCGAAATCGGACTCACGGTAGTCCGGTGTCACCCCCAGCGTCGCGGCGATCGCGTTCATCAAGTCGACGTCGAAGCCGACGATCTTGCCGCTGGGATCCCTGAACTCGTTGGGCGGGTAGGGAATCTTGACGCCGACGACCAGTTGCCCGGACGACTTGATTGCCTCGGGCACGGTGTTGGCGATCTTGTCGACCTTCTGCGCGGGTGCCGAGGTGGTCGGTGCGGCGGTGTCGTCTGTGGCCGTGTTGCCGGCGCAACCCGACAGCGCAAGAGCGCCGGCCGCAGCACACGCTGTGGCGATGCGCCACAGCGCCCTTCGACGGTTTTGACACGCACCTGACACGCTTCGCCCTCGGCTTTCTGCCTCCTGGGAACCGGTTCGCAAGGCCGGTAACGGAACAGTAGTGGAGAGCTAAGTCGGGAGCAGGAGAACTCGAACCCGCGCCTATTTCCAGACTCGCGGGCAATACGTCGGTATCGCAGCCTCGGCGAAGTGAGCGGCTTCGGTCTCCGTCCAACCCTGATCGTTCGCGAGGTGATAGGCCGCGCGCCACTTGGGTGCGTTCTGCCTCGTCCGCGCCAGGCAGAAGTCCTTGGCAACGCGGATGGCCTCCGTTTTATTGGAGTAGGGCACGCCCTTCTGGTCCAGGTACTCGATGAACTGGTCGTCCTTCTCGCCGGCGTGCGCGGGTGTGACGGCCAACCCAGCGCCTGTCGCGACGAGTAAAGCGGCCGCCGTTGCGGCGGCGCCCCGGCGCAGGACGGTACGTGTCATCATCACTCCTCATTTGCTCGGCTGCGGCAAGTGACTGTGCTCAAACGGATGCAGATGGTTGATCATCGTACCGAATACGCACGATGTGACCGAAAACAGGCCTCCGAGGTGCATGCGAAACCGTTTGCACAGGGCCAGTGAATAGATTTGCGAAAGCGTAAATCTGGGGGTCGGCGGCGCGGGAAAGCCGGTCCTTGGATGCTGCTTTGTGCCAGACTTCGCGCATGGAAAGCCCAGCCCCACCCAACCTGTCGCAACACCTCTGGAAGTCGACGTTGCTGTCCGGCGTCATCGCCCTGATCCTCGGCGTGCTGATCCTGGCCTGGCCGGGAATCACGATCATCATCGCAGCGATCTTCTTCGGCGCGTATCTGCTGGTGGCCGGTATTGCGCAGGTGATTTTCGCGTTCAGCCTGCACATCTCGGCCGGCGGGCGGGTGCTGTTGTTCATCAGCGGCGCCGCCGCGCTGATCCTGGCGGTGCTGTGCTTCCGCAGCCTGCAGGAGTCGATCCTGCTGCTGGCGATCTGGATCGGTATCGGGTTCATCTTCCGAGGCGTGGCCACCGCGGTGTCGGCGATCAGCGACCCCACCCTGCCCGGCCGCGCGTGGGAGATCTTCATCGGCGTGCTCAACCTGATCGCCGGCGTCATCCTGTTGGCGCTGCCGTTCCCGTCGCTTGCGGCGCTGACCCTGGTCGCCGGGATCGGGCTCGTCGTCCTCGGCGTGTTCGAGGTGGTTTCTGCGTTCGCCATCCGCAAGGCCTCGAAGCACCAGGACACCGAGACGCCGTCACCCGAAGCCACGGCGCCCGCCGACAAGGCACCCGAGACCGAGACGCCGGTGACCTAACACACGCTGACGTCTACTACGTCCTGTCGTAGGCTGGTTGCACAGCCACGAAAGAAGGGCAGATGGACGCGCTCGATGTGTCGCGGTGGCAGTTCGGCATCACCACCGTGTACCACTTCATCTTCGTCCCGCTGACCATCGGGCTGGCGCCGCTGATCGCCGTCATGCAGACCGCATGGCTGATCACCGACAACCCGGCCTGGTACCGGCTGACCCGGTTCTTCGGCAAGCTGTTCCTGATCAACTTCGCCCTCGGGGTGGCCACTGGCATCGTCCAGGAGTTCCAGTTCGGCATGAACTGGAGCGAGTACTCCCGCTTCGTCGGCGACGTCTTCGGCGCTCCGCTGGCCATGGAAGGCCTCGCCGCGTTCTTCTTCGAATCCACATTCATCGGGCTGTGGATCTTCGGATGGAGCCGGCTGCCCCGGTTGGTCCACCTGGCCTGCATCTGGGTCGTGGCCATCGCGGTGAACATGTCGGCGTTCTTCATCATCGCCGCCAACTCATGGATGCAGCACCCCGTCGGCGCACGGGTCAACCCTGACACCGGCCGCGCGGAGCTGACCAGCATCGTGGCGTTGTTCACCAACAACACCGCGATCGCCGCCTTCGCCCACGCGGTGTTCGGATCCTTCCTGACCGCCGGAACTTTCGTGGCCGCCGTCTGCGCGTGGTGGCTGGTCCGGGCCCATCGGCAGGGGCCGACGACCGACGCACAGCACCTCTACCGGCCGGCCGCCGTACTCGGTTGCCTTGTCGTGCTGGTCTCCAGCGCGGGCCTTGTCTTCACCGGAGACATTCAGGGCAAGCTGATGTTCGAACAACAACCGATGAAGATGGCATCGGCAGAATCGTTGTGTCACAGCCAAACCGACCCGCACTTCTCGATCCTGACGGTCGGCACGCACAACAACTGCGACAGCGTCGTACACCTGATCGAGGTGCCCTACGTGCTGCCGTTCCTGGCGGAGGGCACGTTCTCCGGGGTGCATCTGGAAGGCGTCAAGGACCTGCAGGAGCAGTACCAGGAGAAGTTCGGTCCCGGCGACTACCGGCCGAACCTGTTCGTGACGTACTGGTCGTTTCGCGCGATGGTCGGATTGCTCGCGGTCCCGGTGCTTTTCGCGCTTACCGTGCTGTGGTTCACCCGCGGCGGCCGAATCCCGCAGTTCCCCTGGTTCACCCGGTTCGCGCTGGCCACCCTGCCGACCCCGTTTCTGGCCAACAGCGCGGGCTGGATATTCACCGAGATGGGCCGCCAGCCCTGGGTTGTGGTCCCCAACCCGACCGGCGATCAGATGATCAGATTGACTGTCGCCGAAGGCGTATCGGGACATTCGGTCGGCATGGTCGTGACGTCGTTGGTGACGTTTACCGTCGTGTACGGGTTGCTGGCCGTGATCTGGTTCTGGCTGATACGCCGCTACGTCGTCCAAGGACCCACCGAACACGACGCCGAACCGGTCCCGCCCCACTCACCGGAGGACGACGACGTGGCGCCGCTGTCGTTCGCGTACTGAGGAGGTGCCGACACATGTGGCTGCAGGAACTGTGGTTCGTCGTGATGGCCGGGCTGTTTCTGGGCTTCTTCGTCCTCGAGGGCTTCGACTTCGGCGTCGGCATGCTGATGGGCCCGTTCGGCCGCGTCGCCAAGGGCGACCCCGAACAGCACCGCCGCGCCGCGCTGAACACCATCGGCCCGGTGTGGGACGGCAACGAGGTGTGGTTGATCACCGCGGGCGGCGCGATGTTCGCCGCGTTCCCGGACTGGTACGCCACCTTGTTCTCCGGGTTCTATCTGCCGCTGCTGGCGATCCTGCTGGCGATGATCCTGCGGGTGGTCGCCATCGAGTGGCGCGGCAAGATCGACGACCCGGTATGGCAGAGGTGGGCCGACGTCGGCATCGCCGCGGGCTCGTGGGTGCCCGCGATCCTGTGGGGCGTGGTGTTCGCCGCGCTGCTGCAGGGGCTGCCCGTGGACGCCGACAAACAGCTGCGCCTTTCGCTCGGCGACCTGTTCAACGCCTACACGTTGCTGGGCGGGCTGGCGACCTGCGGGCTGTTCCTGCTGCACGGTGCGTCGTTCCTTGCGTTGAAAACCGGTGGCGCGCTGCGCGATGACGCGCTGCGCTTCGCGCGGTTGCTGGCGCTGCCGGTGACGGCGGCGGTCGGTGGTTTCGGGTTGTGGACCCAACTGGCGCACGGCAAGAACTGGACCTGGATCGTGCTGGCCGTCGCCGTCGTGGCCCTCGTGGCGGCCATCCTGTGGATGCTCAGCGGCACCGGTGACGGCTGGGCCTTCGCGTCGACCACCCTCGTCGTCGCGGCGGTGGTGGTCCTGATGTTCGGCGCGCTGTACCCGAACGTGATGCCGTCGGCGCTGAACCCGGACTGGAGCCTGACGATCTACAACGCGTCGTCGAGCCCGTACACGCTGACGATCATGTCCTGGGCCGCACTGGCGTTCGCACCGCTGATCCTGATGTATCAAGGGTGGACGTATTGGGTTTTCCGGCAACGGATTTCGCCCGATCACATTCCGGCGCCGGCCGGCTTGACCAGGCGTTCGCCGTGAACCTCCTGCGCGCCTCGGCGGCGATGCGCCGCTACCTGGCCCTGTCGGTGGCCTGCGGTGTCGTCATCGCCGCCGCGACCATCGGATCGGCGGTGGTGCTGGCGCGCATCGTGGCCGGTGTGATCACCGACCCCGCATCGCGGTCCCTGTCGCACTGGTTCGGCCCGTTGGCGATTCTGGTGGCGCTGTGGCTGGTTCGCACGCTCGTACAGTGGGCGCAGGGGCGCCTTTCGCAAGCCGGCGCGACGTCGGTGATCGCCGACCTGTCCGATCAGGTGCTGCGCACCGTCACCGATCTGCCGTCGCGGCGACTCGCCGCCCAACGCGACACCGCCGCCGCGGTGATCACCCGCGGCCTGGACGGTCTGCGTCCGTTCCTCACCGCGTATCTTCCCGCGGTGTTTCTGGCCGGCATCCTCACCCCCGCCGCGGTGCTGACGATCGCCGTCTACGACTGGCCATCGGCGGTCGTCGTGCTGATCGCGCTGCCACTCATCCCGATCTTCATGGTGCTCATCGGGCTGCTGACCAAGGACCGCTCGGCGGCGGCGTTGGCGGCGATGACCACGCTGCAATCGCGGCTGCTGGACCTGGTGGCGGGAATCCCGACGCTGCGCGCGCTCGGTCGGGTCGGCGGCTCGGCGCAACGCATCGCCGAACTCGGCGCGGCACACCGGCGTTCGGCGATGTCCACATTACGGATGGCGTTCCTGTCCGCGCTGGTGCTGGAACTGCTGGCCACGCTCGGGGTGGCGCTGGTGGCGGTGGGCGTCGGGCTGCGGCTGGTGTTCGGCGAGATGACGCTGACGGCCGGGTTGACGGCGCTGCTGCTGGCGCCGGAAGTGTTCTGGCCGCTGCGCCGCGTCGGGGTGGAGTTCCATGCCGCCCAGGACGGTAAGACCGCCGCTGACAAGGCGTTTCGGCTTCTCGGCACGCTGCCGCGCCGAAACCCGGGCACCCGCACCGTGTCGGCGCGCGGCGCCACCATCCATCTCGACGCGCTCGACGGGGACGTCGAGCCGGGCCGGGTCACCGTGCTCACCGGCCCGAACGGCGTCGGCAAGAGCACCCTGCTGGAGACGATCCTCGGACTGCATCCGGGACGGGTTTTGGTCGACGGCATCGAGGTCGCCGACCTCGCGCCGCAGAACTGGTGGCGGCAGGTGACGTGGTTACCGCACCGCCCTGTGCTCATCCCCGGCAGCGTGCGCGACAACCTCGAGCTGTTCGGGCCGCTGCGCGACATGCAGACCGCCTGCGAAGACGCGGGCTTCGACGAGGTGCTCGCCTCGCTGCCCGACGGGTTGGACACCATGCTCGGCCGCGGCGGCGTCGGGCTCTCGTTGGGCCAGCGCCAGCGGCTCGGGCTGGCCCGGGCGCTGGGGTCGCCCGCGCCGGTGCTGCTGCTCGACGAGCCGACCTCGCACCTCGACGCCCGCATGGAGGCCCGCGTGCTCGACGCCATCGTGGCGCGGGCCCGCGCGGGAGCCACCGTGCTGGTCGTCGGCCACCGCCACAGCGTCTGCGCGATCGGCGACCGGGTGCTGCGCATGGGAAGCCTCGTCGATGCTTGAGCTGCTGCGTCCCCGACTTGCACGGCTGGCGTTGGCGGCCATGCTCGGGGTGCTGTCGCTGGGCAGCGCGCTGGCGCTGGCCGCGATCTCCGCATGGCTGATCACCCGGGCGTGGCAGATGCCGCCGGTACTGCATCTGACGGTCGCCGTCGTGGCGGTCCGCGCGCTGGGCATCGCCCGCGGCGTGCTCGGCTACTGCCAACGGCTGGCGTCACACGACACCGCCCTGCGCTCGGCCGCCGACGTCCGCGAAACCCTGTTCCGCCGGCTGGCCGACGCGCCCGCGGGGGTGGCGTCGCGGCTCCCGAGCGGTGAGCTGGTGGCGCGGATCGGCGGCTCGGTCGACGAGCTGGCGGATGTGTTGGTGCGGGCGGTGCTGCCGATCGCCGTGGCCGCGGTGCTCTCGGTGACGGCGGTGGCGGTGATCGCGATCATCTCGCCGGCGGCGGCGGCCGGTTTGGCGCTCTGCCTGTTCGTCGCGGGCGTCGTCGCGCCGTGGGCCGCGGCGCGCGCCGCGGCTGCTGCGGAAGCGGTTGCCGCACGGCATCATTCCGGCCGTGATGTCGCGGTGATGCTCGCGCTCGAGCATGCCCCGGAGCTTCGGGTCGGCGGGCGTCTTGACGACGTCATCGCCGAAGCCGGCCGCCGGCACCGGGACTGGGGTCACCACACCGACCGGGCGGCCGCGCCCGGAGCCGTTGCTGCGGCGGCGCCGACGGCCGCGGTGGGGCTCAGCGTGCTCGGCGCGGTCGTGGCCGCGATCGCGATCGCCGACACCGTCGCGCCGATGACGGTGGCGATCCTGATGCTGCTGCCGCTGTCGGCTTTCGAGGCGACGACGGCGCTGCCCGCCGCGGCCGTGCAGCTGACCCGTTCGCGCATCGCCGCACGCCGGTTGGCCGAGTTGACCACGCCGGTCGCGCGCGTCCGCCCACCGGTCACTCCAATTGAACTGCCGCCCGGCTCTCGGCTGGCGGTGCTGGGGCCCAGTGGCTCGGGCAAGACGACACTGCTGATGGCGATGGCTGAAAACCCATCAGAGACCGCGTTTTTCGCCGAGGACGCGCACTTATTTGCTACCACGGTGCGCGACAACCTGTTGGTCGCCCGCGGTGATGCGACCGATGCCGAGCTGCGAAACGCCTTGTGCCGCGTCGGCCTTGAGGACTGGCTTGCTGGGCTGTCCGACGGGTTGTCCACCGTGCTGGTCGGCGGTGCGGCCGCGGTGTCCGCGGGGCAGCGCCGACGACTTCTGTTGGCCCGCGCCTTGATCTGCGCGGCGCCGACGGTGCTGCTGGACGAACCCACCGAACACCTCGACGCCGACAGCGGTCAGCAAATACTGACCGCGCTGCTCACCCCGGGCGGGCTGTTCGGCGCCGACCGCACCGTCGTCGTCGCGACCCACCATCTGCCCAAAGATGTTCGCTGTCGCGTCCTTAACCTCGACATCCCCGGGGTAGCCTCGTCGGTATGAGCGAACCGGACAGACCCGAGACGCCGCCGCCGACCCCGCCGTCGACTCCGCCGCCGTCCGCACCCGGCCAGTACGGCGCGTACCCGGGCGGTTACCCACCGCCACCGCAGCAGCCTTACGGCGGTTACCCGCTGCCACCGACGGGCCCCAAGAACGGTTTCGGCATCGCCTCGCTGGTGATCGCGATCGTCGCGTTGCTCTCCATCATCTTCGGCGTCGTGCTCGGCGTCGTGGCGATCATCTTCGGTTTCCTCGGCTGGGGCCGGGCCAAGCGCGGTGAAGCGACCAACGGCGGCATGGCCGTGGCCGGCATCATCCTGGGCATCCTCAGCATCATCGAGGCGATCGCGGCGATCACGTTGCTGGTGTGGGGCTTCGACAGGGCGGGCGGCACCGACTATCTGGACTGCGTCTCACAAGCGGGCAACGACCAGGTCGCCCTCGAGCAGTGTGCGGCTGAGTTCCAACAACGCGTCGAAGACCAGTTCTCCGTCACGGTCACCCCGACCCCGTAGCGATCAGGTCGCCGGGAAGTGCTTGACGATGCCTTCCTGCACGACGGTTGCCAGCAGTTGACCGGACGGATCGAAGAAGTGCCCGGTGCCGAGCCCGCGCGAGTCGGCGGCCACCGGCGACGACGTCGAGTACAGCACCCAGTCGTCGAATCGGATCGGCCGGTGAAACCACACCGAATGGTTCGTGGTGACCGCAAAGATCCGGTCGTAACCCCATGAGAGCCCGTGGGTGGTGATGATCGAGTCGAGCACCGTGGTGTCCGAGGAGTACACCAGCGCCGCGGCGTGCACGGCCGGGTCGTCGGGCATCTGGCCCAGCGCCTTCATCCACACCCGGTTGTGCGGCAGCTTCTCCCCCTTCTTACGCATCACCCAGGTGGGGTCGTTGGTGTAGCGCCAGTCGATCGGGCGCAGCGCGTTGACGAAATGCGGTACGACGTCCTCGTAGCCGCGCAGCAGGTCGTCGACCGGCGGCACCGACTGCGGCCGCGGCAGCTCGGGCGGCTTGATGCCGTGCTCGAGGCTGCGCCCACCCGACAGGTAGGACACCATCGCGGTGGTCAGCAGCTGACCGTCCTGCATCACGTCGACACGGCGGTTGGCGAACCGGCGCTCGTCGCGCAGGCGCACAATGTGGAACTCGAGGTCTTTCTCCGGGTCGCCGCCGGCGATGAAGTGAGCTGACATTGCGCTCGGCGGGGTCGGATGCTTCAGGCTGCGGCTCGCGGCTATGAACGCCTGCGCCATCATCTGGCCGCCGAAGGTGCGAACTGGATTCTTACTGGGATGCTTGCCGACGTAGAGGTTCTCGTCGGTTTGTTTGAGGTCGAGAATCGCCAGCAGTTCGTCGAAGTCTGCTGAGCTCGCTGCTGCCCGCGCGGACGGTTCGTCGGAAGACACAGGCCTGTTTATACGTCCTCCTCGCCGATGCGGTGCACGTGGATCATGTTCGTGGAACCCACGGTGCCGGGCGGGGCTCCCGCGACGATGACGATCAGATCACCGCGCTTGTAGCGGCCAAGTTCCAGCAGCGACTGGTCGACGTGCCGGATCATCCCGTCGGTGGTCTGAATGTGCGGCACGATGAATGTTTCTGTCCCCCAGGTCAAAGCCAGCTGGCTACGGATCTCGGGCAGCGAGGTGAACGCGAGCAGCGGCAGGGGCGTGTGCAGTCGCGCGAGCCTGCGCACGGTGTCGCCAGACTGCGTGTAGGCGACAAGCGCCTTGGCGTCCAGGCGTTCGCCGATGTCGCGTGCGGCATAGGAGATGACGCCGCGTTTGGTGCGCGGCACGTGGGTCAGCGGCGGGGCTGCCACCGAAATGTCCTCGACCGCCGAGATGATGCGGGCCATCGTCTGGACCGCTTCCAGCGGATACTTGCCCACCGACGTCTCCCCCGAGAGCATGACGGCGTCGGTGCCGTCGAGCACCGCGTTGGCGACATCGGAGGCTTCTGCGCGCGTCGGACGCGAGCTCTCGATCATCGACTCCAGCATCTGGGTGGCGACGATGACGGGTTTGGCGTTCTCCCTTGCCATTTGGATGGCGCGCTTCTGGACCAGCGGGACTTCTTCGAGCGGCAGCTCCACACCGAGGTCGCCGCGGGCGACCATGATCGCGTCGAACGCCAACACGATCGCTTCGAGGTTGTCGATGGCTTCCGGCTTCTCGAGTTTGGCGATGACGGGAACGCGCCTGCCGACGCGGTCCATCACCTCGTGTACGACCTCGATGTCGGCGGGTGAGCGAACGAACGACAGCGCGACGAGGTCGACGCCGAGCCGCAGCGCGAACTCGAGATCGTCGATGTCCTTCTCGGACAGCGCCGGTGCCGACACGTTCATACCGGGCATGGACATGCCCTTGTTGTTGCTGACCGGACCGCCCTCGGTGACGGTGCACACCACGTCGTTGCCGTCGATGCTTTCCACCACGAGGCCGACGTTGCCGTCGTCGACCAGAACCCGGTCGCCCGGTTTGGCGTCCTCGGCTAACCGCTTGTAAGTCGTCGAGATGCGGTCTTGGGTGCCTTCCAGGTCATCGATCGTGATGCGCACCGTGTCGCCGGTCGCCCAGTAGGTCGGCCCGGCGGCGAACCGGCCGAGCCGGATCTTGGGACCTTGCAGATCGGCGAGTATCCCGACGGCGCGGCCGGAGCCGTCGGAGGCGGCGCGGACGCGCTTGTAGTTCGCTTCGTGGTCGGGGTATCCGCCGTGGCTGAAGTTGAGCCGCGCAACGTCCATCCCGGCGTCGACCAGCGCCCTGACGGCCTCGTCAGAAGCGGTTGCCGGCCCCAACGTACAGACGATCTTTCCGCGTCTACTCACGACTGTTCAGCATAGTCGTTGATCGATTCAGATGCTGGGCTGCGCGTCCCTGCCGGGTGTGTCCGGTGCGGGCGTGCGAATCCTCAGTGCGCCTGTGCCTTTCGTGCGTCGGGCAGTCAGCCGTCGAGCATTGTCGGGACCAGCGGAAAACCGGGAAGGTTACGGGCCACGCCCCAGGTCACCGTGGTGAGGATGATGAGGACGACGACGGGGACGTTCCAGACCGGTCGCTTCTGCCGCCACCGCGTGAGCGCCCAGATCAGCAGCAGCGGCAGGCCCACGAGGAGGAAGACGTTGTCGGCGGCGGCCGCGGCCAGGTCGCCGTGGAGCAGGTCGTGGGTCATGCGCAGACCGCCGCAGCCCGGGCAGTCGAGTCCGGTCAGCGCTTTGAACGGGCAGGCGGGAAAGAAGAAGTTGGTTCGATGCGGGTCGGCCAGGCCGACATAGGTCAGCGCGCCCACCGCCAGGGCGCCCGTCCCGAGCGCGCCATATGCCCGTTTCCGGCTGAAGGTGGCGCTAAGTGCCATCGCGCAGCGGACGCCCCTCGGGATCGCGCACCTTGTCGGTCAGGATCAGCACAGCATCGACGATGCCCCAGACGACGGCACCGATACCGCAGGTGATCAGCCCCACGATGAGTTGGGCGATGCCCAGGCCGGTGTTGCCGAGATAGATGCGGCCGATGCCGACGATCCCGATCAGACCGACCAACTGCAGTAAGCCGGCGACCACCTTGGACTTGTCCGAAAGCGGTTCACCGGTCAGCGGATGACGCCCGAACGGCGCGGCCGGGTCAGTGTAGACGGGCGGGTAACCACCTGGTGGCGGACCGTACTGGCCAGGTGGTGGATACGGCTGCTGTGGTGGCGGAGGCGGGTTGGAGTTCTCGTTGCCACCGAACTGCGGCTCAGTCATATGGCCAGCATGCCAGAATCCGATCGGCCCAGTAAGTAAGGAAAACCCACCTTTTCGATCGGGAAGTATGTTGCAGTGATGAGCCGGGACCCAACGGTCGTCATCATCGGGGCCGGTATCGCGGGTATCGCGACGGCAGTGACGCTGCAGCGGGCTGGTTTTCGTCAGCTGACCATCCTCGAGAAGGGAGCCGACGTCGGAGGCGTATGGCATTGGAACCGCTACCCCGGGCTGGCCTGCGACGTGCCGTCGCAGCTGTATCAGTTCTCGTTCGCGCCTAAACCGGACTGGTCGTCGGTCTTCGCGCCGGGTGCAGAGATCCAGCGGTATCTGCGTGACGTCGTCGACCGCTTCGGGCTTGGCCGATATGTCCGGTTCAATACCGAGGCCGTCGCCGCGGAGTTCACTGGGACCGGTTGGCGAGTGCTCGCAGGCGATGGCACACGGTGGGACGCCGACTTCCTGATCGCGGCAACCGGTGTGCTGCATCATCCGTGCACGCCGCAGATACCGGGACTGGAGACGTTTGAGGGACAGGTGGTGCATACGGCCCGCTGGGATGACCGCGTCGACGTGCGCGGCAGGCGGGTCGGTGTCATTGGCAACGGTTCTACAGGGGTTCAGGTCGTTTCGGCGTTGCAACCCGAGGTGACCGAGATCGCACATTTCGTGCGCACCCCGCAATGGGTGATGTGGGTGCCAACGAACCTGCGGCAACCGCAGTTGCTCGGCAGGCTGTTGAGTGGACGGCCGGGGTTGCACCGTGGTTTGTACGAGGTGTTGTTGCAGGCGTCGGGAATTCTGGCCGACGTCACCACACGGCCGAGTTGGCGACGGTGGCTTGTGCAGGCATATGCGCGGTCGTCGTTGCGTTTTCAGGTGCGCGACGCGCAATTGCGGCGACGGCTGACGCCGGACTACGAACCATTGTGCAAGCGCCAGGTGGTCTCGGGTTCCTATTACCGTGCGTTGCGGGCTGCCAATGCACGGTTGGTGACGTCGCCGATCGAGGCGGTCACTCCAGGTGGTGTTCGGACGGCAGATGGTGCCGAGGTCGATCTGGATGTGCTGGTACTGGCCACCGGATTTCACACGCACAACTACATGCGGCCGATGAACTTGCGGGGCCGTGACGGCGTGTCGATCGACGATGTGTGGGCGAAGGGCCCACGTGCGTATCGCATGACGGCGATTCCCGGCTTTCCGAACTTCTTCACGGTGCTCGGGCCGAATTCACCGACCGGTTCGATTCTGCTGCAGTACTCCGCCGAACTCACCGCACGCTATATCGCCCAGTGGCTGACGAGGTTTCGCGACGGCGACATCGACACGGTCGAGGTCACCGAGGAAGCAACCGCCAAGTTCAACGACGACGTCGCTGCCGCGCTGGGCCCGACGGTCTGGAACACCGGCTGTAATTCGTGGTATCTCACCGACGAAGGCACCGTCGATCTTTGGCCCTATGATCGCGGGACGATGGCCACGATGCTCGGCGAGCCAGACGACCGCGACTTCCACGTCACCCGTCCTGGCTAGATGCCGCACCGAGTTTCGCGCTGCCCGTGGTGGCTTTCGCGGCGGCGCGGGTGGGTTAGTTGGGTGGGGGTGGCTGGGGTTGGAAGGGGTCATACCAGCGCCATTGGGCGCGTTCGCCGCTGGGTCCGCGGCACGGGGCGACGGTGGGTGGGCGTTGTTGGGGTGGTCGGGCGAGTGATCTGGGGGTGAGGCGGCGTCCGGCGCTGTCGGTGACGGTGAGGTTGTGGGCGGGTCCGGTGATGGTGATGCCGCCGCGGTGGTGTAGTCGGTGGTGATACGGGCAGACCAGTACCAGGTTGTGTAGTTCGGTGACGCCGCCGTTTTCCCAGTGCACGATGTGGTGGGCGTGCAAGCCGCGGGTGGCCCCGCAGCCGGGTACCACGCAGGTGCGGTCGCGGCGTTCGAGCGCGCGGCGCAGGCGGCGGTTGATGTGGCGGGTGGTGCGCCCAGCGCCGATGGGGTGGCCGTCGCGTTCAAACCACACTTCGGCGGTGGCGTCGCAGAGCAGATAACGCCGGTCGGCCGGGCTGAGGGTGGGGCCCAGGTGCAGCCCGGCGATGCGGTCGCCGACGTCGAGGTGCACGACCACGGTGGTGTGGGCGCCGTGCGGGCGCCGCGCAGCCTCAACATCCCAGCCGGCCTGGATCAGCTGCATGAACGCATCGGTGGTGGTGGGCAGCGGCGGTGCGCTGAGGGGCGCGTCGTTGGTGCTGTGGTGATCGCGTTTCCAGGCGATCATCAATGCGTCGCGGTGTGAGCTGAGCGCGGCGTCGAACTGGGCGGCCTCGATTGGGGGCAGCGTGATCTTCCAGGTGGTGGACCCATCGGCGTTGCTGGATTTGATCACCGAGCCCGAGACGTCGGCGTCGCACTGGAAATCTAGCGCCGGCTCAACCACAGCATCGGGGTCGATCTCAGTCGCGGTGTCAGCCTCGGTATGCGCGGATTCCGGTTCGGGTTCGGGGTCGGGGCGGGGTTCGAGTTTGACCGCGGTGCGCAGCTGGCTGACGGTGGCGTGCTCGATCAGCTGTGCGTAGTGGGTATCTGAGCCCGCGCCGGCGTGCTCGGCGATCACCGCGATCTGATCCAACGACACCTGCCCGTCGCGCATGCGTTGGGCGCAGATCGGAAACTCCGAAAGCCGGTGGGCCACCGCGGCGATGGCCTGGGCGTTGCGCGGTGAAGCCCCGGTCTTCCAGGCCACCAGCGCCGGGATCGACCGTGCGCCGGTGCCGCCCGCCAGCCCGTCGTGCTCGATCTCGGCGATGATCTCGACGATCCGGGCGTCGATGACGTTGCGCTGGCCCATCAACTCGCCCAACTCATCAAACAGCGCATCGAGCTGCTGCGCGGGCGACAACCCCACAGCGTCGGTGTCAGCAGACGCGGTCAACGAGGACATAACCGCATCATCACCGCCAGCACCGACACCTGATCCACATATCAGGCACCGCATCGAAAACGGATTACGTTGCCGACCAGCCACTTTCACCAAGCACAGGCATCAACCGCACACGCAGCCCCGACCAGCCTGTGGATGAATTCGCCGTTGGGGATAACTCAGGACTTCCGGCGCCTACGCAACCAGCGGCGAACGCGTCCCTGGGGTTCAGGGGGTGAAACGGGTGAAAAGGGTTTCGGCTCTTCGACGACAGGTGTCTCAGTCGCGGACTTGCCTTCTTCTTCGCTCTCGGCAGCACCGACGTCGTCATCAGCGGGTTGATCCTCTGCGCCAGTTTCCTCGTCGGCTTCGGCCTCTTCGTCGACCTCAGCGGCGACGTCTTCTGCCTCCTCGAGACCCTCCACGGCGGCCTCATGGGCTTCGGCGGCGGCTTCCTCGGCCTCGACGGCCTCCTCACCTTCGACAGCGCCGACACCGGCCTCAGGCTCGACGGGTTCGTCGGCAGACTCGTCAGCGTCGGCCTCTTCGTCGACTTGCGCGGCGACGTCTTCTGCCTCTTCGAGACCCTCCACGGCGGCCTCATGGGCTTCGGCGGCGGCTTGCTCGGCCTCGACGGCCTCCTCACCCTCGACCGCGCCGACACCAGCCTCAGGCTCGACGGGTTCGTCGGCAGACTCGGCGACGTCCTCTGCCTCCTCGGGACCCGCGCCCGCGCCGACACCAGCTTCAGGTTCCGCACCCTCGTCCTCGGCCTCATGGGCTTCGGCGGCGGCTTCCTCAGCCTCGACGGCCTCCTCACCCTCGACCGCGCCGACACCAGCCTCAGGCTCGACGGGTTCGTCGGCAGACTCGCCAGCTTCGGCCTCTTCGTCGACCTCAGCGGCGACGTCTTCTGCCTCCTCGAGACCCCCCACGGCGGCCTCATGGGCTTCGGGCGCGGCTTGCTCGGCCTCGACGGCCTCCTCACCCTCGACCGCACCGACACCAGCCTCAGGCTCGACAGGTTCCTCAGCAGACTCGTCGGCTGTCTCTTCGGCCAATGCCTCCGCGGCCTCGTCGAGTTCTGCACCGAGTTCGTCAGCGTCGTCGACACCGGCCTCAGCTTTCGCAGGCTCCGTGTCTTGGGCCAATGCCTCCGCGGCCTCGTCCAGTTCTGCACCGAGTTCGTCGGCGTCGTCGATATCGGCTTCGGACTCTTCGCCGGCTTCCGCGAACTCCTGAGCTTCGACGATCTCCTCAGACGACGCCTCTTCGACTTCGTCGGCGAGCGCTTCGGCTTCAGCCGCAGCTTCGGACTCCGCAGGCGCTTCTTCCTCGCCTTCGGCCGCGAACTCCTCTGCCTCCGCGAGATCGTCGGCCGGCACCCCGGCGACGTCGGCGCCAAGCTCTTCTGCCTCAGCGGCTTTGTCGGCTTCCTCACCCGCCTCCGCGAACTCCTCCGCCTCGGCGATGTCGTCCGACGGTGCGCTCAGGACATCGGCGGTGAGCTTCTCCGCTTCGCTCGCGGCCTCGGACTTGGGTTCGTCATCGCCGGTCTCGGCGTCCTTCTCGTCGTCGACGGCGACCTTCGCCGCAGCCACCACACCCGCCGTCGCGCCCACCGCCGCAAGCTCTTCGGTCACGTCCTCAGCGGACACCGCCTTGCCCTTCAGCGTGGCCGGGTCTTCGCGGCCCTTCGGCGCAACCATGATGTAGACCACCGCGCCGATGAACACGAACGTCGACGTGAATGAATTGATCCGCACGCCGTCGATGAGCGTCGCATCATCGACCCGCAACAGCTCGATCCAGAACCGCCCGAGGCAATAACCCGCGACATACATCGCGAACAATCGGCCGTGCCCGAGCTTGAACCGACGGTCCACGTAAATCAGGAACGCGAAAACCAACAGGTTCCACAGTAATTCGTACAGGAACGTCGGATGTACGACCTGCAGCACCTCACCGGTCGACACGCCGTTGAGGTTGTCGATCAGACCGTTGGAGTTCCTGCGCTCGTAGATCTCCAAACCCCACGGCAACGTCGTCTCGCCGCCGTACAACTCCTGGTTGAAGTAATTGCCCAGCCTGCCGATGCCTTGGGCCAGAATGATTCCCGGTGCGATCGCATCGCCGAACGCCGGTAACGGAATACCGCGGCGACGGCATGCGATCCACGCCCCCACCCCGCCGAACGCCACCGCACCCCAAATGCCGAGCCCACCGTCCCAGATCCGGATCACCCCGGCGAGGCCCGCGCCGCCCTCGCCGAAATAGCGCCACCAGTCGGTGATGACGTGATAGAGCCGACCGCCAATGAGACCGAACGGCACAGCCCAGAGCGCAATGTCGTAGATGACGCCGCGTTCGCCGCCCCTGGCCTCCCAACGCCGGTCGCCGATCATCAGCGCTGCCACGATGCCGACGATGATGAACAGCGCGTAGGCCCGCAGCGGCACCGGGCCGAGCTGCCAGACGCCCTGCGACGGACTGGGAATGTAGGCCAGGACCGTCGTCGTCACGCGGTGACCCTCTGCCGGACACCGTCGGCCAGTTCCTCGGTCAGCTTTCCGAGCGCTTCGACGCTGTTTTCCAGCGCGGAGACCAGCGCTGAGCCCACGATCACCCCGTCAGCGTAGGCCGCGATCTCCGCGGCCTGCTCCCGCGAGCGCACGCCCAGGCCCACCCCGACCGGGATGTCGGACACGTCCTTCACGCGACGCACCAGCTCGGGGGCCGCCGCCGACACCGCGTCGCGTGCGCCGGTCACCCCCATCGTCGATGCCGCGTAGACGAACCCGCGTGACGCCTCCACGGTGGTCGCCAGCCGCTCCGGCGTCGACGACGGCGCAACCAGGAAGATCCGGTCCAGATCGTGGGCGTCTGATGCAGCGAACCACTCGTCCGCCTCGTCGGGGATCAGATCCGGCGTGATGATGCCCAGCCCACCGGCCGACGCCAGATCACGCGCGAACGCATCGACGCCCCAGCGCAGCACCACATTCCAGTACGACATCACCACGGCCCGGCCGCCGGCGTCGCTGATCGCCTCGACCGCGGTGAGCGCATCACGCACCCGCACCCCGCCGCGCAGCGCCGCGTCCGCGGCCGCCGCGACCGTCGGGCCATCCATCCCGGGATCCGAATACGCGATCCCGACCTCGACAATGTCGCAGCCCGACTTGACCAACGTCGTCATCGCCGAAATCGACGTCGGCACATCGGGGAACCCGGTCGGCAGATAGCCCATCAGCGCCGCGCGCTGCTCGGCACGACACGTCTCGAACAGCGGACCCAGTCGACTCACGATGCACCGTCCAGCAGCCCGAACCACTTCGCGGCGGTCTCGACATCCTTGTCGCCACGGCCGGACAAGTTCACCAAGATGACGCCGCCGCGGCCGATTTCGCGGCCCAACTTCAAAGCGCCCGCCACCGCATGCGCCGATTCGATGGCCGGGATGATGCCCTCGGTGCGACACAGCAGCCCGAACGCGTCCATCGCCTCGGCATCGGTGATCGGTTGGTACTCCGCACGGCCGATGTCCTTCAGGTAGGCGTGTTCGGGGCCGACGCCCGGATAGTCCAAACCCGCTGAGATCGAATGCGATTCGATGGTCTGTCCGTCCTCGTCCTGCAGCAGATACGAGAACGAACCCTGGAAGGCCCCCGGCGACCCCCCGGTGAAAGTCGCCGCGTGGCGGCCGGTTTCGACGCCGTCACCGGCGGCCTCATACCCCACCAGCCGCACATTCGGATCGTCGATAAACGCGTGGAAGATGCCGATCGCGTTGGAGCCGCCGCCCACACACGCCGTCACCGCGTCGGGCAATCTGCCCGCCTGGGCCTGGATCTGCGCGCGCGCCTCCAGGCCGATCACCCGCTGAAGGTCACGCACCATCATCGGGAACGGGTGCGGTCCCGCGGCCGTGCCGAAGCAGTAGTAGGTGCTGTCGGCGTTGGTGACCCAGTCGCGGAACGCTTCGTTGATGGCGTCCTTGAGGGTCTTGGAACCCGCCTCGACCGACACCACCTCCGCGCCGAGCAGTCGCATCCGCGCCACGTTCAACGCCTGGCGCGCGGTGTCGACGGCGCCCATGTAGATGACGCACTCCAAGCCCAGCAGCGCGCACGCGGTCGCGGTTGCCACCCCGTGCTGGCCCGCCCCGGTTTCGGCGATCACCCGTGTCTTGCCCATCTGCCGCGCGAGCAGCGCCTGGCCCAAAACGTTGTTGATCTTGTGGGATCCGGTGTGGTTGAGGTCTTCTCGCTTCAGGAAGATCCGCGCGTCGCCGGCGTGCTCGGAGAGCCGAGAAGCTTCATACAGCGGTGACGGCCGTCCGCTGTAATGGCGTTGCAACCGGTCCAATTCGTCGAGAAACGTCTGATCGCCGCGGGCCTTCTCGTAGGCGGCGGTGACTTCTTCGATGACCGCCATCAGCGCCTCGGCAACGAACCGGCCGCCGTAGGCGCCGAAGTGACCGCGGGTGTCGGGGTCATGGCCGCTGGGTTCGGCCACGCCCGCGCTCGAACGCGGCAGTTCCGGCCCGGTGAGGTCGGCCACGTGTCAGCGCGAGGGTTTAGGGCACGACGGATGCGCGCCGGCAGTGACCAAATCGGCAACGGCGCCGCGCGGGTCGCCGCTGGTGACCAACCCCTCGCCGACGAGCACCGCGTCAGCTCCCGCGCCGGCGTAGGCCAGCAGGTCGGCGGGGCCGCGCACCCCGGATTCCGCGATGCGGATGACGTCGGTCGGCAACCCCGGCGCGATCCGCGCGAAGCAGTCACGGTCGACGTTGAGCGTCTTGAGATCCCGTGCGTTGACGCCGATCACGGTGGCACCGGCCGACAGCGCCCGGTCGGCTTCCTCCTCGGTGTGCACCTCGACGAGCGCGGTCATGCCCAGCGATTCGGTGCGTTCCAGCAGCGAATCCAACACCGGCTGCTCCAACGCCGCGACGATCAACAACAGCATGTCCGCGCCGTGTGCGCGGGCCTCGTGGATCTGATACGGCCGGACGATGAAATCCTTGCGCAACACCGGAATTGACACCGTGGCGCGCACAGTGTCCAGATCCTCAAGGGAACCGTTGAACCGGCGCTGTTCGGTCAGCACGCTGACGATGCGTGCGCCGCCGTCCTCGTAGGCGCGGGCCAACTCGGCCGGATCACCGATCGGCGCCAACTCGCCGCGCGAGGGGCTGGCACGTTTGACTTCGGCGATCACGCCGATGCCGGGCGCGCGCAACGCAGCCATCACATCAAGCGGCGGCGGGGCGTCCTTGGCGCGTGCCTTGATCTCGGCCAGCGGTATGACGGCCTCGCGGGCGGCGACGTCGGCGCGGACTCCCTCGATGATCGAGTCGAGTACGGTTGCCGAACTCATGGGTCCGAA
The DNA here is from genome assembly GCF_053484035.1 of Mycolicibacterium sp. XJ662. Classification (NCBI taxonomy): domain Bacteria; kingdom Bacillati; phylum Actinomycetota; class Actinomycetes; order Mycobacteriales; family Mycobacteriaceae; genus Mycobacterium; species Mycolicibacterium sp. XJ662. The sequence goes on along the minus strand of NZ_JBEFTL010000012.1, from coordinate 114,371 downwards.
TCCCTTCCGCCGTCGCGCCCAATGGTCTGCATCGAAGGGTACCGGCCGCACCCCACCGTCGATCACCGGCCCTTGGTCTCTGGATCGGTCGGGTCGCGCGTCGGATCGGCGCCCTGATCGAGGGCGTCCCAGATCCTGCGTTCGGACATCTCGTCACCGGGCTCCTCGGACGGCGCCGCGGCTCGGCGCGTGTAGCGGGACACGCTGGAACGTTTCGTGGCCGCCGACCGCAGGAGCAGCACCGCGGCGACGAGCGTGACCACCGCGGCGACCAACGTCAGCACCGCGCCCCCGTAGTGGCGCTGGCTGTCGATCAGGTCGGCGACGGGCGCCTCGGCGATGTGCGACGCGCGTACCGCCACGTCGGCCGTCGTCCACAGGGTGATCGCCAGATAAGCCATTCCACCGCTGCTGGCCGCCACCAACAGCGCCAGCAGGCGCAGCGGCCAGCCCCGCACCGCCAACACAGCGACAGCAGCAGCCACCAACAGCACGGCGAGGGGCACCACCGCCGTCGACCACTGGGCGCCGGACAGCGCGACGGTCCTGGGCTGTCCCAGACCGTCGAACGACGTCACCTCGACCCAAGTCATGCGCGACGCACCCCACAGCGCGGCCGCGGCGAGCACGAGGGTGACCTGGGCGATCCGGATCACGGCTCGGCCAGGGTTTCGGCGGCGGCGATGGCGTTGAGCACCGCGCGCGCCTTGTTGGCCGCCTCGGTGTACTCGTAGGGCCCGTTCGAGTCGGCCACGACTCCCCCGCCGGCCTGCACGTAGGCGGTGCCGTCGCGCATCAGCGCGGTGCGGATCGCGATCGCGAAGTCGGCGTTGCCCGCAAAGTCCAGGTAGCCCAGCACGCCGCCGTAGAGGCCGCGGCGGGTCTTTTCAACCTCTTCGATGAGCTCCATCGCGCGCACTTTCGGCGCCCCCGACAAGGTGCCTGCCGGAAAGCACGCCGTCACCGCGTCCAGCGCGGTCTTGCCGTCGGCGAGCAGCCCCGTCACCGTCGACACCAGATGCATGACGTGGCTGTAGCGCTCGATGTGGCTGTAGTCCTCGACCCGCACGGTCCCGGGCCGGCAGACCCGGCCCAGATCGTTGCGTCCGAGGTCGACGAGCATCAGGTGTTCGGCGCGTTCCTTGTCGTCGGCCAGCAACTCCTTTTCGAGCAGCAGGTCCTCCTCCTCGGTCGCCCCGCGCCACCGCGTGCCCGCGATCGGGTGGGTGGTGGCGCGGCCGTCCTTGACCGTCACCAATGCTTCCGGACTCGAGCCGACCACCGAAAAATCCAGCCCGCCATCGGCGTTGGGCACGTTGAGCAGATACATGTAGGGGCTCGGATTGGACACCCGCAGCATCCGATACACGTCGAGCGGGTCGGCGTCGGTGTCCATCTCGAACCGCTGCGACGGCACCACCTGGAACGCCTCGCCGGCTTCGATGTCGCCGACGAGCTTGTCGACGATCGCGGTGTACTCCTCGACGGTGCGCTGCGAGCGGTGCAGCGGCTGCGGGCGGCTGAACGTTGCGACCGTCGACGGCAGGTGCTCGGAGAGCGCCGCGGTCATCACGTCGAGACGCTTCACGGCGTCGTCGTAGGCCCAGTCGACGCGTTCGTCGGTGCCGTTCCAGTTCACCGCGTTGGCGATCAGCGTGATGGTGCCCTCGTGGTGGTCGACGGCGGCGATGTCGGTGGCCAGCAGCAGCAGCATGTCGGGCAGGCCGAGGTCGTCGACCGCCAGCGACGGCAGCTTCTCCAGGCGGCGCACCATGTCGTAGGCGAAGAAGCCGACCAGACCGCTCGACAGCGGCGGCAGACCGGGCAGCGGTTCGGTTTCGAGCAGCGTCAGCGTCGCGGTCAGCGCCGTCAGCGGGTCACCGCCGCTGGGCGCGTCCTGCGGTGTGGTGCCCAGCCACACCGCTTCCCCGTCGCGCACCGTCAGCGCCGATGGGGCGCCCGCGCCGATGAACGACCAGCGCGACCAGGACCGGCCGTTCTCGGCCGACTCGAGCAGAAACGTTCCCGGCCGGTTGGCGGCGAGCTTGCGGTAGGCCGACAGCGGCGTCTCGCTGTCGGCGAGCACCTTGCGTGTCACCGGTACCACCCGGTGCTCGCCGGCCAGCGCTCGGAAATCTTCGCGCGACGTGGTCACGGACAGGCTGGCGGTGGTTGGCACCCCTCAATCTTCCCAGACGCAGCCCAGCGGCGAGGACGACGCCGGTGTCAGCGGGCTGGTCAGCACGACGGGTGACTGGGCCATGAACCGCGGGGTGGCGCCGCGGTGCTCGTCGGCGGCGTGTGCGGTGAACGGGTGCAGCAGGTACATGTCGCCGGGCGCCCCGGTCGCGTACGCCACGTCGCGTCCGGTGCTGACGCGGTCCACCAGCGCGCCCATCTCGGTGAAGTCCACGGGGTCGGGCCCGAGTGCGCGGACCACGTCGCGGTGCGAGCCGATGCGGATGCGTGTCGGCGCGTCGTGTGGCCCGACATCGGAGAGCAGGGTGAGCAGCAGCATCGTGTGCGGACGCCCGGTGACCGCCCACGCCCCGTCGGGTAGCGGCGTGTTCGCGTCGATATGCCAGCCGCGGTCGTCGGCGACGGGGGCGACCGGAAAGCGCACCGGGATGTTGCCCAGTGTGCCGCGGGGCTGCCATCCGCCGACACCGCAGATGCGATCCAGCGCGGCGGCCAGCGTCGGGCTTTTCAGCAGCTCGCCGAACGGGCCCGCGCCGGTCGGGTCGACGGCCCACCGCACCGGTTCCGACCATCCGTTTGGGTCCTGCGGGGACAGCCCGAGTTGGCGCCACAGCAGGTCTCGCGCCGCATCGCCGACCGCGCGCGGTACAACCCGCTCGAGTTTGAGGTAGCCGTCGGAGATGAACGCGTCGATATCGAGGGTTTCGGGCATCGCCGCAGAGGCTTTCACGGCCATGAGCGCAGGCGCCAACGATTTTTGGTCCTCGAGACTGACGCAATGGTCGATCCGACGGCCCGAAACCAACCAAAACGTCGGCCTGGGCGATAGGGCGGCGGTCAGCGCGTAGCGTGACCGGCATGAAACAGGGTGACAAAGTTGCCGAGTTCAGTCTGCCGGACCAGACGGGCACCGTCCGCAGCCTCACCGAGCTACTGGCCGACGGGCCGATCGCGCTGTTCTTCTACCCCGCCGCGATGACCCCGGGCTGCACCAAGGAGGCCTGCCACTTCCGCGATCTGGCGGCGGAGTTCGCCTCGGTCGGGGCCAGCCGGGTCGGGATCAGCACCGATCCCGTCGACAAGCAGGCGAAGTTCGCCGACAAGGAGGGCTTCGACTATCCGCTGCTGTCCGACGCCGAAGGCGCGGTGGCCAGCCAGTTCGGCGTGAAGCGCGGCCTGCTCGGAAAGTTCATGCCCGTCAAGCGCACAACGTTCGTCATCGACACCGACCGCACTGTGCTCGCCGTGATCGCCTCCGAGATCAGTATGGACAGCCACGCCGACAAAGCCCTCGAGGTGCTGAGGCAGCGCCAGTCAGCGTGAAGCGGGGCCGATGAAGTCGACCGCCGCGCGGATCGCGGGGCGGTGCCGCAGAAGCCGGTAATGCGCCAATCTGCCCAGACCTTTGGTGGTCACCAACTGTGCGCCCGGCCATGACGCGACCACCCGTTCGCTGGTCTCGTAGGGTGTGTCCGGGTCGTCCGGATCATGGATGAGCAGCAGCGGCGGATAGCCGGTGCGGGCGCCGACGACGGTCATGTTGGTTTCGTACAGCGGCATCTCGATGCGGCGTTCCAGGCGCCGGTGCAGACCCCTGCGGATGCGCGGACCGAAGCCGTGGCGTACCGCGAAAAGGTCAAGATAGAGCGGGAATTCGCCCATCGGCGCCAGATACACCAGACGCTCGACTTTCGCGCCATCGGCGATCGCGAACGTGGTCGCGTTGGCACCGAGGGAATGAGCGATCACCGCTCGCGCCGGGCCGTGTTGTCCGATCATGGCCCTGACCGCTTCTGCGCACTCGATGAGCGTGGTGCGGCCGGGCTTCAGCGCCCCCGCCTCGGACTCGTTGTGGCTGGGCAGGTCGAACGCGATCACCCGGTGACCGGATTCGACGAGCGGTTTGATGAACATGCCCAGATGCGGGCGCCGCCCGCCCCACCCGTGCACGAGATAGATTGGTGGCCCCTCGCCCCACGATTCGCCCACGATCCGGTGGCCGTCCCAGTGCGCTTCCAGCGGCTCGCCGGGTGCGACACCCGGCGGCAGGCGCAGGTCAAAATCCATGACCGGCGGGGTGCACCACAGTTCGACCGCCCACCGCGACCCGATGACGGGCGCAACGCGCTCCAACCACCAGAACGCCCGACGCACGCGCGGGTCGACCGGCGGTTCGATGCCCGATCCCTTTACGGCGTCGGGGGTCGCAGGTTCGAATTCGGTCACGGCGGCCCGAGTAGCTCGTCGGCGTCAAAGCAGGTGTGAGCGCCGGTGTGGCAGGCCGCGCCGACCTGATCGACCTGCAGGAGCACGGTGTCGCCGTCGCAGTCCAGCCGCACCGAGTGCACGTACTGGGTGTGGCCCGACGTCGCACCCTTGATCCACTGTTCGCCGCGTGAGCGCGAATAGTACGTCGCTTCACGCGTTTCCAGCGTACGGGCCAGCGCGTCGTCGTTCATCCATGCCACCATGAGGACCTGCCCGGTGCTGCGCTCCTGCGCCACAGCCGCGACCAGGCCGTTGGCGTCGCGCTTGAGCCGCGCCGCGATCTGCGGATCCAGGCTCATCGCACCACTATCCCTTCGGCCGCCATCGCCGCCTTCACCTCCGCGATGGTCAGTTCGCGGAAGTGGAACACGCTGGCCGCCAACACGGCGTCGGCGCCGGCGGCGACCGCCGGTGCGAAGTGCTCGACCGCGCCGGCGCCGCCGCTGGCGATCACCGGCACGGTGACCGCCCCGCGGACGGCCTTGATCATCGGCAGATCGAAACCCGCCTTGGTGCCGTCGCAGTCCATCGAGTTCAGCAGGATCTCGCCGACGCCGAGTTCGGCACCGCGCAAAGCCCATTCGACGGCATCGATGCCGGTACCGCGTCGGCCGCCGTGCGTGGTGACCTCCCAACCCGACGGTGTCGGCTGCTCGCCATGCGGAACCGTGCGGGCATCCACGGACAACACGATGCACTGCGACCCGAACTGACGCGACAACTCGGCCAGCAGTTCGGGGTTGGCGATCGCGGCGGTGTTGACCGAGACTTTGTCGGCGCCGGCCCGCAGCAACGCGTCCACGTCGGCCACCGACCGCACCCCGCCACCGACGGTCAGCGGGATGAACACCTGCTCGGCGGTCTGCTTGACGACCTCCAGCATGGTGGCCCGGCCCGATGACGACGCCGTGACATCGAGGAACGTCAGCTCGTCGGCGCCTTCGGCGTCGTAGACGGCGGCCAGTTCGACCGGATCGCCTGCGTCACGCAGGTTTTCGAAGTTGACACCTTTGACCACCCGGCCGTCGTCGACATCGAGACACGGGATGATCCGCACCGCAAGGTCTTTGGGGTTCATCAGTAGTCCTCGGCTTCACCGACCGATTGGACGAGATCCAGCAGCTGCCTGTGCACGCGGGGCGCTCCGACCAGCACCGACGGCGCCGACGCTGTCCATTCGTTTCCGGCCAGGTCGGTGGCGATGCCGCCGGCGGCCTCCACCAGCGCGATCCCCGCGGCGTGGTCCCAAACATGGCCACTGAAACTGACTGCGCCGCCGAGGATGCCCGCGGCGGTGTAGGCGAGGTCGATACCGGTCGCGCCGTGCATCCGCAGCCTCGAGCATTTCCGGCTCAGGTTTTCGATGATCGCGAGGCGGTACCGTCCGGGCACCCTGCCGCGCGAGTCGACGTTGAAGGTGGTCACCCCGACGATGGAGTCGTCGAGTTCGCCGGGTTGCAACCGGTCCTGCTCGACGCCGTTGTAGCGCAGCGGTCCACCCTGGACGCCGGTGAGCCGTTCACCGGTGAACGGCAGCCACGTCAGACCCGCCACCGGCTTCCCATCCTGCAGCAGGCCCAACAGGATCGCCGCGAGCGGAGATCCGGCCGCGTAGTTGAATGTGCCGTCGATCGGGTCAAGCACCCACACCAGCGGCGAACCCAGGTCGGCGCCACCGAATTCCTCGCCGTGCACGTCGATGCCGGTGTTGGCTCTCAGCGCCTCGACCACTTGCCGTTCGATGGCCAGGTCGACCTCGGTGGCGAAGTCGTTGCCCTTCTTCTGCACAGCGGATTCCGCGCGGTGGCCTTCGATGAACGGCTTGGCCGCATCGTCGAGGATCGCAGTGGCCTCGGCGACGAGCCTGTCGAGTTCTGTTGTGTCAAGCGCCATCTACGACCTCACCGCGGCCAGCGCCTCCGGCAGCGTGAACCGCCCGGCATACAGCGCCTTGCCGACGATCGCGCCTTCCACGCCGCGGTCGGTCAGGGTCGCGATGGCCCGCAGGTCGTCGAGGCTCGATACGCCGCCGGACGCGATCACCGGGGCCTCGGTGCGTTCGGTGACCTGCCCGAGCAACTCGAGGTTGGGGCCCTTGAGCGTGCCGTCTTTGGTGACGTCGGTGACCACGAAGCGTGAACATCCTTCGCGGTCAAGGCGTTCCAGCACTTCCCACAGGTCGCCACCGTCGGTTTCCCAGCCGCGCCCGCGCAACCGGTGCGCGCCGTCGACGATCTTCACGTCCAGCCCGACCGCGACGCGGTCGCCGTGTTCTGCGACGACGCCGGCGCACCACGTCGGGTTCTCCAGCGCGGCGGTCCCGAGGTTGACGCGCGCGCACCCAGTGGCCAGCGCAGCGGCCAGCGATTCGTCGTCACGGATGCCGCCGGACAGCTCCACCGCGACGTCTAGCTTGCCGACCACTTCGGCGAGCAATTCCCGGTTGCTGCCGCGGCCGAACGCCGCGTCGAGATCGACCAGGTGGATCCACTCCGCGCCGTCGCGTTGCCAGGTCATCGCCGCATCGAGCGCCGAACCGTATTCGGTTTCGCTGCCGGCCTGGCCCTGTACCAGGCGCACAGCGCGGCCCTCGACGACGTCTACGGCGGGAAGAAGAATCAGTCGCTTCGACACATCGGTCAACCTAACCCCCTGACCCAGTTGGTGAGCAACGCGGCACCGGCGTCCCCGCTCTTCTCGGGGTGAAACTGTGTCGCCGACAACGCTCCGTCCTCGACCGCGGCAAGGAACGGGACGTGGTGGGTGGCCCATGTCAACTGCGCGTCGGGCCGGCCTTCCCATTGCTGCGCGGCGTAGGAGTGCACGAAGTAGAAGCGGGTTTCGGCGTCCAGCCCGTCGAACAGCCGGGTGCCCTGCGGCGCGTCGACGACGTTCCAACCCATGTGCGGTATGACGGGGGCATCGAGCCGTACCACTGACCCCGGCCACTGGCGGCAGCCCTCGCTTTCGTTGCCGAACTCGACGCCGCGGCTGAACAGGATCTGCATGCCGACGCACACCCCGAGCACCGGGCGGCCCGCCGCCACCCGGGCGGCGATGACCTTCTCACCGCCGATCCTGCGCAGCCCTGTCATACAGGTTTCGAACGCGCCGACCCCCGGAACCACCAGACCGTCGGCGTTCTCAGCGGCCTGGGTGTCTGAGGTCACCGTGACGTCGGCGCCGACGCGCTCGAGCGCACGTTGCGCGGAACGCAGGTTGCCCGAGCCGTAGTCGAGGATGACGACGCCGCGGCGGTGCCGCGAATGCGCTTTGGATCTCATAGCATCCCTTTGGTGGAGGGCACGCCGCTGACCCGCGGGTCGTACTCGGTTGCCTGACGCAACGCGCGGGCGACGGCCTTGTACTGGGCCTCGGTGATGTGGTGCGGGTCGCGGCCGTAGATGGTGCGCACATGCAGCGCGATGCGGGCGTTGGAGGCCAGGGTCTCGAAGACGTGCCGGTTGATCACGGTGTGGTACGGCACTTCTGAGCCGGCAATCGTGGTGTGCAGCATGTGTTCGGGCTCGCCGGTGTGCACGCAGTAGGGCCGACCGGAGACGTCGACGGCGGCGTGGGCCAGGGTTTCGTCCATCGGGATCCAGGCGTCGCCGAAGCGGCGGATGCCCTTCTTGTCGCCCAGCGCCTGACCCAGCGCCTGACCGAGCACGATCGCGGTGTCCTCGATGGTGTGGTGGCCTTCGATCTCGACGTCGCCGTCGGCGTGCACGGTCAGATCGAAGCTGGCGTGGCTGCCCAGCGAGGTGAGCATGTGGTCGTAGAACGGCACGCCGGTTCTAACGTCGACGCGTCCGGAGCCGTCGAGGTCGAGTTCGACGGTGATGTCGGATTCCTTGGTCTTGCGTTCGATTTTCGCGCGGCGTGGCGCGCGCACGGGTTCGGTCACGATGCTCCTATTCGGGCGCTGGCGGTCAGCAGCGCGTCGTTCTCTTCGGCCAGACCGATGGTCGAGCGCAGGTATCCGGGGAGACCGACGTCGCGGATCAACACCCCGGCGTCCAGATAGCGCTGCCAGGTTGCGGGTGCGTCGGCGAACTCGCCGAACAGCACGAAGTTGGCGTCGCTGGGGATGACGCGAAAGCCCATGGTACTTAACGCCTCTGCTACGCGGTTACGTTCGGCGATCAGCTCGGCAACGCTGCCGAGGGTGTCGTCGGCGTGGCGCAATGCGGCGCGCGCGGCGGCCTGGGTGATCGACGAGAGGTGATACGGCAACCGGACCAGCAGCAGCGCCTCGATCACGGCAGGCGCGGCCGCCAGGTATCCGAGTCGCCCACCGGCGAAGGCGAAGGCTTTGCTCATGGTGCGGGTGACGACGAGCTTGGTCGGATAGTCGTCGATGAGGTTGACCGCGCTGGGCTGCGAGGAGAACTCGCCGTAGGCCTCGTCGACGATGACGACCCCTGCCGGGGTGGCCTCCAGCAGCAGACGCAGCTGATCGAGCGAAATGCTCTGTCCCGACGGATTGTTCGGGCTCGCGAGGAAAACAATGTCCGGGCGATGCGCTCTGATGGCCGCGACGGCGACGTCGGTGTCGAGGCTGAAGTCGGCGGCCCGGTTGGCCACCAGCCACGTGGTCTGGGTGCCGTCGGAGATGATCGGGTGCATGGAGTAAGACGGCACGAAACCGATCGCGCTGCGGCCCGGGCCGCCGAACGCCTGCAACAGCTGCTGCAGGATCTCGTTGGAACCGTTGGCGGCCCAGAGGTTTTCCACGCTCAGCGCGGTACCGGTCTGCACGGTGAGGTACGCGGCCAGGTCGGCGCGCAGCGCGACGGCGTCGCGGTCGGGATACCGGTTCAGGTCGCCGGCGACCGCGTGGACCGAAGCCGTCACGTCATCGACGATCGCCTTGGTCGGCGGATGCGGGTTCTCGTTCGTGTTGAGCCGTACCGGGACGTCCAACTGCGGTGCGCCGTACGGCGACTTGCCGCGCAGGTCGTCGCGCAGCGGCAAGTCGTCGAGCGTGACGTTCTTGGCGAGCGTCACGTTTCGAACCTCCGCCGAACCGCTTCGCCGTGGGCGGGCAGGTTTTCGGCCTCGGCGAGGGTGATGACATACCCCGAGACGTCCTTGAGCGCCGTCTCGTCGTAGTCGACGACGTGGATACCGCGCAGAAACGTCTGCACCGACAGGCCACTGGAATGCCGTGCGCAGCCTGCCGTCGGCAGCACGTGGTTCGATCCCGCGCAGTAGTCGCCGAGGCTGACCGGTGCGTAGGGCCCGACGAAAATGGCGCCGGCCGAACGGATTTGCTGTGCGACGGAGCGCGCGTCGGCGGTCTGGATCTCCAGGTGCTCGGCGGCGTACGCGTTGACCGTGCGGATGGCCTCGACGAGGTTGTCGACGAGCACGATCGCCGACTGCCTGCCGCCTAGCGCGGCGGACACCCGGGCGCGGTGCACCGTGGTCTCGAGCTGGGTGGCAAGCGCACGCTCGGTGGCGTCGGCCAGCGCCACGTCAGGGGTGACCAGCACGCTGGCGGCCATCTCGTCGTGCTCGGCCTGGCTGATCAGGTCCGCGGCGACATGCGCGGGATCGGCGGTGTGGTCGGCGAGGATCGCGATCTCGGTCGGGCCCGCCTCGGCGTCGATGCCGACCTGGGACCGGCAAATGCGCTTGGCGGCGGTGACGTAGATGTTTCCGGGCCCGGTGATCATGTCCACGGGCGCCAACTCGGCGCCGTCGGTGTCCGCACCGCCGTAGGCCAGCAGCGCGACGGCCTGTGCACCGCCGACCGCCCACACCTCGTCGACGCAGAGCAGCGCGGCGGCGGCCAGGATCGTCGGGTGCGGAAGGCCACGGAAGGGTCCGGGCTCCGACTGCGGCGGGCTGGCGATCACCAGGGAGTCCACCCCGGCCGTCTGCGCCGGAACGACGTTCATCACCACGCTGGAGGGGTAAACAGCGTTGCCGCCCGGCACATACAGCCCGACCCGTTCGACGGGCACCCAGCGCTCGGTGACCGTGGCGCCGGGGGCCAGCGCGGTCGTCATATCGCTGCGGCGCTGATCGGCGTGCACGGCGCGGGCACGGTCGATGGCCACCTCGAGCGCGGTGCGCACCTCCGGGTCGAGTTCGGCCAGCGCCGCCTGCAGGCGCTCGTGCGGCACCCGTACCCGGTCGGGGCGCACACCGTCGAACGATTCGCCGTATTGCAGGGCGGCCTCAGCGCCGCGTGCGGCTACCGCATCGACGATCGGACGGACCTTGGGCACGACGGCGTCGACATCGACACCGCCCCGGGGCAGGGCCGAGCGCAACCGGGCGGCCGAAAGCTCAGCGCCGCGCAGATCGATGCGGGCGATCGTGGAAGGCGGCCCCGCGGCCTTGGTATCCGGGGAGGTATCCGGGAACGATGCGCTCACCCTGCCATTGTCCCAGAACAGGCCAAATCGATATCGCCGCGGCAAGCGGCAAGGCTCTGCGGTCAGCTACAGCAGGCGCTCACTGGCACAGTTCGATGAGCTTGTTGCTGGCGGCGTCGGCCTCCTGCAACCGCGCGGCCTGTTCGGGATCGGTGTTCGGGGTGCCTGCGGTGGAGCGCGAACCGATGTCCATCAGATGGTTGGCGAAGGTCCGCACGGCGTCGGCGAGTTCCTGTGGGGTGTCGGGCTGCAGACGGGCCAGCAGGTACTGGCCACCGTCGTAGAGCGCCACGCGGGCGTTGGCCGCGACGGCCAGTGAGCCGGTGACGTCCTCAGGGCCGCCGGGCGGCTGCAGGTTGGTGTTGATCTGGACGCCGTTGCGCACGACGGCGAAGGTTTGGCAGATGCTGGCCTTGGGGTCATCGGTTTCGGTGCCGGTGAAGAGCGAATTCGACTGCGGCGGCTGCTCAGGTTCCTTCAACAATGCCCAGACGGCGAGACCTCCCGCGACAAGCGCGACGACCAACGCCGCGACCGAAACGATGAAACTCCTTGACGACCCCGATGCTTCAGACATGCCGCTGATCGTAGCGACCGCGCCGGGCTCGACTACGAAGTCGGGTCGGCGAGTACGCAGAAATTGCTTCGCGCGTGCAGCAAATGACGAATGCGGCAATAGCCCGGCGCTTTCCGCTGTCGCCCTCTGACCGCGTAATGCGAAGCGCGGCGCAAATTCAGCAAACTTGCACAGCCGCCATTGTCGAAACTTTCGGCTATCAAGATCAGTTAGCTAGCTTCACTAGTAGAGATAGTTTCGTCCGAAATTAGCTGATCTTGATCGTTAGCCAGATAACGAAGAAACGCCTTGCCCTGATTGCCGGATGCGCAACTTGTCGGCGATGGGAGCAGGCGCCAGCGAACGGGGCAGAGCGATCGGCCCTCGGCCTGCTCCGGGGCTGGTATAGGACTTTCGACGTTGCACAACTTTGCCGGACTTTTCGATATTTTGCGCCACTACCTGGGCTTTCTGCGACGTCGATGATCGTGGATGCACCAGCGGCACACGGGGCATGCGTGGGCGCGACGGCCTCATCGCAGCAAGCCACAACGAGGAAATAAACGATCGTGTCAGCACGTCAGAACGGTTTGCGAAAAATTCTGCGTCCAATTTGACCAAGTTGCTGGCCTTTGCTCTTCAGAGGTGTCAATATGGTCCCAACCGGCATTCATCGATTAGCTGTGTGAAGACCAGACGTTGGGGGCTGAAGCAAATCGGTCCACGGTTGCGCGAATGGTAATCGGCGGGGGTCGGGTGCGTGATCCATTTTCATGAAGGGGAGAAACATGTCCACTGCAACTTCTGCCGGTAAACACCGCGCAGCTGCACGAGGTACCAACGTCCGGCGCGCGGTTGGCGGCGCAATGGCCGGCGGGGCCATGGCCGCGGCATTCGTCGGTTTCGGCTCGGCCGGTACGGCGCAAGCTGCACCGCTTGATTGCCCGCTGTTCTGTGATTTCGCGGGGGGCAGCTTGGTCGGCGACGGCGGTGCGCCTCAGGCTCTCGCGTTCAACCCGGGCGATGCGGTGAACTTGTTCAACCCCATCCTCGACAACCCGCTGACGTTGGTGTTCACCTTCGGGATGATCGGCAACGGCGCCGACGGCAACGCGCTTCACCCCGACGGCTTCAACGGCGGCTTCCTGTTCGGCAGCGGTGGTGACGGCTACAGCCCGACCGCGGTCGACGGTCTCCTCATCCCCGCCGGCAACGGCGGCAATGCCGGCCTCTTCGGCGGCAACGGCGGCAACGGCGGCAACGGCGCCGATGCACTCCTCGGGATCGGTCCCGCGCAGAACGGCGGCGCCGGCGGCAACGGCGGCTTCTTCGGCAACGGCGGCGACGGCGGCGACGGCGGCAACGATTCCGGCGTTCTCGGTGATGCGCAAGGTGGCAACGGCGGCGCGGCGGGCCAGGGCGGGTTCGTCGGAACCGGCGGCTCCGGCGGCGACGGCGGTGACGCCGAGAGCCTCACCGGCACAGCCACTGGCGGCACCGGCGCTGACGGCGCCAACGGCACCATCGGTGGCGGTGACGGCGGTGACGGCGGCAACGCCACCTCGACCGTCGGCGCAGCTACCGGCGGCGACGCCGGTGATGCCGGCAACGCCGACTTCTTCGGCGGCGGCGGTAGCGGCGGTAACGCCGGTCACGCCACCTCCACCACCGGCACAGCCGCCGGCGGCAACGGCGGTGACGGCGGCAGCGGCGGCTTCGTCGGCGACGGCGGTAACGGCGGCAACGCCGGCAACGCGACATCCGCGGGCGGCAACACCAACGGCGGTAACGGTGGAGACGGCGGCAACGGCGGCTTCTTCTCCGACGGCGGCAATGGTGCCAGCGGCGGCAATGCCAGCGGTGGCGACTCAACCGGCGGCAACGGCGGCAACGGCGGATCCGGTGGCATCTTCGGCAACGACGGCAGCGATGGCCCGGACGGCAACGATGGCAGCGACGCCCCCGACAGCGCCGACAGCGACAGCGGCGACTCCGAGTAGTCGCTTCGTCGGCTGACGCCGAAACCAAAGTGGCGATGCCCGTCCCCTTGTGGGGCGGGCATCGTCACGTAATCTCAACATCCATGTCCGCCAAGGATCACCCCAACAACGCCCCGGGCGTTCCGATGGTCTATCCGCCGGCGTTCGAGCGCCTGCAGATCAAGTACATGAACCCCGTGGTCAAACGGATGGCGCGGTTTCTGCCCGGCGTCGCCAAGATCCGCCACCGCGGCCGCAAATCCGGGGCGACCTACGAAACCGTCATCACCCCGTTTCGCAAGGACAACACGCTCGCCATCGTGCTGGGCCACGGCAAGACGGACTGGGTGAAAAATGTGCTCGCCGCGAACGAGGCCGAGGTGGTCTTCGGTTCGCGCACGGTCCGCATCGTCAACCCGCGGATCGTGCCCGCCGGCGGCGACGCGGAAGGCCTGCCGTTTGCGGCCCGCACGCAGGCCAAGAAGATGGCCGTGCTCGTCGCCGATATCGCCTAGAAGTCGCTAGAGGTCCAAGCCGATGTCGAGCACTGACACCGAGTGCGTCAGCGCGCCCACGGCCAGATAGTCGACACCGGTGCCCGCGTACTCTGCCGCGGTGGCCAGCGACAAACCGCCCGAGGACTCGAGTTTGGTTGCCGGCGAACGAGAGTCGCGTCGCTGCACGGCAATCTGCGTCTGCCACACCGGGAAGTTGTCGAGAAGCACCAGCGCTTCATCGCCGAGATCCTCGGCCAGGATTTCATCGAGTTGTTCGAGCGAGTCGACCTCGACTTCACACGGCAGCCCCGGTGCGGCCGCGCGTACGGCCCGCAGCGCGGCGACCACTGAACCGGCGGCCGCCACGTGGTTGTCCTTGATCAACGCCGCGTCGCCCAGACCCATGCGATGGTTGACGCCGCCGCCGACGCGCACCGCGTACTTCTGCAGGGCGCGAAGACCCGGCAGCGTCTTGCGGGTATCGCGGATCTTGGCCTTCGTCCCCGACACCGCATCCACCCACGCCGCGGTGGCCGTCGCGATACCGGAGAGGTGGCATACCAGGTTCAGCGTCGTCCGCTCGGCCGTCAGCAGGCCCTGCGTGAGCGCCTCTACGGTCAGCACGGCGGCGCCGGGTTCGACCCGTGTCCCGTCGGCCACCCGGTGCGACACCTGGTATCCGTCCGCGCCGAGCACCTCGTCGAACGCCAGCAGCGCGACATCCACACCGGCGATCACCCCCGCCTCGCGGGCGACCATCGACGCGGTCGTCGTCGCATCGGCGGGCACCGTGGCCAGCGTGGTGACGTCGGCGCCGTAGCGCAGGTCCTCCTCGAGCGCGCAGGCGATCACCCGGCGCGCCTCGGTCAACTCGTCGGCGGTCAGTTCCATCAGCAGTACGTCGCCGCGGCAACCAGGCTGCGTGAGAGCGCGGGATCGGTAGCCGGATGGTCACGCCGATGGTGGCACCCGCGGGATTCGGTGCGGGCCAAGGCCGCCGAGGCCAGAGCACCTGCAGTCGTGGTCAGCGCGACATCCTCGAAATCGGTGCGCGAGCGGATAACGCGCTGCGGCGCGTCCTCGAGCTGCGCTGCCAGTACGCCGAGGCCGTCTGCGTCGCGCATCACCGACGCGTGGCGCGACATCGCCGCTTGCAGGTCCGCGCGCCGCAGTGCGCACCGTGCCACCGGCTCCGGCGGGTGTGCGGTCACCGGCGCCGACGTCAAAGCGTGTGCGGCTGCGGCGTTTCCGGCGCGACCGCCGACCACCAGTCCCTCGAGCAGGCTATTGGACGCCAGCCGGTTCGCGCCGTGCATGCCGGTACAGGCCACCTCACCCGCGGCGAACAGACCCGCGATGTCGGTGCGGCCGTGCACGTCGGTGAGGACGCCGCCGCAGCTGTAGTGCGCGCCGGGAACCACCGGAATCGGCTCGACGGTGGGGTCGATACCGGCGGCCCGGCAGGCGGCGGTGACGGTCGGAAACCGGGTGGTGAAGTCGGCGATTCGCCGGGCGTCCAGATACACACACTCGTCGCCGGTGGCCTCCAGCCGGGCGTGGATCGCACCGGCGACCACGTCGCGCGGCGCCAGATCTCCCATCGGGTGCACGCCCTCGGTGACCGAAGTCCCCTGGGAGTCAATCAGAACGGCGCCTTCACCGCGGACCGCCTCGGTGATCAGCGGACGTCGACCGCCGGCGTTTCTGTCGAACAGCATGGTCGGATGGAACTGCACGAACTCCAGGTCGCCGATCGGCAGCCCCGCCCACATCGCCAGCGCCACACCGTCACTGGTCGACCCGGCAGGGTTGGTGGTCGCCGAGTAGAGATGGCCCAGTCCCCCGGTCGCCAGGATCACCGAAGGTGCGTGCACCACGCCGGGACCGTCGTCGCTGAGCACCAGCACCCCGGTGACCGCATCGTCGTCGCAGAGCAGTTCGACCGCGACGTGGTTGTGCCGGATGTCCAGGACCGCGGCGGCGCCGTTGAGTGCCCTCTGCACCTCCGCGCCGGTCGCGTCTCCCCCCGCGTGGATGATCCTCCTGCGCGAATGGCCCCCTTCGCGGGTCAACGACCACCGCCCCGGCACAGCTTCGTCGAATCGGGCACCGTCGCCGACCAGGTCGCGGACGGCCCGGTAGCCGTCGGCCACGATCGAGCGCACCGCCTCCGGGTCGCACAGGCCCGCACCGGCGGCCAGCGTGTCGGCGACGTGCGCCTCGACCGAATCCCCGTCCTCGCGCAGTGCGTCCGGTAACACCACGGCGATACCGCCTTGCGCGAAAAGGGTTGCGGTATCGGAGGTCTTGCTCAGCACCACCACTTTGCGGCCGAGCCGGTGCGCGGCCAGACCCGCGACCAGCCCGGCCACCCCGGTGCCGATCACGACGACGTCAGCGCGCTGCTGCCAGTGGCCCGCCCAGGGGCCCGACCCGCCGCAGGCCGCGGGACGCGTCATTCGCCGCCGCCGGGCTGGCCGATCTCGATCATGCGCTGCACGCTGGCCCGCGCCAGCCGGGCGGTCTCCGGGTCGACGTCGACCTCGTCCTTACCCTCCAGCAGGCAACGCAACAGGGCGGCGGGCGTGATCATCTTCATGAACTTGCACGACGCCCGGTCGTTGACGGCTTGGAAGTCGACTTGCGGCGCGGCCCGGCGCAACTGGTGCAGCATGCCGACCTCGGTGGCCACCAGCACCTGCCGCGCGCCGGTCTCGCGGGCGGCGTCCAGCATGCCGCCGGTGGACAGGATCTTCACCCGGTCCTCTGGAAACGCGCCTTCACCGGCCAGATACAACGCCGAAGTGGCGCAGCCGCATTCGGGATGGACGAACAGTTCGGCCTCCGGATGGCTGCGCGCCTGGTCGGCGAGTTCGTCACCGTTGATGCCGGCGTGCACGTGGCACTCACCCGCCCACACATGGATGTTTTCGCGGCCGCTGACCCGTCGCACGTGGGCGCCCAAAAACTGGTCGGGGCAGAACAGCACATCGCGATCCGCCGGAATCGACTCGATCACGTCGACCGCGTTGGACGACGTGCAGCAAATGTCGGTCTCGGCCTTCACCGCAGCCGTGGTGTTGACGTAGGAAACGACCACGGCCCCAGGGTGTTCGGCTTTCCAGGCGCGTAGCTCGTCGGCGCTGATGGAGTCGGCGAGCGAACAGCCGGCGCGCTGGTCCGGGATCAGCACGGTCTTGTCCGGGGACAGGATCTTGGCGGTCTCGGCCATGAAGTGCACGCCGCAGAACACGATGGTGTCTTCGGGCGCGTCGGCAGCGATGCGCGACAGCGCCAGGGAGTCACCGACGTGGTCGGCCACCTCCTGAATGGCGGGCAGTTGATAGTTGTGCGCCAGCAGCGTCGCGCCTCGCAGGTCGGCCAACCGACGAACCTCGGCGGCCCATTGCTCGTCGCCGTCGACGCCGGAGTAGCCGGTCGCACCGTCGGTGATCCGGCTGGCCAGATCGTTGGCGGGCATACGGTCGAGAACCGTCACGGTGTCTCCTCCATCCCGTATCGGGGTTTTCGACTTACAATCGAAAACATGCAATATGGTAACACCGCACATGAAGTGCTCGCCGTCGTGTTCCAGGTTCGGGGTGTGCACCCGCAGGACGAAGCCGAGAAACCGGGACTTCACGTGCTGTTATGGCAGCGGGCGCTGGCTCCGGAGCGCGGCAAGTGGTCGTTGCCGGGTGGCCGGCTGGGCGTGGACGAGGATCTGACCAGCTCTGTTCGCCGCCAACTGGCCGAAAAAGTCGATCTTCGTGAACTTGCTCACCTCGAGCAGCTGGCGGTGTTCTCCGATCCCCATCGGGTGCCCGGCGTGCGCACCATCGCGTCGACGTTCCTGGGCCTGGTGCCCTCCCCCGCGACCCCCGAACTGCCACCCGACACCCGCTGGCACCCGGTGAGCGCGCTGCCGCAGATGGCGTTCGACCACGGGCCCATGGTCGAGCACGCCCGCGCCCGGCTGGTCGCCAAATTGTCCTACACCAACATCGGCTTCGCGCTGGCGCCAACGGAATTCGCGTTGTCCACGTTGCGGGACATCTACCACGCGGCGCTCGGACACCAGGTCGACGCGACGAACCTGCAACGTGTGCTGGAGCGACGCAAGGTCATCACCCGCACCGGGACCACCGCCCGGTCGGGTCGCAGCGGCGGGCGGCCCGCGGCGCTGTACAGGTTCGCGGACGCGCGCTACCGGGTAACCGACGAGTTCGCCGCGCTTCGGCCACCAGGTTGACCCGGCTAGCTTCTTAAAGCTTTCTTAAGGTAGAAAGGACCGAATGGATCTGGGCAGCGCCGCACCGGCAACCGGTGCCGAGTGGATCGGCCGCGTACCGCACGAGGACCTGGTCCGCGGTGGTAGCCGCCCGAAACTGCCAGTCGACGACCCGTTCTATGAACCACCCGCTGGTTTCCAGCATGCGACGCCGGGCACTGTGCTGCGCAGCCGCGACGTCGAATTGGCGTTTTTCGGCCTGATCCCGCAGAAGTTCACCGCCACCCAGGTGCTCTACCGCACCACCGACATGAACGGAAACCCGGAGGCGACCGTCACCACCGTGATAGTGCCTGCTGAGCGCGCGGACGGGGCGGTGGTCCCGGTGTTGTCGTACCAGTGCGCGATCGATGCGGTGACATCGCGCTGCTTTCCGTCGTATGCGCTGCGCCGCGGGGCCGTGGCGCCGGGTGCGCTCGCGCAGGTCGAGTTCTTCCTGATCGCCGCCGCGCTGGCCGAGGGCTGGGCGGTTTCGGTGCCCGACCACGAGGGCTCGCGCGGCATCTGGGGCACCCCGTTCGAGCCGGGCTACCGCATCCTCGACGGCCTGCGTGCCGCGGTGAACTGCGAACGGCTGGGCCTGGCCCCGACCGCGCCGATCGGGCTGTGGGGGTACTCAGGCGGCGGTCTGGCGTCGGCGTGGGCGGCCGAGATGCACGCCCAGTACGCCCCCGAGCTCAACATCGTCGGCGCCGTGTTGGGCTCGCCGGTCGCCGATCTCGGCCACGCCTTCCGCAGGCTCAACGGCAGCCTGTACTCGGGGCTGCCCGCGATGGTGGTCGCGGCGCTCTCGCACGTCTATCCCGACCTCGACCGGGTCATCCAGGAGCACGCCACCGACGAGGGCAAGGCGATGCTGCTGCGGGTGCAGAACATGACCACTGCACACGCGGTGTTGCGGTTGATCGGCATGGACATGGACAAGCTGGTCGACATGCCGCTCGAGGCGATCCTCGACATGCCCGAGGTCAAGCACGTCTTCGACAGCATCAAGCTCGGCACCGCGGTGCCCACACCCCCGGTGTTGGTGGTGCAGGCGGTGCACGACCGGATCGTGTCCGTCGGCGACATCGACGAGCTCACCGAGATGTACATCTCCGGTGGGGCGTCGGTGACCTACCACCGCGACATGTTCAGCGAGCACATGCTGCTGCACCCGATGTCGGCGCCGATGGCGTTGCGCTGGCTGATCGATCGCTTCGACGGCAGGCCGGTAAACGAGCATCTGGTGCGGACCAAGTGGCCGACGCTGCTGAACCCGATCACCTACGTGGGGATGGCGCGGTTGGTGAAGATCGCCGCCAAGGTGATCACGGGGCGGACGGTGGAGCGCCGCCCGCTGTGAGCGCAGGCCCGACCGGCGCTTCGTCGACCGGCGGCCACGCCCCCAGGTCGTCGCGCGGGGTCGCGACGGCGATCAGTGAGTACACCAACGCCGCGGTGGCCGCCGGAAACATCAGCGTCACAGCGATCAGCAGCGGCGTATGCCCGAAGAACACCGGCGGCGCCTCGACGACGTAGTGGACGCGGTTGTCGGGTGAGAGCGGTGCCGCCGCGACGTCGATGATCCCGTAGCGCATGCGCACCAGCACGGCGCCCACAACCGCGGCGACGGCAGCCGCGGCCGCGCAACCGATGGAAAGCGCCGCTACCAACGTCGGACCGCGGTGCGCGCGCCACTGCCAGACCAGCACTGCGGCCACCACCGCGACGACGCTGGTCATGCCGAGGAGCAGAAACGCCGCCGTGAAGAAGTGGTCGCCTTCGTTGCCGAGGTAGGCCCGGATGCGGTCCCCGTCTTTGGTGAGCGCGATGACGCCGTGGATCGCCGGCGCCAGCCAGGCCCACAGCGCCCCGACCGCCACACCGGCCAGCGTCAGCCCGGCGACGATGATCACCGCCGCGCGACGACGTGAAATACGGGGCGCACCAACCTGGTTCCGCTCTTCGCGCGAGCGCTCATCGCCGTCGTTCATCGCAGCTCCAAATCCTTGGAATCGGTGACGCCGTGCCGGGAGCATTTGGCCGACCAGCCGTCGGGACGCACCTGAACGATCATCCGGCGTCCGCACTCGGCGCAGTACCGGGGCGGTTCCAGCCCGAGTTGGGCCGCGGTCGGCACCGGGGTGCCGTCGGGTTCGCCGGTGTAGACGTTGAACGCCATCCAAGAAGTCTTACAGGGTGGCGTTGAGCGCCTTGATCGGCATCTGCAGATCGTCGAGCAGTTCCAGGTCGGACTCGGCCGGGCGGCCCAACGTGGTCAGGTAATTACCGACGATGACGGCGTTGATGCCGCCGAGAATGCCCTTCTTGGCGCCCAGATCGCCCAGCGTGATCTCGCGGCCTCCGGCGAAGCGCAGCATGGTGCGCGGCAGCGCGAGCCGGAATGCCGCGACGGCTTTGAGCGCCTCCGACGCGGGCAGCACCTCCAGGTCACCGAACGGGGTCCCCGGCCGTGGGTTGAGGAAGTTCAGCGGCACCTCGTGTGGGTCGAGTTGGGCGAGGTTGGCGGCGAATTCGGCTCGCTGCTCGAGGGTTTCGCCCATGCCGAGGATGCCGCCGCAGCACACCTCCATGCCGGCGTCGTGCACCATCTGCAGTGTGTCCCATCGCTCTTCCCAGGTATGGGTGGTGACGACGTTGGGAAAGTGCGACCGGGCGGTCTCGAGGTTGTGGTTGTAGCGGTGCACGCCCATCTCGGCGAGCTGATCGACCTGGTCCTTGGTGAGCATGCCCAGCGAGCAGGCGATCTGGATGTCGACCTCGTTGCGGATCGCCTCGATGCCCGCCGCCACCTGGGCCAGCAGCCGCTCGTCGGGGCCGCGCACCGCGGCGACGATGCAGAACTCCGTCGCACCGGTCTTGGCGGTCTGCTTGGCGGCCTCCACCAGGCTCGGCACATCCAGCCACGCGCTACGCACCGGCGAGGCAAAAAGCCCTGACTGCGAACAGAAGTGGCAGTCCTCCGGGCAGCCGCCGGTCTTGAGGCTGATGATGCCCTCGACCTCGACGTCGGGTCCGCACCAGCGCATCCGCACGTCGTGGGCCAGGGCTAGCAGGTCATCGAGTCGGTCGTCGGGAAGCTGCAGCACCTGCAGCGTCTGGTCCTGGTCGAGGCCTTCGCCGCGCTCGAGTACCTGCAAGCGGGCCACTGCCAGAATGTCGGTCACCCGTTGTCCTCTCGTCTTGAACACGTCGGCGAACCGACAATTGAACGCTGTTCAGGTTAGGGTACGGGCGTGCAGCTGACCAAACGCGACGTGGTGGCGGCCGCGGCCGCCCTGCTGGACAACTACGGGCTCGCCGACCTGACGATGCGCCGGCTGGCCCGTGAGCTCGAGGTCTCCCCCGGCGCGCTGTACTGGCATTTCGCCAACAAACAGGAGCTACTCGGCGCCGTCGCGGACCGGATCCTCGACGGGGTGCCCGCTGCCGTGGACGTCGTCGACGTGTGCACCCGGCTGCGGAACGCCCTGCTGTCGCATACCGACGGCGCGGAGTTGGTGTCGGCCAGTTTCGCCGCGGGTCAGTCGAAGGCGATGAAACAGGTTCTGGCGTCGCTTGGCGCCGCGGCGGCCGACGCCGGCCTTGACACCACGCACGCCGAGCTGGCCGCTCGCACGGTCGTCTACTACGTGCTGGGCTTCACCGTCGACGAACAGTCGCGGTTGCAGTGGGACGCCGCGGGCGCCGAGCTGCCCGACGAACAGTCGGTGCTGACCGACGACGCCGACGCCCGTTTTGCGTTCGGGTTGCGCCTGCTGCTCAACGGCATCGCCGCCGAGCGTGAGCTCGTGTTCGAGGATCAGCCGAAAACTCGCGCATAAGCTCACGTTGGGCCCGGTCGCTCACCATCCCGCGTCGTCTGGAAGCACCTCATAAAACTCGCCAAGGTTGGGTGCCACGCCAGGACCAGAATCTGCACCGGGGCCCTGGTACCACACGACGACGTCCGGCTCGGGGAACTTAAACGGAGCCTTCCCGACGCTAATCGGTCCGTGCGGCGCGCCGACGAGGCCGCCGGAGCCACCGGTGAGGTCGCCTGCCGACTGCTGAGACGGGGTGAACGTCGCGGACGGTGGATCGATGGGCGTCATGTCGAAGTCGCTCGAGGCGGACGTGTCCGAACCCGGATCGGTGCTGTCGTCGGCGGCGGCGATCGCCGTCGAGATGAACTGCACCGCGCCCATGGCCGCGGCTGCGACCACCGCTGTGAGGGCCCAGCGCGCGGATCGCTCCGTCGAATGTCGTGAATTCATGGTTTCTCCTGCCCGAATTGGGATTGCTGGTTCTTCGGCTGCCGCCCAGCGTGCCGAGATACGGACAGGAATTCACTCCGCTGATCGATTGATTGGGCCGATGAATGTCGGCTCCTGCGATCGCAGGACGCCGACTCCTCAGATCGCGAATTCGCGCTTGGTCTCGCCGACCCAGCGGCGCAGCCCGACGATGGCGCCCTCGATCTCCGCGGGTTTCCCCGCGATCCGCACGGCGCGACCCATCTGGGCGGGCACGACCCGCCGCGCCAACGTCGTATGCGGGGTCCACTGCCCAGGAAGCGAATTGGCCATCGGTCCCGGGTGCACATGCGATAGCGCCAGTTGGTGCACCTCGGCGTGCATCTCGAGCAGCCCGACGGTGGGAACGAGCAGACGGGTCAGGATCAGCTTCGCTCGTCCGAACAGCAACGGTGCGCCGATCCGCACCGGGATCGGCAGCCGCGCGGCCACCGGCGCCAACAGGGCGTCGACCTCAGGATCGATGCGCTCGGCGACGACCAGCGTCGCGTGTGGTCTGCTCGCCGGCGCCTGGCTGGGAATGCCGGCGTCGCGCAGTTGATCCCAGACGCTGCGGATCGTCGCCTCGGTATCAGGGTCGAACACCACCTCAACGGAATGCACCATGGCTACCCCAGGCTTTTGACCCAGTCGGCGTCGAAAGCGTTCGCGCTCATGGCCTCGAACTGCGAAGCGCTCATCGTCCCCGCGCCCGAGGGCAGCACACCACGCAGCGGCGCCAGCCCCGCCAGCGCCTCACGGTTGCCCTCCTCGGCGGTACCGGGATTCCGCGGCCACGCCCCGATCACCAGACCAGCACACGAAACACCTTGGACAGCAAGGGCTTCCAGCGTCAACGCGGTGTGGTTGAGGGTGCCGAGCCCGGCAGCGACGACGACGAGCACCGGCGCGCCGAGATCCGCCGCGACGTCGCGCAGCGTGACGCCGTCGTCGCCCAGCTCGACGAGCAGGCCGCCTGCCCCTTCGACGAGCACCAGCTGCGCACCGACACCGCGCACCGAGGACACCAGTTCCGCGCGGGTGGGCAACGCCATGGCCGCCCGCTGCGCGGCCGCGCGCGGCGCCAACGGTTCGGGATAGCGCCACCCGCCGTGCAGCGCGGTCACCCCGGACAGCCGGCCTACGTCGGCGAGGTCGTCGTCGCGGGGGCTTCCGGTCTGCACGGGTTTGCACACCGCCACGTCGATACCGGCCAACCGCGCTGAACACGCCAGCGCCGCGGTCGCCACCGTCTTACCGACGCCGGTGTCGGTCCCGGTGATGACGAGCGTGCTCACCGGCGGGCTTGTGCGAGCACGTCGGCCAAAACCTCACGCGCCAGCGCCATCTCGCCGTCGGTGAGCGACGCCCGAGCGGTCAGCCGCAGCCGCGAGGTGCCGGCGGGCACCGTCGGCGGGCGGAAACAACCGACCCGCACGCCGCGATCCAGACATGCGACCGCGGCGGCCAACGCCACTTCCGGCTCACCCAGGACCACCGAAACCACCGCCGAGTCGGGTCGCGTCGGCACGCCGCACGCCGACGCCAGCGTTTGCGCGTGGGCCAGCACGTCGTCGGCGCGCCACGGCTCGGCGATCAACACGTTCAGCGCCGCCCACGCCGCCCCGACCGCCGCGGGCGCCAGGCCGGTGTCGAAGATGAACGGCCGCGCCGCGTCGATGAGATGGTCGCGCACCGCGGCGGGTCCCAGCACGACGCCACCTTGGCTGCCGAGCGCCTTCGACAGCGTCGTCGTCATCACGATGTCGGGCGCACCGGACAACCCGACCTCGTGCAGCAGCCCGCGTCCGCCGGTGCCGCGCACCCCCAGCCCGTGCGCCTCGTCGACGATCAGCAGCGCCCCGTGCCGGCGGCAGACGTCGTGCAGCGCCCGCAGCGGCGCCAGCACGCCGTCGGCGGAGAACACCGAGTCGGTGACCACCACCGCGCGCTCCTCGTCGCGGCCGGCCAGCGCCGCCTCCACCGCGGCGACGTCACGGTGCGGGGTCACCGCCACCCTGGCCCGCGACAACCGGCAGGCGTCGACCAGCGAGGCGTGCGTTAGGGCGTCGGACACCACCAGCGATCCGGCCCCGGACAGCGAGACCACCGCGCCGATGTTGGCGGTGTAGCCCGAGGAGAACACCAGGGCCGATTCGGCGCCGACGAAATCGGCGAGCGTCTGCTCGAAGCCTTCGTGTAGTTCGGTGTTGCCGGTGACCAGCCGCGAGCCGGTGGATCCGGCGCCCCAGGTGCGCAGCGCGGCCACCCCGCCGTCGATCACGTCGGGGTGCTGGGACAAGCCGAGGTAGTCGTTGGACGCCAGGTCCAGTTCGGTGCCGACGGCTGCGCGCGTGCGCAGCGACCGCCGCAGCCCGGCCTCGCGGCGCTGCTGCTCGACGTCGTCGAGCCACGCCAGCGGGGATAGACCTGCGCGCGTCATGGCACCTCCCGGGAACAGTTGAACACCGTTCAGGTTAGTGCACGTGCGACGGCGATCATCGCCGAGCAGATCTGCGCGATCTCCTCGGGTGTGCAGATGTAGGGCGGCATCACGTAGATGAGGTTGCGGAACGGGCGCAGCCACACGCCGTGCTCGATCGCGACGGGCGTGGCCACCGCCAGATCCACGGAGTCGGCCATCTCGATCACGCCGATCGCGCCCAGCACCCGGACGTCGGCGACGCCGGGCAGCGTCGCGGCGGGCGCCAGGCCCGCGCGCAGGCCGTCTGCGATGGCGGCCACCCGCGCCTGCCAGTCGCCGTCGAGCAGCAGTTCCACCGACGCCACCCCGACCGCGCACGCCAGCGCGTTGGCCATGAACGTCGGGCCGTGCATCAGCGCGCCGGGTTCGGAGCCGCTGATCGTCTGCGCCACTTCGCGGGTGCACAGCGTCGCCGCCAGCGTGATGTAACCGCCCGTCAGCGCCTTGCCGACGCACATGATGTCGGGGGTGACGCCGGCGTGGTCGGCGGCGAACAGTTCGCCGGTGCGGCCGAAGCCGGTGGCGATCTCGTCGAAGATCAACAACACGTCGTGGCGACGGCACATCTCGCGAAGGTCGCTCAGATAGCGCGGGTCGTGGAATCGCATGCCGCCCGCGCCCTGGACCACGGGTTCGACGATGACGGCCGCCAGCTCATCGGCGTGCCCGGCCAGTTGCTTCTCGAACACCTCGCTGTAGGCGGGGTCGTAGTCGGACGGCACCTGCGGTGCGAACACCTGCGGGGTGAGCACATCGGTCCACAGCTCGTGCATGCCGCCGTCCGGGTCGCACACGCTCATCGGCGTGAACGTGTCGCCGTGATATCCGCCACGCCAGGTCATCAGCCGGTGCTTGGCCGGGCGGCCCGTGCTGCGCCAGTACTGCAGCGCCATCTTGGTCGCCACCTCCACCGACACCGAACCGGAGTCGCTGAAGAACACGGTGTCCAGCCCGTCAGGGGTCAGCTCGACCAGCAGTTCTGCTAGGCGCGCGGCGGGTTCGTGGGTGAGCCCGCCGAACATGACGTGGTTCATGATGGCCAGCTGATCGGTGATCGCGGAGTCCAGCGCGGGGTGGCCGTGGCCGTGCACGGCGGTCCACCACGACGCCATCGCGTCGAGCACTTCGACGTCGCGCCCGCGGTGGTGCAGCGTGAGCCAGGCGCCGCGCGCGGCGACGGCGACGACGGGAGCCGGTGCGCCCGCGCCGATTTTGCTATACGGATGCCAGACGTGCGCGGCGTCGACCGCGATGATCTCGGCAGGCGTCATTTTCGGCACCTTAGGTAGATTATCGGTCAACCATGATGACCCTCGCCCCTCCCCGGCCGGCGTCTGCCACCGGACCGGGACAGTCCCCGCGCGCCAATTCGGCGTACACCAGTGCGCGCGCATCGGGGTTCTACCGGCACGACCTCGACGGTCTGCGTGGCATCGCGATCCTTCTGGTCGCGGTCTTTCACGTGTGGTTCGGGCGGGTCTCCGGCGGCGTGGACGTCTTTCTTGCGCTGTCGGGGTTCTTCTTCGGCGGAAAGCTGCTGCGCGCGGCGATGAAACCCGGGGCGTCGCTGTCGCCGGTGCCGGAGGTGACCCGGCTGGTGCGGCGGTTGCTGCCCGCGATGGTGGTGGTGCTGGCGGCGTCGGCGGTGCTGACGATCCTCATCCAGCCCGAAACCCGTTGGGAAGCCTTCGCCTCCCAGAGCCTGGCCAGCCTCGGCTACTACCAGAACTGGGAGTTAGCCACCTCCGCGGCGGACTACCTGCGCGCCGGTGAAGCCGTCAGCCCGCTGCAGCACATCTGGTCGATGTCGGTGCAGGGCCAGTTCTACATCGCGTTTCTGATCCTGATCTTCGGGTTCGCGTACCTGTTCCGCGGGGTGCTGGGCAAGCACATGCGGACCGTGTTCGTCGCGCTGCTGACCGCGCTGACGGTCGCCTCGTTTGTCTACGCGATCTTCGCCCACAACGCCGATCAATCGGCGGCCTACTACAACAGCTTCGCGCGGGCGTGGGAGTTGTTACTCGGTGCGCTGGTCGGCGCGTTGGTGCCCTACGTGCGCTGGCCGATGTGGTTGCGCACGACGGTCGCGGTGGTGGCGTTGACCGCGATCCTGTCCTGCGGCGCGCTGATCGATGGGGTCAACGAGTTCCCCGGGCCGTGGGCGCTGGTGCCGGTGGGTGCGACGGTGCTGCTCATCCTGTCGGCGGCCAACCGGGCCGCCGATCCGCACACCGGCGGGCGGATGCCCGCGCCCAACCGGTTGCTGGCGTCGGCGCCGTTCGTCTCGCTCGGATCGATGGCGTACTCGCTGTACCTATGGCACTGGCCGCTGCTGATCTTCTGGCTGGCCTACACCGGGCGCAGCAGCGCCGGATTCCTCGACGGCGCGGGCGTGCTGCTGGTCTCGTGTGTGCTGGCGTGGCTGACCACCAAGTACGTGGAGAACCCGCTGCGGTACCGGGCCCAGGCGGCGACGACGCCCATTGTGCCGCTGCGGATCCGGCTGCGTCGACCGACGATGGTGCTGGGCTCGACGGTCGCGCTGCTGGGGGTGGCGTTGACGGCGACGTCGTTCACGTGGCGGGAGCACATCATCGTCGAACGCGCGAGCGGCAAGGAGCTGGCCGGTCTGTCATCGCGCGACTATCCCGGTGCCCGCGCGTTAACCGAGAAGGTGCGGGTGCCCAAGCTGCCGATGCGCCCGACGGTGCTGGAGGCCAAGAACGACATCCCGCAGACCACCACCGATGGCTGCATCAGCACCTTCGACGATGTCGACATCATCAACTGCACCTACGGCGACAAGGACGCCACCCGCACGATCGCGCTGGCCGGCGGTTCGCACGCCGAGCACTGGATCACCTCGCTGGACCTGCTCGGCCGGCTGCACCATTTCAAGGTCGTCACCTACCTGAAGATGGGTTGCCCGCTGAGCACCCAGAAGATGCCGCGGGTGATGGGCAACAACCGGCCGTACCCGAAGTGCCGCGAATGGAACGAGCGGGTGCTGCCCCAGCTCATCGAGGACCGCCCCGACTTCGTGTTCACCACCTCCACCCGGCCGTGGAACATCAAACCCGGCGACGTGATGCCCAGCTTCTATCTCGGCATCTGGCAGGCGTTCGCCGACAACGGCATTCCCGTACTGGCCATGCGCGACACCCCGTGGCTGGTGCGCAACAACAAGCCGTACCTGGCCGCCGACTGCATCGCCAACGGCGGCGACGCCACGTCGTGCGGGATCAAACGATCCGACGTGCTGTCGTCGCGCAACCCCACACGCAATTACCTCGCCCGGTTCCCGAACCTGCGCCCGCTGGACATGAGCGACGCGGTGTGCCGCAAGGACATCTGCCGCGTGGTGGAAGGCAACGTGCTCGTCTACCACGACGCGCACCACATCTCCAGCACTTACATGCGCACGATGACGGCCGAACTCGGTCGCCAGATGGCCGCCGCCACCGGCTGGTGGGTTGATTGATGACCTCTGGACGCGCACCGGTATCGACCGTATGGCCCGGTGCGCCCTACCCGTTGGGCGCCACCTACGACGGTGGCGGCACGAACTTCTCGCTGTTCTCCGAAGTGGCCGAGAAGGTCGAACTGTGTCTGATCGCCAGGGACGGCACCGAACAGCGCATCGCACTCGACGAAGTCGACGGCTATGTGTGGCACTGCTACCTGCCCACCGTCGCGCCGGGGCAGCGCTACGGCTATCGCGTGCACGGGCCGTGGGACCCCGCGGCCGGGCACCGCTGCGATCCGAGCAAGCTGCTGCTGGACCCGTACGGCAAGTCCTTTCACGGCAACTTCACCTTCTCGCAGGCGCTGTACTCGTATGACCTCGACGCCGAGGATCCCGCGTCCGGCGGCGTGCCTCCGCAGGTCGACTCACTGGGCCACACCATGACCAGCGTGGTGATCAACCCCTACTTCGACTGGGCGTCGGACCGCGCACCACGCACCCCGTACCACGAGACGGTGATCTACGAGGCGCACGTCAAGGGCATGACCCAGACCCATCCCGGCATTCCCGAGGAGCTGCGCGGCACCTACGCCGGCCTGGCGCACCCGGTCATCATCGACCACCTCAAGTCGCTCAACGTCACCGCGATCGAGCTGATGCCGGTGCACCAGTTCCTCCACGATCACCGGCTGATCGACCTGAGTCTGCGAAACTATTGGGGCTACAACACGTTCGGGTTCTTCGCCCCGCACTACGAGTACGCGGCGAACAAACATGCCGGCGGCGCCGTCGCCGAGTTCAAGGCGATGGTCCGCGCGTTTCACGAAGCCGGCATCGAGGTCATCCTCGACGTGGTCTACAACCACACGGCCGAAGGCAACCACCTGGGCCCTACACTGAACTTCCGCGGCATCGACAACACCGCCTACTACCGCCTCGATGACGACGACCTGAGGTTCTACAAGGACTTCACCGGCACCGGCAACAGCCTCAACGCCCGCAACCCGCACACGCTGCAGCTGATCATGGACTCGCTGCGCTACTGGGTGCTGGAGATGCACGTCGACGGCTTCCGCTTCGACCTCGCCGCCACGCTGGCCCGGGAGTTCTACGACGTCGACCGGCTGAGCGCGTTTTTCGACCTGGTGCAACAGGATCCGGTGGTCAGCCAGGTCAAGCTGATCGCCGAACCGTGGGACGTCGGCGAGGGCGGCTACCAGGTCGGCAACTTCCCAGGTTTGTGGACCGAGTGGAACGGGAAGTATCGCGACACTGTGCGTGACTACTGGCGGGGCGAGCCCGCAACCCTGGGTGAGTTCGCCTCACGGCTGACCGGATCGTCGGACCTCTACGAGGAGACCGGCAGGCGCCCGAGCGCCAGCATCAACTTCGTCACCTGCCACGACGGGTTCACGCTGGCCGATCTGGTGTCCTACAACGAGAAGCACAACGAGGCCAACGGCGAGGACAACCGCGACGGCGAGAGCCACAACCGGTCGTGGAACTGCGGTGTGGAGGGCCCGACCGACGACCCCGACATCCTGGCGCTACGGGCCCGGCAGATGCGCAACATCATGGGCACGCTGATGGTGTCGCAGGGCACACCGATGATCTCGCACGGCGACGAGATCGGCCGCAGCCAAGGCGGCAACAACAACGTCTACTGCCAGGACTCCGAGATCTCGTGGATGGACTGGTCGCTGTGCGAGAGGAACGCCGACCTGCTGGAGTTCACCCGCAAGGTCGTGCAGTTGCGCACCGACCACCCGGTGTTCCGCAGGCGGCGGTTCTTCGAAGGTAAGCCGATCCGCACCGGCGATCAGGTCCGCGACATCGCGTGGCTGACCCCCGCGGGCGAGGAGATGACGCTGGAGGACTGGGAACACGGCCTCGGCAAGTGCGTCGCGGTGTTCCTCAACGGCGACGCCATCCCGACGCCGGATGCGCGCGGTCAACGTGTGGTCGACGATTCGTTTCTGCTGTGTTTCAACGCCTACGATCAACCGCAGGACTTCGTCGCCCCGACGGGCTACTACGCCGCCCAGTGGAGCGCCGCGCTGGACACCGCACATCCCACCGGCGCCAGCGATCTGGTGGTCGGAGCCGGCGAAAAGATCGCACTGCAGGCGCGGTCCCTGCTGGTGATGCGTAAGACCGCCTAGCGTATGCCGTCCCGGGTGCTTTCGACGTATCGGCTGCAGATGCGCGGCGACTGCTTCACCTTCGCCGACGCCGAAGCCCAGCTGGATTATCTTGAGTCGCTGGGTGTTTCCCACTTGTACTCGTCGCCGATCCTGACGGCCGCCGAGGGGTCCACCCACGGCTACGACGTCACCGATCCCACGACGGTGTCGGCGGCGTTGGGCGGACCACAGGGGTTGGCGCGGCTGTCGCAGGCGGCGCGGGCCCGCGGGATGGGGCTGATCGTCGACATCGTGCCCAACCATGTCGGGGTCGAACGGCCCGAGCAGAACCCGTGGTGGTGGGATGTGCTCAAACACGGCCGCGACTCGGCGTACAGCTCGTTTTTCGACATCGACTGGGAGCTGGGCGGCGGGCGGATCGTACTTCCCGTGCTCGGTTCCGACGCCGACGTCGACGATCTGCAGGTCGACGGCGACGTGCTGCGCCTCGGCGATCTGGTGTACCCGATCGCCGACGGCACCGGTGACGGGTCGGGCGCCGAAGTCCATGAGCGGCAGCACTATCGGCTGGTCAGCTGGCGAGCCGGGGCGAGCGAAGCGACGGGAAAATTATCGGGCGTCTGCGGCTACCGCCGTTTCTTCTCGATCACCTCGCTGGCCGGGCTGCGTCAGGAGGACCGGGCGGTGTTCGACGCCACCCATGTCGAGGTCAAACGTTGGTTCGACGAGGGTCTGGTCGACGGGGTGCGCATCGACCACCCCGACGGGCTGTCCGACCCCGAGGGATACCTGATCTGGCTGCGTGAGCTCACCGGACCGGATGCGTGGATCGTCGTCGAGAAGATCCTGGCCCCCGACGAACCGCTGGAACCGACGCTGCCGATCGCAGGAACCACCGGATACGACGCGATGCGCGAAATCGGTGGAGTGTTCCTCGATCCCGGCGGTCAGCAGCCGCTGACCAACTTGTTCGACTCCGCCGGTGTGCCCTACCGCTCGATGCCGGAGTTGGCCCGAACTCTCAAGTCCGAAGCCGTGACCGAGACCCTGGCCAGCGAGCTGGCCCGGTTGCGCCGCACGGTCGTGGCCGCCACCGGCACCGACCACGACGATCTGCCCGCGGCGATCGCCGCGCTGCTCAGCCGCGTCGGCGTCTACCGATCCGACTACCGGTCGTTGTCGGGGGTGCTGCCCACCGCGTTCGCCGAAACCACCAGCGCGCAACCGGATCTGGCGGGCCCGCTGGCGCTCGTCGCCGGGGCGTTGGCTGCGCAACCGGAAGTAGAGGTCCGGCTGCAGCAGCTGTGCGGCGCGGCGACGGCGAAGTCCATGGAGGACTGTTTGTTCTACCGCGACGCGCGGTTGGTCTCGCTCAACGAGGTCGGCTCGGAGCCGCACCTGTTCGGGGTCGGCGTCGCGGAGTTTCACCAGCGGGCGACGGTGCGTGCGCGGATGTGGCCGGCCGCGATGGTCGGGCTGACCACCCACGACACCAAACGCGGTGAGGATGTGCGCGCCAGGATCGGGGTGCTGTCGCAGGTGCCGTCGCTGTGGGCGGAGCTGACCGGCAACTGGAGCCTGTCCACCCCGCCGCCGGATGCGGGCACCGGTCTTTTCCTGTGGCAGAACCTGTTCGGCGTATGGCCCGCCGACGGGGCGATCACCGACACCCTACGGCAGCGGGTACACGGCTACGCCGAGAAAGCGATCCGCGAGGCCGCGGTGCACACCACCTGGAACGACCCGGACGCCGACTTCGAGACCGCGGTGCACACGTGGCTCGACGCGGTGTTCGACGGGCCGGTCGCCGCCGAGATGACGTCGCTGGTGGCCCGCCTCGACGCGCACGCGCGCAGCGACGCGCTGGGCCAGAAGCTGCTCGGGCTCACCGTGCCCGGCGTGCCCGACGTCTACCAGGGCACCGAACTGTGGGAGGACAGCCTCGTCGATCCCGACAACCGCAGGCCCGTCGACTATTCGGCGCGTCGCGACGCGTTGCGCGCCATGCGGCATCCGAAGCTGCGGGTGGTGGCCGCGGCGCTGGCGCTGCGACGGGAGCGCCCGGACACGTTCTCCGAGGGCGGTTACCGCCCGGTGCTGGCCGACGGCCCCGCCGCCGAGCACCTGCTGGGGTTCCTGCGCAGCAACGACGTGCTGACCGCGGTGACCCGCCACTCCGTGCGGCTGTCCGAAACCGGTTGGGACGACACGTCGTTGTCGCTGCCTGCCGGGATGTGGGCGGACCGGCTGTCGGGTGTCCGGCACCGCGGCGACGTGTTGGCCGCCGAGTTGTTCACCGACCTGCCGGTGGCGCTGCTGGAGCGTGTCGATGGCTGAGTTCGCGGTGTGGGCGCCGGTGCCCGAGCGGGTCCGTCTCGACGTCGACGGCACCCGCTACGACATGGACCGCACCGACGACGGCTGGTGGCGCGCCGAGGTGACCGCCCGCCCGGACGCCCGCTACGGCTTCGTCCTCGACGACGACGAGACGGTGCTGCCCGACCCCCGCTCCCCCCGTCAGCCGGACGGCGTGCACGACAGATCGCAACTGTGGCAGCCGGATCCGTCGGCGTGGACCGATGGCGGCTGGGCGGGCCGCTCGATCGAGGGTCAGGTGATCTACGAACTTCATGTCGGCACCTTCACCGGCGAGGGCACGTTCGCCTCCGCGATCGAGAAGCTGGACTATCTGGTCGATCTGGGGGTCGACTTCGTCGAGTTGATGCCGGTGAACGCGTTCGGCGGGACACACGGATGGGGCTACGACGGTGTGCTGTGGTACGCCGTGCACGAACCGTACGGCGGACCCGACGAATTGGTGCGCCTGATCGACGCCTGCCACGCGCGCGGCCTGGGTGTGTTGATCGACGCCGTCTTCAACCACCTCGGCCCGTCGGGCAACTACTTGCCGCGGTTCGGCCCGTATCTGTCGTCGGGCAGCAACCCGTGGGGCGAGTCGATCAACATCTCCGGACCCGACGCCGACGAGGTGCGCCGCTACATCCTCGACTGTGCGCTGCGATGGATGCGCGACTTTCACGCCGACGGGCTGCGGTTGGACGCCGTGCACGCGCTGGTGGACACCACCGCGATTCACATCCTCGAGGAGTTGTCCGCCGAAACCGACGCGCTGGCAGCAGAGTTGGGCCGTCCGCTGTCGCTGATCGCCGAGAGCGACCTCAACGATCCGCGGCTGATCACCCCGCGCGAGCGCGGCGGCTACGGGATGACCGCACAGTGGGACGACGACATCCATCACGCCATCCACGCCGCGGCGTCGGGCGAACGGCAGGGCTACTACGGTGATTTCGGGACGCTGGAAGCGTTGGCCACCACGCTCAAGAACGGCTATTTCCACGCCGGGACCTACTCGTCGTTTCGGCACCGCCGCCACGGCCGGCCCCTGGACACCTCGTCCATCCCGGCGACCCGGCTGCTGGCCTACACGCTGACCCATGATCAGGTCGGCAACCGGGCCGTCGGTGACCGGCCGTCGCAGAACCTGACCACCGGACAGCTCGCGGTCAAGGCCGCGCTGGTGTTCGGGTCCCCGTATACGGCAATGATGTTCATGGGCGAGGAGTGGGCTTCGTCGTCGCCTTTTCAGTTCTTCAGCTCGCATCCGGAGCCGGAGCTGGCCAGGGCCACCGCCGAGGGCCGCAAACGCGAGTTCGCCGAGCACGGCTGGGACGCCGACGAGATCCCCGACCCGCAGGACCCCGAGACGTTTCTGCGCTCCAAACTCAACTGGGAGGAAGTCGATCAGGGCGACCATGCCCGGCTGCTGGAGGTCTACCGGCAGCTGATCGCGTTGCGGGACAACCACGCCGATTTCGCCGACCCGTGGCTGGACCACCTGCGGATCGACTACGACGAGGATCGGCGGTGGGTCGTGATGCACCGCGGCGCGTTCGCGGTCGCGTGCAACCTCGGCACCGAGGCCGTCGACGTCCCGGTCACCGGTGAGGTGGTGCTGTCCTGGGATGAACCCACGGCCGGGGCGAAAACCACGCGGCTGCCGGGGCATTCGTTCGCGGTCGTGCGCACCTAGCTACAGCAGCTCAGCGAGCATCGCGGCCGCACGTTGGGCGCCGTCGGTCTCCACGGCGCGAAACCGCGGCGGCGTCGCCAACTCGTCGACGATGACCTTAGCCAGCAGGTCGGGATCCGAGGCCTCGGCGTAGCGCATCGGCCGTCCGGCCGCATAGCGGTCGAGCCGATGCCGAACGTGAAACTGCTGTTCGAAGTGGTGCTCCAACGGCACATAGACGAACGGGGTGCCGGCGGCGGTCAACTCCATGCAGGTCGTCAGCCCGCCTTGCACCACCGCGATGTCGCAGGCGGCGAGATAGTCGACGAGATCGGGCACGAAGCCACGTATCCGCGCCCCGTTCGGACACGGCAGCGAGTCGGGCGCGATGCGGGGTCCCGTGACAACCAGGAATCGCAGTTCAGGCATCGCACGCCGGGCGATCGGCACCGCAGCCAGCACCCGCCGCAGCAGGTGTTCGCCGACGGCGGTGCCGCCGACGGTGACGACGCACAGGCGATGTTCGGGGCGGACGTCGAGTCGTCGGCGCAGCGTTGCGCGTTCGGGTCCTGCCGGGGGCGCCGAGCCCATCACGTAACCGGAGAAGTCGAAGTGCTGGCGGGTCCACTCGCGGATCCCGGGCAGGCCCGGCCCGAACGGTCGGTCGACTACGTCGTCGGGGTTGCCGACGAAGATCGAGCGGTCCCGCACGCGCGGGAACCGTGCCCGCTGCTCGAGCATTTCGGCGTTGTGATCCGCGGTGAGCGCGGTCTCCTGCGGCCCGCCGTCGGGCATCGGCAGCCAACCGACGAAATCGGTGAGCCAGGCGAATGCGAACCGCTTGAGCTCGGGGTTCTCGTGCAGGAAATAGTCCACCTCCCATGCTTCGTCGGCCACGACCAGATCGGGCGGTTCGTCGGCGATCACCTCGGTGAACGTCATGAAATTGGCGACCAGGATCTCGTCCATGCGCCGGATCGCTTCGAACGCGTGCAGATCGTGTTCGCCCGCTTCGGTTTCGACGTGTGCGGATTCACCGAGCAGGTGGCGCGACGCCGCGTGCACGGACTCCCCCGCGTCGTCGAGCAGTCGGACCACCGGATCCTGAGCCAACCAGGTGACGTCGACATCCGTTCGCAGCCCGCGCAGTTCGCGGGCGATCGCGATGTCGCGGCGGGCGTGGCCCAGACCGATTGGCGACGACAGGTACAGCACGCGCCGGCGGCGCCGCTGCGCGCGG
The DNA here is from genome assembly GCF_053484035.1 of Mycolicibacterium sp. XJ662. Lineage (NCBI taxonomy): Bacteria > Bacillati > Actinomycetota > Actinomycetes > Mycobacteriales > Mycobacteriaceae > Mycobacterium > Mycolicibacterium sp. XJ662. The sequence goes on along the minus strand of NZ_JBEFTL010000012.1, from coordinate 78,550 downwards.
GTCCACTTGTGGTGCTTTGCACGTGGGGCCACGCGGTCGACGAAATCGCGGATCACCGCGTTGACGCGCACCGGGTCGCGGGCCAACACGCCGTGCCCTGCGCCTTCGACGAGGGTCAGCGAACCGCCCGTGAGGGCAGCCAACCGCTCACCGATGCGCCAGGTCCGCACCCGGTCGGCGGTGCCGTGGACGACGTGAACCGGACAGCGCACGGCCTTGGCGATGTCGTCGAGCGGTTCGCCCATGGTGTGAAACGCGGCGGTGGTGTCGACCAGTGTCTGCGCGTCGGTGTCGGCCGACCAGCCGACCATGTCCTCGATCTGTTTGGTCGAATGCGGTTCGGGAAAAGTCTCGGCGAAGAAGAACTCCTTGAACTCGGCATCACCGCCGTCGAGCCAGTGTTGGCGGTTGTACAACTGCCAGCCACGCGGCCCATCGACGGTCTGGCGCCACTGCGCGGCGTCGCGCCCGGATTCAACGCCGCGAACGCGGCACGCCGGGGCGATCGCGAGAACGCCCAGCGCCCGTTCCGGCTGCGCGGCAGCCAGCTGGACCGCCCACGTCGCGCCGCGGGAGAACGCGACCAGCACGCACCGCCGGGTTTCGGTCGCGTCGAGCACTGCCGACGCGTCGGCCACGTATTCGGAATCGGCGAAAGCGGCCGGCCCACGCGGCTTCCCGGATTGCCCGCAGCCACGTCCGTCGAAGGTGACGACGCGGTAGTGGCGCGCCAGGAACGGCACCTGCGACTTCCAGAACCGGGAGTCCACGATCGACCAGGTGGGCAGCAACAGCAGCGTCGGTACACCGTCGCCGTAGATGTCGAAGTGCAGCGCCACGCCGGCGCGGCTGACCGCGCCGGAGGCGTCCGGTTGGCGGGCCCGCATCTGTTCGGCCCTCATTGCCCTATCGTGGCTCGCTTGGGTGGATTCAGGGCCTGACTTCGAAAACGTTGTTGAACGGGGTCTGTGCCGCGAGCCGAAACCTGCTGAAGCCCGCCGCGATCACCACGTCGCGGATACGGGCCGGGCCCGCCTGTGTGCCCAGCGCGAGACCGACGGGCTGCGCCAGCGACGCCGGCGTGCAGAGCAAGGTGGAAAACGCGTAGTAGGCCCGGCCGATCGCGGTGAAATTGTCCTCCGGTCGGTCACCGGCGGCGGGTTCGACGATCATCCATGTGCCGTCATCTTTGATCATGTGCAGGATGTGCCGGGCGGCGCCGATCGGATCGCCCATGTCATGCAGGCAGTCGAACATCGTGACCAGGTCGAAGGGTCCGCCGGTGAACGCGTCGGCAGCCGCGGTCTCGAAGTCGACGGCCACACCGGCCTGTCGAGCGCGCTCCCGCGCGATCTTGATGGAGCCGGCGTGCGCGTCGCTGCCGCGGAATTCCGAAGTCGGAAAGGCTTGGGCCATCAGGATTGTCGATGCGCCGTGGCCGCAACCGATGTCGGCGGCCACCGCCCCGCGGGCGAGTTTTGCTGCGACGTCATCGAGGGCCGGAAGCCACTCGTCGACCAGGTGCGCCGCATAGCTGGGCCGGAAGAAGCGTTCGCAGCCCTGGTGCACATCGTTGTTGTGATCGCCCCAGCCGACGCCGTCGCCCGCGGCGGCGGCGTCGATGACGTGCGCGGCGTCGCGCACCGTGCCGTGCACGATCTGAAAGAGACCGCCGACGAACGCAGGGCTGTGCTCGTCGGTGAGCGCGACGGCCTGCTCGGGCGCCAGGCAATAGCGACCGGTCGCCGGGTCGTAGGCCACGAATGCCCCGGCCGCCTGCGCATTGAGCCACTCGCGAGCGTAGTGCTCGTCGGTGGCCGTCCGTTCGGCCAGTTCCACTGCGGTGCTGGGGCCATGCTCAACCAAGGACCGGTAGAAACCGAGGCGCTCGCCCATGACGACCAGCGCACAATTGAGCGCGGCACCTGCCTCCTCGACGGCGCGGACGACGAACTGCATCAGCTTGTCCGGATCGACGGCGCTGCGAGGCGAGAGGGCGTCGGTCATCGTGGATTGACCGCCGTCGGTAAAGGCGCCACCGGAATCCAGGGACCCACCGGTGGTGGTGTCGGCTCGGCCTGCGGCTGCTGCGCCGCGATGTCGGAGTCCGAACCGGTGTGCTCGCCGTCCTTGAAGTTGTCGCAATCCTGTTCGCCGTCGATGTCCTTGTAGCAACACCGCGAATACCGATGCCCGTCGAATACCGCCGTGTGGTAGCTGCCGTTGGCTTCCTTGCACTCGCGCTTGATGGTCGATTCTGGCAGCGCGCCGGCCGCGGGTGCGCTTGCAAGCAGCGCGGCGATCAGCACGGGGATACCGAGTAGTTGTGTTGACCGGATGTTCGATCTCATGGCACGAACCATTCCTCTCTTGGCGTTAGCCGTCTGTTCCGTCGTTGCCGTCGTTGCCGTCGCTGGTGCTGCCTGCGCCTCCGGCTCCGCCCGGCCCGCCGGCCCCACCGACACCGCCATCTCCGCCATCGCCGCCGTCACCGCCGCTGCCGCTGCCGCCGGCACCTTCGCCGCCGGCTCCGCCGGACCCGCCGTCAGCTCCGAAGCCGCCGTTTCCGCCATCTCCGCCATCACCGCCGCTGGCCTCCCCCGCAACCGACATGGCGCCGCCGCCCGCACCCCCGCTCCCGCCGTCGGCGCCGACGCCCCCATCACCGCCGTCGCCGCCGTTGCCGCCGGTGACGTCGCCTGTACTGGCACCGGCGCCGCCGCCATTTCCACCGTCGCCCGGCCGTCCGAATAGGCCCCCGAAGCCGCCCAGGCCGCCGCTGCCTGCGCCGGCCGTGGCGTCTTCGGTGGAAGCGTTGCCGCCCTCGCCGCCGGCGCCGCCGCTACCGCTCACCGCAGTGCTGCCGGCGTTGCCGCCAGGACCGCCGAACGCGTCACCGGCCGAGCTGGCATCGCCGCCGTCACCACCGTCGCCGGCGTTGCCGTTGGTCGCCGCGCCGCCAGAGCCTCCCGCGCCGCCGATGGCTTGGCCGAGGCCGGCGATGCCGTCACCACCGTTACCACCGTTACCGCCGTTGCCGAACAGCCGGCCGCCGTGGCCGCCGTTTCCGCCCTTGCGTCCCGCCGCGACATCGGCGCCAGTTGCTATGGCGCCGCCGCCTGCGCCACCGGCACCGCCGTTGCCGAACAGGCCCGCGTTTCCGCCGTCGCCGCCGGCCTGCCCTGGCAACCCCGCACCACCGTTGCCGCCGTCGCCGAACAGAAGTCCCCCGTTGCCGCCTCGCTGGCCGGGCCCGCCGTCGGCGCCGTTGCCGATCAGCCAGCCGCCGTTCTGCCCGGGAAGCACACCATCGCCGATCAGCAGGCCGCCGGGGCCGATCAAACCGAGAAAGGCCCCGGTCGACGAGAACAGCCCCGGGCCGCCCATCGTGGGCGCCAGGTTGGTCACGGTCGACGCGCCACTGGATATCCACGCCGGCCGCACGATCGTGGTGGGAGCAAACGACAGGCTCGGGTTCGACACCACGACGGCGGTCGAGCGCCATTCCGTCACCGGGGCGACGAAATACCCAACGCCGGAGGCGAAGCTGCCGATCGGTCGAAGCACGACACCGGGTGATGCGCCGGTCGGTGCGCTCACCGGGTCCGGTGTGCTGGGCGCGGCCGCGGCGGATGTTGGCGCCGCATCGGCAACCTGCGGTTCGGGCCGGGTCGAATCCATGCCGGCGGCGCCTGCGGCGGTCAAAACACCTGCGGCGGCGAGCGCCGCGGTGATCATGGTGTGGGCCATCTCGCCCTCCTCGTGCGCACGGTCGTATTCACCGTGGCACCACCGACCGGGTCTTCGAATCCGGTGGCCCCCCTAGTCTTTGTCGCCGTACGATCAGCCGATGCTGGTCGGGCGGGAACCAGAACAGCAGCAGATCGCCAGGCTGGTCGCCGCGGGACGGCTCGGCCAGAGCGGAGTGCTCGTCGTTCGTGGGGAGCCCGGCATCGGCAAGACGGCCCTGCTCGAGGACACCGCTGAGCGCGCCGGCGACATGCGGGTGATGCGCACGTCGGGCAGCGAACCGGAGTCGGGGCTCGCGTTCTCCGCGTTGCACCACCTGCTGCGCCCTGCCCTGCATCTGATCGGTCACATCCCCGCGCCGCAGCGCGACGCGCTGGCCGTGGCATTGACGCTGCGTCGCGGCTCGGCGCCGGAACGGTTCGCGGTCAGCGCCGCGGTGCTCAGCCTTCTGAGCCGGTACGCCGAAGAGGCCCCGCTGCTGATCCTCGTCGACGATGCGCACCTGCTCGATCCGCCCTCGGCGGAGACGTTGGCGTTCGTTGCGCGCCGCCTGTTGGCGGACCCGATCACGATGCTGATCACGATGCGTTCGGAACACACCAGCGTGCTGGTCGAATCCAACTTGGCGGCACTGGAATTGGCCGGTATCGACCTGCCGGCCGCCACGACGCTGATCGGTGCGACGAGCGGGGCGCCGCTCACCACGGGTCTGGTGGCTTCGCTGCATCGCGCCACCGCCGGAAATCCGCTGGCGCTCATCGAGTTAGCGCGCGATGCGGACCACATCGACTTTCTTTCGCCCGAGCTGCCGCTGCCGGTGCCCCGCACAGTTGCCGGCGCCTTCGCGCGGCGAGTCGCCGACCTACCCGAACCGTCCCGACGTGCGCTGCTGGTCACGGTCATCGCCGACGGGGACCTCGGTGTGGTCGCTCACGCCGTCACCAAGGTCGGCGCCGGGCTGCACGGGCTGGCGGACGCCGAGGCAATCGGGCTGATCCGGCTGCGCGCGGGGCGGGCCGAGTTTCGGCACCCGCTGGTGCGCTCGGCGGTGTATGCCGCCGCGGATCCGCAGGAGCGACGCGCTGCCCACCGCGCCGTTGCCGCGGCACTTCCCGAGCGTGCCGACGACCGGCGCGCGTGGCACTTGAGCGAAGCGGCGATCGGCCCCGACGAGGTTGTGGCGCTGCTGGTTTTCGAGGCTGGTACGCGGGCCCGCGACCGCGGCGCATACGGCGTGGCCGCCGCCGCTTTCGCCCGCAGCGCCGAACTGACCGCGGACCATGCACTGCGCGGCACCCGCTTGGCGGCGGCAGGCGAATCGGCGTGGTTGGCCGGCCGGCCCAAGCGCGCCAACGAGCTGCTCACGCAGGCAGCGGAGTTGGTCACCGCTGCCGTGGCGTGCGCCGAAATCGACGGGCTTCGAGGCAATGTGGCGTTGCGCACCGCCTCTCCGCGTACCGCCCACCAGCTCTTCACGCAGGCCGCGATGCGCGTCGAGCCCGATGATCCCGACGTGGCGGCACACCTACTCGCCGACGCCGTCACGGCCTCTTTCTACTTGTGTGACGCCGACGCAGGTTTGGCGGCCGCCGACCGTCTGGCGGCACTGCTGGACGACTGCGGTACCGCGGCAGCACGAGTACGCGCTCAGATGGCGATCGGTATCGCACAGGTGCTGGCCGGGCAGGCCGGTGTGGTGTGGATCCGAAAAGCGGTGCAGGCCTTGCACACCGAGCCGAATCTGCTCGATGACCCGGGCCGCCCCGACTGGACCATCATCGGCACGCTGTTCCTGCGCGAATCCGCTGTCGGTCGTGAACTCATCCGCCATGTGGTGGCGCGCCGCCGGGATCGCACCGCGCTGGGTGCGCTGCCGAACCTGCTGTTTCACACCGGGCGCGACGATGCCACCACCGATCGGTGGCGTTCTGCTGTGCTGAGCTACGACGAAAGCATCGCGCTGGCCCGTGAAACGCAACAGAGCACCGACCTCGCTGTGTCCCTGGCCGGACTCGCATGGCTACAAGCGCGGATGGGACTCGACGAGGCATGCCGAGAGAACGCCGCCGAGGCGTTGACGCTCGCCGAAATGCACGACATCGCGTTGGCGTCGGTGTGGGCGCAGTTCGCCCTCGGCGACGCAGCGTTAGCGGCGGGCGACACCGCCGAGGCGATCCGGCGATACTGCGGGCTACAAGACATGTTGTGCGACATCGGCTTTCGAGATGTCGATGTCGAACCCGGGCCAGAACTCGCCGAAGCGCAACTCCGTCACGGCGACCGCACCGGCGCAGCGCGCACGGCATCTGAATACCACTGCCGGGCGCGGGACAAGAACCAACCCTGGGCGCTTGCACGTGCGCACCGTGCGCTAGCGATGACGACGTCGGATCCCGACCAACGGTCGAAACTCTTCGAAACGGCGGTCGAACTGCACACCCGGAGCCCGGACATGTTCGAGTACGCACGCACTCGACTGGCCTACGGGGCGGCGCTGCGCCGCGACAAGAGCAGAACCGCCGCCCGCGCGCAGCTTCAGCATGCCCTGGCGGTGTTCGAGCGACTCGGCGCGCGCCCGTGGGCTGACCTTGCGGCCAATGAGCTGGACGCCACCGGCGGACGCGTCCGCCGCGCCGGTGACGGACCGCTCGCGGCCCTCACACCCCAGGAGAGTCGGGTCGCGCAGATGCTCGGCGCGGGGAACACGACGAAACAGACCGCTGCCGCATTGTTCTTGAGTCCCAAGACCGTCGAGTACCACCTGCGGCACATCTACCAGAAAGCGGGTATCCAGTCGCGAGCCGAGCTGAGCGCGCTGGTGGCCGCCGACGATGTCGAACCACCGTCGGCGCCTGTGGATAACTGACTACCGCGATTTGTTCGCGCTGGCGCAAGCTGTCGGCATGGTGAGTCCCTACCTTCCCCCGCCGATCGAATCAGCTACCGACCCGGTTCATTCGGCCGCCGATATGAGGCGGCGTTGGCAAGCCCTGTTGGGGCCCTTGGGGTTCGGTCAGCGGCTGCTGTGGATCGGTTTCGTCGGCGCCGATCGTCGCATGTACCAAACGATGAGTCAGCTTCCGCTCGGAAGCCGCCCAACTCGTCGGCTCGTCGGGGATGTGATGTCGCGGCTGCGGTTCATGGTGGACAACATCGAGGAGCGCACCACGGTGGCGTTCCTGCTGACGCGCCCCGGCGGCGGTCCGATCTCTGATCTGGACCGACAATGGGCGTGCCTGCTGACCGATGCGGCCAACGAACACGGTGTGCCGATCGAACCCATATTCCGCGCCAACGACGAGTCATTGGTCCAGGTCGACCCACAAACGCCAAGCTAGAGCAGGAAACGGTATGCCGGCGAGCCGGGTTCAAGCGCCTCGACGTGCATATCGGAGGCCCGCATCCGCTCCAGCAGCCCTTCCAGATCGGCCGCCGAGCTGAGCTCGATGCCCACCAGCGCCTCACCGGTCTCGCGGTTGTTGCGCTTGACGTACTCGAACAGCGTGATGTCGTCGCCCGGCCCCAGCACGCCGTCGAGGAAACGCCGCAGCGCGCCGGGCTCCTGCGGAAAGTCCACGAGGAAATAGTGTTTGAGGCCGAGGTGCACCAGCGAACGCTCGAGCACCTCCCCGTAGCGCGACACGTCGTTATTGCCCCCGGACACCACGCACACCACGGTCGATCCCGGCTCGATCTCGGCCTCCATCAATCCGGCGACCGACAGTGCGCCCGCCGGCTCGGCGATGATGCCCTCGTTCTGGTACAAGTCGAGCATCGCCGTGCACACCGCGCCCTCATCGACGGTGGTGATCGACACCATGTCGCCCGCGGCGGCCAGCGCCGCGTAGGTCAGCTCGCCCGCGCGGTTCACCGCGGCACCGTCGACGAACTGGTCGACGGAATTGAGGGTCACCGGCCCGCCGGCGGCCAGCGCGGCGATCATCGCCGCCGCACCCGCGGGTTCGATCCCGAGCACCGAGGTGCCCGATGTCCGTTCGGCCAGATACGTGGTGATGCCGGCGATACAGCCGCCGCCACCGACCGGGACGATCACCAGGTCCGGTTCCTCGTCGAGTTGATCGAGAACCTCGGCGGCGATGGTGCCCTGGCCGGCCATCGTGCGCAGATCGTCGTAGGGCGGCACCAACGTCGCACCGGTCCGCGCGACGTCGTCGCGCGCCGCCGCCGCGGCCTCGTCGTAGGTCTTGCCGACGACGATCAGCTCAATGAACTCACGGCCGTGGTAGCGGATCCGGTCCCGCTTCTGTTTGGGCGTCTTGCCCGGCACGTAGACGCGGCCGTGGATGCCCATCGACCGGCACGCCATCGCGAACCCCTGGGCGTGGTTGCCCGCCGACGAGCACACCACCCCGGCGGCGGTCTCCTCCGAAGACAACTGCATCAACATGTTGTGGGCGCCGCGCAGCTTGTACGAGCGGACCGGCTGCAGATCCTCGCGCTTGAGGTAGACCGTGGCGCCGGTGGCATCCGAGAGTCGTTCGCTGAACTGCAGCGGGCTGCGCAGCACCACACCCGCAATTCGCTGAGCCGCATCGTCGATGTCCGCAGCACGAAGTTGCTGCGAACGTGCGCGAATACTCTGGCTCAGTTCAGCGGTCACCGGACAATGGTGCCACCAACCTGCGGTTATCAGCTAATCGGGGTCAGCACGAACAACGGGATCGCCCGGTCGGTCTTGGTCTGGTACTCGGCGTAGTCCGGATAGGCCTCGACCGCGCGCTCCCACCACAGCGCCTTTTCCTCGCCGAAGACCTCGCGCGCCTCGTAGTCCTTGGTGACCGCGCCGTCCTGCAACTGCACCAGGGGGTGTGCCTTGACGTTGTGGTACCAGACCGGGTTCTTCGGCGCGCCGCCCAACGACGCGACGACCGCGTACTGGCCGTCGTGTTCCACCCGCATCAGCGGCGTCTTGCGGATCTTGCCGGTCTTGGCGCCCACCGTGGTCAGCAGGATGATCGGCCTCCCGTTCATGTCCACGCCGGTGGTGGTGCCGGACTCCATGATCTTGTCGGCGTGTTCGCGCACCCAGTCCCACGGGCTCGGTTCGTAATCTCCGGAAAAAGCCATGTGACCACCTTAGATGCCGTATGTGATCCGCCACCCGGATCCAGTGTTTCGGCTAGCCGAAACTTCGGTTACGAGCTATCGTGGGCATATGACCGTACGTGACGAAGTCAGCATCGCCGGCGTTCCGTGGCCGGTGTACAAAGTGCTGTCTCTCGTCATCGGCTTCGTGGTGCTGGCGATCGTGGCGTTCGCGACGATGTCGGCGGCGCCCGCCGTGCTGGCCGCCGCGGCCGCGGGCACCGCGACGTGGCTGTTTCTGCGCCCGTTCCAGCGCGCGGGCTAAGCCTCGACCAGTCGGCGCAACGTCGATAGGTCGGTGGCCACCGCGGTGGCGTCGGCGTCGAACTCCTCATCGGTCATCCCCGGTTGCCGCCGCAGGGTGAACACCACCTCGCAGCGCGCCTCACCGACCGCGCCGGGAAGCACCCGCAACGGGTTGTAGACAGCCTGCCCTGACGGCAACCGCACGATGTGGTCGAGCACCCCGAACTCGTTCGGCGGAGAGAACTCGACGGTCACCTCGCCCATCGGTGAATCGGCCACCCACCCGGCCGCCGTGCGCCGCAACCCGCCCTCGGCCAGGCCGGCCGCCCACCGCGGCCAGGTCTGCGGATCGGCGGCGAAGTCGTACACCGCCTCGGCCGTCGCGTCGACCCATACGCTCAGATGTCTTGACTCCATGCTCAACCGCCCAGGCAGCCGGGACCGAGCAAGGCTTTGAGGTCACCCATCAACGCCGACGACGGCGTCACCCGCAGCGACGAATCCAGTTCCAGGGTGGTGATCCGCTCACCGCTGATCAGCCGCAGATGCACCTGCGAGGTGCCCGGGTGGCGGGCCAGCACCTGTTTGAGCGCGCTGACCTTGTCGACCGTGCACTGCCGCGTCGGCAGGCTGACCGCCACCGGCCGGTCCAGCACGGCATTGGAGAAGTCCGGCACCACCAACTCGTTGGCGATCACCGAGATCCTGTCGTCGCGGATCGCCACCTTCGCGCCGACCAGCACGACCGCGTCGTCGGCGATCTCCGCACCGAACGTGGAGTATGTCTGCGGGAAGAACAACACCTCGATCCCGCCGGTGAGGTCCTCCAATTGCGCTGAGGCCCAGGGCAGTCCGTTCTTGTTGACCCGGCGGTTCACCGAGGCGAGGATGCCGCCGATGCGCACCTGGGTGTCGTTGGGCACGTCACCGTCGAGGATGGCGGGGATCTGCGTGTCGACCTGCGCGGTCAGCAGGTGCGCGATCCCGTTGAGCGGATGGCCCGACACGTATAGGCCCAGCATCTCGCGTTCGAGCGCGAGTTTGTGCTTGTCCTCCCACTCCTCGTCGGGCACCTTGATCGTGAACACCGCGTCGGTGGCCGTGTCGGCGCCGCCGAACAGGTCGAACTGACCCATCGCCTCGGCCTTTTTGGTGCCCAGCACCGAGTCGACCGCGTCGGTGTGAATCAGGAACAGGCCCTTGCGCGGATGGCCCAGCGAGTCGAATGCGCCCGCCTTGATCAGCGACTCGGTCACCTTCTTGTTGCACGCCGCGATGTCGATCTTGTTCAGGTAGTCGGAGAAGTCGATGTACTTGCCCTTCTCCGTACGCGTATTGATCAGCGAGGCAACGACGTTCGCACCGACATTGCGCACAGCACCCAACCCGTACCGGATGTCCTCCCCCACCGAAGCGAAGTTCACCGCGGACTCGTTGACGTCCGGCGGCAGCACGGTGATGCCGAGCCTGCGGCAGTCGGAGAGGTAGACGGCCGCCTTGTCCTTGTCGTCGCCCACCGACGTCAACAGCCCCGCCATGTACTCGGCCTTGAAGTTGGCCTTGAGGTAGGCGGTCCAGTACGACACCAGCCCGTAGCCGGCGGCGTGCGATTTGTTGAACGCGTAGTCGGCGAACGGCAACACGGTGTCCCACAACGCCTTGATGGCCCCGGCGGAAAAGCCGTTGGCTTTCATGCCGTCGGAAAAGCCCTCGTACTCCTTGTCGAGCACCTCACGCTTCTTCTTGCCCATTGCCTTGCGCAGAATGTCGGCTCGGGCCAGCGAGTAGCCGGCCACCTTCTGCGCGATGCGCATGATCTGCTCTTGGTAGACGATCAGGCCGTAGGTCTCGGCGAGAATGTCGCGCAGCGGCTCCTCGAGCTCGGGGTGGATGGGTTTGATCCCCTGGCGGCCGTTCTTGCGGTCGGCGTAGTCGTTGTGGGCGTTCATGCCCATCGGGCCGGGCCGGTACAACGCCAGCACCGCGACGATGTCGTCGAACCCGGTGGGCTGCATGCGGCGCAGCAGATCGCGCATCGGCCCGCCGTCGAGCTGGAACACCCCCAGCGTGTCACCGCGGCCCAGCAGCTCGTAGGTCGCCGGGTCGTCCATCGGGACGGTGTCCAGATCCAGGTCGATGCCGCGGTTGGCTTTGATGTTCTCCAGCGCGTCGCCGATGATCGTCAGGTTGCGCAGCCCGAGGAAGTCCATCTTCAACAGGCCGATTTCTTCGCACGACGGGTAGTCCCAACCGGTGATGACGGCGCCGTCCTGCGGACGCCGCCACAGCGGGATGGCGTCCATCAGCGGTTCGGAGCTCATGATCACCGCGCAGGCGTGCACGCCGGCATTGCGGACCAAACCCTCGAGGCCGCGCGCGGTTTCGTAGATCGTGCGCACGTCGGGGTCGGTGTCGATCAGGTTGCGGACCTCGGCGGCTTCCTTGTACCGCTCATGGTTGGGATCGGTGATCCCGGCGACGGGGATGTCCTTGGCCATGATCGGCGGCGGCAGCGCCTTGGTGATCCGGTCGGCGATGGCGAAGCCGGGCTGCCCGTAGTGCACCCGGGCCGCGTCCTTGAGCGCGGCCTTGGTCTTGATGGTGCCGAACGTGATGACCTGGGCCACCCGGTCGTTACCCCAGCGCTCGGCGGCGTAGCGCACCATCTCACCGCGGCGACGGTCGTCGAAGTCGATGTCGATGTCGGGCATCGACGCGCGTTCGGGGTTGAGGAACCGCTCGAACAGCAGCCCATGTTCGATCGGGTCGATGTCGGTGATCCGCAGCGCGTAGGCCACCAGCGACCCCGCCGCCGATCCGCGGCCCGGACCCACCCGGATGTCGACCGAGCGCGCGTAGTTGATCAGGTCGGCCACGATCAGGAAGTACGACGGGTAGCCCTTTGCGCAGATGACGTCGATCTCGTAGGCCGCGCGCTCGACGTAGTGCTGCGGCACCCCCGCCGGGAAGCGTCGCGCCAAGCCCGCGTCGACCTCGTGGCGCAGCCAGGACGCCTGGTCGTGGCCTTCCGGCACCGGAAACGTCGGCATCCGATCGCGTTGTTCCCACACGTCGGCGTAGGACGACACGCGTTCGGCGATCAGCAGCGTGGCATCGCAGGCACCGGGCACCTGGTCGTCCCACAGGGCGCGCATCTCGGCGGCCGATTTGAGGAAGTAGCCGTCGCCGTCGAACTTGAACCGGTTGGGATCCGAGAGCGTCTTGCCGGTCTGGATACACAACAGCGCCTCGTGGTTCTGGGCGGCGTCGCGGGTGACGTAGTGGCAGTCGTTGGTGGCCAGCGGCGGGATGCCAAGCTTGCGGCCGATGTCCAGCAGGCCCTCACGCACCCGGCGTTCGATGTCGAGGCCGTGGTCCATCAGCTCGAGGAAGAAGTTGTCGGGCCCGAAGATCTCGCGCCACTTGGCGGCGGCCTCGAGCGCTTCGCGGTCATGGCCCAGCCGCAGCCGCGTCTGCACCTCGCCGGAGGGACACCCGGTGGTGGCGATGATGCCCTCGGCGTGTTCGGCGATGAGTTCGGCGTCCATCCGGGACCACTTGCCCAGCTGGCCCTCGAACGACGCCAGCGACGACAGCTTGAACAGGTTGCGCAGGCCGGTCGCATTCTCGGCGACCATCGTCATGTGGGTGTAGGACCCGCTGCCCGAGACATCGTCACTCTTCTGGCCCGGATCACCCCACAGGATGCGCTTGGTGTCGAACCTCGACGCCGGGGCGATATAGGCCTCGACCCCGATGATCGGTTTGATGCCGACTTCGGTCGCCTTGTTGTAGAACTCGCTGGCGCCGAACATGTTTCCGTGGTCGGTCATCCCGACTGCGGGCATCTCCAGCCGTTGCGCCTCGGTCAGCATCGGCGTGATCTTCGCGGCACCGTCCAGCATCGAGTACTCGGTGTGGTTGTGGAGGTGCACGAAGGACCGCGAAGACGAACCGCTCATAGGCAGGCCAGTCTATGGCCGAGCTCCGACACTTCCCGGCGTGTCGCGCTGCGTGTCTCTGGCGGGCCCTGCTCAGGTCGGGGCGGCGGTGAGCGGACGGGTGCACGACGGACCGTCCAGCAATCTCCCGACCAAGAGTCGATGTAGTTGCTTGGCAATTTCGCCGACGTCGGCGGACGAATGCACGAAGCCGGCGAAATAGCCCATCCCCCAGAACATCGCGGCCAGTAGGTCGGCGACGGCGGCCACGTCGACGTCGGCGGGGACCTCGCCGCGCCGCACCGCGTCCTCGACCAGCCAGCGGTAGAACCCGCCCACCGCTTCGGCGATGGGTGAGCTGCCACCGCGCAACGCGGGGCTGCGGTGCAGGTCCAGACGCGATGTGATGACGAACCGGGTGGCCGAGCCGTCGGGGGTGTCCGCCCGGCGCACGGCGGCCACGAACGCCGTCAACTGTTCCAGCAGGTTCTGCTCGCGCTTGGCGACCGCAATGCAATCGGACACCATCGCATGGGCTTGTCGGCCCAGCTCGTCGTAGATCTGCTCTTTGGTGTCGAAGTAGTAGTGCATCGTCGGGCGGCTGAACCCGGAGCGCTGCGCGATGGCCTGAAACGTCGTCGCCTCGTAGCCACGTTCGCTGAACACGTGGCGGGCCGCACGCAGGATGCTCGCGCGCGTCTCGCCCGAGTCGGATCCGGCCGGACGGCCACGTCCGCGTCCACCTCGCGCTGGCTCGCTCCGACAGGTCACGAGCAAACGCTAGGACATTGCTGGATCAAGGTCAACAGCAACGTGCTGCCGAGGGACACGAAGTTAGCTGTCAGCGGCCAGCGCCAACGCGCGCCGATCGACTCGCGCGCGCCGCACGGCGTCGACGCTGAACACCAGCAGCGCCAGCCAGATCAACGCGAAGCCCAGCCAGCGCGCCGGCGGCATCGGCTCACCGCCGACGACCACGCCCCAGGCCATCTGCAGGGCCGGGTTCAGGTAGAACAGCACGCCCAGCGTCACAAGCGGCAAACGCTGCGCCGCAGCGGCGAAGAGCAGCAACGGGATTGCCGTCACCGGTCCGGCCAGCAACAGCAGCGCGGCCTGGTCGGGTCCGTGGTTGACGAAGTGCGCCTGCCCGACGGCCTGCAGCCACAGCAGGTAGCCGATCGCCGCGGGTAGCGCCCACAGCGTTTCGACGGTCACGCTCACCCGAGGGTCGGCATCGACCACCTTCTTGATCAGCCCGTAGAGACCGAACGACACGGCGAGCACCAGCGCGAGGTACGGCGGCTCGCCCACCTCGACGGTCAGGATGCCCACCGCGACGACCGCCAGCGCCAGCGCCACCAGCTGCCACCGGCCCAGCCGCTCCCGGAAGATCACCACTCCCAGCGCCACGCTGATCAACGGGTTGATGAAGTAGCCGAGCGCGGCGTCGACCACGTGTCCGTTGGTGACGGCCCAGATGTAGGTGCCCCAGTTGATCGCGATGAACGCCGAGGCGGCCAGCAGTTGCAGCCAGGCCCGCCTGCTGAGCCGACGCAGATCCCCGATCCGGTGCGCGACCGCCAGGATCGCCAGCAGGAACACGGCGCTCCACACGAAGCGGTGCGCCAGTATCTCGGTCGCGGTGGCCGGCAGCAGCAGCAGGAAGAAACCCGGGCACAAACCCCACCAGACGTAGGCGCCGACCCCGAACAGCAACCCGGATCGACGGGTCTGGGTCACAGTGCGTGATTGCGCAGCACGTCCAGTGCGTGCTGCAGATCGGCCGGGTATGGGCTGGTGATCTCCACGCGCCGCCCGTCGGCCGGATGCGCGAAGGCCAACGACCTGGCGTGCAACCACTGGCGGGTCAGGTCAAGCCGTTTCGCCAGGGTGGGGTCCGCGCCGTAGGTGAGGTCCCCGACGCACGGGTGGTGCAGCGCGGCGAAGTGCACGCGGATCTGGTGCGTGCGCCCGGTTTCCAGCTCGATGTCGAGCAGGCTCGCGGCCTGGTGGGCCTCCAGGGTGTCGTAGTGGGTGATGCTGTGCCTGCCGTGCTCGGTGACCGCGAACTTCCAGTCGTGGCCCCGGTGGCGCCCGATCGGCGCGTCGATGGTTCCACTCGACGGATCCGGATGTCCTTGCACCAGTGCGTGATAGCGCTTCTCGACGGTGCGTTGTTTGAACGCCCGCTTCAGCACGGTGTAGGCACGCTCGGACAGCGCCACCACCATGACGCCCGAGGTGCCGACGTCGAGGCGGTGCACGATGCCCTGGCGTTCATGGATGCCCGACGTGCTGATCCGAAACCCGGCGGCGGCCAGCCCGCCCAGCACCGTCGGCCCGCTCCACCCGACGGTGGCGTGCGCGGCAACGCCGGGCGGCTTGTCGACCGCCACGATGTCGGCGTCGGAGTACAGGACCGCCATGCCCTCGATCTCGACGGGCGTATTCTCAACCGGCGCAGGGGCTTCCGGCAGCTGCACGTCCAGCCACGCCCCGGCCGTGAGCTTGTCGGACTTACCGACCCGCGAACCGTCCAGGTTGATGCCGCCGTCGTCGGCCATGGCGGCAACCGCGGTCCGCGACAACCCGAGCAGCCGCGCCAACCCGGCGTCCACGCGCATCCCCGCCAGCCCGTCGGGGACCGGCATCGAGCGGCTGGCCATCAGCCGCCGTCGTCGCCGGCGCTACGCCTACCGACCGTGTCGAAATCGAACCCGAACAGCGACAGCACCACCAGCAGGATGGCCCCGCCGACCACCGAGGGGTCGGCCACGTTGAACACCGGCCACCAGCCGATGGACAAGAAATCGACGACGTGGCCGTGCAGCGGACCCGGCGAGCGGAAGAACCGGTCGACCAGATTGCCCATCGCGCCGCCGAGGATCATGCCGAGCCCGACGGCCCACCACGGCGACACCAGCCTGCGGCCCATCCAGATGATGCCGATCACCACGCCCGTCGCGATCAACGTCAGCACCCACGTGTACCCGGTCGCCATCGAGAACGCCGCCCCGGAGTTGCGCACCAGGGTCCAGGTGACGGTGTCGCCGATGATCGACACCGGCTGACCGGGCGTCAGAAGTTTCACCGCGAGCACCTTCGTGACGATGTCGGCCGCCAACACCACCGCGGCGACGGCGAGCAGCATGCGCAGCCGGCGCTTCGGCGCAGGCTGCGGCGCCGCGTCGTCGGGCACGGCGGCGTGCTCGCCCTCGTCGGTCACGGGCCGGGCTTCATCAGTCACACCTCCATCATTCCAAAGATTCGATGAGGAAGAATTCGGCCCATGGCTCACCTCGTCGTCGTCACCACGGGTGGCACCATCGCCGCCGCCGCAGGCGATGACGGCATCAAGCGCCCGGCGCGCAGCGGCGCGGACCTGACCTCGGGCCTCGACGTCCAGGTCGTCGACCTGATGGCCGTCGACAGCTCGCAGCTGACCCCGGCCGACTGGGACCGGATCCGTACGGCCCTGCCCGGCGACGCGGCCGGTGTGGTGGTCACCCACGGCACCGACACCATGGAGGAGACGGCCCTGTGGTTGGAGCTCACCTACGACGGCCCGGTGCCGATCGTGCTCACCGGCGCGCAACGCAGCGCCGACGCCGCCGACGCCGACGGACCGGCCAACCTGCGCAACGCGCTGACGTTGGCCGCCAGCCCGACGGCCCGCGGTCTTGGCGTCGCGGTGAGCTTCGCGAACACCGTCTGGCAGCCGCTGGCGATGCACAAAGAGACAACCGACGACCTGCAGTGTTTCACCGGCCGGGCACTGGGCAGCGTCGCCGACGGTGACGTCACGCTGCACGCCCGGAAGGAGCGACCGTACCTCGGCGAGCAGAAGGCAGCGGCGGCGCCGCGGGTCGACATCGTCGCCGCGTATCCCGGAGCGGACACGGCCGCGCTGGACGCGTGTGTGGCCGCGGGAGCCCGGGGCATCGTGGTGGAGGCGCTGGGCGCGGGCAATGCCGGGCAGGCGCTGATCGACGGGGTGCGCCGGCACTGCGCGGCGGGGGTCGCGGTGGCGGTGACCACCCGGGTCCCCGGCGGACGGGTGACCGCCAGCTACGGACCGGGCGCCGAACTGGTCGACGCGGGCGCCGTCGTGGTGCCGCGGCTGCGCTCGCCGCAGGCCCGGGTGCTGCTGATGGCGACGCTGGGCGCCGATCGCCCCGTCGCCGACACCTTCGCCCGCTGGGGCTGATAGAGAGGAACGGTGACCGTTCTTCGCGCCGCCCTCACCGCGGGGCTCGTCGGCTTGGCCGTCGCCGCGGCACCGGTCGCGGTCGCCGAGCCCGCGCCCGACCCCAACGTCAAGGACATCCGCGACTATCCGCTGGCCCAGGGCCGCTACAGCACGCCCCACGACTTCTATTTCGTCTTCTTCAAGACACCCGACGGCCGCTTCTGTGGGATCGGACCCAACGGCGGTCCGGTGGGCTGCGACGCCGTTCCCGACGACGCGCCGCCGGGGGTCAACCAGACCGTCGTCAACAGCTGGGCCCCCGCGCAGTACCGCCACTCCGAGGACGCGACGTTCACCCGCGACGTCGACGTCCTTCCGGTGGGACACCGGCTGGAGAACTGGGGCGCCACCTGCGCGGTCGAAGCCGACTCCGTGGTGCGCTGCGAGACCTACAACTCGCACGGGTTCGCGCTGGCCCCCCGCTACGGCGAGCTCTGGTAGCGGTTGAACTCCGCGAGGTAGTCCGACCAGTCCAGGCTGTCCACCGGGTTGGCGCGGGCGATGTCGGCGCTGTCGTCGGGAAAGGTGCGCGCGACACCGGGCCCGGTGCTGCGGGTCTCGAACCGAACCGTCATCACGCCGTGCCCGGCGCCCTGGATCCAGCCGTGTCCGTGCTCGGTGTGCGTCACGTCGTCGCCGATGCGCCACGCCGGCGCGGTGGCCGCGACCTCGGTCAACGTCGGCGGCAATTCGGTGTCGGACACCTCTTCTGCGACAAGGTCCAGATCGGGGAACAGTGACTCCTGGCGCACTTCGGACAGCCCCGAAAAGCCAACGCCGACAAGGCGGATCGGGCCGATCTCGACCGGGTCCAGAAGCAGCCGCCGCGCGGTGGCGATCAACGTGGCGGCGTCGACGGTGGCGTACGGCAGGGTGGCCGAGCGGGTGAGGATGCTCATGTCGGACTTGCGCAGCTTGACGGTGACCGTGCGCGCGCCGCGACCGTCCTTCTGCAACCGGGTGTGGGCGTGTTCGCCGATGGTGCCGACCGCCTCGCGCAGCTGGTCCAGCGTGATCAGGTCGGCGGGGAAGGTGGATTCGGCGCTGATCTGTTTGGCGGGCGCGTTCTCGGCGACGGGCCGCTCGTCGATGCCCCTGGCGAGCCGGTGCAGCGCGGGACCGACGGTGCCGCCGAGGATGTTGGCGGCTTCGGCGTCGCTCAGCGCGGCGAACGCCCCGATGGTCTCGATGCCGAGCCGATGCAGCTTTTCCTCGGCGACGGGCCCGATGCCCCACAGCCGGCGCACCGGCAACCGGTCGAGCTGCGCGCGTTCCTCGTTGCGGCGCACCACCCGGATGCCGTCGGGCTTGGCCAGGTCGGAGGCGATCTTGGCGACCTGCTTGCCGGAGCCCGCGCCGACGGAGGCCACCAGCCCGGTCTCGTCGAACACCCTGGCCTTCAGTGCCCGACAGAACGCCTCCACCTCGTCGCCCGACGCGCCCGCCAGCTCCGCGGGCTCGCCGAACGCTTCGTCGAACGAAAGCTGTTCCAGCACAGGCACGACTGTGCGCACGGTGTCGAACACGCGGCGGCTCGCGACCCCGTAGACCACGCCGCGCGGCGGCAACACCACGGCCGAGATCCCGACCAGCCGGCGCGCCTGGTGCATCGGCATCGCCGAGCGGGCGCCGAACACCCGCGACTCGTAGCTTGCACCCGCGACGACGCCCCGCCCGCCGAGCCCGCCCACCAGCACGGGACGCCCGCGCAGGGTGGGCCGGGTCAGCTGCTCGACGGACGCGAAGAACGCGTCCATGTCGAGGTGCAGCACCCAGCGACCGTCCACATCTGCTGATGCTATTGGGGTCGTGCCATCCTGGCGGGGTGGCTACTGATGAAGTCGCGATCACCGACGACACCATTCGGCTCGGCCAGTTCCTCAAGCTCGCCGGGCTGATCGATTCTGGCGCCGACGCCAAGGCCGTCATCGCCAACGGCCTGGTCAGCGTCAACGGCGAGGTCGAGCAACGACGCGGGCGAAAGCTCAGCGCCGGCGACGAGGTATCGCTCGCCGGGCGCGCCGCGGTGGTTGTTCGCTCCTGATGTGCGGGCCTTGGGCCGAGTGTGGGGTTGTATCACGCAAAATCGCGAGACGCGTCTATCTAGCCCACACTCGGCGCAGAGCTACCTTTTCGGGGTCTCGGCCCTTCTCCTGAGCCGGAATGGGTAGCCGTCGCCCACAGTTCCAGTTATCCATCCGTCATGCTCATCCTGTGCGCGCAGCCGCAGACTCGGATCGGGCTCGATAGTGAAGCGGGTCGCCAACAACTCATTGGCGATGAGGTCCTTCAGGTCCTCGCGCCAACCATCGGGAAATTCTCGAACGGTCAACTCCAATTCGATGCGGTCGCCGATATCCAGACCGCCACGCCGCCGGGCTTCCTGAAACTCGCGAATCATGTCGCGCGCCCAGCCTTCGGCCTCCAGTTCGGGCGTCACGGTCGCGTCCAGCACCACCAGGCCCGCCCCGTCGGGCAGCGCCGCGGTGTGCGTGTCTTCGGGTCGAGCTCCGCTGCGCTTCGTCTCCCGTGGGTCCGCGGCCACCAGCCGCGAGCTGTACTCCTCGGGCCCAAGCACCGCCGGACCCGCCGTCAGCGTGCCGTCGGGATTCGCCACCGCCTCACCCGCTTTGACCGCCTTGATCGCGGCCTGCACGTCCTTGCCGAGGCGCGGCCCGGCCACCTTCGCGTTGACGGTCAGCTCGAAGCGGCCGTATGCCGCGATATCGTCGGTCAGCTCCACCGCCTTGACGTTGAGCTCGTCGGCGATCAGGTCGGTGAACGGCTGCAGGCGTTGCGGGTTTTCCACCGCCACAGTCAGTTTCGGCAGCGGCAGCCGCACGCGTAGCTTCTTGGCCTTGCGCAACGACGACCCCGCAGAGGCCACCTCACGAACCAGGTCCATGGTCGCGACCAGGTCGGGGTCGGCGGGCAGCAGATCGGCTTCCGGCCAGTCGGTCAGGTGCACCGACCGCTCGTCGGTCACGCCGCGCCAGATCTTCTCCGTGGTCAACGGCAGCAGCGGCGCCGCCAACCGGGCGGTGACCTCCAGCACGGTGTGCAGCGTGTCGATCGCGTCGGGGTGT
The DNA here is from genome assembly GCF_053484035.1 of Mycolicibacterium sp. XJ662. Taxonomy (NCBI): domain Bacteria; kingdom Bacillati; phylum Actinomycetota; class Actinomycetes; order Mycobacteriales; family Mycobacteriaceae; genus Mycobacterium; species Mycolicibacterium sp. XJ662. The sequence continues at coordinate 58,172 of NZ_JBEFTL010000012.1, read as the reverse complement.
TCCTCCCAGAACCGCGAACGCGACCGCCGCACATACCAATTGGTCAGCGCATCGGTGAACTGGCGCAACTGGTCGCAGGCGCCGGAGATGTCGCAGACGTCCAGCGCCTCGGTGAGATCGTCGCGCAACGCGGCGAGCTTGGCCAGGATGTAGCGGTCCAGCACGTGCGTCGAGTCGGTGCGCCAGGTGCCCTTCTTCGGCGCGTACAGGCACAAAAACGTGTAGGCGTTCCACAGCGGCAGCAGCACCTGGCGCACGCCGTCGCGGATGCCCTGTTCGGTGACGATGAGGTTGCCGCCGCGCAGGATCGGCGACGCCATCAAAAACCAGCGCATCGCGTCGGAACCGTCGCGGTCGAACACCTCGGTGACGTCGGGGTAGTTGCGCAGCGACTTGCTCATCTTCTGCCCGTCGTTGCCGAGCACGATCCCGTGTGCCACACAGGTTTTGAACGCCGGCTTGTCGAACAGCGCGGTGGCCAGCACATGCAGTGTGTAGAACCAGCCGCGGGTCTGGCCGATGTACTCGACGATGAAGTCGCCCGGGAAGTGCGGCTCTTCGGTGCCGCGTCCGACGAACCAGTCGGCGTTCTCGAACGGGTAGTGCACCTGCGCGAACGGCATCGATCCGGAGTCGAACCACACGTCGAGCACGTCCTCGATGCGCCGCATGGTCGAGCGGCCGGTGGGGTCGTCGGGATTGGGCCGGGTCAGCTCGTCGATGTAGGGCCGGTGCAGGTCATCGGGGCGCACCCCGAAATCACGCTCAAGCTCGTCGAGGCTGCCGTAGACGTCGATGCGCGGATATGCCGGATCGTCGGACTTCCACACTGGAATCGGCGTGCCCCAGTAGCGGTTTCGCGAGATCGACCAATCCCGCGCGCCGGCCAGCCACTTACCGAACTGACCGTCCTTGACGTGTTCGGGATACCAGGTGATGTCCTGGTTCAGCTCGACCATGCGGTCGCGGAAGTCGGTGACCTTGATGAACCACGACGACACCGCGCGGTAGATCAACGGGTTGCGACACCGCCAGCAGTGCGGATAGGAGTGGTCGTAGGTCTCGTGGCGTAGCAGCACCGCGCCATTGGCCGCGGCGGAGCCGGTTTGGTCCTTCAGGTCGCGGATGATCTGCGGGTTGGCGTCGAAAACGTGCTGGCCGGCGTAGTCGGGCACGGTGTCGTCGAACCGGCCCTTGGCGTCGACGGGTGTGACGGCGACGATGCCCGCGGCCTTGGCCGTGGCCATATCGTCCTCCCCGTAGGCCGGTGACATGTGCACGATGCCGGTGCCGTCCTCGGTGCTGACGAAGTCGGCGGGCAGCACCGCAAACGCGTTGCCCGCGTCGGCGGTGAAGTACGGGAACGGCGGCAGGTAGCCGGTGCCCAGCAGGTCGCGGCCGGAAACGGTACCCAGCACCTCGGGCTCCTCACCGAGCTCGCGCGCGTAGGCCGCCAACCGCGCCTGCGCCAGCACGTAGCGCCTGCCGTCGGGTCCCTGCACGTGGGCGTAGGTGACGTCCGGGTGCACGGCGACGGCCTGGTTGGACGGCAGCGTCCACGGCGTGGTGGTCCAGATCAGCAGGTACGCGCCCTCGAACGCCCCGCCGGTGACCCGAAACCCGACGGTGATCGCCGGATCCTGCCGACTCTGGTAGACGTCGTCGTCCATCCGCAACTCGTGGCTGGACAGCGGGGTCTCGTCGTTCCAGCAGTACGGCAGGACGCGGTTGCCTTCGTAGGCGAGGCCTTTGTCCCAGAGCTGTTTGAACGCCCAGATCACCGACTCCATGAAGCCGATGTCCAGCGTCTTGTAGTCGTTGTCGAAGTCCACCCAGCGCGCCTGGCGGGTGACGTACGCCCGCCATTCGTCGGTGTACTTGAGCACCGATGCCCGGCAGGCGTCGTTGAACTTCTCGATGCCCATCTCTTCGATCTGCGCCTTGTCGGTGATGCCGAGCTGACGCTGCACCTCGAGTTCGGCGGGCAGACCATGGGTGTCCCAGCCGAAGCGGCGCTCCACCTTGTAACCGCGCATGGTGCGGTAGCGCGGCACGATGTCTTTGACGTAGCCGGTGAGCAGATGCCCGTAGTGCGGCAGGCCGTTGGCGAACGGCGGGCCGTCGTAGAACACGTACTCCGGCGCATCGGCACGACGGGCGATGCTGGCGCGGAACGTGTCGTCGCGGTCCCAGTAGGCCAGCACGTCGGTTTCCAACGCCGGAAAGTTCGGCGCTCCGCTGCTCGGCTTCGGATAGGCGGTCACTGCTCTCCTGTGCCTGATGTTGTGTCAAGCACGGGGACGACCTCGCGCGGTGCGCGAGCGCCGCGGTACCACCCCGCTTGCGCACCGATAGGCGCGCCGCTCACTTCGGGCGATGACGGGCCCACCCGTTCGGTTCTACTGGGCTGGATCAGCCGTTCTTCCGAAGGCTCCCCGGTGATGGCCGGTTCGACGCCGATGACCCGATCTTAATGGTCAGAACGGTGGCAGCGCGTCCGAGGTCATCTCGTAGAGGGCCAGCGGGAACTGCTCGCACAGTTCGGTGATCGTGTGGCCGGTGAACCCGCGGGTGTCGTACCACCAGTCGATGTGGATGTCGCCGTCGGCACGGTACATCCGGACCTCCAGCAGATGGCCGAGCGTCGGCGGGGTCTCCTGGACGGGCTGAGCCTCGTCCGGCGCCTCGCCGATGAAGTTGAAGTACACCTCCGAGGGCGCCGACGCGAGGCTTTCGGACCCTGCCGCCAGCGCGCGGTGCACGCCGGCGAGGACGTCGGTGGCGCTCATCTGGTGCGAGGTCGCGCATACCAGCGGAACGGCGTCGAGCAGCGGACCGCGCCCACTGGCGACATCGACCGCGACGACGCCCTCGCCCAGGGTGCGGGCGATGGTGCGGGTCAGCGCGGCCAGAAGGATCTCGCCCGGGGCCAGGCCCAGCCATTCGGTGGCGCCGTCGAGTTCGGCGGTCAACTCGTCGTTCGCCGGGGTGGACACCTTCGCCATGGCGGCCGACGTGTCAGTAGTCGCAGCTTCGGCGATGTCGTAGTCGGCGATGCTGACTGTTGCTAGAGCAAAATTGCCGACCGGGCGCCCAACCTGTTTTGTGGGCGTGTCCAGAAAGGGAGCAACCATGGGCATCAAGATAGCGGACATGTCCCAAATATGGGAGACCCCTCCCAAAACTGTGACGGCTGTGTCAATTAAAGCAACTATTTCCTGTTTGCGGACGGGACTGCCCAAGAACAGGAGATTGGTTTAAGGTGTTGGGGTGCCACGCACCGACGAGAACGGCAGACAGCTCAAGGCCCTGCTCGACTATCTCCTTGACGGAGAGGTCGAAGCCAAGGACATCTACGACGCGCTGGGAACGTCGAGCAGCACGTATTACCGGCGCATCAAGGAATCCGACTATCCGAACGCCGAGGAGCTGCGGCGGGTGGCTGAAAGGTTCGATCTCAGCTATCCGGACCTGCAAATCCGCTTCGGCTTGATGAGCCGCCAAGAGGTGTGGAGCTACGTCGAGTCCCCCGCTTTCACCGTCACTGCTGTACGCGAAACGAAAGCCACGCGTACGTCGCGACCCCCCAAACTTTCTGAACTCAAGCCACGCAGTGACGCACCCCCGCTCTAGCCCTATACTTTGCTGAGTACACCGCGGCTCTAAGGCGAACCAAATGGCTCTGGCGACACTCATCGTGATCACGCTTTGCTGTATCGCGTGGAGCTTGTGGATTCGTCGGGTCACGTGGTCATCGCGGTGGGAGTTTGCGGCGACACTGAACATCGCCTTGCAAGGCGGCGCCGTTTTGCTGATGTCGCCGTGGGCGTCCGAGACGGTCGGCGTCATGCTGCACTCGCTCACCGGCAAATACAATCTCGAGGACTACATCGGCCACGACCTCTACATCGTGGCCGCCTCCGCGGTCGTCTACAACACCCTCGGCCGGCTTCAAGACGACCATGACCTGCAGCGCTCCTTCAAGCAGTACGTCGAGTTACCCGCAACGCTGTGCATCCCGCTGCTGCTGGTGACCTTCACGCTCGGCAACGGCGCCAAGATCTACCGGCCCGACTTCTTCACAGTGCCCACCGACTTCTGGCTCAACATGTACTGGCTGCTGCTGTGCGCCACCCTGATTTACTTGCTGGGCTACGGTGCGCGGGCGCTGATGGTGCTCCGTCAGGACCCGCGTTCGCGCAAGGTCGCCAACATTTACCTCGTCGCGTCGGCCTCTGGTGTGGCTGCGTGTCTGGCCCGGCTCGCCACCGCGTTCATTCCTCAGCTGCAGGCCTGGGACAACGGTTCGGTGCTCGTGTGGGTGTTCGCGTGCGGCTGCGGCGCCGGGTTCGCGATCACCTCCGCGGAGTCGTGGCGCAACAAGACCAAGTGGTTCACCAGCGCGAACTCCTGACCGCTAACCCGCGACCGGTTTGAGCGCCGGGTAGTACGGCGCGCCGAACCCGGGCACCGTCTCGTAACCGCGTCGTCGCGCCTTGGCGGCGTCGCGGCGGATCAGCGTTCCCAGTGCGGCGAACGTGACCTGGTCGAACACCATTCTGGTGAGCAGCCGGTTGTGCACGAAGCCGAACGACAGCCCCGTTGACGGGTCGGCCCACCCGACCGAGCCCGCCAACCCGGCGTGCCCGAAGCCGGGCAGGAAACCCGGCGGGAACGGCACGGAGTGGTAGCCGAGGTGAAAACTCAGCGGTACGAAGATGTTTCGGTCCGGCCAGTACACCGGTTTCCCGGTCAGCGCCGCAACGCGCTCCTGGGAGAGGAACTGGCTGTCTTCGATGCGGCCGCCGTTGGCGATCGCGCCGTACATCTTGGCCAGCGCCCTGGCGGTGGCCACGCCGTTGGCCGCGGGGATCTCGGAGTCCAGAAACGGTGTGTCGCCCTGTACGACGGCCTTCATGCCCGGGAAGTACATCGAGCCGAACATGCCCGATATGCCCATCGCGGCCACGCGCGGCGCGACGAAGTTGAAGACCGGGTTGGCCATCGTGCCCTGCGGTGCGAGGATCTGCGCGGCACGGGTCGGAGCCTTCGCCGGTGGACGGCCCAGGTGCAGCCCGTCGGTGTTGAGCGGCTCGGCGAGTTCTTCGCGTATCAGATCGCGCATCCCCTTGCCGGTGACGGCGCGTCCCAGTCCCGACATCAGCCAGCCGTACGTCAGCGCGTGATACGCCTGATGCCCGTACAGCAGCCGGTTCACCGGCGCGGCCGCGACCCGCTTCTCCATCGCCTGGTGGTCGAGCAACTCGGCCTTGGTGCAGCCGTTGAGGTGCGACAGCCCGGCGCGGTGCTGCATCACCTCGCGCACGGTGATCGCTTCCTTGCCGTTGGCGCCGAACTCCGGCCAGTACTTGACCACCGGCCGGTCGTAGTCGATCAGCCCGCGGTCGGCCAGTCGGTGGATGACGGTCGACGCCATGCCTTTGGTGACCGAGAAGACCATGGCGCCGGTGTCGGCGGTCCAGTACTCGGTGCCGCGCCGGTCGCAGTAACCGGTCCACACGTCGACGACCGGTTCGCCGTGCAGGTAGACCGCCAAGGCGCCGCCGCCGAATCGGCGCCCCGGGAACAGCTGGGAGAACGCGCGCAGAGAACACGCGAAGTTCGCGTCGGCCGCGCCCTGGACACCGTGCGGGAGTGCGACGCTGCGCTCCCCATTATTGACGTACGCCACAATGAATCTAATTTACCTGTTAGCCCGGCAAATAAACCAGCCGTTACCCATTTGTTAGGTCAGCCGAGTTCAGCCGCATCGAGAAGCCGTTGTGCAGCAAGGGCAGGGGTCAACTCGCCGGATCTGACCTGGCGCTCGACTTCGGCGCGGATCTCCTTTACTGCCGAATGTGACAGCACACGGTCCAGCACCGCGTCGCGCACCATCGACCACGTCCAGTTGACCTGCTGGTCGCGGCGGCGCACCTCGAACTCCCCCGCCTCGGTGAGCACCTGACGGTGTTTGAGCACGGTGTCCCACACCTCGGCCAGGCCGACACCTTCCAGCGCGCTCATCGTCAGCACGGGCGGGCGCCACAGCGTCTCGCGCGGATAGATCAGCCGGATCGCCTGGGACAACTCGCGGGCGGCCTTTCTGGCCTCCACCGCATGCTCGCCGTCGGCCTTGTTCACCACGACGACGTCAGCCAGTTCGAGGACACCCTTTTTGATGCCCTGCAACTGATCCCCGGTGCGCGCCAGGGTCAGGAACACGAACGTGTCCACCATGTCGGCGACCGTCACCTCGGACTGTCCGACGCCGACGGTCTCGACCAGGATGACGTCGAAGCCGGCGGCCTCCAGCAGCACGATGGTCTCCCGGGTCGCCTTGGCGACCCCACCCAGCGTGCCCGACGTCGGCGACGGGCGGATGTAGGCGTCGGGGTGCACTGCCAGCCGCGCCATCCGGGTTTTGTCGCCGAGAATCGATCCGCCGGTGCGGGTGGACGACGGGTCGACTGCCAGCACCGCGACGCGATGACCCTGCTCGATGAGGTACATGCCCAGCGCCTCGATCGTCGTCGACTTGCCGACGCCGGGCACCCCGGTGATCCCGACGCGCATGGCGTCACCGGCGTTCGGGGTCAGCTCGAGCAGCAGCTGCTGGGCCTGTTCACGGTGGTCGGGCCGGGTGGATTCGACCAGCGTGATCGCCTTGGCCAGCGCGGCGCGGTCGCCCTGCGAAATGCCCGACGCAAGCTTGGTGGCGACCATTTAGCTCAGCTGGTATCCCAACCGCTCGGCCAGCTTCTTGAGCAGACCGACCGCGGCGTCGGCGATCACAGTGCCCGGCGGGAAGATCGCCGTGGCCCCGGCGGCGTAGAGCTCGTCGAAGTCACCGGGCGGAATGACGCCGCCGACCACGACCATGATGTCGGGCCTGCCGACCTCGGCCAGCGCCTCGCGCAGCGCGGGCACCAGCGTGAGGTGCCCCGCGGCCAGCGAGGAGACCCCGACGACGTGCACGTCGTTGTCGGCGGCTTGCCGGGCCACCTCGTCGGGGGTGGAGAACAGCGAGCCGACGTCGACGTCGAAGCCGATGTCGGCGAACGCGGTGGCGATGACCTTCTGCCCGCGGTCGTGGCCGTCCTGCCCCATCTTGGCCACCAGGATGCGTGGCCGACGGCCGTCGGCCTCGGCGAACTCCTGCACCAACTCGCTCGCGCTTGAGATGTTGCTGACCTTTCCGACTTCGTCGCGGTAGACCCCGGCGATGGTACGGATCTCGGCCTGATGGCGGCCCCAAACCTTCTCCAGCGCGTCGGAAATCTCGCCGACGGTGGCTTTCGCGCGGGCTGCGTCGACGGCCAACTCGAGCAGGTTGCCGTCCGATTCGGCGGCCCGGCTCAAGGCTTGCAGCGCGGCGTCGACGGCGCCCTGATCGCGGTCGGCGCGCAGCTGCTCCAGCTTGGCCAGCTGCTCGGCGCGGACCCTGCTGTTCTCGACCTTGAGCACCTCGATCTCGTGGTCCTCGTCGACCTGGTACTTGTTGACGCCGATCACCGGCTGCGCCCCGGAGTCGATGCGGGCCTGGGTGCGTGCGGCGGCCTCCTCGATGCGCAGCTTGGGGATGCCGTCGCTGATCGCCTGCGCCATGCCGCCGTGCTCGTCGACCTCGTGGATGTGCTCGCGGACCTTCTCCACCAGCGCCCGGGTCAGCGACTCGACGTAGTAGGAGCCGCCCCACGGGTCGATCGGGCGGGTGGTGCCGGACTCCTGCGCCAACAGCAGCTGGGTGTTGCGGGCGATGCGGGCCGAGAAATCGGTCGGCAACGCCAGCGCCTCGTCGAGCGCGTTGGTGTGCAGCGACTGGGTGTGGCCCTGGGTGGCCGCCATCGCCTCGATGCAGGTGCGCGCGACGTTGTTGAACGGATCCTGCGCGGTCAACGACCAGCCCGACGTCTGCGAGTGGGTGCGCAGCGACAGCGATTTGGGGTTCTTGGGTTCGAACTGCGCGACGAGCTCACTCCACAGCATCCGCCCGGCGCGCAGCTTGGCCACCTCCATGAAGAAGTTCATCCCGATGCCCCAGAAGAACGACAGCCGCGGCGCGAACTTGTCGATGTCCAGCCCGGCGTCCAGCCCTGCCTTGATGTACTCGACTCCGTCGGCCAGCGTGTAGGCCAGCTCCAAATCCGCTGTGGCACCGGCCTCTTGGATGTGGTAGCCCGAGATCGATATCGAGTTGAACTTCGGCATCTTCGCGCTGGTGTAGCCGAAGATGTCGGAGATGATCCGCATCGACGCCTTCGGCGGATAGATATAGGTGTTGCGGACCATGAACTCCTTGAGGATGTCGTTCTGGATGGTCCCCGCCAGTTTCTCCGGCGGCACACCCTGCTCCTCGGCGGCCACCACATACAGCGCCAGGATGGGCAGCACCGCGCCGTTCATCGTCATCGACACCGACACCGTCGACAGGTCGATGCCGTCGAAAAGCTGCCGCATGTCCAGGATCGAATCGATTGCCACGCCGGCCATTCCGACGTCGCCCTGCACCCGCGGATGGTCGCTGTCGTAGCCGCGGTGAGTGGCCAGGTCGAACGCCACCGACAAACCCTTCTGGCCGGCGGCCAGGTTGCGCCGGTAGAACGCGTTGGATTCCGCGGCGGTGGAGAACCCGGCGTACTGACGGATGGTCCAGGGCTGGTTGACGTACATGGTCGGATACGGCCCGCGGATGTAGGGCGGTTCCCCCGGGAAGGTGTCCAGCGGGTAGCCGGCCGCGACGGCGGCCTCCCGGTCGGCGCCGACGTAGACCGGTTTGACGTCGACGCCCTCCGGGGTTCCCCAGGTCAGTTGCTCCGCGGCATAGCCGTGGGCAGCGGCGGCGGCTTCGACATGGGCTGCGACGTCGGCCGGTGTCGGCGGCGCCGGCGTCTGCTCGCCGCGCAACGGCACGTCGGCGAAGCTTGCGATATCCGTCCCGGCGACATCGTTGACAGTCATCTCAGGCCCCCAATCTGGTGAGCAGGTCCGACAACACGCTGACCGCGTCGATCTTGACCGTCAGGTAGCCGTCCGGTTTCGAATCGGCCTCGGCGACCGCCTGTTCCGGTCCGGCCAGCAGCACGTGCTCGACACCCGAGCGACGCGAGGCATCGACGGCGGCCGACGCCTCGGTCGCATAGCGGGCGTCGGTGCCGCAGATCACTGCCACCTTCACCGGGTCCGCCCCGTCTGCGTCGGTCACGGCCTCGATACCGCCGGAGGCCAACAGGTTCGTCGCGAACGTCGCCCGGATGTTGTGTTCGGCAAGCGGACCCAGCGGCAGCAACCGGACCGCCGGCCTGGCGCCGGTGCGCTCCAGGAACGCGTCGCTGCGGTCCCGCAGCGCTTCGAATCCCGCCGCGTAGCGGGCCACGCCGGGCAGCGACTCCCCCGGCGGCAGCGGCGGTTCACCGAGGTTCGGATATTCGTTGACACCGGTGATCGCGGTCCGGCGGTGGGCGATGTCGGCCGCGCGCCGCTCGGCCACCTCGGTGATCTGTTCGACGACGTAGTCGCGAGCCGTCTGGAAACCGCCGCGGGATTCGATGTCCTGAAACTGTTTCCACGCCTGCTCGGCCAGTCGCTCGGTGAGGTCTTCGACGTGCCAGGAGCCCCCCGCCGGGTCGAGCACCCGGCCGACATGGGACTCCTCGATCAGCAGCAGCTGCGTGTTTCTGGCGATGCGGCGCGCGAAACTGGCTGCGGTGCCGGGAAATCCGCCGACGATCGCGACGTCGAACGGATGCACCTGCACGGTGTCTGCGCCGCCGACGCCCGCAGAGAAGGCGGCCAGCGTGGTGCGCAACATGTTCACCCACGGATCGCGTTTGGCCATCATCGGCAACGACGTCACCGCGTGCAGCGTCGCTGCCCCCGCTTCGGCCCCGCCGATGACCTCAGCCACCCGCGCCCACAGCAGCCGCGCCGCACGCATCTTCGCGATCGTCATGAACTGGTCATCGTCGGCGGCCAGCCGGAAGCTGATCTGACGCAGCGCATCGACCCCGCCGACGCCACCGTCGCCAAGCAGCCGCAGATACGTCACCGCCGCCGCGATGCTGCCCGCCAGCTCCCACGATGCGTTGGCGCCGATGTTGTGGAACGCCGGGCCGTCGACCGTGATGGCCCGCACGTGTCCGTGATGGCCGGTGACCTTGGTCGCGGTCTGCACGACGTCGGCGATGTCGGGCGCGGATCTGCCGCTGACCGCGGCGGTCAGCGGATCGGCGCCCAGGTCCAGCGACAACCGCGCGCGTTGGTCGTCGTCGAAATCGGCCAACAGGGCCAGAACTGCGTCGGCGGCGGCGACGTAGTCGCTTCCCGCGTCCAGCACCACCGGGACCAGGTCGAGGAATACGCCGTCGAGCAGCCGGTCCAGTTCGGCCGCGGGCACCCCGTCGGGTCCGCCGATCGTGAGTACCAGGCTGCTGACACCTTCGGTCAGCGCGAGCAGCAGGGCGCCGTTCTGCTCACCGGCCGCGGTCGAGCCGTTGGTTGGGAAGGCCTCGGCGACCTTCCAGCCCGCCTTGACGTCGCGCAGCGCGTCGCCGCCGCGAACGTAGGGCCACTGGCCGGGCAGCGGATGCTCGGCGACGGCGTCGAGGCTGGTGTACAACGGGCGGATCGGGAAGCCCTCGTAGGTCGGCGAGTCGAGCAGCCGTTCGGGTTCGGCGGGCAGATCGGCGGGGTCCCGCTTGGTGCTCTTCGCCAACACCCCGGCCACCGCCGAGCGCCAACGCTGGACATCGGCTTCGATCGCAGTGGATTTCTGCACGCCATCAGGCTAATTGATCACCCCGGAGCCGTTGTTCGCCGGGCAGGCGACTCCCCGCGCCGCCGAGCGCCGATACCGGGCGGGGTTCCGTACTCTTAGTAGGCGTGAACACCGTCGTCAGCACCCTGCGCGCGGTCCGCGCGGCGGTGATCGTCACGGCTACCGGCGTGCCCCGGCGACGCGTCGTCACGATCGTCGCCGCGATTGTGATCCTCATCGCATTCGCGCTGCTCGTGCCCCTGCCGACCGCGATTCAACTGCGTGACTGGGCCACCTCGGTCGGGCCGTGGTTCCCGCTGGCGTTTCTGGGCGCGCACATCGTGGCGACGGTCTTCCCGTTTCCGCGCACGGCCTTCACGTTGGCCGCGGGATTGCTCTTCGGCCCGGCGCTCGGCATCCCGCTGGCGGTGGTGGCGGCCACCGTCAGCGCCCTGATCGCGTTGCTGTTGGTCCGCGCCGTCGGCTGGCAGCTGGCGCGCGTGGTGCGCCATCCGCGCATCGACTTGCTGGACGCGCGGCTTCGCCAACGGGGTTGGCCGACCGTGGTGTCTATGCGGTTGATCCCCGCCGTGCCGTTCTCGGTGCTGAACTACGCCGCGGGCGCCTCTGCGGTGCGGGCGCTGCCCTACACCCTGGCGACCTTGGTCGGACTGCTCCCCGGCACCGCGGCCGTGGTCATCCTCGGCGACGCGCTCACCGGCAACGTCAACCCGCTGCTGGTGTTGGTGTCGGCGTGCACCGCCAGCGTCGGCATCGCCGGTTTGGTGTACGAACTCCGCGCGCATCGCCGCCACCATTCGGCAGAAGTGGCTCCTCCTGTGGCACAGGCGATCTCGACCGAAGATGAACTTGCCGCTGACCCGCTGTGACCTGCGTTATCGGCAACCGTTAGGCTGGTTAAGCGGTGAAAAGCGAGGATGATTCGAGCGTTGGCCGGTGCGGCCAGCTCGCCCTCCGCACGATTCTTGGTCCCACCGCAGTGTTTTCCGCCCGCGTGACCAGTGCTCTTTCGCGTGTCGACGTTGGGAGCACGACGACAGGAGGAGGTTGAAGTGTCCCGGCCACCTGGCCTTCAAGACAACGCGGAATTGGTTTTGCGCGAACAGAGTTACGGCGACGACCCGCTAGCCGATCGCGAAACCGATCTGTACCGAGGCGAATACGTGATGAGCTTCGTCGAGAAGTGGGACGAGCTGATCGACTGGGAGGCGCGTGCCCAGTCCGAGGGACAGTTCTTCATCGACGTACTGCGGGCGCGCAATAAGCAGACTGTGCTCGACGTGGCGACCGGCACCGGATTTCATTCCGTGCGTCTCACGAAGGCGGGCTTCGACGTCACCAGCGCCGACGGTTCGGCGGCGATGCTGGCCAAAGCGTTCGAGAACGGCCAACGCCGCGGGCTGATCCTCAAGACCGTGCAGGCCGATTGGCGGCAGTTGAACCGCGGCATCCAGGGCAAGTACGACGCGATCATCTGCCTCGGTAACTCGTTCACCCACCTGCACGACGAGCAGGACCGGCGCCGCGCGCTGGCCGAGTTCTACGCTGCGCTGCGCCACGACGGGATCCTGATCCTGGACCAGCGCAACTACGACGAAATGCTCGACAACGGCTTCTCGTCCAAACACAAGTACTACTACTGCGGTGATCAGGTGTCGGCCGAACCCGAGCACATCGACGACGGGTTGGCCCGCTTCACCTACGAGTTCCCGGACGGCTCCAAGTACACGCTCAACATGTACCCGTTGCGCAAGAACTACGTTCGGCGCCTGATGCGCGAGGCCGGGTTCGAACGGGTCCGCACCTACGGCGACTTCCAGGAGACCTACCAGGAGAACGAGCCCGACTTCTTCATCCACATCGCCGAGAAGTCGGTGGCCGAAGACGCGACGGTGACCACCCGCGCGGATGCCGAGGCCTACTACGACAGCGACGACGCCGACGCGTTCTACTCGATGATCTGGGGTGGCGAAGACATCCACGTCGGCTGTTACGAGACCACCCGCGATATCCGGGCGGCCAGCGTCGAGACCGTCGACCGGATGATCGAGCGGCTGCCGCGGCTGGAACCCGGCAGCAACGTGCTCGATCTGGGCTCCGGTTACGGCGGTTCGGCACGTCGCCTGGTCGCCACGACCGGTTGCACGGTGACGTGTCTGAACATCTCCGAAACTCAGAACGACGCCAACCGCGCCAAGAACGTGGCCGCCGGACTCGCCGACCGCATCCACGTCGTGCACGGCAGCTTCGACGACATCCCCGCACCGGACAACACGTTCGACGTGGTGTGGTCCCAGGACGCGATCCTGCACGCGTCGGACCGCCGCAAAGTGCTCAGCGAGGCGTTCCGGGTGCTCAAACCCGGCGGCGAGATGATCTTCACCGATCCGATGCAGGCCGACGATGTGCCCGACGGCGTTCTGCAGCCGGTCTACGACCGGCTCAACCTGCCCGACCTGGGATCCATGCGGTTTTACGAGCAGGCCGCGCTGGCGCTCGGGTTCGAGGTGGTCGAGCAGATCGACCTGGTGCACAACCTGCGGACCCACTACGACCGGGTGCATTCCGAACTCGAGGCCCGCCGCGGCGAGCTCGAACAGCAGTCGTCGAAGGCCTACCTCGACAAGATGGTGGTCGGCCTGCGCAACTGGGTGCAGGCCGCCGACGACGGCCACCTCGCGTGGGGGATCCAGCGGTTCCGCAAGCCCGCCCAGTAGGGCCTGGAGGTCGCCGGCTCAGCCTTCGGGCTGGGTGCTCGGCGACCGATCCAGTTGCGGCGCAGGGTAACCCGGCTGCTGCACCGGAGTGCGGGCTTCTGCCTCGGCCCTGGCGACGGCCTGCGCGATGGCCGGATCGGTCTCGGTGGAGAACCAGTCGGCCACTTCGTCGGAGTCGTCTTCGGGTTTGGGCAGATCGTCCTCGACCGGCGACGGGGTGTAGCGGAACACGCCGTCGTCGCCGGGGGCGCCGAGTTGCTTGGCGAAGCCCTGTAGCGCGGCGCCGAAATCGCTTGGCACCAGCCACACCTTGTTGGCCTCCCCCTTGGCCATCTGCGGCAGGGTCTGCAGGTACTGGTAGGCCAACAGCTCAGGCGTCGGACGGCCGGCCTTGATCGCGGCGAACGTCTTCTCGATCGCCTTGGCCTGACCCTGGGCCTGCAGGTACTGGGCGGCGCGCTCACCTTGGGCCCGCAACATCCGCGACTGGCGATCGGCCTCCGCCGCCAGGATCGCTGCCTGCTTGGCGCCCTCGGCAGCCAGGATCTGCGCCTGCTTCTGCCCCTCGGCCTGCTTGATCGCCGACTCGCGTTGACCCTCGGCGGTCAGGATCATCGCGCGCTTCTCCCGGTCGGCGCGCATCTGCTTTTCCATCGAATCCTGGATCGAGGGCGGCGGGTCGATGGCGCGCAACTCCACCCTCGCCACCCGCAGCCCCCAGCGGTTGGTGGCCTCGTCGAGCACACCGCGCAGCGCGGTGTTGATCTGGTCGCGCGAGGTCAGCGTCTGCTCCAGTGTCATCCCACCGACCAGGTTGCGCAGCGTCGTCGTGGTCAGCTGCTCGACACCGACGATGTAGTTGCTGATCTGGTAGACCGCGGCCTGCGGGTTGGTGACCTGGAAGTAGACCACCGTGTCGATCGCGACCGTGAGGTTGTCCTCGGTGATCACCGGCTGCGGCGGAAACGACACCACGCGTTCGCGCAGGTCCACCCTGGCGCGGATGCGGTCGACGAACGGCACCAGCAGCGTCAGCTGGCCGCTGACCGTGCGGCTGTAGCGGCCCAGCCGCTCGATGACCGCGGCCTCGGCCTGCGGAATCAGCGCGACCGCCTTGGCGACGACGATGGCGGCGAACACCACCAACACCGCGAGGAGGATCAAACCGGCTATGGCACCGTCCATGGTGGTTCCTTCTTTCGTGCCTCTAGTCGAGCTTGTGGACGACGGCGGTGGCGCCGTCGATGTGCACCACGGTCACGTGGTCGCCCTGTTCGTACACATCGTCTGAGTTCAGCGGGCGCGCGGTCCAGACCTCACCGTCGAGCTTGACCTGTCCCTCATGTCGCGCCACCCGGTCGAGCACCAGCGCGCTCTTGCCCTCCAGCGCCTTGGCCGGCTCGGGCAGGCCGCGTCCGGACTGGACTTGCCTGCGCAGTGCGGGCCGCACCAGCACCAGCAGCAGCACCGACACAACCGCGAACACCACGCCGTGGACCCACAGCTCATCGAAGATCAGGCTGGAGCCCGCCGCGGCCAGCGCGCCGCCGCCGAGCATGAGCAGGAACATGTCGCCGGTCAGCGCTTCGGCCCCGGCGAGGGCCAGCGCGGCGACAAGCCAGATCAATGCAGCGGGCATACCGCCAGCCTAGCGCGGGTCCGCGATACGCCCCGGTGAACAACTACACTGCGACCATCATGTGGTGTCCCAGTGTTTCGTTGTCGGTGTGGGCCAACGCCTGGCTCGCAGGTGCGGCCGCTCCCGACGATCTCCTCGATGCGTTATCACTTTGGGCACCAAAGCATTCCGTTCTCGCCTATGACTCCGTCGCGGCCGGCCGCACGGGCCTGCCGTGGCCGGATCTGGTCGATGCGGGCGCGGTCTCGATGCTTCAGACGTTGCGCACCGCGTCGGGCACGAGGTCGACTCCCCCGGTGGTGCTCGCGCTGCCGGTCCCCGGCGACGTGCGTGGTTTACCGGCCGGAACCCAGTTCCAGCGCGATGCGGTGACGGCCGGCGAGGCCGTCATCGTCACCGGCGACGGCGCTGAGGCCGTCGGGCTGGTACCTGATTTCGAGTACCCGGAGCTTGCCGACCTCGAGGACGACGCCGACGAGGATGCGTATCCGTGCGCGATCGCGTGGACCGTCTACTCGGTGCCCGCCGTTGCGCCCGCGGCGGTGCCGGATCTCGGGGACGCCGAGTACGAGTTGCGCTCGGCGGTGCGTTCGGCGGCGGAGGCGTTGGCCACGTTGCGCGCGGGCGCCGCAGAGTTGGATGTCGACGACCCGCGCGGGCTGGTGGCCCAGGTGCTGGAATCCGAGCGCCGACACCGGCTCCCCGACCATGCGTCGACCCGGGCGCTTCGAGTGCTCGAGAACGCGGCACAGGTCGACGCGATCATCACCGTGAGCGCAGGGCTGATTCCCATCGGCCTGCACAGCTCCTCGGAGCTACGGCTGGCCTCCGATGTGCTGCAGCCGCTTTCGGCCGTGGTGCGTTCGGCGCGGTTGGCTGCGGTCACCGAGATCCTGCACTCCGCGTGGCGTGACTAACCCTCGCAGTTGGGGGTGCACACCACCCCGTCGATCGAATATCCCTGCAGCGGAGGCGGGTTCGCCGTAGTGACGCGGGCAGGTTCGCGTCCGGCGCGCAGCTCGTCGAACAGGTCGGCGGCCACCCGCGCGAGGTCGGCGTTGGGGGTGGCGGCCCGCGCGAACGCGATGCCGGCGCCGTGGGCCTGCAGCCGCAGTTCGTGGTCCAGATCCCACACCACCTCGATGTGGTCGGCGACGAAACCGATGGGACATACGATCACCGCCGTCGTGCCGCCGTCGGCGAGCTTGGTGAGGTGGTCGGCCGCATCGGGTTCCAGCCACGGCACCTGTGGTGGGCCGGAGCGTGATTGCCACACCTGGTCGTAGTCGTCGTAGCCCGCCGCGATCGCGACCAACCGGGCGGCGTGGGCGACCTGGCGCGCGTAAAGGTCCGGACCGCAACGGGACCGGGCGGACAGCGGGATGGAGTGCGCGGTGAACACCAGCCGCGCACCGTCGGGTACGGTCTGCGCGGCGGCGGTGACGGCGTCGGCGAACATCTGCACGAACAGCGGATGGTCGTAGTACTGGCGCAGTTTGACCAGATGCGGGGCGCGCTCGCCCGCGGCCGCGCGCGCCCGGGCGATGTCCTCGACGTACTGGGTGCAGCTGGAGTAGCCGCCCCACGCCGACGTGGCGAACACCGCCGCGCGCCGAACGCCGTCATCGGCCATCGCGGCGACGGTGTCTTCGGCATACGGCTGCCAGTTGCGGTTGCCGAAATAGACCGGAACGTCGATGAGCTCACGCAATTGGTCGATCAGCGCGCGGTTGATCCCGTTGATCGGCGACACTCCGCCGAAGTGAAGGTAGTGCTCGGCGACGTCGGCCAGCCGCTCGCGCGGGATGTTGCGGCCCCTGGTGACGTTCTCCAGGAACGGCATCACGTCGGCCTGACCCTCCGGCCCGCCGAACGACAGCAGCAGGACGGCGTCAAAGGCCGGGTCGACCATCGCTTACAGCAGCTGCGTGCTGGCGCCGCCGTCGGCGTAGATCACCGTGCCGGTGGTGGCGGGCAGCCAGTCCGAGAGCAGGGCGCACACCGTCTTGGCGACCGGGGTCGGATCCTTCATGTCCCAGCCGACGGGCGCGCGCTGGTCCCAGCCCTCCTCGAGCAGCCGCATCTGCTCACCGGCTTCCTCGCCCAGCGCACCGCCGACGATCGCGCTCATCGCCAGCGTGCGGATCGGGCCTGCCGCAACAAGATTGGACCGCACTCCGTGGGGGCCGGCCTCACGGGCGACGAACCGGTTGACCGACTCCAGCGCGCTCTTGGCCACCGTCATCCAGTTGTAGGCGGGCATCGCGCGGGTGGGGTCGAAGTTCATGCCGACGATGCTGCCGCCGCGGTTCATGATCGGCAGCGTCGCCTTGGCCAGCGAGGCGTACGAATAGGCCGAGATGTGGATGCCCTTGGAGACGTCCTCGTAGGGCGCGTCGAAAAACGGGTTGATGCCCATCCCCGATTGCGGCATGAACCCGATCGAGTGCACCACGCCGTCGAGTTTGTTGCCGTCACCGATCGCCTCGGTGATCCGGTCGGCGAGCGTGTCGAGGTGCTTCTCGTCCTGCACGTCGAGTTCGAGTAGCGGCGCCTCCTTCGGCAACCGGTCGGCGATGCGCCGGATGAGCTTCATCCGGTCGAATCCGGTCAGCACCACGTCGGCGCCGGCTTCCTGTGCCACCCGCGCGATGTGGAATGCGATCGAAGAATCGGTGATGATCCCCGTGACGAGGATGCGCTTACCCTGTAGAAGTTGCATGTGAAGCCTCCTTTTATCTCTTCTAGTGGCCCATGCCCATGCCGCCGTCGACCGGGATCACCGCGCCGGCAATGTAAGACGCGTCCTCGGACGCCAGGAAGCTGACCGCGCCGGCCACCTCCTCGGCGGTGCCGACCCGTTTGGCCGGGATGAAGTCCAGCGCCCCGGCCTGAATCCGTTCGTCGAGCGCACGGGTCATCTCGGTGTCGATGTAGCCGGGGGCCACCACGTTGGCGGTGACGTTGGCCTTCGACAGCTCACGGGAGATCGAGCGGGCCATGCCGATCAGGCCGGCCTTGGCGGCCGCGTAGTTGGACTGGTTGCCGATGCCCCACATGCCCGACACCGACCCGATGAAGATGATCCGGCCGAAACGCTTGCGCTGCATGGTGCGTGACGCGCGCTGGGCCACCCGGAACGCGCCGGTGAGGTTGGCGTTGATGACCTCCTCGAACCGCTCCTCGGTCATCCGGATGAGGAAGGCGTCCTTGGAGATGCCGGCGTTGGAGACCAGCACCTCGACGGGGCCCTGATGCTCTTCGACCTCGGTGAACGCGCGGTCGACGGCGGCGCTGTCGGTGACGTCGCACTCGACGGCGAACAGGTTCTCGTCGGGCACACCCGAACCGCGGTGCGTGACGGCCACCTTGTGCCCGTCGGCGGCCAGGCGTTGCGCGATCGTCAACCCGATACCCCGGTTACCACCGGTGACCAGCACCGAACGGGACACGAACGGCGGACGGGCGCCGGGCGTCTGGCTGGCCGATTCACCTGTTGCAGTCTCGGTCATGCCCGCCAACCTAACGTGCGGGCTGCGGTTGACTGAAATCACTCCGCCGGTTTGTCCCGTTGGGCGTAAAAAGTCACAGCGGCAGCCGGCGGTTGATCAACAGGCTCGCCACGGCCGCGATGGCGGCCACCAGCGCGGCCAACCGCAACCAGCCCGTGGTGGCCTCGCCGCGGACGGTCTCATAGCCGATCTGATCCTGAAGCGTGTCGTAGACCTTGTTGAGCTCATCGAGGTTGGCCGCGGTGTAGGCCTCGCCGCCGGAGAGTTCGGCGATGCGCTTCAACATCGCGTCGTCGACGGGCACCGGCACCCGCTCACCGTTGACCTCGACCGAACCGTTGGCGGTGCCGAACGAGATCGTCGAGATCGGCACGCCTTGGTCCTTGGCGGCCCGGGCCGCGGTGTAGGCGCCCTTGGGATTGTCCGGGTTGTTCGGCGAGGTCTCCTTACCGTCGGAGAACAACACGATGTGCGCGGGCGGCGGGGTGTCGCCGCCGCCGATGACCGCGCCGACGGTCGAAATCGACGACAGCGCGGTGAAAATCGCCTCACCGGTTGCGGTGCGGTCGGCCACCTGCAAGTTTTCGATGGCGCGCCGGCTGGCGTCGCGGTTGGTGGTCGGCGAGACCAGCACCGTCGCGGTACCGGCATAGGCGATCACGCCCAGGTTGATGCCCGGGGTGAGTTCGTCGACGAAGTTCTTCGACGCTTCCTGCGCGGCCGCCAGGCGGCTGGGTTCGACGTCGGTGGCCTTCATCGACTGCGACACGTCCATGACGAGCATCACGACCGCACGGTTGCGTGGGAGCCGCTGATCGTGGGTGGGCCCGGCAAGCGCAATCGTGCACAGCAGCAACGCGATTCCCAGCAACGCCACCGGAACGTGCCGCCACGGGCTCGGCCGTTTCGGCGCGACGCTGTCGAGCAGCTCGGTGTTGGCGAACTGCTGCAGCCGCCGGCGCCTGGCGAGTTGGGTGATGACGTAGAAGGCCGCCAGACCCAGCACCACGACCAGGAACAGCACGAACCACCAGATGTGTTGGAAGCCCGTCAGCGATACCGGTCCCAGCAGCGGAAGGTTCATATCTTCTTAGCTCTCGCCTCAGTTCGGCAGCCGACGGTTGATGGCCAGCGCCGCAAGCGTTGCCAGCGCCAGCGCCAGCGCTCCCAGCCGCAGCCAGCCGGTGCTTGCGTCACCCTTGATGGTCTCGTAGCCGATCTGCTGCTGCAGGTTGGCGTACACCTCGCGCAGCTGTTCGAGGCTGGACGCGGTGAACGCCTCGCCGCCGGACAGATCGGCGATCTTCTTGAGCATCTCGTCGTCGACGGGCACCGGTTGGCGTTGCTCGTTGATCTCGACGTAGCCGTACGGCGTGCCGAACGAGATCGTCGAGATCGGCACGCCCTGGTCCTTGGCGGTGCGGGCCGCGGTGTAGGCACCCTTGGGGTTGTCCGGGTTCGACGGCACGGTCTCCTTACCGTCGGAGAACAAGACGATGCGCGCCGGCGGCGGTTCGTCGCCGCCGCCGATCACCGCGCCGACGGTGGCGATCGCCTGCAGCGCGGTGAAAATGCCCTCGCCGGTCGCGGTGCGGTCGGCGAACTGCAGGTTGTCGATCGCGTTCTTGGTGGCCTCGCGCCCGGTCGTCGGCGACACCAGCACGGTGGCCGTACCCGCATACGAGATCAGCCCGAGGTTGATGCCCGGGGTGAGTTCGTCGGCGAACTGTTTGGACGCCTCCTGGGCGGCGGCCATCCGGTTGGGCAGCACGTCGGTGGCCCGCATCGACTGCGACACGTCCATCACCAGCATCACCACCGCGCGGTTGCGCGGGATGCGAACGTCGTGCGTCGGCCCGGCCATCGCCACGGTGAAGAACACCAATGCGGCCACGAGCAGGATCGCGGGCAGATGCCGCCAGCGTGTCTGCCGTTTGGGCGCAACGCTTTCCAGCAACTCCATGTTGGCGAAGCGCAGCATGCGCCGGTGCCGCGACAGCGAAACGATGATGTAGAGCCCGATCACCGCGAGCACCACGAGGAAGAACAGGAAGAACCAAGCGTGTTCGAAGCCCGAGAGGGTGATCGGACCGAGCAACGGCAATGTCATGTGCGCCTAATCATTTCACGGCCAACCCGATCAGGCGTGGCCCGCCAGCGCACCGCGCCTGCGGTTGGCGACGAATCGGACGACGTCGGCGATCCAGTCCCGGTCGGTGCGCAGCGTCAACAGCGGCGCATCGCAGCGCCGCAGCGTTCTGGCGACCTCCGCGCGGTGTGCGGCCGCGGCGCGTTCGAAGTCGTCGCGTAGCTGCTCGTCGATGGTGAACTCGCGGGTCACACCGGTTTCCGCGTCTTGCAGGACGACCTCGCCCACCGGCGGCAGCTCGACGTCGCGCGGGTCGATGATCTCGATGCCGAGCACTTCGTGACGGCCTGCGATGGCGCGCAGCGGGCGCATCCAGTTGATCGGGCCGAGGAAGTCGCTGATGATCACCGCCATGCCGCGGCGGCGTTCCGGACGGCGCAGCGCGTCGATCGCGGCGGCCAGATCTCCGCGCACACCCGTCGGCGCCTTGGGCATCGTCGCGATGGTGCGCAGCATCTGCTGCTCGTGCATGCGGCCCGACAGCGCGGGCACTCGGCGCACCGTGTCGCCGTTGGCGATGACGGCACCGATCCGGTTGCCACCACCGCTGTTGAGGAACGTGATCGCCGCGGCGGCGGCCACCGCGAGGTCGCGCTTCTCGCAGCCGGTGGTGCCGAAGTCCAGGCTGGCCGACATGTCGACCACCAGCCACGTCTCCAGCTCGCGGTCGGCGATCATCTGGCGCACGTGTGGATGGGTGGTGCGTGCGGTGACCGACCAGTCCATCCGGCGCACGTCGTCGCCGGGCTGGTAGAGCCGCGACTCCCCCGGTTCCGAACCCGGGCCGGGCAGCAGCCCGAGGTGATCGCCGTGCAGCACACCGTCGAGCTTGCGCCGCACCGTCAGCTCGAGCTTGCGCAGCGCCGCGCTCAGCGCGGGATCACGGATCTCCCCGCGCTTGAGCGACGGCAGGTCGACCGGGCGCCGCGAACTAGTCACCGACTGCTGGCCGCGCCTGCGGCGGCGGGCACGACGGGCGGCACCGAATGACCTTGCTGCGGAATGGCATTCACTTGCGGCAGGGCCACGGTCTGCAGGATGCGGTTGATCACCGTCTCGGCCGAGATCTCGTCGGCGAGCGCGTCGTAGGTCAGCACCAACCGGTGCCGCAGCACGTCAGGGATCACCTCGACGACATCCTG
Organism: Mycolicibacterium sp. XJ662; assembly: GCF_053484035.1. Taxonomy (NCBI): domain Bacteria; kingdom Bacillati; phylum Actinomycetota; class Actinomycetes; order Mycobacteriales; family Mycobacteriaceae; genus Mycobacterium; species Mycolicibacterium sp. XJ662. The sequence continues at coordinate 36,236 of NZ_JBEFTL010000012.1, read as the reverse complement.
CGGGACCACGTAGTCGCGGCCCCGGATGAGTGCGAGCGCACGCGATGCCGCGATGATGCCCAGCGACGCACGCGGCGAGGCGCCGTAGGCGATCCACGCCTTGGCGTCGGGCATCCCGAACTTTTCGGGCTGGCGGGTGGCGGTGACCACGCGCACGACGTAGTCGACCAAGGCGTGGTGCACGAAGGTGTTGGCCGCCACGTCCTGCAGGCGCAGCAGATCACCGGGGGCGAGCACCTGTTTGGGTTCCGGCGGCTTGACGCCCATCCGGTAGATGATCTCGCGCTCTTCCTCGGGTGTCGGGTAGTCGATGTTCAGCTTGAACAGGAAGCGGTCACGCTGGGCTTCGGGCAGCGCGTAGACGCCCTCCTGCTCGATCGGGTTCTGCGTGGCCATCACCAGGAACGGCTGCGGCAGCGGAAACGTCTTGCCGCCGATCGAGATCTTGCGCTCGGCCATGACCTCCAGCAGCGCCGACTGCACCTTGGCCGGGGCGCGGTTGATCTCGTCGGCGAGCAGGAAGTTGACCACCACCGGGCCGAGCTCGATGTCGAACTCCTCCTTGCCCTGCCGGTAGATGCGGGTGCCGACGATGTCGGTGGGCACCAGGTCGGGGGTGAACTGGATGCGCGCGAAGGTGCCGCCCACCACCTTGGCGAAGGTCTCCACGGCCAGGGTCTTGGCCACCCCCGGTACGCCCTCGAGCAGCACGTGGCCCTTGGCCAGCAGCCCGACGAGCATCCGCTCGACCAGCTGGTCCTGGCCGACGATGATGCGCTTGACCTCGAAGATCGCCCGTTCGAGGGTGTGCACCTCCTGCTGCAGCCCGCCGTTGGAGGGGGCCGTGCCTGCTGGTGCGGCGTGTGAGCCCTGTGAGCCCTGCGGGTAACCCTGCCCCGGTGCCTGGCCGGAGTACCCTCCAGCGCCTTGCGGCGGCCCACTCGGTGACGTCATCAACGTTCCTTCCACATCAACTCGCTGGTCATGGCGGCTCGGCCCGATCTGCGCCGGTAGCTCGTCGTCAACTATTCCAGGCAGTTCGGAATCCGTCGACGTTGCCCGTACGGTACGTCGAATCCCTCAGCGTGCGCTCAGCGTGCGTTCAGCTTTCGATGATCCGCGCCACGTATGGCTGCAGCCCCGCGTGTCGCACCGGGCTGACGGTGACCTTGCCTGCGCTGCCGGACGCCTCGAGCATCTTCCCGCCGCCCAGATAGATCGCGACGTGCTGGCTGCCGCCCGGACCCCAGAACAACAGGTCGCCGCGCTTGGCCTGGGAGGTCGGCACCTTGCGCCCGGTGTCGTACTGGTCGCCCGAATACTTGGGGATCAGCACGCCGACCCCGGCGAACGAGTACTGGGTGAACCCCGAGCAGTCGTAGCCGACGGTGTTGGCGCCGGAGTCGATGCCGCGGCTCGGGCCGTTGGGCTTACCGCCGCCCCACGAGTAGGGCACACCCATCTGCGAGGCGCCGCGACGGATCACGTACTCGATGGCCTGCGGGCCGCGCACCCGGCCCGGCGCGACGCCGGCCGCCGCCGCCTCCGGTGGCGCGAGACCCAGGGTGGACAAGAACTTGCGGCCCAGGTTCATCGTGACTTCGGTGGCCTGGGCGGTCGCCGCCAGCGACGCGTTGGCGATGGCCAACGGATCCCCGGGCGCGCCGGCGCTGATCAGTTTGGGCAGGGTGGGATCCCACTGGCCGTCGTTGGGCGCCGCCGCGGTGGGCGTGGCCAGCCCGGCCGCCACCGCCAGGGCCGCTACCCAGAGCAGCAGACCGGTGAGATAACGAAAAAGCCTGAAACGCAAGGGAGTCCTTACTGTCACCACTCGATGAGACGTGTCGCGTACGGGGTCATGCCGCTGGTGCGCACCGGTGACACCTTGACCACCGACCCGGTGTAGGGCGCCTCGAGCATCTGGCCGTCACCGAGATAGAGGGCCACGTGCTGGCTGCCGTTGGGTCCCCAGAAGAGCATGTCGCCGCGGCGCATCTGCGACGACGGAACCTTGCGGCCCGCGTTGTACTGCGAACCCGAGTAGTGGTCCAGCTTGATGCCGACACCGGCGAACGCGTAGAGCATCAGCCCGGAGCAGTCGAATCCGACTGTGCCTGCACCGGAGTCGATGCCGCGGCTGGGACCGGCCGCGTTGCCGCCGCCCCACGAGTAGGGCACCCCGAGTTGGGTCATGGCCCGCCGGATGACGTACTCGGTGGCTTGGCGGCCGTGGACGCGGGGTATCGCGCCGTTGGTGTAGCCGGTCGGGGTGGGCAGCAGCCCCAACTTCTGCAGGAAGCTGCGGCCCAGGTCCTGGGTGACCTGCGCCGAGGTCGCCATGATGCCCAGGATCTCGTTGATGATCGCGATCGGATCACCGCTGACGAAGGCGCTGGGAATGGCGGGCAGGAACGGATCCCACGCGGTGGCCCAGTTGCCGGTGGCCGGGTCGATCTTCTGGGGCGCGCGGTCCCAGTCGGCGGCCGGGTTCGCCGGCGCCCCCGGTGCCGCTTGCGGCTGCGGGCCGCTGGCCGGCGCCGGTGCCTGCGCGGCCATCGGGCGGATCTCGTTGAGCTTGGCCTGCGCGGTGGCGCGTTCGGCGGTGAGCTTGTCCAACTCGGCCTGCTGCGCGCTGAAGGTGCCCTGCGCGGTCTTGAGCGCCGAAACCGCTTCCTGCTGGCTGGCTTCGGCTTCAGCGAGGGCTTTGTCGGCGTTCTGCTTGGCCAACCGCACCGCGGAGTCGCGGTTCACCTGTTCGGTGCGGGCCCGCTGCAGGTCTTCGATCACCTGTTGGGTGCTGACCGCCAGGGTCTGTCCGACGGCGACGGTGTCGAGGATGTCGCCCGGATCGCCTGCCGTCAGATACGAGTCCGAGGGGCCGTTGACATACGCGGCGGCCGCGAACTTGTCGAACCGCTGCTGTGCGGCCTCGATCGCCCGGTTGGCGTCCTCGACCCGCTGACTGCTCGCCTCGACCTCGCGCTGTGCGGCGGCGGCGTTGTCGCGCGCGGTCGCCACGTCGACGATCGCCTTGTTGACGCTCTCCTGTTCGGCCTGGATCGCCGCGCCCAGGTCTTGCAGCTTCTGGTTGGCGTTGGCGACGGCGGCGACAAGCTCGGCGACTCCGTCTGCCCCGCCGGGTTGCGCGGCGGAGGGGGCCGGTGTCAACAAACCGGGTGTCGCGAACAACAGGCCTACCGAAAGCAGAGCCGCGCAAAGACGTCCGCGCGGCCGCGAAACAGAGGCGCCAGGTTTGCGTCTCATCGACTCGTGTCTCCTATGGCTCGACGCGAACGTGCGGGCACATTCGTCGGGCGCCTGAGTACGCAGAAGTCACAGTAATCACAACTACAACATCAGCCACCGTTTGCACCGTACGACACATCTGACGCTGGGGAAACTTTAGTAACAAACTACAACTTTGTAATTGCAGAAGGTGTTATCTCGCCGTGATCTTTGCATTTGCCCGGCGACACCTAATGCAGACAAAAGCTGCTGGCTGGCGTGGACTTTGAGGTTAGTCGCGGGAAAGTACGCGCTTGCTACGAACCTGCAACATTCGGGTCGCTATCACGGCGGCCACCACCCCGACTACGAGCAATAGCGTGAATGCCGTCCACGGAAAATGATCGCTGGTCACCTCGCCGAGAAAGTTCTTCGCGCCCTGCACTGGCCCGCGGCCCTCGGCGACGTCCTGGCCGGCCTCCAGCGTGACCCGGTCGATGGTCGGGCTGTACGTGCCGGACTCCGACGGGCTGAGCACCAGCACCGTGGACCCCGGGTGCGCCTGACCGACCTCGGTCGCGATGTCGCGCAGCGGGGTGTCGATCGGCGGGTTGTGTTCGATGATGACGATCTTGAGGTCGATGCCTTCCTGGCCGGCCTGCTCGACGACCTGACGTAGCGCGGGTACGTCGGCTGCGGCGGCGGGCGGCACGGCGACCCCGTCGTCGGCGACGTCGGCGTTGATCTGGTTCATGTCGACGTCCGGCGGGATGTAGCCGGGGAAAAACGGGAGCACCTGGGGTCCGTTCACAGTCAGAACCGTACGTTATGGGTACTCGTAAAGCGACGACCCTGGCCGTATTGCAGGACAAGCGTACTGTTAGGGTTACGTGGGCCGTCGACTCAGCCCGTCGGCGGCGAGAACTAGCCGGGAGTTGATGTGAGCAAAGGTAATAACGCCAATTCGTCCCTCAATTCGTTCGATGCCCGTGACACCTTGAAAGTCGGCGACAAGAGCTACGAGATCTATCGCCTCGACGCGGTGCCCGGTACCGAGAACCTGCCCTTCAGCCTCAAGGTGCTCGCCGAGAACCTGTTGCGCACCGAGGACGGCGCCAACATCACCAAGGAGCACATCGAGGCGATCGCCAACTGGGATCCGAAGGCCGAACCCAGCGTGGAGATCCAGTTCACCCCCGCCCGGGTGGTGATGCAGGACTTCACCGGCGTGCCGTGCATCGTCGACCTGGCCACCATGCGGGAGGCGATCGCCGAACTCGGCGGTGACCCCGAGCAGGTCAACCCACTGGCACCCGCGGACCTGGTGATCGACCACTCGGTGATCGCCGACCTGTTCGGCCGCGCCGACGCCTTCGAACGCAACGTCGAGATCGAATACGAGCGCAACGGGGAGCGCTATCAGTTCCTGCGCTGGGGCCAGGGCGCGTTCGACGACTTCAAGGTGGTGCCCCCGGGCACCGGCATCGTGCACCAGGTCAACATCGAGTACCTGGCGTCGGTCGTGATGGACCGGGACGGGGTGGCCTATCCGGACACCTGTGTGGGCACCGACAGCCACACCACGATGGTCAACGGGCTCGGCGTGCTGGGCTGGGGTGTCGGCGGTATCGAGGCCGAGGCGGCGATGCTGGGTCAGCCGGTGTCGATGCTGATTCCGCCGGTGGTCGGGTTCAAGCTGACCGGCGAACGCCAGCCGGGTGTCACCGCCACCGACATCGTGCTCACCGTCACCGAGATGCTGCGCCAGCACGGTGTGGTCGGCAAGTTCGTGGAGTTCTACGGCGACGGCGTGGCCGAGGTGCCGCTGGCCAACCGCGCCACTCTGGGCAACATGAGCCCCGAGTTCGGTTCCACCGCAGCGATTTTCCCGATCGACGAAGAGACCATCAGCTATATGCGGTTCACCGGTCGCAGCGACGAGCAGCTGGCGCTGGTCGAGGCCTACGCCAAGGAACAGGGCATGTGGCACGACCCGAGTCGGGAGCCGAGGTTCAGCGAGTGCATCGAGCTGAACCTGTCGGAGGTGGTGCCGTCGATCGCAGGACCGAAGCGCCCGCAGGACCGCATCGCGCTGACGGAGGCCAAGAGCGCCTTCCGCCGCGACATCGCCGATTACGTCGCCGACGGCGAATTCAACGGCGAGTACTCGCAACTCGACGAGGCCATCGACGAGACGTTCCCGGCAAGCGATCCGGTGCGCAACACGTCGTTCCTCAACGGCAAGAAGCCGCCCGCGCACATCGCCTCCGCGGCGGTCGAACCCGAAGGCCGGCCAAGCAAACCGGTGCAGGTGAAATCCGATGAGCTCGGCGAGTTCGTGCTCGACCACGGCGCGGTGGTGATCGCCGCGATCACTTCGTGCACCAACACTTCCAACCCGGAGGTGATGCTGGGGGCCGCACTGCTGGCCAAGAACGCCGTGGAGAAGGGCCTGACCACCAAGCCGTGGGTGAAGACCACGATGGCGCCGGGCTCGCAGGTCGTCAGCGATTACTACGACAAGGCCGGGCTGTGGCCGTACCTGGAGAAGCTGGGCTTCTACCTGGTGGGCTACGGCTGCACAACGTGCATCGGCAACAGCGGCCCGCTGCCCGAAGAGATCTCACAAGCGGTCAACGACAACGATCTGGCGGTGGCCGCCGTCCTCTCGGGCAACCGCAACTTCGAGGGCCGCATCAACCCGGACACCAAGATGAACTATCTGGCGTCGCCGCCTCTGGTGATCGCCTACGCGTTGGCCGGTTCGATGGACTTCGACTTCGAAAGCAATTGCCTCGGCAAGGACAAGGACGGCAACGAGGTCTACCTCAAGGACATCTGGCCGTCGCAGCAGGAGATCAGCGACACCATCGCCTCGGCGATCAGCCAGGAGATGTTCACCAAGAACTACGCCGATGTGTTCAAGGGCGATGAACGGTGGCGCAACCTGCCGACGCCCAGCGGCAACACCTTCGAGTGGAACCCCGACTCGACGTACGTGCGCAAGCCGCCGTACTTCGACGGAATGTCGGCGGAGCCGGAGCCGGTGTCCGACATCGCCGGGGCCAGAGTGCTTGCACTGCTGGGTGACTCGGTGACCACCGACCACATCTCCCCCGCCGGGGCCATCAAGCCCGGCACGCCGGCCGCGCAGTACCTGGAGGCCAACGGTGTGGAACGCAAGGACTACAACTCCTATGGTTCGCGGCGCGGTAACCACGAGGTGATGATCCGCGGCACCTTCGCCAACATCCGGTTGCGCAACCTGCTGCTTGACGACGTGTCGGGTGGCTACACGCGTGACTTCACCAAGGACGGCGAGCAGGCGTTCATCTACGACGCCGCGCAAAACTATGCGGCGCAGAATATTCCGCTGGTCGTGCTGGGCGGCAAGGAGTACGGCTCGGGCTCGTCGCGGGACTGGGCGGCCAAGGGCACCACGCTGCTCGGCGTGCGGGCGGTGATCTGCGAGTCGTTCGAACGCATCCACCGCAGCAACCTGATCGGCATGGGCGTCATCCCGCTGCAGTTCCCGGAGGGCGAGTCGGCGAGCAGCCTCGGCCTGGACGGCACCGAGACGTTCGACATCACCGGCATCGAAGCGCTCAATGAGGGCAAGACGCCGAGGACGGTGAAGGTGAAGGCCAGCAAGGACGGTGGCGAGGACGTCGAGTTCGACGCGGTGGTGCGGATCGACACTCCGGGTGAGGCGGACTACTTCCGCAACGGCGGCATCCTGCAGTACGTGTTGCGCAACATGTTGAAGTCCTGACGGATGCCGCGGGTCACCGACGACCATCTGGCGGCCCGCCGTCGTCAGATCCTCGACGGCGCCCGGAAGTGTTTCGCGGAGTACGGCTACGACAAGGCGACCGTGCGACGGCTCGAACAGACCATCGGGCTGTCGCGCGGCGCCATCTTCCATCACTTTCGCGACAAGGACACGCTGTTTTTCGAGTTGGCGCGCGAGGACGCCGAGCGGATGGCCGATGTGGCGGCGCGCGAGGGCCTCGTGCAGGTGATGCGGGACATGCTGGCCGCCCCCGATCAGTTCGACTGGCTGGCCACCCGGCTGGAGATCGCCCGCAAGCTGCGCAACGACCCGGAGTTCCACCGCGGCTGGAAGGAGCGGTCCGCCGAACTGTCCGCGGCCACGACCGCGCGGCTGCGGCGACAGAAGCAGGCCGGGCGGCTACGCGACGACGTCCCCAGCGCCGTCCTGCAGACCTACCTGGACCTCGTGCTCGACGGTCTGGTTGCACGGCTGGCGTCAGGCGACGATCCTGAAAAGCTCAGCGGCGTACTAGACCTCGTCGAGGCGTCGCTGCGCCAGCAGCAACGCTAACGGCGGCTGCGGTGGTTGGGGCCACCGCGGCTGCGCATCGTCGTGCCCGACTCCCGCAACATACTGTGTATCGAGCCGTACGAGCGGCCGGTCGACGCGACCAGCGTCCGGATGCTCGCGCCGTTCTCGTACGCGCTGCGCAACTCGTTCATGAGCTGGTCTCGTGGTTTGCTGGACTTTTTCTGGGTCATCCTGCCTGGCACCTCCCCGCGCACTTGTGATGCCCCGACGGATACCCAGGGTAGGAAGCGGCTACACCCGGTGGGTGGAATTGGGTGAAACGGTTCGCAATTCGGCTACACGCGCCGCCCGACCGTCAGGCGAGCTCGATCAGCTCCGCGTAGTCCTCGGACCAGAAGTCCTCGGTGCCGTCGGGCAGCAGCACGACCCGCTGCGGGTCCAGCGCCTCGGCTGCGCCCGGATCGTGTGTCACCAGCACCACCGCGCCGACGTAGCTGCGCAGCGCGTCGAGCACCTGTTCGCGCGACGCGGGATCGAGGTTGTTGGTCGGCTCGTCGAGCAGCAGCACATTGGCGGTGGAGGCGACCAGGCCGGCCAAGGCCAGCCGGGTCTTCTCGCCGCCGGACAACGTGCCTGCCGGCTGCTCGAGTTGCGGACCGCTGAACATGAACGCGCCCAACAGCCCCCGCAGATCCTGCTCGCCGGTGTCGGGTGCCGCGTGGCGGATGTTCTCCCACACCGTGGCGGCGTCGTCGAGGGTGTCGTGCTCCTGGGCGAAGTATCCGACCTTCATGCCGTGGCCCGGCTCGATCGCGCCGGCGTCCGGTGTCTCCACGCCGGCCAGCAGGCGCAGCAGCGTGGTCTTGCCGGCACCGTTGAGGCCGAGCACCACCACGCGTGATCCACGGTCGATGGCCAGGTCGACGCCCGAAAACACCTCCAACGACCCGTAGTTCTTGGTCAGCCCCTTGGCGACCAACGGGGTGCGCCCGCACGCGGCCGGCGTCGGGAACTTGATCCGGGCCACCTTATCGGCCACCCGCTCCTCGTCGAGCGCGGCCATCATCCGGTCTGCCCGACGCAACATGTTCTGCGCGGCAACGGCTTTGGTCGCCTTGGCGCCCATCTTCGCGGCCTGGGTGCGCAGCGCGGCCGCCTTGCGTTCGGCGTTGGCGCGTTCCCGACGGCGACGCTGCTCGTCGGTGGCACGGGCGTCCAGATAGCGCTGCCAGCCCATGTTGTAGACGTCGACCTCACCGCGCACGGCGTCGAGGAACCAGACCCGGTTTACGACGTCGGCGAGCAGGTCGATGTTGTGGCTGATGACCACCAGCCCGCCGGTGTGGTTCTGCAGGAAGGTGCGCAACCAGCCGATCGAGTCGGCGTCGAGGTGGTTGGTCGGCTCGTCGAGCAGCAGCGTGGTCGTCGAACCCGAGGCGCCGGAGCCGTCCTCGGAGGCGGCGAACAGAATTCGCGACAGCTCCACCCGGCGCCGTTGTCCGCCCGAGAGCGTGCGCAGCGGCTGGGTGAGAACCCGTTCGGGCAGGCCCAGACTCGCGCAGATCCGGCCCGCCTCGCTCTCGGCGGCGTAGCCACCCAGGGCGGCGAAGCGCTCCTCGAGCTGGCCGTAGCGGCGGACGGCCTTGTCGCGGGCGGTGTCATCGGCGACCTCGGCCATCAGCACCTGCTGCTTTTCCAGATCGGAGAGCAGCGTGTCGAGGCCGCGCGCCGATAACACCCGGTCGCGGGCCAGCATGTCGAGGTCGCCCTCTTTGGGATCCTGTGGCAGGTAACCGATTTCACCTGCCCGGAGGATCTTCCCGGCGTAGGGTTCGCCCTCACCCGCCAGAATCCGCATCGTGGTCGTCTTACCCGCGCCGTTGCGTCCGACGAGCCCGATGCGATCGCCGGGCTGCACCCGCAGCGCCGAACCGTCGGTGGACAGCAGCGTGCGCGCGCCGGCGCGGACCTCGAGGTCCGTTGCGGTGATCACGCGGCTGCTCTCCTGTTACTTGTCGTCGGTGAAGTTGGGGGCCCGGTTCTCGGCGCGCGCGGCCACCGCCTCTTCGAAGTTCGCGGTGAGCAGACGCACATAGAGTTGGCCCAGACCTTCGGCCTGCATGTGCCCTTCCAGGCTAGCGGCGTCCAGTCCACTCCACAGTGTGCGCTTGGTCAACTCGATTCCCGGCCGCGAGAACGACCCGATCCGCTCCCCCAGCTGGTAGCAGGTCTGCAGCAGCGCGTCGTCGGCCACCGTCGTGGACACCAGGCCGATCCGTTGGGCTTCCTCGGCGTCGACGTCGCGGCCGGTGAGCATGAGCTCGAACGCCCGCGAGGTGCCGATCGCGCGGGGCAGCAGGTACGACAGCCCCAACTCGCTGGCGGTCAGGCCGTTGTTGATCCCGGCGGCACGGAAATACGCGCTGGTGGCGGCCACCCGGATGTCGCAGGCCAGCGCCAGGCACAAGCCGCCGCCGATCGCTGCGCCGTTGACCGCGGCGATCACCGGCTGGTGCATCTTGCGCAGCGCCAGGATCACCTCGTCGAGGACTTCCATCGACCGCAGCGCGAACGTCGGCCGGGTCAGGCCATCTGTGTGCGGGACGCTGCCCGCCGACTTGTGGTCGGCGCCCGACGAGAAGCCGCGCCCGGCGCCTGTGAGCACGATCACCCGCACGGCGTTGTCGTAGTTCAGGTCGTCGAGGACGGTCTTGAGCGGAACCATCACGTCGAACGCCATCGAGTTCATGCGTTCGGGCCGGTTCAGGGTCACCAGCGCGATATCGGGGCGCGGGCGGTCGACGAGGACGAATTCGGGCTGCTCGGTCACGGACTGCACGCTATCGCGTGCGTCCGCTCACTCGGGCTGGCCGTCGTTCTGGGCGGCGATCGCGGCGTCGACGTCGAACTCCTTGACGCGCTGCACGAGCTCCTCGAGCGCCGCGGGCGGCAGCGCACCGGCCTGGTTGAACACCAGCTTGCCCTTCTTGAACGCCATCAGGGTGGGGATGGAGCGGATATCGGCGGCGGCCGCGAGTTCCTGCTCGGCCTCGGTGTCGACTTTGGCGAACACCACGTCGGGATGTTCCTCCGCAGACGCTGCAAACGTCGGCGCGAACGCCTTACACGGGCCGCACCACGACGCCCAGAAGTCCACCAGCACGATCTCGTTGTCGTTGATGGTGTCGTTGAATTCTTCGGCGGTCAGGTCTTTGGTAGCCACGTTGCTTCCTAACGCTGGTTGGCGGTGGGATGTTCCCAGCCTACGGGCGATCCCCCAGTTCGGCGCGACCGCGCTCGAAGAAGTCGACGATGCGCTCGGTGAGCGTATCGACGTCGTGCGCGGGATCGAGTGCCAGCAGCGCACCGAACGGCGCGTTCCAGAACGGGCCGGTGGGTGTGGCCCACGGGCCGACGTAGGCGTACGGCGTGGGATGAAAGTCGTCGCCGGCGGACACGCCGTAGTTGACCTCGTTCTCGGTGACCGCGACATCGAAGTGCTCCGGCCACAGCACCGGGTGGCACTCCGGCAGAACCCGTTTGAGGGCATGCCCGCCGGCATACAGGCTGCGATAGAGGAAACCGGCCGCGGCGTCGTCGATGTCGAGGACGGTGTCCGGTGACAGCGCTTCGCCGACGTCGTACACGTCTTCGGGTGGACCGGGCACCACCCCGGCGCAGGCAGCGACCTCCCGAAGCGGTCCGGTCAGCGGTACGGCGCCGTTGGGCCAGATCAACTCGCGGCCCTGAACCTCCAACGCGATCGCGGTGCCGGTGAAGCCCGCCGGACGCACCGCGAGCCGGATCGTGCCTGCGGCGCGGTACTGCGGACCCGCGATCAGGCTCTCGGCGACCCCGCGCAGCTGGCGACGGGTCGCGACATACCGGCCCGTCATAACGGGGCCTGCGCTGATCGGGTTCGCCGGTAGTGCCGTCGCGCCTTCATGCGGTTGCCGCACACAGCCATCGAGCACCAGCGGGCGGTGTTCGGTTTGCTCCGGTCGAGTAGGAACAGCTGACACTCGGTGTTCGCGCATGGCCGCAGCCGACCGGGGCTGCTCACCCGCAGCGCATCCCACGCCAGCACCGCCCGTGCCGCTCCCTGAGCACCGTCGACCGTGAGCCGCCAGTCCAGGCCGGTCCCGCTCATCGTCGGCTGCAGCCGAACGCCGTCGAGGAATCCGCGCAGTGCCGTGGGCTCCACATCGCCGCGGACCACGCCCTGCAGCACCGGCCGCACTTCGAGCAACGCCGCCAATTCCGCGCCGGTGGTCGCTACGCCCCTGTCGTGCAGCCATTTTCGCGCGGACTCGGATTCGGCGAGGTCGTCGTGGACCACACCGTCGACCACCGGCGTCGTGTTGAGCAGATCGAGCAACAGCGCCTCGTCCGCATCCCCCACCGCCGCCAGTTCCATATCTAACCTCCAAATCGTTATTGACAGGTTACAGGAAGCGGTGTTCAATGTGTACTAACCGACAAAATAGGCTAAAGGAGTTAGAAATGGCCGCACCGGTCCACCACCGCTACGCCACGGTGCAAAGCAGGCAACTGTTCTACCGGGAGGCCGGCAACCCCGACGCGCCGACCGTCGTGCTCCTACACGGCTACCCCACCAGCTCGTTCATGTTCCGCGACCTCATCCCCCGGCTCAGCGACGCCTATCACGTGATCGCGCCGGACCACCTCGGGTTCGGGTTGTCCGACGCTCCGGGCATCGACGAGTTCGACTACACCTTCGATGCGCTGACCGACCTGACCGCGGGGCTGCTGGACCACCTCGGCGTCGCCCGATACGCGATCTATGTGCACGACTACGGCGCCCCCATCGGGTGGCGGCTGGCGCTGCGCCGCCCCGATGCGGTCACCGCGATCGTCACCCAGAACGGCAACGGCTACGACGAGGGCTTCGTCGAGGACTTCTGGAAACCGGTGTGGGCCTACCAACGCGAGCAGACGCCCCAGACCGAGGCGGCGATCCGCAGCGCACTCAGCGTCGACGCGATCAAGTGGCAGTACGTCACCGGGGTGGCCGACGAGACGATGGTCAGCCCGGACACCTGGTCACACGATGCGGCGCTGATCTCCCGGCCCGGTAATGATCTGGTGCAACTCAAGCTCTTTCGCGACTACGCGACGAACTCGCCGCTCTATCCCGCGCTGCACGAACACCTGCGAACCAGCCGGGTGCCGGTGCTCGCGGTCTGGGGGCAGAACGACCTGATCTTCGGCCCCGACGGCGCCCGGGCGTTCGGCAAGGATGCCCCAGAGGCCGAGATTCACTTGCTCGACGGTGGTCATTTCCTGCTGGAAACCCACATCGAGCAGGTCGCGGTCCTGATGCGCGACTTCCTTGGCCGGGTGCTCAAACGGTGAAGCTCCCCCCGATCTGGAGTTCGTGTTCGACGGTCTGGACGTCATCGACATCCTGCGCGATGCCCACCGCCTCGCGCCGGTGGTGATCGCCATGCAGGGCCACCGGATTGAGCAGGACCACCTGGATAGGTGCGGTCGACCATCTCATCGAGTGCAGCGCCCAGGGCACGGCTTCAACGTGGTGCGGCGTCCGTCAGGTCAGCCGTGACCCTCGGCTGGGATTGCGCATGCGCTTGCGCCGATAGAGGTCCTCGTCGGCGGCCCTGAACAGGGTCTCGAAATGTCGGTCACCATCGGGTTCGACTGTCAGCCCGTAACTGACGTGCACCGGGTGTCCGTCGACGAGCTGGGTGGCCACCGCCTGGGCGCCGTTTCGGTCGTAACCGGTGAGAATGACGACGAATTCGTCGCCGCCGACCCGGCCCAGCACTGCCGATTCGGGCAGCGTCGCGGTCCACCGCCGCGTCAGCTCGACCAGGATTGCGTCGCCGGCCGGATGCCCGTAGTGGTCGTTCACGGCTTTGAAGTCGTCGACGTCGAGGGCAATCACCGCAACCGGCTGGCGCCGGCGTCGCGAACGCGCCGCGATACCGTTCGCGTACCGCTCGACACCGGCCCGGTTCCACACCGTCGTCAGCGGGTCACGCAACGCCAGATCGATCAACGCCGAGCTCACCCAGCCGCACACTTCCCCAGCTCCGGGGATGCACACCAGGTACAGCACCAACCACATTGCCGGCACCGGGGCCGGGGCGAACGACAGGGCCGCTGCCGCGCCTACGGCGATGGCGGCAGACGTCGCGCGCGCCATGACCGGCCGATGCCAGCTCCGCAGAAATATCGCCACGAACATCAGCGGGACCACGGACCAGACCTGCGCGGCGAGCTGTTCGTGAAACAGCAGGGCCACGATCGGTGCCGTGCTCACGCACACCACCGCCGCGATGTACCGCCAGCCACGGAGGGGTCTGCCAACGGCCAATAACACGCCGATCGCGCACAGCGCGGCCGCGAGGCCCTCCCCACGGGCATCTGCTGGTGCTGAGTCCACGCCGACGGCGACCGCCACGCTCAGCGCGTACAACCCGCACAGAATGGCCAGGTAGGCAAGCAGCATCCGCCGCCGCAGCGCACTTCCCAACGGCTCCGCCTGCCTGCGAAACGTGTTGTCCCCGTTGGTCACGCGAACAGCGTAATCCGACGCCGAACCGAGGCGGCCGGACGACGGTGGTTAGACGGTGGTTAGACGGTGAAGCCCAGGGCCCGCAGCTGTTCGCGGCCGTCGTCGGTGATCTTGTCCGGGCCCCACGGCGGGTTCCACACCCAGTTGATCTTCATCTCGGTGACCAGCCCGGTGCCCACCAGGGCATTGCGTGACTGGTCCTCGATGACGTCGGTCAACGGGCAGGCCGGCGACGTCAGCGTCATATCGATCAGCGCGACGTTGCCCTGCTCCCCCTTCTCGACGTTCAGACCGTAGACAAGACCGAGGTCCACGACGTTGATCCCCAGTTCGGGGTCGACGACGTCGCGCATCGCCTCCTCGAGGTCGAACAACAGTTCCTCGTTAGGCACTGCGGTGTCGCTCATCTGACATCTCCTCACTGGCTTGCGCAAGCGCATCCTTGAAAGCCATCCAACCCAGCAACGCGCACTTCACCCGCGCGGGGTATTTCGCCACCCCCGCGAATGCCACGCCGTCGCCGAGCACATCTTCATCCCCTTCAACGGTGCCGCGCGACGAAACCATCTCACTGAACGCCGCCACCGTCTTGAGCGCATCGCCCACGCTTTGGCCGATCACCTGATCGGTCAGCACCGACGTCGCCGCCTGGCTGATCGAACAACCCTGCCCGTCATAGGAGATGTCGGTGACGGTCTCCCCGTCGTCGGACAGCTCCACCCGCAGCGTCACCTCGTCACCACACGTCGGGTTGACGTGGTGCACCTCGGCGGCGAACGGCTCGCGCAGACCCCGATGGTGCGGACGCTTGTAGTGGTCGAGGATCACTTCCTGATACATCTGCTCCAGGCGCATCGTGAAGCCTCAGGCCCTGCCGAAGAACTCGATGGCCCGCCGCACACCGGCCACCAGGCGGTCGACCTCGTCGAGGGTGTTGTAGAGCGCGAACGACGCGCGCGCCGTTGCTGCGATCCCGAACTTGCGGTGCAGCGGAAACGCGCAGTGATGACCCACGCGCACCGCGACACCCTCGTCGTCGAGCACCTGCCCGACGTCGTGGGCGTGCACCCCGTCGACGACGAACGACACCGGGGACGCCCGGTTCTGAAGCGAAGTCGGCCCGATGATGCGTACGCCGTCGATGCCTGCCAGCCCCTCGAGCGCCGCGGCCACCAGCTGCGCCTCGTGCTCTTCCACCGCGTCCATGCCGACCTCGCGGAGATAGCGTGCGGCGGCGCCCAATCCGACGACCTGAGACGTCATCGGCGTTCCGGCCTCGAAGCGCTGCGGCGGCGGGGCGTACGTCGCGCCATCCATCGTGACGGTTTCGATCATCGAGCCGCCGGTGAGAAACGGCGGCATCGCATCGAGCAGTTCACGTCGTCCGTAGAGCACACCGATGCCGGTGGGGCCCAGCATCTTGTGTCCGGAGAACGCCGCGAAGTCCACATCCAGGGCCGCGAAGTCCACCGGCTGGTGCGGAACGGACTGGCACGCGTCCAGCACGGTCAGCGCCCCGACCGCCTTGGCCCGCGCCACGAGTTCGTGCACCGGCGCCAGCGCGCCCGTCACGTTCGAGTGATGGCTGAACGCAACGACTTTGACGCGTTCGTCGAGCGCGAGGGAGTCGAGGTCGATACGTCCGGCCTCTGGATCCTCGGATGTGGCCTGGTACCACTTCAGTGTCGCACCGGTACGACGGGCAAGTTCCTGCCACGGGATCAGGTTCGCGTGGTGCTCCACCTCGGTGGTGACGATGACGTCTCCGGGTCCGACCGCGTGCTCGAACCGGTTGTCGCCGAACACGTAGGACACCAGATTGAGCGCCTCGGTGGCGTTCTTGGTGAACACCAGCTCATCGGGCCTGGCGCCGACGAACGCGGCGATGTCTTCACGGCCCTGTTCGTAGGCGTCGGTGGACTCCTCCATCAACTGGTGCGCGCCGCGGTGCACCGCGCCGTAGGACGTGGTCAGGAAATCCCGCTCAGCGTCGAGCACCTGCACCGGCCGCTGCGAGGTGGCTCCGGAATCCAGGTACGCCAACGTGTTTCCACCGCGCATCACCTTTTTCAGAATCGGGAAGTCGGCCCGGATCCTGGTGACGTCCAGAGTCTGCGCGGTCGTCACCTCAGGCCTCCACGGCTTGGGCGAACCGTTCGTAGCCGTGCTCCTCGAGTTCGTCGGCCAGTTCGGGTCCACCCGATTCCGCGATGCGCCCACCGACGAACACGTGCACGAACTGCGGCTGGATATAGCGCAGGATCCGCGTGTAGTGCGTGATGAGCAGGATGCCGCCGTTCTCGGTCTCGGCGTACTGATTCACCCCGTCGCTGACGACGCGCAACGCATCGACGTCCAAACCGGAGTCGGTCTCGTCGAGGATCGCGATCTTCGGCTTCAACAGCGACAGCTGGAGGATCTCGTGGCGCTTCTTCTCGCCGCCCGAAAAGCCCTCGTTGACACTGCGTTCGGAGAACGACGTGTCGATGTCGAGGGCCTGCATCGCGCCCTTGACCTCTTTGACCCAGTGCCGCAGCTTGGGGGCCTCACCGCGCACCGCCGTCGCGGCCGAACGCAGGAAGTTCGACATCGACACCCCGGGCACCTCCACCGGGTACTGCATGGCCAAAAACAGGCCAGCGCGGGCGCGCTCGTCGACGCTCATCTCCAGCACATCCTGGCCGTCGAGCGTGATCGAGCCCGACGTCACCTCGTACTTGGGGTGTCCGGCCACCGCGTAGGACAGCGTCGACTTCCCGGACCCGTTGGGCCCCATCAGGGCATGGACCTCCCCCGAGTTCACGGTGAGATCGACGCCCTTAAGGATCGGGATCGCATCGGCCGCTTCAGTGGCTGCGACGCTGACGTGCAGGTCCTTGATTTCCAGAGTGGTCATTAGCTGTCCTTGCCTTGAAGTACTTCGGTGAGCTCGAGCTCGTGTTCGATGGCGTCGCTGAGGCGTTCGCGCACTGCGGGCACGGTGATCTGCTGGATGATCTCGCCGAAGAAGCCGCGCACGATCAGCCGTCGCGCCTGATCCTCGGGGATGCCGCGCGCCTGTAGATAGAACAGTTGCTCGTCGTCGAACCGCCCGGTCGCGCTGGCGTGGCCGGCGCCGACGATCTCACCGGTTTCGATCTCGAGGTTGGGTACCGAGTCCGCACGTGCACCATCGGTGAGCACCAGGTTGCGGTTGGTCTCGAAGGTGTCGGTGCCGCTGGCCGCGGCCCGGATCAGCACGTCGCCGATCCACACCGTGCGGGTATCGGGTTTGGCCGACGCCGGATCGCCTTGCAGCGCACCCTTGTACGTCACCTGCGAGCGGCAGTTCGGCTCGGCGTGGTCGACGAGCAGGCGTGACTCGAAATGCTGCCCGTCGTCGGCGAAGTACAGGCCCAGCAGTACGGCGTCACCGCCTGGCGCGCGGTAGCGCACCCGTCCCGTCATTCGGACCAGGTCGCCGCCCAGCGTGACGGCGGTGTGCCGAAACACCGAGTCCTTGCCCAGCGATGCGTGGTGCATGCTGACGTTGAGCGCATCGTCGGCCCAGTCGGCGATCGACACCACCTTGAGCGTGGCGGCGTCACCGACGACGAACTCGATGTTGTCGGCGTAGGTTCCGCTGCCGCGGTGATCGATGACGATCACCGCCTCGGCGAGTTCTTCGACGCGCACCTGAAGATGTCCGTATGCCGTAGCGCCCGCACCGGGCCCGGTCACCGCGATCTCGATCGGGTCGTCCACCACGGTATCGCGCCCGACGGTGACGACCGTCGCATTGTTGAACGACGAAAACGCTTGGGCGGCAATCCGGTCGGCGGGCACACCACCTTCACCCAGACGCGGGTCGCCGCGGCGCACGGATTCCACCGTCACACCCGGGCGCTCCGTCACGTCGATGCGCGCGCTTCCGGTGGCCGGCGCGGTGCCGTCATGCAGTCCACGTAACCGCTTCAGCGGAGTGAACCGCCAGATCTCGTCACGGCCGTGAGGCACCTCGAAGGCGTCGACGTCGAACGAGGTGAACACCTCGCCCTTGTTCTGCCCCTCGACGGCCGTGGTCAGATTGCTTGTCGTCACCCAACTGCGCCTTCCATCTGCAGCTCGATCAGCCGGTTGAGCTCCAGCGCGTACTCCATCGGGAGCTCCTTGGCGATCGGCTCGACGAAGCCACGCACCACCATGGCCATCGCCTCGTCCTCGGACAGGCCGCGGCTCATCAGATAGAACATCTGATCCTCGCTGACCTTCGACACGGTGGCCTCGTGGCCCATCGTGACGTCGTCCTCGCGGATGTCGACGTACGGGTAGGTGTCGCTGCGGCTGATCGTATCGACCAGCAGCGCATCGCATTTCACGTTGGACTTCGAGCCGTGCGCGCCCTTGTTGATCTGCACCAGACCGCGATAGGAGGAGCGTCCGCCGCCGCGGGCCACCGACTTGGACACGATGTTGCTCGACGTGTTCGGCGCGAGGTGCAGCATCTTCGCGCCGGTGTCCTGGTGCTGGTCCTCACCGGCGAACGCGACCGAGAGCACCTCACCCTTGGCGTGCTCACCGGTCATCCACACGGCCGGGTACTTCATGGTGACCTTCGAGCCGATGTTGCCGTCGATCCACTCCATCGTGGCGCCCGCCTCGGCGCGGGCACGCTTGGTGACGAGGTTGTAGACGTTGTTCGACCAGTTCTGAATCGTCGTGTAACGGCAACGCCCGCCGGGTTTCACGATGATCTCCACCACGGCGGAGTGCAGTGAATCGGACTTGTAGATCGGTGCGGTGCAGCCCTCCACGTAATGCACGTAGGCGCCTTCGTCGACGATGATCAGCGTCCGCTCGAACTGGCCCATGTTCTCGGTGTTGATCCGGAAGTAGGCCTGCAGCGGGATGTCGACGTGCACGCCGGGCGGCACGTAGATGAACGAGCCGCCGGACCACACCGCGGTGTTCAGCGCGGAGAACTTGTTGTCGCCGGCCGGGATCACCGTGCCGAAGTACTGCTTGAAGATCTCCGGGTGCTCTTTGAGCGCGGTGTCGGTGTCGAGGAAGATCACGCCCTGGGCCTCGAGATCCTCGCGGATCTGGTGATAGACCACCTCGGACTCGTACTGGGCCGCGACGCCGGAGACCAGGCGCTGCTTCTCGGCCTCCGGGATGCCCAGCTTGTCGTAGGTGTTGCGGATGTCCTCGGGCAGGTCCTCCCAGGAGGCGGCCTGCTTCTCGGTGGAGCGCACGAAGTACTTGATGTTGTCGAAGTCGATACCGCCGAGGTCGGAACCCCATTTGGGCATCGGCTTCTTGTCAAAGGTACGCAGCGCGCGCAGCCGGGTCTCCAGCATCCACTCCGGCTCGCTCTTCTTCGCCGAGATGTCGCGCACCACCGCTTCGGACAGCCCGCGCTGCGCGACCGCGCCCGCGTCGTCGGAGTCCGCCCAGCCGTAGCCGTACCGGCCCAGCGAGGCGATGGCATCTTCCTGGCTGAGCGGTTCGCCGACCTTTTGGATCTCGGGGGTGGTCGTCATTTCGACGCTCCTTGTTTGCTTGTCGGGGCTTCGGCGCGGGCTGTGCGCCGAAGGGTCTTCGGTTTGGCCTTGCTCTTCTTCGCACTCTTCTCGGCGAGCGGCACGTGCGTGGTACACGCGCAGTCGCCGTTGACGATGGTGGCCAACCGCTGCACGTGGGTTCCGAGCACCTCGGCGAACGCCTCCTGCTCGGCCTCACAGAGTTCGGGAAACTCCTCGGCGACGTGTGACACCGGGCAGTGGTGCTGACACAGCTGGATGCCATCCACCGGACCGGCGACCGGCGTCGTGGTGGTGGCGTAACCGGCCTCTGTCAGCGCCGCCGCCACCTGGTCCGCAGTTGTTTCAACGTCATCGGCCCCGCCGGTTACTCCCGACAGGATGCTGTCGATGCGTTGACGTGCGAAAGTCCGCACGGCATCGTCGCCGCCGATCTCCCGCAGTTGCCGCATGGCGGCCGCCGCCAGGTCGTCGTAGCGGTGACCGAGTTTGGCCCGGCCCGCAGCGGTGAGCCGGTACCGTTTGGCCGGACGGCCGCGGCCGCTGTGCTGCCAGGCCGCCGCAGCGCTGGCTTGCGCGTCGCCGGCCTCCATCAGCGCATCGAGGTGTCGGCGCACGCCCGCGGCGGAAATACCGAGCCGTTCGCCGATCTCACCTGCGGTGATGGGTCCGGATTCCAGCAGCATCTGCACGATCGCGCCACGCGTGTGGCGATCGCTGCTGACTTCCGGACTTATTTTCACAACACCATTGTGACGGAATTCGAAAACACATGTAAAGCAAGGGCACCCTTAGCCGCCGCGAACGTGGCTGAGATCACCGATTCCCGGCCGCTACGCTGCTGTGGTGGCTGCCCGCCTCAAGTCCCTGTCCTCGTCGATCGCGCGCTGGCACGCCGACGAGCGGCCGGTCGGCTCGCCACTGAACGACGCCGAGGTCATCGCGCTGCGGCGGACCCGAATTTTCGGGGCCGCCGGCACCGTGCTGATGGCCATCGGGGCGCTGGGCGTCGGTGCCCGCCCGGTAGTCCAGGACCCTACCTTCGGGGTGCGGCTGCTGAACCTGCCGTCCCGGCTGCAGACCGTGTCGCTGACCATGACCACCACCGGCGCGGTGATGATGGCGCTGGCGTGGCTGATGCTGGGCCGCTTCGTCCTCGGCGATCGCCGCATGTCGCGCAGCCAGCTCGACCGCACCCTGCTGCTGTGGGTGACGCCGCTGCTCATCGCGCCGCCGATGTACAGCCGCGACGTGTACTCCTACCTGGCCCAAAGCGAGATCGCGAGCAAGGGCCTCGATCCCTACCGGGTCGGGCCGGCCACCGGGCTGGGCCTCGATCACGTGTTCACGCTGTCGGTGCCGACCATGTGGCGCGAGACCCCCGCGCCCTACGGCCCGCTCTTCGTGTGGCTGGGCGAGGGCATCTCCGAGATCACCGGCGAGAACATCGTGGCCGCGGTGCTCTGCCACCGGCTGGTGGTGCTGCTCGGTGTCGCGCTCATCATGTGGGCGACCCCGCGGCTCGCGCGCCGGTGCGGGGTGGCCGAGGTCAGCGCGCTGTGGCTGGGCGCGGCCAACCCGCTGCTGATCATGCATCTGGTCGCGGGCATCCACAACGAGGCGCTGATGCTGGGCCTGATGCTGGCGGGCACGGAGTTCGCGCTGCGCGGCGTCGACGCCGCCAACTCTCTTTTTCCGCGCCCGATGACGTGGCCCCGCGGCCGCGAGGAGTGGGCGCAGTGGTACCCGCTGGCGATGCTGCTGCTCGGCGTCGTGCTCATCACGATGTCGTCGCAGGTCAAGCTGCCGTCGCTGCTGGCGCTGGGCTTTGTGGCGATGGCGCTGGCGCACCGCTGGGGCGGCACGGTCAAGGCGTTCGTGGTGTCCGGAGGGTCGCTGGCCGCGATCTCCGTGGCCGTGATGGCGCTGATCGGCTGGGCCAGCGGGCTCGGGTTCGGCTGGCTGTTCACGCTGGGCACGGCCAACGTCGTGCGCAGTTGGATGTCGCTGCCCACGCTGCTGGCGCTGGGCACCGGTCAGGTCGGCATCCTGCTGGGGCTCGGCGATCACACCACCGCCATCCTCGGCCTGACCCGTGGCATCGGCGTCCTTCTGATCGCGATCCTGGTCACCTGGCTGCTGCTGGCCGTGCTGCGGGGCAAGTTGCACCCCGTCGGCGGGCTCGGCGTCGCGCTCGGTATGACGGTGCTGTTGTTCCCCGTGGTGCAGCCCTGGTACGTGCTGTGGGCGGTCATCCCCCTTGCGGCCTGGGCCACCCGGCCGGCGTTCCGCGGCACGACGATCGTGGTGACGCTGGTGGTCGGCATCTTCGGCCCGACCGCCAACGGCGACCGGTTCACGCTTTTCCAGATCCTGCTGGCCGTGGTGGCGAGCACTGTGACGGTGCTGCTGCTGATGATGCTGTCCCACAACCGCCTGCCCTGGCGCAAACTGCCCACCACCGACGAGCCGGCGCCCGACGACCAGCCCTCGCCACCGCCCCCACCTTCGGTGAAGCCCGACGCCTACGCTGATTCCCCGTGAGCCACCCTGGATCGCGGGCGTCGTCCGTTCCCGTGCGCCTGCGCGGAGTCAGCAAGCGGTACGGCTCGACGACCGCGGTGTCGAACCTCGACCTAGAGGTGCACACCGCCGAGGTGTTCGCGCTGCTCGGCCCCAACGGGGCGGGAAAAACCACCACGGTCGAGATGTGCGAGGGGTTCCTCAAACCCGACTCCGGCACCATCGAGATCCTCGGCCTCGATCCGTTCGACGACAACGCGGCTGTGCGCGCACGCATCGGTGTGATGCTGCAGGGCGGCGGCGCTTATCCCGCGGCGCGCGCCGGTGAGATGCTCGACCTCGTCGCCGCATACGCCGCCAACCCCCTGGATCCGCAGTGGTTGATGCAGACGTTGGGGCTGAGCGAAGCCGCGCGGACGACCTATCGGCGGCTGTCCGGCGGCCAGCAACAGCGGCTGGCGCTGGCATGCGCGGTCGTCGGCCGTCCCGAGCTGGTATTCCTCGACGAGCCGACGGCCGGTCTGGACGCCCACGCCCGGATCGTGGTGTGGGAGTTGATCGACGGGCTGCGCCGCGACGGCGTGACGGTGGTGTTGACCACCCACCAGCTCACCGAGGCCGAGGAGCTGGCCGACCGGATCCTGATCATCGACAACGGGTCGCCGGTGGCCACCGGCACGCCCGAGGAGCTGATGCGCAGCGGCGCGGAGAACCAGTTGCGGTTCCGCGCGCCGCGCCGGCTCGACCTTTCGCTGCTGATCTCGGCGCTGCCGGAGAGCTACAAAGCCACCGAGACCTCCCCCGGCGAGTACCTCGTCGAGGGTGCGATCGACCCGCAGGTGCTGGCCACCGTGACGGCGTGGTGCGCGCGGCTCGACGTGCTGGCCACCGATATGCGCGTGGAACAGCGCAGCCTCGAAGACGTGTTCCTCGACCTCACCGGCAGGGAGCTGCGCCCGTGACCACCCCGAATCGTTTTACGCCAGGCACGTTTACGCCCGACCCTCGTCCGGCCGCGGTGTCGAAGATGCTGGCCGCCCAGTTCGGGCTGGAGTTGCGGTTGCTGCTGCGCAACGGCGAACAGCTGCTGCTGACGATGTTCATCCCGATCACGTTGCTCATCGGGCTGATCGTGCTACCGCTGGGCGATTTCGGTCCGGACCGAGCGGCGACGTTCGTGCCGGCCATCATGGCGCTGGCGGTGATCTCCACGGCGTTCACCGGGCAGGCGATCGCGGTCGCGTTCGACCGTCGCTACGGTGCGCTCAAACGGCTGGGAGCGACGGCTCTTCCGGTGTGGGGCATCATCGCGGGCAAATCGCTCGCGGTGGTGGCGGTGGTCTTTCTGCAGTCGATTGTGTTGGGCGGCATCGGCTTTGCGTTGGGCTGGCGACCGGAGCTGGCCGGGCTGGCGCTCGGCGCGGCGGTGATCGCGCTGGGCACCGCGGGGTTCGCGGCGTTGGGTCTGCTGCTGGGCGGGACGCTGCGCGCCGAAATCGTGCTGGCGGTGGCCAACCTGCTGTGGTTCGTCTTCGCCGGGCTCGGCGCGCTGACGCTGGAGGGCGGCATGGTGCCGCAGGCGCTGCGGTGGGTGGCCCGGCTGACCCCGTCGGGGGCGCTGACCGAGGCGCTGTCGCAGGCGATGGCGCTGTCAGTGGACTGGTTCGGCCTGCTGGTTCTCGCCGTGTGGGGGACGGCTGCCGCGTTGTGCGCGCTGCGCTGGTTCCGCTTCACCTGAGCCCAGCGTGGGCAGCAGATACTCCAGCTGGCCCACCTCCTCGATGTTGTGCTTGACCCATGCGGTCAGCATCTCGTCGGGAAGTTTGCGCCGCACCAGCCGGTTGACCGGCGCCATCAACGCACCACGCGCCCCGACGTCCATCACGCTGACGTAGTGCGCCCCCTCTGCGCCGGCCGACCACGTGTGCTCGAGCGCGAAGATCACCGCCCCGCCGAGGCGCTGCACCAGCCGGATCCCGGTCTCGTCGAGTTTCTCCACCCGTTCCACGACATCGACGCGAAACTCTGGCCTGGCACCGAACGCCTCCACAATCCGGAACCGCGCGCCCTCGGCCGCGCCGCCACCCGGCGCCGGCTTGGCGAGTTCCCAGCCGATGTGGTCGACGGGATGCCAGGCGAGGTAGCGGTCGATGACCTCGCCGCCGTAGCGCATGGTCCCGCCCAGTTGGGTGAACCAGTCCAGCAGGTCCGTCGGCGTGACCCCGCGCAACGGCCGGTGCACGACCGTGACCCGCCGCCGATGGTGCGGAAAGCTCGCGTACCGGACTGTCGCGGTGTCGACCGAACGCAGGGGGTAGAGCACGGGCCGGGCCATGAGGAGCCTCCAAGATACGGAATCGTTTCCTATATCCGGTACGTTAGGCTCCTGCATTAAGATACGCAAGCGTTTCCTAGGAGTCTGGTGATGCAGCGACGCCGCGGCGACGAACTCGACACCGCCATCCGCACCGCGGTGCTGGGCCTGCTGGCCGAGCACGGCGCGGCAGGCGTGACGATGGAGGCCGTGGCCGCCGCCGCCCAGACCAGCAAGCCGGTCCTGTACCGCAGGTGGCCCGACGCGGCTTCCCTGTTGCGAGATACCTTGCTGCGCATCGCGACAACGTCGATCCCCCATGCCGACACGGGCAGCTACCGCTCCGACATGCTCAGCGTGCTGCGCGGCTGGGCGGCGCTGTTCACCGGGCCCGATGCCGCGGTGCTGCGCGCCGCCGTCGCCGCCACCGCGCAGGATCCGCAGCTGTCCGAGGCGTTTCGCGCCGACGTCATCGGCTGGCGCAAGAAGGAGATGGCGGCGCTGCTGTCGCGGGGCATCGAGCGCGGCGACGTACGCGCCGACGTGCACGTGGAGATCGCCCGCGAGCTGGGCCAGAGCGTGTTGTGGCACCGATTGCTGATCACCGGCGACCCGATCACCGACGCCCTGGTCGTGGCGCTCGTCGACGAGGTGCTTGTGCCGTTCGTGACGCCCCGCCCGTCATGACGACCGTGCTGGGTGTGGACGGTTGCCGCGACGGCTGGGTCGGCGTGCAGCTGCACGACGGCGGATTCGCCGACGCACACTTCGCCGCACGGCTCGACGACCTCGTCGCGCGCGTCGCCGACGCCGACGTCGTCGCCGTCGACATCCCGCTCGGGCTGGTGGCTTCCGGGGAACGGGCCGCGGACCGGGCCGCGCGCGCGATGCTCGGCCGTCGCGGCGCCAGCGTGTACATCACGCCGCCGCGACCGGTTTTCGACGCACCCGACTACGACGCGGCCAAGCGCCGCTGCAAGACCCTGGCAGGCTGGATGCTCAGCAGGCAGGCATGGGGGCTGCGCACGAAAGTGCTTGAGGCCAACCGGCTTTACGATGCCGGCACGGTGCTGCACGAGGTCCACCCGGAGCTGTCGTTTCAGCGGCTGGGGTTGCGCTACGAGGACGGCGCCAAGAAGACCTGGCGCGGGCAACGCGCCCGGCTGCGGGTGCTCGCTCAGGCCGGGGTCATGGTGCCGGAGGACCTCGGCGCCGAGGTCGAGCAGGTGCCCGCCGACGATGTGCTGGACGCCGCGGCGGTGGCGTGGAGCGCCGACCGGATCGCGCGCGATGAGGCGGTGTGCGTACCGGATCCGCCGCAGCGCAACGAGCACGGCCAACTGATCGCGATCTGGCACTGAGCACCCGCTACTACGGCGTGTAGTTGGCCTGCACTACCATCGGAGCGTGCGACGCGTCTTTCTGCGGCTGGTCGACCTGCTGCCGCTGCCCAGCCTGCGGACGCAGCGCGTCATCGCCTTCCTGGTCATCCTGACCCAGGGCGGCATCTCGGTCACCGGCGCGATCGTGCGCGTCACCGCGTCCGGACTGGGCTGTCCGACCTGGCCGCAGTGCTTCCCCGGCAGCTTCACCCCCGTTCCGGTGGCCGAGGTGCCGGTGGTGCACCAAGTGGTCGAGTTCGGCAACCGGTTGGTGACGTTCCTGGTGGTGATCACCGCCGCGCTCGCGGTGCTGGCCGTCACCCGGGCCCGCCGGCGCCGCGAGGTGCAGATCTATGCGTGGCTGATGCCGGCATCGACGGTCGTGCAGGCGGTGATCGGCGGCATCACGGTGCTGACCGGGCTGCTGTGGTGGACGGTGGCCATCCACCTGCTGGCCTCGATGACGATGGTGTGGCTGGCGGTGCTGCTGTTCGTCAAGGTCGGCGAACCCGACGACGGTGTGCTGGTGCGGCGGGCGCCGAAACCGTTGCGGCAGCTGACGTTTCTCAGCGGCGTCGCGCTGGCCGCCGTGCTGGTGACCGGCACGCTGGTCACCGCCGCGGGTCCGCACGCGGGTGACAAGAGCGCGACCCGCCCGGTCCCGCGGCTCGAAGTCGAGATCACCACGCTGGTGCACCTGCACTCGTCGCTTCTGGTGGCGTATCTGGCGCTGCTGGTCGGCCTGGGCTTCGGGCTGCTCGCGGTGAAAACCACCCGCCCCGTGCTGATCCGGTTGGCGGTGCTGCTGGTGCTGGTGTGCGTGCAAGGGCTCGTCGGCGTCGTGCAGTTCTACACCGGCGTGCCCGCGGCCCTGGTGGCCGTGCACGTCGCGGGTGCCGCGTTGTGCACCGCGGCCACCGCCGCGTTATGGGCGTCGATGCGAGAGCGGGCCGAGCCCGAGCCGCTCCAGGGCTGACTCCACGCCGCGCACGAACACCCGCTGCTGTCGAGCGCGGGTGGTCGGGTCCAGCCGTGCCCAGCCCAACGTCGGTGCGACGAGGTCGAGGCGGCGCAGACGTGACTCCCATGTCAGGTCGACACGCGCGTAGAGCAACTCGGCAGGTGCGAGCCGCAGGCGATCGGCTGCCGCCCCAAGGGCCGCGTGGCCGACGTCCCACACCTCGAAGTCCGGTTCGGCCTGCGCCCGGCGGGTGAAGGCGTGTGACTGCCGGCCGCCGAGGAACACCAGCGAGACCTCTTTGGCGCCGCGCGCTGCTGTCGGAACGCCGGCGTCGGCCAGATCCTGTAGATAGCGCGCGCCGGTGTTCCAGCCGACCACCTCCGGCGCGTTCAGCAGGTTGCGGACCCGGCGGGTCCAGGCCAGGAACTCCTCGCCGGCGCTGGCCGCGCGCAGGATCACCAGGTCGGCTGCCAGGGTGGCGGGATCGTCCCAGGGCAGCCACCGGGCGTGCAGACCGTGCTCGCGCAGCGCTCCGACCAGCCCGGCGTCGTCGCGGTCCCCGTCGGGCAGCTCGGGGCTACCCGCCAGAACGATGCGGGGATGGAACACGTCGGGCCGGGCCAGCTTCACAACTGCAAGGATATTGGGAGGATGTGAGCATGCACGCTATCGAGATCACCGAGACGGGCGGACCAGAGGTCCTCACCTACGTCGAGAAACCGCAGCCCGCTCCCGGCCCCGGCGAGGTGCTGATCAAGGCCGAGGCGATCGGCGTGAACTTCCTCGACACCTATTTTCGTTCCGGGCTGTATCCGCGGGAGACGCCGTTCATCATCGGCAACGAGGTGTGCGGCACGGTGGAGGCGGTCGGCGACAACGTTCCCGCGCTCAAGGTCGGCGACCGGGTCGTCACCGCCCAGGCCAACGGCGCCTACGCCGAATACAGCGTCGCCGCAGCCGATTTCTGCGCCTACGTACCCGACGGTGTCGACCCAGAAGTGGCCGCCGCATCCTTGCTCAAGGGTATGACCGCGCACTACCTGATCAAGTCGACCTACCCGGTGCAGCAGGGCGACGCCGTGCTGGTGCACGCGGGCGCAGGCGGCGTCGGGTTGATCCTGACGCAGTGGGCGACCAGCATGGCCGCCCGGGTGATCACGACGGTGTCGACGCCGGAGAAGGCCGAGATGTCGCGCGCCGCAGGCGCCATCGAGGTGCTGGACTACCCCGACGACCCGGCCGAGTTCGGCGCGAAGATCAAAGAGTTGACCGACGGCGGCGTCTCGGTCGTGTACGACGGCGTGGGGGCGGCCACCTTCGACGCCAGCCTGGCCAGCCTGGCGGTGCGTGGCACGCTGGCGTTGTTCGGCGCGGCCAGCGGGCCCGTCCCGCCGTTCGACCCGCAGCTGCTGAACACCTCGGGTTCGGTGTTTTTGACCCGGCCCACGCTGGTGCACTACACCCGCACACCCGATGAATTCGCCTGGCGCGCGGGAGAACTGCTCGAAGCGATCGCCAACGGCACCCTCAACGTGACGGTCAGCGAACGCTACCGGCTCGAGGACGCGGCAACCGCGCACAGTGACCTGGAGGGCCGAAAGACCTTCGGCTCAGTGGTGCTGGTGCCGTAGCCGGGCGGGTCAGCCCGCTCAGAACAATGTCGGCAGCGCGAGCACCGAGTCGATCGCCAGCGCGCAGAACACCACGGCCAGATAGTTGTTGGACTGCAGGAACAGCCGCAACGGCTTGACCGGTTCACCGCGGCGCACCCCAGCGTTGAGCTGATGCGCCATCACCAGGAACCAGCCGCCCGCGAGCAGCGCCACCGCCGTGTACAGCCATCCGGTTGCCGGCGCGAGCGCCAGCGTCGCCCCGACCGTCAGCCAGGTGTAGATGAGAATCTGCCTGGTGACCTGACGTTCGGTCGCCACCGCGGGCAGCATCGGCACGCCGGCCGCGCGGTAATCCTCCTTGTACCGCATGGCCAGCGCCCACGTGTGCGGCGGCGTCCAGAAGAAGATGATCGCGAACATCACCAGCGCGGGCCAGGCGATGGTGCCGGTGACCGCGGACCATCCGATCATCACCGGCATGCACCCGGCCGCCCCGCCCCACACAACGTTTTGCGAGGTGCGGCGTTTGAGCAGCAGCGTGTACACCAGCACGTAGAAGGCGATGGTTGCGCCCGCCAGGTGCGCCGAGAGCAGGTTCGTCGTCCACCACAGCCAGAAGAACGACGCGACCGACAGCATCAGGCCGAACACCAGCGCGTGGCTGCGCGGCACGGTGGCCCGCGCCAGCGGCCTGCGCTCGGTGCGCTTCATCACCTTGTCGATGTCGGCATCGGCGACGCAGTTGAGCGTGTTGGCGCCCGCGGCCGCCAGCAGGCCACCGACAAGGGTGTTTAGGATCAGCAGCGGGTCGACGGTTCCGCGGTTGGCCAGAAGCATCGCCGGGATGGTGGTGACCAGAAGCAACTCGATGACGCGCGGCTTGGTCAGCGAGACGTAGCCGAGCACCTTGTTGAGGAACTTTCGCCGCAGGCTTACGGCGGTCGACGTCCGGTCCAGCGTCTCCTCGTTGAGGTGGCCTTCCCGAATGTTCACGCAGGTCACTCCTGTCGAAATACCGGCGACGCGAAGCGTCTACTACAGACGATGGTAGACCTCGCCCGAACGGCGTCCTAATCCTCCCCCAGCAGCCTGCAGCGGATGACTATCCCGCACTAGGGTGTTTTTACGAGCAGCGTGCCGAGCTCAACCCTCGACCAGGAGCGCCTAGTGACCACACTCGACGAGATTTCCGCCCTTACCCGCCCGCATCACCCGGACGACTGGACGGAGGTCGATACGCGCGCCGTCGATACGGTGCGGGTGCTCGCCGCCGACGCGGTGCAGAAGCGCGGCAACGGTCATCCCGGCACGGCGATGAGCCTGGCTCCGCTGGCCTACACGCTGTTTCAGCGCCAGATGCGCCACGACCCCACCGACGAACACTGGCTGGGCCGCGACCGTTTCGTGCTGTCGTGCGGGCACTCCAGCCTGACTCTCTACATCCAGCTGTATTTGGGCGGTTTCGGGCTGGAGCTCTCCGACATCGAGGCGCTGCGCACCTTCAAGTCCAAGACGCCGGGGCATCCGGAGTTCCGCCACACCAAGGGGGTGGAGATCACCACCGGCCCGCTGGGCCAGGGGCTGGCCTCCGCGGTCGGGATGGCGATGGCGTCGCGCTACGAGCGCGGGCTGTTCGACCCCGACGCCGCACCGGGCACCAGCCCGTTCGACCACTACATCTACGTGATCGCCTCCGACGGCGACATCGAGGAGGGCGTCACCAGTGAGGCGTCGTCGCTGGCAGGCACCCAGCAGTTGGGCAACCTGATCGTCTTCTACGACCACAACCAGATCTCGATCGAGGACGACACCAACATCGCGCTGTCCGAAGATACGGCCGCCCGCTACCGCGCCTACGGCTGGCACGTGCAGGAGGTCGAGGGCGGCGAGAACGTCGTCGGCATCGAGGAGGCCATCGCCGAGGCCAAGAAGGTGACCGACAAGCCGTCGTTCATCGCGCTGCGCACCATCATCGGCTACCCCGCGCCCAACCTGATGAACACCGGCAAGGCCCACGGCGCCGCGCTCGGCGAGGAGGAAGTCGCCGCGGTCAAGAAGATCCTCGACTTCGACCCGGAGAAGAACTTCGAGGTACGTCCCGATGTCATCGAGCACACCCGCAAGCTCGTCGACCGCGGCAAGGAGGCCCGCGAGAAGTGGCAGAGCGAGTTCGACGCCTGGGCGCAGCGCGAACCGCAACGCAAGGCGCTGCTGGACCGACTGCTGGCCAAGAAGCTGCCCGACGGCTGGGACGCCGACCTGACCTACTGGGAGCCCGGCTCCAAGGACATCGCGACCCGCGCCGCGTTCGGCGAGGTGCTCAACGACGTCGCGCCGAAGCTGCCCGAGCTGTGGGGTGGCTCAGCCGACCTGGCAGGCAGTAACAACACCACCATCAAGAGCGCGAACTCCTTTGGCCCGCCCTCGATTTCCACCAAGGACTACACGGCGGACCCGTACGGGCGGGTGCTGCACTTCGGTGTGCGTGAACACGCCATGGGCTCGATCCTGTCCGGCATCGTGCTGCACGGACCGACCCGCGCCTTCGGCGGTACGTTCCTGCAGTTCTCCGACTACATGCGCGCCGCGGTGCGGTTAGCGGCGTTGATGGACATCGACACCATCTACATCTGGACCCACGACTCGATCGGGCTCGGCGAGGACGGCCCCACCCATCAGCCGATCGAACACCTCGCGGCGCTGCGTGCCATCCCAAACCTGTCCGTGGTGCGCCCAGGCGATCCGAACGAAACCGCCTACGCGTGGCGCACGATCATCGAACGCGGTGCCAACAGCGGCCCCGTCGGCCTGATCCTGACCCGCCAGGCGATCCCGGTGCTCGAGGGCACGGACGCCGAAGGCGTCGCCAAGGGCGGGTACGTCCTGGGCGGCGCCCCCGACAAGCAACCGGACGTCGTGCTCATCGGCACGGGGTCGGAGTTGCAGCTGTGCGTGGCCGCCCAAAAGATCCTGGGCGACAAGGGCGTCACGGCGACCGTGGTGTCGATGCCGTGCGTCGAGTGGTTCGAAGCGCAACCGGTCGAGTACCGCGACAGCGTGCTGCCGCCCGCGGTGTCTGCGCGCGTCGCCGTGGAGGCGGCGGTCGCGCAGAGCTGGCACAAACTGGTCGGCGACACCGGCGAGATCGTGTCGATTGAGCATTACGGGGAATCCGCTGATTACAAGACGTTGTTCCGCGAGTACGGCTTCACCCCAGAAGCTGTGGTGGCCGCCGCGGAGCGATCGCTAGACAACTGAAGTGAAAGGTAGAGCAATGGCTCAAAATCCCAACCTGGCGGCGCTGTCCGCTGCGGGAGTGTCGGTATGGCTCGACGACCTCTCCCGAGACCGGCTGCAGACCGGCAACCTGCAGGAGTTGATCGACACCAAATGCATTGTGGGTGTCACGACCAACCCGACGATCTTCCAGAAGGCGCTGTCGGACGGCACGGCCTACGACGATCAGGTGAACGAACTGGCCAGCCGGGGCGCCGATGTGGACGCCACGGTCCGCACCGTCACGACCGACGACGTCCGCAACGCCTGCGACGTGCTCGCCAAGGCCCACGAGGCCTCCGACGGCGTGGACGGCCGGGTTTCCATCGAGGTCGACCCGCGGCTGGCGCACGACACCGACAAGACGATCCTGCAGGCCGTCGAACTGTGGAAGATCGTCGACCGGCCCAACCTGTTCATCAAGATCCCGGCCACCATGGCCGGGCTGCCCGCGATCACCGCGGTGCTTGCCGAAGGTATTTCGGTCAACGTCACGCTGATCTTTTCCGTCGAACGGCACCGCATGGTGATGGACGCATACCTGGCCGGGCTGGAAAAAGCCAAGGAAGCCGGCCACGACCTGTCCAAGATCCACTCCGTGGCATCGTTTTTCGTCTCCCGCGTCGACACTGAGATCGACAACCGGCTGGAGAAGATCGGTTCGGACGAAGCCCTCGCGCTGCGCGGCCAGGCCGGCGTCGCCAACGCCCGTCTCGCCTACGCCGCATACGAGGAGGTGTTCGTCGGCGGCTCACGGTATGAGGCGCTCAAGGCCGCCGGTGCACGTGTGCAGCGCCCGCTGTGGGCGTCCACCGGCGTGAAGAACCCCGAGTACGCCGACACGCTCTACGTCACCGAACTGGTCGCCCCCCACACGGTGAACACCATGCCGGAGCAGACGCTCGACGCGGTCGCCGACCACGGCGTCATCAGCGGTGACACGGTGACCGGCAAGGCCGCGGAGTCCCAAGACGTCTTCGACAAGCTCAGCGGCGTCGGCATCGATCTGCCCGACGTGTTCCGGGTCTTGGAAGACGAAGGAGTTGAGAAGTTCGAGAAGTCATGGCTCGAACTGCTCGAAGCTACCCAGGGTCAGCTCGACGCCGCGAACAAATGACCTCCGCGGCCCAGCGAGCCGCATCGGGCGGCGCGGGATGGCGTAATCCCCTGCGGGACAAGCGGGACAAACGGATGCCCCGCATCCCGGGTTCCTGTGGTCTGGTGATCTTCGGCGTCACCGGCGACCTCGCCCGCAAGAAACTCATGCCGGCGGTCTACGACCTGGCCAACCGTGGCCTGCTGCCCGCCAGCTTCAGCCTGGTGGGTTTCGCTCGCCGCGACTGGGCCGACGAGAGTTTCAGCGAGGTGGTCTATGAGGCCGTCAAGAAGAACGCGCGCACCCCGTTTCGCCAAGAGGTCTGGGACCGTTTGGCTGAGGGAATCCGGTTCGTCAAAGGCACTTTCGACGACGATGCGGCCTTCGTGCGGCTCGCCGAAACCTTGGAGAAGCTGGATGCGGAGCGAGGCACCGCAGGCAACCACGCGTTCTATCTCTCCATCCCGCCCAACGCTTTTCAGTTGGTGTGCGAACAGCTGCAGAAGACCGGGTTGGCCCGTCCAACGCAAGGCCACTGGAGCCGGGTGGTCGTCGAGAAGCCCTTCGGCCATGATCTGCAGAGCGCCCGCGAACTCAACGCGGTGGTCAACAGCGTGTTCCCCGAGGAGTCGGTGTTTCGCATCGACCACTACCTCGGCAAGGAGACGGTGCAGAACATTTTGGCACTGCGCTTCGCCAACGAGTTGTATGAGCCGGTGTGGAACGCCAATTATGTTGACAGCGTGCAGATCACGATGTCAGAAGACATTGGTCTCGGCGGACGGGCCGGCTACTACGACGGGGTCGGAGCCGCCAGGGACGTGATCCAGAACCACCTGCTGCAGCTGCTGGCTCTGGTGTGCATGGAGGAGCCGGCCAACTTCGGGCCGCGGGAACTGCAAGCCGAGAAGATCAAGGTGCTTTCGGCGACACGGCTGATGCACCCGCTTGACCAGACCACCGCGCGCGGGCAGTACGCCGCCGGCTGGCAGGGCAGCGTGAAGGTGCCCGGACTGCTGGAGGAGGAAGGCTTCTCGAAGGACTCCGCAACCGAGACATTCGCCGCGATCACGCTCGAGGTCGACAACCGGCGCTGGGCCGGTGTGCCTTTCTTCCTGCGCACCGGTAAGCGCCTGGCGCGCAGGGTCACCGAGGTCGCGCTGATCTTCAAGAAGGCACCGTTTCTGCCGTTCGACGAAACCATGACCGAGGAACTCGGGCAGAACGCGCTGGTGATCCGGATCCAACCCGACGAGGGCATCACCACACGGTTCGGATCCAAGGTGCCGGGCAGCCAGATGGAAGTCCGTGACGTCAACATGGATTTCTCCTACGGTTCGGCGTTCGCCGAGGACTCCCCCGAGGCCTACGAGCGGCTGATCCTCGATGTGCTGTTGGGTGAGCCCTCGTTGTTCCCGGTGAACGCCGAAGTCGAATTGTCTTGGGAGATCCTTGATCCCGTGCTGGACTACTGGGCGGCTCACGGCAAACCGGAGCCCTATGAGGCGGGCACCTGGGGTCCGCCTTCGGCGTCCGACATGTTGCACCGGTTGGACCGGGAATGGAGGCGGCCATGATCGTCGAGCTGCCAGACACCACCACCACCGACATCAGCAAGAAGATCACCGGGCTGCGCGAAGAGGGCGGGGCGATCACCCTCAGCCGGGTGTTGACGCTGGTCATCGCACCCGATTCCGACGAATGCCTCGAGGACGCCATCGAGGCCGCCAACTACGCCAGCCGTGAGCACCCGTGCCGGGTGATCGTGGCGGTCGCCGGCGATCGCGGCGCGCCGCAACCCCGGCTGGACGGTGAGATCCGCGTTGGCGCCGATGCGGGCGCCGGCGAGGTGGTGGTGCTGCGCCTACACGGTGAGCTCGCCGAGCACGCCGACAGCGTGGTACTTCCGTTCCTGCTTCCCGACACCCCGGTGGTGGCTTGGTGGCCCGCCGCTGCCCCGCCGGTGCCCGCACAGGACCCGTTGGGCAAGTTGGCGATTCGGCGCATCACGGACGCCACCGCCAGCGCCGATCCGCTGGCAACGATCAAGAGCCGCCTGGATGGCTACGCCGACGGCGACACCGATCTGGCGTGGAGCCGGGTCACCTACTGGCGAGCCCTGCTGGCCGCCGCCGTGGAACTGGATCCCCACGAGCCGATCACCTCGGCGCTAGTGTCGGGACTCAGCAACGAACCCGCGCTGGACATCCTGGCCGGCTGGCTGGCCAGCAGGATCGACGGTCCGGTACGGCGGGTGTCGGGTGACCTCAAGGTGGAACTGGTCCGCACCGGCGAGACGATCACGCTGCAGCGGCCGCAGGACGGCGTCACCGCCACACTGACCCGCACCAGCAGGCCGGAGGCGCGAATTCCGTT
The DNA here is from genome assembly GCF_053484035.1 of Mycolicibacterium sp. XJ662. Taxonomy (NCBI): domain Bacteria; kingdom Bacillati; phylum Actinomycetota; class Actinomycetes; order Mycobacteriales; family Mycobacteriaceae; genus Mycobacterium; species Mycolicibacterium sp. XJ662. The sequence continues at coordinate 1,083 of NZ_JBEFTL010000012.1, read as the reverse complement.
GGCGCGCAGGGAAGCCAAGGAGTGCCTGGCCGAGGACATGCGCAGGCTCGACCCGGATGAGATCTACCATGAAGCGCTACAGGGCATAGGCAAGGTGCAATACACATGAGCACGGTCGTCGAGAAGTACCCGGACACCACCGCTTTGGTCGAGGCCGCAGGTGATCGCCTGATCGGTGCGATCGGCGACGCGATCGCCGAGCGGGGCATCGCCCACGTCGTGTTGACCGGCGGCGGTACGGGCATCGGCCTGCTCAAGCATGTCGGCGCGCACGGTTCTGGAATCGACTGGGCGAAGGTGCATCTGTACTGGGGCGATGACCGGTTCGTGCCCGAGGACGACGACGAGCGCAACTACAAGCAGGCCCGTGAGGCGCTGCTGGACCATATCGACATCCCCGACGCCAACGTGCACCCGATGTCGGCCAGCGGCGGCCAGTTCGGCGATGACATCGAGGCCGCCGCGCAGGACTACGAGCGGGAGTTGGCGGCCAACGCGGACGACGGTGAGCCGGCTCCGGCCTTCGATGTGCACCTGCTGGGCATGGGTCCCGAAGGCCACATCAACTCATTGTTTCCGCACACCGCCGCGGTGCGCGAGAAGGACCGGATGGTCGTGGCCGTCACCGACTCCCCCAAGCCGCCGCCGCAGCGCATCACGCTGACGCTGCCGGCGGTGCAGCGGGCGCGGGAGGTGTGGCTGGTGGTATCCGGAGGGGCCAAGGCCGAAGCGGTGGCCGCCGCCGTCGGCGGCGCCAACCCCGCCGATTGGCCGTCGGCAGGCGCGGTCGGTCGAGAAGCAACGGTCTGGCTGCTCGACGAGGGCGCCGCCGCCGAACTCTGAGATATGTCGGCGGCGCCGACTATTGTCGAACCTATGTTCGAGGCGGTGTCGGATGGCGAGCTGGTTGATTTCATGGGTGAGGAGACCCGGGAGGAGTCGGCGGCGATGGGTCGGCGGTTGGCGGCGGTGGGTGAGTTGTTCGCCCGCCGTGAGCGCGACTATCAGGAAGCCAAGTTCTACTTCACCGATGTGGTGGCCGCGGTGGCCGCCGAGATCGCTCCGATCCAGAACATCAGCCAT
>NZ_JBEFTL010000011.1:0-195519 GCF_053484035.1 Mycolicibacterium sp. XJ662 | reverse complement strand
GGCGGCGCTCAGCCGTCGACGACGACGGTGAGGTCGTTTCCTTGACGCTCCACCTGCATGCCGGCGCGACGCGCGATCGTGGCGACGGCGGCGGCGTTGTCGGGTTCGGCCTTAGAGGCCGCGAGGATCCGGGCCAGCCTGCCTTTGTGGGCCTTGTTGAAGTGGGTGACCACCTTGCGGGCGCCGGTGGCGTCTTCTGCGACGACGTCGACGCGCACGGCCTCGGCGAGCCTGCCGAGCGATGCGTATGAGCCCGACCGCAGGTCGACCACCAACTGGGTCTTGGCCAGCCGCGCCAGCGTCGGTTCCAGCGCGGGCCGCCACCGAGCGGCCAACGTGGGTTGTCCTGGCAGCTTGGAGCCCGCCGACAGCCGATACGCGGGGATGAGATCGTCCGCGCGCAACAGCCCGAACAATGCGGAGCCGATGGCCAACCGTTCGCCGGCACGTGCGGCGGCGGCACCATGTAGCGACGCGATATCCAATGCGTCGTACAGCACGCCGGTGTAGCGGCGAATCGCGGGCAAGGTAGCCGCGGTCCGCAACTCCACGTTGCGATCGATTTCGGCGTCCTGCTTCGCCGACAACCCGAGCGCCTTACGAGACGCCGGGCGATCGCGCGCCAGTTCCACCAGTTCATCGATCAACGTGGCACGCACCGGCGTCAGCTCGGGACAGCTCAATGCGTCCAGCCGCAGTGGCGGCCCGTCGCCGCCGGTTCGCTTGGTCTCCGAGGGCGGCAGTAGGACGATCACGCCGCAGAGGTTATCTGGACGAGGGCCGGGGTCAGGCCGGCGGCATACCGGGTGGCGGTGGTGGCGGCATGCCCGGGGGAGGCGGAGGCGGTGGCATGCCCGGGGGAGGCGGAGGCGGTGGCATGCCCGGTGGCGGAGGCGGTGGTGCCATGCCAGGTGGCGGAGGCGGTGGCGGTGGCGGTGGCACCATGCCACCCATCTGCACCACCGGAGCCGGAGGCGCGCCGGGAGGAACCGGTTGCTCGGGCGGCATCGGCAGGAACATGTGGCGGGTGAACTGGTCTTGGTAGGCGCCCCCGCCGCCGATCTTCACTCCGCCGCCTTCACCGGCCGAAACCGGAGTGCCATCCGGCAGTGTCACCGCCGTGTGGCCGCTGTTCCAGCCGACTACCAGTGCGCCGGGCTGCGTGCCGTATTGGAAGCCACGCGCCAGCAGGGCGTTTTCGATATTTCCGGTGTGGAACCGATCTCCGTAGATCGGCCGTCCGGTTGCTGCGTTGGTGACCCAAGAGACCAGGCCGGAGCAATCCGTACCGGCGGGAGAGTCCCCGCCGGTGACGTACGGCGTGCCCGACACCTGGTTCACAAGTGTCAACAGCGTCGCGATAGCAAACACGCGGTCGGACGTTAACAGAGCGTTTTCTATGCCTGCAAAATCTGTGACCGCATTCACAACCTGTCACAACTATCGCGCAGTTCACGAATAGTGTTGATGGTGGCAGTCTTTCGAGGATCTACGGCGCTGGCTCGCCAAACGATAACTCCGACAAGTGAATTACATCGAAAACCACGCTTAGTGCACTAAATGATTTGTAGCACTTCATATCTCAGCCATACGCCAGCAGCAAAGGCACCGTCTGTTCAGCTAAGGTCAGCGAGCCGTGATGGCCGATCAGTGACGACTCCATCGGCTCGACTTCACGCCTAACCATCACGGCAGATCCGCGCGCGGCGGCCACCACATCACCGATGCGCGGCCGCACCGCGTCGCTGACCCGCTCACCGAACCACCCGGCGTCGATCGCCTGGTCGCGAGACACCACCCAGGCGCGATCGGCCAGCACCCCCTGCCACGCCGCGAGCACGTCGTCCAGCGCGCCGTCATCGACGTAGACATGGCGTGCACGCGGCTCGCCACCGACGGCCTGCACACCGCTGAGCAGTTGATTACGGCTATCGATGTCGACGATGTCGGCGGGCTCCGCACTGACCATGCCGTGATCGGCCACGACGGCCAGCAACCCGCCGGGCGGCATCTCCTCGAGGATCGACTCGACCAGCCGGTCGACGTGGCGCAACTGCATCCGCCATGCCTGCGAGCCCGGACCGTACAGGTGGCCCAGAAGGTCGAGTTCGCTGTGGTAGCCGTAGCAGAACCCGTTGGTGGCCAAGGTATCTCGGACGTTCGACGCCAGGTCGCCGAGCGCTTGGACGCCGACGTACCGTCCCCCGCGCAGCGCAGCGCGGGTCATACCCGAGTTGGTGAACTCCGCGCCCGAGATGATGTTGACCGCGACGCCTGCCGACGTGGCCCGCTCGAAGACGGTCGGATGGGGTTGCACGTCCTCGGGCGGCACGTCACCGCGAAGGTCGTTGCCCCAGGGGTGCGGACGCCACCGCAGCGGGTTGATGAGCCCGACGTCGGGCAGCCGGAACGAGTAGCCGACGAGGCCGTGCTCACCGGAGCGGCAGCCGGTGCCCAACGCCGCAAGCCCGGCCACCGTCGTCGACGGAAATCCGACCTGCAACGTCTGCCCTCGCAAACCGGCCAGCACTGGCGCGTCGGCCACGTGATCGTCGAGCAATTGCGCACCAAGCCCGTCGATCAACAGCACACACGCCCCGGCAACGCCGTCGCGCAGCCGAATGCGGTGGTCAAAGCCCTCGACTCCCATCGCGGCGAACACTGACGGCACCACGTCGGCCAGGTGCGGGAGATCGGCGTTGGGCTGCGGTAAGTCCACGAGCCCGAGCCTGCCACAGCCGGGGGCGGCAGTGTCTTTGACAAGGCAATCAACTGCCTTTACCCGGCCTTGACCGTCTGTTGAATCGCCGTTCTGACGATGAATCGGTGATTACGCTTCTACAGGTGGAGCTGGGGGTCCTGGGTCCTCTCCAGGTCCGGCAGTACGGCCTGCCGGTCACCATCCCGGGCGCGAAACCCCGCGCCGTCCTCACGATGCTCGGATTACACGGCGGATCGGTCGTGTCCGCCGATGCTCTCCTCGAACTGCTGTGGGGTGATGATCCGCCGCGGACCGCCGCCAAGGCACTGCAGACACATATCTCGTCGCTTCGACGGGCGCTCGGCGACGGCTTCATCGTGACGCAGGGGGGCGGGTGGACGCTGTGCACGACTGAGATCGATGCCATCCGATACAAGTCGGCGATCAACAAGGGGCGCGACGCCATCGCGGCCGGGGACGCCAGCCAGGCGGTCGCACATTTCGATGAGGCGCTGACGCTCTGGCGCGGTGTTCCGGAACTGCCGGACGGTCCGCGTGGGGTATCCGAGAAGACGCGCTGGCTCGAGGGCCATGCGTCGCTGGTGGAGGACCGAGCCGACGCCGTGCTTGCCACGGGCCGCGCCGCCGAGATCATCGGCGAGCTCGAGGCTGCCGTTGCCGAAGCGCCGCTGCGGGAACGGCGTTGGGGTCAGCTGATGCTGGCCTTGTACCGAGCCGGCAGGCAGGGCGAAGCGCTCGGCGCCTTCAAACGTGCACGAGCGCTGTTGGTCGACGAGCTCGGCGTCGAGCCCGGACCGGACCTTCGCCGGCTGGAAGCTGCGATTGTCGCACAGGACAGTGCCTTGGAAGTGACTGTGTCACCGCATCTTTCGACGGTGACGCGCGCGGTGACCTTTCTGCTTACCGATATCGAAGGATCGACGGCCGCGTGGGAAGCCGATGCGGATGCGATGGCGGCCGCGCTGGCCCGGCACGACGAGATCGTCGAACAGGTGGTTACATCGCGCGGGGGCCGGCTGATCAAGACCCGCGGCGAGGGTGACGCGACGTTCTCGGTCTTCGACCGACCGTCATCGGCCGCTCTGGCGGCCATCGAGTTGCAGGAGGCGATCCGGCACGAGCCCTGGAATCTCATGGAGCCAATGCAGATTCGGGTGGCTCTACACACCGGTGAGGTCGAGCTTCGCGACGGTGACTACTTCGGGCGAGCGGTCAACCGCGCCGCCAGGCTGCGGTCGCTGGCGTGCGGCGGTCAGATCCTCTGCTCGGGGGCCACAGCCGAACTCGTCATCGACTCGCTGCCCGAGGATGTGGTGTTGGCCGATCTCGGGACGCGCCAGCTACGCAACCTCGCGCGCCCAGAGCATGTGTTCGAACTGAGTCTGCTGGCCGTCGACGAATCCCCAGGCCCGTCAACGGAAGAACCCATGGAGCGGCCGGCCTTGCCTGCCGTGCTTGCTGGGCCCGGCCCGTTCGTCGGCCGGGGGGACGAACTCGGGCGGCTTTTGGTCGCCTGGCAGACGACGTTGGCCGCGGGCACGCGAGCGGTGCTCATCTCCGGGGAACCCGGTGTCGGCAAGACACGCCTGGCCGGCGAGTGGTCCCGTCAGGCTTACGACCGGGGCGCCGTCGTGCTCTACGGCCGATGCGACGAGGACCTCGGCGCGCACTACCAGCCGTTCGCCGAAGCGCTTCGGGCGCTGGTTCCCAACATCGGCGCCAACCGCCTGCGGCGGTTACGTGGTGTCGAGGCACTGCTTGCATTGGTGCCCCGACTCGGCGATGTGCTGCCCGATCTGTCCGCCCCGCACCACAGCGACCCTGACACCGAACGTTACGCACTCTTCGACGCGGTCGTCGCGCTGTTGGAGATCGCTTCCGCGGGTGCGCCCGTCGTCCTAGTTCTCGACGATCTGCACTGGGCGGCCAAGCCGACCCTGTTGCTGATGCGCCATCTTCTCCGGTTCGGGGAAAGAGCCCGCGTCCAAATCGTCGGTACGTACCGCAGCACCGATCTCGACCGCTCTCATCCGCTGGCCGCGATGCTCGCGGATCTTCACCGTGACGGTTCGGCCGACCGCCTCGCGCTCGGCGGCCTCGACGAACGGGACGTGTCGACGTATGTCGCCGAGGTCGGATACGACGACGAAGAACTCGCCAGGGCATTGGCTGCGGTTACCGGCGGCAACCCGTTCTTTCTTATCGAGGCGCTGCGCCACGTCGAGGAAAGCGGCGGACACTGGGATCCGACCACACTTCCGCAGGGCGTTCGAGAAGCCGTCAGCCGCCGTTTGTCCCGACTCACGGCCGAGACCAACAAGGCGCTGGCCACAGCGGCCGTCATCGGCAGCAGGTTCGCCATTGACCTTGTCGAGCGGGTACTTGACCAGGACCTTGTCGACGCTTTCGACGAGGCGGGCAAGGCGGGCATCGTCATCGAAGAACACGGCGGCTGCTACCGGTTCAACCATGCGCTCGTGCGGCAATCGCTGCTCGCCGAACTGCCGTCGATGCGACGCATGCGGTTACACCAACACATCGCCGCGACGCTGGAATCCGAGCCCAACGCAGAAGATCTCCTCGGTGAGCTCGCTCACCACTATTTCGAATGTGCGTGGGCGGGCAACGCGGCCAAAGCCGTTCACTACTGTCGACGAGCAGCGGACCAGGCGATGGCGCGACTAGCGTACGAAAGCGCTGCCGACCACTACGACAAAGCGTTACACGCACTCGATGAGATCGACGACGAGCTGCCAGACCGCGACGAACTGCAAGCCGAGCTGCTGATCGCTCGCTGCGAGGCGCTGCTTGCGGCCAACGACGTGGTGTCGGCCAAGGGCGCTGTCGAGCAATTACAAGCCGCAGCAGGGGATTCAACGCGCCTGACGGCTTGGGGAACCTGCTTTGACGGTCAGCTGTCGATGTTGACCGACCCGGAGCGGTTGGATGAGATCGAGGCCGCGGTGAGGGCGGCGGCCAAGACGCTAGCCGGAATCGACGATGCCGCGGGGGAGGCCAACGCGCACACCGTACGGGCGGGATGCCTGGCCCGACTCGGGCGCATCGCGGATTGCGAAACCGCGTTGGACCAAGCACTGACCGCCGCGCGAAGAGCGCGTGACCACCGGCGGGTGAACGCGGTGTTGGTGGGTGCACCGCTGGCGGCGCTGTGGGGGCCCAATCCTGTGCCACGCGCGGGTGGGCGCTGTCTCGATGTGGTTCGGCTGCTGCGAATCACGACGGGATCCCCTGCCGTGGAGGCGACGTCGAAGAGGTGTCAAGGGTTGTTGGACGCGTTTCGTGGACGCGCCGCAGCGGGCCGTCAGTTGATTGACTCGGCTCGGCGCACGCTGACCGAGCTTGGTATGCGGCACGCGTTGCTCGAGGTTGACCAGTTTGCGGGCTTAGTCGAGCTTGTCGCTGACGACCCCGCGGCAGCTGAGCCGCATCTGCGGCGGGCCTACAACGGTTTTCGTCGGATGCGCCTCGACGCCGACACTGCAGAGACCGCCGCGCTGCTGGCAGGGGCGTGTCTGTTGTTGGGCAACGACGTTGAGGCCGACGAACTGTGCGTAGAGAGCGAACGTCTTGCCGGTCACGCGCTGAAGCCGTCGATCGCCTGGCGGACTGTTCGGGCACAGCTGCTGGCGCGCAGTGGTGCGCACGACGAGGCCCGCCGGGCGGCAGAGGAAGCTGTCGCATTGGCCGAACGCACCGACGCCCTAGTGGATCACGGCGATGCGTGCCTGGCGTTGGCGACGGTGTCAGGTGTCGCCGGCGATTCCGTAGGGGCCCGTGCTGCCGCCGAGCGCGCCCTCGCCCTGTATGAACGGAAAGGCGCTGCGGCACTTGCCGAGAAAGCGAGTCGCATTCTCGGTAGTGAGCGTCCGCCTGTCCAGACACCGCTCGACCAGCCGATGGAGGTTTTGGACAACGCCTGCGTGAAGCTAATCCACCGGTTGGATTCGGCGTACGATCGCAGCGCTTGGGGTGAGCTCGAGAAGGAACTCGCACCGGTCGTGACAATCGAAAGCCGTCGCAAGGTAGTCGGGATGCCCCGGCAGGAACTCCCACCCGACGAGTGGCTACGCCAAGCGAAAGCTTATCCCGCGATCGATGCACTGAGACACCGTCACGTTGTCGTCGCCGTGCGCGGCGATCGCCTCGCACTCACCCGACTGGAGATCGGCACTGCTGATGTGAGCCCCGGAGCTCCGCGCGACGAGCTGCTCCAACTCTATGGCCTCGACGAAGACGGTCGACTCGCATTGCACATGTGGTTCGACACCGACGACATGGACGCCGCGATCGCCGAACTTGGTGCCACGTATACGCGCCTTGAGGGTTCAGATCGGCGAGCGCCGCTCGAGAACGCGGCGGTCCGGGCTGACGATCGACTGCTGACTCTCTATGCCGACAATCGCTTGGACGACGTCGGTGCGCTGTTCTCAGAGGACACACTACTCGACGACCGACGGCACGGCCTTCGCCGCGAAAGCAATGATCGCGAAACAGCGGTCAAGAATATTCGCGCGATCGCGGGCCTGGGGGTCGACATCACAAAGACGACTCTCGCGTTGCGTGGCGATCGTTTATGCCTCAGCCACATGCGATATGCAGAACAGGCGACGGGGACCGCCGCCTTCTACGTCGAGGGGCTGGAAATCACCGAGGTCGACACGGACGGGTTGATGGTCGCCAAGGTCGACTTCGACCTCGACAATTTCGAGGCCGCCTTCGCCGAACTCGACGCTCGGTACCTCGCAGGTGAGGCAGCTCCGTATGCAGGCACGTGGTCGGTTATTGCGCAGACGTATGCCGGACTCAACCGCGGCGAGCTCCCGGCGAGAGACTTGGATACCGTCGACCATCGGCATGTAGCCGCCATGGCGCCCGGTGAGGGATCCGCTTACTTCCGCGCTTCCTGGGAGCTTGCCGCAGACTTGCACGTCTATATCGAGGCGGTGCACCGCTTGACGGGTGCCGGAGTGGTCGTCACACATGTGGGGAGTGGGACCTCACAAGACGGTTTCGAGGCCGAGTGGCGTGGAGTCGACATCATGACCGTCGAAGCCGACCGGATCGTCCGCGCCGAGTTGTTCGACGAGGCAGACCTCGATGCAGCGATTGCGCGATTCGACGAACTCACTCTCCCGGTGCCGCGGCTGGAGAATAGGGCGAGCCGAGTTGGGGAGCGCTATTTCGTGCAACTCACGACTGGCGACTGGGATGCAATAACTGAAATCGTGGCTGACAACTTTGTGCAAGACGACCGCCGCCGGGTGGTGGGCGCAGGTATCCGACACGGGCTAGGTGCCCAGGTTTCAGACATAGGGGCTTTTACCGATCTCTCGGTCACGAACGTCACATCCACTGTCGTTGGGACTCGGGGCGAGAACCTTGTCCTCAGTCGTGTCCGCTTCGGATTTGGTGATCAGGGTTCCGGAGCGCTTGTCACCGAATTGCTCGGCGTCGGCGAGGTCGACACTGATGGCAAGATTAGGGCGGCAGTCGCATTCGATCCTGACGACATCCACGCGGCGTTCGAGGAACTAGACGCGCGTTACCTCGGCGGTGAAGCATCCGCCCACGCACAAACATGGTCGGTCATCGTGCGCAACTATGCGGCGTTCAACCGTCACGAGATGCCGTTGACGACGCGCATCCGCGTTATCAACCACCGCCGAGGCGTATCGTTTCAGTCCAGTGATCTGGCCACATACATCCGATCCATGTGGGACTTCGCCCCAAACACGGCGGCGCACATCGAAGCCGTGCACCGATTGACTGATTTCGGGGCGGTCTTCACTCAGGTCGCCAAGGGGTCTACACATCAGAACTTCGAAGCCGAATGGCGCGAGATATGTCTGCTATCGGTCGACGGCGAACGTATCGGCAGCTGCGAGCTGTTCGACGAGGCAGACCTCGACGCTGCTGTTGCCAGGTTCGATGATCTCACGCATCGGGGACCACCACTCGAGAACGCGGCGACTCGAGCCTACGCACTTGCGCAGACCTACAACTTAGCGAACGACTGGAAGCGCTTGGCGCAGACGATCGCCGAAGACCTTCTGGTCAACGATCGTCGACTGGTCGTCGGGGCGGGAACACGACACGGGCGCGATGAAGCAATCACCGATATGCGGGCGACGGCAGCGTTGGGCATCACTAGCGTGACTTCCGCGATTCTCGCAATCCGCGGGGAACGTCTCGCGCTCGTACGGTCTAGCCACTCACGTCCCGATCAACGATCTGGAGGCTTTCTCACAGAGGTGCTGGTTGTCTACGAGACAAACGTGGATGGAAAAATCGCGGCAGCGGTTGTTTTTGGCTTCGACGAGTTCGACGCCGCTTTCGCGGAGCTCGAAATGCGTTTCCTTGCCGGGGAGGCAGCCGAGCACGCGAACACTTGGTTGGCGATCGTGAACGCCTACACCACCGCAAGCCGGCACGAGCTACCTCCGATGACGCCCGGCTTGGTCAGCGTGGACCACCGTAGGGGCACCGCGTTTCCGCCCGGTCGCATAATCGACAGCCTTCGTACCGCTTGGGACATCACACCAAACCTGGTTTTTCACATCGAGACGGTGCATGCGCTGAACGATTCCGGAGCGGTCATCACCCGGCTTGCGACCGGTACATCACAGGACGGCTTTGACGCCGAGTGGCGGTCCATCGATCTGCTTATGGTCGACAACAATTCGTCCAGTCATTACGAAGTTTTCGAGGAGGCAGATCTCGAGAGCGCGCTCGCAAGGTTCGATGATCTGAGCCAGCCTGCACCACGACTGGAGAACGCGGTAAGCCGTGTCGCCCAGCGCTTCTTGACCGACTTCGAAGCCCGCAACTGGGACGCGATGTACAAGGCGCTCGCAGACGACTATGTGGTCGATGATCGTCGACACACCGTCACTGCCGGATTCCGGCAGGGTCGGGAACTCGCGCTTACGGATCTGCGTGCGACCGTGGACGTCGTTGGAATCGCGAACGCGATGTTCGATGTCATCGCCACCCGTGGCGATCGCCTCGTCCTCACTCATACCCGTTACTCAAGTGCCGAGCGGCCGCCCGAGGGCGCTGTGTACGAAATTCTTCAACTGTTCGAAGCGGATGCCGTCGAGCGGTTGACGGCTGTAGTCGTGTTCGACCTCGATGACATCGACACCGCGTTCGACGAGCTTGACGCACGTTACATCGCCGGCGAGGCAGCCCAATACGCACAGACGTGGACGGTTGTTTCAGGCCTCTACGCAGCCTTCAACCAGCGCGAATTTCCCGAAGCGACCCGTGAGTGCTTGGTCGTCGATCACCGACAAGGGGTGTCGTTTGCGTCGGGTGTTAGCCCACATGAATACCTTCGTGCCGCATGGGAAGTCACAGCGCGGGCGACCATCTACATCGAGGCCGTTCATGGGTTGAGCGACCAAGGCGCGGTGATCACTCACAAGGCGTACGGGACTTCGCAAGACGGCTTTGACGCCGAATGGCGGAAGATCGACGTCGTAACGGTCGACGGTCCGAAGCTGAGTCGACACGAACTGTTCGACGAACACGACCTCGACAGCGCGCTCGCAAGGTTCGACGAGCTGACCCGGTCAGCACCACAACTCGAAAATGCAGCGAGCCGAGTGTATGAGCGATTCAACAGCGCCTACACAGGCGGCAATTGGGAAGCCTTGGCAACAACCATGGCGGATGACTTCGTCGCGGACGATCGTCGTCGATTGGTAGGCACCGGAAGTCTGCGGGGCCGGGACGCCGCGATCGCCCACGCGCGAACAACCGAACAAATGGGGGTAGTCAATTCGACCTCGGCTGTCGTCGCTATGCGTGGCGAGTATCTCGCGCTTATGCGTGCACGGTTCTGGGGTGACGACCCCCGACCCGATGCCTTTCACGCTGAGGTGCTGCACCTGGTCGCCATCGACCCGCAACACAAGATCACGACTTTCATCGCATTCGATACGGCCGACATCGATGCGGCGTTTGCCGAACTCGATGCGCGTTACCTCGCCGGCGAAGCGGCACCCCATGCACGCATCTGGTCGGTCGTCGCGGGAGCATTCGCTGCAATCGTCCGGCACGAAATCCCGGCCGTGACACCGGATTGGGCGAACGTCGACCACCGCCGCGGTGCAGTCGGGTTCGTACCTGGCGACCTGATCTCGCGCACCCAGGCGACCTGGGACGACTTGCGCGACTTCAAGGTCTACATCGAGTCCGTACACCAACTCAATGACGATGGTGCGGCGGTCACCTATGTCGGTACTGGAACGTCGACACAAGGCTTCGAAGCCGAATGGCGAGAAATCAGCATGTCGTTGGTGGACGGGGATCTCGTCAGTCGCACGGAGCTCTACGACGAGTGTGACCTCGACGCTGCACTCGCACGCTTCGATCAGCTCGTCTCGGCGGTGACACAACTGCAGAATGCGGCGACCCAAGTGGTCGAGCGCTTCCGCGACACATTCGCGACCGGCGGCTGGGATGCCATACGCGAGATCTTCGCCGAAAACTTCACCATTGACGATCGTCGGCTGACCGTGAACGCCGGTCTGCGCCACGGTCGTGATGCCGAAATCGATGATCTGCGCGCTGCCGTCGACGTCGGCTTTGCGGACGTGGCGGGCAACGTCATCGCGACGCGCGGGGCAGGCCTTGCCCTCCTTCGTGTCCAGTGGTCGGGCCAGGATCAGCCCGCCGAGCCGTTTTCCAACGAGTGGCTCGGCGTGGTCGAGGTCGACCCAGACGAGAGGGTGACAGCGCTCGTCATCCTCGATATCGACGCCGTCGACTCCGCTTTCGAAGAACTCGATGCGCGCTATCTCGCGGGTGAGGCGGCCGCCTTTTCGGACACGTGGTCGCGAGTCACTGCCAATTACGCTGAACTGAACCGACACCAGTTACCCCGCACGACACCTGACTGGGTCAGTGTCGACCACCGTCGCGTGACCGCATTCGCGACCGGCGAGCTGACACCGTACATTCGCGCCGGGTGGGAGCTGGGCGAAGAGTTCACCGTTGGGGTCGAGGCTGTCCATCGGTTGACCAACCTCGGGGCAGTTGTCACCACCGCGGCGCGGGGGATCTCCCGAACCGGCTTCGAGGCCGAGTGGCGACAGGTCGTGTTGCTGACTTTCGACGGCGATCTGCTCAGCCGATGTGAGCTCTTCGACGGCGCCGACGTCGACGCCGCGCTCGCACGGTTCGACGAGCTCAGCGACCCACCCAGATGATCAGGCCGGCACCGTTGCCAGCGCCTGTTCGACGCACTGCGACCAGCGAGCCCGGTCGACCGTCTCGAAAGCCGTGTCACCGCCGAACGCACTGGAGATCACGAGGTCCGGGCTGACGCTGTCCAGCAGCTTGAGGCTGTCGCGCATGGCGGCGGGGTCGCCGCGGCCTGGCACCACAAAGGTGGACCAGGTGCCCGTGTCGGTCGGAAACATCGTGTCACCGGTGAACAGGTACTTATCGCCGTGAATACCGGTCACCAGATAGCACGTACTTCCCGGCGAATGTCCCGGCGTCGGAAGTACTTCCACACCGTTGTCGTCCACGTGTCGCACCGCGCTCAGCGCAATGTCGACGCGATCGTGCTTGGAGATGTCGTCGACTTCGGCCGCGGGCGCATGCAGGCGCCGCCCGAACCGCTCCGAGATTCGGGCGAGGTTCGGTCCGGCTTCGTCGAGATGCGAAAGGTACTGCGCGCTCACCCCGCCAAGCGAGTCGAGCGCGTCGAACTCCGCGTCGGTGGCAGGGTTGTAGAACAATACGTTGCCGGCCGGCCGACGCCACAAGTAGGCGTGCGTGGTCAAACCAGGGAACGGCGAATCCATTCGCGTCTGGAACAGATCATCACGGATGGGTGTCAATGTGCTACTCATGCTCCCCAGCCTGCAATCTCAACCTTTGTTGAGGTCAATACTTGATCGAAGTCACGTTTGAGTCCATATGACCCTGGTAATCCGTAGGCAGTCGAAAGGTGAGGTCTTGGGTCGAATCGTGGTAGCCGCCAGTCCGCTGGCCGGACATGTCGCTCCGATGTTGCGTATCGCCACCCGCCTCAAAGACCACGGCCACGACGTCGTTTTCATCACCGGCTCCGAGTTCGGCGACGACGTTCGCCGCGCCGGATTGCCCCTGCAGGCGCTCGACCGCTCCGGGCCTACCGTCGAACCACCATCGCCCTGGGTACTGCACGCACCGAAGCTGTTGCGCCGCTACCTGCTTGGCATGGCCGAGATACGCTCGACCTTCGTCGAGCCGTTGACCGCCCAGTTCCACGCACTCAACCAAGTGCTGGAAAAGGAGCCCGTCGACACGGTGCTCGCCGATCTGACCTTCACCGGGGTGCTGCCCCTGGTGCTCGGCGAGCAGCCGCGCCCACAAATTCTGGCCGTCGGCGTCGGCCCGCTCACCCTGACGAGCGCCGACACCCCACCCTTCGGAATGGCGTGGCAACCGCAGCCCGGAACGGACTACCAACCGATGAACGACGTGGTCCGGAAGTTCCTCCTGCGCGGAATTCACGCCGACCTGAACGACGCACTCGCCCGCTGCGGCACACCACCGTTGCCCGTACCGCTCACGGACTGGCCCCGGCTGGCCGACCGGCTGCTGCAGCTGACCGTGCCCGGATTCGAGTACCCCCGCAGCGACCTGCCCGCCAACGTCGACTTCGTCGGACCTGTCATACCGGACAACTCCGAACGTTTCGAGCCGCCGCCGTGGTGGGACGAGATCATCGCGGCCCCGACCGTCGTCCACGTCACTCAGGGCACCTTCGACAACCGGAACATCAACCAGTTGATCGGCCCCACGCTGCGGGCGTTCGAGGGCACAGACGTCGCCGTTGTCGCAACCACAGGTCGCCCTGTTGAACAAACCATGACCGCAGACCTTCCGCGAAACGCGTTCGTCACCGATTGGATCCCGTACTCGATGCTGCTGCCGCACGTCGACGCCGTCGTGACCAACGGCGGCTACGGCGGCGTGCATCACGCGCTGCGCCAAGGTATTCCGCTGGTCATCGCGGGGGAGACGTCTGACAAGGCGGAAGTGGCCGCCCGGGTGGCCTACTCGGGTGCCGGCGTCAACCTCGGCACCGCTACGCCGACGTCCACGCAGATCAGAGCGGCGGTGACGGACGTGCTCAGCGAATCCTCCTACCGCGCAGCGGCACACCGGATCGGCAGCGACATCGTCGCCTCCGACGCGCTGGGCACCATCGCGCAGCGTGTCACCGCCACCACCAGAGCATCCGAACTCTAACCGCTCACTGCACAATTCGCGCAGCAACGTCATCGGCGACGGCCAACGCCTGCGAATCCTCGGCCGGTATATAGCGATCAGCGACTGCGTCGTGGGCCGCGCCCGCAATCGCCGCATGGTCGGTGTCGAGTTCGACCAGTTCGACGGGCCACTCATTGGCGCGCAAGGTCTCCGCGAAGTCGCGGCTGACGGTCACCGGAACGATCTGATCTCCGATGCCGTGCAACAGCGTCATAGGTGAGCGGTCATATCCGGACAGATCAGTCGGTAAGGCTTCTCCCGAGATCGGGTCGGCCACCACGAACGCACCAGCCAGGCAGACGGTGCGCGTGAACCGCACGCCAAGCGCCCCGGCATGGATCGTCGCCCCGGCCGCGGCGAGCCCACCTAGCGACCATCCGACCAGCACCAGCGCGTCGGGGTTCGCACAGCGACCACGCGCAAACTCGAGCGAGCCCAGCAGATCGGCGCGACCACGGTCGTCGGCCTGCGAATTCCAGTCGGGCACCACCACAGTGAAGCCGCGGTCCGCCACCCGTTGCGCGAGCGGACGCATCGTCTCTCGAGCGTCGGTCTGCGCCCCGTGCCACATCAGAACGGTGCGTTGTCCTTGCTCGCCCCAGAGATCGACCTGCCGGCCCGGAGCGTATTCGGCTGTCTCCATGGACACAGGCATTCCCCGCCGACGCGTGGAACTAACGGACCAAGACGCGGCGCACCAGCGCGTCGAGCGTACTTGCCGCAAGATATGAGGCCATCGCGGCTTCCACGCTGCGCCCTGATCTGGGGGTGCGGTTCCGGCTGATGCGGTGGATCTGCTCGGTGTACCAGATGGTTTCGGCCGCTCCGGCGAACCGAGCAATGCGGCCCCGCCGCGGTCGGGCCGTGCTCACCGCACCATTACCGGCCACCAAGCGCTGCGCGATATCCGGTTCGAGTACCAGCGGCCGAGCCACACCGCATACGTCGATCGCACCGGACGCCAGCGCGGCTTCCATCGCCGCGGCGCTTCGCAGACCTCCGGTCAGCATCAACGGCATACGTGCGCGTGCCCGTACGCGTTCGGCATAGTCGAGAAAATAGGCTTCCCGCGCGCGGGTCGACTCCGCCGCCCCGGTCATCATCGCCGTCGACTCGAACGTGCCGCCCGATATCTCCAGTAGATCGACACCCGCATCGCCGAGGCTGTCGACGACGGCCATCGACTCCTCCTCGTCGAAGCCGCCGCGCTGAAAGTCGGAGCTGTTGAGCTTGACGGCCACCGGCACCTTCGGCCCGACCGCGCCGCGGACCGCATCGATGACCGCAAGCAGAAAGCGTCTGCGCCGCGCGGCGTCGCCACCCCACATGTCGTCGCGCCGGTTGGTCAGCGGCGACAGGAACTGTGAGATGAGATAGCCGTGGGCGGCGTGGATCTGCACACCGTCGAAGCCGGCGTGCACAGCGATCTGTGCGCTGCGCGCGAAACGCTTTACCAAACCCTCGATTTCGTAGACGGTCAACGCTCGTGGCCGCGCGAAGCCACCCCGGAGGCTCGTCATCTCCTGCGCCGACGGAGCGAGCGGACGGCTGGACAAACTGCGGGGTATCTGCCGTCCGGCATGGTTGAGCTGCATCCAGCAGTGCGCGCCGTCGGACCGGGCGGCATCCGCCCAGGCTCGCAACGTCTCGATGTCGCGGCGGTCCTCGACGACGACCTGGCGCGGCTCGGACACCGCGGCGCGGTCGACGATCACGTTGCCGGTGACCACCAGCCCGCATCCGCTGCGCGCCCAGGTGTCATACAGCCGCACGTGTGCACGGGTGGGTTTACCGGTGAGCGTCGCCAGCTGCTCACTCATCGCCGCCTTCGCGACACGGTTCGGCAACACTGCGCCACAGGGCAATTCGAGCGGCTGTGCAAGCATCATGCCGGCCGAGTGTACCGTTCGACGAACCGCCGCAGGATGATCGGCGGGTACTGCACATCCCACTGTCGCGCAGCTTCTTTCAACGCTTCTGCGGATTCCGGCGCGAAGTAACCGTGGTTCTTGTAGACGGTGATGCGGGTGAAGATGCCGCCGATGTCGAGTTCGGGATGGAACTGTGTGGCGTAGACGTTCTGGCCGACGCGGAACGCCTGGACCGGACAATCCGGCGACGTCGCCAGGCATGCGGTATCCGGGGGAAGCTGCGAGGCGGCCTCCTTGTGCCCGCCGTAGGCGTCGAAAGCCTCTGGCAGATCGGCAAATAGCGGATCGTCGCGGCCCTCCTCGGTGACGGTGATCCGCATTCCGCCGACCGGTTCGGTGTAGGTGCGGTCGATGGTCGCGCCGATGACGGTGCCGAGCGTGCCGACGCCGTAACAACATCCGAGGAACGGAAAATCCTGTTCCACCATGCGCGCGATCAACGCCAGCAGCTCGGACTCGGCGCGTTGTTGCACGGCCGATTTGGCATCGGCCGGATCGCTGACGTTGTAGGGTCCGCCACCCAGGATGACGCCCGACCAGTCGGCGAGGTCGACGGGCCCAAGCGGGCGGTGCGTCAGCCGGATCCGGTGCAGGCCGGTGGCGTCCAGCCCACCGAAACGCATCATCGCCAGGTACTCGTCGTCGGCGGCTTCGTCCTCACCGCGGATCGACAGCAGCAGAAACGGACGATGCGTTAAATGCACGGCACCCCGCGAGCCAGCTGAGCCCGCGGGGTGTCGCACCCATCTAGTGTCGGTCAAACACCGCAGTTACTGGTGCAGGTCGAACCGATCGTTGTTCATCACCTTGGTCCAGGCGGCAACGAAGTCGTCCACGAACTTCTGCTTGCTGTCCTCCTGCGCGTAGACCTCGGCCAGCGCCCGCAGTTGCGAGTGTGAACCGAACACCAGGTCGTTGGCGGTGGCCGTCCACTTGGGCTGGCCGGTGGCCCGGTCGACACCCTCGTAGACGTTCTCGGCCTGTCCGCCCTTCCATTCCGTGCGCATATCGAGCAGGTTGACGAAGAAGTCGTTCGTCAGCACGCCGGGTCGGTCGGTGAGCACGCCGTGCTTGCTGCCGGCGAAGTTGGCGCCCAGCACGCGCAGGCCGCCGATGAGCGCCGTCATCTCCGGAGCGGTCAGGTTGAGCATGTACGCCCGGTCCACCAGAAGCCGTTCGACCTGGGTCTTCTCGTTGGGCCGGATGTAGTTGCGGAACCCGTCGGCCCGCGGCTCGATGACGGCGAACGACTCGACGTCGGTCTGCTGCTGCGAGGCATCGGTGCGACCCGGCGCGAACGGCACCGTGACGTCGAATCCGGCGTCCTTGGCGGCCTTTTCGACCGCCGCGGAACCCGCCAGCACGATCAGGTCGGCCAGCGAGATCTTCTTACCGCCCGATGCGGAACCGTTGAAGTCCTGCTGGATCTTCTCGAGCACCGGCAGCACCTTGGCCAGCTCGGCAGGCTCGTTGACGTCCCAGTTCTTCTGCGGTTCCAACCGGATCCGGGCACCGTTGGCGCCGCCGCGCTTGTCGGTGCCGCGGAAGCTGGCCGCCGACGCCCACGCCGTCTTGATCAATTGGGTGCCCGACAGACCGGACTCCAGCACCTTGGCCTTCAGCGAAGCGATGTCGGCGTCGTCGACCAATTCGTGGTCGACGGCAGGCACCGGGTCCTGCCAGACGTAGGTTTCGCTGGGCGCCCACGGTCCCACGTACCGCGACACCGGCCCCATATCGCGGTGCAGCAGCTTGAACCACGCCTTGGCGAATGCCTCTTCCAGCTCTTCCGGATGATCCAGCCAGCGCCGGGTGATGTCGGCGTAGATCGGGCTCAGCCGCATCGACAGGTCGGTCACCAGCATGTAGGGCTTGCGCTTCTTGGTGGGGTCGTGCGGTTCGGGGATGACGTCCTCGGCGTCCTTGGCGACGTACTGCCAGGCTCCGGCGGGGCTCTTCGTCAGCTCCCACTCGTAGCCGTACAGAGTTTCCAGGAAGCTGTTGTCCCACTTGGTCGGGGTGGGCGTCCAGACCACCTCGAGGCCACTGACCACCGCGTCGGCGCCCTTGCCCGAGCCGTAGGCGCTCTTCCAGCCCAACCCCTGCTGCTCGATGGGGGCGGCCTCGGGTTCGGGCCCGACCAGGTCGGCGTCGCCGGCGCCGTGGGTCTTGCCGAAGGTGTGGCCGCCGACGATCAGCGCGGCGGTCTCCTCGTCGTTCATCGCCATGCGGCCGAACGTCTCGCGGATGTCGATCGCGGCCTTGATCGGATCGGGCTCACCTTCGGGGCCCTCGGGGTTGACGTAGATCAGGCCCATGGTCGTCGCACCGAACGGCTCGGCCAGTTCGCGTTCGCCGGAGTAGCGCTTGTCGGTGCCCAGCCAGGTGTCCTCGAAGCCCCACAGGGTCTCCTCGGGCTCCCAGATGTCCTCGCGGCCGAACGCGAAGCCGGCCGTCTTGAAGCCCATCGACTCCAGCGCGACGTTGCCGGCCAGCACCAACAGGTCGGCCCAGGACAGCTTGCGGCCGTACTTCTGCTTGATCGGCCACAACAGCCGGCGGGCCTTGTCCAGGCCGTTGTTGTCCGGCCAGCTGTTGATCGGGGCGAAGCGCTGGGCGCCCTGACCACCGCCGCCGCGACCGTCGTGGATCCGGTAGGTGCCCGCGGAGTGCCAGCTCATCCGGATGAACAGGCCGCCGTAGTGGCCGTAGTCGGCGGGCCACCAGTCCTGCGATGTGGTCATCAGCTCGGCGAGGTCGCGCTTGAGCGCGTCGAAGTCGAGCTTCTTGACCTCTTCGCGGTAGTTGAAGTCAGCCCCCAACGGGTTGGCCTTGACGTCCTGGGCATGCAAGACCGAGACGTCGACCTGGTTGGGCCACCAGTCCTGGTTCTTCAGCGGGGCGTGCGCCTTCGGGGTCGGGGAGGGAATTACCGGGTTTTCACTCTCGCTGGTGCTCTGAGTCTTCTCCGCTGAATGCGGCGGGCGAGCATCGGATGTCACAATCTTCCTTCCGGTGGTTATCGGGCTGCGATCACGGTTGTGATCGGGAAACTTGCGAAATCGAGCAGTCGGGACAAAGACCCCAGTAGATGACCTCGGCTTCGTCGAGTACAAAGCCGTCGAGTGTGCCGTCGTCGGATGGCGTGAGACACGGCGCGTCGCCGACGGCGCAGTCGACGTCGGCGATGACGCCGCACGACCGGCACACGACATGGTGGTGGTTGTCGCCGACCCGCGACTCGTATCGCGCGACCGAGCCGGACGGCTGAATCTTGCGGACCAGGCCCGCGCTGGTCAGCGCGGCGAGCACGTCGTACACCGCTTGGCGGGATACGTCGGGCAGAACCTTGCGGACGGCGCCGAAGATGGTCTCGGTGTCGGCGTGCGCGTGCGCGTACACCGTTTCGAGCACTGCCAACCGCGGACGGGTCACGCGCAGGCCAGCCCTTCGAAGCTGGTCGGCGTAATCCGGCGTAGAGACCACGACACCAATATGCCGCCGTTTCTGGAATGAGTCAAGAGTGTACCAGGGTATTTCTGCGGGCCGACGGCGACACCACACCCCGTGACCCGGTTGCCGACCGGTTGCTGCGACCACCAAACCGCCCGGTTACCAATCCATTTCGGTTTCACCGGGCGCGGCACGCCGGGCTCCCGTCCCGCGACGACGACGTGGACGCTGGTACTCTCCGAAGCTGCTGTCGCGGCGGCGTGGGAGGAAGCCGCCCGCCAGTCGACGCTTGAGCGTGCCGGACCGAAAAGACCTGTAGCCCTCGCGAAAAGAGTTTTGTGCGCCCGACGGAGATCAGAGCCCTGTCTGGTCTGCGCATCGTCGCTGCCGTATGGGTGGTGCTGTTTCACTTCCGCCCGCTGCTGGAGCAGGCGGCGCCGGGGTTTCGGTCGGCGCTGGCGCCGGTGCTCGACTGTGGCGCCCAAGGCGTCGACCTGTTCTTCATCCTCAGCGGGTTCGTGCTGACCTACAACTACCTCGACCGGATGGGGGAGAGGTGGTCGTGGCGGTCGACGCTGCACTTTCTGTGGCTTCGGCTGGCCCGGGTGTGGCCGGTCTATCTGGTGACGATGCACCTGGCGGCGCTGTGGATCATCTTCACGCTGCATGTCGGGCACGTGCCGTCAGAAGCCGCCGATTCGCTCACGGCGATGAACTACATCAAGCAGTTCCTGCTGGTCCAGTTGTGGTTTCAGCCGTTCTTCGACGGGTCGAGTTGGGACGGGCCGGCCTGGTCGATCAGCGCCGAGTGGCTGGCATACCTGTTGTTCGGCGGTCTGGTGCTGATCGTCTTCCGGATCGCCCGATCGACCAGGGCCCGCGGTCTGGTGCTGCTCGCGGTGGCTGCCGCGATGCCGCCGATCCTGCTGTTGATGTCGACGGGCCAGTTCTACACGCCGTGGAGTTGGCTGCCGCGGATCGTCATGCAGTTCACCGCGGGCGCGCTGCTGTGCGCTGCGGTCTGTAAGTTGCAGCCCTCGGATCGGGCACGACGCGGCGCCGGCTACGCCGCCGCGCTGCTGGCGGCGGGGATCGTCGCCATCCTCTATCTGCTCGACGCGTACCCGGTGGCCAAGATCCCCGATTCCGCCGGTCTGGTCGATGTTCTGTTCGTGCCCTTGGTGTTGACGTTGGCCATCGGCGCGGGCGCGCTGCCGGGGCTGCTGGGGATACGCCCGATGGTCTACCTCGGGCACATCTCGTTCAGCCTCTACATGGTGCACGAGCTGGTACACACCACGTGGAACTGGATGGTCGACCAGTTCGAGCTGCGCCTGCTCGCCGATTTCAACGGCAAGCTGACGCTGTTCGTCATCATCGGCGTCGCGTTCGCGGGCGCGGTACTGCTGTATCACTTCGTCGAGGAGCCTGCTCGACGGTGGATGCGCGGCATGATGAAACCCGGCAGCGACGCGCGCACGGATGCGGTACCCGGCAAGCTCGCGCCCATCCATGTGCCCCGCGAGGAGCGGGCCAAAGCGCTTTCGGCCCGCGCGGTGTGATCAATGTTTGCGCCGTCGCGCAATACGCTGTAGCGGTGAGACGTCTGGTCACCGTCGTAGTCACGCTGGCGCTGTTGGTCGGGTTGGGCTGTCACCGGCCAACCGCGGTCAGCCACAAGGAGATAGTGGCGCTGGGTTTTGCGTTGAACCGCGTCGCGGTGGTCAGCGACTCCTACACCACCGGCGGTGACGAGGGCGGTCTCGGCGAGAAGGGCTGGACCACGCGCGCCTGGCAGATGCTCGCCCAGCGGGGCGTTCCCACCACCGCGGACGTCGGCGCCGAGGGCGGCGCGGGCTACGGCACCCGCGGTAACCGCGGCCATCTGTTCGAGGACCTGACCGCTACGACGGTCCAACCCGACGACACGCTGGTGATCTTCTTCGGCTCCCGCAACGATCGGGGGGTCAACCCTGCCCAGCTGTCGATTCTGGTCTACGGCACCTTCCAACTCGCGCGGCGTATCGCGCCTGCGGCGAAGCTTCTGGTGATCGGCCCGGCCTGGCCCACCGCGGATCCGCCGAGTGACGTGCTGCGGATCCGCGACGTCCTCGCGTATCAGGCCGGTGTGGCCGGCGCGACGTTCGTCGACCCGATCGCCGCGGCCTGGTTCGTCGGGCGACCCGGGCTGATCGGCGCCGACGGCGTGCATCCCACCGACGCCGGACACGTCTACATGGCGGAGAAGATCGCGCCGCTGATCCTCGCCCAACTACCGAGGCGCGTGTGACGGTGACTCTCGGCGCGCGCCTCTACCGGCTGCTGACCCGGCTGATGTCGCTGCGGGTCATCGTGATCGTGGCGGCGCTGTCGGTGGTCGCGTTGGTGATCACCCTGGGCGCCTGGGTCTGGTTCGGTGTCACCAACGATCAGTACAGCCAGCTGGACCGGCGATTGGATTCGGTGAGCAGCCTCGGTGATATCGGGGCGATGCTGGCCACCGCACAGCAGGACGACGCGGAAGCGCCGGTACCCAGTGGCGGGCTGGTGCGCACCGCGCGGGTGGCCGGCGCCACGGTGTCGGTTCCGCCCGACATCGTGCTGCCGGAGTTCGAAGTCGGTTACACCGACACCACGATCGACGGCGTCGAGTACCGGGTGCGCACCTTCGAGGCCGGCGGCGCGACCATCGCGGTCGGCGCGCCGCTCGCCGACACCCAACGCCGCATCGACGAGCTGCACCGGCGGGTCTTGCTCATCTGCGGCGGGGTCATCGTGGGCACCGTGCTGGTCGGCTGGGTGATGTGGCTGATCATGATCAACCCGTTTCGGCTGCTGGCCCAGCAGGCTCGCGCCATCAACGCGCAGTCGGCCCCCGACGAGGTCCAGGTGTGGGGCGTGCAGGAGGCGGTCGAGATCGCCGAGGCCGTCGAGGGAATGCTCGCGCGCATCGGCGACGAACAGCAACGCACCAGGGCTGCGCTGGAATCGGCCCGCGATTTCGCCGCGGTGGCCTCCCACGAACTGCGCACCCCGTTGACGGCGATGCGCACCAACCTCGAGGTGTTGTCCACGCTGGAGATGCGCCCCGACCAGCGCGAGGAGCTGATCGCCGACGTCATGCGCACCCAGAGCCGCATCGAGGCGACCCTGACCGCGCTCGAGCGCCTCGCGCAGGGTGAGCTGACGACCACCGACGACTTCGTGCCTTTCGACATCACCGAACTGCTCGACCGCGCCGCACACGACGCGCGGCGCAACTACCCCGGTGTCGACGTGTCTTTGCCGTCGTCGACGACGGTGCTGATGGTCGGGCTTCCCGCCGGACTGCGCCTGGTCATCGACAACGCGATCGCCAACGCGATCAAACACGGTGGCGCCACCGAGATCCGGCTCAGCGCCCTCACTTCCGGCGAGGGCGTCGAGATCGCCGTCGACGACAACGGGGCCGGGGTTCCAGAAGAGGAACGCGCTCGGGTGTTTCAGCGGTTCTCACGAGGTTCGACGGCGGCACGGTCGGGTTCAGGGCTCGGGCTTGCGCTGGTGGCCCAGCAGGCCGAGATCCACGGCGGTACCGCAAGCCTGGACGCCAGCCCGCTCGGCGGTGCGCGGCTGCTTCTGCGGTTACCGGGACCCCGGTGACGCAGAATCGGCATTAACATCTGAGGATGGCGAAACTCGAGCTGACCCGTGAACTGACGTTGAGCCCGCAGGAGGCGTGGGAGCGTGCGTCCGATTTTCATTCGCTGAGCGACTGGATGACGATGCACGAAGGCTGGCGAAGCGAGCTACCCGACGAATTGACCGTCGGGACAACGATCGTCGGCGTGGCCGGCGCGAAGGGCCTGCGCAACCGGGTGACCTGGAAGGTGAAGAGTTACGATCCGCCAAGTTTTCTCGAGGTCACCGGCAACGGTGTGGGCGGCACCAGGTACGGCATGAAGATGAAGGTCACGCCGACCGAAACGGGCTGCACTTTCACGGTGACCATCAACCTCGGAGGGGCGCCGCTGTTCGGTCCGATCGGTGCGACCGCCGCGCGTGCGGTCAAAGGGGATATCGACCGCTCGATCCAGCGATTCGAGGAGCTCTACGGCGGGTAACACGGTGTCGTGTCACAAACCGCGGATTTGACCGTTCTCGACCCTAGGACCGGCGACACGGTCAGCCGGATCCCGATCACCGACAACCACGCGTGCGGGGACGCCGTCGCGCGGGCCCGCGCGGCGTTCCCGGCCTGGGCGCGCACGCCTGCCGCCGAACGCGCCGCCGCGCTGAGCGCCGCCGCCGAAGCCGTGCGCGCCGCGTCCGCCGAACTGGCCGAGCTCAACGAACGCGAGACCGGCAAGCTCGCCGATGACGCTCGTGGTGGCGTCGCGGCCGGTGCGGGCACCCTGGCGCAGTACGCCGAGCTGGGCCCGCTGCACGGGGGTCGCAGCCTGCAGGGTGGTTGGGGCGCAACCGATTTGATGATCCCCGAACCACGTGGGGTGGTCGCGGTGCTGACGCCGTGGAACGACCCGGTGGCCGTCGCCGCGGGCCTGTTAGGAGCCGCGCTGGTCACCGGGAACACGGTGGTGCACAAGCCAAGTGAACGCTGTCCGCGCACCGGGCGCCGGTTCGCCGAGTTGCTCGCCGAACAGCTGCCGCAGGGTGTTCTCGAAATCGTCGACGGGGACGGGGAACTCGGCGCCCAGCTGGCGGCCTCCGAGGAGGTTGACGTCGTGGCGCATGTCGGTAGCACCGCTACCGGCCGGGCGATCGCGCGCTCCTGCGTCGAACGCGGCGCCAAGGCGGTGCTGGAGAACGGGGGTAACGACGCGCTGATCGTCGACGCCGGGGTGGATCCGCGGTGGGCCGCCGAGCAGGCCGCGCTGGGCGCGTTCGCCAACGCCGGGCAGATCTGCGTCTCGGTCGAGCGGGTGTACGTGGTCGAGTCCATCGCCGAGGCGTTTCTCGACGAGTTGGTTGCCGAAGCCCGCGTGTGGGGTGATCGGATCGGGCCGATGGTGGACAGGGCGCAACGTGGGCTCGTGCACGATCAGGTCGCCGGCGCGGTCGCCGAGGGTGCGCGGGTGTTGATCGGTGGCGCACCGCGCCCGGGAAAGGGCGCGTTCTACCCGCCGACCGTGCTCGCCGACTGCGCACCGCACATGGCGGTGTTTCGGGAGGAGACGTTCGGCCCGGTGGCGCCGGTCCGGGTGGTCGAGTCCTTCGAGGCCGCATTGAGCGAGGCTTGCGACGACCGCTACGGGTTGGCCGCCACGGTGCTGACGCCCGATATGGCCCACGCGCAGCAGGCGTGGCGCACGCTGCCGGTCGGCACCGTCAAGATCAACGACGTGTTCGGGGGAGCACCCGGCGGCGCGTCCGAGCCCCGCCGCGCCAGCGGCAACGGTTTCGGGTTCGGCCCCGAACTGCTCGACGAGTTGACCGAGATGAAAGTTGTGCACTGGTCGCCGCCCGGCTCGTCAGCAAACGTTTGCTAAACGGTCGAAGCGCACCGTCCGACCCCGCGATATCGCGTCGATCGATGAAAACGCATCGGCGCCAAGTTAATTAGCGCATCGTCACTTAGCCGTTGTCGCAACCAGATTTTTGACCTTTCTGTGAAATTGCTGTCTTGATCATGAAATTCGCCGGGTACCCGGAACGCACTTGACCGGTTGGTCTCAGCAACGTCGGGCACACAGGAGAGGAACTACGGCGATGACGAACCAAGGATTGACACCTGACGAGTTGGCGGCCGAGATGGCCGTCGCACTACCCGACAAAGAGGTCGTGTCCATCCTCGACCTCAACGTCGACGTCGACGTGTTCCTCGACGTCGCCTCGCCGATCGACCTCGCGGTGGCCGCGCAACTCAACGTCGGCGCGCCGATCGACGCTGCCGCGGGCGCCAACGTGCTGTCCTTCAACTCGACCGCAGGCGCCATGGTCGAGCAGACAGCGCAGGTCGATCAGCTCATCGAGGCCGACGCGTTGGCGGTGGCCGACCAAGACAGCGCCATCGACCAGAGCGACGTCACCGACGGCGATCCCACGCCGCCCGATGACAACGACGACGACGGCGAGGTGGAGGTCGGAAACCTGGCCACGCTCGAGGGTCCGCTGCTCAACGTCGACGTCAACGTCGATGTCGACACCGATCTGACCGCCCCGATCGCCGGCGCCGTGGCGGCCAACGCCAACGTGGCCGCACCCATCAGCGCCGCGGTGGCCGCCAACGTGCTGTCGATCGACTCCGATGCGGACGCGATCGCCACCCAGGATGCCGTCATCAACCAGGAACTCAGGGGTGTGACCAGCGCCGAGGCGATCCAGGTGTCCGACGTCGTGCAGGGCACCTCGCAGCCTGACGCCGACGGCAGCACCGACACGGCGGTCGGCGACGCGACGGGCGGCGAGTCCGCCGCAGCGTCGGGCGCCAGCAGCGGCAGTGACAGTGATTCCGGTGGTGCCAGCGGTTCGAGCGATTCCGGTGGCGACGGCGGGGGTTCTGACGGCTGAGCGCGCCTGAAACCCGCTGAGCCGTGGGGAGTGCCCAGGTGACCGCGACGGCCGAGCGCGTCGTGCCGCGACGTGCGGACGGTGTCGAACTGATCGGTGAACTCGAGGGATCGGGTCATCGGGTCGCGCCCGGACTGGTCCGTCGCGCCGACGGCCAGGCCCTCGCGTTGACCCCGTTGCTGTACGCGACGCTGCGCGAAGTCGACGGCCACCGCACGCCGGAGGAGGTCGCCGATGCGGTGACGGCGGCGACGGGCCGCAGCGTCAACGCGGACAACGTCAGCCACCTCGTCAAGCAACGGTTGGCACCCATGGGCCTGACGGCCCTCGCCGACGGCAGCGAACCGCAGGTGCAGAAGCGAGATCCGTTGCTGGGCCTGAAGTTACGGCGCACGATCACCGACCCGGCCCAGACCCGACGCCTCACCGATCCGTTCCGGTTCCTGTTCCGCCCACCCATCGTCGTCGCCGTGCTCGCGGCGTTCGCGGTGGTGTGCTGGTGGGTGTGCTTCCACAAGGGGCTCGCCGCGGCGGCCTACGACGCGTTCGAACGTCCTGGGCTGCTGATCCTGGTGTTCGTCGTGACCGTGCTCTCGGCCGGCTTCCACGAGTTCGGCCACGCCGCGGCCGCCCGATACGGCGGCGCGACCCCCGGTGTGATGGGTTTCGGCCTGTACCTGGTGTGGCCCGCGTTCTACACCGACGTCACGGACTCCTACAGGCTCAGCCGCAGGGGACGGCTACGCACCGACCTGGGCGGGTTGTACTTCAACGCCATCGTCGCCGTCGCCATCACGGCCTTGTGGCTGGGCCTGCGCTACGACGCGCTGCTGCTCGTCGTGGCCACCCAGATCATCCAGATGATCCGGCAGCTCACCCCGATGGTCAGGTTTGACGGCTACCACGTGCTGGCCGATCTGACCGGCGTGCCCGACCTGTACGGCCGGATCAAGCCGACCCTGCTCGGCATGCTGCCGTGGCGGTGGCGAGAACCGCAGGCAAACCAGCTCAAGTGGTGGGCGCGGATCGTCGTGACGGTCTGGGTGGTCACCGTGGTGCCGTTGCTGATCGCGATGCTGGTGCTGGCAGTCGTCGCGCTACCGCGGTTGCTCGGTTCGGCGTGGGCGGCCGTGGGCAAGCAGCACGACGTGCTCAGCAGCGCATGGACAGACGGCGATCTGGTGCAGGTCATCGCGCGCGTGCTGGCGATGATCGCGATCGTGATCCCGATGGCCGGCATCATCTACCTGCTGCTGCGGGTGGCCCGCCGCATCGGCACCACCGCATGGCAGTCCTCCGCGGGCAAGCCGGTACAGCGCGCCGTCGTGGGCCTGCTCGGCGCCGCCGCCCTGATCGGCATCGCCTACGCGTGGTTCCCACACGGGGAGAACTACCGGCCGATTCAGGCCTCGGATCGCGGCACGATCAGCGACATCGTCTACGCGCTGCGGGTCGAGGCGATGGGTGAGCCGCGGCAGGCGGTCACCAACGCCCCGCGCCCGGTCGCCGCCACCCAGCCACTTGCCGCCGGGCAGCGCGGTGTCATGCAGGCGCTGTGGGACACCCGCACGGCGCCGCCGACGTTCAACTCCCCACAGCTTGCGGTCGTCGTCATACCCCGCCACGTGACGTCCGTGGCGAACGGCGGCGGATTCTTCACCACGGGGGCCGCCGCCGCCACACAGGACGACGTCGGCTGGGTCTTTCCGTTCGACAAGCCGATCGCTCCGGAACCCGGTGACGGCAACAATCAGGCGCTCGCGGTGAACACGACGGACGGAACAGTGGTCTATGACACGGCTTTCGCGCTGGTGTGGACCACCGACGAGGAATACGCGATGAACGTCAACGAGGCGCACGCGTACGCATCGTGCAATTCGTGTGCTGCGGTGGCCGTCTCCTATCAGGTGGTCTTCGTCATCGATCAGGACGACACCAACGACAACGTCGCGGTGCCGCAGAACTTGTCGGGTGCGCTGAACTACGAGTGCGTCAACTGCATGACGGTTTCGCTGGCCCGACAGCTGTTCGTCACGCTCGACGAGGAGCTCTCGGCAGAGGCCAGGGCCGAACTCGAGGCGCTGTGGGTGGAGATCGACGCCTACGGGGACGATATCGCCGCCGGGAAGGTGCCGTTGAACGAAATCGACGGCCGCCTCGACGAATACACCACCGAGATCATGTGGATCGTCGAAGAGGACCAACCGGGAACGTTCCCGTCGCTCACCCCGACCACCGCTGCGCCCACGCCGACGCCGGTCTCCGTCGAGGAACCGCTGCCGTCGGTGCCCAGCCCGCCCAGCAGCACCACTACCGCCGCGCCGGAGCCGACACTGACCACCGTGCCCGCCGAGCCCAGCGAAACCACCGTCGAGGAAACCACTTCCAGCCCGACGACGACGAATGACCCGACACCGACGCAGGATTCGGTGACCAGCGAGCCGACCACTGAGAGCACGGGCGTCGAGGACGCGACGACGGCAGCCGATACGACACCGGATGACACCGCGTCCGACGCCACCGATTCCGCCGACACGTCGTCGGGCGAGTCATCCTCGGACGGGTCGTCTTCGGACGGGTCGGCGTAGCGGCGTCAGCTCGCGGGCTGATCCTCCTTGCGGATGAGCCGCTGCAGCGCCTCGCGGTCCGAGGCCAGCAGCTCGTCGATGCGCGGCTGGTTCACGTCGGCGACGATGATCTCGCCGACCTCCTGGTAGACGTCGCGGAAGATCCCGTGGGACTTCATCTTCTCGGTTTGGTAGATGTTGTCCTCGGTGGGCGTGACGTAGTAGACCACCTCGGCCTTGAAGCGGTGGATCAGCCACAGATGGATGATGTCCATCAGGCGCTTCTGCCGCAGCTTCTCGGCGAAGGTGTTCTGGTCGCGCACGGTCAGGATGCTGCGGCCGTGCCGGTCCTTGATCGGGTCGACGATCGCGTTGGCGAGCTTCTCGCTCTCGCCGCCTTCCCGCTCGCCGAAGATGCCCAACTCCAGCACGTCGGACCCGGGCCGGGTCGGCCGCAGTTGCACGCGCAGCGTCTCGTCGAGTTGGTAGTGCTTGCTCCACAGCGCCAGCCATTCCTCGAGCAGCTTCTTGGGCACCTCGGTCTGCACCAGATGCTGGTGCTGTGTGGAGCCCTTGCCCATGGCCTTCGTGGTCGCGGTGCGGCCCGACGACGCGGCCAACGCGGCGTCGCTTCGCGGCCCACCGACCAGCGTTTGCGGTGTGCGGTACGGTGATTCGACCAGCCGCATCTTCCGCTGCAGCCGCGCCAGCGCCAACATGCCGTCCTGTTTGAGCGCGGTTGCGAACTCCTCGGAGGCCACCCCGTCGACCTGGTGGCCGCCGTAGGTGATGAAGTTGAAGACGAAGCCCATCTTGGCCAGTTCCTCGGGGAAGGCTCGCATCTCGTCGTCGGTCATCCCGGTGGTGTCCCAGTTGAACGAGGGGGACAGGTTGTAGGCCAGCATCTTGTCGGGGAATTCGGCGTGGATCGCCTCGGCGAACTCGCGCGCGTCGGCGAGGTCGGCCGTCTTGGTCTCCATCCAGAGGATGTCGGCGAACGGCGCCGCCGCCAGCGATTTGGCGATCGCATACGGGATGCCGCCGCGGACCTGGTAGTAGCCCTCCGGCGTCTTGGCCAGCTCGCAGTCCCAGCCCACGGCCGCGCCGACCTCGCGGGCTTTCTCACGCGCGGTGTACATCGGCGCCCTGGTCGCGAACTCACGCCAGTCGTCGACGCTCATATCGAGCTGTTCGCCTTCGCTTTCCCGGAATTCGAGCAGCTCGGCGACGGCTTCGCCGTAGGTCATCAGCCCGGCGTCCAGCTGCCAGGCGTCGACGAACTTCGACTCCACCTCGTCGAACAGGGCATCGAGTGACTGCTGCGGATCGTTCTGGTAGGTCGAGACCGCCTCGCTGACCGCGTCGGCGATGCCGTGATGCTGCAGCCAGGCGCCGGCGGTCTCGTACTCGCCTTCGGGCAGCGCGTAGAGCAGGTGCCCGTTGAGTTCGGTGACGCCCAGCTCATAGAAGCGGCGCATCATCGCCAAGTAGCACGCCTTGTACGACGGGATCCTCAGGTTGGTGACCCCGAGCAGGAACGGTTGGTCCCGCTCGTCGGCGCGGCTGTCGATCAGGTTCGCCGCCTCGGCGTCCGTGCGGGCCACGATGATGCCGGGCACGCCCATCACGTCGAGTTGGAAACGCGCGGTGTTGAGCCGCTTGATCTGTTCGTCCGACGGCACCAGCACCTTGCCGCCCTGGTGTCCGCACTTCTTGGTGCCCGGACGTTGGTCTTCGATGTGATACCCGGGCACGCCGGCCTCGACGAACCGGCGGATCAGGTTGCGCACGTGCGGATCTCCGCCGTGGCCGGTGTCGGCGTCGGCGATGATGAACGGACGGAAGTCGGTCGCCGGTGTCGCGGCGCGTTGCTCTTCGGTCATCTGCAGCCGCAGGTAGTGCTGGTTGCGGTCGGCGGTCAGCAGCGCCCGCACCAACCCGGCGGCCTCCTCGGGCACCTGGCTCAGCGGGTAGCTGGCCAGGTCGGGTCCGGGGTCCTCGGTGGTGGATCCCTTCGCCGACGTCGCCCAACCCCCCAGGTAGATCCCCTCGATGCCGGTGCGCTTCATCGCCACCGCCTGGCCGGGGGAGTACGGGCCGAACGTGGTGATGCTCTTCTTCTGGGCGTACAGCTCACGCAGCCGGGCGTAGAAGGCGGTGGCGGCCTCCCGCGCAATGATGTAGTCCGACGGGATCGTGCCGCGTTGCTCGACGACCTGCCGTGCGGTGTAGAGCCGGGTGATCCCCTCGAATCGTGGGCTGTCGAAGTAACTCTGAGTGGCGGCGACGGCGCGCTCGGACGGTGTCTGAGGCGCTGCATCCGCTTCGATGATGGCCATGAAATCAGCCTACGGGCAGTGCGTCCGCGGCGGTGCGTAATCACCCACTACCAGGCGGTCTCGACCGTCGTGACGATGTGCTCGGCGATCGCCAGCGACGACGTCGCCGCAGGCGACGGCGCGTTGCGCACGACGACGACGCGGTCGCGGAAGCTGAGCCGAAAGTCGTCGACCAGGCTGCCGTCGCTGTCGAGGGCCTGCGCCCGAACACCGGCCACGCCGGCGACCACGTCGTCGTCGGCGAGTTCGGGCACATATGCGCGGGCGGCGGCGAGGAACCTGCGCCGGCTCACCGACCCGGACAACTCCCGTACCCCGGTACGCCAGTGCCTTCTGACGAACCGCCAGAAGGCCGGCGTGCCGGCGATGTCGACGAGGTCGCGCGCCGATACCGTCCGCCACCGGTAGCCCTCCCGGGCAAGGGCCAGAACGGCATTCGGGCCGATCAGCACTTCCCCGTCCACGCGCGGGGTCAGGTGCACGCCGAGGAATGGATACCGCGGATCAGGCACCGGATAGACGAGCCCGTTCACCAGGTTGCGTCGATGCGGCTTCAGCGCGTAGTACTCCCCGCGGAACGGCACGATCACCGGGTTGGCACCGTCGCCCACCAGCGCGGCCAACCGGTCGCTGTACAGGCCGGCGCACACCACCACACGGTCGAAGGCGCCATCCCGAACTGATTCGCCGCAGCGGGCGGTGATCACCACCTCGTCGCGTACCGTCTGCATGCCGACGACTTCATGGCCGAGCAGGATCTCGGCTCCGGCGGCCACCGCGTCGGCGGCCAGCGCCCTGGTCACCTCGGCGAAGTCGACGATCGACGTGGACGGGGAATGCAATGCGGCCACGCCGCGCACGTGCGGTTCGAGTTCGCGCAACTGCCCGGGACCGATGATGCGCACGCCCGGCACCCCGTTGGCGTGTGCGCGCGCCGCGATGTCGTCCAGGCGGGGCCGTTCGGCGTCGTCGAGCGCGACGAGCACCTTGCCGCAGTCGATCCGGCGGATGCCACGCTCGGCGCAGAACTCCTCGAGGAGTTCGACACCGCGCCGGCACAGCCGTGCCTTGTGGGAGCCGGGCTGGTAGTACAGGCCGGCGTGGATGACGCCCGAGTTGCGCCCGGTCTGGTGTGCGGCCAAGCGGTCCTCTTTTTCGAACAGCGTCACCGCCGAGTCCGCTTGGCGCCGCAGGATTTCGCGGGCGACCGCGACGCCGACGATGCCACCGCCGACGACGGCGATGCGCGAACCTGCCATCCGACGATCTTGCCCTATAGCCCGCCCGCCGCGGTCGGCACAGCGGTTGGAGTCACCGTTCGGTCACGTTCTGGCATCTCATTGATCTTGTGCCATGCGGTGATTGGACGAAGTGACACTCGTGCAAGTACAAGTGATCTTGCGGCTGTTGTGCACCAGACGATGGGCGCAACCGCGCGTGCCCTGTTCGAGAAAGTGGACTTCTGATGAGACGCATCCTGGCCTTCGCGATCGGGCTGGCCCTGTTGGGGGCGGCACCGGGGATCGCAACCGCTCAGCCGACCACGCCGACCACTCGGACCGCAGCCAACCAGCAGGCCGTCGACCTGGTGATCGCTCGTGGGCTCTCCCAGCGCGGTGTGCCGTTCTCGTACGGTGGCGGCGACGCATCCGGCCCGACCCGGGGCAGTGGAACCGCCGAGAACGTCGCCGGACTCGACCGCGAGGGTCACATCGTCGGGTTGGACCCGGCGGTGAGCACCGTCGGTTTCGACGCTTCCGGCCTGATGGTCTACGCGTACGCCGGTGCCGGGGTCAAGCTGCCCCGCTCGTCGGGTGCGCAGTACCAGGTCGGCCAGAAAGTGGCGCCGTCGCAAGCCCTTCCCGGCGACCTGATCTTCTACGGCCCCGAAGGCACGCAGAGCGTGGCGATGTTCCTGGGCAACGGGCAGATGCTGGAAACCGCCGATTCGGGGGTGACGGTGTCGCCGGTGCGCACCGACAACATGACGCCGTACCTGGTCCGCATCATCGCGTGACGGTGTCGGGCACCCGCCACACATCCGGTGCCACGGGGTAGGCGATCGCCCTGCGCACCACGGCGGCGGTCTCGGCGCCACACTCGCGTTCCACCAGCCACAGCGCCAGATCGATACCGGAGGTCACCGCGCCTGCGGTCACCACCGAACCGTCGTCGACGACCCGATTCCGTCTGACGATCGCGCCGTATCGCGAAAGCTCCTCCACCGCAGCTTGATTGGTGGTCGCGTTGCGCCCGTGCAGCAGGCCCGACGCGCCGAGCAGCAGCGCACCCGTGCACACCGACGCCACCCAGCGCACCGAGGGGGCCAGCTCGGCGATCGCCTGTGGCAGCACGCCGCGTCGAATCTCGTGTTGCACACCGGTATCCGTCGCGTCGATCCAGCTGCCGCCGGGCACCAGGACGGCATCCGGTCTGCCGAGCTTCTCGGGTATCTGCATCTGCAGGCCGTACGCCGTGGTCACCGGGCCGGGTTCGTCGACGTGCGCCAGGGCCACGTCGAGCCCGGTCTGCAGCGCCGCGGCTTGCGCCAACACCTCCCACGGCGCGATGACGTCGAGGGGGTCGAACCCGTCGAACACCACGATCTCGATGCGCACGGGTTCTAGTTCAACATGTCCAGAACGAGCAGCACTCCGGTTGCGAGAAACAACAGCACGAGGATGGTCACCGCGATCAGACCAGCCACAGCCGTGGGCGTCATCCGGTGCCGCGGGCGTTCTTCGGGCTCGGAGAGCCCGGACGTCTGCGCCGAATCCGGTGGGGTCGCACCGGGACGGACACCGCCGCCGGGCTCGAGATCCGGCGTCTGCGCGGGGTCTGGATCAGGGGGTTGGGCAGTCATGGCCCAAACCGCGTACCCGAATGTGCGGTTTTGACACGTGCCCCGCCGAAATCAGCGGCCCCGCCAGCGGGGTTTGCGCTTCTCGCGCCAGGCCACGATCCCTTCGCCGACGTCCTCGGTGGCACCCGCCACCTTGCGCATGGTCTCGCCGAAGCGGACCGACTCGATCCAGCCCATGTTCTCGGTGCGCCAGGCCACCTCCTTGGTGGCCCGTTGGGCCAGCGGCGCCGCCTCGGTGAGGGTCTGTGCCCAGGCCAGCGCCTCGGCCTGCAGATCCTCGGGTTCCACCAGGCGCCACACCAGCCCAATCTCCTTGGCGCGCTCGGCGCTGATCGGCTTGCCGGTCAGCAGCAGCTCCATCGCATCGGCCCAGCGCACCCGCTGGGGCAGGCGGATGGCGCCGACGATGGTGGGCACCCCGATCGACACCTCCGGATAACAGAACGTGGCCTCGGTGCTGGCGATCACGAAGTCGCAGAACAGCACGCCGGTCAGCCCGTAGCCGATACACGGTCCGTGCACGGCGGCGATGGTCGGCTTGAACAGCTCCATACCGCTTTCGAAGGAGTTGATCGTCGGTTTCTCCCAGAACGTGCCCGCGAAGGTGCCGACAGCGCCTTCGCCGTCCTTCAGGTCGCCGCCCGCGCAGAACACGTCGCCGTTGGCGGTCAGGATCCCCACCCAGGCGTCCTCGTCGTCGCGGAACCGGTTCCAGGCCGCGTTCAGGTCGTTGCGCAGGGCGCCGTTGATCGCGTTGCGAGCCTCGGGGCGGTTCAGGGTGATGGTGGCGATGTGGTCTTTGCACTCAAACGTGACGAGGCTCATGGCTGCACCTTAATCTCAGGGGACCTTGGCCGACCGTGATGGGAGTACGCAATGACGTCAACAGTGGACGCGACTGACCGGCTTAGGAGGCTCGCCCGCGGAATGCGCGAGCTCGTCTCGGCCGAGGCAGCCGAGTCCGAGCGGATGCGCACCCTCACGCCCGCGATCGTCGAGGCGATGTGGGACAGCGGGTTGATGTCCGCGTTCAATCCGGTCGCCGCTGGGGGAGTCGAACCGTCGTTCGCCGAGATGATCGAAACGTGGATCGAAATGGCCTGGCAGGACGGCTCTTTCGGGTGGATCGGTATCGCGAACCTGCCGTCGTCGTTCGCCGCGGCCTGCTACCTGCCCGACGAGGGGTTCGCGGAGGTGTTCACCGCCAACGACAACCGGGTCGCCCTGGGCGGGCAGTTCTTTCCCAACGGTCAGGGCCACGCCGTCGACGGTGGTTACCGGATCAGCGGATCGTGGAGTTTCGGTTCGGGCACGGGGCACTCCGAATACGTGGCCGCGGGCTTTCTTCCGATGGACGACGGGGAGGTGCGCTGGATCAGCGAGGGGGTGCCCGATATGCAGGTGGCCGTGATACCCAGGGCACAGATCAGCTTCAACGACGGCTGGCACGTCCAGGGGCTCAAGGGCACCGGCAGCTACGACTACAGCGCCGACGATGTGTTCGTACCGGCGAGCCGGACGTTTCCGCTGTTCACCCGTGAGCCGCGCCGCGGCGCGTCACCGGCCACCCGGATGGGGATGATGGGCATGACCGCGGCCGGGCATGCGTCGTGGGCGCTGGGGGTCGCCAAGAGCATGCTCGACGATGTCGAGGAGCTCGCCGCCACCAAGTTTCGGATGAGCGATATGGCGTCGCTGGCCAGCCGCCCGACGTTTCAGAAGGGTCTCGCGCATCACGTCGCGGCGTGGCGCGCCGCGCGGCTGCTGGTGCTGCAGGCGTTCGGTGAAGCCGAAACCGCCGTCGCTTCGGGTGAGGAACTGACCCCGACGCTGCGTGCGGATATGCGGGTGGCCGCGGTCTACGCCACCGACGTCGCCCGCCAATGTGCCGAATGGGCCCATCTGGTCGCGGGCACCAGCGCGATCCGCGAGGGTACCCGCCTGGAGCGGGCGTTTCGCGACATGTACACCGGCACCCAGCACGCCTTCATCAGCGAGAAGGTCGCCATCGACTCAGCGCAGGTGTGGCTGGGTGTTATTGAGGACCAGTTCGGCCTGTAACCAGTGCGCGCAAGGTTTTTCGGTCGAACTTGCCGCTGGGCAGGGTCGGGATCTCGTCGCTGGTGACCACGACCCAGCGGGTCGGCACCTTGTACGCGGACAGCTGGGTGCGGGTGCGCTCGGCCAGGGAGGCCACGTCGACGCCGGCGTCGGCGTCGGCGGGTACTACGACGGCGCACACCTGCTCACCGCGCACGGGGTCGTCGACGCCGAGCACCAGACACTGCGCGACGTCGGCGAATCCGTCGATGACGGCTTCCACTTCGAGCGGCGAGACGTTCGCGCCTGCCGCCTTGATGAGTTCGGTGGTGCGCCCGACGTAGAACAGGCGCGGGTCACCGGTTCGGCGGTAGACGCGGTCGCCGGTGTGATACCAGCCGTCGTCGTCGAACGTCTCGCATCGCTCGCGCTTGTTGTAGCCCGCCATGACGCCGATGCCACGCACCAGCAGTTCGCCGACCGTGCCGTCGGGAACCGGCGCGCCGGCGTCGTCGACGATGCGCATGTCGGTGAAGACGAACCCGCCTGCGGTTTCAGACATGGTGCGGTGCACCGGATATCCGTCGGGCACGTCGACCATCGCGACGTCCAGCGGGCCGTCGCGCAGCATCGGCGCGCTGGACAGATCACGGTCTGCGAACGTCGGGTGCTCGCGCATCTTCTGGGTGAACGCCGGCCAGCCCACCACGCCGGTGGCCCGCTCGCGCTCGACGAGGTCCAGCGCGGTACCGGCGTCGAGTCGCGGCATGGTGATCACCGTGACGGGTTCGTGCAGGGCCCCGGTGACGGCGAGCAGGCCACCGATCCAGAAGAACGGCATCGCCGACAAGATCCGCGGCGGCCCTTCGGATTTGGTGACCATGCGCACGGCGCCGCCCCAGGTCGATGTCTGGCGGACCAGCGTGCCGTGGGTGTGCAGCACGCCTTTGGGGTCCGCGGTGGAACCGGAGGTGTGCACCATGACCGCGAGATCGGCTGGGGAGACCTCGGATTCGGCGGCGGCCAGTATCTCGGGTGAGACACCGGCGTCGTCGTAGCGAGTCGCCCAATTGCGTTGCGGAGCAGCGGTGCACACGATGCGGCGCAGATACGGCGCCGCGGTCAGCGCGAGCCGCCCGGCGCGCTGACCGGACAGCTGCGGCCATGCCGTTTCGAATCGGTCGGCGACGTCGATGCCGAGCACGTCGGCCGGCGCGACCAGCATGGCGAGGTCGGCCAGCCTGGCGACCTTGGCGATCTCGGCGGGGGTGTACAGGGTGCTCAACGGCACGGCCAGCGCACCGATGCGCGACACCGCGAGCCACCAGACGACCCAGTCCGCGCCGTTGGGGAAGAACAACCCCACGCGGGCGCCCTTACCGACCCCCTCGCCAAGCAACCACCGCGCAATATGCGCCGAACGCTGTTCGGCCTGCTGGTAGGTGAGCCGGCCGGTCGGGGTGACCAGGTAGGTGTGCTGGCCGAAGTCGCGCGCGCTGCGGTGCAGAAGTGCGGGAACGGTCAGGTCTGGGAGCGTCACCCACCGATTGTCTCCGACACCGGCCGGGCGACCGCGGGGTGCGGTCGCCCGGCAGCGTGTCGAAGGGTCAGGCGCCCAGCGTGCGCTGGATGTCGGGCTTCATGGCGTTCAACTGCGAACCCCAGTAGCCCCAGCCGTGGGTGCCGTTGGCGGGGAAGTTGAACGTGCCGTTGGAACCGCCGGCGGCCTGGTACTGCCGCTGGAAGTTCTTGTTGCTGTCCAACGTGATGGTCTCGAGGAGCTGGCCGGCGATGTCGCCGCCGCCCCCGAGTTCGGACGGGACGCCGTTGCCGGCGTACACCCAGATGCGGGTGCCGTTGCTCACCAGGCGTCCGACGTTGACGGTCGGGTCATTGCGCTGCCACGCCGAACTGCCGGGGGGACCCCACATCGCCGTGGCGCTGAACCCGCCCGCGTCACGCATCGCGACACCGACCAGCAGCGGCCAGATACCCTCGGAGAGGTTCAGGAACCCCGACAGCGAAGCCGCGTAGCGGAACTGGCCCGGGTGGTAGGCGGCCAGGATCAACGCCGCACTGCCCGACATCGACAGGCCGACCACCGCGTTACCGCTGGGGGAGATCCCCTTGTTGGCCGCTAGGTACGCGGGCAACTCGGAGGTCAGGAACGTCTCCCATTGGTAGGTGTGGGTGCCGCCGTTGCCGACGGCCGGACTCTGCCAGTTGGTGTAGAAGCTCGACATCCCCCCGACCGGCATGACGACCGACAGCCCGGACTCGAAATAGTTCTCGAACGCGGCCGTCTCGATATCCCAGCCGCTGTTGTCGTCGCGGGCACGCAACCCGTCGAGCAGATAGACCGCGTGGGGTCCGCCGCCCTGGAACTTCACCGGGACGTCGCGGCCCATGGCCGCCGACGGCACCATCAGCGTTTCGACGGGAAGGCCTGGACGCGAGTAGGCCGATGCGGTGGCGGTCGTGCCCGTGACGGCGGCAAGGCCCGGCAGGACCAAAGCGACCATCGCACCGACGAGCAGGCGTCGCACGAAACTGGATAAGAACGTCATATTTGTGAACCTCGAGAAATGCCGCACGGGGACGGCGGTGCCTGGATGACGCGGAAGGGCGCCGATGCTTGACGCCTGCCGCGGTCAGCGGACTGCTGCACACCGTTTGTCGGCGTGAGCCCTTCGGGTGTTACGCCGTCTTCTCGAGGTCAGCAGCTCAGTTCGCCGACGGCCGCGCTGACGATCTCGCCCGCGGCGGGGATCGATACGCCGAGGTCCTCGCGCACCATGATGGCCGCATTCGAACTCGGGATGCCCTGGCGAACAACCTTGCAGACTTTGTGGCCTTCAGCAATCAACTGTTCGGCCGTCAGATATGGGTACCGGCTTTGCAGTTTACGCAGGTATTCATCTTGGTCCGCCGCAGCTTGCGGCGCGAAAATCACCGAAGCGGCGACCAATACGATCAACGCGCGTGCGAATTGCACCACACAATCACCTCCGAATAAGTGGTCCCCGAACGCCACATACCAATCGCATCGGGTAAGACACGTCACAGTCACAGCTTCGAGCTGCTTCGTAGGTCTAACTGTATTCGCCGCTCACGCTTTGTCGAATCGGCACTCGTGAGTCCGGCGGCGCAATCCGGGTCTGCGGAAGCCGGAAGCCGCCAGTATCCTCCTGATAAATGGCGCACGATCGATTCGGCGGGACCGCCCGCTTCCGCCGTGGAGTGCAAATCGCGCTTCGCGGGCGTCGCGACCCCGCACCCGTCGCCGGCCAACGTAGCCGCGCCACCAGCGGGGTGGGCGATATCCACACCCGCAAGGTTCTCGACCTGACGATCCGGCTCGCCGAGGTGATGCTGTCCTCGGGTTCAGGCACCGCGGACGTGGTCGCGACGGCCCAGGACGTCGCGCAGGCATATCGCCTCACCGACTGCGTCGTCGACATCTTCGTCACCACCGTCATCGTGTCGGCACTGCCGACCGCGGAGAGCCCGCCGCTGACCATCGTGCGCAGCGTGCGGGCCCGCTCGACCGACTACACCCGGTTGGGCGAGCTCGACCGGCTGGTGCAGCGGATCACCTCGGGTGGTGTGAGCGTCGAACAGGCCCATGAGGCCATGGACGAACTGACCGAGCGGCCGCACCCTTACCCGCGCTGGCTGGCGACGGCGGGCTGGGCGGGCTTCGCCCTCGGTATCGCCATGCTGCTCGGCGGCACCTGGCTCACCTGCCTTTTGGCCGCCGCCACCTCGGCGGTCATCGATCAGGTAGGTAGACGGCTCAACCGAATCGGCACCCCGTTCTTCTTCCAACACGCGATCGGCGCGACGATCGCGACGTTGGTGGCGGTAGCGGCCTATTACTACGCCGGCCAGGGCCCGACCCCGCTGGTGGCGACCGGCATCGTGATGTTGCTGTCCGGGATGACGTTCGTCGGGGCCATGCAGGACGCGGTGACCGGGTACATGCTCACCTCCATCGCCCGGCTCGGCGAAGCCGTGTTGCTTACCGCGGGCATCGTGGTGGGGATTCTCGCCGGCCTTCAGATCGGCACGATGGCGGGCGTCACGATCGAGTTGCACGTCGACGCGACGGAATCGTTCGTCACGCCGCACGGAGCGCTGGCGATCTCCCTCGCGGTGCTCGGCGCTGGGCTGGCGGGGGCGTCCCTGACGGTGACGAGCTATGCGCCGTTGCGGGCCATCGGCACCGCCGGCGTCGCGGCGGCGGCTGCAGAAGTGGTGTTGATCGCGCTCGGGACCGCTGGGTTCGGCCAGGTGTTCGCCAGCGGTGTCGCAGCCGTCGGCGTCGGCATCATCGCGACCGTGATCTCGATCCGTCGGCAGGCGCCCGCACTGGTGACGGCAACCGCGGGCATCATGCCGATGCTGCCGGGGCTTGCGGTGTTCCGGGCGGTGTTCTCCTTCGCTGTCGACGGCAACTTCGACAACGGGCTGCGCCAGATGATGGCCGCGGTCGCCACAGCGCTTGCGCTGGGCAGCGGCGTGGTGCTCGGCGAGTTCTTGGGTTCACCGCTGCGGTACCGCGCAGGACGGATCGGCAACTTCTTACGGAAGGAGGGGCTGCCCGGCCTGCGCCGCGCGATCGGGCCCGTCGTACACCTGCAGCCGGCCGAAGCCGACCAAGCGGCGGGCAGCCACCGACCGTCGTCGCGAAGCGTCGCGCTGGAACCGCCCAAATCCGACGAAGCCCACGCCGACGATGAAGAGGGCTCCGAACCCCCCGACGGCCAAGAGGACCAGGACAAGGAACCGTAGCGGCGCAACCGACGAGACGCCGCACCCGTTACGGGCTAGCCTTGCTCGGGTGACGAAGCTACGACGCGGCCTGCGGTCCGCCACGGCAGCAGTGCAGTTCGCGGCTGCGGGCGCGATGATCCTCGGCGGTGCGCTGGGCGCGGCCGGCCAGGCCGGCGCCGATCCCGTGCTCCCTATCCCGGCCGATCCGGGGGCGCCCATCCCGCCACCGCCGCCGCCGGTCGGCGCACCACCGGTCCCGGAGATCGCACCGGTCTACGGCCAGGGACAGTCGGCGGGCCAGTTCGGCTTCCTGCGGGATCTGTGGCACACGTTCCACGGCGAGAACCCGCTCGCCGCACTGACCGCGCCGCCGGCCGTCGCACCCGGCCCGCCGCCAGGCGCCGGCCCACCGCCGCCGTTGCCGCCGGGGCACATCTCGCTGACGGCCCCGGAGTCATCGACACCGCCGGCGGAAGTCGCGGGTCCGCCTGTCCCGCTCGCGCCGCCACCGATCGAGCATCTGCCGCCGACGCCGTAACAAAGCGATGAGCCTCGGGCCTTCGCGGTGTCTATATGGGCATGGTCATCGTCGCCGGACATCTCACCGTGAATCCCGACCAGCGCGAGGGCTACCTCGCAACCTGCGTGAGCGTCGTCGAACAGGGCCGTCGCGCACCTGGGTGTCTGGACTTCGCGATCACCGCCGACCTGCTCGACCCCGGTCGCGTCAACGTATTCGAGCGGTGGGAGTCGCGAGCCGCGGTCGAAGCCTTCCGCGGCAGCGGACCCGACAACGACCAAGGCGCAGCATTGATTTCGGCCTCGGTCGCCGAATACGAAGTCGCCGATGCCCGCTCGTTGTTCGGGCCGGGTTGATCAGTTGGCGGCGTCGAGGATCTTGATCGCGAAAACGAGGGAGTCGCCGGGCTGGATACCCGCCGCTGGCTGACCCTGCGGGTAGCCGTCATCCGATGTCATCGCGACACCGACGGTGGAT
This sequence comes from Mycolicibacterium sp. XJ662, assembly GCF_053484035.1. NCBI lineage: Bacteria > Bacillati > Actinomycetota > Actinomycetes > Mycobacteriales > Mycobacteriaceae > Mycobacterium > Mycolicibacterium sp. XJ662. The sequence continues at coordinate 154,026 of NZ_JBEFTL010000011.1, read as the reverse complement.
CCGACCGTCTGTCCGGCGATGGCTTTCTGGAAGCCGGGCACCACCCCGGTGAGCGGGAAGTCAACCGGGGCGCCGCGCTCGTAGCTGTTGTCGAACACGGTGCCGTCACGGCCGTTGACGCCCATGTAGCAGACCAACACCGTGGCCGAGTCTGCGACCACCGGCCCCTCACCGGCCTGCAGCGTCTGCACCTGCGTCTCGGTCACGCTGAACGGTGCGGACACGTCGATCTTCGGCGCCGTCGCATCGGTGGATCCAATGACTGCGACGCTGCCCGTGGCGCCGGTCAGGTTCCATTCAGCGGCGCCCGCGGCGTCCGGCGGCGCAGACGGACAAGCACTGGCCGCTGCGGGCGGCGCCGATTCGGTGATCGAGGGCGCGACGAGTTCGTCGATAGACGGGGCACTGGTAGTAGTGGCTGTGGTTTCGGTCTCGGAGCCACATGCGGCGAGCGTCATGGCGAAGGTCGCGGCGCAAGCCGCGATGACGACGGACGAGGGCCTACGGGAGAAGTTCACGCTGCGTCACGCTACAGCAGTCGTTGCCGTTGAAACCCGGCGCGTTTATGTCGATGGCGTAGATACGTCGCCGAAATACCGTCGAACAATTTGCTGAATACCCCGCTCTGGCGGCACGCCACGGGCTCCGGCCATGCGATCGGTTGATTCACCCGGCGATATCGCGCATTGGAATCGGATGGGAGTCGACGTTGCTGAAATCGATGGTGAGCGTCGGTTTAGTTGATGTGCCGCCGAACTCGGCCGAACTCTTCTAATGTGAACTTCGCGGGCTTTCAGCTTTGGCCGCGTCGCCGAAAGAGATTAGCTCCGCTTGTGTGAGGATGACGGTCTCGTGCATGGGGAAACGCGGGGGTGGGAATGGTCCGTTGGGCCACACGATTGTGGAAGCAACAGGACCAATATGACTGGCTCAGCGCTTACCTGAATGAGCGGGGACTCCAGAAATTCTGGCGATACGCGACGGGTGCCTTCACGCTTGCGTTCGCTGCCTTGCCCATCCTGTTGCTGTGGAGTCCGGCCGGACCGAACCACACCGCGACCACCGTCATCGCCGTCCTCACCGTAGGAGTCGGCGTCGGCGGCGCGCTGCTGTGGTTGTTGCGATGGCCCACCCGCCGGCAGTCGGTGGTGTATTCGATTTCGGCCGGCATCGCGATCGGCGCGATGGCGCTTTCGATGTCCAACCCGTACACGGGTTTGATGGGTTGCACGATTTTCGCCGTGATCGGCGGTGTCGTCGCCTACTTCCACACCAGTGGCCTCACGATGGTCAACCTCGCACTGGCCACGGTGTGCGCGGCCATCCTCTCGTACCGGCTCATCGCCAGCAGCGGCGACGTCGCGCTGACGGTCGCGTCGTTCATCACGGTCGGGGCGCTCAACGTCGGTGTGCCCTTTGGGATTCAATCGTTGATGCAGACGTTGCGAACCGACTTGCGGGGTTCTGACCGGGATCCGCTTACGGGGCTGCACAATCGGCGGTCGTTCCACAACACGGTCTATGAACTGATGATGCTCGATCGGCCCCGTACGGGAAGTTTTCTCATCATGGCGATGATCGACCTCGACAACTTCAAGCAACTCAACGACACCCTCGGCCACGCCGCGGGTGATGAGGCGTTGGTGATGGTCAGCGCGACGCTTCAGGAGAACTGCCGGGCAACGGCAGTGATCTGTCGGCTCGGGGGAGAGGAGTTTGTGGTCGCCGACCTCTTTGACAGCCCGAACCCGGCCAAGATGGCCGAGCGACTGCGCGGAGCTATCGCCAGGATCCCGTTTTCGGTGACCGCGAGTATCGGCACCGCGGGCGCACCGCTTGATGGCTACTCGCCCAGAGACAACCTCCAACTCATCGATGCGATGATCCGCACTTCGGACATGGCGATGTATGAGGCCAAACGCGCTGGCGGCAACCGCGTCTGCCACCATCCGACGCTGGTATCCGTCGACCGCGAAACAAACTGAGCGGTCAGTAATCCCAGACGGCAGGTACACATCGGAACACGTCGCCTGCGGAGGCCACCCGGCAGACCGACGGGAACGGCAGGTGAGTGGCCACCATCGACTCGCCGGTCGCCGCCAACTCGCGCAACAGGCCGACCCGCACCCGCACCGACTCCTCAGGATCGTGCTCAAAGCCGTTGTGCCACTCGGGGTTATCGAATCCTGGTGCGAACACAGCGTCGCCGGCGAACGTCAGCCGCTCGCCGCCGGAGGCGAGACGGACAATGCTGTGTCCCGGAGTGTGGCCTCCCGTACGTGACACGAGCACACCCGGCGCCACTTCGTACTCCATCTCGAACGTTCGCAGCTGGCCGCGGTACTCATCTAGGAACTGTGCGGCGACCCGCCGAAGCACGTCCGGCACCGGCTGAGGCATGTCGGTCCGGGAGAAATCGGGTGCCTCCCAGAACTCGGCCTCGAGGCTCGCCACGTGGATTTTCAGATCCGGGCGAAGCCGCTCCTTCAACCCTTCGGTCAGCAGGCCGCCCACGTGATCCATGTGTAAGTGGGTGAGCACCACGTCGGTCACGCTTGCGGGATCGATTCCGGCGGCCTCCATCCGCCGGCCCAACTGCCCGGCCCGCGGAAAGTCCGGAAACTCCAAGCCCAGCCCGGCGTCGACGAGGATGGTCCGCTGACCGCTGCGCACCACGACCACGTTCAGCGGCCAGTCGAGCACGTCCGGTGGCAGGAACCTGTCGTTCAGCCAACCGTCGAACTCGACTGCGTCGGCGTTGGTCGCCATCGTCTTGCTGGTGATCGGCAATACTCCGTCGCTGATCACCAACACCTCGATGTCGCCGACCGCCACCGCATATCGCGAGGGCACCAACTCGTCGAGCCCCTGCGTACCGAGGTGGGAAATGTTGTCCAAGCTCATGGTTCTCCTCCTGAGCGCCTCGTCCCGAAGACATGGGATTGCCCTGTCATTTCCGTAGAACGCCCCGCAGTGCGAGGAGTTATCCAGAGGGGACGGTGACCACGAGTTCGTGGTCACCGGTGGCCCAGGCGGATTCGAACACATCGATGCTGACTTGCTCGCCGCGCGTGTCGTCGCTGCCGCTGTCGCCGAGATAGACCGCGTCATTGTCGAAATCGATGGCCGCGACGGTGATCATGTGACCGCAGTTGGTCCGGTCGCCTTCGGTGTCCCAGATGATGCGGGAGTTCACGCACACCATTGCCTGTTGCCCGTTGCCGAGATAGCCGGCCAACGCGTCGATGCCGGTGTCGAGCCCGCCGTCGGCGGCTTCGGCGTCGTTGGTGTAATCCGCGTCGATCCCATAGTGCTCCAGGAGGAGCAGCAGATCGGTCGAGCAGGTGCCGTGACCGACGCCGCCGTCGCTGGGGTCGACACTCTCGTCGTACACCGGTTCGCCCGGTGAGCACTGGCTGGGCGTGGCGGCCGCCAGGTCGATGATCTCGCGTTCGGTGGGGGCGGTACCGGTGACTTCACCGACGACCATGCGAGTGGCCATCAGACCGCAGTCGCTCTCGCTCTGCTGCGCCCAGAACCGGGTGGCCGCCGCCGGGTCCCCGTAGACGCCGCTGACGATGGTCGTCTCGTCGTCCTCGGTGTCGTCTTGAATCGCATCGACGCTTCGCGGGGTACGCGGTTCGTCGTGCCCGCGGCAGGTGAACGACGGCGCCTCCGGAGATGCGACCTCCGGCGGTTCGGCGGGTTCGGTCGTGCCTGCGCAGGCGACGCCGGCCGCGACCGCCAAACCGGCGATAACCGTGGCAACCAACGTTTTCCGGCTCGGCTCATTTCCTCGGCGCACTGCCACCGGGTGAAATTAGCAGACGAACTGCCGGATACACGCGTTTATCTCGTCGGGGATCTCGATCGGCAAGGCGTGGGAAGCATTCGGCCAGAGGTGATACCGCCACGCCGGCACCACGGACTGCATTCGTCGAATACCCTTTTCGGAATCGTGAACGGTGTTGCCCGCCAGAAGAACTTGGACCGGGATAGATACTGAACGCAACAGACGATCGCTGGGGAAGCGCAGCGCTGGTGTGCGCACCGGCGGCGCGAAGGCCGCGAATCCGGCCGTGAACAACCGGGCAAGCATGTCGATGGAACTGCCCGGGGCGGGGTGACCCGCAATCCATGCCGCGGCTCTTCCGGCTCGCACGGAACGTGGGCGCGACATTATGAGTGCAAGACTTCGCCAGAACGTTGCAGAAGTCCGCGCCACCGTGCTGGCCGGATCAACCAGTGTCACGGTCGCCAGCCGACCGGGCGCACGCGCGGCAGTGTGGGTGGCGAGCCAACCGCCGTACGAATGCCCGACCAGGTGGACTGCACGCAGTCTCAGCCCCTCGAGGACTTCGTCGATGCTGCGTGCGCAATCTGCGGGAGCGAACATCGTTTTCGACTGAATGCTTGCCCCGGGTTGGCCCAACATATCCAACGTGTAAACGGTGAAATCGCTTGCCAACCCCGCGACTTGCTCCCACCACATGGCCGACGTCAGGAAGAACCCGTGGATCAGCACGACGGGTACGCCGTCGGCCGGCCCATGCTGATATACCCGAACGGTGCCGAACCTGGTTGGTACGTCGTGGACAACGTCCGGTGGTGCAGTCAGCGTCCGCAGCTCGTCGTAGGCCGCCAGATAGTGCCTGCGCGCGTCGGCGCTCCTGAAGCCGCCGTCGCCTATACCGAGCAAGAGCACCTCCCGCCGACGCGTCAACGCACGTTCGAGCCACGGTAAACGGTCAATAAGCCTTCTTACTGCAAATCGCCATGAGGTAGCCTCAACCGTTGAGAACGGTCACATCCGTGTATGCGGGTGTCAGGGAATCCGGTGGGAATCCGGAACTGGCGCGCAGCGGTATGGGGGACGGGCTCGACATTAGTCACTGGGAGGCCACTGGACTCCTGGGAAGGCGTCGAGTCCGGACGATCCCGAGTCCGAAGACCTGCCGTTCTCGCTTGTGTCCACCGGTATCTCGCGCTCGGATACCCCGGCATATTGAGGCAAGTTCTCGACGTGACTGTCACCGAGAAGACACTTCGTCGCACCGGCGCGACGCCCGTGCCGACGGTGCGACGTGTCTCGGTTGTCGCACTGACCACGGTGCTCGCGATCCTCACGGCGGTGAGCATCGTCGTATCGGTCGCGTTCGGCGCCGAGCAGATTCCGCTAGGTGACGTGTGGCGCACCGTCATCGGCCGCTTCACCGGCGCAACCGTCGAGACGGGATACGACGTCATCGTCTGGGATCTGCGCTTGCCGCGCTCGGTGCTGGCGGCGATCGTCGGCGCGGGTCTGGCGCTGGCCGGCGCCCTGATGCAGGCCCTTGTCCGCAACCCGCTGGCCGAACCGTATCTGCTGGGCGTCTCGGCGGGTGCGGCGGTGGGCGCGACGGCAGTGATGACGCTGGGCGCGCTGGCCGCGCTGGGGATATGGGCGCTGTCCGGTGGTGCGCTGATGGGCGCGCTGGTCGCGGCGCTGACCGTCTACCTGGTGGCGCGCGCCCAGGGCGGGCTCACCGCGCTGCGCCTGATCCTGTCCGGCGTGGTGCTGTCGTCGGCGTTCATGGCGTTGTCATCGCTGCTGGTGTTCACCGCGGGCGATCCGCACGCCGCCGAGAGCGTGATGTTCTGGCTGCTCGGCAGCGTCGCCGGTGCGACGTGGGCGAAGGTGCCGCTTGCCGGTGCGGTGGTGCTGATCTCGTTCATCGGGGCGCTGCTGATCCATTCGTGGCTCGACGCCTACGCCGCAGGCGCCGACACGGCCACCTCCCTCGGCGTGCCGGTACCCGCCCTGCGCAACGCACTGTTCCTGATGCAGGCGGTTCTGGTCGGCGTGCTGGTCGCCGTTTCCGGCGGCATCGGGTTCGTCGGGCTCATCGTGCCGCACGCCGCGCGGCTGGTGGTGGGGGCGACGCATCGCGCGATGCTGCCGGTCGCCGTCTGCACCGGGGCGTTGTTTCTGGTGTGGGTCGACGTGATCTCGCGCGAGATGGCAGCACCGCGGGAGATGCCGCTGGGCATCGTCACCGGTCTGATCGGCGCACCGGTGTTCCTGTTCCTGATGGGGCGCAGGCGCTACGAGTTCGGGAACAGCACATGAGCGATTCGGCGGTGTGCGCGAGAGGCATCGAGTGTCGCCGCGGTGGCAGAACCGTGGTGGCCGGTGTGGATCTGACGATTCCCCCCGGCACCCGGCTGGCGGTGGTCGGGCCGAACGGCTCGGGCAAGACCACGCTGCTGCGTGTCCTGTCGGGCTTGGACACTCCGGCGGCTGGGACGATCCGGGTCGACGGGGAAGATCTGCACCGCATGCCCGCCCGGCGCCGGGCCCACACGATCGCGGTGGTCGGGCAGGAGGAGCGGCCTTCGGGTGAGCTGACGGTCGCCGAAGCCGTCGGGCTGGGGCGGACCCCGTACCGCAATCCGTGGTCGGGCGCGGGGCTAGGAGAGCAGGGCATCATCGACGACGCGCTGGACGCCGTTGGGCTGCGCGGATGGGGCGACCGGTCGTGTTCACAACTCTCCGGTGGTGAACGCCACCGCGTCGTGCTTGCGCGGGCGCTGGCTCAGCGCACATCGGTACTCGTACTCGACGAACCCACCAACCACCTCGATGCCGCTTGGCGGCTGAGGTTCATGCGGGTTCTCGATGACCTCGAATGCACGGTCGTCGCCGCGATGCACGACCTCGACCTCGTACTACGGCATTTCGACGCGGTCGCCGTCGTCGCCCACGGGACCCTCTTCGCGCACGGGCCACCCACCGAGGTGCTGAACTCGCGGCTGCTGTCGGAGGTGTTCGACGTCGCCGGCGACGTCATCGCCCATCCCATGACGGGACGGTGCCATCTCCTGCTCACCCACGCCGATCCGGCATTCAACCAATCGCGAGGTATATGACAGTGGCACAACACGTTCGGGCCAGCCTGACCCTTTCCGCACTATTGGTGGGCTTGAGCACCGCGTGCGGCTCGCCGACGGACGCATCCTCGGCAGCCGACACGGTCAGCGTCACCAACTGCGGTGAGGAGGTCACCTACGACCAGCCGCTCGAGCGATTGTTCGTCAACGACGGCGGAATGATCGCGATCGCACTGGCCGCGGGCGCGCGTGAGCAGATGACCGCGGTCAGTTCCATGGCCCGCGACGTGGACGTGCTGCGCCTCGAATACGGTTCGCAGGTGGACGATCTCAACGAGGTCGCGCCGGCACAACCGACCCTGGAGAACATCGTCGGCGCGCAACCGCAGGTGCTTTTCGCCGGATACAACTACGGCATGGGGGAGGCGCGGGGGATCACGCCGGAAATCCTTGCGACGCACGGCATCGACGTCTACCAGCTGTCGGAGGCATGCCGCCAGGTCGAGGGGGAGGCCAAGCGCGGCACCATGGACCCGTGGGTTGCCCTCGACACCGACCTGCGCAACATCGGCACCATCACCGGAAACGCCGAGCAGGGCGCGCGAGCGGCCGACGATATCGCCGCGAGGCTGCAAACCTTGCGTGCCGCACCGCAACCCGAACAGAAGCCGACCGTCTTCCTGTTCGACAGCGGTAAAGACACCATCTTCTCGTCCGGCGCATTCGGCGGGCCGCAGGGCATCATCGGCGCTGCCGGGGCCCGCAATGCCACCGAAGATGTCCAGGACACCTGGACGACGGTGAGCTGGGAACGGATCACCACCGCCGACCCCGACCTGATCGTGTTCGTCGACTACCCGGGCCAGACCGCCGAGGAAAAGATCGCAGCGCTGAAGAGCAACCCGGCCAGCCGCAACCTCAAGGCGGTCCGGGAGAACCGGTTCATCAATCTTCCGTACGCCATGTGGGTGTCCAGCCCGCTGAACATCGACGCCGCGGAGACGCTGCGATCAGTGCTCGAAAAGCACGGTCTTGCGCCACAATCGGGTATCACGCCGAGCCTTGACGTGGCACAGCTCGACCTTCCGGGCAACGATTGGTTGAAGTGACCTTCTAGGTGCGCTTGAGTGCGAGCACTGGGATGGTGCGGATGCCGGCGGTTTTCTGCTCGTACTCGCCGAAGCCGGGATAGCGGCGGGCTTGTTCGCCGTAGATGCGGTCGCGGTCGGCACCGGAGATCTCGGTGACGCTGACGTCATAGGTTTCGGTGCCGACCTCGACGCGCGCGGTGCCGGCTGACGTGAGGTTGTAGTACCAGGCGGGATGCGTCGGCGCGCCCGCCTTGGAGGCGAACACATAGATGGTGTCGGGATCGTCGTCGTCGGGCAGGTACATCGTGGGGGTGACGTTCTGCTTACCGGTCTTGCGGCCGGTGTGGTGGATGAGGACCATCGGAGCGCCCTCGAAGTTGCCGCCGACCCGGCCCTCGTTGGCACGGAACTCGTTGATTATCTGCGTATTCCAGTCACTCATCGTGTTGACATTACGCCGATGTGCACTGACGTGACCAGATCCAGGGTCGCCAGAACGTTACCGAGGCGGAAGTAAGGGGAACACATTGAAGACATTCAACGATGATCAGGGAGGTCTCATGCCCACGAGCCGCGATGTCCATGCAGTCGAAACCCATACATCGGACGCCGAGCTTGATGACCTGCGCGGGCGATTGAGATCGGCACGGCTGCCGGAAGTTGAAACGGTCGACCGCGCCGCGCGCGGCCGAGCCAGATGGGAACAGGGTGTGCCCCTCGCTGACCTCGCGGAGATCGTGGACTACTGGCGCACCGGGTACGACTGGTGGTCGTTCGAAGCACGTCTCAACGAGATCGGCCAGTTCCGCACCATCATTGACGGTTTGGGAATCCACTTCCTGCATCGCCGGTCCGCGCGCGCGGATGCGACGCCTCTGCTCGTGACGCACGGTTGGCCGGGCAGCGTCGCTGAGTTCGTTGATCTGATAGACGAGTTGGCAGATCCAGCAGACGCGAACGCGCCGGCGTTTCATGTCGTCGTGCCGTCGTTACCCGGATTTGGGTACAGCGACAAGCCGGCGACGACGGGGTGGGGGATCGAAAAGATCGCGGCCGCATGGGTGGAGCTGATGGGACGGCTGGGCTACGCCAAGTTCGCCGCCCACGGCGGTGATTGGGGAGGGGTGATCACCACGGTCCTCGGCGGCAGGTTTCCCGAACAGGTGCTCGGTATCCACACATTGACCCCGCAGGCGCCGCCCGGGCTGACGACGGACGGACTGACGCAGGCTGAGCGCAGATGGGCCGAGGAGACGCGTGATTTTTGGCTGAATCGCGCGGCGTACGCCAAGCAGCAGGCGACGCGCCCGCAGACCATCGGTTACGCGCTCGTCGATTCGCCGGTCGGGCTGCTGGCCTGGATTTTGGACAAGTTCGCCGAGTGGACGGATACCGAAGACAGTCCGTTCGAGACGATCTCCAAAGACAGGATTCTCGATGATGTCACCTTGTATTGGCTGACGCGGACGGGTGCGTCGGCGGCCCGCATCTACTACGAAAGCCACGACTCGCTGGCTCCCGAACTTCGCGTCGATGTCCCCTCGGCGATCAGCGTGTATCCCCGCGACATCGAGAAGTGCCCGCGCCCCTGGGCGCAGGAAAGGTTCCGACGGATCGTCAGATGGAGGTCACCCGAAACCGGGGGACATTTCCCGTCGCTGGAGGTTCCCGAGTACTTCGTCAAGGATCTGCAACAGGGCCTTGCGGCAGTGCTGGCCGCCTAGTCGGAATTAGCCCCGCGCTCGTCTCGATGAGTTTTCGGCTCGCCGTTGGTCGGTAACTTCATGCGACAGGAAAACCTGAACACCAGCCGAATCGTCAATGCAACGCCCGCAACCGTGTTCGCGGTGCTGGCCGACCCGACCACCCACCAGGAGATCGACGGAACCGGGTGGGTGCGGGAGTCACTCGATAGAAAGCAGCTGAGTGAGGTCGGACAGGTCTTTCGGATGGCGATGTACCACTCGAACTATGGCGGCATGCATTACGAGATGGCCAACCGGATCACGGTGTTTGAACCGCCGCGTGCCATCGCGTGGCTGCCAGGTCAGGGTGATGACGACGCCGAACTCGAGATCGGCGGCTGGTTCTGGCGCTACGACCTCGAGCCGGTCGGCGATGACCGGGCGAAGGTCACCCTGACCTACGACTGGTCGGCGGTGCCTGCGGCGATTCGGCAGAACATCGAGTTCCCGCCGTTTGACCGCCAGCACCTAGACAATTCGCTCGAGCACCTCGCCGATCTGGCCGAAAAATAGCTCGGGGTTCGCCTACGACGGCTAATCGTGTGGGACTCTTAGCTTGTGGTGGATGTTCCGCGGAGAACGGTGCGTCGTGGCGCGAAGTTGGCGGGGCTGCCTGTGCGCGCTGCCGGGCGAGCGGTGCTCGGCTGGGGGCAACGGTTGGCCGGCGGCGATGCGGACCTGATCGCTGAGCAGTGGTCAGCGCGCAGTGCCGAGCAGGTGTTCGCCGTGCTGGGCGAACTCAAGGGCGGCGCGATGAAATTCGGCCAGGCCATGAGCATCTTTGAGGCGGCTATCCCGGAGCAATACGCGGCCCCGTACCGAGACGCGTTGACGAGACTTCAGGCGGCCGCGCCGCCGATCACGGCGGATCGGATCCACCGCGTGCTGGCGGAGCAACTGGGGACACGGTGGCGCGAGCGATTCGCCGGGTTCGACGACGCGCCGGTCGCCGCCGCCAGCATCGGGCAGGTGCATCGGGCGCTGTGGCACGACGGCCGCTCGGTGGCGGTCAAGGTGCAGTATCCGGGTGCCGACGTCGCGTTGTTGTCGGACCTGCGTCAACTCAGACGATTCAGCCGACTGATCGAGCCGTTGTTCTCTGGGCTGGCGGTGCGACCGATGATCGATGAGTTGTCGGCACGGATGGCCGACGAACTTGATTATCGCCATGAGGCAGACAATCAGCGCGCGTTCGCCGCGGCGTTCGCGGACGACCCGCAATTCCTGGTGCCTAAAGTGGTCGCGTCGGCGCCGAAGGTACTGGTCACCGAATGGGTGAGCGGCCAACCGATTTCAGATCTGATTAGAACCGGTGATCAAGACACCAAGAACCACGCGGCCAGGTTGCTTTTCGAGTTCAGCGCCGCTTCGATGGCGCGGCTCGGCGCCATTCATGCCGACCCGCACCCCGGCAATTACCAACTCGATCCGGACGGCCGGCTGGTCGTGGTCGACTTCGGCTCGGTGGCCCCTGCCGATCGTTCGGCGCTGGTGTTCCTGGACAGCATCCGGCTGGCCGAGGTCGCCGAATCCGTGCAACTGGCCGACATCGCCGATCCGGAGCTGCAGGCGCTGGTGTTGTCCGAAATCAACGACGAGCTGAGCGGTCTGGGGTTCAGCGGTTCGAACACCCCGATCGACCCCGAGGATGTGCAGTCCTTTTTCGGCCCGTTTATCGAACCGGCTCTGGCGCAGTCGTTCCGGTTCAACCGGCAGTGGATGCAGCAGCTTGCCCCGCGCGTGCCGGGGTTGGCGCGCGGCCAGGACTTTCTCGACGGCGCCGTGCTGACCATCCCTCCAGAGCACGCACTGATGTTTCGCACCATCGCTGGCATCGTGGGAGTGGCGTGCCAGCTCGAGGCCGAGGTGGCATTGCGCGACATGATCACCCGCTGGTATCCCGACTTCGAAAACCCGAAGATTCCGCCGAAACTCGCCGATGCACTGGGGATGGACTCCTGATGAAACGTGGATCGATCGGAATCACGACGGCGTGCGTCGCGCTCGTCGTTTCGCCGGTCGCTTGGGGCGACCGTGCCGAGCCACCGCCGATATATGGCTACTACAGCGCGTTCATCGACTTTGCGAAGCAGACGTTCAACGGCATGCCGACGCCGATGGATTCGGTCAGCTTTCCCGTCGAGTTCACCACGCACTGCGACGTCAACGGCTGCATCCCGCGGTGGGATAACGCACCAGACCACGACCGTAACCCAGGCGCTCCGTTGTTATTCGAGTACAGATGGAACAACAACCGCTGGGAAACAACCGGCGAGTATCCGTACTTCTGTGATCGCACTGACCCGCGCAGCGCAGTGCCGTCCACGCGGTCCGACTACCTGATCCCGAACCCTGACGGCAGCTTCTTCGGCGAGCGGACGCTCACCACGCATGGAACCGGCTGCCCAGGAGAGGGGCCGGGGACCCATCAGGTGCCGATATCGCTGACGCCCATCGACCCGCCGCCGCAGTAGGTGCGGGTTGACCGTCCGGCGCTAGAACTTGAGATAGCCGCCGTCGATACGCAGCACGTCGCCAGTGTGATAGCGGCTCGCCGCACTGGCCAGATAGACGGCCACCCCGCCGACGTCGTCGGGGGCGCCCCAGCGGCGCAGCGGAACCCGTGGCAGTACCCGCTCACGGAACCGCTCGTCGTTCAGGCCCTCCGAGGTCATATCGGTGTCGAACCAGCCGGGAGCCACTGTGTTGGCTCGGATTCCGTACCGGGCCAGCTCGACCGCCATGCTGTCGATGAGCGAGGTGACACCGGCTTTGGAGGCCGCATAGGCGGGTTGGCGCGGCATCCCCTGGAACGCGCCCAGGCTCGACACCGCCACCAGGCTGCCGCCGCGGCCGGCCTCGATCATCTGGCGGGCAGCTTCGCGCAGCGTGACGAACACGCCGTCGAGGTCGACTCGCGTGACTTCGCGGAACGCCTCTAGCGACGTCTCCAGCACTGGAGTGAACCCGCCGCGCACTCCGGCATTAGCGAAACACGAGTCGAGGTAACCGAATTCGCTACGGATCCGCGCCATGGCCTCGGCGGTGGCGTCCTCGTCAGTGACGTCGCAGACGACTGGCAGCACGGGTCGGCCGTGGCGGCGGAGATGTTCGGCGGCGTCGTCCAGGCGGGAGGCGGTGCGGCCGAGGATGGCCACGGATGCTCCTGCGCGGGCCAGGCCGTCGGCGAATCCCAAGCCGATGCCGGAGCCGCCGCCGGTGACGACCGCGACGTGGTCGGACAGATCGAAGGGGTTGGTGGTGGCTGATGGTTCGGTCACGGGCTGACCGTACGCAGACGTGCGGCACGCAGGCGCGGGAGGTCCCGTTACCCGCGTGTCCTACTGGTGACCCGCCATATTCGATTTCGCGGTATTCCCGCCGGTCGCAGGCGAGGGCGCGGGCAGTTGACCGATCACGAAGTCGGCCGCTTGGTCGGCCATCCCGTTGACCTTGTACGCGCTGTGGGCGGAGCGATTCAGTCCGCCGGGGTAGCACACCGGATCGCCGGGTGCACACAGTTGTATCGCCTTGTTGACGTAGAGGTCTCCGATGGTGATCGGCGGCGCGGAGCGGTCGGCCAGGCCCAGAACCCAGTCGTCTGGCGTCCCGAAGAGCACCACTGCGGCAACGTGGGGCGCAACCGACGCGGGCATCGGCCCGGACAGGCCGGCAGGCAGATTGATTCCGGCCGGCACGACGCTGGAGGTCGCGTACCCGGCCACCGCCGCGCCCTGCGAGTAGCCGCCGAGCACGATCTTCGTCGCCGGGCACTGCGTGGCGATCGACTCGATCCTGTTCACTGCGTCCGCGACACCGTCGGCCGCCTGACCGAAAGCTAACGACGCGGGGTAATTCACCCCGTAGACCTCAATGGCTTGTCCGGGTAGACGAGCGTCGAGTGCATCGACGAACGCTTGGCCGGTTGCCCCGACGCCAGGTGGTTCCAGCGTGCCGCGGGCAAAAACCACTTCTACTGCGGCACAGGAGTCGTCGGCGGCGAAGGCGCTGGCAGCGGGGACGGTGAGCAATCCGGCAAAGGCAGCCATCCATGCCAGAATCAGGACGTTTGCAGATCGCGCGACTGCGCCGAAGACGGCTGGTCGTGATGTCCTCATCGATCGTCTCCGTCCTCCGGTGGGCGCCACGCCAGTGCGTTTCGCTGTCGTCAGCTATAAGCCGCGCGGGCCTACCGAGATTCCGTCGCCGTTAAGTGATCTGGCTCACCTGCCTGTGCACGGCACTACCTCGACGGTTAGGAATGCTGCGTCGCGGCGGGTTGTTGTCGCGACCGTTCGCATACGCCAACTGAACAGCGCCACGGAGGAATTATGGCGTCACAGCAATCACCACATGGGGGAGAGATCCTCGTCATCGGAGCCGGCGAACTCGGCGGCAACGTGGTCGCCGCACTGACTCAACGGGACGACGCACCGCCGGTGACTGTGCTGCTGCGGCCGTCGGGCACACCCCGGCATGCCCAGCTGCGCGATGAGCTCGCAGCCCGCGGCGTCGGAATCGTAGAGGCCGACGTTGCGACGGCGTCGGCGGTTGAGTTGTCGACAGTGCTGAGACAGTTCCACACGGTGGTGAGCTGCATCGGATTCGCGGCGGGGGCGGGAACCCAACGCAAGATCACCGAAGCAGCGCTGGCGGCGCGGGTTCCGCGATACCTCCCGTGGCAGTTCGGCGTCGACTACGACGCCATCGGACGCGGTAGCCCCCACGACCTGTTCGACGAACAACTCGACGTGCGCGACATGCTGCGCGCCCAGAACACCACCGAATGGGTGATCGTGTCGACTGGCATGTTCACCAGCTTTCTCTTCGAACCAGACTTCGGCGTCGTCGACCTCACCACCAATACCGTTAACGCGCTTGGCAGTTGGGACACCGAAGTCACCGTCACCACGCCGGAGGACATCGGTGTACTCACCGCGGAGATCATCCAGACCCGCCCGCGTATCGCGAACCAGGTCGTCTACGTCGCCGGCGACACGATCACCTACCGCGAACTCGCCGAGATCGTCGAACGGACCACGGGAGCCCAGGTCATCCGTAATGAATGGACCGTTGCGCAGCTACTGCACGACCTCGACCGAAACCCCGACGACGCACTACGAAAGTATCGCGCGGTGTTCGCTCAGGGCAAAGGTGTCGCGTGGCCAAAAGCCGGTACGTTCAACGCCATCCGCGGCATCCCAACCACGACCACTGAACAGTGGGCGCGCAAACACCTCAGCGCGAGACATTAGGGCTGGGAATATCGCCTCACGCCGCCCGGGCAGGGGCAGAATTGCTGCATGTCGACCGCGCTCTGGATCGTCGTTGCCCTGTTCGCCGTGGGGACGGTGGTGGGCGGACTGATGCGGATGCAGGCGTGGTTGCGTAAGCCGGTACCGCCTGAAGTGATCGAGGCCGCGCACCGCGATGACGCCGAGGACGACTAGCCGGGGGAGTCGTGGTCTGTGGCCAGGTGCTGCAGGATTCGTTCGTTGAGGGTGGCGAGCGTGTCGAGTTCGGCCGGGGTGAACAGGTCGATGAAGTTCCGGCGGACGTCCTCGACGTGTCCGGGCGCAGCCTTCTCGATGGCGGCGCGGCCGGCCGGCAGCAGGCAGACCATGGTGCTGCGGGCGTCGTCGGGGTTGGGCTCGCGAACAATTAGGCCGTCCTTCTGCATGCGTCGCGCCTGGTGGGAGAGACGGCTTTTCTCCCAGCTCAGTGTGTTGCCCAGATCGCGGGCCGACATGCGGCCCCCGGCGTGAGCCGAGAGTGCGGCCAGTACCTCGTAGTCGGCCCCGGATAGCCCCGACTGCTGCAGGCGCCGGCTCAGGTGGGCCTCGAGCTGTTGATGCGCGTATACGAATGCCTGCCAGGCGCGGCCTTCGGCAGGGCTCAGCCAGTTCGGTTCCATCGGCACCATGTTACGCCAAATGGTTGACGTATCATCCAAGGAGGTCGGTCGGGCGTGCGACGAAGGACAGCCTGGCGTCCCTCACCGTCAAGCCGTCCGACGAATGTCCCATGTGGTGATTACCTGGCTGGCGAAGTCGAGCAGTTGCTCAAGGCTGGGGAACAGCGGGATGGCATCCACGATCGCCTCGTCGACACCGTCGCCCGCGAAGCGTCCGATCTTGTCGACCACCGAGTCGACGGATGCGCCGGGCCCGATGTCGATTCGCATGGCCGTCTTCAGCGCGTCAGGATCGCGGCCGGCGTCCTGCGCCGCACGGCGCGCAATCGGCCACAATCGGTCGGAATCCTGCAGGCCTTCGACCCCGAGCCAGCCGGTGCCAACGCGGCCGACCCTGCGCATCGCGGCCTCGCTGGCACCGCCGATCCAGATGGGCGGACCGCCGGCCTGGACCGGGCGCAGGTCGGCATGGACCGCAGGCAGGGAGAAAAACTCGCTATCCCATGACACCGGATTGGTCGTCCACCACTCCTGCAGGAACGCCAGCACGTCGTCGAGCATCCGCCCGCGGCGGCGCCAGTCTGCACCGCGGGCGATGTCATGTTCATCCTTCATCCATCCGACGCCCACGCCGACGTCAAGGCGGCCATCGCTGAGCACGTCGAGCGTTGTCAGCTGCCGGGCCAGGTGCGTTGGCTCGTAGTAGAACGTGCTGAGCGTGCTGGCGTTCAGTCGCACCCGACTGGTCGCGGTGGCGGCGACGGTCCACAGCAGCACCGGATCTAGGTAGCGGGCCATCTGCGGCGGGTACGGCTGCTCTCTGCCTGGATAGGTGGCCTGCATGTGCACCGGCGTGACCAGTCGATCGCCGACCCACAACGTGTCATAACCAAGGTCCTCGAGCCCTCGGCAGAACGCGCTGAGGCCAGCGGCGCTGGTGATGGCCGGCCCGATGATGGGAATGACGAAACCAAGCTTCATTGTGTTGCTCCGCTGGCTTTTCTGCGGCTCAGCCGGGAACTTTGGTGACACCGAGGGCGATGTCGAAGTTCCCCGCGCCGTAGCGGGCGGCGCCCATGAGGACCAGGCCCGCTCCCTCTAGCCAATGCGCCATCTTCAAGCCACCGACGTCCAGCGGGCGTAGCCCGAGGCTCTCGATGAACTTCGACACGTGTGCTTTGGCTTGCGTGTCGTCGCCGGCGAAGAACACATCGAGTGTCTGGCCCTTTTCCAGGACGTGACCGAAGACGGTGTTGAACGCCTTCACCACGTTGGCGTCGGCCGGGGCCGCCTTCGCGACTTCCTGTGCGACGGAGGTGTTTTCGGGGATAGCGAGCCCGTCTGCCGTGGCATTGAAGGGGTTGGTGATGTCGACGATGACCTTGCCGGCCAGTGCGTCCCCGAACTGGCTGACGTTTGGCGCGGCACTGTCGAACAGCACGGCGAGGATGACGATGTCGCCGGCTGGGGCAGAGCCCCACGTTCCGGTCGTGACACCCTTGCCTAGCGCGCCGGCCAGGGCTGCGGCCTTGGCTGCATCGCGACTTATGATTTCGACGGTGTTGCCGCCCTGGACGGCCAGGGCGCCGATGGCCCTGGCCATGCTTCCCGAGCCGATGATGCTGATGCTTGTCATGATGTGCTCGCTTCTGCTTGTTGGTTGGTGGGCCGGCGGCCCGGGGGATGAGGGGTTGGTTTCGCCCCTTACGCCGTGTGGGTGAGGAGCTTCCAGGGTTGCCCGCCGAGAAGACCCGCAAGGCGCCCTTGCATCTCGACGCCAGATGGCAGCGGGCGCCACCAGATGGTGACCTCGGCGATCTTGCCGTTGGCGTCGAGCCGGATGCGGTCTATTCCGTTGACCACGGTGTCGCCGATCTGCAGGCGGAAGGGCGCGGCGTGGTGCGTCTCGCCGCTGAGAACCTCCCCATAGGTGAGGTCGGCGGCCGCCGCGCTGACGGTCCGGATGGCGTCCAGGACTGCCTCGCGGCCGGTGATCGGCTCGTCGTCGAGCGGGCCGTACAGCACCACATCCTCGGCGAGGATGTCCGAAAGTGCTTCTCTGTCTGCGCCGGCGTGCATGCTGTCGACGAATTGGTCGACGGTGTCGCGGTGCGGGGCCGATGTTGTCATCAGATCGCCGCGGTGCCGCCGTCGACAACCAACTCCACGCCATTGACATAGCTCGAGTCGTCGGAAGCGAGGAACAACGCGGCCGATGCGAGTTCCTCAGGGCGGCCCATCTTTCCGCGCGGGATGAGGGATTCGAACTGCGCCTTCATCGTCTCGTCGAACAACTCCTCCTGCTTCGGCGTGGCGACCTGGCCGGGGGTCAGTACGTTCACCCGGATATTGCGGTCCTTCAACTCGGAGACCCACACCCGCGCGTAGGCAAGCTGCACGGCCTTGCTCGCTGCGTACACACTCCACTCGGGGTAGCCCTTCAGCGATGCGTTCGATCCCGTCATAAAGATCGAGCCGCCATCGTTGAACAACGGCAGCGCCTTCTGAACCGTGAACAACGTGCCGCGCGCGTTCAAGCCGAAGGTGGCATCGAAGTGCTCCTCGGTGATCTCGCCGAGCCTTGCCTGTTCGCCTGTCCCGGCACTTGCCCACAACACGTCGATCGAGCCTTTTTCCTGTTTGACCGTGTCGAACAAACGGTCCAGATCGTCGAGATCGGCCGAATCACCCGCCACACCGGTCACGTTCCGCCCGATCAACTCGACGGCCTCGTCCAGAGTGTCCTTCCGTCGGCCCGAGATGAAGACGTGAGCTCCTTCGTCAACGAACAGCTTGGCGCCAGCCAGTGCCAAACCACTTGTCGCACCGGTGATCACCGCGACCTTGCCATCAAGTTTTCCCATGATCTCTTCCGTTTCGTTGCGCCGATACTATGTATACCGATCTGTGTGCCTAACGTACGCGCACTGATGCTCATCGCGCAAGCTATGCACACCGATCGGTACCCAATTGGGCTAGGCTGGGTATATGACGGAGTTGGAGAAGGGGCCGCGAGGCTTGCGCCGCGGCAGGGGAGCGCGAGAGCGCATCCTCGCCGCTTCGCGGCAGCTGTTCCGCGATCAAGGCATCAACAGCACCGGCTTGGACCAGCTCTGCGCGGTGGCCCAGGTGTCCAAGCGGACGTTCTATCAGCACTTCGCCAGCAAGGACGAGTTGATCGCCGAGCACCTGCGTCGTTTCGATCCCGACGTTCTGCCCGAGGTGTTCGACCGCACCGACCTCACACCCCGCGAACGGTTGTTGGCCGCCTTCGACATCGAGGGGCCGCTGTGCCCGTTCATCGCGGCGGCCGTCGAAATCAACTCCCCGGACCATCCCGCGCGCGTGCACGCTCGCGATTACAAGAAGGCTTTCGCCACGCGGTTCGCCGAAACCGCAAGCGAGGCCGGCGCTGCCAACCCCGAACAGCTTGGTGAACAACTGGCGCTGCTGCTCGATGGCGCCTCGGCGCGCAACCGAGTCCTCAATACCGAAGGCTTCGCCACCGCCGCCGCCATCGCCGCCGTTCTCATCGACAATGCCCTCCCCGCAGCAGAGGTACCGCTTGGCACACGCTGAGATTCCGACGTCGGCCGCTGGGTCTCAGCAGTGTTGCTCGTTCAGCGGAAAGCGGCGGACGAAAACCTCACGGCTGAAGGCGATTACGACGCCTGCCCGGTCAGGGTAGGCGTCGATCTGCCGATGCGCGTATAGAGGCTTGCCGGACGCGGCCTGATCTCATTACCCCGAATGGTTGACGCATCATCCAAGTAGGCCTACGGTTGATGGATCAACCAATTTGAATGTCATAGAGACGGGACACCTCATGAGCAGCATCAGCATCATCGGCGCCGGAACCATGGCCAGTGCGCTGGCCGGACGGGCGCTTGCAGGCGACAACGACGTCGAGATCGTCGCCCGTGACCAGACCAAAGCCAAGGAACTGGCCGTCGAGCTGGGTGGCGGCGCCACTGTCGGGACGGCCGGTAACCCGCCGGCGGGGGACATCGTGATCCTCACTGTGCCGTATGCCGGCGCGGCGGCTGTGGTCAGCGAGTACGGAGATGGCTTGCGCGGCAAGATCATCGTCGACATCACCAACCCGGTCACCCCCGATTTCACGGGGTTTGTCACGCCCGAAGGCAGTTCCGGCGCACAGGAGATCGCCAAGGCCGCACCCTCCGGTACGCATGTCGTCAAGGCGTTCAACACCCTGTTCGCCAATGTTCTGACCGATGGGCCGGAGGAGGGGAGCCCGTTGGACGTGTTCATCGCCGGTGACGACTCGCAGGCAAAGGCAAGCGTGTCTGCGTTCATCGAGAGCCTCGGACTGCGCCCGATGGACACCGGGCAGCTGCTGATGGCGCGGGCGCTGGAGAACGTGGGCCTGATGCAGTTGGGCCTCATGACCCACTCCATCAATCACACCAACTTCTCCCTCGGCGTCGACGTTCGCAGCTGAGCGCCCTCGTACCAGCCCCTGCACCGACTCTGAAAAGGACAGTCACATGCGCGTTTTCATCACTGGCGGGACCGGCCATTCCGGTTCACACATCATTCCCGAGCTCATCGCCGCCGGGCACGAGGTCACCGGGCTGGCCCGGTCCGATGCGGCCGCGGCGGCGGTGTCCGCGCTCGGCGCGACGGTGCGTCGCGGCAGCCTCGAGGATCTCGACGGGCTCAAGGAGGCGGCCGCGGACTCCGACGGCGTCGTTCACGTCGCGCACCGGCAGGACCTGCTGCCCTCCGGCGGGATCGATGCGGTGACCTCCGCGGAGGTCCCGGTTATCCACGCCTACGGCGAGGCACTCGCGGGAACCGGAAAGCCGTTGGTCGCGGCGGGCAGTATGGCCTCGTCGTCATTCGGGAACCTGGGGCGCCCGGCCACCGAGCACGACCCGGCCCTGCCTGCCGGGCGGGAGTACTCGGGCACCCTGCGATTCCGTAACGCCGTGGAACTCGCCGTGGTCGGCCTCGCCGAGAGGGGAGTGCGGTCGTCGATCGTACGGTTTCCCACCATTGCGCACGACACGACCGATACTGCCGGATTCCTGCCTGGGCTGATCGCGCTCGCGAAGGCGAAGGGCTTCGCCGGTTACCCCGGCGCCGGCACGAATCTGTGGAATGCGGCGCATATCCGCGATATCGCCACGCTATTCCGGTTGGCGCTGGAAAAGGGTCCGGCCGGCAGCTACTGGCACGCCGTCGAGGACGAGGGAATTCCGTTCCGTGACATCGCCGAGGCCATCGGCAGCCGTCTGGGCCTGCCCACCGTCAGCGTGGCGGTGGACGAGCTGATGCTGCCGGGATACTTCGGCATGTTCACCAATCTGGTCACGATGGACCTTCCGGCCTCCAACCTGATCACCCGCCAGACCCTGGGCTGGGAACCCACCCAACCCCGCCTGCTCGACGATCTGGACAACGGGCACTACTTCACCGAGCGCAGAAACGCTGTTGCCCACCAATGAATCTCATCCGTCACCAGGAGAGCCATGACCGTACTCGCCCCGCACCGCGACACCATGGAGTCCTTCGTGGACTGCATCAACGGCGGCGCAGACGCTGACACCCTCACCGGCCTGCTCGCTGAGGACGTGGTGCTCTACGGCCCGTTCGACGACGACCCCATCACCGGCCGCAAGGTCGCCGTGGAAACCATCAAGGCCGTCAACGGACTCTCGTCCGACGACACGTATCTGGAGGTCCTCAGCGGCGACACCCACCACGGCGCACGTTTCCGGCTGCAAGTCGGAGACGCCGCCGTCAACGGCATATTCCTCGTCCTGCTGGACGCCGACGGCAGGATCGCCGAGGCCAACATCTTCTATCGCACATTGCCGGCCGGTGTTGCGCTGCAACGAAATTTGGCGGGCGTGACTGGCATGCCGCCCTGGGAACTGCGCACCAACGGGGAGTGAGTCTCTGTCTGGGGCCTGCGTCGATGTGCATCCCCAGGTCGCTCAGACTAAGCGTAAAGCGGGGCCTGCTCGATGTGTTGATTGTCGTCCCAGCCAATCTGACTATCCGGCGACCTGGACCCGGCGTTACATGTAACGTGTTGTCATGGCGGTGAGAGACAGGGTCGGCGAGTACCGCCGGCGCATGCGGGAGCGGGGCCTGCGCCCACTGCAAGTCTGGGTGCCTGACGTGCGCACCGAGAGTTTTGCCGCCGAGGCTCATCGTCAATCGTCACTGGTGGCGCGGGCGGATGAAAGCATCGATGACCAGGACTTCATCGAAGCTGTCTCGACGCCATGGGACGAGGAGTGAACCGAGGAGAGATCTGGACCGTAGCGCGGGGTGTCTACGCGACAAAACCGCGTCCCGCGGTGATTGTCCAGGATGATCTGTTCGATGCCACGATGTCGGTGACGGTTGCGCCGATCACCTGCGCATTACTGGAGGCTCCGCTAATGCGCATTCGGATAGCCGGCGGAGATGGACGGTTATCCGGACTCGACCACGACAGTGACGTAATGATCGACAAGCTCACAACTGTCAGGAGGTCGAACGTCCACGCGCGAGTCGGTCGGCTGACTGCGGAACAAATCGTCGAAGTCGAGCGAGCCATGATGGCATTTCTCGGGCTTGCGCGGTAAACGAGAACCGTTGGGCAGCAGGGCAATGCGGTGCAGTTTACTGTGCACGACCGCACGGCACCGTCACGTGTGCGACGAACGTTGCCCGCCGTGTCGACCTCGAGCAACTCGTCGCCATTGCCGTGGAGGAGTTCGGCCGGCTCGACACGAGCATCGGGTTCCTCAGTTTCGATAGGCTCCGTGAATGCGCGTACCTCGACGGATCGCACAGTTCAACAAGCGAGTCACCAACCCGGTCGCGCGCCGGATCACGCCGTGGCTTCCATACCTCGGGACGCTCGAGCACGTCGGGCGCAATTCAGGTGAGCGATATCGAACACCCCTTTTGGTATTCAAGACCCACGATGGCTACGCCATCCTGATCGGCTACGGCCCGCAGACGGACTGGTTGAAGAATGTCCTAGCCGGCGGTCCGACGGTGCTGCGCAAGCGTGGACACGACGTCGCGCTCACTAATCCACAGGTGGTGAGCAAGTCCGAGGCGGCAGCTCTCGTGACACCGCGTGCGCGGCTGTTCTACCGGGTGTTTCCCTATAACGAGGCAGCTCTGCTGCTGACAGGTGCGGGCATCGACCAGTGACGGGCAAGCTTCAACCGGAATTCGGGGAAGTGCCGACTTGCCGTAGGTTGATCGTCGAGTAGGAGCGGACCGGCGAGGGTTCTGCCGCGAGTCGAGGTGTGAGAGAGGGAAGTCCCATGGGTACGAACACATATCGTTCTCCGGCGATCGTCGGTCTGGCCATTTTGGCGCTGGTAACGGTGGGGTGTAGTAGCAGTGGCGAGAGCGTTGACGCGTCCACGCCGCTGCAGGTGGAGTTGATCGCTACCTCCGAGGTGCCGGCGCCACCCGCCGAGGTGAAGCTGATCGGGGAGCGGGACGTGGAGGTGACGCTCACCGGTCCGATCGCGGCGAAGTACGCGACGGCGACCGACAAGCAGAAGCAGGCGCTCGGCAAGCCGCTGACCGGGAGCCGCAATGCAGGCACCCGCGACAGCGGGGTGGTGTTCCAACAGTTCCAGGGCGGCGTGATCGTCGCCAAGAACGACCAGCCCGGCACACCGGCGTACATCACCTGGGGCAAGATTCGCGAGGCCTGGAACATCGAACGCGACGAGGCCGGCGTTCCTGACGTCGAGGGCAAGAACGGTTCGCCGGGCCCGCTGGGCGTACCGACCAGCGATGAGAACCCTGTCGGTGATCTGCTTGTGACGACCTTTGAGCACGGCAAGGTCACGTTCGACCCAAACACCGGTGAGGTTGAGGTGACGGTCAACGGCAAGGTCGTACCGTCCGGTCTGTAGGTGACGGCTGCGGAACAATTCGTCGAACTCGAGCGAGCCATGATGGCATTCCTCGGGCTTGCGCGGTAAACGAGAACCGTTGGGCAGCAGGGCAATGCGGCGCGGCCGACTTGACATAATGTCGCTTATCGGCACAGCTAACTACGTCTAGTTGCATTAGATGAAAGGGCTCGCACCCCTTGACGATTCAGCCGTCTGGCCTGGCGACAGACGCACACTCGTGCGCCGCCACCGGCCGACATTTGCGAATGGGTTGCGGAAGTGTCGAGGTCGGCGCACGTCTCAATCACTTAATGAATGATTCGGACGTTAGGTGAAACGTTGCGAGCTTCGATGAGAGTCTGCCGACATGCGGTCGGTGCGAGTCGTTTCGAGCCACCTCCCCAAAGGCCGCCCGCGCCTGCGTCTTTACGTCACTGTGACGAATTGGCTTGTGTCGCAGGGGTGCTCAAGAACGACGGTTGGTGGGTCGACTTCTGCCTGAACCGACTTCGCCATGGCTGAAGAACTGCCGGGGTTCATTCCTCAGATACTGCGCAGCGAGGACGTTTCGCTACTGCGGGCTGATGAAGCCGTGTTCAACGCGATGATTGATGGCTGGCGGGCGCAGATGCTGGCCCGAGGACTCGACGTCAACACGATCAAGGCGCGCGGCCGGCTCATAGCTCGATTCGTCGAATTCACCAACGACGTAGCCACAAGACCCGATTGACCTTGAGATGTAAAAACAGAGCAGGACCAGCGCCGTGTTGTCACGCGCCGCGGAGAATAGCGTCAGCCGCGGCTTCGCCGCTTTCTACCGCGCCTTCCATGAAACCTGGCCGGGTGCTGCGCTCAGACCCAGCTAAGTACACACGACCTGCGTAATGCGGTAGGGACCGCCGGAACCCGTCGAACCGCCCAGGCAAGAAATGCCCATAAGTCCCGAGAGTGAACGGATCATGGGCCCAGCCCACAAGTTCTACGTGCGCGACGTCTTGCGGATTAACGCGGAAGCCATCGCAGAGATCCTCGACCAGCGCTGGCAGATCGGATGCAGCGACATCGGGACCCGTCAATCCATAGAGCACATCCCCCGCGGACCAACCTTGACGAACTACTGAACCGCCGACGAAGCCCGTCGTTCTGAGCATTCCACGGCGGTCCACCACCGCCGCAATCTTGGTCGCCTGGCCATACCGGACCGCAAAGCTCGCATCGCGGATCGCGTTAGGCAACTGAGGCGAAAAACTGATCAAGTCGAGAATGGTCGCCGGAACCGTCACAATGACTCGATCGCCTTCTATCACCTCACCGCTGATCGTTTGCACTGCAACACCGTTGAAATCTTGCTCGACGGATACGACCGCACTCTCCAGACGCACAGACGGGAGCTGGTCGGAAAGCCAGGCGCACAACGCACCCATTCCCTCGACAACAAAGTCGGTAAGGCCGAAACCATCGAGCAGGAACAGCAAGCCATTCCCCTCGCCACCAACCAGTTCAGCGAACGACAACAGGGAGATCTCGTCAAGATTGGCTCCCCCGAACGTCTGACCGATCAGTGTCTCTGCTGACTCACGCAGGGGGCCAACTAAGCCGATCGTCCCGAGCCATTCGCGGACCGATCGCCCGTCCTGCACGCACGACTCGTAGTCGTTGACCGCGGAAGCTCGAACAGCGCCAAGACTGTTGGAGCCCACGGCTATACGTGTCAAAGCACGAAGGTCGCGCAGGGCTGCAACTGACGCTAAACGTCCGGTCGCGCAGCTTTCACGTCTTAACCGCGTCATGCCGGCCCACAACCTCGTCCGCCGAAGATGTAAGCCTGCGTCGGCGACCAGCTTCCGCATGCGCTCGTGAGGCCGCGACAAAAACTGCCCACCAAGCTCGACGACCACGCCATCAACGACGCGCGAACGCGACCGGCCCCCTACCTCATTGCGCCCATCCAGAACCTCGACCTCGTCTCCAGCGGCCGCGAGGCGAACCCCAGCGCAGAGGCCTGCCAGGCCAGCACCCACAACGACGACCTTGGCCATATTCCAATTAGACACCCCGGCAGATTTACCGATCCTGGCCGGCGACTCCGAAGCCAACTCGCACCACCTGAGCACGCACCGTTACCAGCTACCAGTGCAGGCTGCATCTGGTGCCGTCCAGGTTTCCGCCCATTGACCCACTCTTCCGATTGAATCTGCGCTGGCCTGTTCTTGCCGCCACTGGGCCGAGCCTGGTCGCGATGACGACCACGTCACACCCCAATTAGCCGCTGCGCCCGACGGTGACGATCCGCGCTGACCTCCGCGACGGGGGATGTATACGTCACAGTGACGCAATACTGCCTCCGGTCTGGATCTGTGGTTTGGAGCCATAATCTGACAATGCCTCCACGCCGGGCGGGCAACCAACGCCGTAGCAATCTGCTACGGTTGTAGCAGATTGCAACAGTAGGAGGTCCGGGTATGTCTGAGACGGCAGATCGGGTCACGCGGTTTGCCGCGGATCTGCTCGATAGCGCCGCGGCCGAGGGCGCGCGGCAGAGTCGCTCAGCCAAACAGCAGCTCGATCATTGGGCACGAGTGGGTCGCGCGGTATCAGGACAACACAGTGCGGCCCGACGCAAGGTAGAGGCCGCGCTGAGCGGCGCAACTCCGCTGAGCGAGCTGAGCGCCGAGGAAGGTGTGGTGTTCAACGCTGAGATCTCCGCCGCGATCCAAGAGAGACTGGCCGACACCGACTACGGCGCGACGTTGGCCGGTCGCGGTATCACCACCGTCGCACTCAACGACGACGACGAGCTGGTCCAGTACCGCCCCGATGGGACCTCGTCGATGCTGTCAGACCAGCGGTGAGACCCGCACCGTACGAGGCTGACATCATCTGGTGAAGCGGCTCGACCTCGTCGTCGGCCCCAACGGTGCCGGCAAGTCCACCTTCATCGAGCTGACCTTGGCGCCCCTGCTGCCTGGCAGCGTCGTGGTCAACGCCGACAAGATCGCCAAGCAGCGCTGGCCAGATGACCCTGCCCCACACGCTTATGAAGCCGCACGGACCGCAGCCGCCACCAGAGAACGCCTGATCGAACTCGGCGAATCCTTCATCGCCGAGACCGTGTTCTCCCACCCTTCCAAGCTCGAGCTCCTCGACAGCGCACACCTGCGGGGGTACTCGGTGGTTGTGCACGCGGTTCTCATCCCCGAGCAGCTCGCCGTAGCGAGGGTGCAACACCGAGTCGCCGCGGGCGGACATTCCGTGCCGGAAGCCAAGATTCGGGAACGCTACCAACGGCTGTGGGCACTGGTCGTCCTCGCGGCTGCTCGGGCGGACTCAGCGACCTTTTACGACAACAGCGGCATCCGGGGACCCCGTATCGTCGCGCAGATGGCCGGCGGCTTCGTCGTGGGCTCCCTCGGCTGGCCGCAGTGGACCCCGGCGGCGCTCACCACGTGCTGGTCCAACCCGCCGGATCGCCGCTAGCCACAGCCCGGCAACGGCAGCAGCCTCGCCGGCTACTGCCGTCGCGACGGTGAACGCCGACCTTTGCTCCCAACCAATGTGAGGCTGGTCGACACGGCGGGTGTGAATCATGGGAAGTCCGTCCGGGCACGGATGATCAGGTCGACCATCGACGCACCACCGGAAGCGCCGTTGATCTCCGGAATGGTCCGCGCCCGGTCCTCGTAGCGTTCCCAGCTCTGCACGCTCACCACACGCGGCCATGGTTCACCTTCCCACCAACCGAAGTACGGACCACCCGACTGGCCAGGCCACACATCGCCTCGGTGCTGCATCGCCTCGTGTGCATCATCTTGCGAGTCGTCTCCGTCGAGCGCGACGGGTCCGATGAACACTGGTCGGGATCCGCTGGCGATGTCACCGGGGTACCCGATATGACTCCAGTAATCTCCGCCGTCCCAGTCGTCGGTGTAGGAACGTGAGCCCATCCAGCCGGTGCGCTCGCCGATCGGTTGGTCGAGCACTACCACTACGTAGTCGAACTGCTCCTCCGTCGAGTCGATGCGAGGGCCGACCACTTGACGTTGCCAGTAGATGTGCGTGCTATAGGCCGTACCGAACGGCCCGTCTCCGTCAAAGGAGCTTGGGGTGAAGGACACCCAGTCGGCCACCCAGGGTTCCTCGGGTGTCGGTGCGTGCCAATTGATTGCGTGACTCACGGTCAACAGGTGTCGCGGGCCCACCAGCACACCTGAGGCGCCTGCTGGCGCGACTTTACCGCAGGTGCACCACGGGAATGACGTGTCGCTGAACACGTACCTCTCCTCGGGCGGGAAGAGGCAGGTGGCGTATTTCGATCTCGGCTCGAGGTCGTGTTCAAGTCGTCGGGTCGGACGGAACCGCCGCTCGAGTTCGGCCGGGCGGACGGTCGAATCAAGGTGATCCGGGAGGAATCCGCTGACCTGCTCGGGATGGTCGGCTTCGGCATACAGGTCCCGACGCGGATCGAGTTCGATCGTGTCCGGTGGCGGGGCGAACGCCCGTTCCCCGACGGACCGTCCGAGGATCGCGTAGTCGAAACGTACGACGTCTGTGCGAGGAATGATCGACCGCTCGGTTTGTAGCTCGGATTGTTCGCCGGGGACGAAGATCGTGTCACGTACGGGTATGGCCGAGCCACCAGTGCCGCGGCGCTGCTCTACACGTTCGGCATGTTCAGTGAAGGGAACTGGGTTGTCCGCCATGGTCACTCCCTGATCGTCACGCAACTTTTCGATGTCAGAAACGATACGGATCGGGTTGGCGGGCGGTATGAGTAGTGCGCTACTCGTTGCGTGTATCGCACTCGCGGTTTCGGACTTTCAATGTAGGTCTGGCGGAACGACCGAAGGATATGACGGACGGCAAAGGCATGGATTAGCGCCACCTGAGGCCGGCTCAACCGCGGAGAGTGAATTCTCGGCTGCGATCGGAGCCCACGATCACCACTCGATCGCATAATGGTCGGGGAAGCAACGGCGAAGGAGCACACCGGTGGCAGATTCGACTGTTCGCAGCACAACTCGGGTCGCTGGCTTCGAGGACCCCGAGCTGGACTTTCAGCTGCTCCGCCAACTCGGTTCCGCCGCATACGGCGGGGCGTCGGTCGGCGAATGCCTAGCAGCCGCCGCACGCATCCGTGAAGCCGGCCCGCACAGCTGGACCGATGTCTTCGCCGAACTCGCCGACCAACAACGCGTTAACGCCCAACAACTGGCCGAGGCCGGCCACCGGCTCAGCGCCCGCGACCGCTATCTGCACGCGTCCAACAGCTACCGCGCCGCCGAGTACTTCTCCCCGTTCGGAACGGACCGGCACATCGAGTTGGGCCTCGCCAGCCGTGCGACATTTCTCGCCGCCATGGCCGAAAACCGCACGGACATCGATGAATTGTGGCTTCCCTGGCGGGACCAACGGTTACCCGGTTACTGGTTCACTCCCGAAAATAGCTCCGGTTCCGGGCCGACGCTGATCGTCACCAGCGGCTTCGACGGAACGCTCGAGGAAACCTATTTTCAGATCGGCGTGGCGGCGCTCGAGCGTGGTTGGCGGGTGCTGCAGATCTGCGGACCCGGCCAGATGGACACGGCCCGCACCGAACCGACAACATCTTTCGTACCCGACACCGAAAGCTGGGTGTCGGCGTGGATCGACCTCGCGCTGGACCGCCCCGAAGCGGATCCCGACCGGTTGGCGTTGCTCGGCATCAGCTTCGGCGGCTACTTCGTGCTGCGCGCCGCCGCGCACGAAACCCGCATTCGCACGTTGGTGGCCAACTCCCCCGTCATCGATCTGCGCGCGTATATGGTTTCGTTTCTGGCCGGCATGGGCGGCGACCCCGAGCAAGTACTCACGCCCGCAGAGGATTTCAGCCTCGACGACATCGACCAGATACCCGATGCCGAGATGCCGCCCACTATCAAGGAAATGTCGCGGTCATTGATCCGACGCTTCGGGCAGTCGACATTCCTCGACACGTTTCACTACCTACGGGAGTTCAACGTTGAGCCCGCCGCGATCACGTGCCCTACCCTCGCGCTCGTCGGATCCGGGGAGGGCGGTGAACCGATCCGCCAGTACGAGACCTTCGCCCAAGAATCTGGTGGTCCGGTGACCCAGCGGATGTTCACCACCGCCGAAGGCGCCGACACGCATTGCCAGCTCGGCAACCTGGCCCTGTCTAACGCCGTGACGCTGGACTGGCTGGACGGCGTCCTGAACCGCTAAGAGTGTTTGGCGATACGCCTGATCGTCACCGGATACCCCGCCGCGTGGATCGAGGCAGTGCACTCGCATCGTCGCCAGAACGTTCCATCCCAGGGGTCGTCGTACCATCGGATCATCATCGGGCACTGCGCCCCATGGCTGCACAGACCCGCAGCGCACTTGCGACATTCGGTCACTTAGCCGCTCCCCCTTGCACTACCTCGGTACCGTCGATCACCCGCCGTCGGATCCCAGTCGCCAGGATAACGCCGGGCCGCGGCTCTACCTCGGTGCTCGTAGCGGTTAGCTATGCAAGCGGGAAACTTCGAATATCTCACCTCTTATCGCCCAATTGCTACCAACGCCCGGAGGCGATGGTTCTGCAGCGAGCAACTCCCCGGCCACGCACAGGTGATCGCAGGGATCCCATTTGACGCCGTCTCGGTAGGGAGAGACGAGACGGTGCACGACGCCGAGGACTGCTCGGCGTTGATCCAGCAGGTGGTATTCGATCTCGATGGAATCTGCCGGAAGCACCGTTGCCAGCCGCGCCGTCACATCCGGTAGGACCGTCGTGTCGGTGTGTGCCTGAACCGCGCAGACCACGCCGTCGATGATCCCCTTCATCAGTCCGCCCCACACCGGCGAACGGCCGTGCGGCGGTCGAACCTCGACTCGGACGCCGAAGGGGGTATCGGGCGCAGCCGGGATGAACACCTTTGGCTCGCGGCGTTTTAGCGCGAGCCACACTTTTGCCAGCTGAGTTCCATCGCTGGTCGCAGCCAGGTCAGTCCAGGCGAACTCGGCCAGCGTTCGCTCCCGCCGCCAGTGACGGAAAGTATCCGACTGCGGTGCTAGCGCGTAGCGGTAGCCGAATCGATACTCGGCATCATCGATATGCGGCAGGACCCCGGAGCCGTGTTCGAAGCGAATCCCGTTTCGGCCGGCGATTTTGAACGAGTCGATGTTGTAGAGCAGGAGATTCTCGATATCGGCTTTGGGGGGCTTGGCGCCGAAAAAGGTGGCGTGCAACACCTGCTCGGGTGACGGTTCAAGCTGCCGACAGCGACTACGGACCTCATCGCGCAGACGCCGTTGCCAAACAGCCAGGCTATCGAAAGGGATGTACTTATCGGCCCAAACCTCGACTGCGGCACTGCATTCCGACGGTCCCTGAATCGAGTGGCGTATCTCAGCTGACGCGGCCGCCGCTAGCGCGCTGGGCCTGGGTGAACTGGCCTGTGCAGCGGCGCTACCTGGGTGACAGATTCCGCATCGAACAATCGGCGCGCCGGCCTGGATGGTCGCCCATCGGTCGAGTTCGGCTCGCTGCTCGGCACACACCTTTACGTAGATTCCGGTCAAGACGGCCCCCTTGGAGTGCTCACCGTTGATCGTCCGGCAATCGGCACGATGTAGTCGCGCTTGGTTGGCGCTGTAGCTACGCAGGATGTTGATCACGTATCCGTCGGGGTGGGCGGCGAGCCACGCCAGATAGCCCGCGTCGTCGTCACGAAACTCAAACACATCAGGGTCAGCGTTGCCATCCTCTTCGGACTCGATCCGCTCTTCCAATAGTGCCTGGGCCGAAGAGTTCGTCGTGCTGGATCCCGAGCCTTCGACGAGGAACCGCGCATCCACTGAAGCGGTGACCTTGATGTCCGCTGGCACCAGTTCGACGTCCGGCCCGTGTGCGGCCTGCCTTGGCGCGGCAGCCATCACCGCATGGGGCTGCCCACCGCCGCCGCCGGAATGCGGGTCGCCAGACAACATTCCAGGGTCGGCAATCGCGACAGGGCTGATCGCGCCGAGCCCGAGCGCGTCGGCGTACAGCCGGGCGCGATCTACGGCATCGTGAACGGCCCGTTCGCGCACTTGCCGAACCAACTCATCGCGGCGTGCCCTCGTCAGCCCCCACGCGATGTTGGTGACCCGAAATCCTTCGGTGTTCGTGACGTGTTCACCAACCCAGGACGACAGCGCATCGAAGTCGCGGAACCTCACCTGGATGTTGACGCTGGCATGGTGCACCAGCGGCAGCTGTTCGCCGTCCTGGTTCCACGGGCGAGTCGACCAGGTGCGCAACCGCTCGGCCGACCACCACGTCACCGCCGCGTCATCCCCCTCCTTCAGTTCGGCCACCGATACCTGAACCACATCCAGATCGCCTGCCACGCGGGTGTACACCGGCTCCATCGACGGACCTGAATAGCTGATCGATGCGTGAACAGTGCCTCGCTCAGGCGGTTGGGATTCCTCGAAGGCGCCACGAACCGTGATCTCAGTAGCCATCCAGTCAGACTAACGTCGCCCACTGACACCCAAGGCCGACCTTCGGCAGCGTCCGATGCCCTCAAGCACGAGAAATGCAGGTGCACAACGGCAAACAGCCCATGCCCGACAGGATTAGCTGTGGCCCGCTGAGGCTTTCCCGGCCGCGCCACCGCGTACATGGTCAACGACCACGAGCCAGCGCGGGCGGGCACACCTGAGCCGCCACACGCAAAAAGTTACCTCTCTACGGCCGCGGTCAGCTAACCTCTGACAATCGGCTACAGCGCGGTGAGCTGCCGCGTGAGCCGCGATCAGTTCTACGGGGGAAACATGATCAAACTTTTCGCGGCCGCTGCAGCCACAGCTGCGCTGGCCTTCGTTGCGGCTCCGATCGCTTCAGCGCAGCCCGACCCGAAGATTCCCAACGGGGCCGCAGATTGGTGTCCGGGCGGGCAGAAATCGGGACAGGGTGGACAGCGCTACTGCCTCGGAGAGCCGTTCCCCGATGGCTCGTTCTACTCGCAGACCTGGAGCTTAGGCGCGGGCGGCCCCTTCGGACCGGGCTCTTGGAACCGCATGGCGTCCTGCAGCGTCATGATCAACGGGCAGCCTCAGGGCGGTCTGCCCTACGGCGGCGTGCCCGAATGCGGGGGCGGGCCGCGCGTCATCTACTTCTAGCGCCACGCCCTCGGTCGGTGCCTTCGATAGATTCCTCCTTGGGAGGCACCATGCATATGGATACCGACGTCGCGGTGGTCGGCGCCGGCCTGGCGGGACTGACCGCCGCCCGAATTCTGCGTCGCGCCGGCGTCGACGTCGCTGTGCTGGAGGCCCGCGACCGCGTCGGCGGACGCACGTTGAATCACCGCCTCGGTGACCCGTTCGGCGATGCGGTCGTCGAGGTCGGCGGTCAATGGATCGGGCCCAACCACAAGCGCATCCGCGCACTGATCGACGAACTCGGCATCACCACGTTCGATACCCACGACGACGGCGCGAAACTTTGGGAGCACAACGGCCGCATCCGCCGCTACCGCGGTGAGGTCCCCAAGGCGGGCCTGTTGGGCCTGGCCGACGTGCAGATTGCGTTGACGCGGCTGGAACGGATGGCGCGCGGTATCGACCCCGCGGCGCCGTGGATCGCCAAACGCGCCCAGGAGTGGGACCGCCAGACCGTCGCATCATGGCTGCAGCGGCATGTGCGGACCTCGCTGGGCCGCTCGTTCATCGGCCTGGCCTGCGAAGCCGTCTGGGCCGCCGACGCCGCCGACCTGTCACTGCTGCATCTGCTTACCTATACCAGCTCCAATCACGGTCTGTCGCAACTGATATCGACTCGCGGCGGCGCCCAGCAGACCCGCATCGTCGGCGGCGCTCAGCGCATTTCGGAGGAGATGGCCGCTGAACTCGGCGACGACGTGCACCTCGGCGTCGCAGTACACGCGATCAGATACCGCGACGGCGTCGACGTCCTTTCCGACACCACGACCGTGCGCGCCAAACAGGTGATCGTAGCCATGAGCCCGGCGCTGTCGGGACGCCTCACCTACGACGAACCCCTGCCGGCCGACCGTGACCAGCTCACCCAACGCATGCCCAACGGCTCGGTCATCAAATGCATGGCGGTGTACGACGAGCCGTTCTGGCGCGCGAACGGCCTTTCCGGCCAAGGCGTCTCGCTGAGCGGACCGGTGAAGGTGTTCTTCGACAACTCGCCGCCCTCCGGCACACCTGGCGTGCTGCTCGGCTTCCTGGAAGGTAACCAGGCTCGCGAGTTCGCGCGTCTCGATGCAGCCGCGCGCCGTAGCGCCGTCATCGGCTCCTTCTCCCAGATGTTCGGAACGCGCGCCGCGCAACCGCTCGACTACATCGAAAAGGTCTGGGCCGCAGATGAATGGACGCGCGGCTGTTACGGAGCGTTCCTGCCACCCAATACGTGGACCACCCACGGGCACGCGCTACGCAAGCCCGTCGGGCCGATCCACTGGGCCGGCGCGGAAACGGCGGTGGAGTCCATGGGCTACATGGACGGCGCGGTGTCCTCGGGTGAACGCGCCGCAGCCAATGTGCTTGCCGCGCTATAGCTTGGCCGCATCACCAACGCAATAGTGCGGCAATGCCGTTGGCGTCGCTGAGCGCACCGCCGGCCGCGCCTTCGACCGGGCTGATTTTGGCTTTGGTCTCCAGCGCCCGGTCGATCAGACGTTCGGTGAAGCGGGGTTCCGTCGTGCCGCCGCCGGAACCGACCTCGTCACCGCCGTACAGGGCGCCGCCCGCACCGATCGTCCCGGCGTATCTCACCTCCGGGTCGTACACCAGGTGAGCGACCCGCCCGGCGGTCAACGCCACGGCGACCTCCGACAACCCGAGCACACCGCCCCCTGCCCCGGCGGCGTCACGCACGCGGCTCAGCAACTGGCCCTCGCGGTTTCCGTGTTGCTCGTGAGCCCAGTCGGTGACCGTCGTTGCCAGCGCATTGTCGTCAAGACCGCCGAGCACCCGGGCGTCGGCAAACACGATGTCGCGCAACTGCTGCGGAAACCGCGAGATCGCCGCCTCGGTGAAGCGGTCACCCCCGCTGACGAGGATCCGCTCCCAGCCACGCTCCTCGGCCAGTGCCGCGGCCGCTTCGATGACCTGGTCGAGGAACCGCTCGCTGTGCTCGCGTTCGCGTGACTGCCGCTGTTCACGTTTCGGCGAATTGAACTGCCCCGGCGGGCCGCCGCCGATTTGACCCGCCCGCTCATGCGGCGCCTGAATATAGTCCTGCTCCAGCGTGCGCAGATCTTGCAGCGATCCGAGCCGCCACTCGAGCATCCGCGCACCGCTCGCTGAGAGCACCACGACACCGGCCGCGCGCCCCTCGTCGAGCAGTTCGAGCAGCGGGTGCAGAAACGGCCCCTCGTCGAGAACCAGCCGATTAGCCACGGGCAACGAGCTCTCCAGATGCAGAGTCCAATCGCTGTCCAGAGCGACGAACGCGATCCGGCTACGGCCGGTTTCCGGCCGGGTCGCCAGGTTCTCCACCTGCGGCCAGAGTCGGTCGAGCGCGGCGGCCACGTCGCGGCTGCGCTGCGCCTCATCGCCCTCGCCGATCCGCCGCTGCAGTTCCCGGTACCGGTTCTTGACGTCGATCGCGGTCGCCCGCAGGGTCGGGTCAGGTCGCGGATCGACGTCCACGTAGACCGACAGCACGCCAAGCGCATCTGTCCGGCGCGAGAGTTCCCGCAGACTGTCCTCGTCGAGTCGCTCCAGAGCTACCACGGTCCACCTGCCCTTCACTTTGGTGGCTTGTTGCCTCAAGCCCACCATAGGGCGGTTTTCGCGTCACGCTATTCGTAGTTGAGCTCGGCTACCGGGAATTGCCGGTTGCTGAAGTCGATCTGCGCGGCCGGGTTGGCCACCGCGGTCACCATCCCGGACCCGAAGGGGCCTTGGTGGTCGAACAACGTCGCGGTGCCCACCGCGATCCCGTCGGCCGCCCAGTGCGAGTCGGCCTGCACGGCAAGCCAGTCGTCGAGCGGCAGCCGCGACAGCGCCACCGTCAGGTCGCCGTTGATGTAGCCGATCCCCTTGGTGCCGAGGTTGGTCACCAGGCTGGTCGACTCGGCGATCATGACCGCCCGCACAAACGGTGAGCTCTTCTCCCCCGCAACGACATCGATTCCATCGTTGAAGAAGCACTTGCGCGACGTGTTCTGATGCGTCCCCGGCGAGCGTGTCCATCCGCCTTCCTCACTGCCGACGTACGGCAGTACCTCACCGTCCGGCTGTGGTGGCTGCGGGGCGGACACCGGTGCGATCCACTGCTCACCGGGCGGCGGCGACGAGCGCCGGTACTGCAGCAGTGTTGCCCGCGCCACCGCCTTACCATCCTGCAGCACATCGCATTCCGCGCTGCGCACCCGACGGCCGTCACGCACCACGCGCACGTCGACGGTGGTCTTCACCCCGCGTGCAGCCCTGAATAGGTCCGCCGTCAACCGCGTCGGCATGAAGTCGTCGGACCCGCAATGGGTCTCCAACACGCGCGCGACCAATCCGACGACGGCAGGGCCGTTGAGGTGGTCGTCACCCCAGTGGCTCTGCGCGAAACGCGTCGGCATGAATGCGCCGTCGTCGGTCAGCGTGAAATGCGCCAGTTCCGTGCTCATTTGCGGATCTTTGCACAACCCCTGAATGCGTCCGGTGTCAGGTGTTGCGTCCGCCGTTGACGCCGAGGATCTGGCCGGTGATGTAGCCGGCGTCTTCGGAGGCGAGGAACGCGCACGCGGCGGCGATGTCCTCGGGCCGACCCATGCGGCGCACCGGTGTGGCGTCAATCGTCGCCTGGGTGTCGCCGAGGTATCCCTTGGCTTCGGCTTTGCGCAGCATCGGCGTGTCGATGAAGCCGGGGGGCACGGCGTTGACGGTGATCCCGGCCGGGCCGTATTCGAGCGCCAGCGTCTTGGTCAGCCCGTTGACCGCCGACTTGGCGGCCACATAGTGCGCCATGTAGGGCGCACCGGAATGGGTGCTCGACGACGACACGTTGACGATGCGTCCCCAGCCCGCGTCGATCATGTCGGGCAGCACGGCCTGCACACAGTGGAAGACGCCGTTGAGGTTGACGTCGATCACCTTCTGCCAGTCCTCGAACGTGATGTCGGTGAACCGTTTGAAACCGTCCAGCCCCGCGGCGTTGACCAGGATCGCGACCGGACCCAACTGCGTCCGGATGGCCGACATCGCGGCGTCGACCTGGGCACGGTCCGTCACGTCCACGGCATGCGCGTACTCGTCGTCGCCGGGCGCGAGGTCGATGATCGCGACGCGATGCCCGTCGGCGCGGAGCCGCTCCACTACCGCACGTCCGATGCCCGAGGCGCCTCCGGTGACGACCGCTGTCTTCATTGCGTGTGTTCCTTTCCTGGATCGGTGGTACGCCGAGGTGTCCGCAGGCCGAGCGTGCGCCGCCCCGCGTTCACCAGGTGTTGGTAGAGGGCGTCGTCGTCGTGCTCGGCCCACATCGGGCCGACGGCCCCGGCGATCCCGGCGAACACCATCGCCGCCTTGATCTCGCCCGCCGGGCCGGCGTCGACGTCGGCGAGCAGCCCCAGCTGGCGGTCGATCAGCTCGCGCCAGTTGGGGTGCTCCTGCAGCGCGGTGGCCACGCTCGGGTCTGCCGCCAGGACGGCGACGAGGGCGCGGTTACGCACCGCCAGCGCGACGTACCCGCTGAGCATGGCCTCCGCCCTGGCGTGCGGGGTGCGCCGGGTTTCTGCGTCGCCGACGATGGTGCGCAGCTCGTCGAGGATCGGCTCGAGCACGGCGGCAAGCAGTTGCTCACGGGTCCGAAAGTGGTGGTAGATCGCGGCTTTGGTGAAGCCCAGCTCATCGGCGATCATCTGCAGCGACGTGCCGGCGAAGCTGTGGCGGATGAACAGCGCGATCGCGGCGTCGATGAGCCGCTGTCTAGTGCTCTCCCCAGCAGTCAACGATCGGCCCTTCCCAGCTTTACGGTCGTAAAGGAGAATACTAGCCGATCGTAAAGGCGGTGCCGACGCGGCGTACGGCAGTGCCGAACTGGCGGCTCATCTGCTCGAGCTGCACGCGTAACCATTCGGCGTCGTCGTCGGGCGCGTGTTCGAGGCGCATCCGCCGCATGCGCATCGGCGTCATCGAGAGGTCAGCGAGGCGGCCGGTTCGGCGGTCGATCGCGGCGAAGTACAGCAGGCGCAACTCGTGTCGGAACGCCTCGTAGCTGCCGATACCCTCGTAGTCGTCGATCGTGTCGCCGCACCCGTAGAGGATCAGCTTGTCGCGGTAGATCTCAATGGGGCGCGGATGATGCGACGAGTGACCGTGCACGACGTCGACGCCCTCGTCGATCAGCCGGTGCGCGAAGCGGATCTGCGCCGGCGGCACCTCGTATCCCCAGTTGGAGCCCCAGTGCACGGAGGCAATCGTGATGTCTGCGGGGTGTTTTCGTGCCAGCAGGCGGTCGGCGACGGTGGCGGCGGTGGCCTCGGACAGGTCGGGCAGCAGCGCCACCCCGGCGCGGTCGTCGGTAGCGGCCCAGCGCGCCGGGATGCCGCTGGTCACCGATCCGACCGAGGCGATCACCGCCTGCCCAGCCGCCCGAACGGGTTCGTGAGCCTGCGCGGCATCGGAACCCGCTCCGGCGCAACTAATTCCGGTGCCGGTGAGGACATCCAACGTCTCAGCGAGGCCGCGCTGGCCGAAGTCGAGGACGTGGTTGTTCGCCAGCGCACAGACGTCGGGCCGGATCGCGGCCAGGCATCCGACGTTGTCCGGATGCATGCGGTAGTGCACGGCCTTGCCGGGGGCGAACAGGCTGCTGGTGGTGATGCTCGTTTCGAGGTTGAGCAGGCGGACATCGGGCTGGACCACGTCGAGGACCGCCAGCGCCTCACCCCACGGCCATGCGAAGTCGACCGGAGCCGGGATGGGGCCGTTGGTGTTCTCGGCAAGCGATACATATGCTCGCGCGTCCTTGACGACGGCTTCGCGCAGCGTCGGATCACCGGGGTGCGGCAGGATCTGGTCGATACCGCGAGCGGTCATCACGTCGCCGGTCAGAAATACGACGACGTTGTCGGTGTCCGCTATCGACCCCACACCGCCAGTGTCCCCGCGATCCCGCGAGGGTGCAGTTTCATACGCGACTCGCCGATAAAGACGGATGAAACTGCACACTCACCACGTCTTCGGGCACCCGCGGGCGATCAACGCCGCACCGACCCGGTTCAAGAGCCGCTGCGGAGCGTTGTGCAGCATGCCGCTGGTCACCCGGAAGTCGGTCCAGCCCAGTTCCGGTAGCAGGGTGTAGCGTTCGGCGTCCCAGTTGCGCTGTCGGGAGTCGGTCCAATGGTGGGCACCCTCGAAGTCGACGCCGACAAGGTATTCGGGCCATCCCATGTCGATCCGCGCGAGCAGGCGACCGTACTCGTCGAAAACGGCGATCTGCGTCTGCGGTCGCGGAAATCCTGCCTGCATGAGCAGGAGTCGGGTCAACGACTCGTACGGCGATTCCGCACCGCTGTCGACGAAGTCCAGCGTTTGACGCAGCACCTTGAGCCCGCGCACCCCTGGATGTCGCTGTGCGACGGCCGCGATGTCGTCGACCTTGACGTCGGTTGCGTTCATCAATGCGTCGATACGCAGTACCCCGTCTCGAAACGGCAGCCGCCGGCCGATGTCGAAGGCGGTGCGCGCCGGCGTCGTCACGGCCATGCCGGCGATCTCTGTCGTCTCGCCGTAGAAGAGTTGGTCGTTGTGAACGGTCAACAGCTGCGGCGGTCGACGGTTGGCGTGGATGAGTTCCGCGGGTAGGCCGGGCTCAATCCACTTGGCGCCCAACATGGCTGATGCTGAGATCCCCGCGACCACACCGGCGCGACGCGACCACAGCCATGCCGCGTGAGCCCGTTCGTCCGCGCGAAGTTCGACTCCCCTTGGCGCCCACACGCCGGGATAAACCGCGGTATGGAACCGTCGTAGTTCGCGGAAAGTCAGTTTCCCGGCCGCGAGGGCTTCGTCGGCGCGGAATGGCCCGTCGGTTGTCTGCATGCGATGACGTTTGCACCGCCTGCCGACGGATCACGTCCGCGATCGGTGGTTATCCACATCCGCGAAGCCATCCACAGGCCGCGAAAGTGCATTCCCATACGCCTGTCCCGGCGTGTTGCGTATGAAACCGCACAGTCGGTGCAAAGGGCAACAGCTCAGGGCCGCCGGGCCCGCACCACCCATACGGGGCGTCGTCCGGCGTGGCTGCTCTCGACCACCGCGTCGCTGAACCCGGCTGTAAGGCACTGGGCGGCAAAGGAATCAGCTTGTTGACGGGTCCAGCCGTGGCTGGCGAACCCGGTCGCGCCCGGCTGGGTCTGGCGCTCGACGGCGAGCAGCCGCCCACCCGGCACCAGCACGCGATGCGCCTCGCGCAGCCCGGCGGTGACGTCCTGCCAGTGGTGCACGGTGGCCAGCGACCACAGCACCGTCGCCGACTCGTTGCGCAGCGGGACGTTCTCCGCGGTGCCTTCCAGCCACGTCACGTTCGCGGATTTTCGCGTGACCGCGCGCGCCATCTTAAGAAACATCGACGACGGCTCGACTCCGGTCGCGTGGGCGCCGCGGCGCGCAGCCTCCCGCACCGCGCTCCCCGGTCCGCAGCCGACGTCGACCACGTGGTCGTCTTCCGAGATGCCTGCGAGGTCCACCACCAGGCGCGCGTTCTTCGGCCCCATCAACAGAAAGGCCAACCCGCACAGCACGGCCATGACACCGGAGAAGCCGGGATGATCGGCGTGATGGTTGACCGGTAATGCCGGTGTTGAGTTCATGACTTCAGCTTGCCGCGTGCCCGTTCCCATGGCCAGGTCATCGCCGCCCACACCGTGAACACCAGGGCGGCGGCCACCACCAGGTACCACGGCCACGGCCCGAACACGTCCAGCAGCGATGCCGTCGAGGGCTTGCCGTTGAGGAACCCGTAGTTGGACCCGGCGACGGCGTTGA
Source organism: Mycolicibacterium sp. XJ662 (assembly GCF_053484035.1). Lineage (NCBI taxonomy): Bacteria > Bacillati > Actinomycetota > Actinomycetes > Mycobacteriales > Mycobacteriaceae > Mycobacterium > Mycolicibacterium sp. XJ662. Next base: position 113,525 of record NZ_JBEFTL010000011.1, on the reverse strand, counting down.
ACGTCATGGTGACCGCCACCCACCCCAGCGTCACCGCCACCACGATGCGATAGCTGCGCCACCGCGGCCGCATCCCCCGGCCCCACGTGAGATAGATGGCCGTCCACACCACCACCAGGTGGATCGCCCAGAACGCCAGGAATTGGTAGTGCGGGAAGTCAGGACCGGTCAGCGCGGGTGAGATCAACGCCTGCGCGCTGAGCACCAGACCCCAGTAGTACGTCACCGCGTACGCCCAGTGCTTCTGCGACCACAACGCGTAGGCGGTCACCATGGTGGCCAGGTCGGTCAGGTGCAACGGCATGGACCACCGCAGATCGAACGGGATGAGGCCGTAAACCAAGACCCCGGCGTAGATCAGCGCCGTCACACCACCGACGATGCGTCCGAAGCGCCGGGACTGCGCTTGGGTCTGCCGTCGCCCCAGCCACACCAGCAGTGCGGCGCCGACGGCGAAGACGGCAAGCGCGGCCCAATGCGACGGGCCATATGCGGTGAACTCATCTTGTGCGGTGATGTCACAAGTCTGGCCGCCGTCGCCGAGGGGGCCAAACGAGTGTGAGCGCCGCCTCAACCCATAATCGAAAGAACCGAAGGTGAGCTAACGATCGGAGCGGGTGTGGTCAGAGCGGAAGCACCCGTGCGATCACCGCGCTTGTTGGTGGCCGGGCTGTCCGTCGTGGTCATCACCGTCGCTGTCCTGCAGACGGCCGTGGTGCCGGTGCTGGGCGTCATCGCCGAACAACTCCACGTCTCCACGATCGCCGTGAGCTGGGCGGTGACCGCGAACCTGTTGGCGGCGGTGGCCGCGACGCCGTTGGTCGGGCGGCTGGCCGATCTGCACAGCAAGAAGCGGGTGCTGCTGTGGGTGCTGGCGATCGTGCTCGTCGGATCGGTGCTGGCGGCGACGACGTCCTCGCTGCCGCTGCTGATCGTCGGCCGCGTCCTTCAGGCGGCCTCCTACGCCCTCTACCCCATCAGCATCGCGATCCTGCGTGAGGAGCTGTCGCGTGAGCGGTTGATGTCGGCGATGGCGGTGATGTCGGGGGCGTTGGGTTTCGGCGGCGGTGCGGGGCTGGTGGTCGTCGGGCTGTTGATGAGCGGCGACGCCGGCTATCACCGGGTGTTCTGGCTGACCACCGCGTTCACGATCATGGTCATCGCCATCGTGGTGTGGGTCGTCCCCAACCGTGAGCGCAACGCGGTCGGAACCATCGATTGGCTCGGGGCGGCCGGGCTGGCTGCCGGGTTGTCGACGGCACTGTTGGCGATCACCCAAGGCTATTCGTGGGGCTGGGCCTCGCCGGCCACGCTGGGCTGCGCGGCGCTGGGCATCGCCCTGCTCGTCGGTTGGTGGCAGTGGGAACGCCGCGCCCGCCAGCCGCTGGTGTCGACGGCGATGCTGGCGCGGCGACCGATCATGCTGACCAACCTCGCCACGATCTTCGTCGGGATGGGGTTGTACTTCGCGTTTCTGGGTTTGACGCTGTTCGTGCAGATACCCCGGGAGACCGCCGGCTACGGCTTCAGCGCAACGGTGTTGGAAGCCAGCGTGGTGTACCTGTTACCCGGCGCGGTCACCGGCTTTCTGGTCGCGATGGCCAGCGGCAGGTTCATCGACCGGTTCGGCGCCCGGCCGGTGCTCGTGGTCGCGGCCGTCGCCGGCATCGCGGGGTTCTTGTTCGTCGCGTTCGCCCATTCGCAGGCCTGGCAGGTGATCGTGGCCAGCATCCTGGCCAACGCCTACATCAGCCTGGGCTACGGCGCGCTGCCCGCCCTGATCGTCAGCGAGGTCGACGCCGACGAGACCGGGGTGGCCACGGGCATGAACGCGATCGCCCGCACGATCGGCAGCTCGATCGCCGCCGCCGTGGTCGCGATGTTGCTCGCCCGCACGATGGCCGGGTCCGATGTGCCGGTGCAGAGCAGCTACGTGGCGATCTTCCTCGGCGGCGCGGTGACCGCCGCCCTGGCGCTGATCCTCATCGCGTTCACAGGCGCACGTAGCCAGACCGCGAAAACCTTTGAGGCGCAGTATGAGACACGCGCCATGAACCGTGAGTGGGGTTAACGCAGCGCCGCGAGGTTGTTCACCGACTTGCGCACGTCGGACTCGACGACCTTGGCGACCAGGTTGCCGACCGGGGTGTTGAGCAGACCGCCGGTCAGTTCGGCAACCACCCGGAACGTCGTTCCAGGCTCGCGGCTTTCGACGTGCAGGCACAGCCGGATGCAGACGCCGCCACGACCCTTGCCGATCAGCTCGATCAACTTGGGTTCGTCGTAGCGTGTCACGTGCCAGTGAATGACGTTGCGGAAGCCCTTGACCTTGATCAGCGACGACACGCATGTGCCGACCTCGATGTCGGCGGGCACGTCGCTGCGCCAGCCGCCGAAGATGGTGAGCCATTCGTCGAAGCGTCTCAGGTTCGAGGCCAGCGCCCAGGCCTGCTCGGGGTTCAGCTCCGACGACACCGCCACGTCTACCGTTGCCATGCCCTATCACTACCCGACGACGCGGTTTGGGAAACGAACATCGGCACCGACCGCGTGAGGCACGTAAATTCATCACGGAATCGCTTGCGAAGGTCCGTCTCCCTTCCGAATGAAAGGCACGGTCGTCATGCCGTCTTCCCCCGAGGCACTCGATCCCCGGTTCGCCACCTCGCGGCGGCGCTTCATCGGTGGCGGCGCTGCGACCGCCGCCGCGATGGTCCTCGGTCCGTCGTTCCTGGCGGCGTGCGGTTCCGAGGCCGGCCCTTCGGAGACGACCACCCGCACGGACGGCCCCGCCAGCGGCACGCTGCGCATCTCCAACTGGCCGCTGTACATGGCCGACGGTTTCATCGCCGGCTTCCAGGACTCCTCGGAGATCACCGTCGACTACAAGGAAGACTTCAACGACAACGAGGAGTGGTTCGCCAAGGTCAAGCAACCGCTGTCACGCAAACAGGACATCGGCGCCGACCTTGTGGTACCGACCGCGTACATGGCCGTGCGGCTGCGTAACCTCAACTGGCTCAACGATTTCCATGACGCCGCCGTGCCGAACAAGAAGAACCTGCGGCCCGACATGCTCGACGCCCAGATGGACCCTGGTCGCAAGTTCAGCGCGCCCTACATGACCGGCATGGTCGGATTGGCCTACAACCGAGCGGCCACCGGGCGCGACATCACCAGTCTCGACGACGTGTGGGATCCGCAGTTCAAGGGGCAGGTGAGCCTGCTCTCCGATGTGCAGGACGGCCTCGGGATGATCATGTTGGCGCAGGGTGGCGATCCGGCGGCGCCGACGACCGAATCGGTGCAGCGGGCCGTCGACCTGGTCCGCGAACAGAAAGACAACGGCCAAATCCGCCGCTTCACCGGTAACAACTACGTCGAGGATCTGGCATCGGGCAATGTCGTCATCGCGCAGGCGTATTCGGGTGATGTGGTTCAGCTGCAGGCCGACGACCCCGATCTGCAGTTCGTGGTCCCCGAGTCCGGCGGTACCGACTTCGTCGACAACATGGTGATCCCCTATACGACGCAGAACCAGGCCGCGGCCGAGGCGTGGATCAACTACGTCTACGACCGGGCCAACTACGCCAAGCTCATCGCGTTCACCCAGTTCGTGCCCGTGCTCTCCGACATGACCGATGAGCTCAACAAGATCGATCCGGGGTTGGCGAAGAACCGTTTGGTCAATCCCCCGCAGACCACCATCGACAAGATCACCGCGTGGGCGCCGCTGGCCGACGAACAGAAGCAGCAGTACGCGTCCATGTACGCAGCAGTCACCGGCGGGTAGCGGCTACCTCACATCGGGGTGACGGTGACCGACACGCGCCCCTTGGCGTCGCGGTGGGCCACGGCGTGCGCGGCGCGGTCTACTCCGCCGAAGTCAACCAGGGTGATCGGCCCGCCGTCGCCGAGGAAGTTGCGCCACCAATTCTTTGCGTCGGGCGCCATGACGTTGATGACGATGTCGTCACCGGATCGCCGGTAGCCCACCGGAATCTCGAACGTCCCTCCCGAGCGGCGCCCGACATAGCGGATCTTCACCAGCCCGCGCCGCACGACCGAGCCGAGCACCGGCGCGTTGAGCAGACCGACGAAGAACCCGTTGACGACACGCACGACCGGCGAACCGAAGATGCCACGCGCCATGGGGGAAGCGTAGATGAGCGACGTCAGGTTCGCTGGCGCAGCCAGTCGCGCTGCCGACGCACGAACTCCGCGTCGACGACGGCGCCGTGTCCTGGCACGTAGAGCGCATCGCTGCCGCCCGCGTCGAGCAGTCGGTCCAGCGTGGCGGGCCAGGCCGCCGGATCGGAGTCGTCGTCGACGCACGGGTCGCCGGATTCCTCGACGAGGTCGCCGCAGAACACCACCGTGGTATCCGGTGCGGGCACGATCGCGATCAGGTCGTGGTCGGTGTGGCCGCGCCCCGGGTGTCCGACGGTCACGGCGATTTCGGTCAGGTCGATGACGGCCGCGTGCACCGGATGTTGCGGTTCGGGCAGCGCGTCGATCGCCCGCTGTACCTCACCGGCGTCGGCGCCGTGTTCGACGGCGTCAGCGCGCAGATGATCGCGGCGCTCGGCCATGGTCGCCGCGACCTGCGGCGCGCAGTAGATCTGCGCGTCGGGGAACGCCGACGATCCGAGGATATGGTCAAAATGGTTGTGGGTCAGCAGGATATGGCTGACATCGCGGTGCCCCATCGCCGCGATGTCGGCGGTAATGGCCTCGGCTTCTGTCGGGGTGGTGCCGGTGTCGATCAACAAGGTTCCCGCCCCGCCGGCCACCACACCGATGGTGACGTCGAGAAACGGTAGGCGGCAGCGAAATACGGCGTCGGTTAGACGCTCCCACGAGTAGTTCACCGCAGCGTCAGCGGTTGTGCCGTCCGGTATTGGTCGAGCACCTGCGGGGTGGGCTCGGCGGTGTAGGGCGTTGTCACGCCGGACGACCATACCGGTGGTGAATCCTGTTGTGTCAGTGTCCACGCCGCTTGTCTGGCCGCTCCCAGCGCGACGTACTCGGCCGGGGCAGGCACGTCGACGGGTGCGCCCCAGACCGCCGGCGCGATGCGGCGGATGGCCTCCGAGCGCATCGCGCCGCCAACGAGGATGAGGCGCCTTACGTCGATGCCCTGCGCGGTGATCTTCTCGATGCAGTACGCCATCGAGGCCAGCAGCCCCTCGACCGCGGCGCGGGCGACGTTGGCGGCCACCATGTTCCGGGTGGTCACGCCATGCAACGCGCCTGCGGCGTCGGGCAGGTTCGGCGAGCGCTCCCCTTCCAGGTAGGGCACCAGCGTCAACCCCTCCGCGCCGGCGGGCGCCGACAACGCCAGCCTGTCGAACTCGTCGAAGTCCACGTTGAGCATGCGCGCGACCGCCGCAAGCACGGGTGCGCCGTTGAGCGTGCACACCAGCGGCAGTTGGCGTCCCGTCGCGTCGGCGAATCCGGCGACCAGACCTTCGGGGTCACGTGGGGCGGTGTCGCTGACCGCGCTGACCACGCCCGAGGTGCCCAGCGACACGACGCCGTCGCCCAGCGCGGCCCCCAGGCCCAGCGCGGCCGCGGCGTTGTCCCCCGCCCCCGGCCCGAGCACCGTCCCGGACTCCAGACGCCCCGCCGACTCGGTCGGGCCCAGCACCGTCGGCACCGCCGGGCGGCGGCCGCGCATCGCCAACTCGAGCAGATCGGATTGGTAGGCGTCGTCGGCGGCGGAGTAGTACCCCGTCCCGCTGGCGTCGCTGCGGTCGGTGCGCAGCGAAGCGATGTCGGTCGACCCGCCCAGCCGCCACATCAGCCAGTCGTGCGGAAGACACACCGCGGCTGTCGCGTCGGCGTGCGCGGGTTCGTGATCGGCCAGCCAGCGCAGCTTGGCAGCGGTGATCGACGCGACCGGCACCACGCCGACACGCTCGATCCACTGCTGCGCACCGCCGAGTTCGGCCACCAACTCCGCAGCTGCGCCGCTGGACCGAGTGTCGTTCCACAGCAAGGCATCTCGAACGGCACGCCCAGACGCGTCCAGGCACACCATGCCGTGTTGCTGCGCGCCGACCGACAGCGCCGCCACATCGTCGAGGCCACCTACCTCACCGATGGTGGTCTGCAACGCGGACCACCACAGCTCCGGGTTGACCTCCGTGCCCGCCGGGTGCGGCGAGGACGCCGATCGGACGATTTCGCCGGTGTCGGCCCGGCACACCACCACCTTGCACGACTGGGTGGACGAGTCGATTCCGGCTACCAGATCCACGCCTGCGAACCTACCCCGAACGTTGATCGCGCTGCAGCGAGTCGGTCGGGCTGCGAGAATCAGCGGCGTGGACGTCGAGCGGCCAGGTGCACCCGAACCGTGGGATCACAACCGCGGCGAGACGGAAGCCCAACGGCTGGACCGCAATTGGGCAGCCTTGTTGCAGGAGCTGCGGGTCGCGCAGACCGGTGTCCAACTGCTGACGGGGTTCCTGCTGATCCTGCCGTTCTCCGATAAGTTCGACCAACTCGACGCGGTGATGCGCGGGGTCTATCTCGTCACGGTCATCTGTTCGATCGGCGCGACCGTACTGTTCGTCGCGCCGGTGACCATGCACCGGTTGTTGTTCCGCCGTCGCCGGCTCAAGACGCTGGTGGCCACCTCACACAGGTACGCCGTGGTGGGAACCTTTTTGCTGGGCTTCGCGCTGTCCGGGGTGGCGACCATCATCTTCGACACCGTGATGGGCCGCGCCTTCGCCTGGATCGCCGGTGGCTGCACGCTGGCGACCCTGGGTGCGTTCTGGTACGCGATGCCGCTGCGGGGGCGCAATTCACCTGGCGACCCATACTGAGCGTTTGTCGGGGCGTGACCCTGGGAACACACGGTGCATGTTGATCCGACGAATCGCGCGCCCCATGCTCTCAGCGGTGTTCATCACACGGGGCGTCGACGCCCTCCGAAGCCCCAAACCGGCGGCCGACGCGACGCGCCCAACCCTCGAAGGGCTGAGCAAGCTGCCCGACCCCGTCGGCACGAACGTCCCCTCCGACGCCGAGACGGTCGCCCGCATCAACGCCGCCGTCCAGATCGGCGGCGGCGTGCTATTGGCCACCGGCAAACTGCCCCGGCTGGCGTCGGCGGCGCTGGCGCTCAGCGTCGTCCCGGGCAGCCTTGGCGGCCACGCCTTCTGGCAGGAGACCGATCCGCAGCGCAAGGCCGACGAACGCCGGGCCTTCGTCACCGATATCAGCCTCATCGGCGGGCTGATCATCGCGGCGGTCGACACCGAGGGCAAACCGTCACTGGGCTGGCGGGGCCGTCGCGCCGCGCACAAGGTCACCGAGGCCGTCGGCGCCGCGCTGCCCGCCGGTGCGGCCACGGGCGGAGCGCTCGCCGACAGTCAGCTGGCGGAGAAGGTCGGCCACGGGCTTCAGGTCGGCGCCGAACGGGGTCGTGAACTCGCCCACGTCGCACGTGAGCGCGGCACCGAACTGGCCGAGGTGGCGCGCGAACACGGCCCGGAATGGGCTGAGGCGGCGCGCAAGCGCGGGTCAGAACTGGCCGTGGTCGCCCGTGAGCGCGGTGCGGAACTGGCCGAGGTCGCCCGCGAGCGGGCCCCCGAGTTGGCCGAGACCGCACGCAAACGCGCGCCGGAGTTGGCCGAGACCGCGCGCAAACGCGCGCCCGAGTTCGCCGAGACCGCGCGCAAACGTGCGCCGGAGTTCGCCGGCACCGCGCGCGCTCAGGTCAAACAACGCCGCGGCCGCAAGCGCTGACATCACACCACCATCCAGAGGGCCAGCGCCACCACGAACGCGGTGAGACCGAGCGTCGTCTCCATCACCGTCCAGGTCTTCAGCGTGGTCTTGACGTCCATCCCGAAGAACCGGCTGACCAGCCAGAAGCCTGAGTCGTTGACGTGTGAGAGCACGGTCGCACCCGCGGCGATGGCGATCACCATCAACGTGAGGTGAAAGCTGGTCAGGTCGGCCTCGGCGGCCGCGGCGCCGAGTAGACCGGCCGTCGTCGTCAGGGCGACCGTGGCGGATCCCTGCGCGACGCGCAGCAGCGTGGCGATGACGAAAGCCTGCACGATAAGCGACATTCCGAGGTCAGACAGTGAGTCGCTGAGCGCGTCGCCGATACCGCTGAGTTCCAGCACGCCACCGAACATGCCGCCCGCGCCGGTGATCAGGATGATCGAACAGATCGGGCCGAGCGCGTTGTCCAGGATCGTGTTGACGTCGGCCATCCGGTGCTCGCGCAGGCCCAGTACGACGATGGCCACGATTACCGTGATCAGCAGGGCCACCGTGGTGTTGCCGAGCAACATGAGGTACCGCGCCCAGGTGGCGTCTTCGGCGACCACACCGGCGGTGATAAGCGTGTTGAACACGGTGTTGAACGAGATCAGCACCATCGGCAGCAGCAACAGTGCGAGCACGGTCGGAAACGACGGAGCCGTGCGGGTCCGGGTCTGTGTCCCCGCACCGCCGCCGTCGGCGTCGTCGCCGTCGGTGTCCTCGTCACGTCCGCCGTTCAACGGGCCGAACAGCGTCTCCGGAATGTCGACGTGCACCCGGTGTCCGAGCACCCGTGACACCAGCATCACGCCCACGTACCACGACACGATCGCGATCGGTACACCGACGAGCAACGTCAACCCGATGTCGGCGTCGAGCGCCTCAGCGGCCGCAACGGGTCCGGGGTGCGGCGGCACCAGGGCGTGCATCGCGGCGAACGCGCCGGCGGCCGGCAGCGCGTACAGCAGAAGGGATCCGCCGAAGCGGCGCGCGACCGTCATGATGATCGGCAGGAAGACGACCAGACCGGCGTCGAAGAAGATGGGGAACCCGAACAGCAGCGCCGCCACCCCGAGCGCCAGCGGTGCGCGCTTTTCGCCGAACCGGCCGATGAGCGTGTCGGCGAGCACCTGTGCGCCGCCGGTGATCTCGAGCAGGCGGCCGAGCATGATGCCGAAACCGACGAGGATGGCCACCGAGCCGATCGTGTCGGCGAAACCAAACGACAGCGCGTCGGGGATGTCACCCACGGGGATACCCGCGGCGATCGCGGTCAGCACGCTCACCAACACCAGCGCCACGAACGCGTGCAGCTTCAGCTTCATGATCAAGAACAGCAGAAGGGCGACGGCTGCCGCGGCGATCAGAAGCAGTGTGCCGGCGCCGTAAGCCGGTTCGATTGCTTGCACGAGCCCTCCCAGTCCTATTCGGTTGTGCTGACGTAGGTTTCGATGATCGAATCGATGCTCTGATCGACATCGATGGTGACGCCGTCCTCGTCGCTATCGAGCGGCTCGAGGGTGGCGAACTGGGATTGCAGCAGTGATGCGGGCATGAAGTGGCCGGGACGGCTGGCCTGGCGCCTGCCGATCACTTCCGGGGTGCCGCTGAGGTGCACGAATTCGATGGCGGGACAGTGACGGCGCAGTTGGTCGCGGTAACTGCGCTTGAGCGCCGAGCAGCTCATCACCCCGCCGCGTTCGCCCCGCTCGGCCAGCCACTCCCCGATCGCGTCCAGCCACGGACGGCGGTCGTCGTCGTCGAGCGGTTGTCCCGACGTCATCTTGGCGATGTTGGCCGGCGGATGGAAATCGTCGGCGTCGGCGTACGGCACCCGTAACCGCTGCGCCAACGCCGCCCCGACGGTCGACTTGCCCGACCCCGATACGCCCATCACGACGATTGGCGACGCCATGTGTTGCACCTACCCGTTGTGGCTGACGTCACAACCATGCCGCAATGGTCATATGATTGCAAGACAGTTATGTAAAGATATGTCTTTAAGTGTGGCAATGCAGTTATGACAGGATGTATCCGTGTCGTCGGAATCGAACGTCGGCGCCTTGCACGCCAATTTGCTTACCGCGTTGGGCACCGCGATCGTGTCCGGTGCATATCCGGCGGGCCATGTGCTCACGCTCGACGGGGTGAGCGCCCAACACGGTCTGTCGCGCAGCGTCACCCGTGAGGTCGTGCGCGTACTCGAATCGTTGGGCCTCGTCGAGTCGCGGCGCCGAGTCGGCCTCACGGTTCAGCCGGTCGAGAAGTGGAATGTGTTCGACCCCATGCTCATCCGTTGGCGCATCGACGTCGGCGACCGCGCTGCCCAGCTGATGTCGCTGTCGGAGTTGCGGCGCGGCTTCGAACCCGTCGCCGCGGCCCTGGCCGCGCGACGCGCGAACCCCGACCAGTGCCGGACCATGGCCGCGGCGGTCTCCGACATGGTGGTGCACGGCCGGTCCGGCGATCTCGAGTCATACCTGTTGGCCGACAAGCTCTTTCACCGCACCGTGCTGGAGGCCAGCGGCAACGAGATGTTCCGCGCGCTCGACGGCGTCGTCGCCGAGGTACTCACCGGCCGCACCCACCACGGCATGATGCCCAGCAGACCCAACCCGGACGCCATCGAACTGCACGACCAGGTGGCCCGCGCCATCAGAACCGGCGACGGGACCGCCGCCGAGAAGGCGATGCGCGCCATCATCGACGAGGCGGCGGTTGACCTCTGCCGGGAGCTGAATGGTTAACTGCCACCGTGGACAGGGAACCGAAACTCGCCCGGCGATTCTTCGATCGAATCGAACCAGTGCACGCCGTCACCTACTTCGCGCCCGAAGCCCGCGCGGGCCTCGATGGGCTTGGCTTCAAAGGGTTCTGGATGGGTTACTTCGCGGCCCGGTCGGCTCCGTTCGGTGTAGTGCCGGCCGAAGTGGTGACCGCCGCGTTCTACAACTTCGCGCCGCACCGGGTAGCCAAGGCCCTGCCCGCCGCGTGGGACATCGCCACGCCGGCCGACGCCCTGCGGGTGCGCAGGGAGGCAGCGGTGGCGGCGCTGCGCCGCAACGGCGTCGGCGACGACGAGAACGTGAGCCAAGCCGCCGAACTGGCCGCCAAGGCCGCCCGCAGCGCACCGCTGGACGGCCGGACGCTGTTCGCCGCCAACGCGGCGCTGGACTGGCCCGACGAACCGCTGGCCAAGCTGTGGCACGCCGCCACGCTGCTGCGGGAACAACGCGGCGACGGCCACATCGCCGTGCTGGCGGCCAGCGGCATCTCCGGTCGCGAGGCCAATGTGCTGCACGCGGTCGCGGGCCGGGTGCCCAAGGAGATGATCATGCGCAGCCGCGACTACGACGAGGAACAGTGGCGGCTCTACCGTGACCGGTTGGCGCAGCGCGGACTGCTCGACGGCGATGAACTGACCTCTGCCGGACGCGAACTCAAAGCCCATATCGAAGACACCACCGACCGGCTCGCGCTGTCGGCGCTCGAGGCGTTGACCGACGACGAGGTGGAGACGCTGTTTCGGGCGTTGACGCCGATCACCCGGGCCGTGGTGGCCGGCGGCGATCTGCCCAACGCGACGCCGATGGGCCTGAACCGCGACGACCTCGACAACGACTCGGCCCGCTGACCTTTTCCCGCGCGAGCGTGCGTGTTTGAGGGCGACACGCCGTCACTTCGTAGGAGTTTGCGCACGCTCACGGCAGGCTGGGAGCCGTGATTGTGCTCAAGTCGATGCTGCTGTTCGCGTTGGCCGCGGTGCTCGAGATCGGCGGCGCCTGGTTGGTGTGGCAAGGGTTCCGCGAAAATCGCGGTTGGCTGTGGATCGGTGTCGGCGTCATCGCACTGGGCGCCTACGGTTTCGTCGCGGCATTCCAGCCCGACGCCAACTTCGGCAGGGTGCTCGCGGCGTACGGCGGCGTCTTCGTGGCCGGCTCGCTGGCGTGGGGCATGGTGGCCGACGGCTTCCGGCCCGACCGGTGGGATATCGCCGGGGCGACGATCTGTCTGCTCGGGGTCGGCGTCATCATGTACGCGCCGCGGTGAGGTCGACAAAGCTCCCCCGCGAGCGTGCGCAAACTCCGTCCGAATGGCGGCGTGTCGCCCGGGAACACGCACGCTCGCGCTGATGAAGGGTGAGCTACTGGTTGCGGTTCCATTCCAGCCAGCCGACGCCGGTGCGGCCGTCGGCGGCGGTGACGGTGGCCCACGCCCGCGGGAAGTCGCTGACCCGCCCGTCGGGTGAGGTCAACCGCACCGGCGCGTGACCGCGCACGGCGATGTTCACCGTGACGTCACCCGGCGCCAGTGTGAGCGTCGTCTGCAGCGGTAACCCGTTGTCGGCGATCTCTTCTCGCGCCGTCACCGTCTGCAGTTCGATCAGCTCCCGCTCCGGGTGCTGGATGTAGCCGATACCCACCGGCGGTGCGCCCGGGATCCGGACGTCGACGCCGTGCAGACGGGTGCCGTCGTCGAGGTGCAGCGCGCTCCACACCCACTCCATGGACCACCAGTCGCGCACGCCCCACGAGTGGTCGCGCTGGCCGGGCACCGAATCCAGTTGGTAGCTCTGCCCGTCGGCGGTCACGCTGCCCGACACCCCGCACGGGATCTCGTAGCGCGGGGTGATCCGGTACTGGTACGGCACGCCTTCGGTGCGCAACACCAGGTCCATCGTCAGCTCGGTCGGCCGGCCGGTCTCGCCTCGCAGCAGCGCGGCCGGATCGTCGTAGGCTTGCGCGGGCCCGCGCAGCGTCACCCGGTAGGTCTGCAGCGGCTCGGTGATCTCCATCGTGAGATCCCCTGCCGCACAGTGCACCTGCATCGGGTCGTCCGGCAGCGGGGCCTCGAGGTCGACGATCGCGATGGTGGGCATATCCGGTCCGCACAGCAGCCCGTTGATCCACGCGACATTCTGGTTCGGCACCAGGCCCAGCCGGATCCAGCCGCCGATCTTCTGCGCGGGGTCGACGAAGTCGAAGTACCAGCTCTCGTTCCACAGGTCCTCGTCACCCGGTTCGTGAGCGCCTTCGTCGGTGGGCTCGGGACGCAACGGTTCCAGCCCAACGGGTTCGGGCAGGATCGCCGCGGCGTCGGTGTCCAGCACGTGGTGGCAATGCCGTTGCAGCATCGTCATGAACATCTGATCGCCGCGCTCGGTGCGCTCGACCAGCATCGAGGACACGATCGACATGACCACCCCGAAATAGCTCTGCCTGCGCACGCCCTCGCGGACGTCGTCGAGGGTCAGCGGCGCGTCGGGGCCGAGGGCCTCGTGGTAGGCGCGCAGCAGCGCGTCGTAGTGCTCGCGGCGGTCCTCCACGGGCAGCGCGCAGCCGAGGAAGTAGGCAACGTCGGTCAGCGCCGGTCCCCACGTGACGGTCTGCCAGTCGACCACGGTCAGCGCGCGCTCGGCGCCGGGTTCCCCGAAAAGCATGTTGTCCAGCCGGTAGTCACCGTGGATCAGGCCCATCGGGCGCTGCGGGTCGGCCTCGGCGACGAGGTAGGCGTCGAAGCTGGCCACCAGCCGCTCGCACACCTGGCGTTGTTCGTCGGTGATCCGGTCGGCGAAGCGCTCGGCGAACCCGGCGTAGAGCTGACCGATCAGCGCCTGGTTGATCGGCGCGTCGCGGTTGAGCCAGTCGGCTTGGGCGGCCGTCGTGTCACCGAGCAGCGGGGCGTGCACCCGGCCCAGTTCGGTCAGCGCCAGCGTCGCCTGCTCGATTGTGGCCCCGCGGATTTCGTCGCCGACGGTGGCCGGCGCCGCATCGCCGAGCAGCAGGTGAAACGCTCCCGTCTCACCGTCGTAGCCGGCCGAATGGCACGGCGCCACGGGGCCACCGATGCGCGGCGCGATGTCGGTGTAGAACCGCACCTCGCGTTCATAAAGGCCCAGCGCCAGGCCGGTCTGGCGGCTGGCGGCGTCGGTGGCGGCGACCTTGAGCACCACCGACGGCGGACCCGCCTGCCCGTCGGCGTAGGTCAGCGTCACCCGGTAGCACTCGCTCATCTGGCCGGTGCCGATGCGTTCGGTGGTGAATCCGGTGACGGTTCCTGCGCCGACGGCGGCGGTCAGCCAGTCGGCGCTCAGATCGGTTGGACGTTCGATAACAGCGTTCTGAGTCGGAGCCACACTGGCAACCTAGCAGTGCATCCTTGACGGGTGTCAAGAATGGCGGCAGCGGGTGCCGAATCACCCGGTGGCCAGTGAAAACTCCTCCCACACCTGCCTGCGGGCGGCGTGCGGGTCGTACTCGATGCGGGGACGACGATCGAACACCATCACCGCCCGGTCGGCCGCGTCGTAAGCGGGCCACTCGCCGCCGGGCACCCCGGTGCGCGCGAAGGCACGCCACCGGCGCTGCACCTCGTCGCTGACCCGCAACGCGCTACGGCGATCCGCGCCCGCGGTGAGCAGCCGGCCCAACCCGCCGCGGTAGACGTCGAACACCGCGAACAACTCGGTGGCGTGGGTGGCGCCCAACCCCGACCAGCGCAACGCGCGCGGCGCGTAGTCGTAGCGGTACAGATACGTCGGCGCATGCCTGCTGTGCGCCTCCGCGATCTGCCACGCGGCCGCGCCGAACGCGAAGTCGCCGCCGAACTGAACACACGCCTTGGGGTCCGGGTAGCCCGGGTAGGCGGCGGTAATGCGTTCGCGCTCATCGGGTTCGACCTGCGCCAGCAGCCGTTCGATCATCGGCTCGGTCATCGGCAGCAGTTTGAGGAACCGGCCGAACAGCCGCGCCTCCTCCTTGTTGGTTCCCACGATCAGCGGCACCCGGTGGGCTTTTCCGCTGCGCATCGCCTCGATCGGATCCAGCGGCAGGTAGTCGCCGCCGCTGGTGGGGCCGGCCGCGAACGCGCCGAGCATCTCGCGTTGGCCCTGTTTGATCAGCCGGTCGAACGCGGTCACCAGATCGGTCGGGTGCGCGGCCATCACCGCGTTGGCGCCGTCTGCCTTGCGCGCGCCGAGCAGCGCGGCGAACCGTTCCGCGTACTGCTGCGCGACTTCTTTGGTGCGCACCATACCCGCCGCGGGGCTCTCCGAGATCGCCTGCGCGAAAAGACCTTTGGCTTCCGGTACGGCCAAAAGGGTGGCGACGGCGTGCGCGCCGGCGCTTTCGCCGAAGATGGTCACGTTGTCGGGGTCGCCGCCGAACACCGCGATGTTGTCGCGCACCCAGCGCAACGCCATCACCAGATCACGCAGGTACAGGTTGTCGTCGAAGGTGAACTCGTCGTTGGACAGCGACGACAGGTCCAAACATCCCAGCGCGCCCAGCCGGTAGTTCACCGAGACGTAGACGCAGCCGTTGCGGACCAGCGATGCGCCGTCGTAGATCGGGGTGGCCGACGTGCCCATGAAATAGCCGCCGCCGTGGATGAAAACCATGACCGGAAGCGGCGCTTCGGGCGGCCGCTTGGGCGCGACCACGTTGAGCGTCAGACAGTCCTCGCTCATCGGCTGGTATTTGCCGGGCGCCAACATCGTGTACATGCGCTGCTGGGGCGCACAGTTGCCGTACCCGTGGCAGTACCGCACACCGCGCCACGGCTCGACGGGCTGCGGCGCACGCAGCCGCAGCGACCCCACCGGCGGGCGGGCATAGGGAATTCCCCGCCAACGGTTCACTCCGTCACGGGTGAAACCCTCGATGGTTCCGGCGTCGATCTTTGCGCGGACGGTGCGTTCGTGCATCACCCGACGGTAGCGAATGCCCGCCCGCCGCCGCGCCTGGCCGGGCCTGCCGTGTCGGCCCGCTAACCTGGCCGGTATGCGAATCGCTGGGCTGATCGCGGTCTCGGTGCTGCTAGCCGGATGTTCCCAGTCGGTCGGCGGCGAGGCCGAGCGCATTGAGCCCATCCCCCCGGATCCCGGCCGCACCACCACGACGGCGCCGACCACCACCCAACCTGCCCAGCCGCCCGCTGCCGGCACGCCCATCGCCGACGTCATCGCCTGGATCGAGGCGGGCGACCCGGCCGACGCGGCTCAGTACAACGTCGCGTTCCGCGAGGGCACCACAACGCAACTGGGCGACGACGTCGCGTTCCGCACCCCGACGAGCACCACGCGATGCATGACGGACGGCGCACTGGTATGCCTGGTCGATCTGGCCGACCCGCCGCCGCGGCCGGCCGACGCGTACGGCGAGTGGAAGGGCGGCTGGGTCGACTACGACGGCACCACCGTGGCCGTCGGCTCCGTGCACGGCGATCCGGGACCGTTCACCGCCGGTGTGGGCGCGGAACTGCCCTACGGTCAGGCGCTGGCGTTCGGCGACTACCGGTGTCGCTCCGACACCGTCGGGCTGTTCTGCGTCAACTATGCGCACCAGTCGGCGGTGAAGTTCAGCGACGCGGGCGTCGAACCGTTCGGCTGCCTGCGACCGGTGAGCGCCCCGCCGCAGATCGGGCGGATGTTCAGCTGCTGAGGAACTTCGCGTCAGCGCCAGCCGTCGGCGGCCTTGGCGGCCCGCATCAGCTCGGTGCACAGGTGGCGCAGTTCGTCGCCGTCGGCGCCCTCTTCTATGGCGGTCGCGACGTCTTCGGCGGCGCAGCGGACCTGATACACCCGGTCAGCGAGTTCGGCGGCCTCTTCGGCGGTGAGCACCACCGCGTCGGGCGCCAGGGATGTGCCCTTGACGAGCGAGCGTTGTTCGTAGGCGCGCTGCCGGCACGACTGTCGGCAGTACTGTCGACGCCTGCCCAGGCCTGCGTCGGCGACTTCGCGGCCGCACCAGCGACAGGGTTGGGGACGTAAACGCCGTGCCACAGAACCTGACTGTAAACGTAGGGACCGGCCGATCCCGGTAGCATGGAGCATCGAGTCGGGAACTTATCTGGCGCGTTGGGGCGTTCACATACCGGACAACCAGGGTTAATTTGAGGAGTGTTGACGATGGCTGATCGTGTCCTGAGAGGCAGTCGCCTCGGAGCTGTGAGCTACGAGACCGACCGCAACCACGACTTGGCGCCGCGTCAGGTCGCCCGGTACCGCACCGACAACGGCGAGGAGTTCGACGTCCCGTTCGCCGACGACGCCGAGATTCCCCACACCTGGCTGTGCCGCAACGGCATGGAGGGCACGCTGATCGAGGGTGACGCGCCCGAGCCGAAGAAGACCAAGCCGCCGCGGACCCACTGGGACATGCTGCTCGAGCGGCGTTCGATCGAGGAACTCGAGGAACTGCTCAAGGAGCGCATGGACATCATCAAGGCGCGCCGCCGCGGCAGCAGCTAGCGGGTGACACCGACTCCGCGGGCCCGGTCCATGCGCCCGCGGATCCCCCACTCCGCGACCTTGAACAGGGCTTCGCGGATGTTGGAACCGCTCATCTTCGACACCCCGAACTCGCGTTCGGTGAAGGTGATCGGCACCTCCACCACCCGAAACCCGTTGTTGATGGTGCGCCAGGTCAGATCGATCTGGAAGCAGTAGCCCTTGGAGTCCACGGCGGTCAGGTCGATCTTCTCCAGCACCTCACGCCGGTAGGCGCGGTATCCGGCGGTGATGTCGTGGATGTCGACGCCGAGCAGGATGCGCGAGTAGCCGTTGGCCGTGCGTGACAGCACCAGCCGCCGCTTGGGCCAGTTCCGCACCTCTCCCCCCGGCACGTAGCGCGAGCCGATCGCCAGATCGGCTCCGGCGTCCACGGCGTCGAGCAGGCGGTGCAGTTGTTCGGGCGGATGGCTGCCGTCGGCGTCCATCTCGATCAGCACCGCGTACTCGCGGCGCAACCCCCACTCGAACCCGGCCAGGTAGGCCGCGCCCAGCCCGCCTTTGGCGGTGCGGTGCATGACGTGCACCGTGTCGGGGTCGGCCAGCGCGAACTCGTCGGCGAGGTCGCCGGTGCCGTCGGGGCTGCCGTCGTCGACGATCAGAATGTGCACCTCGGGGCACGACTGCTGAACGCGCCGCACGATCAGCGGCAGGTTCTCCCGCTCGTTGTACGTGGGGATGATCACCAGCGCACGCTGGCTTGGGCGTTCCCCGGGGCCCGGGCCCGTCGTCATGTGGCTCCTCTTACCTTGTCGCCGCTGGATCGACGACGCGCAAATGTCCAATTGTGCAGTATCGCGGCGATCACACTGCCGACGCCGACGGCGATCAGCAGCCCCTGGATCGCCGGACCCCACCCGGTCGCCACTGTGAGCTGGCTTTTCAGCCGAACCGCGGTGTCGAGGTAGGCGGGTTCGAAGAACTGGGTGCGGGCCATCTCATGGCCGTCGGGGGCGATGACGGCGCTGATCCCGGTGGTGCCCGCGACGACGGTGTAGCGGTCGTGCTCGACGGCGCGCAGCCGCGCGAACGCAAGCTGCTGTTCGCTCATCGCCTCGTCGAAGGTGGCGTTATTGGTGGGCACGGCCAGTAGTTGCGCGCCGTTGCGCACCGATTCGCGTGGCGCACGATCGAAGATGACCTCCCAGCAGGTGGCGACCCCGACCGGAACGCCCGCCGCCGTCACCACCCCGTCGCCGTCGCCGGGGATGAAGTAGCCCGCGCGGTCGGCGTACGGCGACAGGTGGCTGAAGAAGCTGCGCCACGGCAGATACTCGCCGAACGGCTGCACGATCCGCTTGTCGTGGCGGTCCACGGGACCACGCTCGGGATTCCACACGATCACCGAGTTCGTCGACACCGGGTTGTCGGGGCTGTGGCCGTCGGCCGCCACCACCCCACCGACCAGGATCGGCGCGTCGACGGCCGCTGCGGCGTTGGAGATCAGCTTGTTGGCGTCGGGGTTGCGCAGCGGATCGATGTCCGACGAGTTCTCCGGCCACACCACGAACATGGGCTGCGGCACCCGCCCGGCGCGCACATCGGCGGCCAGCCGCATCGTCTCGCGCACGTGGTTGTCGAGAACCGCGCGACGTTGGGCGTTGAAGTCCAGCCCCAGGCGCGGCACGTTGCCCTGGACGACGGCGACGGTGACCGGCTGGTCTTCGCCTGCGCCCATGCCGGATTGGCGCACCGCCGGCCCGGCCAGCGCGGTGGCCAGCAGCACGACGGTGATACACGCCCCGGCCAGCACCACGGCAGGCGGGCGCGCCTTGTGCGCTTCGTCGCGGCGCCACCACTGCACGACCTCGAAAACGATGGCGGCGAAGCTGAACCCGACCAGCACCACGGCAAACGACAGCAGCGGCGCCCCGCCGATGCGGGCCAGCGGCAACAGCGGCGCATCGGTCTGGCTGAAAGCGACCACACCCCAGGGGAATCCGCCGAACGGCACGGTGGACTTCAGCCACTCCTGGGCCGCCCACAGCCCCGCGAACCACAGCGGCCAGCCCGGCAGCCGTCGCACCAGCACGGCCAGTGCGCCGAACAACGCCGGGAACAGCGCTTCGACGAGCGACAACGCGATCCACGGAACCGCCCCGACGAACCCGCTGACCCACGGCAGCAGCGGCAGGTAGAAGGCCGCCCCGAATAGGAACCCGTATCCGAAACCGCCTGCGATCGTGGTCGTTTCACGGGTCAACACCCATGCCAGCGCCCCGAACGCGACGACGGCCAGATACCACCAGTCAAACGGCGGGAAGCTCAGACACAGCAGCAGGCCCGCGACGATGGTCACCGTTAGCTGTGGCAGCCGCGCCAGCACCGCCCGGCCGAACCGCTCGGCCCGCGCGCGCCATCTCGGCGGCTCAGCCATGGATGACGACACCACGATGGACCGTCTGTCGGCAACGGGGCAGTTCCCCGTCGAGTCGCGGCAGCGCGGGCACCCGCGAGCGTTGATCCGTCGACCAGCGTTGCACCGCGTCATCAGGTGCGGCCACCTCGAGTTCGCCGGTCTCCCAGAGGGCGTACGAGGCGGGCGCGCCGGGGACCAGCGTGCCGGTGATGCCGTCGCGCACCCCTGCGGCCCGCCAGGCGCCCCTGGTGGCCGCCGCGAACGCCGCGCGCGCCGACAGCGCGCTGCCCGGCGTGCGGTGCCGGATCGCCGCGCGTACCGTCGCCCAGGGATTCATGCTGGTGACGGGCGTATCGGAGCCGAAGGCGAGGGGCACGCCTTGGGATGCTAACAGCGCGAACGGGTTGAGCGCCCCGACGCGGTCGGGCCCGAGGCGCTGCGCGTACATCCCGTCGGCGCCGCCCCACAGCGCGTCGAAATTCGGCTGCACGCTGGCGAACACCCCCCACGCGCCGAGCCGGCGGGCCTGCTCGTCGGTGATCATCTCGAGGTGTTCGAGCCGGTGCCCGCAGCGGGCCACCGCGGGCGCGCCGAAGGTGTCGACGACGCGGTCGAGCGCGTCGACCACGGCGGTGACGGCCGCGTCGCCGATGACGTGGAAACCCGCGGTGACGCCGGCCTCGGTGCAGGCGTGCAAATGGGCGCTGATCGCGTCGGTGTCGAGATAGGTGTTGCCGCAGCAGTTTTCGGCGTCACTGTAGGGCTGGTGCAGCCACGCCGTCCGGGAGCCCAGCGCACCGTCGACGAACAGGTCGCCGGCCAGCCCGTGGGCGCCGGTGCGCTCGATCAGCGCTCGGGCCTGCTGCGCGTCGCTGACCGGTTCACCCCAGTAGCCGACGATGTCGACGCCGTGGTCGATGCGCCGGATCTCGGTCCAGTCGTCGATGCCGCCGATGTCGGGGCCCGCGCATTCGTGTACGGCGACGATGCCGAGCGAGGCGGCGGTGTCCAGGGCGGCCACCCGGGCCTTGTGCCGCTGTTCGGGGGTCAGCCGGTCGCGGGCGGCGGCGCGCACGAGGTGGTGCGCGTCGGCGGTCAGCGGGGCCTGCGCGGCGTGACCGGGCGCGTCGGGCAGCCCGGAGGTGAGCCGGCGCAGCGCGGTGGACGCGACCGCCGAGTGGACGTCGACGCGGGCCAGGTAGGCGGGCCGGTCGCCGACCGCGGCGTCGACGTCGGCGGTGCTGGGCGGGGTGCGCTCGGGCCATCCTGACTCGTCCCAGCCGTGCCCCCAGAGCACACCGTCGGGATGGGCGGCGGCGTGCTCGCCGAGCAGCTGCAGACAGTGCCGAAGCGAGGTGGCGTCGCGCAGGTCGAGCCCGATCAGGGTCAGGCCGGTAGCGGTGAGGTGGACGTGGCTGTCGACGAACGCCGGCGCGACGAAGGCGCCGTCGAGGTCGGTGATCTGGGCGTCGGGGAACTGGGCGCGGCCGACGTCGTCGCTGCCCAGCCATGCGACGACGCCGTCGCGCACCGCCAGCGCGGTCGCGTCGGGCATGGCGGGGCTGTGCACCCGCCCGTTGAGCAGGAGGTCAGTCACTTATTCGGGCTTGCGCTCCACGGCGTGCGGATCGGTGTCGACGACGTCGATCACCTCGCCGTCGATGTAATCACCCCGCGGCTGCGTGGTGTGTCGCAACCCCGCGGCGCCGACGGTGATCAGCGGCATCCGGCGCGCGGCCAGCGCCGTGACCATCGGGCGCGCGACCGCCCTGGTCGGCGGCAGCAGGAGCAGCAAACCCAGCACTGAGCTGGCCAGACCGGGTATCACGACGAACACGGTGCCCAGCGCGACGAGCAGGCTGTCTTGGGCCGCGTCCGGTACGGCGGCGGCGCTGAGCCCCGACCGCAATCGGCGCAGTTGGCGTCGCAGCTGCGATCCGGCCAGCACCAGGCCGGCGCCGAAGGCCCCGACCAGCAGCAGGAGGGTCCAGCCGATGCCGATGGTCGCGGTCAGCGCCACGATCACCGCGATCTCGAGGACCACGTACAGCAGAAACAGCCGCATCGCCATATCCGCACAACGTCCGAAACCACCGGTCTGGTTCCGTAGATTGGCGACGTGACCAAGATCAACCTCGAACCCCCCGACGGCCCGATCGACGCGCTGCTGGACATTCCGCAGGGTGACGGTCCATTTCCGGGCATCGTGGTGGTGCACGACGCGATCGGTTACGGGCCCGACAACGAGGCGACCTCGCAGCGGATCGCCGCGGCCGGGTTTCTCGCCGTCACACCGAACCTGTATTCCCGCGGCGGCCGCGCGCGGTGCGTGACCCGGGTGTTCCGCGAGATGCTCAGCCAGCGAGGCCGCGCGCTCGACGACATCCTGGCCGCCCGCGACCATGTGCAGGCCATGCCGCAGTGCACGGGCGCGGTCGGCATCGCCGGGTTCTGCATGGGCGGGCACTTCGCGTTGGTGATGTCACCCAAGGGATTTGGGGCCTCAGCCCCGTTCTACGGCACACCGCTGCCGCGTAATCTCAGCGACACGCTGGACGGGGCGTGTCCGATCGTGGCCAGCTTCGGCCGTCGCGATCCGCTCGGCCGCGGGGCGCCGCAACGGTTGCGCGAGGTGGTCGAGGACAAGAACATTCCCGCCGATATCCAGGTGTATGCCGACGCCGGCCACAGTTTCGCGAACAAACTGCCTGCTCAGCCGCTGCTGCGGATCACCGGGTTCGGCTACGACGAGGCGGCCGCCGACGACGCGTGGCGGCGCGTGTTCGCGTTCTTCACCGAGCACCTGACGACCGTCTGACGGGCCTAGGTCGCCGGCGACACCTCGATCGCGGAGTGCACCTTGTCGATGCCACCGCGGACGATCGCCTGCGGAATCCACCACCACGCGTGGTACCAGTAGCGCTTGGTGACCTTGTCGAAGACCCGGCGGGTCTCGGACTTCGGCAGGTTGCGCGCGACCGCCTCCACCGGATCACCCTTGGGTTTGCCGAGCGCACCGGACTTCTGGATGGTGACCCTCGGAGTGTTGTTGATCCGCTTGGTTTTCCAGGAGCCGTCGTCGGTGATGATCAGCAGCTTGTCGCCGTCGCGCACGCCCCACACCGGTGTGCGCTTGGGCCTGCCGTCCTTGGTGAACGTGGTCAGCAAGAGGTATTCGGAGTCGGCCACGTCGAAGAACGCGTCGGTCTGGCTCATGCCCTGTTGATTACCGGCGTGATCTCGATCGAAACGTTGTTCTTCATGCCGCCGCGCAGCTTGCTGAAGAAGTTGAACGTCTTGCCGAGCAGCCCATAGCGCTTGCCGAGCGCGTCGTAGGTCTCGGCGTTGGCCGACTTGTCGAGGATCGCCGCGGCCGCCTCGACGGGTTCGCCCTTCGGGTTGCCGCGCGCATCGCATTTCGCGATGGTCACCCGCGACGTGTTGCGGATCCGCTTGACCTTCCACGACTTTTCCTGCGTGATCACCAGCAACCGGTCACCGTCGGGCGCCGCCCACACCGCGGTCGGCTTGGGCCGACCGTCTTTGGTGAACGTCGTCAGCAGGATGTATTCAGATTTCGCAACGTCGGCGAAGGTGACAGACACGTCATCCAACCTAGCCTTCGAGGTCGCCCTCGGTTTCCAGCAGCACCTGGCGCAGGCTTTCCAGCGTCGCCGCATCGGGTTGCGCCCACATGCCGCGGTCCACCGCCTCCAACAACCGCTCGGCCATCCCGTGCAGCGCCCACGGGTTGGATTCGGCCATGAACTTGCGGTTCTCGTCGTCGAGCACGTACTCGGCGGTGAGTTGCTCATACATCCAGTCGGCCATCACCCCCGCGGTCGCGTCGTAGCCGAACAGGTAGTCGACCGTGGCGGCCATCTCGAAGGCGCCCTTGTAGCCGTGCCTGCGCATCGCGTTCATCCAGCGCGGGTTGACGACGCGGGCCCGGAACACGCGGGTCGTCTCCTCCGACAGCGTGCGGGTGCGCACCGAGTCGGGCCGCGTGTTGTCGCCGATGTAGGCCGCCGGGTCCTTACCGGTCAGCGCCCGCACGGTGGCGACCATGCCGCCGTGGTACTGGAAGTAGTCGTCGGAGTCGGCGATGTCGTGTTCGCGGGTGTCGGTGTTCTTAGCGGCCACCGCGATCCGGCGGTACTGGCGGCTCATGTCCTCAGAAGCAGGCCGGCCGTCCAAATCTCGGCCGTAGGCGAACCCGCCCCACGCGGTGTACACCTGGGCCAAATCGGCGTCGTCGCGCCAGTTGCGGCTGTCGATCAGCTGCAGCAGCCCGGCGCCGTAGGTGCCGGGTTTGGATCCGAAAATCCTTGTGGTGGCGCGTCGTTGGTCGCCGTGCTCGGACAGGTCGACTTGGGTGTGCGCGCGCACGTAGTTGTCCTCGGCGGGCTCGTCGAGGTTGGCGACCAACTGCACGGCGTCGTCGAGCATGGTGACGACGTGCGGGAAGGCGTCGCGGAAGAACCCGGAGATGCGCACGGTGACGTCGATGCGGGGTCTGCCGAGTTCGGCGAGGTCGATCGGTTCCAGGTCGACCACCCGCCGTGACGCCTCGTCCCATACCGGTCGCACCCCCAGCAGGGCCAGCACTTCGGCGATGTCGTCGCCTGCGGTGCGCATCGCCGAGGTGCCCCACACCGACAGCCCGACCGACTCCGGCCAGCGGCCGTGGTCGTCGCGGTACCGGTCCAGCAGCGAGTCAGCCAGCGCCACACCGGTTTCCCACGCCAGCTTGGACGGCACCGCGCGGGGGTCCACGGCGTAGAAGTTGCGTCCGGTGGGCAGCACGTTGACCAGCCCGCGCAACGGTGAGCCCGACGGGCCGGCTGCGATGAACCGGCCGTCCAACGCGCGCAGGATCTGATCGATCTCGGCTGCGGTGCCTGCCAACCTGGGCACCACCTCGGTGGCGGCGAACCGCAGCACCGCGGCGACGTCGGCGTTGTCGGTCAACGTGTCGACGATATCGGGGTTCCATCCCGAACCTTGCAGCGCGGCAACGAGTTCGCGGGCTTGAGATTCTGCTGCATCGACGGCGCCGCGTTCGTCGTTGCCGTCCTCGGCCAAACCGAGCGCCTGACGCAGCCCGGGTACGGTGTGCTCGCCGCCGAACAGCTGGCGGGCCCGCAGCACCGCCAGCACGAGGTCGAGTTCGGCTTCGCCGGTGGGTGTTTGGGCCAGGATGTGCAGGCCGTCGCGGATCTGGACGTCTTTGATCTCGCACAGCCAGCCGTCGACGTGCAGCAGCATATCGTCGAACGAGTCCTCGTCGGGCCGGTCCTCGAGCCCGAGGTCGTGGTCCATCTTCGCCGCGCGCATCAGCGTCCAGATCTGCTGGCGGATAGCGGGCAGCTTACCGGGATCCAGCGCGGCGATGTTGGCGTGTTCGTCGAGCAGCTGCTCCAAACGGGCGATGTCGCCGTAGGTTTCGGCTCTGGCCATCGGCGGGATGAGGTGGTCGACCAACGTCGCGTGCGCGCGGCGCTTGGCTTGGGTGCCCTCGCCGGGATCGTTGACCAGGAACGGGTAGACCAGCGGCAGGTTGCCCAGCGCGGCGTCCGGTGCGCAGGCGGCCGACATGCCCAGCGTCTTGCCCGGCAGCCACTCCAGGTTGCCGTGCTTGCCGAGGTGCACGACGACATCTGCGCCGAAACCTTTGTCCAGCCAGTGGTAGGCGGCCAGGTAATGGTGGCTCGGCGGCAGATCGGGGTCGTGATAGATGGCGACCGGGTTCTCGCCGAAGCCGCGTGGTGGCTGCACCATCAGCACCACGTTGTCGGCCCGCAGCGCCGCGATCACGATCTCGCCGTCGCGGTCCTGGCTGCGGTCGACGAACAGTTCCCCGGGCGGCGGACCCCATTGCGCCGTCACGGCCTCGGTGAACTCCGCGGGCAGCGTGTCGAACCATGCGCGATAGTCCTTGGTGGACACCCGGATCGGG
This sequence comes from Mycolicibacterium sp. XJ662, assembly GCF_053484035.1. Taxonomy (NCBI): domain Bacteria; kingdom Bacillati; phylum Actinomycetota; class Actinomycetes; order Mycobacteriales; family Mycobacteriaceae; genus Mycobacterium; species Mycolicibacterium sp. XJ662. Next base: position 88,130 of record NZ_JBEFTL010000011.1, on the reverse strand, counting down.
TTGCCTTCCAATTGGCCTTCGGTGAGCCAGTCGGGGTCCTGTCCCCCGCGTTCGATCAAGGCGTGGATCAGCGCGTCCCCATCGCCGGCGTCCAGGCCGGGGATGTCGCCGACCGCGTATCCGTGCTCGCGCATCGCCCGCAGCACGGCGACGGCGCTGGCCGGTGTGTCGAGCCCGACGGCGTTGCCGATGCGGGCGTGCTTGGTGGGATACGCCGAGAACACCACCGCGACCCGCTTCTGCTGCGGCGGGATCGCGCGTAACCGGGCATGGCGCACCGCAAGCCCGGCGACGCGGGCGCAGCGTTCCGGGTCTGCGACATAGGAGATCAGCCCTTCGTCGTCGATCTCCTTGAACGAGAACGGAACCGTGATGATGCGCCCGTCGAACTCGGGAACCGCGACCTGGCTGGCGACGTCGAGCGGGGACAGCCCGTCGTCGTTGTCGTGCCACTGCGCCCGCGAGCTCGTCAGGCACAGGCCTTGCAGGATCGGGATGTCGAGGGCGGCCAGATGCGCGACGTTCCAGGTGTCGTCGTCACCTCCGGCGGTGACGGCGGCGGGTGTGGCACCGCCGGCGGCCAGCACCGTGGTCACCATCGCGTCGGCGGTGCCGAGCAGCTCGAGCAGTTCGGCGTCGGCCGTGCGCAACGACGCGCAGAACACCGGCAGTGCCCGCCCGCCCGCGTCTTCGATCGCCGCGCACAGCGCATCCACATAGGCGGTGTTGCCCGCCAGGTGTTGGGCGCGGTAGTAGAGCACCGCGACCGTGGGGCCGGCGGCGTTGCGGACCGGGCGCTCGAGAATGCCCCAGGTCGGGGTGGCCACCGGAGGAGCGAACCCATAGCCGGTCATCAACACCGTGTCGCACAGGAACGCGTGCAGCTGCCGCAGGTTCTCCACCCCGCCCTGCGCCAGGTACAGGTGAGCCTGTACGGCCACACCGGCCGGCGCGGTGGAGTAGCCCATCAACTCCGCGTCGGGTGTCTGCTCGCCGCTGACCACCACCGCGGGCAGCCCGCTGGCCACCACCGTGTCGATGCCGTCCTCCCACGCGCGGTAGCCGCCGAGGATGCGCACGACTGCGATGTCGGCCGCGCCGAGCAGTTCCGCGAGTTCACCGTCGACGAGCCGCGACGGGTTGGCCCACCGGTACCGCGCGCCGCTGGCGCGCGCGGTGATCAGGTCGGTATCGGAGGTCGACAGGATCAGGACGGTCGGGGTGCGCTGGGGCTGAACCACGCACCATTACTACCCCATGGCCGGGCCGCCGGGGCCCACCACCGGTCGGGCCCCGAGGGTCAGCGCCGATTCCACCGATCGTGGGTGTTGTTCGGATACGGCAGGCCGAGCGCGGCAACCAGGACGACCAACAGCGCGCCGAAGATCAGGAGTTCGAACATCGTTGTTCCTTCCAAGAGATCCGGATGGGCAGAAGGTACGACCAAAGCCAGCCCAAGTGATCGACATGTGTGGCACGGATCACTGCGGCCGGCGCTGTGGCCGGCGTCACACGCAACGGTTCAGAGGCGGTCCATTTCGCGGCTCATGAGGGAGTTTTCGAGCCACGCGTGCCGCTTCGGGTACTGGCGTCGCGCCGGCTTCTGCTTCTTCTGCTTTGCGGGCGGCTTCGCGGAGCGCGCGACCGCGGTGCCCCACAGCACCTGCTGTTCGGTGATCAGGACCGGCTCATCGACGGGTGCCTGAGCGGGCGCGCTCCGCGTGCTCAAGGTGGCCGATAGGTCAGAATTGGTTGTCAGGCTGGTCATTTCACATTCTCCACCGTGGTTGTCCGGTATCTGATGAGAAGAGTCTCGGCCGCTGACGCTCAGGGGTCATGCGTAGCCGACTACCTGTGTTTCGGGTGGCCCCGGCGTACGGTGAGGCCATGGCTCGCACCCGCGATCACGACGCCTGCCCGGGCGCACTGCACGTGCACCGCGCCGCCGACGGCGCGCTGGCGCGGGTCCGGCTTCCCGGCGGCATGATCACCGCCGCGCAACTGGAGGCGGTGGCGGCCGCCGCGACGCGGTGGGGTTCGGGCACTTTGGAACTCACGTCGCGGGCCAACATCCAGATCCGCGGCATACAGGACGACCCATCCGAGGTCGCCGACGCGATCGCGGCGGCGGGACTGCTGCCGTCGCCGACGCATGAGCGGGTCCGCAACATCGTGGCCTCGCCACTGTCGGGCCGCACCGCGACGGCCGCCGACGTCCGCGCCACCGTCACCGCGCTCGACGAGGCGATCCAGGTGCGGCGCGCGCTGGAGGCGCTGCCGGGCCGGTTTCTGTTCGGCATCGACGACGGCCGCGGCGACGTCTCCGGGTTGGCCGCCGACGCCGGCGTGCACTTTCTCGGCGACGCGGCGGCGTTGCTGCTGGCGGGCCGCGATACCGGTGTGCGGCTGTCGGCACCTAAGGTGGTGCCGACTCTGATCGACGTCGCCGCGCGGTTCGTCGATATCCGTGGAAATGCTTGGCGCGTCGCCGAACTCGACGACCCTAGCGAGCTCATCGCCGATCTCGCGGTGACCGCGGACGCCGGGGCGACGTGGGAACCGGTCACCCGACCACCCGTCGGCTGGATCGACCAGCACGACGGCCGCATCGCGTTGGGTGCCGCCGTGCCGCTGGGCGTGTTACCCGCCCGCACCGCCGAGTTTCTGGCCGCCATCGACGCGCCGATGGCGATCACCCCGTGGCGGTCGGTGCTGGTCTTCGATCTCGACGAAGCGCGCGCCGACACCGCGCTGCGGGTGCTCGCCCCAATGGGTTTGGTGTTCGACGAGCGCTCGCCGTGGCTGTCGATCAGCGCCTGCACCGGCAGCCCCGGCTGCGCGCACTCGGCCGCCGACGTCCGCGCCGACGCCGCGGCCGCCGTGACCCAACCCGCCAGCGCGCACCGCCATTTCGTCGGCTGCGACCGGGCCTGCGGCAGCCCGGGCGTCGGCGAGGTGCTGGTGGCCACCGGAGACGGATATCGGCCGCGCACCGCGCCACCGTAGGGTGAGCGGATGCTCGACTACATCCGCGACGCCGCCGAGATCTACCGGCAGTCGTTTGCGACCATCCGCGCCGAGGCGGACCTGGTGCGCTTCCCCGCCGATGTGGCCAGGGTGGTCGTGCGGCTGATCCACACCTGCGGGCAGGTCGACGTCGCCGAGCACGTCGCCTACAGCGACGACGTGGTCGCCAAGGCATCCGCGGCGCTGGCCGCAGGCGCACCGGTGCTGTGTGACTCGTCGATGGTGGCCGCGGGCATCACGCGGTCGCGGCTGCCCGCCGGCAACGAGGTGGTGTCGCTGGTGGCCGACGAACGCGCACCCGAACTGGCGGCGCGACAGGGCACCACCCGCTCGGCGGCCGCGGTGGAGCTGTGGGCCGACCGCCTCGGTGGCGCCGTGCTGGCCATCGGCAACGCGCCGACCGCCTTGTTCCGGCTGCTCGAACTGGTCGACGACGGCGCGCCCACCCCGGCCGCCGTGCTCGGCGGCCCCGTCGGTTTCGTCGGCTCCGCGCAGTCCAAACAGGAACTCATCGACCGGCCCCGCGGGATGTCCTACCTCGTGGTGACCGGTCGCCGCGGCGGCAGCGCGATGGCAGCCGCGGCCGTCAACGCGATTGCCAGCGACAAAGAATGAGCACAACACCCGGACAGCTGTGGGGAGTCGGGCTCGGACCCGGCGACCCCGAACTGGTGACCGTCAAGGCGGCGCGGGTGATCGGCGAGGCCGACGTCGTCGCCTATCACAGCGCGCGGCACGGGCGAAGCATCGCGCGCAGCATCGCCGAGCCGTATCTGCGGCCCGGCCAGATCGAGGAGCATCTGGTCTATCCGGTCACCACCGAGACCACCGACCATCCCGGTGGATACGCCGGCGCGATCGAGGACTTCTACCGCGAGGCCGCCGACCGTATCGCCGCCCATCTGGAAGCCGGCCGCGACGTCGCCCTGCTCGCCGAGGGCGATCCGTTGTTCTACAGCTCCTACATGCACATGCACACCCGGCTGACGCAGCGGTTTGACGCGGTGATCGTGCCGGGGGTGACGTCGGTGAGCGCCGCGTCCGCGGCCACCGGCACCCCGCTGGTGCAGGGGGACGAGGTGCTCTCGATCCTGCCGGGCACGTTGGGCGTCGACGAGCTCACGCGGCGGCTGGCCGACACCGACGCGGCCGTCGTGCTCAAGCTCGGTCGCTCCTATCCCGCAGTGCGCGAGGCACTTTCGGCATCGGGGCGGCTCGACGAGGCGTTCTACGTGGAGCGGGCCAGCACTTCCGCGCAGCGGGTGCTGGGCGCGGGCGAGGTCGACGTGAACGCCGTCCCCTACTTCTCGCTGGCGATGCTGCCGGGCCGGCCGCGACGCGCGCAGACCACCGGCAGCGTCGCGGTGGTCGGTCTGGGTCCCGGCGACACCGCGTGGATGACGCCGCAGAGCCGCCGTGAGCTGGCCGCGGCGACCGACCTGATCGGCTACGGGCCCTACCTCGACCGCATCGGGGCTCGGGAGGGCCAGCGCCGCCATCCCAGCGACAACACCGACGAGCCGGCGCGTGCGCGGTTGGCCTGCACGCTGGCCGAGCAGGGCCGCGCGGTCGCGGTGGTGTCCTCCGGGGACCCGGGCGTGTTCGCGATGGCCACCGCGGTGCTCGAGGAAGCCAAGCAGTGGCCCGGCGTCGACGTGCGGGTGATCCCGGCGATGACGGCCGCGCAGGCGGTGGCCAGCCGCGTCGGAGCCCCGCTGGGTCACGACTATGCGGTGATCTCACTGTCGGACCGGCTCAAGCCGTGGGACGTGATCGCGGGGCGGTTGACCGCGGCGGCGGCCGCCGATCTGGTGCTGGCGATTTACAACCCGGCGTCGAAGAGCCGGACCTGGCAGGTCGGCGCGATGCGCGATCTGCTGCTCGACCACCGCGACCCCGGCACGCCGGTGGTGATCGGCCGCGACGTGTCGGGCCCCGCCGAAGAGGTGAAGGTGGTGCGCCTCGCCGACCTGGACCCCGCCGACGTCGACATGCGCTGCCTGCTGATCGTCGGCTCCTCGCAGACCCAGTGGTACGGCGAGCGGGTGTTCACCCCGCGCCGCTACCCGGGTTAGGGCGTGACCTTGATGACTCCGTGCGCGCCGCGTTCGGCGTCGACCATCGCGTGGGTGACGAACGGGTAGTGCCCGGGCTCGTCGAAGCTCAACTCGACAAAACCGCCTTGGGCCGCGGACAATCCGAGGGTCTGGGCCCCGCCCGGGCCCGGCCGCAGCCGGTAGTCGCCCTCGGCCCACACGGTGTCGAACTGGCCGCCGACGACGTGAAAGGACGTGCCGCGGTTAGGCCCGGCGGCCAGCACCCAGATTCTGATCCGTTCCCCGACTTTGGCCGTCAGCGGCGCGTGGTCGTACTGGTTGGCGTAGCCGTTAAACACCACCAGGTCCGGGGTGTCGGCGGCGACCTTGGCGGCGTCGACCTCACCGCCGGGCGGGCCCAGGTAGAACTCCGACTGCACCATCAAATATTCGCGGTCGACCAGCGCCAGATCCGGCGGGTCGATGACCACCGCGCCGAACATGCCGTTGGCGATGTGCACCGACATCGGCATCGTCGAGCAGTGATACAGCCACACACCGGCGCGCGGCGCGGTGAAGCGGTAGACGAGTTGTTCGCCGGGTTGGATCGTGCGCATCGGTTCGTCGGGGGCCAGCGCCCCGGCGTGGAAGTCGATCGAATGCCCGATCGTGCCGTCGTTGACGAGCGTGACCTCGAAGACGTCGCCGACCTTGCCGCGCAGCGTCGGTCCCGGTGCCGAGCCGCCGAATGTCCACAGCCGCTGGGTGATTCCCGGTGACACCTCCTGCTCGGTCTCGGTGACCGACAACGTGATGCGGTGATCCGGTGTCGCCGCGGCCAGCGCCGGGTCATGCGGTGCCAAACCCGCATCCGGCGGCGACGTGAGGCTGCGCGCGATCTCGTTGGCGTCGATCGACCCGGCGGCCGCGTGGTCGTGGTGGGTGGCGGGCGCCTCGGCCCCGATTGCCCGCACTGCCAGCGTCATTCCCATCTGGCGGTGCCCGGCCACCGAACACCAGCCGTCCACGTCGCCGCCGATCACGCCGGCGTCGAGCACGGCGGTCTCCCCCGGCGCCAGGCGTCCGGTGCTCATGCCGTTGGCCAGCACCAGATCGTGGCGGTCGGAGTCGGTGTTGACCAGGGTGACCACCAGCCGGTTGCCGGCAGGCACGTCGATGACGTCGGGCACGTAGCGCATGCCCTCGACGCGCACCTCGACCTCGGTGGTCTCTCCGGTGGCGGGCACCGTCGCCTGCGGCGCGCTGGGGATGCCGACCGCGGCGGGGTCGACGGCCACCGCGGCGGCAGCGGTCAGCACCACCACGCCCACCCCAGCGGCCGCGACCCCGAGCCGGTACCGCACCGACGGCCCGGCCGGCGGCGGCCCCGGCTTCGATTGCGTATCGCGGTGTTTGCGCGCCTGCCACACCGCCCGCACCAGCAGCGGCAGGAACGCGGCGTAGGCCACCAGCACCAACACCGACGCCGCGACCCGCACCAAGCTCGGCGTCGGCAACACGCACAGCAGCAGCGCGAAGTTGGCGACCGCCAGCCGCCACGGCGCACCGCGCTCCAGTTCGGTGGTCGCCGCGATGGCGGCGGCGCGTCCGCCGACGACGATGGTCGTCAGATACGACAGCGCGCCCAGCAGCACCTGCACCAGGAAACCGGCCAGCACCGTCACGGTCAGCGGCGCGGCCCGATCGATCACCGCGAGCCATGTCGGGGCGGTCGCGAACGCGACGACGGCGTAGGCCAGCGAGCCCAGCAGCCACACCACGCCGCACAGCACCGACAGTGTCGCGAAGCTGCTCGGCCGCTTGCGGCGCACTTCGTCGAGGTGGGGCCACAGCACGTAGCCGGTGGCGCCGAGGTAGACCAGCGCGCCTGCGGCGGTGAACGCCGGTGAGCCGGCCACCGCGCCCGCTGCGGCTGCGAGCAGTCCGCCGACCAATGCAGGCAATCCGCGTCGGGCGGCCACCTCGACGCCGTCGGCCATGCGCGTGCGCAGCATCGTCGGCCACAGCGTCACCAGCGTGCCCAGCACCGTCAGCCCGACGAAACCGAACACGTTCAGCGCCGCGTGGGCGAGGATGAACCGATCCTGCAAGGCGCCCGGCAACGTCGCGTTGGCCATCGCCACGCCGAGCCCGGCGCCGACCGAAAGCAGCGCTGCGGCAGCGACGTAGTAGCGCACGGTGTCGCCGAAGCGTGAGGGCAGCGCGCTGCGCAGTTGCCGCACCAACGTGACGGCATGAGCCAGCGCGACGGCGGCGACCGCGATTCCGCCGGCCAGCACGGCGGGCCAGAAGTCCACGATCATGCCGGCGACCACCGCGACCGCGCCGGCGTTGAAAAGCGACAGCGTCCAGGCCTGTCCGGTCCGCGACTTCTCCTGCGGACGACGCAGCAGCGCGTCGGCGAAATGGCGGCTCCAGATCAGGATCGCGTTGCCCGCCGCCCCGAGGCCGAGCAGGTGCACCAGCAACCAGCTCGACACCGGCACCGACCGGTGCACGAGCGCGATGACGACAAGTGCTGCGAGCCAGGCGAATACGATCGACCCGACCCGCAGATGCCAGGTACCGCGGTTCATGCGGGCACCGCGATCGGTTGACGCGACGCCGAACGCACGGCGTCCAGACCGGCCAGCAGGGCAAAACCACCGGGCAGCAGCCACAGCGCCCGCACGGGAATTCGGTTGTCAGCCATGTTTTTTCACCACTGGGTCGGGCAGGAACAACCGGCACGCGCCCGGTTCGGCGAACGGAAGCAGGTCAAGGCCCGGCCCGGTGGGTGCGCCGATGCCCTGCAGCAGTCCCTCGACAATGCCCAGGTGGACCTGGCAGACCACGCTCGGGTAGCGCCGCGCGGCGTCCAGCAACGGGCAGCGCCGCAGCGCCACCCCGTGGCCCGAGCCGTCGTCGTCAGGGGCGAAGCCCAGCCGCGCCAGCGCATCGAGCACGGCCTTCTGTTGGTCGCCGTCGGCGCGGGCGGTCCCCTCGACCAGCTCGCGTCCCCACTCGACACCGGCAGCGCGGGCGTCACGCTCCGGGTCGGCGCTGGTGCGCGCCAGATGCCCAGCCAGCGCAGTGGCCAGGCCCGCGTAGTCACGGGCCTGCAGGGCGGGGTCGGCGGCGGACGGCCGATACAGCGCGGCCGGCCGCCCGCGTCCGACGGCGGGTTCGGTGGCGCGTTCGACGAGATCGAGGTCGACGAGCGCGTCCAGATGTTCGCGGACGGTGTTCTGATGCAGCCCGAGTTCGGCGGCCGCGTCGGCCGTCCGTACCGGCGCGTGGGTGCGCACGTGCTCGAGCACCCGCAGCCGCTGTCCGGAAAGCGGCACGTGACCGGTCGCGGCGGGCGCCGGAGCGGGACCGAGAGACGGTGCACTATTTACCACGGAAATTATTGTAGTAAATTGGCGGGTGTCGGACCAGCCCGACGGAAAGGAATTCACCATGACCATCAACGAGGTGATCGTCGCCACCACATCCGCCGATGCGGAAGCGGCCGAAACGGTCAAGAACCATCACGCCGAGCTGGCCGGACACCTGCAGGCACTCACCGACGCGATGCTGTCGGCGGCCGAGCGCGGCACCGACTTCGAGGCCGCGCGGGCCGCGGCAGCCGAGTTCCTGACCGGGGAGCTGCTGCCACACGCCGCGGCAGAAGAGGAACGCCTGTATCCCGCGGCCGCCAACACCGAGCGGGCCGGGCCGCTGATCGAGTCGATGATCGCGGTGCACCGCATCCTCGCCGGCCTGGTGGACCGGGTCCGCACCGAGCCGTCGCCGCTGCGCGCCGCCGCGGCCGGGCACGCGCTGCGGGTGATGTTCGAGGCGCACCTGGTCGACGAGAACGACCGGATTCTGCCGATCGTGGCCGCCGACCCCGAGGTCTCCCTCGCCGAGGCCCTCGGCGGGATGCACGAGTTGCTCGGCGACCACCACGGCGGCGAGGCCGGGCACACGTGTGGCTGCGCGCACGACGCCGAGCAGCCGGTGCTCGACGTGCGCGACGTCCCGCATGCGATTCGGCACGCGACGGTCTTCGGCGCGTTCGACGCGGTCCCTGCGGGTGCGAGCCTGGTGCTGGTCGCCCCGCACGACCCGGTGCCGCTGCTGCGGCAGCTCTACGACCGCACCTCGGGCCGGATCGCGGTGGACTACCTCGAACGCGGGCCCGACGCGTGGCGACTGCGCCTCGAACGACTCTGAGAGGCTTGCCGCACAGCATCGTTGACGACTGTCACCCTTACCGATAGCGTTTCGGCGCAAACCCGACACCATCCAGGGAGGCGCCGTGACGATCCCCCGCGGTCCGGCCGATGTGACGCCGGCCTGGCTCGGTTCCGCGCTCGGCGTCGACGTGCGCACCGTCGACGTCGTGCCGATCGGCACCGGGCAGACCGGCGCCACCTACCGGGTGACGGTGACATACGCGGCGGAGCAGACCGCGCTGCCCGGATCGTTCGCGGTCAAGCTGCCCGCCCTGGACGACGCGGTCCGTGAACGGGTGGCGCTGGGCTACCGCTCCGAGGTCGAGTTCTACACCGACGTCGCCGACAAGGTGGCAATCCCGGTGCCGGGCTGCTACTACAGCGACATCAGCGAGGACGGAACGGATTTCGTGCTGATCCTTGCCGATATGGCACCCGCGGTGCAGGGCGACCAGATCGCGGGGTGCACCGAGCAGGAGGCCGCGCTGGCAGTCGAGGCGCTCGCGGGTCTGCACGGCCCGACCTGGTGCGAACAGGTCTGGATGGAGCTGTCCGGGATTGCGATGCCCAAACCCGGCGACGTAGCCGCCGCGGGCGGCATGGGTGAGGTGTGCCGGATGGCAGCCGAGATCACCATCGACAAACTCGGCGACCGGATGAGCGCCGACGACCGCCAAACGCTCACCGACGCAATGGCTTTGGTCACCCCGTGGCTGATGGCCGAACCAACCCGGTTCGCGGTGATGCACGGTGACTACCGGCTCGACAACATGCTGTTCGACCCCGGCCGCGAACGCATCTCCGTGGTGGACTGGCAGACCGTCGGTATCGGCCTGCCCGCCCGCGACCTCGCGTACTTCACCGCCACCAGCCTGCTCCCCGAGACCCGGTCGGCCATCGAGAAGGACCTGGTGCGCCGCTACCACGAGGCGCTGCTCCCCCACGGCATCAAGGACTACGACCTCGACACCTGTTGGCGTGACTATGGTCTGGGGATGGTTCAAGCTCCCGTGCTCACCGCACTGGGCTACGCGTTCGCCTCGTCGACCGAACGCGGCGACGAGATGATCCTGACCATGTTGAGCCGGGGGTGTCAGGCCATCCGGGAACTGGACACGCTCGAGTTGATCAAGGCCCTGCCAGCGACCTGACCCACCCGACGGCGTCGTCGACGCTGTTCACCGTCGACACCCCGGCCGGCAGCGGCGGTCGGTCGACCATCACCACCGCGATGTCCAGCGCGGCTGCCGCGTCGAGTTTCGGGCGGGTCATCGGCCCACCGCTGTTCTTGGTGACCAGCGCATCGATGTCGTGCTCGCGCAGCAACTGCAGCTCGTCGTCGTAGCGGTACGGTCCGCGTGACAGCACCACCTGGTGGCGACGCGGAAGGTCCGCCGGTTCGGGCGCGGTGACGGCGCGGATGAGAAACCACGCGTCGACGCCGGCGAACGCGGCGATGCCGGATCGCCCGGTCGTCAAAAACACCCGCGAATACCCCTTGTCAGCAACAGTTTTCGCCGCATGGGTATCGGAGTCCACCAGGATCGCGTCGCCGGGCGGCCAGGCGGGGCGGGCCAGCAGCAGGTGCGGCATCGCGAGCGCGGCGCACACCTCGGCGGCGTGCGCGGTCATGGTCGCCGCGTACGGGTGGGTGGCGTCGACGACGGCGTCGACGGCGTTGTCGGCCAGCCAGCGCCGCAGCCCCTCGACCCCGCCGAACCCGCCGATGCGCACCTGCCCCACCGGCAGCGCGGGATCGGGCACCCGCCCGGCCAGCGAGCTGATCACCTCGACGTCCGGATGCAGTTGTGCGGCCAGCGCGCGGGCCTCCGATGTGCCGCCCAGCAACAGGATTCGCATCAGTGCCGCCCCCTGCGCACCCGGTGAGACGAGTACAGGTAGCTGTCGGCGAACCCCTCGGCGCCGAGCACGTCGCCGACGACGATGACCGCGGTGCGGCTGATCCCGGCGTCGTGCGTCCGTTCGGCGAGCTCGGCCAGCGTGCACCGGACCACCTGCTCCTGCGGCCAGGACGCGAACGCCACGACCGCACACGGTGTTTCGGGCCGGTATCCGCCCGCGAGCAGCTCCGGAACGATCGAGTCGATCTGCGCCGCGGCCAGGTGCAGCACCAGCGTCGCACCCGATTGCGACAGCGTGCGCAGGTCCTCACCGGGCGGCATCGCCGTCGACAGCGTCGCCACCCTGGTCAACGTGATGGTCTGCGCGACACCGGGAACCGTCAACTCGCGGCCCAGCGCGGCGGCCGCCGCAGCGAACGCCGGTACGCCGGGCACGATCTCGTAGCCGATTCCCAGCGCGTCGAGGCGACGGCACTGTTCGGCCAGCGCACTGTAGATCGACGGGTCACCCGAGTGCAGCCGCGCCACATCCAGACCCGCGGCATCGGCGTCGGCGATCTCGGTGACGATCTGATCCAGCGTCAACGGGCCGGTGTCGACCACCCGGGCCTCGGGGGGACACAGCGCCAGCAGGTCATCGGGCATGATCGAACCGGCGTACAGGCAGATTTGGCAGCGGTTCAGCAGCCGCTGGCCCCGCACCGTGATCAGATCGGCCGCGCCTGGGCCCGCGCCGATGAAGTAGACGGTCATCGCTTGGTCACCGACCACTGCGTGACAGGGAATGCAGGCCGCCATCCGGTGAAACCGCCCAGCGGTTCCCCGGAGTAGTGCTGGTAGCGGCGCAGCTCACCGCCGAGGCGCGAATACCATTGGCTGACAACGGCTTCTGATTCGGTGGTGACGGCGTTGACGACCAGCCGGCCGCCGCCGGGCAGCCGGTCGAAGCACTCCTGCAACAGCCCGGGGCGGGTCAGCCCGCCGCCGATGAAGATGACGTCGGGAGCCGCGGTGTCGTCGAAGGCCTGCGGCGCGTCGCCGCGCACGTCGACGTTGACGCCGAACGCCGTCGCGTTGTCGGCGATCCGGGCGCGGCGCTGCTCGTCGCGCTCGAAGGCCACTGCCCGGCAACCGGTTCCGCTGCGGCACCATTCGACCGCGATGCTGCCCGAGCCGGCGCCGACGTCCCACAGCAACTCCCCCGGCCGTGGCGCCAGCGCGGCCATCGTGACTGCGCGCATGGGCGTTTTGGTGATCTGGCCGTCGTTGGCGTAGGCGGTGTCGGGCAGGATGCCGAACTGCCGCTCGTCGGGTAGATAGCGCACGGCCATCACGTTGAGGTCGTCGACGTCGGTCGGCGGGTCGGCGGCCCATTTCCGCGCGGGCTCGGTGCGGCGCCGCTCGGCCGGGCCGCCGAGTTGTTCGAGCACCGTGAACTCGGAGTCGCCGCGGCCGGTGGCGGCGAGCAATCGGGCCAGGGCCGCGGGGCTGGCGGCGTCGCGCGACAGCACGACGGCGGTGCCCCCGCGGCGCACCGCGGTGTGCGGTTCGCCCGTGACCAGGCTGATGACCTCGGTGTCGTGCACCGGCCAGCCGAGCCGGGCGCACGCCAGCGTCACCGACGACACGTGCGGCAACACGGTGACGCGGTGCGCACCGTGCAACCGGACCAGCGAGCTGCCGACCCCGTGCAGCAGCGGGTCACCGCTGGCCACCACGTGCACGTCGCCGTCGGCGCCGTCGCGCAGCGCGCGCAGGGCGGGCAGCATCGGCGACGGCCACTCGCGCCGCTCCGCTGTCACGGTGTCGTCGAGCAGGTCCAGCTGCCGGGGTGACCCGTAAACGACAGTGGCCCTTGCTAATTCGGCCCGCGCAGCCGGTGCCAGCCCGGCCATACCGTCCGCGCCGATGCCGACGACGATGATCATGGCCGTCCGTTCTTCGCGCAAGCGCTCATCACCGCGGCAACCTCCGCCACACGAACTGCGGAAGCAACCGCATCCCCGCGAACACCGGCCGCAGTATTCCGGGCACCCACACGCTGCGGCGGCCCTTGGCCAGTGCGCGCGCGGTCGCGTCGGCGACCTGGGCCGGCGTGCTGGAGAACGGCGCGGGCGCCATCCCCTCGGTCATGCGCCCGATCACGAACCCCGGCCGCACGGTCAGCAGCCGCACCCCCGAACCGTGCAGCGCGTCGGACAGACCGCTGCAGAAGCCGTCGAGGCCGGCCTTGGCCGAGCCATACACATAGTTGGCGCGGCGCACCCGCACCCCCGCCACCGACGAGAACGCGACGATGGCCCCCGATCCGGCCGCGCGCATGGTGGCGGCGAGCACGGTCAGCAGGCTGACCTGTGCGACGAAGTCGGTGTGCACGATCGCCACGGCGTGCGCCGGATCCTGCTCGGCGCGCGTTTGGTCGCCGAGGACCCCGAACGCCAACACCGCGGTGTCGATCGGCCCATGCTCGGCGACGATCGACTCCACCAGCGGCCCGTGGGCGGGCAGGTCGTCGGCATCGAACTCGCGGACCGCGACCGCGGCGGCGCCGGCGGCGCGCACCGCGGCCACCTGCTGGTCGAGGTCGTCGGCGCGGCGCGCCGCGAGCAGCACCGTCGCCCCGGGCGCCAGCCGGGTCGCCAACTCCAGCCCGATTTCGCTGCGCCCGCCGAAAACCACAACCAGCGCCGGATGGGTGTCGGCCGTGTCTTTCATGGCTGGGATTATCCACTGCGCTAAGTTGGGCCGTGATGGCCCAATCAAGTCGCAAGGCAACCACCAAGCTCAACAGCGATGCCTTGGCGTTTCTGTCCGAGCGGCATCTGGCGATGCTGACGACGCTGCGCGGCGACAACTCCCCGCACGTGGTGGCCGTGGGTTTCACCTTCGACCCGACCACCCACATCGCGCGCGTCATCACCAGCGGCGGCTCCCAGAAGGCCGTCAACGCCGAGAACCAGGGCGTTGCCGTGCTCAGCCAGGTCGACGGGGCGCGGTGGCTGTCGCTGGAGGGTAAGGCGACCGTCAACACCGACGCCGAGGCCGTCCGCGACGCCGAACTGCGGTATGCGCAGCGCTACCGCACCCCGCGGGTCAACCCGAAGCGCGTGGTGATCGAGGTCCGCGTCGAGCGCGTGCTCGGCTCGTCGAGCCTGCTGGACCGCGGCGAGCACTGACCGCGAGCAGTCATAGATGGCCCCTTTTTCGGGCGCCCGAGGGGCCTTCCGCGTCTGCTCGGCGGATCAGGCGGGCACCACCACCAGGTCGTGCGGGCGGTTGTTGACCGGCTCTGCGCCGTCGGCGGTGACGACAACGATGTCCTCGATCCGCGCGCCCCACTGGCCGGGGAAGTAGATGCCGGGTTCGACGGAGAACGCCATGCCCTCCTCGAGCGGCAGGTCGTTGCCCGCGACGATGTAGGGCTCCTCGTGCACCGACAGCCCGATGCCGTGGCCGGTGCGGTGCACGAACGCCTCGGCCAACCCCTCGGCGGCCAACGCATCGCGCGCGACGGCGTCGATCTGTTCGGCGGTCACGCCGGGACGCACGGCGGCGACGGCGGCGCGCTGCGCCCGTTGCAGCACCGCGTAGCGCCGTGCGATCTCGGGGCTGGGTTCGCCGATGCTGTAGGTGCGCGTGCAGTCGGAGTTGTACCCGGGTTCGTACGGGCCGCCGATGTCGACGACGACGACGTCGCCGGCGCGCAGTTCACGCTCCGAGCATTCGTGGTGCGGGTCGGCGCCGTGCGGCCCGGAGCCGACGATGATGAACGCTACCTCCGAATGTCCTTCGGCGACAATGGCTTCAGCGATATCGGCGGCGACGTCGGCTTCGGTGCGGCCGGGCTTTAGGAAGTCGGGCACCCTGGCGTGCACCCGGTCGATCGCCGCGCCCGCCTTGCGCAGGACGTCGATCTCCGCGCCGTCCTTGATCATCCTCAGCCGGCGCAGCACGTCGGTCGCCAGCACCGGCGTCGCGCCGAGCACGTCGGCGAGCGGCAGCAGGTGCAGCGCGGGCATCGAGTCGGTGACGGCGATTTTGAGGGTGCCGCCGCCCAGCGCCTCGCCCAGCACGTCGGCCATCATCCGGTACGGATCGTCGCCGTCGACCCAGTCGTGCACCGGCAGGCCGAGTTCGGGCACGGCCGAGGCCTTGAGCGCGGCCAACTCCAGGCGCGGCACCACGACCGTCGGTTGCCCGTCGGCGGGCAGCACCAGCGCGGTCAGCCGCTCGAAGGTCTGCGCGCGCGAGCCGACCAGGTAGCGCAGGTCGTAGCCGGGGCTGATCACCAGACCCGCGAGCCCGGCTTCGGCGGCGGCGGTGGCGGCGGACTGCAGCCGTCGGGCATACACGTCGGCGCTGAAACGACTGGCGGTCATGGCTTTCAGGCTAGTGCGCCCCTGGCAGGATGACAGCCATGCCCGCACCCCTGTTGCTGCTCGACGGCGCCAGCATGTGGTTTCGCTCCTACTTCGGCGTGCCCTCCTCGATCACCGCGCCCGACGGGCGGCCCGTCAACGCGGTGCGCGGGTTCCTCGACGCCGTCGCGACCGTCATCACCCGTGAGCGCCCCGAGCGGTTGGTGGTGTGCCGCGACGACGACTGGCGCCCGCAGTGGCGCGTCAACCTGATCCCGTCGTACAAGGCGCACCGCGTGGAAGAACCCCAACCCGAAGGGGTGCCCGACATCGAGGAAGTGCCCGACGATCTGACGCCGCAGGTCGACATGATCCTGGAACTCCTCGACGCGTTCGGCATCGCGACCGCGGGCGCCGCCCAGCACGAGGCCGACGACGTGCTGGGCACCTTGGCATATCGGGAACGGCGCAGCCCGGTGGTGGTGGTCAGCGGCGACCGGGACCTGCTGCAGCTGGTGACCGACGACCCGGTGCCCGTGCGGGTGCTCTACATCGGGCGCGGGCTGGCCAAGGCGACGTTGTTCGGGCCCAAGGAGGTCGCCGAGACCTACGGGGTGCCCGTGCACCGCGCCGGGCCGGCCTACGCCGAGCTCGCGTTGCTGCGCGGCGACCCGTCGGACGGGCTACCGGGTGTTCCGGGGGTCGGCGAGAAGACGGCGGCCACGCTGCTGGCCCAGCACGGGTCGCTGGAGCACATCATGGCCGCCGCGCACGACCCGAAATCGAAGATGTCCAAGGCGTTTCGGACCAAGCTGCTGGGCGCCACCGACTACATCGAGGCGGCGGGGCCGGTGGTGCGGGTCGCCACCGACTGCGACGTCGACTTCTCGACGCCCGACGACGCGCTGCCGCTGGCCGCCAAGCATCCCCGCAAGGTCGCCGAACTGGCCCAAACCTACGGGGTGACCTCGTCGATCGGTCGGCTGCAGAAGGCGCTGGACGGTCTGCCCGCGCGCTGACGGCCGCTACTTGGGGCGGCCGACCTCATAAGTGCCGCTGTCGTCCTGGAACGTCACGGTGACCTGACGCTTGGTGCCGTCGATGCTGACCTCGCAGTCGAAGGTCGCGCCCTTCTCGACGACGGGGCTCTGGCCGTCGTTGCACTTGACGTCCTTGACGTTCTTGGCGCCGTAGCCGTTGGCCTCGTCGGTGAGGATCTGCTGCACACCGCTTTGGGCCGCGTCGATGTCGAGCTTGGTGGTCACGAAGAAGCCGGGCTTCCAGAACCCGAGCACCAGCACCACCGCGATGATGACCGCGGCCAGCACGCCGATGACGCCGCCGATCACGGCCAGCGAACGCTTGGACCCCTCTTCACCGCCGGGCTGGCCGTAGGGCTGGCCGTACTGGCCGGGTTGGCCGAACTGGCCGGTCGGCTGACCGTACTGGCCGGGCTGGCCGTACTGGCCAGGCTGCTGACCGTACTGGCCGGGTTGGCCGTAGGGCTGACCGTACTGGCCGGGTTGGCCGTACTGCCCCGGCGGATAACCCTGCTGCCCGTACTGCTCGGTCGGCGGGTACTGCTGCGGAGGCTGGTAGGCGGGCTGCTGGTACTGCGGATACTGCTGCGCCTGCTGGGGGTCGTAGGCGGGCGGCTGCCAGGCAGTCTGCTGCTGCTCGCCGGTGGGCTGCTGCTGCCACTGCTGCTCGCCCTGATCGGTCGACGGCGCATCGCTCGATGGCTGGTCCGTCGGCTGTTCCGGCTGCTGGCCGGGCCACGGCTGCGTCGGATCAGATCCCTGCGGTCCGCTCATCTCACTCCTTCACCCGCGGGCGCGCCGCGGTTCGGTTCCGTCTTTCTGCGCACACACTACCCCGCGTCAACTGCCACGACGCCGCGTCGAATGTCGCTGACGGCGCGTTTCGCCGACGCGCGCAGCGCCGGGCTGGGGGCGGCGTTGCGCACCTGGTCGAGCAGGTCGAGCACTTGGCGGCACCAGCGCACGAAGTCGCCGGCCGACAGCGGCGACCCCGATCCGGTGGCGTCGCTGGCCGCCAGCGCAGTGGTCAGATCGCCCGTGGTGGCCCAGCGATAAATCGCGGCGACGAATCCCGGGTCGGGCTCGCGGCTGTGCGCGATGCGGTGGCGCTGCTCATCGGTGCGCAACTCGGCCCACAGCCTGATGGTCTGGTTCAGTGCGCGGCGCAGCGGGCCCGTGGGCACCTCGACGTTCTCGGGTGAACCGGGCGTGTCACCGCGCGACTCGTAGAGCACCGCCGACAGCACCGCCGCCAACTCGGCGGGTTCCAGCCCCTCCCAGATGCCGCTGCGCAGCGATTCGGCGACCAGCAGGTCGCTTTCGCTGTAGATGCGGGCCAGCAGCCGGCCGTCGTCGGTGACCTTCGGGTCGTCTTGCGGCCCGTCTATGTAGCCGCGTTCGGTGAGCAGCACCACGATCCGGTCGAACGTGCGCCCCAGCGAGTTGGTCGCCGCGGCCACCTTCTGCCGGATCTGCTCGTTGTCGCGCTCGATGCGCAGGTACCGCTCGGCCAGCCGGGCCTTCTCCTCGCGGTCGGGCAGCTGGTGGGCCGGGTGCCGGCGCAGTCGCTCCCGCAGCGACGCCAGTTCGGGGTCGACGTCGCGGTCTCTCACCGGACCCTTGCGTTTCCCTTTCGCCGACGGCACGTCCAGCCCGGCCGCGGCCGAACGCAGCGCCGACGCCAGATCGCGTCGTGCCCGCGGGCTGCGGTGTTCGACGCGCTTGGGCAGCGACATCGACCCCAACGGGTCCGAACCCGAGTAGTCGGCCGACGAGATCCGCCCCGCCCACTTGTGTTCGGACAACACCAGCGGACGCGGATCGTCCTTGTCGCGCGCCGGATCGAGCACCACCGCCAGCCCGCCGCGGCGCCCGTGGCTGATGTCGATGATGTCGCCGCGGCGCAGCGCCGCGAGCGCGTCGTTGACCGCCTGGCGGCGCTGTAACCGCGACGCGCGTGACTGCGCCTTTTCCCGGTTCGAGACGTCCTGGCGAAGCCGCACATACTCCAAAACCGGTGCGTCATGGCCGCCGTCGAGTTCGGCGGCGATTTCGTCGAGCATCCGCTCGCCGCGCTCGATGCCGCGTCGCAGACCGACCACCGACCGGTCCGCCTGGTACTGCGCGAACGAACTCTCCAGAAGTTGGTGCGCCTGCGCGGGGCTCATGTGCTGCACCAGGTTGATGGTCATGTTGTAGGACGGCGCGAACGAACTGCGCAGCGGGAAGGTGCGGGTGGAGGCCAGCCCGGCCACTTCGGCGGGATCGGAGGTGGCGTCGTTGGGGTGCCACAGCACCACCGCGTGGCCCTCCACGTCGATGCCGCGGCGTCCCGCGCGGCCCGTCAACTGGGTGTACTCCCCCGGTGTCAACGGCATGTGCTGCTCACCGTTGAACTTCACCAGCCGCTCCAACACCACGGTGCGCGCCGGCATATTGATCCCCAAAGCCAGTGTCTCCGTGGCGAATACGGCTTTCACCAGGCCGGCGGTGAACAGCTCCTCCACGGTGTGGCGAAACACCGGCAGCATCCCGGCGTGGTGGGCGGCCAGCCCGCGCAGCAGCCCCTCGCGAAACTCGTGGTAGTCCAGCACGATCAGATCCGATTCGGGCAGCTCACCGCAGCGCCGGTCGACCACGTCGGCGATGGCCTTGCGCTCCTGCTCGGTGGTGAGCCGAAGTGACGAGCGCAGACACTGCTTGACCGCGGCGTCACACCCCGCCCGCGAGAAGATGAAGGTGATGGCGGGCAGCAGCCCTTCGCGGTCCAGCATGCCGATCACATCGGGCCGCGACGGCGGCCGGTACATGGTGGGCCTGCCGCGGTGGCCTCCCCTGCCGCGACCGCGTGGCTGCCAGTCCGACAGCCGATCGGCTTCGCGGCGATGGGCGATGTGGCGCAACAGTTCCGGGTCGACCACCAACTCGCGTTTGGATTTCTTGGCTTTGGTGTTGCGGTAGTCGAACAGGTCGAACAGCCGCTTGCCGACCAGGACGTGCTGCCATAGCGGCACAGGGCGGTGTTCGTCGACGACGACCGCGGTGTCCCCGCGCACGGCCTGCATCCACCCGCCGAACTCCTCGGCGTTGCTGACCGTGGCCGACAGGCTCACCAGCAGCACCTCGTCGGGCAGGTGCAGGATCACCTCCTCCCACACCGCGCCCCGCATCCGGTCGGCCAGGAAATGCACCTCGTCCATCACGACGTAGGAAAGCCCGTGCAGCGTAGGCGAGTTCGCATAGAGCATGTTGCGAAGCACTTCGGTGGTCATCACCACCACGTCGGCGTCGCCGTTGATCGACTGATCACCGGTGAGCAGGCCGATGTTCTGCGGGCCGTACCGGCGCACCAGGTCGTTGTGCTTCTGGTTGCTCAACGCCTTGATCGGCGTGGTGTAGAAGCACTTTCCGCCCGACGCCAGCGCCAGGTGCACCGCGAACTCACCCACCACGGTCTTGCCTGCGCCGGTGGGGGCGCACACCAGCACACCGTGTCCGTTCTCCAAGGCTTGGCAGGCATCGCGCTGGAAGTCGTCGAGCGCAAACGGCAGTTGCTTGGCGAATTCAGCCAGTTGTTGCCCGCTAGGTTGCATCGTCATCGACCACGGGCCGCGTCGACGTCGGCACGGACGACGTCTCGATCGGTTCGGCTGTCGGTTCAGGGCTGCCGATCGGCGCCGCTTGGTCGTCGGGCACCTCGTCGAGCGCCGCGCGACGGGCCTTGCGCTTGTCGTTGAACCGGGCGATCTGGATCGCGACCTCGAGCAGCGCGGTCAACGCCAGCGCCAGCGCCAGCATCGAGAACGGGTCCGATCCGGGGGTGAAGATCGCGGCGAACACGAACAGTGCGAAGATCAGGCCCCGCCGCCACGCCTTGAGTCGCTCGTAGGTGAGCACGCCGACGAGGTTGAGCATGATGATCAGCAGCGGGAACTCGAAGCTGAACCCGAACACCAGCAGCAGGTTGATCAGAAACCCGAAGTACTGGTCGCCCGACAGCGCGGTCACCTGCACGTCGGCGCCGACCGTCAGCAGGAAACCCAACGCCGTGGACAGCACCACGTAGGCCAGCACCGCGCCCGCGACGAACAGCGCGGCGCCCACGACGACGAACGCGATCGCGAACCGGCGCTCCTTGCGGTACAGGCCGGGGGTGATGAACGCCCACAGCTGATACAGCCATACCGGGCAGGCCAGCACGATGCCCGCGGTCAGACCTACCTTCAAGCGCAGCATGAACTGGTCGAACGGCGACGTCGCGAGCAGTCGGCAGCCGCCGTCGGCGGTGATGTCGGCGCGCGACGACGCAGGCAGTTCACAGTAGGGTCCGCGCAGCCAGTCGCCGAGGCTGGGCAGCCCGAAGACGCCGTGGCTGTACCAGAGGAAGCCGAGGATCGTGGTCACGACGACTGCGGCCGCCGCGATCAGCAACCGGTTACGCAGCTCCTGCAGATGTTCGACCAGCGACATGGTGCCGTCCGGGTTGGTCCGGGAACGACGCTGACGAGGATCGAGTTTCTTCAGGATTGCTGGGGGCTGCACGGCAGGCCTATCGACGCGGCGTCATGCCGCGGTCGGCTTCGTCGGCGACGGTCAGGCTGAACGTTTGTCCGACGGCTGCCCGGGGGGCGGCGTCGTATCGTCGACGCGTTCCGAGGCGATCGGCGTGGCTTGCTGCGTCGTCGTGTCGTCCTGCTTGGAGTCGGACTGCATCTCCTTGATCTCGGACTTGAAGATCCGCATGGACTTACCGAGCGAACGCGCCGCGTCCGGGAGCTTCTTGGCACCGAAGAGCAGCACGAATACGGCGATGACAATCACCCAGTGCCAGGGTTGTAGACCGCCCAATTTGGTCACCTCCAGAACGTCGTGGCCAGTCTACCGTTCCCCGGCGCTCGCGTCGTAGGCGCGCAGCGCCGCGGCGGCGGTTTCTTGGACCTGACGGGCCAGCGACTCCGGGGCCAGCACCCGTACCGCCGACCCGAAACCGAGTACAAAGCGCGCCATCCAGTCCTCGGCGGCGTAGGTCATCGCGGCCTCGACGGCGCCGTCGGGCAATTCGCGGATCTCGCGCAGCGGGTAGTAGTCGAACATCCACGCCGCGGAGCGGTCGATGAGCAGGGTCGCCGACGGCAGCGACGGGTCGGCAGTAAAAGGTGAGAACAGCGAGGTGTCGGGTTCGGCCTGCACGGCCGGCGGCGGCGGGTCCGACGGCTCGTCGAGCACCTGCGCGTCGACGATGCGATCGAACCGGAACAACCGCACGCCTTCGGCCGACCGGCACCATGCCTCCAGGTAGCTGTGGTCGCCGACCAGCACGACCCGGATCGGGTCGACGGTGCGGCTGGACAACATGTCGTGCGACGCCGAGTAGTACTCGAGCGTCACCGCCCTGCCGTCGCGCACCGCCTCGCGGACCGCGGCGGCGGCCTCGCTCTCGATCGGGGCGCGCTCGTCGACCGCGGCCACGGCCGCGCCGGTGTCCTGGCCCAGCGCGCCGGCGGCCGACTCGATCTTGGCGATCGCACTGCGCGCGGCTTCCGGGTCGACCATGCCGGGCACGTCGGCCAGCGCACGCAACGCCACCAGCACGCCGGTGGCCTCCGGCGACGTCAGCCGCAGCGGATGGTCGATACCGGCCGAGAAGGTGACTTCGATGGTGTCACCGGAGAATTCGAAGTCGATGAGGTCACCGGGTCCGTAGCCGGGCAACCCGCACATCCACAGCTGGTTGATGTCGTCGCGCAGTTGTTTGACGCTGACCCCGAGGTCGGTCGCCGCCTCCGCGTAGGTGATCCGCGGGTTGGCCTGGAAGTACGGAACCATGTTGAGCAGCCGCACCAGCCGCGCCGAGACGGCCGTCATGCCGTGGCCCCTTCGGGTCGGTGCGCCTGCGCGTGCAGTCTTTTCACCACGTCGTCGCGCAACGCCTGCGGCGCCAGGGCCACCGCGTCGGGCCCGTAGCTGGCGACCTCCCGGGCCAGCCGGTCCAGCATGCCGATGTCGACGCTGATCTCCTCGCCGGCGCGGCCGCCGAGTTCCCGTGGGCCGATGACCGTCGCGCGGCGACGCAGCGCGGTCGCCCTGCCCTCGGCGACCCATACCCGCGCCTCCCCGGTGCTCGGCCACTCCCCGACCGCGCGGTCGACGATCTCGCGCAGGTTCACGCCCTGCGGCGGCGACACCGCCCCAGGCGGCCCGATCGGGGTGACGTCGGCGCCGATGCGCGACAGCCGGAAGGTGCGCGTCGCGTTGCGGTCGCGGTCGTGGCCGACCAGATACCAGCGCCCCTTGTCGGTCAGCACGCCCCACGGTTCGACGGTGCGGGTGGTGTAGGGGTCGCTGCGCGAGGACCGGTGCGGGAACTGCACCGCCCGGCCGGCGTCGATGGCCGACAACAGGATGCCGAGCACGTCTTCGGAGCCGCGCAAACCGGGTAACGCGCCCGTGGAGGTGATCGAGACGCCGGCGTCGACGGCGTCGATGTCGACGCCCGCGGCCCGCAGTTTGAGCAGGGCGCCCTGGGTGGCGGTGATCAGCTCGGGTGACTCCCACAGCTGGGTGGCCACGGCGACGGCGGCGGCTTCGTCGGCGGTCAGCTCGACGGCGGGCAACGCGTAGGCCTCGCGGTTGATGCGGTAGCCCTCGGTCGGGTCGAACTGCGACACCCGGCCGGTCTCCAGCGGGATGCCGAGGTCGCGCAGCTCGTTTTTGTCCCGCTCGAACATCCGGGAGAACGCCTCGTCGCTGGGGCTCTCGGAGTAGCCGTACACGGTCTCGCGGATCCGCTCGGCGGTGATGAAGGTGTTGGTAGACAGCAGCGCGATGACGAGGTTCATCAGCCGTTCGACTTTGGAGATCCCCACTTGCAACAGCTTAGGGTGTGCCGGGCTGTGGGCGAGCAAGCTACATGCTGGCGATCAGCCGCTTGACCCGTTCGTCGACCGAGCGGAACGGGTCCTTGCACAGCACCGTGCGCTGCGCCTGGTCGTTGAGCTTGAGGTGCACCCAGTCGACGGTGAAGTCGCGGCCGGCCTCCTGGGCGGCGCTGATGAACTCGCCGCGCAGCTTGGCCCGCGTGGTCTGCGGCGGCGTGGTGACCGCGGCTTCGATCTCCTCGTCGGTGGTGATCCGCGCCGCCAGCCCCTTGCGCTGCAGCAGGTCGAACACGCCGCGCCCGCGCTTGATGTCGTGGTAGGCCAGGTCGAGTTGGCTGATCTTCGGGTCGGACAGCTCCATGCTGTAGCGGTCCTGGTAGCGCTGGAACAGCTTGCGCTTGATCACCCAGTCGATCTCGGTGTCGACCTTGGCGAAGTCCTGGCTCTCGACCGCGTCGAGTTGGCGGCCCCACAGGTCGACCACCTGCTGGATCTGCGTGTCGGGCTCGCGGTTCTGCAAGTACTCGACCGCGCGCGCGTAGTACTCGCGCTGGATGTCCAGGGCGCTGGCCTGCCTGCCGCCGGCCAGCCGCACCGGGCGGCGACCGGTCAGGTCGTGGCTGACCTCGCGGATGGCGCGGATCGGGTTGTCCAGCGAGAAGTCGCGGAACGCGATTCCGGCCTCGATCATCTCCAGCACCAACGACGCCGTACCCACCTTGAGCATGGTGCTGGCTTCGCACATGTTGGAGTCGCCGACGATGACGTGCAGCCTGCGGTACTTCTCGGCGTCGGCGTGCGGTTCGTCGCGGGTGTTGATGATCGGCCTGCTGCGGGTGGTGGCCGAGGACACCCCTTCCCAGATGTGCTCGGCGCGCTGGGACAGGCAGAAGGTCGCCGCCTTGGGTGTCTGCAGCACCTTGCCGGCGCCGCAGATCAACTGGCGGGTGACCAGAAAGGGCAGCAGCACATCGGAGATCCGGGAGAACTCGCCCGCACGCACGATCAGGTAGTTCTCGTGGCAGCCGTAGGAGTTGCCCGCCGAGTCGGTGTTGTTCTTGAACAGGTAGATGTCGCCGCCGATGCCTTCGTCGGCGAGGCGTTGCTCGGCGTCGATCAACAGGTCTTCGAGCACCCGCTCGCCTGCGCGGTCATGGGTGACCAGCTGCGTCAGGCTGTCGCATTCTGCGGTGGCGTACTCGGGGTGGCTGCCGACATCGAGGTACAGGCGCGCACCGTTGCGGAGGAACACGTTGGAGCTGCGGCCCCACGACACCACACGCCGAAACAGATAGCGTGCGACTTCATCGGGGCTGAGTCGCCGATGGCCGTGGAACGTGCAGGTGACACCGAATTCTGTCTCGATGCCCATGATTCGTCGCTGCACCTCATCGAGACTACTGGTTGCCGCGCGGCGATGGTGTGCAAGCCGCGCCGATGCCGTCCCCACCCCTGTGGATAACCGCAGCACAACCGATCGCGGGTCTGCTTGCATGAGGCATGGGCGAAGGGACGCGTCCGACCGTGTCGCAGGCCGAGCGGTGGCGGCCTGACGACCTTCGCGAGTTCGCCGACCAACTGTGCGCCGCGGCCGCCGACGTCAACATCCGCATCGAGGCGACGGTGGCCGGCGTGGTCGCCAGCGCGGACTTCTGGACCGGCTCGGCCGCCGAGGCCGCACGGCGCGAGGCGCGATCGATCGGCAAGGAGTCCGACGCCGTCGCGCGGGTCGCGGTACGCGCGGCCGTCGCGGCCTCCGACGGCGCCCAGCAGATCGCTCTGGCCCGAGACGCGGTGTTGGCCCGTGTCGCCGACGCCACCTCGGAGGGGTTCCTCGTCGGCGACGACGGCTCGGTGTCAGGGGGTGCGGATCCGACGCCGCTGCTGGTGGCGTTGGCCGGCGGCGACGACGGCGTCGCACGCGGCATGCTGGCGGTGCGCGCCGACGCGCTGAGCGCCCAGATCGTCGAGGCGCTCGACCGGTTGGGCGCCGCCGACGCCGACGCCGCCGACGACATCGCCGAAGCCCTCGCGCTACCGGTGGCCGCCGCGCCTCCAACAGTGCCGGCCGGGGCGTGGCCCGTGCAGGCCGGCGACGTGGTGGCGGGCTGGCCGGCGCTGAGCCAGGACCGCATCGCCGAGCAGATCGCGGCGATGACGCCCGAGCAGCGGCAGCGGCTGATCGTTGAATTTCCGCGCCAGGTAGGCAACACCGACGGGGTGCCCTGGGCGATGCGGGTGGAGGCCAATCGCACCAACATCGCGCAGGCGATCCTGGACGAAGACGACTCCACGCGCCTGGCCGTCTACCGCGGCCTGCTCTCCGAGGTCGACGACCCCGCGGGCAGCGGGCGCCGCATCGACCGGCAGATCCTCGCGTTCGACCCCGCCCGCGCGTCGCTGGTGGAGTTGCACGGCGACGTGTCGAGGGCCACCAGCGTGGCCGTGCTGGTGCCCGGGCTCAACACCACGATTGCGGGGTCCTCCGCCGTCAACGACACCGCCCGCCGGTTCGTGTCGGCGACCCGGGGCGAGGCCGCCGCGATCAGCTATCTGGGCGGGCCGTTTCCGCGCGGCGACAATCCGGCCACCGCGCTGGTCTCGGCGGCCGACCCCCGCTACGCCCTGCAGATGGCGCCGCGGCTGGTCGCGTTCAGCGAGGACGTCGACCGCACCGTCGACGCCGCGGCCGCGCCGGAACAACCGGTTCCGGTGACGTTCATCGGCCACTCCTACGGCGGTTCGATCCTGGGCACCGCCGAGGCGCAGGGCCTGACCGCCGATCGCACGCTGTATGTGGCGGCCGCCGGGGCCGGCGTCGGTGTCGACGATCCGGGTGACTGGCACAACCGCAACCCCGATGTGCTGCGCTTCTCGATGACCGCGCCCGGCGACTACATCCAGGCCGTGCAGGGCATCCCCGGCGGCCCACACGGCGCCGACCCCGACGAGATGCCCGGCGTAATCCCGTTGGCCGCAGGACATTACGACGACGGTCGGCTGATGGCCGGGCCCCGGGCGCATTCCGACGTGCTCAACCAGCCGTCGGACGCGTGGCGCAACATCCTCGCGGTGATCACCGGGGACCGCGCCGTGATCCCTCTGCCGGGTTGACTTCCCCCGGCGAGCAGACGCAGAAGCGTGTCGAGATGCCGAGAAAAACCCCTTTTGCGTCTGCTCGCGCCAGAAGCCCGGCCAAAATGGGGCGATGTGGTCGCGCAGCGCGCCGGTGGACGGGTTCCGCCTTGCCTTCGACCGGTTCGGCACCAACGGTGCGCCGCCAGTGGTGCTGCTGCACGGGTGGCCCGGCAACCGCCACGACTACCGCCACGTGGTGCCGCTGCTGGCCGGTGCCGCCGACGTCATCGTGCCCGATCTGCGCGGCTTCGGCGGCTCCGACAAACACGCCGTCGCGGTGCGGCACTTCTACAGCGCCACGGCCCAAGCCAGCAGCGTCATCGGGCTGATCAAGGAACTGGAACTGCCGCCGGTGGTGCTGGGTGGATACGACGTCGGCAGCCGCGTCGCGCAGAGCGTGGCCCGGATGCAACCGGACCTGGTCGCGGCGCTGGTGCTGTCTCCCCCGCTACCCGGCGCCGGCGACCGCGTGCTCAGCGCACACGCCCAGAGCGAGTTCTGGTACCAGGCCTTCCACCAGTTGCCGATGGCCGCGCAGCTCATCGACGGTAACGCCGACGCGGTACGGGAGTACTTGCGGCACTTCTGGATTCACTGGTCCGGACCGAACTTCACCTTGCCCGAAGAGGAGCTGGAAAGGCTGGTGGGCGATTACGCGCTGCCCGGTGCGTTCACCGCGTCGATCGCCTGGTACCGCGCGGGGGCGGGGATGATCGCCCAAGCGCTCACCGAGCTACCACCCGAGCGGGCCATCAGGATCCGCGTCCCCGCCGATGTGTTGTGGCCCCACCACGATCCGCTGTTTCCGCGCGAGTGGGCCGACCGGATAGACCACTATTTCACCGACGTGACGCTGAACTACGCGTTTGACTCCGGCCATTTCACTCCGTTGGAGTGCCCGGAGCAGTTCGCCGAGTTGGTCTTGATCCGCGCCGCGACGGACCCTTAGGAATCGGCGGCCTGGTCCTCGGGCAGCAGCGCCTCGAGCGCAGCACCGGTGTAGCGGCGAAACGCCCGGCGCGGCCGGTTGGCGTCGAGGATGGCGACCTCCAGCGTGGCGGGTCCGAGGCTTCGCGGTTCCGGGCCGCCGTTGGCGTCCACCTTCAGCGCGTCGACGGCGATCTTCACCGCGTCGGTCAAACTCGCGTTCTCCGTGTAGGACTCGTTGAGCGCCGCGGTGATCGGGTCGGTGGTGCCGCCCATCACGACGAAATGCGGTTCGTCGGCGATGGACCCGTCGTAGGTGATGCGGTACAGCTCAGGCGGTTTGGACTCGCCGTAGTGCGCGACCTCGGCCACACACAGCTCCACCTCATAGGGTTTGGCCTGCTCGGTGAAGATGGTGCCGAGGGTCTGCGCGTACACGTTGGCCAGTTGGCGGCCGGTGACGTCGCGTCTGGCGTACGCGTAGCCGCGGGTGTCGGCGAACTGGATGCCGCCGCGACGCAGGTTGTCGAACTCGTTGAACCGGCCGACGGCGGCGAACCCGACGCGGTCGTAGAGTTCGCTGACCTTCTGCAGTGAACGCGACGGGTTTTCGGCGACGAACAGCACACCGTCGGCGTATGCCAGCACGACCACGCTGCGGCCCTTGGCGATTCCTTTACGTGCGAGCTCCGAACGCTCGCGCATCGCCTGTTCGGGCGAGATGAAATATGGAAAGCTCACGAGTCCCCTCGCGCGTCAGTCGATCGGTGGGTGGCATCGGGCCCGAAGGTGTCGGTGCGAGAACGGCTTTCGATGACTTGGCGCGCAAGGTCGGCGATCCGTTCTTCGGTCACCTCCTCGGCGCCGTCTTCGCCGATGATCACCGCGGTCGGGTAGATGCCGCGCACCAGGTCCGGTCCGCCGGTCGCGGAGTCGTCGTCGGCGGCGTCGTAGAGCGCCTCCACAGCCACCCGCAACGCCGAATCACCGTCGCGGACTTGGGAGTACAGCTTCTTCATCGACGACTTGGCGAAGATCGAGCCCGAACCCACCGACTGGTAGCCCTCTTCCTCGAAGTTCCATCCGCCGGCGGCGTCGAACGACACGATCCGGCCCGCCGCCTCGGGGTTGGGGTCGTCGAGGTCGTAGCCGGCGAGCAGCGGCAGCGCGACGAAGCCCTGCAGGGCCGCACCGAGATTGCCGCGCACCATGGTGGCCAGCCGGTTGACCTTGCCGTTGAAGGTCAGCGCGACACCCTCGAGCTTCTCGTAGTGCTCGAGTTCGACGGCGTAGAGCCGGGCGAACTCCACCGCGATCGCCGCGGTGCCGGCGATACCGGTGGCCGTGTAATCGTCGGTGATGTACACCTTCTGCACGTCGCGTCCGGCGATCATGTGGCCCTGGGTGGACCGGCGGTCGCCCGCCATCACCACACCGCCCGGGTACTTCAGCGCGACGATCGTGGTGCCGTGGGGCACCGCGTCGGTGACGGCGGCGTGCATGTTCACGGGCAACAGCTCCGGCGCTTGATGGCGCAGCAGATCAGAGAAAGACGACAGGTCCACGGATACGGACGGAACCAGGGGCGTAGGAAAGTTCGACGGGGTGGGCAAGGTCAGCTTGTCGCGATTCGCCCAGCTCACTGTCCGCCCTTCTGGACGTATGCGCGGACGAAGTCCTCGGCGTTCTCTTCCAGAACGTCGTCGATCTCGTCGAGCAGGTCGTCAGTGTCCTCGGCCAGCTTCTCGCGACGCTCCTGCCCGCCGGCCGCGTTGCCGGAGAGGTCGTCGTCCTCGCCGCCACCACCGCCACGCTTGGTCTGCTCCTGAGCCATCGCTGCCTCCTGCTATGTCTATAGCCGTCGCGGGCGGGCCATTTGCCTGCCCGCCGTCCTTCCACCCTACCGGTCGGCACGTGAAATGCCGGGCTTAGCGCTATCAGTTCGTGAGCTGTTCGACCAGTTCGACGGCGCTGTCCACCGAGTCGAGCAGCGCGCCGACGTGCGCCTTGCTGCCCCGCAGCGGCTCGAGGGTGGGTATCCGCACCAGCGAATCGCCGCCCAGGTCGAAGATGACCGAGTCCCAACTGGCGGCCGCGATATCGGCGCCGAACCGCCGCAGGCACTCACCCCGGAAGTACGCGCGGGTGTCGGTGGGCGGGTTCTCGACCGCGTCGAGCACCTGCTGCTCGGTGACGAGCCGCTTCATCGACCCGCGGGCCACCAGCCGGTTGTAGAGGCCTTTGTCCAGCCGCACATCGGAATACTGCAGGTCGACGAGATGCAGCCGGGGCGCCGACCAGCCCAGGTTCTCCCGCTGCCGGAAACCCTCCAGCAGCCGCAGCTTGGCGGGCCAGTCGAGGATCTCGGAACACTCCATCGGGTCGCGCTCCAACAGGTCCAGCACGTGCGCCCAGGTCTGGACGATGTCGCTGGCGCGCGGGTCGAAGTCGCGGCTGTCGACCAGCTTGGCCACCCGGTCGAGGTAAATGCGTTGCAACGCAAGACCGGTCAGTTCCCGGCCGTCGGCCAGCGCGACGGTGGCGCGCAGCGACGGGTCGCGGCTGAGCACGTGCACCGCGTGCACCGGCCGGGCCAGCGCCAGGTCGGTCAGGTCCACCCCGATCTGGTGGCCCTCTTCGATGAGGTCGAGCACCAGCGCGGTGGTGCCGAGCTTGAGGTAGGTCGACGTTTCCGACAGGTTGGCGTCGCCGATGATCACGTGCAGCCGGCGGTACTTGTCGGCGTCGGCGTGGGGCTCGTCGCGGGTGTTGATGATGCCGCGTTTGAGCGTGGTCTCCAGGCCGACCTCGACCTCGATGTAGTCGGCGCGCTGCGACAGCTGGAAGCCGGGCTCGTCGCCGGACGGACCGATGCCGACCCGGCCTGAACCGGTGATCACCTGGCGCGACACGAAAAACGGCGTCAACCCGGCGATCACCGCCGAGAACGGCGTCTGGCGGCTCATCAGGTAGTTCTCGTGCGACCCGTAGGACGCGCCCTTGCCGTCCACGTTGTTCTTGTAGAGCTGCAGTTTGACGGCTCCGGGCACGCTGGCGACGTGCCGGGCGGCGGCCTCCATCACCCGCTCACCGGCCTTGTCCCAGATCACCGCGTCCAACGCGTCGGTGGTCTCAGGTGCCGAATACTCCGGGTGCGCGTGGTCGACGTACAGCCGCGCGCCGTTGGTCAGGATCATGTTGGCGGCACCGACCTCGTCGGCGTCCACGATCGGCGGTGGGCCCGCCGATCGGCTCAGATCGAATCCGCGGGCGTCGCGCAGCGGTGACTCCACCTCGTAGTCCCACCGCGTGCGCTTGGCGCGCTGTATCCCCGCGGCGGCCGCGTACGCGAGCACCGCCTGCGTCGACGTCAAAATCGGATTCGCGGTCGGATCGGACGGCGACGAGATGCCGTACTCGACCTCAGTCCCGATAATCCGTTGCATGTGGCCCAGCGTAGGCGACGCCGCACAGTAGCCTGCCACCGTGCCGTCCAATCGCCAGGCCAAACAGGCCGATGAGGTGGCGCTGCGCCGCGCCGCCGATGCGTGGTTCCTCGACCACGGGCTGCCCGCCGTGCTGCGGCCGGGCGCCCTGGTCCGGCGGGTGTGGCCGCGCTCGGCGCCCGCGCTGGCGGCGTTCGCGGTGTTCATGCTCAACTCCGCGTTGGTCGTGCAGATCACCGGCAAACACACCATCGACATCGACGGCCAGCCGACGCGCACCGAGTGGTTCGTTCTGGCGCTGGTGATCCTGGTGTTGCCGGCTGCTGCGGTGGTCGGCTGGCTGGTGTCACGCATCGCCACGGTGCCGCGCCGCACCGTGGCGGCGACGGTGTCGCTGGCCGTCGCGGTCGTCGGCGGTATCCTCGGCGGCCCCGGCCCGCGGGTGATCGGAGACCTGATCTTCGAGGCCATCGTCATCGCGATCATTCTGGCGGCCACCGCGTGCGGCGCCGGTTCGATCCTGAGCTGGACGGCGCGAATGACGTTGTCGCATCTGGCCGCTGCCGGTTCGCTGGTGGTCCGCGCCCTTCCGGTGCTGCTGCTGACGTTCCTGGTGTTCTTCAACTCGCCGGTGTGGTTGATGGCGGCCAAGATCTCGCGTCAGCGGCTGTGGCTGGCGCTGTTGTTCCTGTCGTTGATCGCCGCGGCGTTCGTGGTGTCGGTGACCGTCGATAGGTTCCGGCCGCTGATGGAAACCCAGGGTCTGCTCGACGGTCGTGAAGCACAGTTGGACGCAACGCCTTTCGAGGCGATGCCCGATCCGCCGGACAGCCTTCCCCTGCGCCGACCCGAGCAGCTCAACGTGATGTTCGTGCTGGCCGCCTCCCAGCTCGCGCACATCTTTGTGGTGGCCGTCGTGACGGCGCTGATCTTTCTGGTGCTGGGGCTGATCGTGCTCTCCCCCGAGGTGCTGGCCGCCTGGACGCAGCACGGGTCAAGCGACGGAACGCTTCTCGGCATGACGATCCCCGTACCCGAGGCGCTGATCCAGGTCACCCTGTTTCTGGGTGCGCTGACGTTCATGTACGTCAGCGCCAAGTCGGTCGCCGACAGCGCTTACCGGCAGCAGTTCCTCGATCCGCTTACCGACGGTCTGCGGGTCACCCTGGTGGCGCGTGACCGCTACCGGGCCTACGTGTCGGCGCGCTGACCCGCCGGAGCCGTCGCCATCACGCACAATGTGGCGGTGTCCGACATGCGGCATGTTCACCAATGGTTCCTGCATCGCGGCCTGCCGCTGGTCCTGACCCGGCGCGTGCGGTCACGGGCGCTGGTGGAGCGCTCCGCGCCGACGGTCAGCGGTATCGGTGCGCTGATCGCGCTGACGTTTCTGCTCGCCGAACTCAGCGACGGCGATCCCGACTTCGGCCTCGTGACCCGCCTGGCGGTGCTGACGTTGCTGCTGATCGCCGCACCGTTCGCCCTGTATGCGCTGCACCGCGCGGGCACCACCCGCTCTGATGCGGGCCGGCGGTCTGCCGCCCTGCTCGTGATGGCCCTGTTCGTGTTCGGGCTGCCGTTCGCCGACAGCGGCTTTACGGGTATCGCGGCGGCGGAGGCGGTGGGGTTCGCGGTCGTCGTGCTGGTGGCGATCTGGCTGACCTACATCGGGTTCGGCGCGATCGCGCTGTGGGCGCTGCGGTTCGCGTCGGTGCAGTTGGGTGCGCTGGGCACGCTGATGAGCCGCGCCCTGCCGCTGCTGATGATCACCGTGGTCGTGTATTTCACCGGCGAGCTGTGGCAGCTGGCCGCCCGGATGACCCGTCAACGGCTGTGGGAGACAATCGGTTTCCTGGCGCTGGTCGCGCTGCTGTTCATGGTGACCACCATCCGCGACGAGGTCCGCGCCCTGCGGGAAGACCGCGCCGAACGAAACGACCCGGCCAAGCTGCTGGCCGGCACCCCGTTGGCCACCCCGAACGGTCACGAGCCCGAGCGCACCCCGCTGTCCCTGGCCGAACAGGTCAACGTCGTCGCGGTGATGGTGGTGTCACAGGCCATCCAGGTGGTGTTCTTCACCGCGGGTATCTTCGCGTTCTTCCTGGCGCTGGGCATCGTCGCGATCCCCGACGACGTGGCCGTGCTGTGGGCGGCCGAGCAGTCCTGTGCCATCGGTCAACCACCGTGTCCAGGAACATGGTTCGGCGTCGACGTGCCTGTGCCGCAGACCGTCGTGCACGTCTCGCTGTTCGTCGCGGTGTTGTCCGGGTTGTACTTCACCGTGAGCACCAGCGTCGACCCGCACTACCGGGAGCGGTTCTTCGATCCGCTGATCGCCGATGTGGCGGTCAGCCTCGCCGGCCGCGACGCGTACCTGGAGCGCGAAACCACCCACCCGCAATAGACGGCGAGCGTGCGTGTCTGAGGGCGACACGCCGGTCATTTTCACGATTTCACGCACGCTGGTCGCGGCGCCGACGCTACGTTCGCGGGTATGCCCGACGACATGACGACGACGACCGACGTGTTCGGAAAGCGCTACGGCGAGATCCTGCTGGTGCGCTCAGGAACCAACGGCCCGGAAGCCACCGTCTACAACACCTTTCCGCTCAACGACTGCCCGGCCGAGCTATGGGAGAAGCTCGACGCGCAAGCCATCGCCGCGGAGAACGGCGCCGTCGCCGCCCTGCTCAACGGGCCGCGCTACTGGCTGATGAGCAGCATCGGCAAACGCGGCCGAGAAACGCTGGAGCACAAGACCTTCGGCGGTATGGAAATGATCCGCCAGGCGACGGTGCAGCTGGCCTCGATGAACCCGGCGCCCTACAACGTCAACCGGGTGGACCGTAAGGCGGTGTTCACCTTCGACGCCGGCCGCGAAGTCTACGAACTCGTCGACCCCGACGGGCGGCGCTGGGTGATGCAGACCTGGAGCCAGACGGTCGACCCGTCGCTGTCGCTGGCGGACCTGCCCGGGTTGGGCTCGCGGCTTTCGCTACCCGCGGGCTGGCGCTACCAGCCGCGGATGCCGACATCGCCTCTGGTGGTCGACACCGCGACCGAGCACGCGTGCGTCACCCAGGACGACCTGGCCAACAGCTACTCGCTGCAGACGGCGTCGGGATGACCCGTCGACGAGCGTGCGCAAAATCGTCCTGCGCACCGGCGTGTCGCCCGCAGACACGCACGCTCGCCCGTATGGCGGCGCTACAGGTACTGGCCCAGGTTGCTCTCGGTGTCGATCGCGCGCGACGCGCTTGAGCTCTTACCGGTGACCAGCGTGCGGATGTAGACGATCCGTTCGCCCTTCTTACCCGAGATCCGTGCCCAGTCATCGGGATTGGTGGTGTTGGGCAGGTCCTCGTTCTCGGCGAACTCGTCGACGATCGAGTCCAGCAGGTGCTGGATGCGCAGACCGGGCTGCCCGGTTTCCAGCACGGACTTGATCGCGTTCTTCTTCGCGCGGTCCACGACGTTCTGGATCATCGCCCCGGAGTTGAAGTCCTTGAAGTACATGACTTCCTTGTCGCCGTTGGCGTAGGTGACCTCCAGGAACCGGTTGTCGTCGATCTCGGCGTACATCCGGTCGACGACCTTCTCGATCATCGCCTTCAGGCATGCCGACCGGTCGCCACCGAACTCGGCCAGATCGTCGGCGTGCACCGGCAGGTCCTCGGTGAGGTACTTGCTGAAGATGTCTTGGGCCGCTTCGGCATCGGGCCGCTCGATCTTGATCTTGACGTCGAGACGGCCGGGCCG
The DNA here is from genome assembly GCF_053484035.1 of Mycolicibacterium sp. XJ662. NCBI lineage: Bacteria > Bacillati > Actinomycetota > Actinomycetes > Mycobacteriales > Mycobacteriaceae > Mycobacterium > Mycolicibacterium sp. XJ662. The sequence goes on along the minus strand of NZ_JBEFTL010000011.1, from coordinate 53,436 downwards.
CAGGATCGCCGGATCGATCATGTCCTCGCGGTTGGAGGCGCCGATCACGATGACGTTCTCCAGCCCCTCGACGCCGTCGATCTCGCTGAGCAGCTGCGGCACGACGGTGGTCTCCACGTCCGAGCTCACCCCGGTGCCGCGGGTGCGGAAGATCGAATCCATCTCGTCGAAGAACACGATCACCGGGGTGCCTTCCGACGCCTTCTCGCGGGCGCGCTGGAAAATCAGCCGGATGTGGCGCTCGGTCTCGCCGACGAACTTGTTCAGCAGCTCCGGGCCCTTGATGTTGAGGAAGTAGCTCTTGGCCTCGCGGGCGTCGTCGCCGCGGACCTCGGCCATCTTCTTGGCCAACGAGTTGGCCACCGCCTTGGCGATCAGCGTCTTACCGCAGCCGGGCGGACCATAGAGCAGCACACCCTTGGGCGGGCGCAGCGAGTACTCCCGGTACAGCTCCTTGTGCAGGAACGGCAACTCGACCGCGTCGCGGATCTGCTCGATCTGGCGGCCCAGCCCGCCGATGTCGTTGTAGCTGACGTCCGGCACTTCCTCGAGCACCAGATCCTCGACCTCGGCCTTGGGGATGCGCTCGAAGGCGTAGCCGGCCTTGGTGTCGACGAGCAGCGAATCGCCCGGCCGCAACCGGCGGGGCCGGTCGTCGTCGAGGGGGTCGTACTCGTCGGGCAGATCCTCGACGGACACCAGCGGCTCGGCCAACCAGACGATGCGCTCCTCGTCGGCGTGGCCGACCACCAGCGCGCGGTGGCCGTCGGAGAGGATCTCGCGCAGCGTGCTGATCTCGCCGACCGCTTCGAAGTTGCCGGCCTCGACGACGGTCAGCGCCTCGTTCAGCCGGACCGTCTGACCCTGCTTGAGCATCTTGGTGTCGATGTTGGGTGAGCACGTCAGCCGCATCTTGCGTCCGGAGGTGAAGACGTCGACGGTGTCGTCGTCCTGCACGCCCAGCAGCACGCCGTAACCGCTCGGCGGCTGACCGAGACGGTCGACTTCCTCGCGCAACGCCAGCAATTGCTGACGAGCTTCTTTAAGAGTTTCCATTAGCTTGGCGTTTCGCGCCGCCAAGGAGTCGATCCGCGCCTCGAGCTGATGCACATCGCGTGCGCTCCGCAACCCGCTCGCCGGGCCCACCGCGCTCTCCAACTGCTCCCGCAGAACTGCCGCCTCGCGGCGCAGCTCCTCGAGCTCAGCGGCATCGTCGCTGGACATGCCTGATTCCCGGCTGCCGAAACCATCTGGGTAGGCTTCAGAACGCTCGGATTCACTCATGTTGCGCCCCTTCCCGCACCGGAAGTTGGTGCAGTAACAACTTCAACGCTACCGGCGATTCAGCCATTGTGTGCGGTGTAGGAATCCGACACACCAGCACCACTTGTTAACCTCTCTGCTCAGTTGGTCCCATCGAAAGGACAATCGTGACCCTGAAAACCCTCGTTACCGGCATGGCGGCGGCCGCTGTCGTAGCCGGTGCGGCGGCGGGTGTGACTTCCCTTGCATCCAATGGACATTCTGCCGCCCCGGCCGTGCAACCCGTGGTATGGGACATCCCCATGCCGCAGACGCCGGCGCCGGAACTCGAGGGCCCGCTGCTGACGACGCTCAACGCGCTGGCCGGCGGAGGTTCGTTCGGCGGCTCCAAGGAGGCCTACATCCAGGGCGGCATCGGGCGCATCGAGGCCCTCACCGCCGACCGTGCGTTTAAGAACGCGGCGTCCAACGGCGTGTTCCCGCTGTCGTTCAGCCTGTCCGGCATCGAGCAGAACGGGCCGTCGGCGACGGCGAACGTCACCGCCTCGGCCGCCAACGGTTCGGTCGCGACGCAGAACGTCCTCTTCGTTGCGGGTCCGAGTCCCACCGGCTGGCAGCTGTCGAAGTCCTCGGCCATGGCCCTGCTTTCGGCAGCCGGCTGACCGATTCCGGTGCATCGCACCACGCAGTCCGTCGTCCTGGGCGCCGTCGCGATAGCGGCGGCGCTCGGGCTAGGTGCGTGTGGCGCCGACGAAACACCCCGGCCGCCGGCCAACGAGACGCTGCCGCCGATCACCAAACCGCCGACGGTGCCGCCGTCTGAGCCGTCGCCGGCGGTGGCCCCGCTTCCCCCGGACACCGCGCTGACCGACGTGATCTACCGGCTCGGCGACCCCAACGTGCCCGGCGCCGAGAAGCTCACCCTGGTGCAGCACGCCACCCCCGACGACGCGGCCGCGCTGGACAAGTTCGCCCGCGCGCTCGCCGACGGCGGGTTCGCCCCGCTGACCGTGGAGGCGCACGATATGAATTGGTCGCAGGGCGGCACCGGTGACATCGTCGCGCGCATCGTCATCAAACCCGCCGACCCGCAGGGCGGCGACTTCGCGTTTCCGATGGAGTTCACCCCCGGCCCCGACGGCTGGCAGCTGACCCGTCAGACGGCCGACGTGCTGCTGTACGCGGACAAGGAACCGTCGCCGACCCCGACGCGCTGACCGCGATGTGGATCGGCTGGCTGGAATTCGATCTGCTGCTCGGCGACGTGCGGTCGCTGAAGCAGAAGCGCTCGCTGGTCCGACCGGTCATCGCCGAACTGCAACGCCGGTTCAGCGTGTCGGCGGCCGAGACCGGGGCGCAGGAGCTGTACCGCCGCGCCAACGTCGGCCTGGCGGCGGTGTCCGCGGACCGCGGACACGTCGTCGACGTGCTCGACGCCGCCGAACGGTTGGTTGCGGCCCGCCCGGAGATGGAACTGCTGTCCGCGCGGCGGGGTCTGCTACGCAGCACCGACAACTAGTCACCGAGTCGGCGTTTGCGCCGGCTCGGCAGCGGCGCCACCGTCCCCGGCGCCAGCCTGCGCGCGCTGATCAAAAATGCCGTGTGTCCGCGCATCGTGTGTTCCGGACGCACCGCAAGGCCGACGACGTGCCAGCCGCGTTGCATGCCCTCCCAGGCCCGGGGCTCGGTCCAGCACTGCTGCGCGCGCAGCGCCTCCACCGTGCGCGAAAGCTGGGTCACCGTCGCGACGTAGACCATCAGCACCCCACCCGGGATCAGCGCACCCGCCACCGCCTCAAGCACCTCCCACGGCGCCAACATGTCGAGCACCACCCGGTCGACTTCGGCGCCCGCGTAGTCGGCGAGGTCGCCGATCACCAAGTCCCAGTTGTCCGGTCGCTCACCGAAGAAGGTGGCCACATTGCGGGCCGCGTGCTCGGCGTGGTCCTCACGCACCTCGTAGGAGGTGACCCGGCCCTCGGGGCCGACGGCGCGCAGCAGCGAGCACGTCAGCGCGCCGGAGCCCGCACCGGCCTCCAGCACCCTGGCGCCCGGGTAGATGTCGCCTTCGTGCACGATCTGCGCGGCGTCCTTGGGATAGACGACCTGCGCGCCGCGCGGCATCGACATCACGTAGTCCACGAGCAGCGGGCGCAGCACCAGGAACTGGTCGCCGCTGGTTGACTTCACCACGCTGCCCTCCGGCAGGCCGATCACGGTGTCCAGCGAGATGATGCCGCGATGCGTGTGGAACTCACCGCCGGGGGTGAGCAGCATCGTGTAGCGCCTACCCTTTGCATCGGTGAGCTGAACCCGATCGCCGACGGCGAACGGACCGGTCCGCGAGTTGCCTGCCACAGCCGTTCAGCGTGCCAGTCGACTCGCCGCCACGGCTGTCCGGGGTTGTCGGAGCTCAGTCATAGGCTGCCTCTATGACCGACGTGCCGGACGAACGGGCGGCCCGGCGTCCGGCGCTGTCGCCGTCGCGGGCCGCCGACTTCAAGCAGTGCCCGCTGCTGTACCGGTTCCGCGCCATCGACCGGTTGCCCGAGCCGCCGTCGGCCGCGCAGGTGCGCGGTTCGGTGGTGCACGCCGCGCTGGAACAGCTCTACACGCTGCCGGCCGATCAGCGGCGCCCGCAGACGGCGATGACGCTCGTCGTGCCGGCCGCCGAACGGCTGGTGGCCGCCGAGCCCGAGCTCGCCGATCAGATCGACCCGGCGCTGCTGGACGAGGCGCGGGCGCTGCTGGCGGGCTATTACCGACTCGAGGATCCCACCCGGTTCGACCCGCAGAGCTGCGAACAACGCGTCGAGGTCGAGCTCGAGGACGGCACGCTGCTGCGCGGGTTCGTCGACCGCATCGACGTCGCGCCCACCGGCGAGCTTCGGGTGGTCGACTACAAGACCGGCAAGGCCCCACCGGAGGCGCGCGCACACGCCGAGTTCAAGGCGATGTTCCAGATGAAGTTCTACGCGGTGGCGCTGCTGCGCTCGCGCGGGGTGGTGCCCGCCCGGCTGCGGCTGCTGTATCTGGCCGACGGTCAGATTCTGGACTACACGCCCGACGTCGAGGAGCTGCTGCGGTTCGAGAAGACGTTGTCGGCGATCTGGCGGGCCATCCAAACCGCGGGGGCCACCGGCGACTTCCGGCCGAGCCCGTCGCGGATGTGTGACTGGTGCGCCCACCACGCGCACTGTCCGGTGTTCGGCGGGACACCCCCGCCGTATCCGGGTTGGCCGCAGACGCCCGATGAAGGCCGCGGGTCCAGTGACGACGTGGTGCTGCGTGGCGCGGAGCCGGCCGCGTGATCGACTGCTATTTCCGCCGCGTCGGCGTCGACGGCGAGTACGCGGTCTTCGACTCCACCGACGGCACCCGCAGCAACTGGGATCCCGAAATCCAGCACGGCTCTCCGCCGCTGGCGTTGATGACCAAGCACATCGAGGCGCTCGTCGGCGATTCCGGGTTGCGGATCGGCCGGTTGACGCTCGACATCCTCGGCGCGATTCCGGTGGCGCGGGTGCGGGTGCGGGCGTGGGTGGACCGCCCGGGCAGGCGGATCTCGTTGATGGTCGCCGAAATGTCTGCGGCGCAACCCGACGGCACGTACCGGGTGGTGGCGCGCGTCACGGCGTGGCTGCTGGCCACCAGCGATACCGCCGACGCGGCGACCGACCGCTATCCCCCGCTGGTCGAGGGTGAGGCGTTGTCGGTGCCGCACGGGTGGCACGGCGCACCGGGCTACCTCGAGACGGTCAGCTGGCGTCGACAACCCGACACCGGTGACACCGGAAACGTCATCTGGCTCAGCCCCCTTGTGCCGCTTGTGGACTCCGAACCGACGACGGATCTGCAGGCGCTGGCGATGGTCGTCGATTCGGCCAACGGCGCAGGCGCAGCGCTGGATCCCCAGCAGTTCGTGTTCATGAACACCGACACCGCGGTGCATCTGCACCGGCTGCCGGTGGGCACCGACTTCGCGCTGCGCGCCCGCGGTTCGATCGGCCCCGACGGCCTCGGCGTGACCACCGCGGAACTCTTCGACCGCCAGGGTTTCATCGGCACCTCGGCGCAGACGCTGCTGGTGCAACGCCGGCCCTAGATATATGTTGTTGCATCTATATAGATGGGATGCAATACTGCTGGCATGGACGTCTTCGAAGCAGTGGCCGAACCGAGTCGGCGCGCTTTGCTCGACGCGCTCATCGACGGTGAGCGCACCGCGGGCGAACTGGTGGCGACGCTGCCGGAGCTGACCCAGCCGACGGTGTCACGGCATCTTCGGGTGCTGCGCGAGGTCGGACTGGTCGAGGTACGACCGGACGCGCAGCGGCGGATTTATGCGCTGCGCGCCGACGGCCTGGTCGCCATCGACGAGTGGATCGATCGCTATCGGCGCTACTGGGCCGGCCATCTGGACGCCCTGGAACGCCATCTGCACGACGCGCACCGGGACCGGACATGACCGGGAGCGACGGGAAAATCATTGTCGACGGCGACCGCGCGGTGCTCACCTTCGAGCGGCGCCTGCCCTACCCGGTCGACGCGGTGTGGTCGGCGATCACCGACCCCGCCAAGCGTGCGCAGTGGTTCGGTGAGACGACCATCGACGCCCGCGAAGGCGGCTCGATCGAGATGGTCGCGGCCGGCCCACCGCTGCCTCCCGAGCGCAAACGGATGACCGGTCGCATCCTGGTGTGGGATCCACCCAATGTCCTTGAGCACGAATGGAAGCAGCCGATCGTCGAAGACGGCGTCGTGCGCTACGAGCTGATCCCCGACGGCGACGGCACCCTGCTGCGGTTCACTCACCGCGGTCTCGGGGTGCGCAGCGCTTCGGGTTTCCGCAGCGGCACCCACGCCTTCCTGGACCGACTGGAAGCCCACCTTGCCGGGGAGAAGTTGCCGGACTGGGCGACCCGTCGTCAAGAAATCACTGGTTCGACACGGCTGGAGTTCAATTGAGATGAGACACAACGGTTCTGACATCGCAGCGCCCGCACTGACGGTCGCCTACCATTCCGGGTTCGGGCACACCGCGGTGCTCGCCGACGCCGTCGCGGCCGGCGCACGCGGAGTCGGCGCGGACGTCAGGGTGATCGCGCTCGACCGGATGACCGAGACCGACTGGGACGCGCTGGACCGCGCCGACGGCATCGTCTTCGGCAGCGCCACCTACATGGGCAACGTGTCCGCCGGTTTTCAGGCGTTCGCCGAGAAGACCGGCAGGCGCTGCATCGAGGGCGCCTGGCGGGACAAGGTCGCCGCGGGCTTCACCAACTCCGGGGCCAAAAGCGGCGACAAACTCGGCACGCTGACATCGCTAGCCCTGTTCGCCGCACAACACCACATGCACTGGGTCAATCTGGGCCTGCCGCCGGGGTGGAACAGTTCGCGCGGCAGCGAGGACGATCTGAACCGGCTGGGCTTCTGGCTGGGGGCGGGTGCGCAGACCGACGTGGACGCCGGAGTCGATCAGGTGCACGCCTCCGATGTGCAGACGTGCCGTCATCTCGGCGCGCGGGTGGCGCTGGTGGCGTGGCAACTCAACGTCGGGCGCTCGGCTACGTCAGCGGTGTCATCTCCTGCAGCATCGTCGGCACCAACTCGCTGACCGTGGGGTGGATGTGCATCGTGCGCGAGATCGCGGTGTAGGGCTCGTCGGCGGTCATGATGTCGAGGATCGCGTGAATCACCTCATCGCCGCCGACGCCGAGGATCGCCGCACCGAGGATCTTCTCGGTCTCGGCGTCGACCACCACCTTCATGAACCCCTTGGTCTCCCCCTTCTCGACGGCGCGGCCCACCCGGGTCATCGGTCGCTTGCCCACCAACGCCTTTCGGCCTGAGCGGCGGACCTGCTCCTCGGTCATCCCGGCGCGGCCCAGCGGCGGATCGGTGTAGAGGGCGTAGGTCAGCACTCGGTCGCTGACGCGGCGCGGATCGTCGTCGAGCAGGTTGGCCGCGACGATCTCGAAGTCGTTGTAGGACGTGTGGGTGAACGCGCCGCGGCCGTTGCAGTCGCCCATCGCCCAGATATGTGCGACGTTGGTGCGTAGCTGATCGTCGACGACGATGTAGCCGCGCGAGTCGGTGTCGACGCCGGCCCGGTCCAAACCGAGGTCGTCGGTGTTGGGTTGCCTGCCCACCGCGACAAGCAGGTGGGTGCCGGCGATGGGTGGTGCGCCGTCCCGCGGCGTCACCTCAAAACCTCCGTCGCGCTTGGCGAACCGGATCGCGGTCGCGTCGACGACCACCTCGATCCCCTCGGCTTCGAGGATCTCCTTGATGGCCGCCGAGACGTCCTCGTCCTCTCGGGACGTCAACCGCGGGCCCCTCTCGATCACCGTGACGCCGGCGCCGAACCGGCGGTACATCTGCGCGAACTCCAACGCGATGTAGCTGCCGCCGATGATCACCAGATGCTCAGGCACGGTGTCGAGTTCGAGCATGCCGACATTGGTCATGTAGTCGATGTCAGACAACCCGGGCATGTCGGGGGCCACCGCGCGGCCGCCGACGTTGAGGAAGATCCGGTCGGCCTCCAGCACCCGGTCGTCGACCCGGATCGTGTGCGGGTCCTCGAACCGGGCGTGGCCGCGCAGGAACGTACACCCCGACATCCCGGTCAGCCAGGACTCCACACCTTCGCGGTCGTCGTCGACGATGCTGTCCTTGCGGGCCTTGACCTTTCGCATGTCGATCGTGACTTCGCCTGTGCCCACCCCGTATTCGGCTCCGCGGCGCGCCAGATGGGCGGCGTGGGCGCTGGCCACCAGGGTTTTGGTGGGGATGCAGCCGTAGTTGACGCAGGTGCCGCCGACCAGTTTGCGTTCGATCACCGCGACCGTCTGTCCGGCTTCGGTCAGCCGGCCGGCCAGCGGTGGCCCGGCCTGACCGGCGCCGACGATGATCGCGTCGAACTTCTCCGCCATCGGCTGCCGCTCAGATGAGGCTGACGAGGAAGGCGATGAGGAATCCGCCGCCGACAGCGACGATGTCCTCGAGGATGGCGCCGGGGCGGTCCTGGCCGCTGCGCAGCGACGCCAACCGCGCCCTGGCCGCCGCGCCTGCCAGGGTGCCGAGCACCGCGCCGACGATTCCGGCGCCCAGTGCGCTGAACGTGTGGAAGAACGCGCTGCCGATGACGGCGCCTGCGAAGCCGCCCATGATGAGCCGGAAGAGGAACGGAAGCGTCGTCTTGCGGCTCGGTGTCTGCGGCAGTTGGTCGGTGACCAACTCCACCAGCAGGAAGATCGTCAACACCGTGACGGTGATCGGATGCGCCATCCACTCAGACCACTTGTCGCCCACGTCGATCCAGCCCAGTACCGCGCCCCATGACACCACCGCAGGCGCGGTGAACGAACGCAGACCGGCGATCACACCGATCAGCAGCGCGAGCAAGATAACCAGAGCCTGCGTCATGTCGACCTCCGACCGGTGAATACGCCCCTCGGACGCTAACACGGCCCAAGGGCGCCGGCCGGATGAATCAGATGCGGCAGAACCGGATATCGGAGGCCAGGATCGCCTTCGCGCCGATGGCCCCGAGCTGGTCCATGATGGCGTTGACGTCGCGGCGCGGCACGAGCGAGCGCACGGCGACCCACGCCGTATCGGCCAGCGGCGCGATGGTGGGCGATTCCAGGCCGGGCGTGACCGCGATCGCGGCGTCGAGCACGCTGCGCGGACAGTCGTAGTCCAGCATCAGGTACTGCTGGCCCCGCACCACGCCTTGGACGCGCCCGGCCAATTGGTCGCGGGCCGAGCGGTTGTCGTCGGAGGCGTCGACGCGTTCGACGAGCACCGCCTCTGAATCGCACAGCGATGCCCCGAACGCCACCAGGTTGTGCAGGCCGAGGGTTCGGCCCGAACCCACCACGTCGGCGATCGCGTCGGCGAGGCCCAGCTGCACCGAAATCTCGACCGCACCGTCGAGGCGGATCACCGTGGCCTCGATTCCCTTTTCCGCCAGATCTTTTCGGACCAGGTTCGGAAACGCCGTGGCGATCCGCTTACCTGCCAGATCCTCGACCCGCCAGGTGGTTCCGGCCGGCGCCGCGTAGCGGAAGGTCGAGTAGCCGAACCCCAGTGCCAGCCGTTCGCGCACCGGCGCATCGGATTCGGCGGCGAGATCGCGTCCGGTGATGCCGAAGTCCAGCTCACCCGACCCGACGTAGGTGGCGATGTCCTTGGGCCGCAGGAAGAAGAACTCGACGTGGTTGGCGACGTCGACGACCGTCAAATCCCTGGAGTCGGTGCGGCGCCGGTATCCGGCCTCCGACAGGATCTCGGAGGCCGGTTCGGACAGCGTGCCTTTGTTCGGGACGGCGACGCGCAGCATGTCGGTCATAGCTTCGCGTAGACGTCTTCGAGCGTGAGGCCGCGCGCGAGCATCAGCACCTGCGTCCAGTACAGCAGTTGGCTGATCTCCTCGGCCAGCGCCTCGTCGCTCTCGTGTTCGGCGGCCAGCCACACCTCGCCGGCCTCTTCGAGGATCTTCTTACCCACCCCGTGCACGCCGCCGTCGAGCGCTGCGACGGTGCCGCTGCCTGCAGGGCGGGTCCGCGCGCGCTCGGACAGTTCGGCGAACAGCGCTTCGAAGGTCTTCACGGCACGCGATTGTCCCACGCCGCTTGGGTGCGGGTCACGCGGGTTTAGTCAGCACGCGGTTTCGACACCGAAACATCCTGCTGCATATCCTCCAGGTGCTTGCCTTTGGTCTCCGCCACCCAGCGCCAGACGAACACAAACGACAGCACCGCGCACAGCGCATAGAAGCCGTAGGCCCCGCCCAGATGGTCGCGCAGGCCCGGGAACGTCACGGTGATCAGCCAGTTGGACACCCACTGTCCGGCGGCGGCCAGGCCGAGCGCCGCGGCGCGGATGCGGTTGGGGAACATCTCGCCGAGCAGCACCCACACCACCGGGCCCCACGACATGCCGAACGACACCACGAACAGGTTCGCCGCGACCAACGCGATGGGCCCGGACGCACCTTCGAGCACCGGTTGTTCGACGCCGTCGACCACCTCGCTGCCCGCGGTGGCGAAGATCACCGCCATCGTGCTCAGCGTGACCGCCATGCCCGCCGAACCGACGAGCAGCAGGGGTTTGCGCCCGACCTTGTCGATCAGCGCGATCGCGATCAACGTGGTGACGATGTTGGTCACCGACGTGATCACGGTGATGATGAACGCCTGGCTCTCCTCGAAGCCGACGGCCTCCCACAGGATGTTGGAGTAGTAGAAGATCACGTTGATGCCGACGAACTGTTGGAACATCGACAAGCCGAGACCGACCCACACGATGCCGTAGATGCCGCCGGTGGGCTTGCGTAGGTCGCGCCATGACGGCGGCTTCTCGGACTCGAGTGACTTCTGGATGCGGGTGATCGTCAGCTCCAGGTTCTTCTCCCCCAGCAGCATGGTGAGAACCCTGCGGGCTTCCGGAATCCGGTATTTCGCAACGAGATAACGCGGCGACTCGGGAATCGTGAACGCCAGCGAGCCGTAGACGACGGCCGGAATGGCCATCATCAAAAACATCCAGCGCCACGCCTCCATGCCGAGCCAGAGGACTTCGCTGGAACCGCCGGCAAGGTGGGCCAGCAGGTAGTCGATCGCCAACGACAAGAAGATGCCGGTGACGATCGCCAACTGCTGCAGCGAGCCGAGCCGGCCGCGGATCCGCGGTGGCGAGGTCTCCGCGATGTACATCGGGGCGATCACCGAGGCGACACCCACCCCGATGCCGCCGACGATGCGGAACACCACCAGCATCCACAGACCGCTGGGCAGCCCGAGGTAGAGGTCGTTGTTGTCGCCGACGAAGTTGAACGCCAGACCGGTGCCGAACGCGCTGATCAAGAAGAGCAGGGCGGCGATCTTCATCACCGCAAGGCGGCCGATCTTGTCGGCGAGCCCGCCCGCGGTCATCGCGCCGACCGCGGCCCCCAGCAACGCCGATGCCACCGCGAAGCCCAACCCGAGGCCGCCGATTGCGAACTCGTCCTCGATCGCGGCGACCGCGCCGTTGATCACCGCGCTGTCGTATCCGAAGAGCAGCCCGCCCAGTGCCGCTACGGCCGCGATCCGCACGACCCGACCGGCGTGCTCCGTCTCCTCGTAATCCAATCCGGATTCGGGTGCGCCGGCCGGTGAATGACTCATGTGTCGCCCCTCCGCAGCATGCGTGACAAGAGAAACATTGAATCATTGGCGCCCGCGTCAGGCGGGCTGTTCGGCCAACGTCGCGCGGTCAGGCGCTCTGCACTCCTCGTTCGCGCGAAAGCTGCGCGTAGATGCTCCGCAACGCCGCGGCGTCCAAACCCGCGAGCGAGTCGACGTGTCGGCGGCGGGGGCCGGCGGGTACCTCGACGTCGTTGGGTACCACCAGCACCGGGCAGCCGGCGTTCTCGGCCGCGGCGGTGCCGGTGACGGAGTCCTCGATCGCCAGGCACTTCGCCGGTGTCACCCCGAGCAGGTCGGCGGCCCGCTGGTAGGCGTCGGGGGCGGGCTTGCCGCGACGCACTTCGTCGCCGCAGACGGTTGCCGAAAAGTAATGCCCGCCAATACTGTTCAGCGCACGCTCGGTCAGCAGGCGCTGGGTGTTGGTGACCAACGCCATCGGAACAGCCTCGGCGGCAAGCGCTTCCAGCAGTTCACGGGCGCCTTCGCACCAAGCCAGCCCGTCCTCGAACAGCTCGGCGGTGTAGGCGTGCAGCCACCGGTCGGATTCGGCCATCGCGGCCGGGTCCTGGTCGAGGCCGAGGTCGGCGTACACGGTGCGGATGGTGTCTTCGGCCGAGCTGCCCACCAACGACGCTCGGACCTCCGGGCTCAGCTGGCCGCCCAGTTCGGCGTAGAGCGCGGCCAGCGAGATGTCCCAGAGCTTTTCGGAGTCGACGAGCGTGCCATCCATATCGAAAAGCACGCCATGCATGTCCGCGATTGTGTCAGTCCTCGGGGTTGTAGCTGAGGTTGGAGCTCAGCCAGCGCTCGGCTTCCTTCAGCGTCCAGCCCTTGCGGGTGGCGTAGTCGGCGACCTGGTCCTGGGCCACCCGGCCGACCACGAAGTACTGGGACTGCGGGTGCGAGAAATACCAGCCGCTGACGGCGGCGCCCGGCCACATCGCCATCGACTCGGTCAGCTCGATGCCGGTCCGGGTCTGCACATCCATCAACTGCCACAGCGTGGCCTTCTCGGTGTGCTCCGGGCACGCCGGATAGCCCGGTGCCGGGCGGATCCCGACGTAGCGCTCCCCGATCAGTGCCTCGTTGTCGAGCTGCTCGTCGGGCTGGTATCCCCAGAACTCCGTGCGGACCCGCTGGTGCATCCGTTCGGCGAACGCCTCCGCCAGCCGATCGGCGATCGACTCCAGCAGGATCGCGCTGTAATCGTCGAGGGCTGCCTTGAACTCCATGATCTTTTCCTGGCTGCCCAGCCCCGCGGTGACGGCGAAGGCGCCGACGTAGTCGGCCAACCCAGTGTCTTTGGGCGCGACGTAGTCGCCCAGCGAGCGGTTCGGGATGCCTTCGCGGTGCTCACCTTGCTGGCGCAGGTTGTGCAACGTGGTCAACACCTGGGTGCGGGTCTCGTCGGTGTAGACCTCGACGTCGTCGCCGACCGCGTTGGCCGGGAAGAACCCGATCACCCCGTTGGCCGTCAGCCACTTCTCCTTGATCACGGTGTCGAGCATTTCCTGGGCGTCGTCATACAGCTTGCGAGCGGTCTCGCCGGTTGCTGGGTTGTTGAGGATGTCGGGGAAGCGGCCCTTCATCTCCCAGGCGTTGAAGAACGGCTGCCAGTCGATGTACTCGCGCAATTCGGCGAGGTCGTAGTCCAGAAACTCCCGCACCCCGAGTCCCTGGGCGGGCACCGGCGGCGTGTAGCCGTCCCACTCGATCGGCGTCCGGTTCGCGCGGGCCTTGTCCAGCGTCAGCATCGGCCGCTCGTTCTTCTTGGCGTGCCGATCGCGCAGCGCGGCGTAGTCCTTCTCGGTCTCCTCCAGAAGGGCGGGCCGCTGCTTGTCGTCCAGCAGCGCGGCAGCCACCGGCACCGAGCGCGAAGCATCCTTGACCCAGACCACCGGACCGCTGCGCCGCGGCGAGATCTTCACGGCCGTGTGGGCCCGCGAGGTGGTGGCGCCACCGATCAGCAGCGGGATCTCCAGTCCCTCGCGTTCCATCTCGACCGCGAAGTTGGACATCTCGTCCAGGGACGGGGTGATCAGCCCGGACAGCCCGATGATGTCGGCGTCGTGTTCCCTGGCCGCGGCCAGAATCTTCTGTGCGGGCACCATCACACCGAGGTCGATTACCTCGAAGTTGTTGCACTGCAGGACAACCCCGACGATGTTCTTGCCGATGTCGTGGACGTCGCCCTTCACCGTCGCCATCACGATGGTGCCGTTGGTGTCCTTGCCCGTGATTCCGGACTCTTCCTTCTCTGCCTCGATGTACGGCAGCAGGTACGCAACGGCCTTCTTCATCACCCGGGCCGACTTCACCACCTGGGGCAGAAACATCTTGCCCGAACCGAAGAGGTCTCCGACGACGTTCATCCCGTCCATCAGCGGACCCTCGATCACCTCGATCGGGCGCCCGCCCGCCGCGGCGATCTCGGCGCGCAGTTCCTCGGTGTCCGACTCGGCGTAGGCGTCGATGCCCTTGACCAACGCGTGCGTGATCCGCTCGCGCACCGGTTGGTTACGCCACTCGGCCGCGGTGGCCTCGTCGGCTTTTTCGGTGCTGTTGAACCGTTCGGCGATCTCCAGCAGCCGCTCGGCGGCGTCCTCGCGACGGTTCAGCACGACATCTTCGATGCGCTCGCGCAGTTCAGGGTCGATCGAGTCGTAGGGCACCAACGCACCCGCGTTGACGATGCCCATGCTCAGGCCGGCCTTGATGGCGTGATAGAGGAACACCGCGTGAATCGCCTCGCGCACCGGGTTGTTGCCGCGGAACGAGAACGACACGTTGGAAATACCGCCGGAGAGATGCACCCCCGGCAGGTTCTCCTTGATCCACGCGCAGGCCTCGATGAAGTCGATGCCGTACGTCGCGTGCTCCTCGATCCCGGTGGCCAGCGCGAAGCAGTTCGGGTCGAAGATGATGTCCTCAGCCGGGAAGCCGACCTCTTCGGTCAGGACCCGGTAGGCGCGCGCACAGATCTCCTTGCGGCGCTCCAGGTTGTCGGCCTGCCCCTGCTCGTCGAAGGCCATCACGACGACCGCGGCACCGTACTTGCGGCACAGCCGGGCCTCCTCGATGAACTTCTCCTCGCCCTCCTTCATGGAGATCGAGTTGACGATCGGTTTGCCCTGCACGTTCTTCAGGCCGGCCTCGATGACCTCCCACTTGGAGGAGTCGATCATCACCGGGACGCGGCTGATGTCGGGTTCGGAGGCGATCAGCTTGGTGAACCGGTCCATCGCGGCGACGCCGTCGATCATGCCCTCGTCCATGTTGATGTCGATGACCTGCGCACCGACCTCGACCTGCTGCAGGGCCACCGACAACGCGGTGTCGTAGTCCTCGGCCTTGATCAGGTTGCGGAACCGGGCCGAACCGGTGATGTTGGTGCGCTCACCGATGTTGACGAACAGGGAGTCGTCGTCGATGTTGAGCGGCTCCAGACCCGAGAGGCGGGTAGCCACCGGGACCTCCGGCACCTGGCGCGCCGCCTTGCCCTCGACGACCCTGGCGATCTCGGCGATGTGCGCCGGCGTCGTCCCGCAGCACCCGCCGACCAGGTTGACGAAGCCGGCCTCGATGAAGTCGGCGAGGTAACTGGCCTGACGCTCCGGGGTCTCGTCGTACTCGGCCATCGCGTTGGGCAGCCCGGCGTTCGGATAGCAGGACACGAACGTGTCGGCGATGCGCGATATCTCGGCGATGTAGGGCCGCATCTCCGGCGCGCCCAGCGCGCAGTTCAGGCCGACCGCGAGCGGCTTGGCGTGCCGGATCGAGTTCCAGAACGCCTCGGTGACCTGACCGGACAACGTGCGCCCGGACGCGTCGGTGATGGTGCCCGAGATGATCACCGGCCAGCGGCGGCCGCGCTCCTCGAACAGCGTCTCGATGGCGAACACCGCCGCCTTGGCGTTCAGGGTGTCGAAGATGGTCTCGACGAGCAGGATGTCGGCGCCGCCGTCGACCAGGCCGTTGGCCGCTTCGAGGTAGGCGGCGGCGAGCTGGTCGTAGGAGACGTTGCGGGCGCCGGGGTCGTTGACGTCCGGTGAGATCGACGCGGTCCGCGTCGTGGGCCCCAGCACCCCGGCGACGTAGCGGGGCCGCTCCGGGGTGCCGAACTCGTCGCACGCCGCCCGCGCCAGAGCGGCGCCGGTGTAGTTCAGCTCGTAGCTGAGCTCGGCCATGCCGTAATCGGACATGGAGACCGCATTCGCGTTGAACGTGTTGGTCTCCAGAATTTCGGCGCCCGCCTCCAGATATTCGCGGTGGATCGCCTCGATGATCTGCGCTTGCGTCAGGTTGAGCAGGTCGTTGTTGCCCTGCAGATCGCTCGGCCAGTCCTTGAACCGCTCGCCGCGATAGCCGGCCTCGTCGGGCCGGTCACGCTGGATCGCGGTGCCCATCGCGCCGTCGATGACCATAATCCGTTGGCGCAGCGTGGCCGTGAGTTCGTCGGTGCAGTCAGGGCGGATATTGGGCTCAAAATCGGTCATGGGCGCTCCTTCCGTAACGGAAGGCGTCCTTGTTGACCTCGTCGAGCGTGGCGGATACCGAGGGGAACCGCCCCCAGATAGCCGTTGCAACGCCTCTCGACCAGCAAAGTCTACGTCCTAACCTGTTTGGCGTCTCCTCGTCGCTGCGAATCGCCGTGCCAGCGGGTGACAGTCCGCATTAACCGGATTGCAGCCGAACGTATTTCGTCTTGGTGGCTTCGGCTGGCCGGTGGCGGCCGGTTGGGTTACCTCAGCCACCCATACAGGGTAGTGGCCCGTTCAAGTCGGCTCATGTGGCGATGGCGCTCCTCTCCCCCGCGCAGGGCTTACGCTGGCGTTGTGACCCTGTCGGATGCGAGCGGCTCATCTGAAAACCGCCCGGGCCTGCCCGAACTCAACGACACCATCATCGTTGCGGCTTTCGAAGGCTGGAACGACGCCGGTGACGCCGCCAGCGACGCGCTGGACCACTTGGAGGCGATCTGGGGCGCCGAACCGCTGGTGGAGATCGACGATGAGTCCTACTACGACTACCAGGTCAACAGGCCGGTAATCCGCCAGGTCGACGGCGTCACCCGGGAGTTGGTGTGGCCCTCGATGCGCATCTCGCACTGCCGGCCCCCGGGCTCGGAGCGCGACATCGTGCTGATGAACGGGGTGGAGCCCAATATGCGGTGGCGCACGTTCTGCGCCGAGCTGCTGGCGATCGCCGACAAGCTCAACGTGCAGACCGTGGTGATCCTGGGCGCGTTGCTCGCCGACACCCCGCATACCCGGCCGGTGCCGGTGTCCGGGGCGGCCTACTCGTCGGACTCCGCGGAGACGTTCGGGCTCGAGGAGACCCGCTACGAGGGCCCGACCGGTATCGCCGGGGTGCTTCAGGACGCGTGCGTGCAGGCCGGTATCCCGGCGGTGACGTTCTGGGCGGCGGTGCCGCACTATGTGTCGCAGCCGCCGTGCCCCAAGGCCACGGTGGCGCTGCTGCGCCGCGTGGAGGACGTGCTCGACGTCGAGGTGCCGCTCGGCGACCTGCCCGCCCAGGCCGAGGAATGGGAGCAGGCGGTCTCGGAGATGACGGCCGACGACGACGAGATCGCCGAGTACGTGCAGTCGCTGGAGCAGCGCGGTGACGCCGAGGTGGATATGCACGACGTGCTCGGCAAGATCGACGGCGACGCGCTGGCCGCCGAGTTCGAGCGCTATCTGCGCCGCCGCGGCCCGGGTTTCCGCGGCGGCTGACCCGCTGGCGTGGGGTTTGCTGCCGCCACGTGTGCTGCGCGGGTCGCAACATAACGCGAATTATCTAAACGGCCATGTGATGACGGAAGCAGAAATGCACTACGAGCTGGGAAATCGGCTTCGCGAACGGAATTCTTTGCGCGGCTGAACCGCCCGAATTCGAGTAGTCGAGTACCCCAGCGATCACGCCGACGGAGGAGTACAAGTAGTCCATCCGACGTGCGGCTTCCTGGAGGGACCTATGGGGGAATCACGACTGCAAGCGATGCGGTTTCTGCGCCATGTGCCACGCCCTCACCGGTTCCAACGCTAGGGGCCTGGCGACCGGCCTAGGCTGCGCCATCCCGATTCGAGTTCGACATGGCATCCGGGCCAGAGCGCTTTGCTGATCACGGCTGCGCGCAGGCCCTCGACTGCATCGCGGAAGTGATCGGCCTTGAGGACAGCGGCTCGGCGCGGACGCGCGGTTTGATGCTGCTGTGCCGCTTCGGCGCCGCCATGGTGCAGGCCACCGCGGCCGGCCACATTCGGTTGCAGGCCGACTCGGGCCTTTCGCACTGGTGCATATGCTCCAGCGATCACCCCGATCGGCGCGTATTCGATCAGCAGTTGGAAACACCTGCCGCGCCCGGGCGGGACTGGTGGGTCATCAGCGTCACCAGGCGCCGGGTGTACGAAGCGTTGGGCGCCGGGCACCTCGCCGAGTTGCCGTTGCGCACCGACACCCGATCGCCGAGCTTGATCGTGCTGAAGCGGACCCGGCCGTTCGACGACTCCGACAGCGAGGTCCTCGTGGCATCCCGGCCCGCACTGTTGCTCATCGAGGAGCTTGTCGATCGCCTCTTCCCCTGCCGCACACCGCCTTCGAATGCCGAAGCCGGCTATGCCGTGCTGCTGACCGCCCGCGAGCGCGAAGTGCTCGAGATGCTGAGCGAGGGGCTGCTGGCCCGATCCATCGCCGCACGCCTTGAGGTCTCCGAACGAACCGTGCATAAACATCTCGGCAGCGTCTACCGCAAGTTGGATGCACACGACCGGCTGCTGGCCGTACGACGGGCGCAGTCGTTGGGTCTGCTGAAGTCCGGCTCACCGCCTCGCGAGCCGGTGCCCGCCGGGTAGTAGTTCTACGCATAGTCGCCGGGCGTCGCCGCGTTGGACACTTCCTGCCGTGAAGCACCACTTGGTGGTGAAGATGCGACGCCGAATCCCCGAGCCGCCGCACATTCCGGACTGGATCTCGTTCATCACCGACAAGTCCAGCTCGGTGACGTCGGTGAACGCCGAAGTCGACGCGGTGCTGCACGCCGCGGGCCGGTCGTTCTGGGTGACCCACGAGTATGCGCCCGCGCTGGACGGCTGGGCGGCCCTGGAGGTCCACCACGGATTGGACCGCACCTACCGCCTGGTGATGCAGCAGGAGCAGACGCGGCTGCCCGACGATGCGCTGCTTCGCCTGACTTCGCTGCCTTCGGTGGAAAGCGTTCATCAACTCGAGGTCGGCGGTGCGCAGATTCCCGCTCCGCGTCCGGCTTTCGACGCGACCGCGCAGAGCACCGGGTACGGCGACTCCGACCTCGTCGGCCTGGACTTCGCCCGTGCACTCACCCGGGGGCACCGCGATGTGCGCATCGCGGTCCTCGACACCGGCATCAACCTCGATCACCCCGAGCTGCGCGGAAAGATCGTCGCCAAAGCTGATTTCGTGAATCTGACGGGCCTGGACACCTCGTCGTTCGTCGGTGACTTCCTGGACGCCGACAACGATCCAGAGGATGAACTCGGGCATGGAACTCACGTCGCCGGGATCATCGCCGCCGAAGGCCTGCGCATGAACCCCGGTATCGCACCGGACTGCCGACTGATGGCGGTTCGGGTGTTGGCGACCCTCGATGTCGACGGTCGTAAACAGGGCGCCGGGGTGGTCGACAACATCAACCCCGCCATCAAATGGGCGGTGGATCATCGCGCCGACGTGATCAACATGAGCCTCGGCATTCGCCACACCGGCGGTGGCCTACCGCACGAGGACGTGATCCGCTACGCGCTCGCGCGTGGGGTCAGCGTCGTGGCCGCCAGCGGGAACGACGGCACCGACACCAAGTATTACCCAGGCGCGCTGCCCGGGGTGGTCGCGGTCGGCGCGGTCGACGACGACGGCAACGTCGCGTCGTTCACGTCCTATGGTGCCCGCATCACCGTGGTGGCGCCCGGCGTGAACATCTTGTCCAGCTTCGCCGGCGGGCACTATGCGGTGGCATCGGGCACCTCGCAGGCCGCGCCGTGTGTCGCGGGCGCGGTGGCGCTGCTCAAATCGTTCGCCCGCGAGAACGGATTCGGCCTCGGCGTCGACGACGTCATCAAGATCCTCCGTGCGACCTCCGACCGGCCCGACCGCCGTCTTCGGACACCACACGCCGGCTACGGCGTGATCAACATGACCGATGCCTTCAAATGGCTTATGGCGTCGCTGAATTGACGGCCCAAACCGCACAACCAATCGACACGGCACGCAGGAGATTCCCATGACGACACTGACCGGTTCCGAGTTCGAGCCGCGCGTCATCGCACCGCAGGGATTTCGGATTCGACGTGCCAACGCCACCATGACGGGCTTCGCCCCGGCAGTGGATTCCTTCGCCGAGGACCGACTCGCCGAACTCGACGCCTTGCTCAGGAAACAAGTCATCAACCCCGAAGAAGGGGGCAACGATGTACTCGCGGCCCTGCTCGAGGCGCCGCTGACACCGCGGCGTGCTTCATCGGGTGTCGGCAAGTGGGCCGACGGCAGCCTCGCCGACCGACTGCGCGACCAGCGACCACACGCAGGTGAGCAGACCCTACAAGAGGTCATCGACAAGGACCCGGTCCTGGCGCGCATGCGCTACCGGTTCGACGAAAGCCTCGAGGAACGCCGAAGCGACCTCGACTTCAACACCCGCACCGCCCTTGATCTCGCGAGCGTGCGAGACCTGCTTGTGCTGCGTGCGGCATTGACACTGGGCATCACCCAGCAGGCGGCGCTGCTGAACTACGTGTTCACCCGACCGGCCGGTGTGCAGGAGATCGTGCGTTACACCGTGGTGAGCGCCTCCCGTGACCACATCCACGATAAACGCCTGCGGGTCAAGGGAATCGACGATGACGACAGCGAGGTGGTGGCTGCACTGGCCGGGCTCAGCATGTCCGAGGATTCGCTGGGCGCGGGCGCGATCGACGTGGCGACGTCGTTCATCGACAGCTCGAAGTACGACGAGCTGATCGAAGAGGGCACCAAGCTCAAGATCACCGACATTCCCGCCGAGATTCGGCCCCGCCTGGTGCAGTACATCAAAGAGTCCACGGTGGAAATCACCAAACAAAACGCACCGTTCATCCTGCCGATGTACCTCGCGAAGGCGGCCACGACCACGACCACGTCCAGCGGCGGAACGACCGACGACCCGTTCGCCGTCAGCTTCTTCGTGGAAGACAGCGCGTCGCTGCAGGTTTCCACTGCCGCGGTGAAATGCGCCGCGCAGCTCTACTACGTCATGGTGCTCGGTGAAGAACTCGGGGTGTTCGATGCGGTGCGCTTCTTCACCCACCGCTACCTGTTCCGCGAGGGCTTCGCGGTGGAGGACCCGCAACTGCGCCGTGATCTCGAGAACTACGTCTTCTCCGAGCAGTTCCCCGGTATCGACCGTGAAACCGGGCAGGAGCGGACCATGCGCTGCACACGCGATGGTGAACGGCGTTCGTTCTACCGTCAGGTCTTCGACCAAGGCACCGAACCGGTTCCCGGCGAGGGCATCCCGAATACCGAATTCGGTCGGCTGTGGAAAATCCTCATGCTCGAATCGGCGCGATATCTCGAACGCGCGCAGTCCAGCCCGCACCCGGACAACTACGTGTCACGGCAAAATGTCATGCAGGCCGTGGAAGACCTGCAGTACAACTTGTCGGTCACGTGCGTCGGCATGTCGACGGTCATGACGCCGTTGATGTACGCCGAACTCGACTTCGTGGTCAACCGGATACTCGGTCACACGGAGGTTCGCAAGCATCTGGTGCCGTCCGGCGGTTCCTGGTGGAAGGTTGTCGAAAAGCTCCAGGCCGGTCAGGGCCGTCGGACCCGGGCTTCGGTGTTGCACAACAAGGCTCGCCTCGGCTACTCGCTGATCCGGGCGATCTCGGAGTACACGCCGTCGCGGTTCGAGCAGGACGCGCCGTTCGCGGAGTTCATCAGCAACGTCGACGCGTTCATCACGACACAGTCGATCCTTCAGGAGGAAGCCGGGGGAAGCACCGGCGCCGGCGACGAGCGCCCAGGCGGCTCGAGCTATGAGGACGGCTACGGCGATGGGTACGGCAACGGCCACCCGGCCGGTATGCCGGATGTAGCCAAACTGCCCGGCATGCCCAGCATTCCGGGCCTGAGCGCACCCTGGCCCGGCTCGTCGAACGGCAGTGCGCCCGGTGCAAACGGCAACGGACAGCCGGCCCCGACGCACGCCGCCGACGGTTCGGGCGACGAGTGGGATTTCTAGGTGAGACGTCACGAAGGTATGGAGACGGAAATGACCGACATCGTGACCCCGGACGGCGAAATCCTCGGCCAGGCCCGCAGCATCGCCCAGAGTTGGCTCGCCGAGAGCCCGGCGTTCGCGAACCTCGCCTGGCATGACCAACAACGGGTCTACTTCGATACCGTGCGGCGCGAGGCCGACAACCTACTGCGCCAGCAGGGCCGACCGCCGGAGTACTCGGTGCCCACCGCCACCGACTCGGGTAAGGAGATGGGATTCAAGGGTTATGACCCTGGCTTTCAAGGCTCCACGCAGGCGTTCAACGATCTCGTCGACTCCGTCGACTTCCCGCAATTCGTGGCCGACCTGCTCAAAGCGGTGTTCAACGCCAACCTGAAGGTGATGAAGGAACAGACCGATTCCTACATCAAGCTGATGAAGGAATGCACGAAATCCACCGCCGACTTCATCAAGAAGATCAACGACGACGACACTTTCGCCAAGCTCGCAGAAAGCAAGAGCGATCAGTTCAACGTCAGCACCGAGCAGCAGCCGGACGGCTCGATGAAGCTGTCGCTCACCGACCCTCAGGGAGAAAAGGTCGACACCGAAGATTCCGAGGTCAAAAAGGCGATTCTGGAGACCAAGCTGAACATGGCCAAGGAGCATCGGGCCGCGCTTCGCGAAGTGTTGCTCATGGGTGTGACCCGGCTGGTGGTCGACAAGGGCACTGTGGAAGCCGGCGTCGAATTCATGATCACTGCCAACCGCAAGAGCACGGCGATGCACCAGGACCAGAACATCAACACGACCACGCTGGCCATGGAATACGATCCGCCGCTGTTCGGGATTTTCGGCGGTCCCAGCGGGTCGATGTCGATGACCAACACCAACATTCAGATCAACACTTCCCAGAAGGAGGCCACCGACACGCTGTCGGCCAAGCTCACGGGCAAGGTGAACATCCAGTTCAAGACCGACTACTTCAAGCTCGACAACTTCGCGAACATGTACGCCGATGGCGGTGTCGCCGCCATCAAACCGCCGGGCACCCCCGGCGCGCCTGGCGCCAACGCGTTGCCTGCCGGCCGTTAACCCATGAACTGCCATGGCACTTGCCATCTTGCGATTGGACGACAGCGACGACACCGGCGTCACCTTCATCGCCGACACCGGCACGAGCAGCTACTACCGGATCAATTTGGGCAAGGAGGTCCGACGTGAGGATGGACTCGATCTCATCGACGGCCCCTACTGGTCCTCGCCCCTGCAACGCAACCCCAAGGCCGGTCGACACGTGGACACCAGGACGACGGTGCGGCTGCCGGCCGATGCCATCGACGAGCGCGGCACGCTGGCGCAACTCGAGACGTGCCGCCAACCAGACGGCCGTGGTCCGGCCTATTCGAGGCCGGTTCGGGTTCCCGCTGTCGTCCGCGGCGCCACTTCCGCTCGTCGTCGGGAACGGGCGCTGAGCATGTCCGCGCCGACCCCCGTTGGGCCGATACCGGTTCGTCGGCCCGCCCGCACGGTGCCTGTCTACACCGCGAAGTCGCGCTTCAGCAGAACCGCCACCGTCGCGGATCTGATCGGCGCCGTTTCGCAGGCCGCTGCACCTGTCCTACTCGAACCGACCACGAAAGGTTCTGGTGGGCTGGCGGTCCCAGCCCTGCTCGCCGAAATCCTGCGGATCGTGCTCGGTGCGCTCGCGCCGTCACCGCCGCCATCTGCAACTCCGGCCTTGGCGCGTGCGGCGTCGGCACGGCAGCGACCTGCGAACCGGTTCGTCGCCGACGCCTACACCCGACCGATGATCTTCGGCATCGACGACGCGTTGTTGGCCGCGGTCGCCGGTCCACTGGTGCAGGCCCTTCCGCAGCTGTTGAACGCGGCCAACAAAGCCAAGCAGGATGATCAGGCGAAGACCGACAAGCAGGTCACCGATCTGTTGTCGGAGGTCAACCGGACCATGCTCATGCAGCAGTTGATCTCCGCGCAGAACCAGCCGGTCAACCCTGGCGTCACATCCTCCGATTTGGCCGCGATCGGATCGCTGCTCCAGCAGCTGACGAACATCCCCGCGCCGGTGGGCACGCCCGCGACTGCCGTTTCCCGTCCGGCGAGTACCGTCGACGCAGCGGCCGCCCCGATCGCCAGCCGCGCGGTGCTGGCCACGGTCACCGCGCCCGCCGTGACCGTACTGGGCGGTCCTCGGGTGGCGTTCCTGCATGATCAGTCGACCATCCTGCGGTACCGCCTCGACGCCGGGTCCGGCGGTCCTGCCGGGGCATTGCGCCGCGCCATCCTGACCGTCTGCCTGCGAGAACCCGGCGGATCGACCGACCTGTGTCGGCGCAGCGAGAAGTTGACGGACCTCGTGCCGGGGACCGAGATCAAGGTCGCGCTGACGACCGAGGAACGCGACGCGCTGCCAGAGGACACCGACCTCGAGGTGGTGGCGTGCCTGCGGTGGAAAGGCGCGAAAGGCACCTATCAAGCCACCTGCGCCCACCGCATCATGTTGACCTCGCGCGTTTCGGTCCGCGACCGCGGAGAGATCGTGGGCGGCCCGGTGGAGCTCACCGATATGAACCGGTTCCGGTTGTTCTGGAACAAGGTGTGGGAGTCGGCGACCCGCGGCGCGAGCACGGGGAGCCTTCCGCTTTGGGGCCTTGATGCCGCGCTGCGCTATTCGGTCGTGACGGTCAGCGGCGCGCACGGTAACGGCTTGATGCAGACCAGAATCCGCCAGCAGCCGACCGACGAGGGCTTGCGGGACCAGACCACGGGCCGGATCAAGAGCGGGATCGAAGTCAGCGTCGCGGAGCTGAACAAGTTGCTGCCGTTATGGCCTGGGCGACAACCGGTTTCCGATGCCGACCTTGCCGCGTTCAATGCTCCCGGCTGGCTTGCCGGCCACGGCGGTGACGCCGTCACCGAAGTCAGGATGCAGGGTAAGCGCGGCACGCGCGGCGTGCTGTGGGTGGTTCCGGTTCTGCGTCTGCGAGCGTTCACGCTGGCGGCTGCGACCGACGTCGATCCCTACGGGCAGCTCGTCGCGACGCAGGATCGCGTCGTGCACTTCCCGGTGATCGAGAGCATCCGAGTCATCGGCCTGGGTTCGCTCCGCGAAGGAGCCGACCCCGGTGAGCCGGCCCGGATCGACGGCACCCAAGACGCGTCGGGGGCACCGGCGACCTACCAATTCGACGGATATGACGTTGTGTTGCAATCCCTCGTCGGGCTGGAACCGGCGCTGCCGATTCCACGGGCGAACGGGTGAGCGCAGTGGACGAAGCCTTTCTTCCCCTCGCCGAGCTGCTGCCGGGACTGCTACCGGCGCTGCCCGACCTTTACGACTCCGACGCCGGTGTGCGCTCGCGAGTGACCGGCCTGGAGGTCGAGACCCCTGTCGAGTTGGACATCGCCGTCGCCGCAGACGGTCGGGTCCGGCTCGGCGCGGTGCCGCCGCTCTACCACCTGGAAACCAGCGTGCTACCGGTGTTTCACGCGGTCCGGCTGGTTGCGGTGCGCGACGGGTACGACGAGAAGGGCGCGAAGTGATGGTCGCAGAAGCCCTCTCGAACGACCTCGGCGACGACGGCTCCAACAATGCCGCCTGGCGACTTGAGGACTTCGTCGATTCGCTGGTTGTCGAGCTGGACAAGACCCGGGAAACCCTCGCGGTCAAGGCGATCAACAAACCGCTCAGCTATTCGGTGAAGGAGGTCGCGCTCGACGTGAACGCCTTCCCCGTGTACGACGGCGACGCGGTGCGGTTCACCACCGCCCAACCGGGCCAGGACGGTGCATCCAAGCTGACCATCCAACTGGGTTCGATCACCGATCAGCAGGTTCGGGCCACCACCAAACACCGTGCGGGGGAAGCAGAACAGAACCTCGCCGAACTAGGCGTCGACGACAACGTCCGGTCCCGGCTGCGCAGGATCGGGGTGAACTCCGTGGACGATCTCAAAGACCTCGAGGCACGCAAGGTCGACCTCAAGGCGGTGACCGACAGCGATATCGACTACAGCAGCCTGGCACGAAAGATCAACCAGTCTCGCCGAGCCAAGGCCGCGCCCGCGATCGAGGGTGTCAGCTTGTCGAAGTCCGAGGGACAGCCGTGCCTGCTCATCGAGGGCCGAAACCTCGGCCTCGATCCGACCTTCCCTCCCGTTGCGGTGCTCAACAACCGACTCACCGACGTGTTGTCCAGTGGGCCAGGCCATTTGACCATCCGGCTGGAGCAGGAGAACTCCCTCCGCGAGGACAACGAGGTCGTCCTGACCCTCGACCCCTACGCGGTCGTCAAGGTGAACGTGAGGGCGTGAGGTTCATGTATGGACGATCAGTAACCCGCGACAGCGACTTCAACTCGTTGATCCGGACGAGGTACGGCTCGCCGAGCGCAGGCAAAGCTAAGACCGGCACCAGACGCGCCGTCGTGATGACCGTCGACGCCGCGACCGAGGTCATCAGCCAGCCGGGGACCGGCGCGGGCGAAGATTTCGTCGAGTACGTCGTCGACCGCATCCCGGTGACCCCGCCCCAGCCGCCCGAACCACCACCGACACCACCACCGGCACCCGCATCAGCGCCGGCTCCTGCACCGGCACCTGCACCGGCTCCGCCGCCGGAAGCGCCGATCGCTCAGCGCCCGCCCCAGGTTGACCCGCCGCCCGCGCCTGCGCCGGCGCCGAGCACCGACGAGGCGGTGCTGCCCGCCTCGATCGCCGGTTCGCCGTTGACCGACGCCGACCTCGCCAACGACATCCGGACCATCCTGGCGGGCGGCCCCGCCGCATCGGATGCCGCGACCGCGGCGCCGATGTCCGACCCCGGCCGGCCCACCGATACCCCGAACACCCAAGAGATCTTCGACAAGATCCGCGACAGCATGGAGTACTCCAACAGCTTCAACCTCGGGACCCATAACCTCAAACGGTTCGAGGAGTTCGAACGCAACGCCGCGGCGGCGGCGCGCCGCCCGGCACCGAAGCCGGTCGCACCCGTGTCCCGGCCGCCCATTGCCGCCGAAGCGCTTTCGGGTGTTGCGCTGGTCCCCGGTTGCGCGGGCGCAGCCCTGACGATGGCCCTGGCGCCTGAACGCAGCGTGGCGATGTATGACACCGGCGAGCACGTGCTGTCAGCTGGCGACCTCTACCCCGACCAGTTGACGGTCGGCAGCGGCGCCGGGGTGGCCTTCTCGTACGGGCAGCTGGTCGCGATGGGCGACTTCTACGCCACGGTAGACGATTTAAAGAACGCCGACCCGGCCGAACTGGCACAACTGAAGGCACTGATTTCCCGCAACACCGCGTTCTACCGCAAGCCCATCGGCGGCCGGGCAAAAAACGACCCCGACGATATCTCGCACAAGGAGTGGAACAAGGCAACGGGTAAGCGCTATCTGTCGCTCGCCGACGACAACTACGCGCACTTCTCGCCGCCGGAGTTGCTCGGCCTCACCGAGCACATCACCACACCGACAAACCAATCGGAATGGGAGAAGTACCACGAGCGCGCCATTGCCGAGATGAAGGCACTGGTGGCCGAACACCCGAATGCATCGGTCGTTCCGTTCGGTCCGCTGGCCACCAACGCCTTCGGCGATCACTTCCTCACCGATGCGTTCGCAGCCGGACACCTGGTCAACAAGGAGGTAGTGGTCAACCGCTTCCGCCGCGCGTTCTATCAAGGCACGAACACGTTGACCCCGGCGGCGCGGAAGTTTCTGGCCAAGCTCGCGGCGGCCGCGTGGGCGCGGCCCAAGATTCGCGAGACCTTCTCTCCGCTGGAACTACCGACGCGGGATGCCGACAAGCTCTGGATCAAGTGGAACATCGACACCGAGAACGCGTTTCGCGAGTTGCTCGTTCAGATCGCCGAACGCGAGCCGGCCAAGGTCGAAAATCTGGTGGCCAAGACCCTTCACGACCATCTGAACGAGACCGGCGTCGAGGTGGTCAACGACAACGGCGACGGGCCGTGGAAGCTGCGCGGGGACTATTACCTCGGCGAGCCGACCATGTCGATCATGCGCAAGGCCGTTCAGCAGTCTGTCGACAACATCCTCAGCCCCGACATTCTGGTCAGCCAGGCTGATTCCGGTCCCCTGTCGGCTTCCCACCATGGCGCCTTGCTGGCCAAGGTCTGGAAGTACGTGCCCAAGCCGACCGCCGCCGGCCGGGCCCAGGTGCTCAAGGCCATCGACGACTTCACCGACCTCAATTCGCAGACACTGCTCACCGCTGCCACCGACCTGCTCGAACGGCAGCGCACGCTGATCGCCGACGAGTTGGTCGATCGCAAGTTCCTTGCGCACGAGTGAAACCAGGAGGTTGTGATGAGCACCGTGACCGTCAACCGGTTCGTCGACACCCGGCGTTATTACGGCGGGCCCAACACACTCGGTCAACGCAGCACCGGTCGGTCCTTCGCCCGGGCCGCGTCCGCCGCCGATCGCACGCTGATCGTGCTCATTGAAAACGGGGGCGTCGACCTCGGACTGCCGGACCTGGTCGACCGCTTGATCAGCGAGATACCCGACGCGTCCTCGATCATCAGCGAGGGCATGCGGGAACAGATGGTGACCTCGCTGCGCGGATGGTTGCAGACGACCACCGACAACCTCATCGAATCCGCCGAACTCACGCTGAACCGGTACGCGGCGACGAAGCCGGCGACGTACGGCGATGTCGTGGTTCTGCGGAACTCGTCGGCCACCTTTGCCGAGCTGAAGAATGCCCTGTTCACCGCCTCCCGGGCCGGGCGGGTCATCGACCTGATGATTCTCACCCACGGCCGGGACGACCACATCGCGGCCGACGGCGGCATCGACAGCGCTCGAATACGTTCCCTGACAAAGGATTACGGTGGACCGCTGAACATTCGCACGGTCTACATGATGAACTGCGTGGGCGCCAGCCTGAACCAGGCCTGGCTGGATATCGGTGCACGAGCCAGCGCGGGCAGCCACGAGAACAACTACCTGCCCGAACCGACCACCTACTTCTTCTTCTCCGCATGGAAGAACGGCCAGACGTTCGAGACCGCCGTCACTTCCGCGTACCGCCGCACCATCGACGAGATCAACGCCGCGCTGCGCGCCATCATCACGGCGATCGCACCGCTCGCCGGGGCGGTACTCGCATCGAAGATTGACGTCAGCGGCCTGTCGTTCGTGGTCGCCAGCCGCCCCGAGGTCGTCGGTGCGGGCGACATCACGATTTCGTCGGACGTGCTGCCACCCCCGCCGGCCGGGACGTCGAAGGGCCAGAGCCTGGTCACCACCGTGATGCCCGCCGGCTCGCGCGCGTGGACCAGGCAGATGTCGGTGCCGCGTTCGGTGTCGCCGAGCGGTCGCACGTTCATCGGCCGATGGGAGCTCCCGGGCCCGGAACTGGACCACCGAATCGCCGCGGTGGAGACGTTTCTCACCGACCGCGTCGCCACCGCCCTGACCCAGCCGCAGATCGACGCGCTCGCCAGTTTCGGTGTGGGCATCGGCGCCGCGGCGCTGTTGCGCTCGACGCTTCTGAAACTCCTCGACGCGGGCAATCTGCAGGAGGTGCCGGTCGAGATGCGCAAGTGGACCAAGCTGCGTCAAGACGGCCGGATCGTCGACGACGAGCGCCTGGTCGAGCGCAGGCAGGCCGAGGCTGAGCTCTTCGGCGGCGGGCCGACCCCTGTCGCCGTACCCGCGTCGCGCGAGGTACGCGAGTACTCCTACCAGCAGAACCCCGCGGCCGCGGCTATCGGCCTGGCTGAGGTGGTCGAGTGGGGGCTGGCAGCCGGAGCGATCGTGCAGGCCGGAGTCCAGGACGCGTCGGGTTCGTTCAGCCTGACCTACGACGATGCGCATCGGTTGCTCACCCCGCAGGGCAGGTTGGGCATGCCCGGTGTCGCGGCGGCAACTCAGAACTACCGCCGGCGGTTCCTCGTCGTGCCGCAAATCCGGGTGGGCACTGCGAACGCCGCCATCGACGTGGTGTGGAGCGGCAATGCGTACGGCGAGATCACGTCGGTGGTGTTCGAACGCGTGCTGACCGAATCGAGCGACTGGTCGAAGTCAGACCTGCGCATCACCGTCAACGCGATGAGCCGTATTCCGGTGAGCCGTGATCCGCGCGAATGGCCGATCACCTTCCGCTACCAGGGCGCCTATGACCCGCTCGGCAACGGGCACTTCGAGTTCCAGGGCGAGATCGAGGTCAACGCGTTCGGCGGTATCCGCTGGATCAGCCCGCATCAGGTGGTGTCGCGGTCATTTTCGGACGTGTTCATCTCGGGCAAGCCGGAGGACTGGGTGCAACGAGGTCCCGACGTGTGGCCCGCGACGCCGGCCATCCCCGACGAGCAGGCGAAGTTCCTGCGCGAGAACGTCCCGACGTGAAACTAGGCCCGCACCACCTGGGGCGGCTTCCACGTGCCGTTCAGCGCGTCGGGCTTGGGCCAGTACAGCCGCAGGATCAACTGGAACGGGCCCTTGGGGGCCGGAAGCCAGTTCGATTCCTTGTCTGGTCCGGGTGACTCGTTCTGCACGTAGATGGTGTATCCGCCGTCGGGACCGGGCACCACGCTGGGCAGCATCGGTGAGTTGATCAGATGGCGCTGGATCGGGTTCTCCACCAGCAGGCTCTGCGGCATCTCGTACATCGTCAACGACCAGAACGCATTGACCGGCGGCAGCTGGCCGCCCGGGAACTTCACGACGTAGTTGTCGGCGCCGGTCAACGCCGCCCCGGTGGAGTCGACCGACAGCACCGGATAGAGCGCCTCGGCGGCGGTGTTGCCGAAGATGCCGTATACCGCGCCCGCCATCCGGTAGAGGTAGTTGCCGTTGAGGTCCTTGGCGCTGCCGAACAACTGCGACGTCGGAACCTCGCCGGTTTGGATCTTGTCCTTGGTCAGCTTGTCCAGTTCTGCCCAGGCATCGGCCATGCCAGCCTCCACGGCCGACCGCATCTCCGGTGCGAGCTTGTCGGCGCGGAAGTCGCCGTCTGGGCCGATCCCGATGGACGCGAACCGCTTACGCAGTTCGGTTTCCTGGGGCAGCGCCGGCATGGAGCGCAGCGTGAAGCCGAGGATCTCGAAGAACTGTGGTGAGGTCCGCTCCTGATCCGGGGTGAGCGGAGGCACGAAGTCGATCGGCGGGGCCGGCGCCGGGGCCGGTTGGTTCAGGTACGCCGACAGCGGCGTCGCGGCATATCCGGCCTGGATCTTCTCCACGTTGCCCAGATCCGACGGGCCGAACAGTTGGGTGCGGTAGATCACCAGCCCGGTCTCGGTGTCGAACCGGATGATCTCGTCGACGCCCTCGGGTTTCTCACCGTCCCAGCCGGGCCCGGCCACCAGGTATTTCCCGCCGCCGTTGCCTGTGGTGCGGCTGCCGACATAGGCGACGTTGTAGGTGTAGCCGTCGATGAACTGCAGCGAGTAGTAGCGGTCCTGTTCGACCGCAGGGACCGTCAACACCAACGGTTCGGTGCGCAGGTCCAGGCCGACCGTCGAATACGGCGTGTCGGCGTTCGGCGTCTGCACCGTTTTGTCCGCGGGCGTCAAAAGCCTTGCGGTGCTGTGAACTTCGTTGAACCCACCCATGTACTCCGGATCTTGTCTGTCGACGAAGTACGAGTACCGGATGCGGTAGCTGTCGACCAGCGGAAAGCCGTAGATGTAGGCCTCTTTGGCGATCGCCCGCGCGTCCTGCGGGCTCACCGGCGCGGCGCTGCCCGACGGCGCCTGCGACGTCGTCGTCTCCTTCTCAGATCCCGTCGTACTGCACGCCGCCACCACCGCCGCGGCGAAGACCAGTACCGCGACCCGGCGGATCACCGGTTTTCCAGCGCCTGGGTGCGCGCGCTCATCGAGCGGCCCAGCGCGGCCACCTCGGCGTCCATCTGCGGCAGCAGTTCGGGAACCGACTTCGTCATGAGCCGCTCGACCGGCGGCGTCGACAGCAGCGGCTTGAGCCACCGCAGCAGCCCGACCCAACGCGGGCAGTTGATCTGGCGCCTGCGTTCCTCGATGCCCTTGACGAAGATCTCGCCGCACTCCTGGACCGACGTGGTTTTGCTCAACGGTCCCGGCAGCCTGCGCAGCGTCTCCCGGAAGGCCGCCGACTCCGCCTTGCCCTCACGCACCAGCGGGGTGTCGATCCACAGCATGTGCGCTGAGCCGACGTCGACACCGCGGTGGGCGACCTCCTGGCGCAGCGCGTTGGCGAAGTGCTCGACGCCGGCCTTCGAGGCGTCGTACGGGGCCATGCCGGCCGCCGCGGCGTAGGCGGCCGCCGACGACACGATCAGCACATAGCCGCGTCTTTCGAGGACCGACGGCAGCGCGGCGCGCACGGTGTGGAACACCCCCACCACGTTGACGTCGATCAGCGTCTGAAACGCGTCCGGGTCGACGGCCAGCACCGATCCGGTGGTCGCAATGCCCGCATTGGCGACCACGATGTCGATGCCGCCGAACCGTGCGACACCCTTGTCCACCGCGGCCTGCATCGCAGTCAGGTCGCGGACGTCGGCGACGGCCGTCAGCACCCGCTCACCGCCGAGGCGTGCGGCCACCTGCTGCAGTTGCGCATCGTCGAGGTCGGTCAGCACCAGGCTGGCGCCCTTGGCGTGCAGGCGCTGCGCCACTTCGGCCCCGATGCCGTTGGCGGCCCCGGTGATCAACGCTACTTTTCCGTTCACAGAGCTCATGCGCACAAATTACCCGGGGCTGGTTACAGCGCGACACCCAGCAGCGCGTCCACCGCGCCGGCCACGGTGCGCGGGGCTTCGGTGTCGTGGCCGCCGTACTCGAGCGCGTCGGTGGCCCAGCCGTCCAGCGCGGCGAGCGCCTTCGGGGTGTCCAGATCGTCTGCCAGGTAGCGACGCACCCGCGCCACCACGTCGGTGGCGTCGGGACCGGCGGGCAGCGCTGCCGCCGTGCGCCAGCGGTGCAGCCGCTCCTTGGCCTCGGTGAGCACCGCGTCGCTCCAGTACCGATCGGCGCGGTAGTGCCCGGCAAACAGGCCCAACCGGATCGCGGAGGGGTCGACGCCGTCGGCGCGCAGCGCCGAGACCAGCACCAGGTTGCCGAGGCTCTTGCTCATCTTCTCGCCGTCCCAGCCGATCATGCCCGCATGCACGTAGTGGCGCGCGAAACGCCGCTCCCCCGTGACGGATTCGGCGTGGGCCGCCGAGAACTCGTGGTGCGGGAAGATCAAGTCGCTGCCCCCGCCCTGGATGTCCAGGCCGGTGCCGATGCGGCTCAGCGCGATCGCCGAACACTCCACATGCCAACCGGGCCGTCCCGGTCCGAACGGCGATGGCCAGCTGGGCTCACCCGGTCGGGCCGCCCGCCACAGCAGCGCGTCGAGCTCGTCGCTCTTACCGGACCGCTCGGGGTCGCCGCCGCGCTCGGCGAACAGCTCCAGCATGGTGTCGCGGTCGTAACCGGACTCGTAGCCGAACTGCCGGGTGGCGTCGGCACGGTAGTAGATGTCGCGATACTCGGGATCGTCGACGACGTACGCCGCGCCGGAGGCCAGCATCTTCTCGACGATCTCGATCACCTCGGCGATGGCGTCGGTGGCCGCCACGTAGTCGTGCGGCGGCAGCACCCGCAGCGCCGCCATGTCCTTGCAGAACAGCTGGGTCTCGCGTGCGGCGAGCTCACGCCAGTCGATGCCGTCGCGCTGCGCGCGTTCGAGAAGCGGATCGTCGACGTCGGTGATGTTCTGCACGTAGTGCACCCGGTGTCCCCCGTCGAGCCAGATCCGGTACACCAGGTCGAAGGCGAGGTAGGTGGCCGCGTGGCCCAGATGCGTCGCGTCGTACGGGGTGATACCGCAGACGTACATGGTGGCGGTTTCGCCGGCACCCACCGGGCGTACCTGCCGGTCGGCGCTGTCGTAGAGGCGCAGTTGCGGACTGCGACCCGCGATCGCCGGAACGACGGGCGCCGGCCACGATTTCATGGTCTCGACTCTAGGCATCGACGTGACCGACAACGCAGGGGGCCGTTTCATTCCCGGTCAGTTTCGAAACCGGCTGCGGTAGGCCGACAAGATGCCCTCGAGCAGCACGTCGCGCAGTTCTGTTCGACACATCAGCAGGTCGGGCAGGTACGGGTCGCGCCGGTTGTAGATCAGCTCGGAGCCGTCGAGCCGGGACGCGTGCAGGCCGGCCGCCTGCACCACCCCGGCCGGCGCCGCCGAGTCCCACTCCCACTGACCGCCCGCGTGCAGGTAGGCGTCGACGTCACCGCGCACCACCGCCATCGCCTTGGCGCCCGCGGACCCGATGGCGACCAGTCGGATGTCCATCCGCTCGCGCAGCCACCACAGCACCGCCGGTGGGCGGTTGGAGCTGGCGGTGATGACGATGGGGCCGTCGGCGCGCGGCGGGGGCGGGGTGACCGTGTCGGTGCGGTACACCTCACCGCGTCCGGGCAGCGCGACGGCGGCGTCGGTGATGGCCCCGTTGGGTCCGCCGTCGCGGCGCCACAGCGCGATGTGCACCGCCCAGTCGGTGCGGCCGGGGATCGAGAACTCGTGGGTGCCGTCGACGGGGTCGACGATCCAGACCCGGTCGGCGTGCACCCGCGACAGGTCGTCGACGGCTTCCTCGGACAGCACCGCGTCGTCGGGCCGGGCCCGGCGCAGACGGTCCAGGATCAGCACATTGGCGCGCTTGTCACCGAGGTCGCCGAGGTCGTAGGGGTCCCAGAAGCCGATCTCCGCACGGATGCCCAGCAGCATCTCGCCGGCTTCGGCGGCCACCTCGGCCGCCAGCGCCGCATCCGTCAGGCTCACCGGCTCAGTAGACCACGAGCCGGGGCCGTCAGAACGCGGGCCATGGGATCGGGCGGTGCCGGTCGGGTGTCGGCATCACCGGATTGGCCAGCAGCTCAACGGCTCTGGCTTCCAGCGCGGCGATCTCGCGGCGGGTGATGTGTTCAGACAACTGCTCGCGCAACCCGTTTCGCAGCTCTTCGCGTAGCCGGTTGACCGATTCGAGCATCTGATCATCCACGGGTTTACCAGCCCATCCCCACAGTACGGTGCGCAGCTTGTCCTCGACGTGCAGGCTCACGCCGTGGTCCACGCCGTACACGTGCCCGTCGACACCGCACAGGATGTGCCCGCCTTTGCGGTCGGCGTTGTTGATCAGCACGTCGAAGACGGCCATGCGCCGCAACCGCACATCGTCGGCGTGCACCAGGGTCACCTCGTCGCCGGCGTAGTCGTAGGCCCGCAGCACCGGCAGGTAGCCGGGCGGAATGTGTCCCACCGGCAGCAGATCGATGAGGTCGGGACCGGACACCGGTTCGTCGTCGTCGGGGTCGTCACCGGGCTGGTCCACCCATAGCTGCAACATCCCGCGCCCGGCGGGCCCGTCGCGAATAATGGTGTAGGGCACAATGTTCCAGCCGAGCGCCACCGATACCAGGTACGCGCCGAGTTCCCGGCCCGCCAGCGTGCCGTCCGGGAAGTCCCACAGCGGCGCCTCACCCTTGATCGGCTTGTACACGCAATGCGCCTGCCGTTCACCGAGATGCGCCTCGCACAAGAACGTGGCGTTGCTGGCCGAGCGGATACGTCCGATGACGGACAACTCACCGCGGCGCAGCACCTCCGATGACCCGCTAGATGTCGGGGTCATCGTCGGACTCTGCGAAGGCGCCGCGCCGGTAACCGTTGGTGCGTACGCAGAAATGACCCTCCGGATCCAGCGGTTCGTCACACAGCGGGCACGGCGGCCGGCCTGCCGAGATGACCCGGTTGGAGCGCGTCGCGAACTCGCGTGCCGACTCGGGGCTCAAAAACACCCGCACGGCGTCGGGCCCGTCTTCGGCGTCGTCGAGCACCACCGACGCGTCGAACTCGGTTTCGGAGACCGCAAGTAGTTCGACGACGACGGTCTGGGCCTCCGAATCCCAGCCCAGCCCCATGGTGCCGACCCGGAACTCGGCGTCCACCGGCGTGATCAGCGCGTCCAGGTCCTCCACCTCACCGGTGTCCGGCGGCACCGGTGTGCCGAAACGACGGTTGATTTCGAGCAACAACGCAGAGATGCGTTCTGCGAGCACGGCAACCTGCTGCTTCTCCAGGACCACCGACACCACCCGCTTGTCGTGGACGGCCTGCAGATAGAAGGTGCGGTTGCCCGGCTGCCCAACCGTTCCGGCCACGAAGCGGTCGGGGGTGCGGAAGACGTGAATTGCGCGGGCCATGGTCTCTCCCAAAATACCGGCAACGATTCGCCAGCCGTAACCGCTACTAACCGGTGGATCCCCCGACGACGGCGTCGTCCGGCGGCACCTCGTCGTCGGATCCTTCGGCCTTCGGCGGTTTGGCCAACAGTGCGGAGGTCAACTGAGCGCCAGTGTGGTTGACGTGGATAACAAAGGGCCGCACCGGGGTGTAACGGATCACGCTCATCGATGCGGGGTCGGCGGTGATGCGTTGAAAACTGTCCAGATGGGTGCCGAGCGCATCGGCGATCACGGCCTTGATCACGTCGCCGTGCGTGCAGGCCACCCACAGCGCGTCGCCGTCGTGGCGTTCGGCCAGCCGGCGGTCGTGCTCACGCACCGCGGCCACCGCGCGCGCCTGCACCGCGGCCAGGCCTTCGCCGTCGGGAAACACCGCAGCGCTGGGCTGCTGCTGGACGACGGCCCACAGCGGCTCCTTGACCAGTTCGCCGATCTTGCGGCCGGTCCAGGCGCCGTAGTCGACCTCGCTGATCCGCTCGTCGACGATGACGTCCAAACCGAGCGCGGCGGCCAGCGGTTCCACCGTGCGCTGGCAGCGCAGCAGCGGTGAGCGCACGACCGCGCGGATCGGCAGTTCGCCGATCCGGCTCACCAGCGCCTGGGCCTGCTCGCGGCCCCGGTCGTCGAGGTCGACGCCGTCGGAGCGGCCGGCCAGGGTGTGGGCGGTGTTGGAGGTGGAGCGCCCGTGGCGCAGCAGGATCACCGTCATGTCGCCGACATCACCCCCGTACCCAACAGGATCAGCACCAGCGTGCCCAGCGCGATCCGATACCCGACGAACCAGTACATGCTGTGGCGGACCAGGAACCGCAGGAACCACGCCACCGCGGCGAAGCCGACGACGAACGCGATCAGCGTCGCGACCAGCAGCTGGGGTCCGCTGGCGCTCATCCCCTCACCGGAGGGATGGAACGCGTCGGGCAACGAGAACAGCCCGGAGGCGAACACCGCCGGGATCGCGAGCAGAAAGCCGAAGCGGGCCGCGACCTCACGGTTGAGCCCGAGGAACAACCCGGCCGAGATGGTGGCGCCCGAGCGCGAGGTGCCCGGCAGCAGCGCCAGGCACTGCGCCAGCCCGACGATGATGCCGTCCTTCCAGGTGAGCTGATCGATCCGGCGGGCCTGGCGGCCGAAGTACTCGGCGGCGGCGATCACGAACGAAAACGCCACCAACGCGATCGCGATCGCCCACAGATTCCTTGCGCCCGTGCGGATTTCGTCCTTGAACACGAGGCCGATCACGCCGATCGGGATGGTGCCGATGATGACGTACCAGCCCAGCCAGTAGTCGGCGGTGCGTTTCGCGCCTGCGAACAATCCGGCGAACCACGCCTTGACGATGCGGACGATGTCCCTGGCGAAGTAGAGGAGGACGGCGAACTCGGTGCCCAGCTGGCTGACCGCGGTGAAGGATGCGCCCGCGTCGTCGTCGAAGAACAACCGGGAGGCGATCGCCAGGTGACCTGACGACGAGACCGGCAGAAATTCGGTGAGGCCCTGCAATATCGCGAGAACGACGACCTGCAGCCACGACATCGCCGCCACGTCAGTCACGACGACGACCGTACCGTGGGACCGGTCAGCGTCCGTTCCGCGCTACCGGCTGCGCGGCGGCCACCGCGTCACGCACTGCCGCCGACAGGCTGCGCTTGTCGGTGAGGTCGATGTCGGTGAGCTTGTGGCTGCCCAGGGCGACGATGTCCTCTTCCTGGGGTACCAGGGCGGTCAGCCGGGGGCGGTACACCTCCACGACGAGCATCTGACGTTCGATCCGGAAGGAAAAACTTCGTCCGTCCCCGACTTGGCCAAACCCGCTGGCGTGTACACCAGTCGAGATGTCCTCGATAGCAAACTCTTGGTGGCCCAGGTCCCGTTCCGCCGCGAGGGTCATGCCCGCACCATACCGCTGTTGAATCCAAAGTATGCGCACCCCCGCCGAGCGGGCGGGGCGTTGCCGGGAGCAGTCTGCATAGACTGACCTTTCGATCGGGATCAACGTCGCACGAACCGAGAGCTACCCCTTGCCGTCTTCTGTAAACGTGTCAGTGCAGGTCTTTCGCATATGCGCTTTGCTACTGGCTATTTTTTCGTTCTCGGGATGTTCGTCCAACCCGGTCGACGCGCCGCCTGCGACCATCCCCCCGGCGCAGGCCGCGCACTCCCCGCCGGTCACCGAAGAGCCCGCCGGCGTGGTGTATCCGCTGCGCGGCGATGCGTATGCCGCAGAGTTCGACCCGGCGACGGAGTCGTTGGCGGTGCTGAGTTCGGGGGCGTCGGCACTGACAGTGATGGCGTCGACGGGCGCGATCCGCGAGGTGGCGCTGCCCGGTGCGGCCACGGCCATGACCGGCGACGGCGACGGCCGGATGTATCTCGCGACCCGGGGTGGCTACCTCGACGTCGACCTCGCCACGGGCGCGACCACGCCGGTCACCGTGGAAGGTCAGCAGGACACCGACTTCACCGCCATCGCCCGGCGCAGCGACGGCAGGTTCGTGCTGGGCAGCGCCGACGGCGCGGTGTACACGCTGGACGCCGATGCGGGCGTCGCCGCCGAGTTCAAGACCTTCGCGCGGGTGGATGAGCTTGTCACACAGGGTAATACGGCCATCGTCCTGGACCGCGGACAGACGTTGGTGACGACCTTGTCCGACGACGGCAGCCAGGCCGGGCAGGCACTTCGGGCCGGCGAGGGCGCGACGTCGATCGTGGCCGACCCCGTCGGCCGCGTCCTGGTCACCGACACCCGCGGCGGCGAGTTACTGGTATTCGGCATCGACCCGCTGATCCTTCGCCAGCGCTATCCAGTGCACGACGCGCCCTACGGGCTGGCCGGCTCCTCGACGCTGGCGTGGGTGTCGCAGACCGCGAGCAACACCGTCGTTGGCTACGATCTGGCCACCGGCATCCCCGTCGAGAAGGTGCGATATCGAACCGTGCATCAACCGAACTCCCTGGCCTACGACGAACGGTCTGGCACGCTGTATGTGGTGTCGGGCTCGGGAGCAGGTGTGCAGGTGATCGCGAATGCGGCGGTGCGCGGGTGAGCGCCATGCACCGCGGTCGGATGCCGCCTGGTTGGGACCAGGATCTGTCCGACGATTACGAGTGGATTCCGCTTCGGCTGCCGCCGGACGTGACCCGGGTCAGCGCTTCGATCCGGCTGTCGATCGAGGCCGAATACCGCGGGTGGGAGCTGACGCGGGTCCGGCTCTACAACGACGGCTCGCGGCGGGTGCTGCTGCGCCGAAAAAAGACACCGGCGGACCGGTTGGGTATCGCGGAGCAGCCCGCGCTGTGAGGCGCTGATGTACCGCGCGCTGCGGCGGGCGCTGTTTCTGGTCGCGCCCGAACGCATTCACACCTGGGTGTTCGCCCTGCTGCGCGGGATCACCCATCTGCGTCCGACGCGCCGGGCCCTGACGGCGTGGCTGGCGCCGCACGATCCGGTGCTGGCCAGCACGGTGTTCGGGGTGCGTTTCGCCGGCCCGCTCGGCCTGGCCGCGGGGTTCGACAAGAACGGAAGCGGGCTGCGCACCTGGGGTGCGCTGGGGTTCGGCTACGCCGAGGTCGGCACGGTGACCGCGCAGGCCCAGCCCGGCAACCCGGCGCCGCGGATGTTCCGGCTGCCCGAGGACCGCGCGCTGCTCAACCGGATGGGGTTCAACAATCACGGCGCCGGCGAGCTGGCGATGAAACTGGCCCGCCACGTTCCCGACGTGCCGATCGGGGTGAACATCGGCAAGACCAAGGCGACTCCGGCCGAGGACGCGGTCGACGATTACGCCGAAAGCGCCCGGCTGCTCGGGCCGTTGGCGTCGTATCTGGTGGTCAACGTCAGCTCGCCGAACACGCCCGGGCTGCGCGACCTGCAGGCGGTGGCCTCGCTGCGGCCGATCCTCGCGGCGGTGCAGGCGCAGACGTCGACGCCGGTGCTGGTGAAGATCGCACCGGACTTGTCCGATTCGGACGTCGACGAAATCGCCGACCTGGCAGTCGAATTGGGGTTGGCCGGCATTGTGGCCACCAACACCACGGTGTCGCGCGACGGGTTGCGCAGCTCCGGCGTCGACGAGCTGGGGCCCGGCGGCGTGTCGGGTCCGCCGGTGGCTCGCCGGGCCACCGAGGTGCTGCGCAGGCTCTACCGCCGCGTCGGTGACCGGCTGGTGCTCATCAGCGTCGGCGGGATCGAGACGGCCGACGACGCGTGGGAGCGCATTACTTCGGGCGCCTCGCTGCTGCAGGGCTACACCGGGTTCGTGTACGGCGGCGGGCTGTGGCCCAAGCGCATCCACGACGGCATCGCCGCGCGCCTGCACGACGGCGGCTTCGCGTCGCTGGCCGATGCCGTCGGCTCGGCTCTTAACCGCGAGCCTTTTGGCCGCGAGCAGACGTAGAAGGCCCCCTTTTCGGCTGAATTTGGGGCCTTCTACGTCTGCTCGCGGGTGGTGGTGGTGCGTGTGGTGGTGGGAAGGGCTACTTCTGTTCGTAGGTGCCGTGGATGACGGCGCGGGCGATCGCGTTCGAGAACAGGTTGAAGCCCAGGTAGGCCGGGGTGGCGTCGCCGTCGAGCTCGAGCTTTTCCACCTTGACCGCGTGCACGGCGATGAAGTAGCGGTGCACACCGTGTCCGGGCGGCGGGGCGGCGCCGAGGTAGCGCTTCAGGCCGGCGTCGTTGGCCAGGGTCAGCGCGTCACCGGGCAGTCCGCTGCCGTCGCCGACGCCGGCAGGCAGGTCGGTGACGGTGGCGGGCAGGTTGGCCACGGCCCAATGCCAGAAACCCGAGGCCGTGGGCGCGTCGGGGTCATAGACGGTGACGGCGAAGCTGCGCGTCTCTTCGGGGAAGCCCGACCAGCTCAGCTGCGGTGAGACGTCGGAGCCGCCGGCGCCCATGATTCCGCTCACCTGATCGTTGGCCAGCGGCTGGCCGTCGGTAACCGACTCGGAGGTCAGCGTGAACGACGGCAGCTCGGGCAGGAATTCGTAGGGGTTGTAGTCAAACGCCACGGGAGAACCCTTTCTTTGGTTGGAATCAGCAGTTCAGCAGGAAGTGCTCGAGTACGCGGGTACCGAACTTCAGCGCGTCAACGGGTACCCGCTCGTCGACGCCGTGGAACAACGATGCGAAATCCAGATCCGGCGGCAGCTTCAGCGGCGCGAACCCGAAGCAACGAATTCCCAAGCGCGCGAAGTGTTTTGCGTCGGTACCGCCCGAGAGCATGTAGGGCACGGTGCGGGCTTCGGGGTCGGCGGACAGCACCGCGGCGTTCATGGCCTCCAGGAGGGCGCCGTCGAAGGTGGTCTCGTATGACGGCAGGTTGGTGATCCACTCGCGGGTGACGTCGGGGCCGATGAGCTCGTCGACCTCGCGTTCGAAAGCGGCCATCCGACCCGGAAGCACCCGGCAATCCACCACCGCCTCGGCCGAGCCGGGGATGACGTTGGCCTTGTACCCGGCCTTGAGCATCGTCGGGTTGGCCGTGTCGCGCAGCGTCGCGCCGACGATCTTGGCGATCGGGCCGAGCTTGGCGATCGCACCCTCGATGTCGGGTGACGTGGTGTCGAACGTGTAGCCGGTTTCCTCGGCGACGGCCGACAGGAACTGCTCGACGGAGTCGGTCAGCACGATCGGGAACTGGTGGCGGCCCAGTTTGGCGACCGCCTCGGCGACGGCGGTGACGGCGTTGTCATCGTTGATCATCGAGCCGTGGCCCGCGCGCCCGCGGCCGGTCAGCCGCATCCACATCATCGCCTTCTCGGCGGTCTCGATCAGGTACAGCCGGCGTTCACCGCCGTCGCGGCGCGGGATGGTCAGCGAGAAGCCGCCGACCTCGCCGATGGCCTCGGTCACGCCGTCGAAGAGGTCGGGCCGGTTGTCGACCAACCACTTGCAGCCGTAGTTACCGCCGGCCTCCTCGTCGGAGACGAACGCGAAGACGATGTCGCGCGGGGGCACGATGCCCGAGCGTTTGAAGTGGCGGGCGACGGCGATCATCATCCCGCACATGTCCTTCATGTCGATCGCGCCGCGGCCCCACACGTAGCCGTTCTCGACCGCGCCGGAGAACGGGTGCACGCTCCAGTCGGCCGGTTCGGCGGGCACGACGTCGAGGTGGCCGTGCAGCATCAGGGCGCCGCGCGTGCGGTCGGCGCCCTCGAGCCGGGCGAACAGGTTGCCCCGCCCCGGTGCGCCTGCCTCGATGTATTCGGTCTGGTAGCCGACGTCCTGCAACTGCTGGGCCACCCAGTGGGCGCACTCGGCCTCACCCTTGGTGGTTTCCGGCTCACCCGTGTTGGAGGTGTCGAACCGGATCAGGGTGCTGACGATGTCAACTACTTCGGCTTCGGCTGGCGAGGGCGCGGACACGTCACCATTCGTACCATTGTGGTGATGGGTTGGGTTTGGGTCCGGCATCGGTGATCCGATAGCCTTAGCTGCCCAGAACTGGTCCGAGTGGCGGAATGGCAGACGCGCTAGCTTGAGGTGCTAGTGCCCTATTAACGGGCGTGGGGGTTCAAGTCCCCCCTCGGACACATCCGGCGACACGACTCAGGTCGGCCGTCGCCTTGACCCGTCGCAGGTAAGGGTTGTAGTCAAGACGCAAACCCAGGCTTGAATATACCTGCGCGCGTTCCGCCCCGGTTGCCTCACCAAGCACCGCTGCCAGTCCGCCCAACTCCTCGACCAATTCGCTGATCTGCGCGGCAGACATGGCGAGGGGTCTTTCGGCTCGTTCAAGGCGAGCCCTCAGCTCATCGCGCTCCGCGGTGCGGCGACGCAATGCAGCGGTCAAATCCTCAACGGCCACGCCAGACTCCACTGCGTTAACCAAAGCAGCGACCTTCCTATTCACCTCGCTGAGCTCGCGCTGCAAGGCGGCATAGCCAGTTCCAGCTGTCGGGTCCGCGTCCTGTCCGCGTGCGAGCTCATCCGGATCGGCCAGGGTGGCGATCCATCCGGCTCCGATCGGCAGGGCTACTTCATCCTCGGTACCCGTGTGCTGCGCAATCGCGTCGGCACCGCCGCGCGCCGAACTGCGGAACAGGTGACGATGGTCAGGCCAGCGGTCTTTTCGGAACTGCATGCGGCGGAACAGGATCGACGCCGACGTTGTAGATCCGCCAGTGGTCAACCGACAACCATGGCGGGTCATCCAGATCAGGGCAGCGCTGCACTGTCACGAAAATTGTCGATTGTGGGAGCACCACGCTCTCGGCGTAACGGATGAGCTCACCCGTGTCGGGGGGCAGTCGCAGGTGTGCGATATCGGGCGCAGCGTAGGAAGGCCGCGAATACAGGGCACGATCGGTGAGAAGTTCACGCACTGCGTCCACTTCGGCGCGACAGCCAGCCAAAACGTCCGGGACCACGAGCGCCGGCAGCTTGGTTTCGAGCTCTTCAGGGCTGCCCAGCATCAGCAGACGATGCAGATGCGCATAGAGCGTGACCAGGGGGCGATGCCCTTCAGCTTCGACGTGACGCCGGAAATCCTCAGCTTGCCCGGGCAGATAGTTTGCACCTTGTTCGCGGCGGCGAGCTAGCACCTTGATCGCTTCGACCGGCGTGTATACGTACACGTTCGGATACGTGATCTGCTGCACAGCCCGGTCACCGCTAATCAGCATCGCGGCGTCACCGTCCTGATATAGCGCTACCAGGAAGTCATCTTCTGAATCTGCGCAGATCCGAGGAATCTGCTCAGATCGGCGATCGTCCACCCACTCCGCCAAGAGGGTCACGCCGTCGACGTAGGCGTCGGCCTCATCCTGAGAGATTCTCTTCCGCAGGTGGGGACGCCCCAAAGTGTCGGACAGCTCGTCGATCAGCCCAGTGCAGGCGAGAACAGTGATCTCGCCCGATTGGGCTGCTGCGAGGAGAACTCCTGATGCACCCTGCGGTGAGCCGATGGCGGCAGACACCAGGACGTTGGTGTCCAGGACGACGCGGAGCATCTAACGTCAGCGGGTGCTGACGTTGTGGTGTGAACGACGTTCGGCCCGCATGGTCGCCATCTCGTCCTCGACGAACCTGTTCACCGCCGAATCGTCGACCGCCGCGGACAGATCTGCCGCGGGACTGTTTAGCGCTTCGTCGACGAGTTGATCGTCTGATGCGGGGCCGCCACCGCGGCGCGCCAAGAGACGCGTGCGTGCTGCATCCTTCTGCCGCCGGCCTGCGTCCATATATCTAGTTTAGCCCGCCATCCTGCCCATCACCGACGACAACAACACGACCATTGAACTTGCCGACCTCACCGTCGGGGTTGCCGGCGAATTCTCACCTTTCGAACAAACACACGGATTCAGCATCGGTGGTGTCGACCTCTCCACCGCTGCCTTACCCGAGGGTTGGAAACCGCCTGGTCGAAGTCCAGAACGCCAACACCGCCGCTCCTCCGGT
Organism: Mycolicibacterium sp. XJ662; assembly: GCF_053484035.1. Classification (NCBI taxonomy): domain Bacteria; kingdom Bacillati; phylum Actinomycetota; class Actinomycetes; order Mycobacteriales; family Mycobacteriaceae; genus Mycobacterium; species Mycolicibacterium sp. XJ662. The sequence continues at coordinate 9,056 of NZ_JBEFTL010000011.1, read as the reverse complement.
CATCCCCAATTCATCGGTTTGCCTGGATAAAGAAGACCTGTGCGTCGCCAAACTCTGCGCATTCTGCCCCAAGGACCAGAACTTCGTTCAGGCGCTTCATCCAAGAGCATCTTGTGGACCCCGTCGTGATCACTGACCGATTAGGCACCGTCGACGCCCGCTGCACCTCAGCTATCGGGACGACCACCCGCTGGTTGGCGTACCAAATCGACGACGGGCCATCCTGAAGATCGACATCCCGCCTGAGATGTATGGCGCCAATCCCGAATCAACGCCCTCTGAAGAACCATCCAACCTACAGACGGTTAGGAACGATCCCCCGACATCGCCAACACTGCCGATTGCCGAGGCTAGCTGCCGGACACACGGCGAGCAAACTCGATGAGCAGCGTGAGGTCACTCGCCTTTCGGCCACGCCTTGCCTGGGGGCCAGGGGTCCGGGAGCCCGAAGAACTCTCCAGCAGACGGATCTGGAAGAGCCTCCGAAAGCTCGCCGTTATCAAGGGCGACGACATGTGCGGGGAATCCCAGCTCATCGGGTAGCCCATGAATGGGGCTCGGGTGCCGCCACAGCGTAACCTCAGCGCGCTGGACGTAATATGGCATGAGTTGGTTAACGAGCAGCACCCCAGACACATTGCGGTTCTGCCAATCGAGTGGCGTCCCGAAGTAGCCGTCGGCTTGCCGGATCGCGCGGGTGGGCGGCTCCCCATCTGAATTCGGGTCGAATTCGAAAGCAAGCTGCCCGTACATCGCATTACTGGCGTGCCACCGGTCGCTATCCATCATGTACGTGCCGATCGCGATGACGAATGGCGCGTCGAGGTCGCCGTACTCGTGATGCTTGGCAGCGAGGGCCTTGCGGATAGCGGGCGCGTCGTCGACCATGTTCACGCCCATATGCCCGTAGATCCCGATCGCTTGGCTGCCAGCTCGTAGCCCTCGGGCTTCGAGCTTCTTCGGCATTGCCTTGAGCCCGGCCTCCCAGCCATCCTCCCGCCAGTCATACCGCGGCGCAGCGTCGGCCGTCCATGGCGCGTCAGGATCGAGCCGGCGCAACCACTGTCCCAGTTCTGCTCGCAGGTGTGCCGCCTTGGGCGGCCGCGGCCCGTCCACAAAATGGTCAAGCCAAAGAATGAAATTCGGATCTTGGAGCCGATTCACCGTATCGAACAGAACCGCCCGACGTCTTGCCGCAGCCTTGGCCGCCGCGGTCGAACCAGGCGCAACCGCCTCGACGTAGAGCCGCTCATCGCCGCAGACGGCCAAAAAGTCGGGCTGGCGGTTCGTACCCGGCACCTCCGGATGAACCCGAATCTCGTAGCCGGCCCGCAGGAGCGACTCATGGAGGTACAGCTCCAAGTAAGCGCTGCGGAATTGCTCGTCGTCTCCCGATCGGAAGCGTTGGCACAGGTCGTTGTAGCTGATTTCATCGTTGATGCGGTCCATCCACTGCTGCATCAACGCACGCGGATGGTCCCAATAATCGCCCGCGATCCTATTCAGGAAGGCAAAGGTTGACTCCTGGAAGCCGGCCACCGACGTGTCGTCACGGTGAGCATCATCGAACAGCAGCTCGCGACTCTTGACCATGCACGTAGCGTGCCAGCAACCTCCGACAAGCCCGCGCCTCGGGCCCGTCCATATCAACTCATACCAACGGCCTCGACTCACCAACCGGCGAGCTACGAGCTCTGTCGGTCGCATCGGGCAGACTGATCGCGGACAGTGAGGTGAGTTTGGCATGCCAGTTTCAGAAGACTCCGGCGCGCGAGACCTGTCCTTGCCGCCGACCAACGAGCTGGGGTGGGAGCAATTCGAGGACTTCACCGAGGCCGTGCTGAGCGCACACCGGTTCGCCAACAGGTCAGGGCGACGCATCGCACGCGTCTCGCGATGGGGGCGCCGCGGCGACAAGCAAGATGGAATCGACTTCGAGGGCGAATGGCGTGACGGAACCACCTCCTCCTGGCAGTGCAAGGCTTACGACAGGCTCCAACCGGCGGACGTTCGAAGCGCAGTTCAAGCATGCAGCTTCGATGCCGACACCCATCACCTCGTCTACTCCGGGCTCGCCTCGCCAGCGGTAAGGCAGGAGATCCAGAAACACGCCGACTGGACGTTGATCGACCGACGCGACCTCAATCAGCTACTTGCAGATGTGCCTCTTCACCGTCGACGCGAGATCCTCGACTCAACATGGGACCGCACCACGCGCAAACGACTCCTCCGCATGCCGGGAGCCGACGCCTTCGAATCGGTGGACGCGCTCGGTGAAACACGTATCTGTCTTCCTGTACTGAATGACGCCGGCGCCATGGTCAATCGGACGGCCGAATTGCAAGCTCTTCATGCGGCTGTACGGGGAGACACTCGGATCATCCTGATATCGGCGCCCGGCGGAATGGGCAAGACTCGGCTCGCCGTCGAGGTGCTTCGTGACCTGCAGAACGAGAATCCAACCGTTCCCGTCCTGAGCCTCATCCCGGCGCACCCGCTAAGTGCCGATAGTCTCGACGAGCTGCCCCACTCGTCTGCAGTCCTTTTTGTCGATGATGGACATGAGCGACCAGACGCAGTGCATCGGTTGCTCGAATACATGCTGAGGAATGACCACACCAAACTCGTTGTCGCAGCGCGAAAGAACGGCGTCACGCCCCTCCTCGATACGTTCATGATGGCCGGCTTCCCGATCAGCGATGTCGCGACCATCGAATTGTCACCACTCAATCATCGCCACGCGTACGAGCTGATTAATTCCCTCGCCGAAGGACTCGACGTCCAGCTCACTTACGGAACGAAAGTAAATATTGCACGTTTAGCAGAAGAAGCGCCCTACCTCGGCGTGCTGGCCATCAACGCAATCCGAAACGGCACGCTAACCGGCAGCCTCAACCTCAGTACCGACCTTCGTTCGGCGGTGCGGTCCAGTTATCGCCAGTCCATCACCGCCGCGGTCAACGAATTCGACCCGGCGCTTGTCGAACGCTTCCTCGCTACGTGTGCCGCTACCGGTGGCGTCATAGACCTGAACAACACCGAAGCGCGAGCTGCCGTCAACGGGTTCTGCGGGTTGTCCGACGAGGAGTCGAATCGACTCTTGAGTGCGCTGATCCGGGCTGACGTCATGGTTAAGACCGAATCGATTTTGAGGCTGGTCCCTGACCTACTCGCAGACATGATGCTAGAGACCGAGAGTGTCACTGAATCACTCGGTCAGAGAACTGATTTCGTCCCCGAAGTGTGGCGCTCCCTATACCCGTTCTTCGGCGCACAACTACTCAGGCGCCTCACTGATCTGGACTGGCGACTCCGCCGCCAAGATCTTCCAGGGGTTGTCGACGGAATCTGGCAGACACTTCGAGACGAGATCGCTTCCACCGACGTGATTGGCCTACATGAAGCGGTACAACGCCTTGCCGCCCTGAGCTACACCCAGCCTCATGGGCTCATGCGCCTACTCGCGGAGGTTCGCAACCGCCTCGCTGACCTCGTCAGTTTGGGTGAGGTCCCGTCCCCCAAAAGGGGTCCGCTGACCGCAACCCATTTCGAACGGGAGGAGAGAAGGACACTGCGCCTGCGCGAACTGGCGGCCGCGGATGTGGAGACCGACATGGCACCCCTGCTCGCTCAGTGCGCACGTACAGCACCCGAACTACTCGAGCAGGCACTCGACGGACTATGGGCACTTCACCGCAAACTCGCACCTATTCCGGCCATGCGCCCCGACGCGGCAACGAACGCCATAGAAGTCTTGGCCGAACTCGGCAGGCTCCCCGACGAGACTGTGCCACAACGAATCATAGACCGCGTCAGAACCTGGCTCCCGACCTACGCACCGACACCGAAGGCATATCCGCTGTTCGCACTAAAGCCGCTCCTCAGCAAACAAGGCGAGACCGCCGGCCAGACCGCACCACGCGTTATCAGCTTCAATACCTATCTGATCAACGCCGATTGGGCGCGCCCGACGCGAGACGCAATACGCGAGATCCTCCTCGAATGCGCGACGAGCGACCAAATCGGACTAGCAGCCGAGGCCGTGCGCATACTGAAGTCCGCGCTGAGACCGCCTCAAGCCCTATACGGGTTCAACCCGACCGCCAAAGACCTCCAAGCATGGGACTCAGACGACCTAGCGACAATCAACACCTTGGCAACAATTACGGCCGAAACCACATCACCGGTTATCCGCCGACTGGTCCGCGAATCCGTATCTTGGCAAGCGCAGCACGCAAGTTGCCTTCAAATCCGTTGTTTAGCAATCGAAATCGCAACAATTCTCGACAACCACGGCGACGAGCTCGCAAATGCGCTTATGGGCTCACATCACTTCGGCCTACCGGATCGATACGGACAGACCGCACCGAGCATCGCAGACCTTGAAAGCGGTCTTGACGTGGGCACCTCAAGGCCTGATAACGGGGACATTGTCGACTACATCGACCGTGAGCGCGACGCGCTGCTAGCACGCTGCTGGGCCAATTTATGGCGAGTCGGAGACATCCCCGACGTGCTAGATCGCCTTGAGCACACGGTATTTGAAGTATCATTGGCGGACAGCAGTCAATCTGTGCCGTTCCTCTTCCTGGGAAGTTATCTCGCAACCAACTACGCCGAACAGTGTTGCGCAGTCGTTAAAAACATCGCTGCGCGGCCTCCAGGGCCTCTCGACGATCTTCTCGTCTACGCTCTAGCTGGCTGGAACGCATTCGACAAGAACGAGTTTGGTAACTGGCTGGACGATAGCCCACATCAACGCGACGCGGTTCGATCAGCAATCGGTGATGCGATCAACACCAACTCCTGGACCGACCTCGGCGGCCCCCATCTCGCCGCGTATTCCAGAGGTGTGCTGGACGCCGTCCCGGCAGTGCGCGCGAAATTTCACGCCGGCGCGCATCGCTTGCTCGCAGAAGACCCCGTGAGCACTACGCAGTCTCTCATCGCGACAGGTATTGATCAGGTAACGGCGACGCGCTTGATCGAGTCCGCCTGCAAATTCGGTAGAGCGGACTGGATACAGGAACTGGACGAATCCGCCATGACGGCGATCCTCGCTCTCGCAAGGCGTTCAGACCTGAGCGCCTACGGCGTGCAGGCAACCCTCGCGTGCATCGCACGACGCTTCCCACGCGAAGTACTGACCTTCCTGCTGACGTGTTGCCGCGAGGATGGCGAAGTCCTAGTGGACCGGTGCGGTGACTTTGCAGAAGCGTTCAACGGGCAGTCCGAAGCAGTGGCGAGGTGGGTCTTCGACCAAATAGCCTGCGAGACAGATGGAATCGGCGATGTTCTGAAGACTGCGGTGGGCGAAACGCTATACAGCGAAGTTGCGGACGCACTCGCTGTGAATATGGCACATCGCAACATCGACGAGATCCGCGGCATCCTTGAGGTATTCGGGCCACTTGAGTACTGGCCTCTCCACGCTCCCTTGCTGGCCGAAGAATTGATTACTCGGGCCAGGGAGGTCGACGCCTCTTATGTCGAAAACGTACTCGCGGCACTTCGCACTTCGTGCGAAGTGCGGATGATCACGTGGGTGAACGGCCGGTCCGAAGAGCTTGAACATCTCTTCGACCTCGCGAAGAAGCTTTCGGATGCGGAGTTCTTGGACACCGAGTTATGCACCATCTACAGGTCCTCGGCCGACGAGATCCGCCGAGAGATCGCAGAAATTGCGTCCCGCTATAACAACGACTACGACTAACAGCACAGGTGCCTGAGTCCACGGGGCATGCTCGCTGTGATACCAGTGCTGGCATCGCGAACAATCAGCCTGACAACGGTGGTCGCGGGTCGCATCTTTCCGAACCTTCCCAGCTGCATTTTAGGCGCCGACGACGCCCGATCGAGGCGGTGATGACAGGTCATTCTCAAATGGCGACTCGCCGGGAAACGCTCACCAGCTCCCGAGGCGCTGGTCACCGACTGAGTTGAAAGGTCTCAACTCGTGTCGCAGATGGCCAAGTCCCCCTCAGACACAATCTTGTTCGCTTGCTGTGTGGCAAATCCGCTCCAACATTGGCTTGAGCGGATTTTTATGTTTGCTGATGCCGGTTCCACTCCGACACGAACCCCCATAACAAACGTCTGCCGGACAAGCACCGCGACAAAGTGCTCACGACGGTGACCACCGAGGTCACACGCGATCAGGCCTGCCGATTAGCCAACAGATTTAAGAGCACCTTGCGCCGTATCACTCGTTGTATCTCGCGGCGAGATCTTCCGTCAGACCCCGAATCCTCCATCGGGTCTCTTTGCGCATGAACTCGTCGCTCTGGGCCTCTCGCCGGAGAGGTAGATGGCGCGAGGCCCCTTCCGACGATGACGATGCCGAGGAAATCGGAGAGGTTGTCACCGCCGTCCGCCGAGCGACTCCATCAGAACGTCAAGGAAATGTAGAGCCGGTGCATCGGCTCCCTCGGCGAGCATTGTCTGCCCAACCACTAATTCGAGACTTCGCCCACATCGTCGAACACATCACCGGTCAGTTCCTCGTCGCTCGAATCGTCATCTTCGCCCAGCTGCGTGTCGAATCGGCGCACAGCTTCGAAGTACTCCTCCACCTCCTGCGCCGAGAACAGACGCTGGTTCATCTCTGTCACGACGTAGCCGAGTTCTTCCCAAGCGCGGATATACGCCGGATCAAGGCCTGCCTCCTCTGCCACTCGATACAGTGCCGCCCAGTTCTGCGCTTCGGATTCCGGCCGCATTGGAACCGGCTCGTCAGAATTCGGATCAAAAAAGATGGGGTCCTCGGGACCCGGCTCGCGCCCAAACTTCGCAGTGAACGCGTCCAACTGGCCCTGCAGCGCATCGTGCATCTGTTTGCCCGCTTCGGACTCACGGCTCCAGGAAAGAGTCCGTCCGGTTTCCGTACGGTCCTGCTGCACGAATCGCGGATCCCCTTGACGCTCGAAGACCAGTCGGACATGAGCTTCGCGCCGCCGTTCAGCGGCAGCTTCGCGCCGCCGCAACTCCGCTTCGTGCTTTTTGGTCTGCCTGCTCTGGTTCGACTTGCGCTTCTTTGCCACCGGACCCCCGACTCGTCATCTGGCCACCGAAAGACCCCCACTTGTACGCGACCACGGACGCTCCGGTGAACCCGACACGTCGACGCCGACGGCCCATAGGGTTCTGCGAGCCGGCCACCTACGGTGTCTAGGCGTGCGCTGAGCGTATCCTAGGGAATGCCCTGAACTGCGGATTTGTTGAAGAAATGTCACGTTCCCGCTAAAATCTGGAGAATGACGGCCATGACCAGCACACCAGCGATGGCAATTCGCCGCGCCGCGCCGCGGTCATTTGTGCACGTCTCAGACCTACCTGGTAGCAATGAAGCCGCCCGCAAGGCAGCGTCGCGCGCTGTGGAGAGCGGCGACTTGGTCCGCGTACGACGTGGGCTCTATTTCAAGGCGCCCGGAGCTACCCGCTACGGACCGGTCAAGCCCCGCGTCGAAGAGATCGCTCGGGAGATTTTCCGTGGACCCCACTCTGGCTTCGGACCCGCCGGTTATTCCGCGGCGCGCGGTCTCGGGCTCACGACCCAAGTGCCCGCCAAGTTCGAGGCGGCAGCGTTGCGCAAAGCAGACCCGCCCGTTCCTGGCGTCGTGCTACATGTGCGCAGTAATCCGGCTAGGGCTGCACTCAACGAACAGGAGATCGCAGTTTTGGAAGTTCTCCGCTCACCCGAACACTTCGTCGACGGCGGCATGACGATGCTTGCCCGCAAGGTCAGCGAACTGGCCGCCGCTAAAGCAGTGCGACTGCGCGCCCTCGGCAAGGCGGTTGCCGGAGAGACAGGACCGGTGAAGGCTAACCACGCACGACTGGTCACTGCACTTAGCTCGGTGGCGTAACGCGCGAGCTGTGACATCACCGCGCCTGCGCGAAAGCCTCAATGATCTCGATGCCCTGCTGGGGCGAGCGGCCGATGCGTTGAATCGACCGTTCGCATTCCTTGAGAAAGACTTCTGGGCGATGGAGGTTCTTCGCATTGCGGCGCGCGATCGCCCCATCACTCTAAGAGACGGCACAACGGGAACCGTGCGAACTGTCTTCAAAGGCGGGACCAGCCTAAGCCGGGTCTACGGTCTCATCGATCGATTCTCCGAGGACATCGATCTGCTCGCGATCTTCCCGGATGTGGGCGGCGGACCCAGCGAGAACCAACGTGACAAGCTCCTCAAGGTGATCCAGGCTGAGGTTCATAACCACCTCGGCACCGACGTCGTCCGCGAGCAACTTCTACGCTCAACCCGGGGTGTGAAGCGAGATATCAAGTACCACTACCCGATACGCGAGGCAGCGCACACCGCGCTATCGGAAGGCGTGACACTAGAAATGGGGTCGCGTGGAGGCGCAGAGCCGGCAGAGCAGCACCATCTTCGATCGATCGTCGCAGACTATGCCATTACAGAACTAGGGGAATCAGACGATCAGTGGGTAGAGTTCGCAACATTCGACGTGAATGTCCTTGGGGCAGAACGAACTCTTTTCGAGAAGCTCGCGGCTGTCCACACGATAGCTTCAGGCGCCGCTGCCGCCGCGCCCGCTGGTTGGGGCCGTCATCTCCATGACATCTATTGGCTCCTCAAATCCGAGGCCGTCCTTGCAAAACTTGCCGCACTCGGCCCTGAGGGCCGCGATCAACTCGTCGACGACATTGAACAGCGCAGTGCCGCCGCCAACTGGCCCAGCGCCCCACGGCCAGCCGAGGGGTACGCGTTGAGCCCGGCATTCGATAGCGCCGCACCAGGTGCAGCGAAAGTGGTCGAAGCCTACGAGAGCGTCACGGATTTGATGTACGGCCCGGTGGTCCCGATTGACGAGTGCAGGCAATCAGTCCACCAATGGGCGGAATACATCTAAAACGCGACCGCTTACCTTGAGCAGATCTGCGGGTAACTCCCGCCACCAGGTGGCCTCCAGCGCGCACTCCGACAGATCATGTCGGAGACTCGCTGTTCAGACGCTCGGTTGAAAGGTCGCAACCCGTGTCGTGGGGGTTCAAGTGCCCCTTCGCCCACACATGTGATGAGTCGGGTCAT
>NZ_JBEFTL010000010.1:0-205695 GCF_053484035.1 Mycolicibacterium sp. XJ662 | reverse complement strand
ACTCGACGAGGTGCTCACCGCCAACAACGTCCCCGACGACGAGATCAACAAGATGACCTACCAAAACGCCATGCGCTGGTACAACTGGGACCCCTTCACCCACATACCCAAAGACCAAGCCACCGTCGGCGCACTACGCAAAGCCGCCGAGGGCCATGATGTCAGCATCAAAGCCCTCTCCAAGACCGAAAAGGGTTCCCGCGGTGATGCTTTGCACGCCGCGGCACGCGGCAACTCGGGCGGGGACTAAACCAGCGAGTACTGGATCGGCAGGTGCTTGAGCCCGCCGACGAAGATCGTGGCGATGTGCTCTGCCGGTCCGGCCAACTCGACCGATTTCAGCCGCGGAATCAGCTCGCTGAAGAAGCTGTTGATCTCCATCCTGGCCAGCGCGGCCCCGAGACAGAAATGCACACCGTAGCCGAACGCGTTGTGCCGGTTCGGATCACGTCCGATGTCGAAGCGGAACGGATCGTCGAAGACGTCCTCGTCGCGGTTGGACGAGGCGTAAGACAGCAGCACCGACTCCCCCTCCGCGATGCGAACACCGCGAATGGCGGTGTCGGCGCGGGCCGTTCGCATGAACTCCTTGACCGGGGTGACCCAGCGGATCATTTCCTCGGTGGCCAACGGCATCAGGTCCATGTCGGCGCGCAACCGGTCCAGTTGGTCGGGATGCTCGATCAGCGCGTGCAGGCCGCCGGAGATGACGGCGCTGGTGGTGTCGTGCCCGGCGGCGGCGACGATCGCGTAGTAAGAGACGGTTTCGATGTCGGAAAGCGGTTCCCCGTTGATGGTGGCGTTGGCGATCTCCGAGGCGAGGTCTTCGGTCGGGTGTTCGCGGCGTGAGGCGGTCACGTCGGTGAAGTAGCCGAACATCTCGAGCAGCGCGCCGACCTGTTCTTCCTTCGACGTCCCGCGTTGCAGTTCTTCGTCGTCGTTTCCGAACAGTTCCTGGGTGTACTTGAGCATCTTCGGGAAGTCGGATTCGGGCAGGCCCAGCATCGACATGATCACGTAGAGCGGATAGTTCACCGCGACTTCCTGGACGAAGTCACACCGGTCTCCTCGATCGAGCATGCCGTCGACGAATCGCTTTGCCAGTTCGTCGATGCGAACCTTCATCGCGCGCATGGCTTTCGGACGAAACCAGTTCGCGCCGATCGCGCGCAGGTCACGGTGCTGCGGATCGTCGAGGTGGATCAGGGTGCTGATGCCCACCGCCGCTTGTTGTTCGTCGGCCTCTTCGGTCATCAGCACCGGCCGTGGCGCGTTGGTGAACAGCGTGTTGTCGCGTTCGATGTCCATGATGTCGGCATGCTTGGTGATCGCCCAGAACGGACGGTAGCCGGAAACGTCCACCCATGACACCGGGGCGTTGGCGCGCAGGTGCGTCAACGCCGCGTGCAACTTGGGTTCGTCGGCGTAGGCGCGGGGGTCGGCGAACACCCTCGCCGCTTCGTCGATCACGCGAGTACTCATTGGTGGCCTCTCACTCATGCGGCCGGCTGGCCGCGCAGCTCTCGAACGACTTGGCAGACAGTCTCTTCGGGGACCGCAGCCGGAAAGCCGATCAGCACCCGGTCGATCAACCCGTCGCAGCGGTCCCGGACCTTGGCCGCCAGCTTGTCAATGGGCGCGACGACCGCGAACGCTTCGAGGATCTCGTCGTCGATCAGCGTGCCCATGTCGTCCCACTGCCCCGCCAGGCTCAACCGGTGTAGTTCGGTGTGTAGGTCACCCCACCCGTGCAACTCGAGCACTTTGCGGTAGGCGGGCGTCGACCCGTAGAACGCGATCTGTTTACGCGTGGCCACAGCGGCCGCCGCCAACTCCGCTTCGTCGTTGCCGGTGACGACGAAGATGGGGCACGACACCTGAAAGTCGCTGCGGCGCCGACCCGACCGCGCCATCCCCCGCTGCAGCGCCGGCGTCGTCACCTCGGCGAAGTAGCGTTTGGTCGTGAACGCGTGCGCGAGCACCCCGTCGGCGACCTCACCGGACAATTCCGTCATCGCCTCACCCACCGCGGCCAGGAACACCCGGGGGAAGCCGTAGTCGTGGGGCTCGGGGGTGAACATCGGCGTCATCAGCTTGTGCGTGTAGAAGTCGCCGTCGAACTGCAGCCTGGTCCCGTCGCGCCAGCAGGTCCAGATTTCGCGTATCGCGTGCACGAATTCGCCCATGCGGCGCACCGGTTGGCTCCACGGCATGCTGAACCGCTTTTCGATGTGCGGCTTGATCTGCGAGCCGAGGCCCACAATGAGGCGTCCGCGCGAGAACTCCTGCAGATCCCACCCGATGTTGGCGACTGTCATGGGGTTACGCGCGAACGCGACCGCAATGCTGGTTCCCAGGTCGAGGGTCTCGGTGTGTTCGGCGGCCAAGGTCAGCGGCAGGAACGGGTCATGGGCCACCTCGGCCGTCCAGCAGCCGTCGTAGCCTCGTCGTTGCAGTGTGCTCGCCGCGTCCACGACGTTGGCCAACTGGCTCGAAACCGCCCCGTCGACCTTCAGGTCGGCGCCGCTAAGCATGGTCGTAGACGCTACAGTAAGCAATTCAGTATGGTCAACGCGGATACGCCGGTGCGACGATCGCCTATCCGAGGACAGGAGTTGGGATGGCAGAGGCCGAGGGGTGGGAAGACACGCTCGCCGAGCTGACGCGTCGACGCGAACACGCCCACGGGATGGGCGGTGCCGAGCGGCTCGCCAAGCACCGCGGCAAAGGCAAGCTCGACGCGCGCGCACGCATCGCCTATCTGCTCGACGAAGGCACCTTCCGCGAGTTCGGCACGCTGGTCGGCGGTGACATCGCCGCCGACGGCATCGTCGCCGGTTCGGGATATCTGGGCGGCAGGCCGGTGTTGATCGGCGCCGAGGACTTCACCACGTTGGCGGGCAGCATCGGCCCCGGCGGTAACGCCAAACGGTATCGGTTGGCGGAGTTGGCGTTACGGGACCGCGTTCCGCTGATCATGCTGCTCGAGGGCGCGGGCTTTCGGCCCAGCGGTGAACACTACGGTCGCACGCCGACGGACCTGCTGGCCCAGGCGCAGTGCTCCGGCAAGGTGCCGATGGTCGCCGGGCTGCTCGGACCGTCGGCCGGCCACGGCGCACTGGTCGCCCCGGTATGCGACTGGACGGTGATGAGCCAGCAGGGCGCCATCTTCACCGCCGGACCGCCCGTGGTGAAAGAGTCGACGGGCGAAGAGATTACGAAGGAAGACCTCGGCGGACCGACGGTGGCGCTGGCCAGCGGCGTGATCCACAACCTCGCCGAAGACGACGAAGCCGCGCTCGACGACATCCGCCGTTACCTGTCCTACTTCCCTTCCAGCGCTTGGTCCTATCCCGAGTCGCTGCCCGCCGACGACGCGGCCGCGCCGCGGACCACCGCCGAACTGCTCGACGTCGTGCCCAGGGGCAATCGACGCGTCTACGACATGCGGCGCGTGCTCGACGTCGTCTTCGACCGCCCCGACTGGTTCGAGGTCCAGCCGAAGTTCGGTCCCGCGATCATCTGCGCGCTGGCACATCTCGGTGGGCACCCCGTCGCGGTAGTGGCCAACCAACCGCAGGTGATCGCCGGCTCGATCGACGCCGACGCCGCCGACAAGGCCGCACACTTCATCACCGTCGCCGACTCGTTTCACCTTCCGATCGTGTTCCTTGCCGACAACCCCGGCATGCTGCCGGGCAGCCGGTCGGAGAAGGCGGGCGTGCTGCGCAGCGGTGCGCGGATGTTCGCCGCCCAGACCGCGGCGACGACCATCAAGCTGCATGTCACGCTGCGCAAGGCGTACGGCTTCGGCTCGATGGTGATGTCGCTGTTGGGGTTTGACAACCAGAGCGCGACGTTCGCCTACCCGGGCGCCACGATGGGCGCGATGAGCGCGGCCGCCTTGAGCAAGGCTTCGCATGCCGCCGAGGATGTCGAGGCGCGGCTTCGTCAGATGGAGGTCGAGGCGTCGTTCCGATCGGCCGGTCATCTCGGTTTCGACGAGCTCATCCATCCCGAGGAGACCCGCAACGCGTTGCTGACCGGGCTGCAGCGGGGCCTCTCCAGCCGTCAAGCCGCGGCGGAACCGGTGGCCCGCACGACGATCACACCCTAGTTTGCGGGCGGTTTCGGTGCGCTAACCATCGGCCAGCGCTCGTTTGCGCACCGAAATCACCGTGACGCGCGGTAGGCCGCGACGATCGGCTCCAACTCATCCGGGGTTGCACCGTGCATGATGAGCGCGTCCGCGCCGTAGTCGAACTCCTTGCGGATGCGCTCGACACACTGCTGGGCCGACCCCGTGGCGGACGGCTCCAGCCACTCGTCGGGAATCAGCGTCGCGATGTGCTCGATCTGCTCGGGTGAGGCCTTGTGGTCGATGCCGCCGGGGATGGACTGCACGACGGCGTCGTCGCGGAACCGCTGCAGCACAGCGGGATCCCAGCCGTTGGTCTTGACCAACAGATCGCCGTAACCCTGCAGATAGGTCGCCAGCCGGGCCACCGTCTTCTTCAGCCGCAGTTCCTCGGGCAGGTGGTCGCCGACCGTGGCGAAGCACGACCAGACCCGCACGCTGTCCGGGTCGCGGCCCGCCTGCTCGGCGGCGTCCTTGACGGTCTTGACCGCCCGCTTCAGCGTCTCGGGCGTGAAGTAGGTGTGCAGCACGACGTCGTCGAACGCCCGACCACCCAGCGCCAGCGTCTGCGGGCCGAACGCCACGATCGCCAACCGGATGTCCTCGCGGAAGTCCGGATCCAAGAACAGCACCTGGTACTTGCCGATAGGCCCGTCGTGGTTGAAGATCACCTCGCCGTTCCACAGTCGACGCATGACCTGCGCGAAGTCCTCCATCTGCGCCGTCGTCACCGAGGGGATGCCGAACGCCGCGTACATCGCCGCCACCCCGCGGCCGATCCCCAACGTGAACCGCCCCCCGGACAACCGGTGCATCGTGGTCGCCCACGAGCCGGTGATCAGCGGATGGCGGGTGTTGTGATTGGTTGCCGCCGTGGCGATCTGCATGCGCGACGTGACCGCGCAGGCGGCACCGACGAGCGACGACGCCTCCTTGACGTTCCACCGTTCGGAGATGAACGCCGTGCCGAACCCGAGTTCCTCACCGCGGCGAGCCTCGTCCATCAGCGTGGCGGGCCCTTCACCGCCGGCGCCGGCCAGCAGGTAGTAGCCCAGTTCACCCAGCACTTCGTCGTTCACGCCCAGATCCCTTGTTTGTAGCCGCAGTTCCACACTTCGACGATCCTGCCGTCGACTACCCGGAACACTTCCATACTGCCGATCGTGGTCTGCGTCCCGTCCTTCATCTTGATTGGAGACTCGTAGACGATCGCGACGTGCTCGCCGTCGTCACCGGCCACCACCAGGTTCAGATCGAAGCGGATGTCCTCGGTGATCTCCCACATGTCCACGATCCGGCCGACCGCCTGCTCATGGGTCAGGACGTGCGCCTCCTCGCCCACCTCATGGCGAATCACGGTGTCGCCCAGCAACTCCTCGGCGAGCGCGAAGTCGCGCTGATTCCACACCACCAGGTTGTACAGTTCCACCACTTCGCGGGCCGACCGTGTCATGCGAACACCTCCAGGGCGCCGATCTCCTCGATTGCCGCCACCGCCCGGTCGGTGAGCGTCAGACACAGCCGGCGGGACCGCTCGGACAGCGCATCCCAGCCGTTGAGGATGATGACCGGCAACACCATCAGGTAGACGGCCGCGAAGCGGTACTGCCGCCACGCCTCGTCGAACGAATAATCCGTGACGCCGTAGGCTGCCACGTGCTCGAGGTACTCCCGCACGAGCGCCTCATCGTGTCCGGCCCGCACCCGGGCAGGCAGACCCTGGGTGACCAGGTACGCCACGTCGGCCGCGCCCGCCCCGCGCGCGGCGAACTGGAAGTCCACCACCTTCATCTCATCGCCGGCGAAGAACATGTTGTCGGCGCGGATGTCGCCGTGCAGCAGCATGTCGCGTTCGGTTAACACCGGCAATGCCTGGACCGCGCGCTCGGCGAAACGTTCGGCGAACGCGGCCGTCGCCGCCGCCACCGCGGACTCGGTGTGCGCGCGGTAGACGTGCCAGCCCGGCCCGAAGGCGGGCAACAACAGGTCCCGCGCGATCGCGGTATCGAGGGTCGGAAACTGCTCCAGCGCAGCGGATCCGTATGACCACGCGTGCAGTCCCGCGAGCTGGCTGATGCAGATACGGACGCGCTCGATCGTCAGCCCCGCCAGGTGATCGGCGTTATCCCAGTCAGCGAGGTCCTCGAGCAACAACACGAAATCGGCGCCGCCCTCGGTTATTCGGGCCGCATACACCCGCGGCGTCTGCATCGGTGCGTGCAAAGCGACGTCGCGGTAGAACGCCACCTCGCGCCGGTAGCCGCCGAGAAGTTCCATCGCGCCGCGCGCCTCGGACTGCGCGGGCAGCTTCGCGATCAGCGTGGCCGGCACGGCAGTGCCCGTCAGGTGCAGTCGGTACAGCAGCGACGAAAAGCCGGTGTCCATCGCGATCTGTTCGGCGCGCACAGCGGTCACCGTGGCCTCGCCGATGCCCGCGTCGACCCGCAGCGCCTCGGTCAGCCAGCCCGCGTCGACCTCGTCGATGCCGCCGGGCACCGCGGCAGTGCTTGCCGTCATCCCCGCACCCCTTCGCGCACCGACGCCAGAAACCGTTCCGACGCGTCCTGCACACCGCGGGCGAACAGGTGCCCGACGTGGCTACCCGGATGCCAGTACAACTGGCCGCCCCAGCGCCGATGCAACTGCGAAGCGGGTTCTCGCCGGGCCATCTGGTCGTGCCAGGCGCCGACGATCAACCGGCGTTGTGGCGGCGCCGACGGTTCGAGGGCCTGATAGTCCACCACTGAGGAAACCCGCTCGACGGGCTCTGAGCGCAGCAACTCGATGGTGTTGCGCACCGACGGACCCCACCGGCCCAGGTGCGCGGCGATCATCGCGTTGAGACCGAAGATCGGGGTGTACACGGCGACGGCGTCGACCTGCTCGAGGTGGGCGACCAGTCCCGCCACCGGGGTTCCCATCGAAACCCCCGACACCGCAACGGTGCTCGCCTGCGGGCGCAACCAACGCAGCACGGCCCGCACCTCCGACACCGCCCGGATCATGCCCGCCAGGTTGTTCAGCGGATCCATGTTCGGGTAGATCGGCCATCGGTTGCGCCGGACCCCGCAACCGGGCTGCACCGGTAACGCAATGTTGTACCCGAGGCGCTCCTGCAGCCGCCGCGCCCGCGAGAACACCAGGTCGATCGGCTGCCCCTGGCCGGCGCCGTGAATCCACACCAGCCACGGCCGCTGCTCGTCATCGTGTCGGCACAGGTGGACCGCCGCGGTGGCGCGACCGCCGAAACCCAGCGCGGCCAACGGCGCGGGCAGGTGGGGATCGTGCTCGTACACCAGCTGCTCATACCGCAACCGCCCGAACCGACGCCGCCGCACTGTGTTCGGCTGCAGCGGTTCGGGTTCGACGTGCACGCCGGCCAGGCCCGCGGCGGTCAACTCATCGGCTACGGCCGCGCAGGATTGCACCGTGCGCTCCAGCTTCGGCGGCGGGGCGGTCAGCGTCATCGAGGTCAGTGCCAGCTCGTCGAGCAAGACCTCGCCGAACTGCCGGGCGCCGCTACGGGACAGCGGGTTCCAGCCGGGTTCGTCGACCGCGGCGTGGGCCCGCGGAAGGATCCCGGCGAAGTCGCGGGTGATGCGGTAAGCGCGTTCGGCGGTCCTCATGCGAGCTTGAAACCGGTGTAGCCGGCGTCGGCGATCTCCTCGCACCGACGTCGGTACTCCGGTATGCCTGCCGTGTAACCCATGTACATCCGCTTCTTGCCGGGCACGTTGCCGCCGTTGTACCAGGAGTTACACGTCGGATGGTCGAGCACCGTCGGCGCGACCAGCGACGTGGTGTGCTCGACCCACTCGCGCTGGGCGTCGGGTGACGCCTCGATCGTGCGGTACCCGTGGCCTCTCAGGTAGTCGATGCAGTCACCGATCCACTCCACATGCTGCTCGAGCGCGGTCACGAAATTGCTTGCCGGGGCGGGGCTTCCGGGGGCCTGGACGATGAACAGGTTCGGAAACCCGGCCACCGCGATCCCGAGGTAGGCATACGGTCCCTCCGTGGTCCAGAAGTCGCGCAGAGACGTCTGGTCTCGGCCGGTGACCGCGATCCGCGTCATCGCCCCCGTCATCGCGTCGAATCCGGTGGCGTAGATGATCACGTCCAACTCGTGATCGCCTTGCTCGGTGCGGATGCCGGTCGGAGTGACCTCGACGATCGGCGCCTTGCGCAGGTCAACGAGCGTCACGTTGTCCCGGTTGAACGTCTCGTAATAACCCTGGTCGATGATCGGGCGCTTACATCCGAACGGGTGCGTCGGGGTCAGCGCCGCCGCGGTGTCGGGATCGTCGACGATGCGGCTCACGGCTTCGCCGTAGAGCTTGGCCGCCATCTGGTTGGCCTCGATGTCGAAGAACACGTCGCCCCAACTCAGCGCGCCGATGACGCCGCCCTCGTCGACGGCGCGCAGTTGCTCCTCACGCGACGCGGATTTCAGCGGCGGTTTGGTCATCATCTCGAACATCACCGAGAACGCGCTCAGCCGAGCCGCCCCCACCGCGTGTTCCCGCTGCGCAGCGCGGATCTCGGCGTAGTTGGCCTTGAGCTTGTCGAGTTCTCCGTCGTCGAAGGGGCGCACCTCCCACGGCAGCGTGTAGGCGGGCGACCGCTGAAACACGGTGAGGTGAGCGGCCTGCTGGGCGACGACCGGAATCAGTTGCACCCCGGTGGAGCCCGTGCCGATGACCCCGACCCGCTTGCCGGAGAGGTCGACATCCTGCTTCGGCCACCGGCTGGTGAACAACGAAACCCCTTCGAACGAATCCATGCCCGGGATCTCGGGTTCCTTCGGCACCGACAAGATGCCCGTCGCCGCGACGACGAACGGCGCGCGCAGCATCTCGCCCGCCGTGGTTTGCACCTCCCATTGGGCGGCGACCTCGTCGAAGGCCATCGCGGTGACCTCGGTGTGGAACCTAATGTCGCGGCGCAGATCGAGGCGATCGGCGACGAAGTTCAGGTACGCCTCGATCTCGGGCTGGCGCGGCATCGTCTCGGTCCACACCCATTCCTGCTGGATCTCCTCGGAGAAGCTGTAGGAGTACTCGATGCTCTCGATGTCACAGCGCGCGCCCGGATACCGGTTGAACAGCCATGTGCCGCCGACGTTCTCGGCCTTCTCCAGAACGACGGCACGCAGGCCCTGCCCGCGGAGCCGATGCAGCGCGTACAAGCCGGAGAACCCGGCCCCGATGACGATCGCGTCGAAGCGGGCATCCTCAGGTGTGGTCACAGGTCGGTACCTCGCGTCCAGAAGTGGAGATACTGTAACTATTACAGTATTGCGCCGGTCGGCCGGCGCGTTTCCGATAAACGCCGTTCGGCACAGCACCTCCTGAAACCGCTACTGTAAGCTCTTCCATTGAGTTGGCGGACGCGGGAGGCGGCCTGGGATGAAAGTACCGTTCACCTGGAAGGTCACCGGCTGGTTCATGATCGGCTGGTCGGCTGAGTTTCCGCAGAGCGAAGTGCGCCCGCTGCGGTACTTCGGCGAGGACCTCGTCGCCTACCGCGACGAATCCGGTGAGCTGCATGTGTTGTCCGCGCACTGCCGTCATCTCGGCGCCCACATCGGCCATGGCGGCAAGGTCGTCGGCGACTGCGTCGAATGCCCGTTCCACGGCTGGCGCTGGGGCCCGGACGGGACCAATCGCTACATCCCCTACCAACCCGACCGGCCCAACAAGGCGTTGCGGCTGCGCGTCTATCCGGTCGTCGAACAGTACGGCTGCGTGTTCGCCTGGCACCAGCCGGACGGCGAGCCACCGCGGTGGCAACTGCCGGACCTGTTCCACAAGTTCCCGCAGTTCCCAACCGCCGAAGACGCGTATTACCGCCCGTACCCGGAGTTTTCGAGCCGCGCCGAGCGCGAACCGGTGCATCCGCAGATCGTCGCGGAGAACGGACCGGACAGCGCACACTTCCGCTACGTGCACGGCGCCACCGTCACGCCGGTCAACCTGAACTGGGAGACCGTCGACGAGGAATGGCGATTCCTCACCGGCTGGCCCGATGCGCGCAGCGACGATCCCGACAAGATGGCGCTCTACATCCACAGCCACTTCTCCGGACTGGGCTTCGCGATCAGCGCCTTCGAGGGCTCCTCGAACCACCGGCTGATCTTCGCCTGCACACCGGTGGAGGACGGCTACTCGGACATGTTCTATTCGATCTGGTGGCCGCGGCTGCCCGGCGACACCTCCGACGTGCCGCCGGACAAGGTGCGTGAGCAAGTCCAGCGGCAGTTCATGGGCACCGTGTGGGACGACCTCAACATCTGGCGCTACCAGGAGTACATCGAGAACCCCGCGCTGTCGAAGGTCGATGCGAAGCCCTACATGGCCATGCGGAAGTGGGCGACGCAGTTCTACGAAGTGCCCGCCACCCAGTAACCGATGACGCCGTCGACCGCCGCAAAGAGGGCCACGATGGCCGATGCGCAGGGCAACGTACTATCCGATGCCAATGGTCTGATGATCAAACTCCTCGCTCATCAGCCCTGAAAGGCACCCTCGAAAGGCCCACTGTCTGTGACCACACAGTTCACCGTTCCAGCCGTCGCCGACACGGTCGCGGCCGCCGTCGGCGACCGGGAGTTCATCATCCAGGGCAAGCGGCGCTACACCTATACGCAGGTGAACGAACGCGCCAACCGCCTCGCGGCCTACCTGCACAGCCGCGGGTTGGGCTGCCACACCGAACGCGCCGATCTGCAGGGGCACGAAGCCGGTCAGGATTTGTTGGGCATCTACGCCTACAACGGGCCCGAGTACGTCGAGGCGATGCTCGGCTCATGGCGGGCCAGGGTGGCGCCGTTCAACGTCAACTACCGGTACGTCAAGAACGAACTGCAGTATCTGCTGGCTGATTCGGGCGCGACGGCGTTGGTCTATCACGCAGCGTTCGCGCCCCGGGTGGCCGAGGTTCTCCCGAAGCTGCCGAAGCTGCGCGTGCTCATCCAAATCGCCGACGACTCCGGCAACGACCTGGTCCACGGCGCCGTCGACTACGAATCGATCGTCGCGTCCGGGTCGGTTGCGCCGCCACCCGTCGAGCCGTCACCCGACGACCTCTACGTGCTCTACACCGGTGGCACCACGGGTATGCCGAAGGGTGTGCTTTGGCGTCAGCACGACATCTTCATGACGTCGTTCGGCGGGCGCAACATGGCCACCGGCGAACTCACCACCTCCTATGAGGAAATCGGAAAGCGCGTCGCGGAGAACCCGGGCACCAAGATCTTCACCCTGCCGCCGCTGATGCACGGGGCCGCCCAGTGGGCCGTGATGACCGCGCTGAGCACCGGGCAGGCCGTGGTGTTCTCCGAGAATCCGGCCAAGTTCGACGCCGACGAGGTGGTACGCACCATCGAACGGGAGCAGGTGCTTGCAGTGCAGGTGGTCGGCGACGCCATGGCCCGCCCGCTGGCCGACGCGATCGAACGCAGCTCGGCTGATCTGTCGTCGATGGCGGTGGTGGCCAACGGCGGCGCGCTGCTCACCCCGACGGGTAAACAGCGCCTCATCGACGTCAAACCCGGGCTGATCGTCATGGACGGCGTCGGATCGTCGGAGACCGGTATCCAGATGAACCACATGTCGGCGCCCGGTGCGGTGTCGACCGGCAAGTTCAACGCGGGCCCGGATACGTTTGTGGCGGCCGAGGATCTCAGCACCATCCTGGAACCCGGCCACGACGGCATCGGGTGGCTCGCCCAACGTGGTTATGTGCCACTGGGTTACAAGGGCGACGCCGAGAAGACGGCAAAGACTTTTCCGGTCATCGACGGCGTGCGCTTTTCGATACCCGGCGACCGGGCGCGCCATCTGGCCGACGGCGGCATCGAACTGCTCGGCCGCGACTCGGTGACCATCAACTCCGGCGGCGAGAAGATCTTCGTCGAGGAGGTCGAGACCGCGCTGCTGTCGCATCCGGCGGTGGCCGACGTGGTGGTGTCGGGCCGGCCCAGCGAGCGGTGGGGTCAGGAGGTGGTCGCGGTGGTCTCGCTCGTCGAGGGAGCCAGCGCCGACGCACAGGAACTCATCGAGCACGCCGGCAACTCGATCGCGCGCTACAAGCTGCCGAAGGCCGTCGTGTTCCGGCAGGCGATCGAACGCAGCCCTGCCGGCAAGGCCGATTACCGGTGGGCCCGTGAACAGGCGACCAGCGAGGCCTAAGGCCGTCGCATTTCGCGGTCCAGGCCGGTATCTATCCATCGCGTAGCCCGATACTGTAAGCTTTACAGTACCTGTGGCAGGTTACCTGTCCCGACCGAAACGATGGAGATCCGCCGTGGATAGCCCAGTACAGGATGTCACGGTCGATGAAGGCTTCGACCTGCTTCGCGATCCCTATCCCCTCTTCGCGCAGAAGCGCAGGGACACCAGCGGTGTGTTCAGCGGCAGCGTCATGGACTGGTCCAAGGCCCCGGAGGCCATGCCGGAAAACCTGTACGCCGCAGTGTCTTTCGATGCGGTCAACCGGGTGTTCCGCGACGGCAAGGTGTTCAACTCACAGATCTATGACAACACCATCGGCCTGTTCATCGGGCCCACGATCCTGGCGATGGAAGGTAAGGCGCACTGGGACCATCGCAACCTGGTCTCCAAGGCCTTCAAGACGAGGTCGCTGTCCCGCTGGGAACCCGAGATCGTCCGACCGGTCGTCACCGCGTTGATCGACGAGTTCATCGACGACGGGCACGCCGACCTGGTGCGAGACTTCACCTTCGAGTTCCCCACCCGCGTCATCTCGCGGCTCCTCGGACTACCCGAAGACGACCTGCCGTGGTTTCGCAAACGCGCTGTCGAGCTGATCAGCTACCACGTCAACTACAAGCGCGCCTTCGAAGCATCCGACGCGCTGAAGGACTACTTCCTCACCCAGATCGACCAGCGCAGGTCGAAACCGACCGAAGACATCATCGGCGATCTGGTCACCGCCGAAATCGACGGCGAGAAGCTCAGCGACGAGGCCATCTTCTCGTTCCTGCGGCTGTTGTTGCCCGCCGGCCTGGAGACTACCTACCGGTCCTCGGGAAACCTGTTGTACCTGTTGCTGACTCACCCCGAACAGTTCAACGCCGTACAGGCCGACCGCGAACTGATCGGGGCCGCAATCGAAGAGGGGCTGCGGTTCGAGACACCGCTGACCACCGTGCAGCGCTCCGCCACCGAGGCGACCGAACTCGCCGGCGTCGAGATCCCGCAGGGCGCGGTCATCGACGTGTGCATCGGATCGGCGAACCGCGACGAAAACCGTTGGGAACGTTCCGAGGAGTTCGACATCTTCCGCGACCGCACGCCGCATATCTCGTTCGCCGCGGGTGAGCACACCTGCATGGGCCTGCATCTCGCGCGGATGGAGACCCGCGTAGCCCTGGAATGTCTACTGGACCGGCTCGCCAATGTCGAGCTCGTCACCGACGACAACCCGCACATCTGGGGTCAGCCATTCCGCTCGCCGACGGCGATTCCGGTGACGTTCGACGCCGCGCGATGATCCGTGGCGAAGAACGCATCAGTACCTGACCGGAAACGGCGGGACCGCGGCTCGATCAGCCCTGACGAAATCATCAATGGCGCTTTCGAAGTCGCCGCCGAGGTGTCGATCGACAACCTGAGCATGCCGCAACTGGCGAAGCACCTGGACGTGGGCGTCACGAGCATCTACTGGTACTTCCGCCGCAAGAACGATCTGCTCGACGCGATGACCGACCGCGCGCTGCAACGGTTCAAGTTCACCGCGCCGTCGATCGACGCGTCGAACTGGCGCACGTCACTGCGCCAACACGCCCACACGATGCGACGCCGGTTCCGCGATGACCCGATCATGTGCGACCTCGTGTTGATCCGCGGCCAGTTCGGTAGCCAAGCGGTCCACGGCGCGCTGCAGAAGATCGAGCAACCGCTGGCGGCGCTGGTGCAGGCCGGGCTGACTCCGCAGCAGGCCGTCGAGATCTACGGTGCGATCTCGGTGCACATCCGAGGCTCGGTGGTGCTCGAGCGGTTGCAGGAAAAGACCGAGGGGTTTCCCGCCCAGCGCACCGGCGGCGACCGCTATATCGGGTTCGCCGACGACATCGACTACGACTACATCCTCGACAGCATCCTTGATCAGGCCGAGGCCCTCATCGCCGCCGCCTGATCCGGCGATTTCGGCGCGCTCATGCCCCCTCAGGGGGTGTTTCCGCGCCGAAATCACTACTTGCGGGGTGTGCGGTGGGCGATCGTCTTGGTCTCCAGGTACTGCTCGAAGCCCTCGATGCCGCACTGGCGGCCCACCCCGCTGTGCTTGTACCCGCCGAACGGTGCGTCGGCGCCGTAGAACATGCCGCCGTTGACGCCGAACGCGCCCGTGCGGATCCGCCGGGCGATACTCATCCCGCGGTCGTGCGAGCGTGAGATCACCGCCCCGGCAAGGCCATAGGCGCTGTCGCTGGATGCGCACCGCATCGTCGTCGTCGGAGAAGGGCAGCACGATCAGCACCGGCCCGAACACCTCCTCCTGGGCGATCGCGGCGCTGTTGTCGACGCCGACGATCACGGTGGGAGCCACGTAGTGGCCGCCGGTGAGATGCCCCGGCAGACCATCGACCGCGCCGCCGCCGGTGGTGACCTCGGCGCCGTCACTGCGGGCGCCGTCGATCGCGGCCAGCACGCGACCCTTCTGCGCGGCGCTGATCACCGGCCCCACAAGGGTTTCCGGCTGGGCCGGGTCGCCGACGGGCACGGCCTGATATGCGGCGGTGATGTTGGCCACCGTGTCGTCGAACAACGACTTGTGCACCAGCATCCGGGTGGTGGCCGCGCAGGCCTGCCCGGCGTGGACGCAGACGCCCATCGCGGCGCCGACCACCGCGGCCGGGTTCGCGTCGTCGAGCACAATCGCCACCGATTTCCCGCCGAGTTCGAGAAACATGCGCTTCACGGTGTCGGCGCCCTGGCGCATCAACAGTTTGCCGACCGCGGTCGATCCGGTGAACGAGATCATGTCGACGCGGGGGTCGGTGCCGAGCAGCCCGGCCACGTCGTTGGACGCGGTCGGTACCACGTTGAGGACACCGGCGGGAATGTCGGTGTGCTCGGCCACGATCCGGCCAAGCCGGGTGGCGTTCCACGGCGTGTTCGGATCGGGTTTGAGCACGACGGTGTTGCCGGTCGCCAGCGCGGGACCGAGTTTGTTGAGGATGACCTCGATCGGGAAGTTCGACGGTGTGATCGCGCCGACGACGCCGACGGGTTCCTTGACCACCGTGCGCACGTTGCGCTCCCCAAACAGGCCGCCACCGTCGAGTCGACGCTCCCATTCGAACGTGTCGATCAGGCCGGCGGGATAGCGCAGCGCCTCGGCCAACGGCCAGTCGAGTTGCGCGGACTGCGTCGTCATCGCGGGGCACCCGACTTCCGCGATCAGTTCCTCGCTCAGCTCGTCGCGTTCGGCCTCGATCGCCGCCTGCAACTGTTCGAGGCAGTGCTTGCGCAACGCGCGGTTGGTCGACCAGTCGGTGTCATCGAAGGCCCGCCGCGCGGCTCCGATCGCGCGTTCCATATCCGGTCCGTCCGCGCTGGCGGTGCTGCCCAGCACCGAACCCGTTGCGGGGCTGAGGTTGTCGAACTGCGCGCCGGATGTCGCCGAAACCAGTTGGCCGTCGATGAGCATGCGACTCTCGGCGCGACCGGCCGCCCGGCGGCCGATGTCGACGCTGGTCTCGGCCGGTTCGGCAGCGTCGCTCACCTGCACCCCATACAATCGGAGGCTGCGGGACGCTCAACTGTAACCATTACAGTAGGATAATTCAAAGCCGACGCTGGCGTGTGGAGAGGGCCGATTTGATCAAGGTGATGGAGGGCGTTCGCGTCCTCGAGGTCGCACAGTTCACGTTCGTTCCGGCGGCGGGAGCCATCCTCGCCGACTGGGGTGCCGACGTCATCAAGGTGGAGCATCCGGTGCGCGGCGACACCCAGCGGGGTTTCATCAACATGGGTGGCTTCCAGATGGACCCGAACCGCCATCCGCTCATCGAGCATCCCAACCGCGGCAAGCGCAGCGTCGGTATCGACGTGTCCAAGACCGAGGGTCAGGAAGTTCTCTACGAGATCGCGAAGACCGCCGATGTGTTCCTGACCAATTACCTACCGAGGCAGCGCCAGAAGCACAAGTTCGACGTCGAGCACATCCGCGCGGCCAACCCGAACATCATCTATGCGCGCGGCAGCGCCTACGGCGACAAAGGGCCCGAACGTGACATCGGCGGTTTCGACGGGACGGCCTTCTGGACTCGGAGCGGCGTCGGTCACGCGTTGACGCCCGAGGAGATCGGCGGCGCACTGTCGCAGGGAATTCCGGCGTTCGGCGACTCGATCGGCGGCATGAACATCGCGGGCGGGATCTCGGCCGCACTGTTTCACCGCGAGCGCACCGGCGAGGCGGCCGAACTCGACGTCTCGCTGCTGAGCACCGCGTGGTGGGCGGCCGGCGCCAGCGTCACACAGGGCATGGAGACCGGCGAGACCATGCGGTCGCTGATGCCCGACTCCGTGGCGCCGACGGTGAACCCGTTCCTGGGCAACTACCTGACCTCCGACGGCGGCACCATCAACCTGTGCATCGTCAGCCCGACCGGATACATCCGCGATGCGTTCGAACACCTCGGGTTGCCGGAACTTGCCGACGATCCCCGGTTCAACGACGTGCTGCCGTTGATCGAGAACGCCGCCGCCGCAGTCGAACTCATCGCCGATTCGATCCGCAGCAAGCCGTTCGACTACTGGCGCGAGCACCTCAAGACCATGAAGGGGCAGTGGGCGCCGTTCCAGAGCCTGATCGACCTCGCCAGCGACGAGCAGGCGGTCGCCAACGACATGGTCGTTGAGGTGGAGGCCGGCGACGGCGGTGAGCCGTTCAAGGTGGTCCGCGGTCCGGTGCAGTTCAACCACGAACCCCTCGAGACCACCCGGGCACCACAGGCCTCCGAGCACACCGAGGTCGTGCTGATGGAGATCGG
Organism: Mycolicibacterium sp. XJ662; assembly: GCF_053484035.1. NCBI lineage: Bacteria > Bacillati > Actinomycetota > Actinomycetes > Mycobacteriales > Mycobacteriaceae > Mycobacterium > Mycolicibacterium sp. XJ662. The sequence continues at coordinate 188,536 of NZ_JBEFTL010000010.1, read as the reverse complement.
CATGGACTGGGATCGCATCGAGAAGTTCAAGGACGCCGGCGCCATCGCCTAGACGGTATGGGGGCTGACTCGGGGCCGAAGGCCTCGGGCTGCAATCGGGCGTGGGTTGCCGGTGTCGAGTGAACACTCGCACGGGTAGAGCCACAGTTGCAGATCAGGAGGCCTCCGGTGAGTTTCAACGGTACGAGTGTCGGGTTGGACGTGCACGCGCTTTCGGTGGTTGCGCATGCCGTCGATGAGGAGACGGGTCAGGTCGAGCGGGCGCGGTTGTGTCCCGATCACGGCGAGATCCTCGATTGGTTGCACCGGCTTCGTGGCCCGGTGCGGGTGGCCTATGAGGCCGGGCCGACGGGCTTCGGGCTCGCGCGGACGTTGGCCGCTGCCCAGATCGACTGCGTGGTCGCGGCGCCATCGAAGCTGATCCGTCCGGCTGGGGACCGAGTCAAGACCGATGCCCGTGATGCGGCGCATCTGACTCGGTTGCTGCGGTTGGGCGAGGTTACCGCGGTCACGGTGCCCGAAGTCGAGGTGGAGGCCGTGCGGGACCTGGTCCGCGCTCGCGAAGACGCCCGCGCCGATCTGATGCGGGTTCGGCACCGATTGTCCAAACTGCTACTGCGCCAAGGCCGGGTGTACTCGGGCGGGCACGCATGGAACGGCGTGCACGAAACCTGGCTTCGGCGCCAACGATTCGACGACTCCCACACCACCGCGGCCTTCGATCACCACTTCGACGCCGTCCTTTCAGCGACCGCAGCGCGGGACCGGCTCGACGAACAGATCGTCACGGTCGCGGCCTCACCGCGGTGGGCTGATCCGGTCGACCGGTTGGGCTGCTTGCGCGGCATCTCGGCCCTGACCGGTCTGGCGTTGACCGTGGAGATCGGGGACTGGACGCGGTTCACCGGATCCTCGATCGGCGCCTACGTCGGGCTGGTCCCCACCGAGTACTCCTCGGGCGCCTCGCGGGTGCAGGGTTCGATCACCAAGGCCGGAAATGCCCACGTCCGTCGATTGTTGATTGAATCGGCCTGGCACCACCGAGCGGCCTACCGCAATCCCGGACCGACGATGCGGGCCCGCTGGGCCAAGGTCGACCCGGCGCTCAAGGATCGCGGGCATGCCGGGAACCGACGGCTGCACCAGCAGTGGTGCCGGTTCAACGAACGCAAGAAGCCCCACGTGGTGGCCAACGTCGCGATCGCCCGCGAGCTGGCCGGCTGGTGCTGGTCACTGGCCACGCTGACTTAACAGGCCATCACCCAACTTGATCGGAGCCAGCCGGTCGACGGCGAGGTAGGCGAACTGAATCTGCGTTACAACTATGAGCAGCATCATCATTCACTGAATGATGATGTGACGCCCGTCCCTAGAGAGCAGCCACCGTTCGCGCCGAACCATCGTCTTGCGGTACCCAACCCGCGTATATCAGTCTGACACCAACCGTCGTTGACCAACGACCGCCGCGGCACCGGACTGACCCCGATCAAACGAAAGCCGCCCCGGCATCGAACCGGGGCGGCTTTCACCTGCCTCTTGACAAACGATGCCTACATATCAGCTGGCTACCGCGACCGGACCTGTCGGATCGGGCCGATGACCTGCGGTCACTATCTGCGGAAAACGCGACCCGCAGATGCCGCCTTGAGTAATCATGGTGGTCACTGGCGGGGAAGGAAACCGGGTGATGGTCGGTCCGGTGGCCGAGGCCACCGATCGGTGTGGGACATGCGGGAACGAGCTCAGGATCAACGCTCGCTTCTGCGATGAATGCGGTGCACGTATATCGACGACGGCCTCCCCCGGGGAGCGTAAGCAAATCACCGTCTTAGTCATTGACGTCGTCGGGTCGATGAAGCTTGCTTCGGTCCTCGATCCGGAACGGCTCCGAGAACTCATGAACGAGTTGTTCAACCGGGCCGCCGCCATAATTCAGCGCTACCAGGGCACAGTCGACAAGTTCACCGGAGACGGCCTGATGGCCCTTTTCGGTGCGCCCCTCGCGCTCGAGGATCACGCGCTGCGCGCCTGCATCGCAGCGCTGGAGATACAGCAGGACACCAACTGCCTGGCCGACGAGGTCCGCCGCAGCGACGGAATCGACCTTCAGCTTCGCGTCGGCCTGAACTCGGGTGAGGTGATCGCGGGTGAGATCGGGGCCGGCCCCGGCAGGTATACCGCTGTGGGTCACCCCGTCGGCATGGCACAACGCATGGAAGCCGCCGCGCCCGCAGGCGGGGTGCTGTGCTCGCAGGCCACCGCTGCGCTCGTCGAAAGCCTCGCAACTCTCGGTCCGGTCGAGGAGGTCGTGGTCAAGGGCGAAGCCAGCCCGACGCCGGCTCGTCGGCTGCTAGCGGTGGAGTCCGGTAAGAAGGTCGTGGGCCGCAACGAAGGCGCGATGTTGGGCCGTGATGCCGAGTTGGGCTGGCTGCGCAAGTTTCTCGGCGCTAGTACGGGCGGCCTGGTTGCGGTCGTCGGTGATCCTGGGGTCGGCAAAAGCCGGCTGGTCGACGAGTTCGCAGCGATCGCAGCCGGTGAAGGCGTCGACGTCGTCACCGCCCGTTGCGAAGCACACACCAAAACACTGGCCTTTCACACGCTTTCGCGGATGCTACGGGCAATGTTCGCGGTCGAAGGACTCAGCGACGCTGACGCCAGAGACCTCACGGCCGCGCAGTACAACGGCCTTCTGCCGCCGCAATCGCCCGATGCTCAGATGCTGTTCGAGGCGATGGGCATCGCCGAATCAGATGCGGAGCCGCTTCCAGCCACGATTGACGGCAGGCGCAGGAGACTGGTCGAAGTGATGGCGCAGGCTGCGCTCACCCGGTCAACGCGCACAGTCTTCATCCTCGAGGATGCCCACTGGATAGATGCACCAAGTGACGAAGTGCTTTCTCAATTCGCCGCCACCCTCAACGTAGCGACGTCGACGTTCGTCGTCACCCATCGACCGGAGTTCCACGGTGGGCTGCACCAGAGCGCACGCCATGCAATCACCCTTGCGCCACTGACGGGTTCGACAACGGCATCCCTCGTCCAGCAGTTGCTCGGCGATGACCCCTCCCTCAAGTCGCTTGCCGACCGCGTGGCGGTGGCAGCGCTGGGTAATCCGTTCTTCGCAGAGGAGATTGTGCGGGATCTGGCGGGCAGCGGGGTGCTGACCGGAAGCCGTGGCGATTATCGGCTGGCTCACGACGTCAGCGAAATCAGCGTGCCGGCTACCGTTCAAGCTGTTCTCGCCGCCCGCATCGATCGGCTGCCTGCCGAGGCGAAGTCGATTCTGAACGCGGCTGCGGTGATCGGTACCGGGTTCGACTTGGAAGCCTTGAGCACCCTGCTGCCCGACGCCCAGCCGTCGCGGCTAGCCGACCTGGTGTCGGCCGAGCTCATCGATCAGACGGAATTCGTTCCGACCCAGCGATATTGCTTCCGTCATCCGCTGGTGCGCACTGTGGCCTATGAATCACAGTTGGCCGCTACCCGCGCGCAGGCGCACCGACGACTGGCCGCTGCTGCCAGGGGACACGAGCCAGCAACCGCCGACGAGAACGCGGAACTCATCGCCACACATTACGAGGCCGCGGGCGACCTGGTCGACGCATACCACTGGCATATGCGCGCAGCTGAATGGCTTGCGCTGCGTGACCTTCAAGCAGCCCGCACCCGTTGGGAAAGCGCGCGACGCATCGCCGATCAGCTGCCCGACGATCATGACGACATCGCCGCGATGCGAATCGCGCCGCGGACGATGCTCATCTCGAAGGCGGTTTTCGTCGGCCACGACGCCGACGCCGACGAGCAGTTCCAAGAGTTCCGAGCTATGGCGTCACAGGCCGGCGATATGACGTCGCTTGCGGTTGCGATAGCCGGTCGGGTCATCTCGCTGACCAACAACGACATTCGTGTGCCCGAAGGGGCGAAGCTCGCAGAGGAATTGAATGGGATCGTCCACCAGCTCGACTGCGATACCGAGACGGTCGGCGTCATCCTGTTCGCGATTGCGTACGCACGGTTGGCAAATTGCGATTTCGATGCGGCTCTGGAGACGATCGACCAGATCACGTCTGCCCTCGAGCATGTGGCGACCATGGAGCTTTCCTTGAGTATCGCGGTCCGGGGTGGAATCGAGTATTACACCGGAGACCATGAGAACGGCCGCCGCCACATGCTGGAAAGCTACGAGAAGGCGAAGGACCTACCGCCCGCCAGCCAGGCGGTTGTGTGGGCGTACTGGGGTGTGTTGGCAGCAGTCGGAATGTTGAGGCCGACCGAGATTATCGGCGATATGCGTGAAAACGTCACGCGCGCTGAGACATTTGGTGACCGATTCTGCATCGTCGCCGCACAATGGTCTACGGGTGTCGCCTTGCTGCGCACCGACGCTTCCGACCGCACCGAAGCCGTCGGACTGCTGCAAAGCGCTCGCGAAGAAATGTGTAAGTACAGTCTGTTCGCTGCCGCGCTGCCGGCCGTCGCGGCGGATCTCGCCGTGGACGCCGCATCCAAAGGGCGCCGAGATGAGGCCATCATCGAGCTGCGTGACTGCTTCAGAGTGCACACGACGCGGGGTATTCGTCTTCTCGCCAGTCGCGCGGGCGAGGCCCTCGTCGAACTACTCGTCGAGAGGTCCGGGTCAGACGACCTCGCTGAGGCACAACGCATCATCGACAATCCGCTCGCCCGCCATCCCGATATACCGGCGATGGATCTGTGGTGGCTGCGGTCGCGAGCGCTGTTGGCCGAGGCGGAGGGCAACCACGCAGGGTACAGCGAATTTGCTAACCAGTACCTTGCGCTATGCGAAAAGCTCAACGCCCGCGGTCGGATCGACGAGGCGCGGCAGATGGCCACTCGACGCTGGCCCGAACACCGGGAGTAACGGTGGCAACGATCCTCGCGTACACCTCACCTGCCCTCGGCCACCTTTTTCCGATGAGCGCGGTCCTGTCCGAACTTGCCAGCCGCGGGCACACAATCCACCTGCGCACACTCTCGGCCGGCGTCGAAACAGGGCGGTCGCTGGGGTTCGCGACAGAAGCGATCGATCCCGAAATCGAAGCGATCACCCAAGATGATTGGCAGGGATCAAACCCGATCGCCGCGCTGAGGATCTCTGCATCCGTATTCGGCAGACGCGCCGAACGCGAGGTCGACGATCTCGCCGCCGCGCAATCTCGGGTAAGGCCGGACGCGTTGCTTCTCGACGTGAACTGCTGGGGTGCCCTCTGCGCCGCTGAGGCGGGCGACACGCCTTGGGCGACCTTCTGTCCGTACACCCCGCTGCTTCGCTCACCCGGGGTGCCGCCGTTCGGCCTGGGCCTTCGACCGTTGCCGGGAGCGCTCGGCCGGGCTCGGGATGCCGCGGCGACGGCGGCACTGCTGGCTCCCCTCGAACGGGTTGGGCGAGCACCGCTGAACGCAGTGCGAGCAAGAGTGGGCCTGGCACCAGTCAGATCAATGAACGAGTTTCTGCGCCGAGCACCGTTGATACTGATCGCCAGCGGTAAACCGTTCCAGTACCGCCAAACCGACTGGGGGCCAACGGTGCACATGATCGGACCGTGCATCGTCGACCCCGGCGCCGATGTCGTTCCCGAATGGCTGTCGACTATCGAGCGACCGATTGTGCTCGTCTCGACCTCTTCAGAGAAGCAAGACGATGCCGACCTCATCTCGACCGCGATGGCCGCACTTGCCGACCAACCAGTTCACGTGGTGGCGACTACTCCCGCCGGTGAGCCAGTCGGTTTGAACGCACCAGCGAACGCAACTCTGTGCCGGTACATCCCTCATAGCCTGGTACTCGGCAGATCGGTGTGCGCGGTGACCCATGGCGGAATGGGAGTGACGCAGAAGGCCCTCAACCATGGGGTCCCGGTGTGCGTCGTGCCGTATGGACGAGATCAGTTCGAGGTCGCTCGGCGGGTGGAAGTCGCTCGATGCGGCACGCGATTGCCGGCCAAGAAGTTGTCCGTGCCACGGTTGTCGGCGAAAGTTCGTGAAGCGATGACCATGACCGAGGGCGCCAGACTCGTTGCAGAGGGTTTCGCTGCGACCGGCGGACCTCCTCGGGGTGCCGCCCTGTTCGAGCGATGCGTGCTGGCTGTCGCCTAAACAGCCTCTACCCGCACGGGCACCCCGGTCAGCCACGCCATACCCGACAGCGCCTCCACATCGTCGGGGTCGCTCGACGTCAGCTGGTTGACGTTGGCGCCGCCGGCACGGTTGGCCAGCCGCCAACCCCCAGTTCCCTTGTGCCCCCAGCCGTGAGGCACCGCGACGACCCCGGCGATGAGATCCTTCGTCGTCAGCACCGGCACGGTGATCGCGCCGTAAGGTGAACTGATCCGCACCTCGTCGCCGTCCGAGATGTCCTGCTCGGCCGCGTCATCGACATGCATGAGCGCGTGCTGGCGGCGGTCTCCGCGCATCAACAGCGGTGAGTTGTGCATCCACGAGTTCTCCGAGCGTGGCTCGCGCAACCCGATCATCCGTAGCGGATAGCCGTCGGGAAGCGCACGCTGCGACAGTTTGGCGATCTCCGCCGCAATCCCCGGATGGGCCAACCGCACCCGACGCGACAGGTACCCGACGGCCGTACGCAGCACCCCGGTGCGGATGTGCGGTGAGAGCACGACGCCGTGCGGATGATCCTCGATCAGCCGTCGCATTGTCAGCCCGCCGCGGCGCAGCCCGAACCGATCACCGCCCTCCGACATCCGCACGAGCGCGTCGACGATCATCCGCGGCAACCCCTCGAATCCCAACCGGCGCAACATCTTTTGCACACCGGCGAATACCGCGAACGCGGGAACGCGCCGACTCAGCCGTCGGGCCAGTTCCTCGGCGACGTCCCACTCCCCACGGGTCTCCCCCATCGGGTCAAGCACCGCCGCGGTCGCTTGCCGGAACGGCGTGGCCTGAAACCCTTGGAAGGTATACGGAAAGTCGTCGCGTTCGTACATCGTCGGAACGGGCAGGATGTAGTCGCATTGCGCGCTGGTCTCGGTGACGTAGAAGTCCAGCGCGACAGACAGTTCCAGTTCGCCGAACGCTGCCTCGAGTTCCTCGCCGTTAGGCACCGAGAGCACGGGGTTGCCGGCCGATACGAACATCGCCCGGATCTGGCGCTCACCCGGCGTCGTGATCTCCTTGGCCATCAGCGCCGCGGGCTCGGAGCCGATCGCGTTCGGGGTCCCGCTGATCCGCGACCGCTTATTCCGGTAGGACCGCCGCATAATGGCGCCCATCGCGACGTTCTGCCACTTCTGGCCGACGGTGTGCATCGAGCTGAACACCGAACCGCCGGGCGCGTCGAGATTGCCGGCCACCAGGTTCACCGCGTCGATCAGGTAGGTGGTCAGCGTGCCATGCGTGCCCACGCAGGTACCGAGCCTGCCGTAGACGGCGGCACGTCGGGTCTGCACCAGGTCGCGCGCCAACGCGCGCACGCTGTCCGGGTCGACGCCGGTCTGGGTCGCCGTAGACTCCGGGGTGAAGGGCCGAGAGATCTCCCGTAGCCAGTCCACGCCGTCGGCCCGCCGGGCAAGCGCAGCGACGTCGACCATGCCGTCGGCGAACATCACTTGAATCAGCGACAACAGCAACAACGCGTCGGTGTCGGGCACGATGCCGAGCCATTCGAAGGCCGCCGCGGTCTCGCTGCGCCGCGGGTCGACGATCACCACCCGTCCACCGCGCTTGACGATGTCGTGCATACGGTCCTTGATCCGCGGCGCGGTCAGGAAACTGCCGTGGGACACAAGAGGATTGCTGCCCATCATCACCAACAGATCGTTGCGTGTCAGGTCCGGAATCGGCACGGAGGTCGGCACGCCGTAGAGCAACTGGCTGGCGATGAGTCGGCTGTTGGTGTCCTGCGACGATGCCGTGAAGTAGTGGGCGTGGCGACCGAGGCCCTTGGTGAACAGCAGCGCGGCGAAGACGTGCGCGTAGCTGAAGGCCCCCGGGTTGCCCATGTACCAGCCGACCGCGCCGGAACCGCGGCGGCGCAGGATCGCCGACAACCGGTTCGCGATGTCGTTCATCGCCTCGTCCCAGGTGACCTCTTCGAAGCCGGTCGGCCCGCGCCGCAGCGGCCTGGTCACCCGGTCCGGATCGTTGACGACCTCGGTGAAAGCGATGCCCTTCTGGCATGCGAAGCCAGCCGACAAAGGATGATCCTTATCCGGGCGCAGCGCCGTCAGGCGCCCGTCTTCAACCGTCGCGATCATCCCGCACAACGGTTCACAGATGCGGCAGAACGTCGGCTTGTGCTCTATCAGCGGCGACACGGCTAATGACGTTACTGTAAGAGTTACAGTTTCACTCCGCTTTCGGCGGAGGACCCCGCGGGCCGGGGGTTTAGTCCACCGTTACCCGGGAACCACCATCAGGTCGGCACCGTCGCGCAGTTCTCCGCGCCGTGTGGATCGACAGTGAGGAGATCGATGGTTCTCTACGTTTACCGGTGCCAAACTTGTTGCGGCACCGTCGAAAAGATGCATTCGATGCTGTCCCGACCTGATGTCGTCGAATGTCCGCAATGCATGGGTGAGGCGCGAAGAACAATCGCGTCCCCCCGCCTCGGGCGCGCCGACCGCGCCGCGATGGCGCTGCACGACGCCACCCGCGCTACGGCTGACCAGCCGACCGTGGTCACCGCCCCGCCGCCGGCGCCGCGACGGCAAAAGATCACCACCAGCCCACTTCACCGCAAGCTCCCACGACCCTGAAGGACCTCTCATGCCGGAACTGGTGTTTCCCCTCGACTCGACCAAGAAGTTCACCGACCAGCAGGTAACCGGCCACAATCGGTGGCATCCCGACATCCCCGCGGCGGTCACGGTGAAGAAAGGCGACGAGTTTCGCGTGCACTGCCGCGAGTGGTTCGACGGAGATATCAAGAATGACGACTCCGCCGAGGACATCCTCAATGCGCCGATGAGCAAAGTGCATCCGCTGGCAGGCCCGATCGCCGTCGAAGGCGTGAAAGCCGGAGATCTGCTCATCGTCGACATTCTCGACGTCGGCCCTATTCCGCAGGAAGACTCCGGACCGTTGGCCGGCCAGGGCTGGGGATACACCGGTATCTTCGCCAGGACCAACGGCGGCAGCTTCCTGGTCGATCAGTTCCCGGACGCCTACAAGGCGGTGTGGGACTTCTCCGGCGAAAAGGCGACCTCACGCCACGTGCCGGGGGTCGAGTTCACCGGCATCACTCACCCCGGCCTGATGGGTACGGCACCGTCACCGGAACTGCTTGGAAAGTGGAACACCCGTGAGGCCGCGCTGATCGCCACAGACCCGGACCGGTTGCCGCCGTTGGCCCTTCCGCCGGAACCCACCAATGCGGTGCTCGGCACCCTCACCGGCGACGCGTTCGACCGAGTCGCCGCCGAAGCCGCGCGCACCGCGCCGCCGCGCGAAAACGGCGGCAACATGGACATCAAGAACCTCACCAGGGGCAGCCGGGTCTTCTTCCCGGTGTTCGTCGACGGCGGCCATCTCTCGGTCGGCGATCTGCACTTCTCGCAGGGTGACGGCGAGATCACCTTCTGCGGCGCCATCGAGATGGGCGGCTTCCTCGACCTGCGCGTCGACGTAATCCCCGGCGGGATGGATACGTACGGGGTCAGCGAGCACCCGATCTTCATGCCGGGCAACACCCCGCCCCAGTACTCCGAATGGTTGTCGTTCTCCGGCACCTCGGTGACGCTCGAGGGCGAACAGCGCTATCTCGATTCGCAGCTGGCCTACCAACGCGCATGCCTGCACGCGATCAACTACCTCACCAAGTTCGGCTACAGCCCCGAACAAGCGTTCCTGTTGCTGGGTGCGGCCCCCATCGAGGGCCGCTTCTCGGGTGTGGTCGACATCCCGAACTCGTGCGCCACGGTGTACCTTCCCACCGCAATCTTCGACTTCCCGATCGTGCCGACCGCGGCAGGACCGGTGCGGATCGACCCGGGTATCGGCGCCCCGCACGCGGCGTCGAGCTGACACCGAACCACTGGGGATACTGTAATCTTTACCGTTGGTTTGACCTGCCAGCCGCAGACCAACGGAGGAACAGCCGCGTGAGCACCGCCACAAACACAGTCGCGATCATCGGGGTGGGCCTGCACCCCTTCGGCCGGTTCGAGGGCAAGTCCGCGATGGAGATGGGCGTCGACGCGATCTTCGCCGCCGTCGACGACGCGGGCGTGCGATGGAAGGACATCCAGTTCGCGACGGGCGGTAGTTGGACGGTGGCCAACCCCGACGCGATCGTGGGCATGGTGGGGCTGTCGGGCATCCCGTTCACCAATGTCTTCAACGCGTGCGCGACGGCGGCCAGCGCAGCCAAGGCGTGCGCCGACGGAATCCGGCTGGGAGACTACGACATCGGGATCGCGATCGGCCTGGACAAGCATCCGCGCGGCGCATTCACCGAAGATCCGGCACTTGTCGGGATGCCGAGCTGGTACGCCGAGAACGGCCAGTACCTGACGACGCAGTTCTTCGGCATGAAGGCCAACAAGTACCTGCACGACCATGGCGTCTCTCAGCAGACGCTGGCCAAGGTGGCCGCCAAGAACTTCCGCAACGGTGCGCTCAACCCGAACGCGTTCCGCCGCAAGCCGATCCCCGAGGACCAGATCCTCAACTCGGCGATGTTGAACTACCCCCTGACCCAGTACATGTTCTGCGCACCCGACGAGGGCGCCGCGGCCGTGGTAATGTGCCGCGCCGACATCGCCGAGCGGTACACCTCCAAACCGGTGTACCTGCGCGCGGTCGAGGTGCGCACCCGCCGCTACGGCGCCTACGAGGTCAACACCACGTTCGCGCCCGTCGAAGAGGACGTCGCACCCACCGTGTACGCGGCGCGCGCCGCATTCGAAAAGGCCGGTGTCGCACCGCGCGACGTCGACGTCATCCAGTTGCAGGACACCGACGCAGGCGCGGAGATCATCCACATGGCCGAGTGCGGGTTCTGCGCCGACGGTGAGCAGGAAAAGCTGCTGGCCGACGGCGCCACCGAAATCGGCGGCACGATGCCCGTCAACACCGATGGTGGACTGATCGCCAACGGTGAGCCGATCGGCGCGTCGGGCCTGCGCCAGATCCACGAACTCGTGCGGCAACTCCGTGGAGAAGCCGGCGATCGCCAGGTGCCCGGTGATCCGAAAGTCGGCTTCGCGCAACTCTACGGCGCGCCGGGCACCGCCGCGGCCACGATCCTCACCACTTAACCCGAGGGTTAACCCGCGAAAGGAACCACTGGCGGCCACGGTGTAAACCCGCGCACCGTGGCGCTTCGCGTGGCAGACTTCTGCCCGGACACGGAGGAAGGGGCCCGCATGCCCACCATCACCACACGCGACGGCGTCGACATCTTCTACAAAGACTGGGGTTCGGGCCAGCCGATCGTCTTCAGTCACGGGTGGCCGTTGTCGGCGGACGACTGGGACATTCAGATGCTGTTCTTCTTGCAGAACGGCTACCGCGTCGTCGCCCATGATCGCCGGGGACACGGTCGTTCGGCGCAGGTCGACGACGGACACGACATGGACCACTACGCCGACGATCTGGCCGCGGTGGTCGAGCACCTCGACCTACACGACGCGGTGCACATCGGGCACTCCACCGGCGGCGGCGAGGTCGCGCACTTCCTCGCCCGGTACGGCCAGCACCGCGCAGCCAAGGCCGTGCTCATCAGCTCGGTGCCACCACTGATGGTGCAGACCGACGCCAACCCGGGCGGTTTACCGAAATCGGTGTTCGACGACCTGCAAGCCCAATTGGCGGCCAACCGCTCAGAGTTCTACCGCGCGCTGCCGTCCGGACCGTTCTACGGTTTCAACCGCCCCGGGGCGCAACCGTCCGAGGCGATCATCGAGAACTGGTGGCGGCAAGGCATGATGGGCGGTGCGAAGGCGCATTATGACGGCATCGTGGCGTTCTCGCAGACCGACTTCACCGACGATCTCAAGAAGATCACCATCCCCGTGCTGGTGATGCACGGCGACGACGATCAGATCGTCCCCTACGAGAACTCAGGGCCGTTGTCGGCCAAGCTGTTACCGAACGGGACTCTGAAGACCTATCCCGGTTATCCGCACGGCGCGTTCGTCACACACGCGGACACGATCAACGCCGACCTACTCGAGTTCATCCGCTCTTGACATCACCCGGCGCGTCACCGCGCCGATGACCTTACGGATGCGCGCCGAGATATACACCGAGACAAGGCCGTTGAACACATCTTCACGAAGCCGGGTCAACGTCGACGACGTGAAACGCCACTGCCCGTCGAATTTCTCGTACGTCTCGTGGTAGTGCCCGTAGCCGTGCAGGTTGACCCCCGGGCCGAACCGGACCACGTCCTCCAACGCCCACACTCCCCGCGCCGTCGTCGCCGTGATCAACTCGATCTCCGGCGAATGCACCTGGTGAACGGTGGCCTGGTTGCGCAGGCTCTTGCGGGTGAACGCGACGAACTCATCGGCGCCCGTGATCGCCTTGCCGCCTGCCGGCGAGGTGTCGCTGACGAAATCGTCGGCGAAGAGGTCCCGCCATGCCGCCCAGTCCTTGGTGTCCAGCAGCCGGCAATAGCGCGCCTTCAACTGCTTGATCGCTTCGATTTCGAGCAGCGTTTCCGCGCTCACGGCCCATGCTTCCCGTTTTCGCGGTCCACGTAGAACTGTGCGGCCCGCCGTATTGACTCGGTGGTCGGCCTTGGCTGCCAGCCCAATTCGCGCGTCGCCTTGCTGTGGTCGGCCGGCGAGGTGGTGTGCAGCAGTCGCACCCCGGTCACGTTGATCGGCAGATCGCGTCGCAGCACTCGGGCCATGACACCGGCGACGAAGCCGACCGCGTACATGGCCGCAAGCGGAACCCCGAACCGCGGCGGTCTGGCTCCCACCGCCGTCGCGGCGGTTTCGAGCAACTCCCGCATCGGCATGTAGGTCTGCGAGATGATGTAGCGCTCACCGATGCGGCCGCACTCACCGGCAAGCAGAAACGCCTCGGCGACGTCCTCGATGCCGACGACCTCGGTGGCCACCCCGTTAACATACATCGGGATCTTGCCCAGCGCAGCGTATTTCACTATCATTCCCTGGCTGGGCTGCCAGTCGCGCGGCCCGTACGGGTTGGACACGCACATGGCAACCGCGGGCACCTTGCCTTCGGCCGCGTACCGCAACACCATGTCCTCTGCCGCCCGGCGCGATTGGATGTAGGCGCCACCCTTGCCGTGCCAGTTGAACGCATCGTCCTCGGTGGCCGGGCTGCCGTTGCCCAGCGCGATGGTTCCGATGGTGCTGCAGAACACGAACCGATGCAGGTCGGCGTCGGCGGCGACGTCTAGCACGCGCCGCAGACTCGCGACGTTGGTCTCGAACAGCGGCGCGGGATCACGTAGGTAGAACCGCGTGTCGACGATGCAGTAGTACACGACGTCGCGGTCGGCCATCGCCGCGCGCAGCGCCTCCGCATCGAAAAGGTCGCCGTAGCAACGCTCGACATCGAGGTCGTCGATGGCCACCGTCGAGCTCGTCTTGCGCAGGAAGACCCGGACGTCGTCGCCGCGTTCGGCGAGTTTTCGCACGACGTGCGAGCCGACGAAGCCGCTGGCGCCCATCACCAGTGCGCGGCGGGTGTTCCCCGGTGGATTGGTCATGCTTCTCCTTCCCGCGAGGCTCCGGCGAGCGTGCGCAAAGTCGCGGAGTTTGTCGGCGTGTCGCCCGCAAACACGCACGCTCGCGCAAAACGGGGCGCGGCTATTTGGGCGCAGCGTACGCGGGCTTGCCGAGCCCGAGCACGTACTGCGCAATCATATTCCGGAATACCTCCAAGGTGCCGCCGTAAATCCCGACCAGCGGGGCGAATCGGTAGACGTACTCGGCGGCGCCGTCATCGGCGGCACCATCGGTGCCGAGCGGCAGCGCCGACGCGCTTCCGAGAATGTCCATCAGGTCCGGGGAGATGTCACGCATCGTCTGGGCCAACGCCACCCGGCCGAAAATGCTCGGCGCCGACAGCGAGGCCTCCAACCGAGCGACGCTGCGGCCCAGCCGATAGGCCACCGACCCGTCGTCGAGGAGCCGACGGCCGTTGGCGTCCTTTTCGGCCACCTTGGCGGCGGCCTTGTCGACCGCGGCGGCCATGAAACCCGCCTGATGCATCATGATCGACACGTCCTGTAGCCCGTCGGCCGCGGTTTCGACCGCGCCGTGCTCGACGTTGAGCGGTTCGCGCACCACCGTCCAGCCGCCGTTGACCTCACCGAGGCGGTACTTGTCGTCGACGCGCACATCGCTGTAGTAGACGATGTTCGTACGGTCACCGTCGATGGTGCGGATGCCCTGGATCTCGACCCCGGGCGAATCGAGCGGTACCAGGAACATGGTGAGGCTCTTGTGTTTCGGCGCGTCGGGATCGGTGTTGGTGATGAGAAAAACGTATTGGCAGTTGTGCGCGCCTGTGGTGAACATCTTGGAACCGTTGATCACCCACTGGTCGCCGTCGCGCACCGCACGGGTTTTGCACGTCGCGACGTCGGACCCGCCCTCGGGTTCGGTGTAGCCGAGGCAGAGCCGCACGTGCCCGGTGAACACGCCGGGTAACACCTCGGCTTTCAGCTCGGGCGAACCGAACTTCTCCACCGACCGCGCGATCATCGACGTCGTGCCCGACGTCACCCACGGCACATGGGCCCGACGCTTCTCCAGTTCCCAGATGCGCCGTCGGACCCGGTCGAAGCCGCCTTCGGATTCCGGCTTCCACTCGCCGGCAAGGTAACCCGCCTTGCCCAGCGCCAGGTGCACGCCTTCATCGAAGTTGTCACCGGTTTCGCGGTCGCGGCGGATGACGTCCTCGGTGACCACCTCGTTGAGGAACGCCCGTGCCTCGTCGAGGAACGACTGTTGGTCGTCGGTCAACTGCACCCGTGAGAAGTCCATTACTCGGCCTCCGCGCTTTCGCGTGCCGCGACGATGCCGGCGATGTATTTGGCGGTGATGCCGGGGTCCCCGCCTGCCAATGCCCAGCCGCGCGCCCGAACGAGATACGCCGTTGCGGCGGCTTCTGCCGAGACTCCAAGCCCACCTTGAACATGCACGGCCATGGTGGCGGCCTTGGCTGCCTCTTCAGCCATGAACACGTACACCGACGGCGCGAGCTCCTGGCGCTCATGCGGTTCGTTGTCGAGGAACCACGCTGCCCGCCGGGCCAGGTTGCGACCGGCCTGCACGGTGATCGCGATGTTGGCCAGCGGATGCGAGATCGCCTGCAGGGTCGAGATGGGCACGCCCAACGTGTACCGGGTCTTGGCGAACTCCGCCGCGATCGTCATCGTCTCCTCGACGAGCCCCACCAGTGCCGCGCCGGTCAACAGCCGCCATTCATCGAGGGCGCGCTGGTAGGCCGCCAGCGCGTCGGCGCCGGTGGCCAGCACCGTCCGGTCGTCGGCGGCCGCCGGGTCGACCCAGGCCATCGGGAGCCGGCCGATGTTGTCGACCTTGGCGGGGCGGGTGGCGAACGTGAGCCGGACGATGTCGTCGCCGTCGCGCACGACGATGTGGTCGGCGACGGACCCGCTGGGTACCAGCCGCAGCCCGGATGCGCTGTCGTGCTGTGGGTCCAGCGCCGCCAGTTGGGTGCCGTTGAGGATGTCGGGTTCCAGTGCGTCCAGGCGACCGAGCAACCGTGCCGTGCACACGTGGTCGATCCATGGAACCGGGGCCAGCGACCGGCCGATCTCCTCGGCGACCAACGTCAGGTCGACCAGCGTCGCACCATCACCGCCCGATGCCTCCGGCAGCGCCATCGTGGTCGCGCCCATCGTGCACAACCGCTCCCACAGGCTCTTGTCGAACCCGGACACCTCAGCGGCCCAGACGGTCTCGATCGAGCAGTGGGTTTTGAAGAAATCCTTGTAGGCCGCCTGCAGAGCCTGGTGGTCCTCGGACAGGCTGTAATCGAGCCTGCGAAGTTCAAAGCGGTCCATCGTCAGCTCTCCTGTCCGAAGAAGAATTCCTGAGCATTGTGGTACAGGTAGTTGTCGAGCACCTCGGCGGGCAGGTCGAGGGCCAGCGCCTCCGGGACCAGGCGGCGCATCTTGAGCACCGGCCAGTCCGACGCGTAGATCACCTTGCCGCGTCCGCGGGTGCGCATGTAGTGCAGGAGGCTTTCGGGCAGCCGCTTGGGTGACCACGCCGACGTCATCAGCCGCAGGTTCTCGTATTTGATCAACAGCCGGATCGCGACGTCCCACCACGGGTCGGCGCCGTGGATCATGCACAGTTTCAGCTCCGGGAACCGCACGCACACCCGGTCCAGGTGGATCGGGTTCTGCACCTCACCCGGGATGGGCGGGCCGGGGATGCCGGTGTTGATGCACAACGGCAGTTCGAGTTCGGCGCACTTGGTGTAGAGCGGGTAGTAGACGGCGTCGCTGGGCGGGTACTGGCCGTCGCCCCAGAAGCTCGGCCCCACAGCGGTGTAGGCGACGGGCAGGTCCTTGACGACCGCCGCGAGTTCTTTCAGCGACGGGATGGGCCGCAGCAGGTTCACCCCGCCCATCGCCAGCGCGAACCGGTCGGGTTCGGCCTCGACGAACTTGCGGGCGGTGGCTGAGGGCTTGGCGATGCTGTCCATCAGGATCGCCTTGGTCACGCCCTGCTCGTCCATTTCGTCGATCAGCTCCGACAGGTCGACGGGGGAAAACATCGACTCCGGACCTTTGAAGTAGTCGTCGCGAACTTTGAGCATCCAGGTCGGCTGTTGCTGGGTCTCCCCGAAGTGCACGTTGACCAGGCAGTCAATCGCTTTGTGGCTCACACGTTCACCTGCTGCGCCACAGTGCTTTTCGCCCACCGATAGTCGGGTTTACCGTTGCCCAGACGTCGGATCTCTTCGACAAAGATGAACTCCTTCGGTGCCTTGAACCGGGCCAACTGCGATGTGCAGTGGTCATGAAGCGCGGTGGCTTCGGTCTGGTCATGGGAAGCGACCAGCGCGACCACTTCCTCGCCCCACCGCTCGCTGGGCCGACCCACCACCAAGGCGTCCGCGACACCGGGGTGGGCGCGCAGCACCTCCTCGACCTCTTCGACGAACACCTTCTCACCGCCGGTGTTGACCACTAGCGCGTCCCGACCGAACAACACCAGCGTGCCGTCCGCGGCCAACGACCCCCGGTCTCCGGAGATGACCACCCGCTTCCCGGCTACGACGGGAAACGTTCTGCGGGTGGCCTCCGCGTCGTCGAAATAGCCCAGTGGGATGCGTCCACCGCGTGCGACGAACCCGATCTCGTCGTCGCCGGGCTGCAGAAACCGGCCGTAATCGGCGGACAAAAGCAATGCTCCTTCGCGCAGTTCGAAGGTGTCCTTGCGCTCGCCGCGCTGACTGCGGCCAAAGCCGACGTTGCCGGTCTCCGAGGACCCGTAGCCGTTGATCAACGTGATCTGCGGCAGCAGCTCCAGCAGTGCCCGTTGGTGTTTGGGGTTGGTCGCCGCTCCCCCGGTGCCGATGGCGAACATCGACGTCAGGTCGTAGGAGCCGCGGCGCAGTTCCTCCACCAGCGGGGCGGCGTAGGCGTCGCCGACCATCGTCATCAAGCCGACCTTCTCGCGCTCAGCGGTCTCCAGCACGGCGCGCGGCTCGAATCTCGTGCGGTCGTAGAGGATCACCGGCAGCCCGCTGAGCAGTCCCGCGAACGCGGTCCACATGCCCGCGGCGTGCATCAGCGGCGACACCGCGAACCAGGGCTGACCGCCGTGACGCACCTTGTCGTGGATCTCGTCGACGGATTCGTGGTCGGCGCCGTTCATCGAGATGACATAGGTGTCGCATTGCCGCCACATCACCCCTTTGGGTCTGCCGGTGGTGCCGCCGGTGCAGACCATCATGACGTCCTCGGGTGACGGGGTGATTGGCTGGTCGGTATCTCCTTGGGCCAGCACATCTTCCAGCCGCACCGAACCCGGCAGCGGTGTCGCGTCGCTACCGTCGTCGATGACGATCAGCAACCGAGCCGAGTCCGGCGGCAGCACGTCGGCGAACTTCGGGCCGAACGACTGGTGGTAGATCACGACGCTGGGCCGAAGGTAGTCGAAAAGCTCGGCGACCTCGCGTGGCGCGTAGTTGTAGTTGACGTTCACGGGCACCGTGCGCGCCTTGAGACAGCCGATGACCATGTCGGGATAGAGGTCGTTGTGCATCAGCAGCGCAACACGGTCCTGCCCGCATTCCCAGTTCTGCAGTTCGTCGCGTTCCCGGTGCGCCCCGAACCCCTGGCCGGCAAGGTAGTTCGCGAGTCGGCGGGTCCGCTGTGCGGACTCCCCGAACGTGCTGCGGCGCGCCCCGCAGACCGTCATCAGCCGGTCCGGAACGGTGTCGGCGATGGCGTCGAGCACCGCGCCGATGGTCCACTGCGCCATGGCTTTAGACGCCGGCCCTGACGTTCGCGCCGAGCAACTCGAGTGCGTTGTCGCGCATGACCTTTCGGGTGTCTTCGGCGCTGAACTCCGGGAACTGCGGGATGTCGGCGGTGAAGTCCATGGGATCCGCCAGGCCCTCGCCGTGCGGCCAGTCCGATCCGAAAAGGACCTTGTCCACACCGATGGTCTCGGCGAGCAGTTTCACGTCGTCCTCGTAGTACGGCGCAATCCAGACGTTGTTGCGCAGTTGCTCGACCGGGTCTTCTTTGTAGTGGTAGGGCGCGGTGTTGGCGGACTTCTTGAGCCGCTTGATCAGTCGGTAGACGAAGTAGGAGCCGTTCTCGATGCTGGCCACCTTCAGGTTGGGGTGGCGCGTGAACACCTGGTGCACGATCATCGACGCCAGCGTGTCGTGGATGGCGCGATCGTCCATGATCACCATGTCGAGCGGATCGCGCTTGCCGAAGCCCTTGAACACGCCGCTGCCGCCCCACAGCGCGGGGATCGCCATGTATCCGGAGTCCGACAGGTGGAACACCACCGGGACGCCGGCTTCGGCCAGCCGCGCCCACACCGGGTCGTGCACGGGGTCACCAAGCGAGCGTGGACGTACCGCCCCCGGCACCGGCGCGGGCCGCACGCAGACGATCTTGGCGTCGCGGCTGAGCACGAATTCGACCTCCTCGACGGCCTTTTCGGGATCAGCCAGGGAAATGATGGGTGCGGAGAGGATGCGGCCGTCGGGACGGTTGAAGCCCCAGTCCTCGTCCAACCACAGGTTGAACGCGTGCATTGCCACCATCGTCGCCTCGACGTCGTGTTTGAGGCCTTCCTCCACACCGCACGCGAAGGTCGGCAGCATGAAGACGGTCTCGAGGTTCTGCTTGTCGAGAATCGCCACCCGCGCGTCGCGGTTCTGGTATTCGGGGTGGTCGGCGAGCCGGTCGACTTTCATCAGCGACGCGGGATCGACCCCTTCGGGGATTTCGCCGCGGAACAACAGGTCCAGGCAGCCCGGTTCGATGATCGGGTCGAACGACGGGTTGGGGATGAAGTGGTTGACCACGCCACCGAACACCGCCAGGGTCCGCTTGCCGTCCTGCACCATCTGGACGCCGCGGCTGCGGAACTCCTTGGGCTGGTGGCGGGTGAACGCGTCCAGCGGTTCGTAGTAGTGGTTGTCGACGTCGATCGCCTTGTAGTCCAGGGTCATCGTCCCTCTCCCTTCAGTGGCGGAAAGTTGGGTGCGCGCTTTTCGAAGAAGCTGGTGATGCCTTCGAGGAAATCGGGCCGCTGCATCGACTCGTGCATCAGCTTCTCGGCGTCATCGCTTGCCTCGAAGACACTGCGCATAGTGTCTGCGTACACCTGTTGTTTGATCACCGCCAGAGAACTCGGCGCACAGTTGGCGGCGATGTCCTCGGCGTACGCGACGGCGTGCGCCAACAGGTCGTCGGCGGCCACGACGTCGTTGACCACGCCGAGGCGTGCGGCTTCGTCGGCGAAAAACACCCGGCCCGACAACAACAGGTCCCGCGCGACGCCTTGTCCGACGATGCGCGGAAGTATCCATGAGATGCCGTATTCGGCGATCAGCCCGCGTCGCGCAAACGACGTCGTGAACTTGGCGCCGTCGGCGGCGAACCGCACGTCGCACGCCAGCGCCAGCGTCAGCCCCATGCCCGCGCAGGCGCCATTGATCGCCGCGACGACGGGTTTGCGCATCGTCATCAGGAAGTGCGGGTGACGCGCGCCGACGAGCTGGCTGACGTCGGTGTCCGCTGCGGCGTCGACGGTCGTGGTGCTGATCGTGTTCAGATCGCCCATGTCGGCGCCCGCGCAGAACGCCCGGCCGCTGCCGGTGACGACGATCGCGCGGACGGCCGGATCCGCCTCGGCGTCGTCCATGCGGGCATAGAACGTGGAGGCCAGGCCACCGCCCCAACCATTCATCCGCTCCGGTCGGTTCAGCGTGAGGACCGCGACGCCGCTGTCACGGACCTCGTAGCGCACCGGCTCGGCCGCGACGGGTTGCGCGACGTGGTCTCCAACGCTCACCCGCACTCCTTCTCAAGCCGTCCGAGCTCGGTGTATGCACATACTGTACATCTATCGGTAGTGCCTTCCGCAAGGTCGGGTCGGTTACGTGTCGACCAGTCCGTACCGCCGATACGCTGCATCGATCTGGTCCTTGGCCTCGGCGGGCAACTTCGCCTGGGGTGGGCGCGAATGCGGATACGCACCGATGGGCAGACCCAGCACGTAGGCCGCGTACTTGAACGCTTCGCCCCAGTGGGTGAAGTAGTCGGGTCGCCCGGGATAACAGGTGAACCAGGAACTCACTTCGCTCTCGAACCGGTCCATCCCGGACTCGCGCGCATAGTCCATCGCCTCGATCAGCTTGCCGTTGACGATCAGGTCCCAGTACGCCGAGAACGGGCGGTGCTGCGGGGTTTCGTACAGGTATGCGGCGGTTCCGAGTTGGGCCGGGCAGACGATGCCGTCGCGCAGCCAGCCGGCGCGGTAGACCATCTTGTCGCATTCCCACACCGCCAGGCCGGGCGCCAACTCTGCCAGCTTCCGGCTGGCCGCCGGCCGAAACGCGCCTTCCTTGGTTGCGCAGACCGCGGGAATCTCGGCATAGATGCGGGCACTTTCCACCGGTGTCAGAACGTAGCCCGACGACGGCGAGTTGAACATGCCCAGCGCGATGTCGGTGCGCTCGGCGATGTAGCGAAAGAACCTCAGCACCCCTTCGCCGCCGTGAGTTTCCATCATCGGGGTCTGGATGTAGACGATGTCGGCGCCCGCGTGTTGTGCGTGCAGCGTCAACTCCAGGCAGTCCTTGGCCGACGTCGCCGCCGTGCAGGCCTGCACCACGACATCCGGGTTGACGGTGCGGCCCTCCTCGATGGCCACTTCCAGCAGGCGTTTTCGCTCGGCGATGGTCAGCGACCAGAACTCGGCGATCCCGCTGGTGCACCACAGCATCGGATGTCCCAGGTCACCGACGCAGTACCGCACCAACGTGCGGTAGGCGTCCCAGTCGATGTCGTCACCGTCGGTGCCGCAGAACGGGGTGTAGAGCGAATTACCGATGCCGCGCAAGGCTTCTCGCGCCCAATCGCGCGCCTGGCTGGCAGTCGCCATAGCTCACCTCTTATGTGAAGTCGCTGCCGCCGTCGACGTTGACGTTGGCGCCGGTCATGTAGGAGTTGCGTCTTGACGCGAGAAACGCCACGACGGGGCCGATCTCGTCGGGTAAACCCGCTCGGGGTAAGTGGGCCGGATGCCCGAAGTGCCCGTCGATGGCGGCCATCAACGCGTACGGATCGTTGCCATCGACGCCGACGGAAGCCGCCCAACCCACCAGCGCCTCGGAGGCGATGCTGCCCGGCGATACCACGTTGACCATGATCTCGTCGCGCGCCAGCAGCAGCGAGAGGTTCTTGGAGACGCTTGTCAGCGCCGCCTTGGCGGCGGTGTAGGCGGGCAGGATCACGCTTTGGCGCTGGGTGGAGTGCGCCGAAAAGTTCACTATCCGAGCCCATTCCGCGCTACGCAGCAGTGGAAGCGCGGAGCGTACGCAGTGCACCATGCCCATCACGCCGCCGTCGAACGCGGCGCGCCACTGGTCGTCGGTCAGCTCCTCGAATGTGCCGACCGCGTCGGGACCGACCGCGTTGATCAGCACGTTGAGCTCGCCGCCCCACCGTCGGCCGACGTCGTCGAACAGCCGCTGAACGGCGTCGTCGTCGGTGATGTCGACGACCAGCCCGACCGCGTCGGGGCTTCCGCACCGGCTCAAGGTTTCAGCGGCCTCGTCGAGCACGGCCTGGGTGCGGCCGACGACCGCGACGCGCGCCCCGTCCTGCGCCAGACAACGTGCCGCCGCGAACCCCATGCCGCGTCCGCCGCCGACCACGACGGCGGCTGCGTCCTTCAGACCGAGATCCATGTCGCGGTCAGGTGCCGGTCCAGTTCGGCTGGCGCTTCTCGGCGAACGCCAGCGCGCCTTCCTTGGCGTCGTTGGACGTGAAGATCGGGATGATGTGCTCGAGTTGCTTCTGCCACATCTCCTCCTCACTCCACTCCGCCGACTTGACCAGGATCTCCTTGGTGGTGGCGACCGCCAGCGGTCCGTTGGCGGTGATGCGCTCGGCGAGTTCGATCGCGCCGTCCAGCGCGCCGCCCGGTTCGGTCACCTTGTTGACGAACCCCCACGCCTCGCCCTGCTCGGCGGTGAAGCTGTCACCGGTGAGCGCCAGTTCGAGCGCCTTCTGGTACGGAATGCGTCGCGGCAGCCGCAACAGCCCGCCGCCGGCGGCCACCAGGCCGCGCTTGACTTCGGGGATGCCGAACTTGGCTTCGCGTGAGGCCACCACCAGATCCGTCGCGAGTACGACCTCGGTGCCGCCGGCCAGCGCGTAACCCTCGACGGCCGAGATCAGCGGTTTACGTGGCGGACGTTCGGTGAACCCGATGCCCCGACCCGGAATCGCGACTTGCTCACCGGCCGCGAAGGCCTTGAGGTCCATACCGGCACAGAAGTTGCCGCCCGCGCCGGTCAGCACACCGACCGAGAGGTCCTTGTCGGCGTCGAGTTCGTCGACCGCGTCGGCCAGACCCTGGCTGACCGCGAGGTTCACCGCATTGCGCGCATCCGGTCGGTTGATCGTGATGACGAGAACACGCCCTCGGCGGTCCGTGAGAATTTCGTCCGACACCCTTGACCTTTCGGTTCACCAACCCAGCTGGAAAAGCTTACTATAGGTCTTACAGTAGAACAGCGGAATAGCGGTGGGAGCCGCCGACGGGATGGCTCCCGGTAAGGTTGACGGTAACGGCCGAGCAGCGACACACCTGCGAAAACGCAGATCAGAGCGAGCTGCCGGTACATTCAGGTCCACCACCCCGCTTTTGGGGGGCTGCGTGCGCGGCTTATTTCCGATGGAGGTGCCCTTCGTGGCAAGGCAGGCGACCGCCGAGAAGCGTCAGCGACGTGAGCGCGGGTCCATCAATCCAGAGGACATCATCAAGGGCGCTTTCGAGCTCGCCGAACAGGTCGGTATCGACAACCTGTCCATGCCGCTGCTCGGCAAGCACCTCGGCGTCGGCGTCACGAGCATCTACTGGTACTTCCGCAAGAAAGACGATCTGCTCAACGCGATGACCGACCGCGCGTTGCGCCAGTACGTATTCGCGACGCCCTATGTCGAGGCCAGGGACTGGCGTGAGACGTTGCGCAACCACGCGCGCACGATGCGAAAGACGTTCATGGGCAACCCGATTCTGTGCG
Source organism: Mycolicibacterium sp. XJ662 (assembly GCF_053484035.1). Classification (NCBI taxonomy): domain Bacteria; kingdom Bacillati; phylum Actinomycetota; class Actinomycetes; order Mycobacteriales; family Mycobacteriaceae; genus Mycobacterium; species Mycolicibacterium sp. XJ662. The sequence goes on along the minus strand of NZ_JBEFTL010000010.1, from coordinate 164,800 downwards.
ATCTGATCCTCATCCGGTCCGCGCTGAGCCCCCGCACGGCGAAGCTGGGTGTACAGGAGGTCGAGAAGGCGATCGCCAGTTTGGTCGAAGCGGGTCTGTCGCCGGAAGAGGCCTTCGACACCTACTCCGCGGTGTCGGTGCACGTGCGCGGTTCGGTGGTGCTGCAGCGGTTGCGGGACAAGAACCGGGCGGCCAACGAAGGGCCCAGCGACATCGAGGACACCATGTCGATCGATGCGGACAGCACACCGCTGCTGGCGCTGGTCACCGAGAAGGGCCACCACATCGGCGCCGCCGACGAGAAGAACTTCGAGTTCAGCCTCGAGTGCATCCTCGACCACGCCGAGCGGCTGATCGACGCGAACAACGCCAAGCCCAAGAAGAAGCGCTGACGACGGGGGCGTCTTTTCCGGTCAGCAGACACACAAGGCCCGTCCGAGCGGGTTAAATAGGGCCTTTTGCGTCTGCTCGCCGAGGAAAGCTAGACCTCGATGACGACGGCGCCGCCCTGGCCGCCGCCCGCGCACATCGCGGCGACACCGATGCCGCCGCCGCGGCGCTGCAGTTCGTAGACCAGCGTGGTCACCATTCGCGCACCCGAGGCGGCGATGGGATGGCCGAGGCTGCAACCACTTCCGGAGAAGTTCACCAACTCTTCGTCGATGCCGTACTCGCGGCACGCCGCGATCGGCACCGAGGCGAACGCCTCGTTGATTTCCCACAGCGCGACGTCGGAGGGCTTCAGCCCGGCCCGATCGAGCACCTTGCCGATGACCTTGACCGCGCCGAGCCCACAGTCGCGCGGTGCGACACCCGCTGCGGCCCAAGCCCTTACGGTCGCCATCTTGGTCAGGTTCTCAGCGTCGGCGTAGGCGCTGTCGACCAGTGCCACCGCTGCGGCGGCGTCGTTGGTTCCGCTGCTGTTGCCTGCGGTGATCGAGAAGCCTTCGATCTCGGGATGCAGCACCTTCAGCCCGGCCAACTTCTCCACGGTGGTGTCGCGGCGCGGGTGCTCGTCGACGCTGAACTCGATCACCGATCCGTCGAACTGCTGCACCTTCAGCGGCACGATCTCGTCGACGAACTTGCCGGCGTCGATCGCGGCGATCGCACGCTGATGCGACCGCGCCGCCCACGCGTCCATCTCCTCACGGGTGATGCCGACCGACTGTGCGGTGTTCCAGCCGACGGTGATCGACATGTCTTTGCACGGCGCGTCGGGCGTCTCGACGTGCGTCGGCGGCATCCACCGCTCCTCGAACTTCAGCTCAGGTCCCGGGATGCGCTGGTTGGTCAGCGGCGTCATCGACAGCGACTGCACCCCACCGGCGATCAGCGCGCGCTCCATCCCCGACCCGATCTGGGCGGCCGCGTTGCCGATCGCGGTGAGGCTGCCCGCGCAGTGCCGGTTCACCGACTGGCCGGGGACGTGGTCCATGCCCGTCGCGGTGGCCGCATAGCGAGCCAGATCGCCTCCCCCGTAATGGGATTCGGCGAAGATGATGTCGTCGATGTTCTTGGGGTCGATCCCCGAGCGGCGGACCACCTCTGGCAGAACGGTCGTGATCAGCGTCTCGGGCGTGGTGTTGACCAGGGTCCCCTTGAACGAACGACCGATCGCTGTCCTGGCGGCACCGACGATGACGGGTGTGGGCATGTGAAAATCCTCGCGCTGGATGTTGACGACTTTACAAAAATAGTAGCTTATGTATCACCACCCGTAGGTCGGGGTGGTGTTCAGGGTTCCGGTACATGGAAGTGCTCGTCACGTAGCCGGAAGGCCTCCTTGGTGCCGTGCTGAGCGCGGGTCTTGACGAAGTTGAACTCACCCGGCGCGAACTGCAGGTTCGTGCCGTAGGCGTGGAAGAGATAGCTGGCCACTTCCTCCCCCTGGTAGGCCTGGCTCTGCTCGACGAGGCGGAAGGCCTCTTTGGCGATGACGACGCCGTCGGCGGGCATCTTCGCGACCTTCTCCGCCCAGTAACGGGCCCTCGCGGAGACCTTCTCCGGCGCGCAGGTATCGGTGAAGACGCCGAGTTGCTCGATGGTCCCGGCCTCGATGATGTCGCCGGTCAACAGCAGGCGCCGGGCCAGCACCGGACCCAGCCGGTGAAAGAACAAGTGCAGGCTGCCCAGCGCAGGCCCGAGGAACCGGGTGGCGGGCATGCCGATCTTGGTGTCGGCGGCGATGACGGCGATGTCGGCCATCAGCGCCATCTCGAAGCCGCCACCGAGCGCGTAGCCGCTGACCTCGGCGACCGTCACCTTCGGAAAGCCCATCAGGTTGTGGTAGAAGCCAAAAGACTTGCGGTCCACCGCCAATCGTCGCCGTTGGCTGGGCCTGCTTTTCGCAGGCTCCTTGGCGGGGCCGTCGGCCTTGCCGTACCAACCGTAGGCGTTGTTCATATCGGCGCCGGTGGAGAACACGCCGTCGGCGCCGCGCAGCACCACGACGACGACGTCGTCGTCTTCGGCCACCAAATCCAGGCAGCGGCCGATGGTCTCGCGCATCGGTGCGTCATAGGAGTTGCGCTGTGTGGGGTTGTTCAACGTGATGGTTGCGATCCGCTTGTCGTGCTCGACGTCGAACAGGACGCGGTCGTCGCCGGTGGTCGTCATCGTGGTTTCCTCACTGTTCGGCGTTCGAGATCAACTTGGCGTCGATGGTCTTGTCAGTGCCGGCGGCCAAGGTGTTGCGCCGGGCGGCGCCCAGGTGGGTCTGCGCCAGCCGCACCGCGCGCGCCTCGTTGCCGTCGGCGATGGCCTCCAGCAGCCGCTGGTGGTCGCGCAGGGCGGCGCGCATGGTCTTGCGGTTCATCGGGTCGGCCGGGCTGGCCTCGTCGCTCCACACCGACGACTCGTGCGCCGACCAGATCAGCTCGAGCGAGCCGATGACGAGGATCATCGGCTCGTTGCCGCAGCGCGACACGATCTCTTCGTGAAATCGCCTGGCGTTGGGCACGTACCGCGCCGGGTTGTCGAATTCCTCGGTCTGCGTGCGGATCGCCTCTTCGAGGTAGGGCACGACTTCGGTGTCGCGGTCGGCACGGGCCGCGCACATCCCCGCACAGATGGGTTCCAGGTGCAGCAACGCGCCGCTGACGTCGGCCGGTGTGGCCGAACGCGTCTGCAGCACCATGCTGATCATGTGCGCGGTGCGTTCGGCCGACGGCAGATGAACGACTGCGCCACCGACGTTTCCGCGGCGCACCGAGATCAGCCCGTCGGTCTCGAGCAGGTGAATCGCCTCGCGCAGGGCGGGTGGGCTGACACCGAACTCGGCCAGCAGGCTGTCCTGCGACGGCAGCACGTCGCCTTCCTTGATCCGGCCCGACAGGATGTCGTCGCGCAACCGCTCGGCCACGATCTCGGCGACGCGGGGCTGGCGGATGCGCTGCACGCTGGTCATGGCCGTGTTGCTTGCCGTTTGCCGAACTGCACCACCGACAGCCGGTCCGGTGCGGTGGCCACGGTGCTGAACTCCCCGATACAGAGCACCTCGTCGACGCTCAGCAGCCGTGCCGTCGAGGTGACGCGGCCGTCGGATTCGGTGCGGGTCACGTCGAAACGCAACTCGGTCAGGATCGGTGTGGGCCTGCGGAACGTCAGCGTCAGCGACCGGGTCTTACCGGTGCGCCGCGCGGCACAGCTTTGATGCTGCGTGACGCAGTCGAAGAAGACGGCCAGGTAGCCGCCATGCACGAAGCCCGGCGGGCCCTCGTACACGAGCGGGAAAGTGACGCGGCCGGAAGCGTTCTCGTCGTCGAGGTGGTCGAAGGTGTACTCGGGAAAGCACGGGTTGTAGGCGCCGATGTCGAAGGCGTGGTCGAGGTAGACCCGCTGGTTCGCGTCGCCGTCGGGCCCCATCCGCGGTGTGGGGTCGGGCGGAACCGCGGCACCCAACTCGGTTTCCCACTCGGCGATCTGGGTGATCATGGCGTCAACGGTCGGATGATCGTGTTCCAGCGACAACAGCAGGTTGCTCAGCCGCCGGATGGCGCCGGCGGCAGCGACGGTCTGCGGCAGCGGCTGCTCGCCGTAGCGGGGTCTATCCGGTGCCATCGGTCCCCTTCCGCCGACCGGCCTTTCCTTGCTAACTTGTACAAGATAGCAATACTGTATGTCTAACCGTATACGTTCAGGATGGGCGGATTCAACTGTGGGTGACGCGGCCGACGGCGTGGTGAGCACGGCGCGCGACGGCGCGATCCTGCGTATCACCCTGGACCGCCCGTCGCGCCGTAACTCGTTGAGCCGTCCGATGATCGACACGTTCGTCACGGCGCTGACCGACGCCGCCACCGACGACTCACTGCGCGCGATCCACATCGCCGGCGCGGGATCGGACTTTTGCAGCGGGATGGACTGGGTGGCCACCAACTCCGCCGGTCAACGGCCACGCACCGGCGATCTGGTGCGCCGCATCCCGCTCACCGGCAACCGGGTCGTCGAGCTGATCCACACCATCGCGCTTCCGGTGGTGTGCAGCGTGCGCGGCTGGGCGGTCGGGCTGGGCTGCAACCTCGCGCTGGCCGCCGACTTCACGGTGGCCAGCGATGATGCGCTCTTCTGGGAGCCGTTCATCGGTAGGGGATTCAGCCCGGACTCCGGTTCCAGCTGGCTGCTGCCACGGTTAATCGGGTTGACCCGCGCCAAGCAGATGCTGCTTCTCGGGGAGAAGGTCGACGCCGGCCGGGCCGCCGAGTGGGGGCTGATCCACCGTGCGGTCGCCGAATCCGAGGTGGACGCGGTCAGCGAGGACCTGCTGTCCCGGTTGGCCTCCGGGCCCACGGTGGCGATCGGCCTTGCCAAGCATGCGATCGCCTACGGGCAGCACGCCACCCTGACCCAAACCATGAACCAGGAGCTCTACAACGTAGAGCTGTCTTGTCGGACAACGGATTTCAAAGAAGGCCTGGCGGCGTTCCGCGACAAGCGCCCGCCGGATTTCCAAGGGCGCTGAACGGATAGGGAGTCGAGCATGTCGTCAACATTCAGCGACATCAAATACGAGGTCGACGGGCACAAAGCCACGGTCACGTTGAACCGCCCCAACGCGCTCAACGCGCTGAGCCCGCACATGATCACCGAACTGCGCAGCGCGTACGACGAGGCCGAGAACGACGACAACATCTGGACCGTCATCGTGACCGGAACCGGCCGCGCGTTCTGCACGGGCGCCGACGTCGGCGAGATCCCCGAGGACGGCCGCGTGATCTACGAACGCCCGTACCTGTCGACCTACGACCAGTGGGAGGCCCCGCAGGAGGGCACGCCGCCGTTTCGCCGCATGGCCAAACCGGTGGTGACCGCCATCAACGGGTTGTGCTGCGGCGCCGGTTTGGACTGGATCACCACCGGCGACATCGCGATCGCCTCGGACAAGGCGACGTTCTTCGACCCGCATGTCAGCATCGGGCTGGTGGCGGCCCGCGAGATGGTCCGGCTGGCGCGGGTGCTCCCCCGCAACATCGCGCTGCGGATGGCGCTGATGGGCAAGCACGAACGGATGAGTGCCCAGCGCGCCTACGAGCTCGGGATGATCAGCGAGGTCGTCGAACACGACCGGCTGCTCGAACGCGCCCACGAGATCGCCGACATCGTCAACTCCAATGCACCGCTTGCTGTTCGGGGCACCAGGCTCGCCATCCACAAGACCCTGGATCTGCCGATGCACGAGGGCGAGATCCTCGCCGAGACCTTCCGCGAACGGGTGGTGCGCACCGAGGACGCCCAGGAAGGACCCAAGGCGTTCATGGAAAAGCGCGCCCCGAACTGGAAATGCCGATGACCTCTCGCGACTTCGAGACGATCCTGCTCGACGTGGACCCCGCCGTCGCCGTCGCGACCATCACGCTGAACCGGCCCGATTCGCTCAACGCGTTCAACCGCACGATGTGTGACGAGATGGCCGAAGCCTGGCAGGTCGTCAAACTCGACGACTCGGTCAACGCGGTGGTGTTGCGCGCCGCCGGTGACCGAGCGTTCAGCGCGGGCCTGGACATCAAGTCGTCCTACGGCCAGCCCGACAACGTGTGGCACCACGAGGACCCCGGCGAGAAGCTCAGCCCGAAATGGCAGAAGATGTTCAAACCCGTGGTGTGCGCGGTGCAGGGGATGTGCACGGCGGGCGCGTTCTACTTCGTCAACGAGTCCGACGTGGTGATCTGCTCGCAGGACGCGACGTTCTTCGACTCCCACGTCAGCGCCGGGCTGGTGTGCGCGCTGGAACCGATCGGGCTGATGCGCCGGGTCGGGCTGGGCGAGACGCTGCGGATCGCGTTGACGGGCAACGACGAACGCGTCAGCGCTGACACCGCATTGCGCATCGGGCTGGTGTCGGAGGTGGTCTCGCCCGAGTCGCTGTGGGCGCGCGCCCATGAGATCGCGTCGGGTATCGCGGCCAAACCGCCGTCGGCCACCCAGGGCACCGTGAAGGCGATCTGGGAGTCGCTGGACAAACCGTATCGGGCAGCGCTCGAGCAGAACCTGATCTACACCAGGCTGGGCAACCCGCTCGGAACGGCCGAACTCGCCGCGCGCAGGCGCGACACGACCACGCCGAGGATCCGATGAGCACCGATCATCCGCTGCGCCGACGCATCTCGGCGGTGCTGGGCCTGCAACCTGATGCCCCCGCCATCGAGTACGAGGGTCAGTGGTCCAGCTGGAAGCAGCTCGGCGAACTGGCGCACCGCATATCCTCGGTCGGTCTGCATGACCGCCAAGTCGGAATCCTGCTGCGCAATACCCCCTCTCACGTCGCCGCGCTACTCGGGGTGCTGCTGGGCGGCGGCACCGTCGTCGTCATCAACCCGTCGAGGGGAGATGACCGTGCCAAGGCCGACATCGACGATCTGCGGTTGCCTCTGATCGTCGGCTCCCCCGCCGACCTCCAGGACCTCGTGGAGCCGACGGATTACACCACCACGCTGGGCATCACGGGGCTGGCCGATACACCCCGGATATCTTCTGCACCTGCGAAATCCCGGGACACCGGCCGTGCCGGTGTCGCCGTGCGGATGTTGACCAGCGGCACCACCGGACCACCCAAACGCATCGACCTCACCTATGACATGTTGGCGTGCAGCGTGATCGGCACAAACTACGAGACCGCAGCCGCACCGACCGAGCTGCGACGCGGGGTGGCGATCGTCAACGCCCCGCTGGTGCACATCGGCGGTGTGTACCGGGTCCTTCAGTGCGTCTGCGAGGCCCGCTCATTCGCGCTGTTGGATCGATTCGAATTGGATCGGTGGGCCGATGCGGTACGCCGGCATCGCCCACGGGCGGTGTCGCTGGTCCCCGCCGCGCTGCGCACCGTCTTGCACTCGGAGCTGACCCGCGACGATCTGGCCAGCATCCTTGCGGTCACCTCGGGTACCGCGCCGCTGTCGGCCGAGGACGCCGACGCGTTCACCGCCAAGTTCGGCATCCCCGTGCTGACCTCCTATGCCGCAACGGAGTTCGGCGGCGGGGTAGCCGGCTGGTCACTGGCGGACTACCAGCAGTACTGGACGGCGAAGCGGGGCAGCGTCGGCAGGGCCACGCTTGGCGCGCAGTTGCGGGTGGTCGATGATGCAGGCACGCCATTGGGGCCCGACGAGCCCGGGTTGCTGGAGGTCAAGCCGGGCCAACTCGGCCCGTCCGCGGACTGGATGCGCACCACCGACATGGCGCGCATCGACGACGACGGCTTCCTGTGGATCCTCGGGCGTGCCGATCAGGCGATCATTCGCGGCGGCTTCAAGGTGATGCCCGACGAGGTGCGCGCCGCGCTGGAAAGCCACCCCGCAGTGCACGCCGCCGCGGTCGTCGGTCGCCCCGACTCGCGGCTCGGCGAAACCCCGGTCGCCATGGTCGAATTGCGTGAACACGTCGAGACCGCTGCGCTGATCGACCATCTGCGGACCAGGCTGGCGCGCTACGAGGTGCCCGCCGATATCGCTGTCGTCGACCAGATACCGCGCACGCCGTCAGGCAAAGCCGACCTGAACACGGTTCGGCAGTTCTTCACCGACTCCGTCGAGCATGCCTGAGACCACGGTCGGCACGGTGCTGCGCGGTCAGGCCGCGCGCCGCGGCACCCACCCGTTCCTGGTCTGCGATGACGACCGGGTCACGTACGCCGAAGCCGATCAGCGATCGGCCCGGTTGGCGCGCGGCCTGGTCGCGTTGGGGGCGGGCAAGGGCACCCATGTCGGCGTGCTGTACCCGAACGGATCGGCTTTCGTGGTGGCGATGCTGGCCGCCGCACGTATCGGTGCGGTCGTGGTTCCGTTCTCGACGTTTGCGACGGCTCCGGAGTTGCGGGAACAGCTGGCCCATGCCGATGTCGAGATCCTGCTCAGCGCAGGGTCATACCGCAACCACGACTACCGGCAGCGACTTGACGGCGTCGTCGATGCCCTGCCGCTGTTGCGTCATGTCGTTTTCGACTTTGCGCCGCCCGACGCTGTCGACGAGGCGCCGCTGACGGCGTTCGAGGACGACGTCGAGCCCTCGGATCTTCTGGCGATCGTGTACACCTCGGGTTCGACCAGCGCCCCGAAGGGGGTGGTGCACACCCACGCGTCGCTGCTGGAGCACCAGAAGGTGCTCAACGAGTTTCGGGGGCTGACCGCGCAGGACAAGCTCTTCTGCAATTCGCCGTTCTTCTGGATCGGCGGCTTCGCGTTCGCGATCCTGGCCACGATGCTGGCGGGCGCGACGCTGATCTGTTCCAACGCCACCGATGCCGCCGAGACACTTGATCTGATCGAAGCCGAAAAGCCTACGATCACCAACGGTTTCGTAGCCGGTATCGCTCCATTGAGCCGTCATCCGAGCCTGCCGCACCGGGATCTGTCGTCGCTGCGGCGCGGTAACCTGTATCCGATCATGGCCCCGGAGGTGCGGCCGGCCGATCCCGAGTTGCGTCACTCCATGCTCGGCATGACCGAATCCGGCAGCGTCATCACCATCAGCGCCGACGCGTCCGACCAACCCGAACACCGGCGTGGGTCCTTCGGGAAACCGCTGCCCGGCTTCGACACCAAGATCATCGATCCCGACACCGGGGACGCGGTCGCCACCGGCGACATCGGTGAACTGTGCATCCGCGGCCCGTATCTGATGCAGCGGTACTACAAGCGCAGCCGCGAAGAGTGCTTCGACGACGACGGCTGGTTTCACACCGGCGATCTCGTCCGCGTGGACCGTGACGGGTTCGTGTACTTCATCGGTCGCCACGGCGCGATGATCAAGACCGCGGGGGCGAACGTGGCGCCGGCCGAAGTCGAGCGGGCGATCGCCAAGGTCACCGGCGGAACGGTGGCGCACGTCGTCGGCATCCCCGATCCCGAACGTGGGCAATTGGTGGCCGCCGTCATCGCACTCGACGACTCCGCCGCGGCGTTTGACGAGTCGGCGCTGCGTGAGGCGTTGAAATCCGAACTGTCCGCGTACAAGATCCCGCGGCGGTTCGCCGCCCTGCCGGCTTCGCAGATACCGGTGATGTCGAGCGGTAAGATCGACATCGCCCGTCTGACAGAGGTATTCGATGCCTGACACGATCGACGCCCTGATCCGATGGCACGCCGACGCACAGCCGACCAAGCCGATGGTGATCGACCCCGACCGGCAGATGAGCTACGCCGAACTCGACGCCGCCACGCGGGAACTGGCCGCGGCATTCTTTGAAGCCGGCGTCGGCAAGGGCACCCGCGTCGGGCTGATCATGCCCAACAGCGTCGAATGGGTTCGGGTCGCGGTGGCGCTCACCCGAATCGGTGCGGTGCTGGTGCCGTTGAGCACGCTGCTGGCCGCGCCGGAGCTCGGTGCGCAACTGCGCGTCGCCTCGGTGCAGTACCTCATCACCGTCGCGGAGTTCCGCGGGCACCGCTATCTCGACGACCTGTCGCCGGTGCGGGCGGGTCTCCCCGCGCTACAACGGGTGTGGACGGTTTCTGAGCTGCCGTCGGGCGGCGACGCCGGGAAAGTCGATAAGGTGACGGCGGCCGTCACACCAAGCGACACGCTGGCGATCATGTTCACCTCGGGCAGCAGCGGGCCGCCCAAAGGCGTCATCCACTCGCACGGCAACGCGCTGCGGGCGGTGCGTTCGGGTTTGGTTGCGCGCTGTGTCGACGCCGACACCCGGTTGTATCTGCCGATGCCGTTCTTCTGGGTCGGGGGTTTCGGCAGTGGCATCCTGACGGCGTTGTCGGCGGGTGCGACACTGGTCACCGAGCCGATTCCGCGCCCGGAAACCACCTTGCGGTTGTTGGAGCGCGAACGCGTCACGCTGTTTCGGGGGTGGCCGGATCAGGCCGAGGCGCTGGCACGGCAGTCCGGATCGGTGGGCGCGGATCTGTCGTCGTTGCGCCCCGGCAGCCTCGAGGCGCTGTTGCCGGCCGAGCACCGCGCCGAGCCCGGCGCTCGGGCGAAGCTGCTCGGGATGACCGAGTCGTTCGGCCCGTATTGTGGCTATCGCGCCGACACCGACATGCCGCGGTCCGCGTGGGGCAGTTGCGGAAAACCGTTCGAGGGCATGCAGGTACGGATCGTCGACCCCGATACCGGTGAGCCTGTTCCCGCGGGCACGATCGGGATGATCCAGATCCGCGGGCCGCACGTGATGCGGGGGATCGTCCGACGCAGCCGCGAAGATGTGTTCGGCGCCGACGGCTACTACCCCACCGGTGACCTCGCCCATCTCGACGACGACGGGTTCTTGTTCTTCCACGGCCGCTGCGACGACATGTTCAAGGTCAGCGGCGCGACGGTCTACCCCAGCGAGGTCGAACAAGCGCTACGCACCATCGACGGTGTCGACAATGCGTGCGTCACTGAAGTCTCCGGGGCCGTCGGCGCGATCGTCGTCGGCGACGTCTCGGTCGATCAGCTGCGTGCTGCCGCCCGAGACCGGTTGAGCGCCTTCAAGGTTCCGTCCGTGTGGTTGCTGGTCGACTCCGACGACGACATTCCGCGCAAGGCCACCGGTAAGGTCGACGTCGCCCAAGTGCGCGCGTTGCTCGCCGCGCAATAGCCCAGCCCCCACCCCTTTGAAGCCAAGCCGCACTTTCCCGCCCAAATGTCCCTTTGGGCGGGAAAAGAGCTACGTGACCACGCCGCGGGTGGTGAGGTGTTCGATCAGCGGCTCGGCGCCGGCCGCCAGGTGTTCCGACATCGCGGCGCGGGCCAGTTTCTCGTCGCGCTGCTCCAGGGCGGCCAGCACCCGTCGATGGTGCTGGTTGGACTGCTCCGGCCAGCCCGAGATCGTCGGGAACACCGACTCCGGCGCGTAACGCGTGATCTGTGACATCAACTGGGCCAGCTTCGGTGAATCGGCGGCCACGTTGATCGCCCGGTGGAACTCGTGGTTGAGGCGTACCACCGTCTCGTCGTCGTCACCGGCATAGGCCGCCTCGAGTTCGGTCTGGATCTTCTCCACATCGCGCAACTGCTCTTCGCTGATGTTGGCCGCCGCCCGCGCCGCCAACTCACCGCCGATATAGGCCTGCACGTTCGACACGTCGGTCAGGTCACGCCCCGTCACGGGCAGCACCACGAAGCCACGCCGGGGCTGTTGTGCGAGCAGGCCTTCGCCTTTCAGCTCCAGCAGCGCTTCGCGCACCGGGGTGACGCTGATCCCCAGCTCCGCCGCGAGTTGGTCCAGCCGCACGTACTCGCCCGCCGCATAGCTGCCGTCGAAGATCCGCCTGCGCACGAACCGCGCGACGTCCTCGGCCAGCTGCGGACGCAACGCGAAATCCGGGTCCGACATATCAGATCCGGTAGTCCGCGAGCAGCCGCTTGCTGATGATGTTCTTCTGGATCTCGCTGGTGCCCTCACCGATGAGCAAAAACGGGGCGTCGCGCATCAGGCGCTCGATCTCGTATTCCTTGGAGTAGCCGTAGCCCCCGTGGATGCGGAAGCTCTGTTCGGTGACCTCCGAACAGAACTCACTGGCCAGGTACTTGGCCATACCCGCCGCCACGTCGTTGCGTTCACCGGAGTCCTTGAGCCGTGCGGCGTTGACCATCATCAGATGCGCGGCCTCCACTTTGGTTGCCATCTCGGCCAATTGGAAAGCCACCGCCTGATGTTCGGCGATCGGCTTACCGAACGTCTGGCGCTGCTGGGCGTATCGCACCGCGAGCTCGAACGCGCGGATCCCCACCCCGCACGCGCGCGCCGAGACGTTGACCCGGCCCACCTCGATGCCGTCCATCATCTGGACGAACCCCTGCCCGGGCGCTTCGCCGAGGATGTCGTCGGCGTGTGCCACGTAGCCGTCGAAGATCACCTCGGTGGTGTCGATGCCCTTGTATCCCAGCTTGTCGATCTTGCCGGGAATGCTCAGGCCGGGTACGACTTCGCCGAACCCGACCGGCTTTTCGACCAGGAACGCCGTGAGGTTGCGGTGTGGTTTGTCGGCGCCCTCGTCGGTGCGCACCAGCACCGCGACCAGCGTCGAGCTCGCACCGTTGGTCAGCCACATCTTCTGGCCGTCGATGGTGTAGTTGCCGTCGGCCGTGCGGGTGGCCCGGGTGCGGATCGCCGCGACGTCAGAACCCAGTTCGGGCTCTGACATCGAGAACGCGCCCCGCGTCTCGCCGGTGGCCATCCGGGGCAGAAAGCGCTGCTTCTGCGCGTCGGTGCCGTGCTGGCGCAGCATGTAGGCGACGATGAAATGCGTGTTGAGCACGCCGGAGACGCTCATCCAGCCGCGGGCGAGCTCTTCGACGCACAGTGCATAGGTCAGCAGCGATTCCCCCAGACCGCCGTACTCCTCGGGGATCATCAACCCGAACAGACCCATCTGCTTCAACTGGTCGACGATGGCCTGCGGGTAGGTGTCGGTGCTCTCCAACTCGGGTGCGTTCGGGATGACCTCTTTTTCGACGAACTGGCGTACGGTGGCCAGGATTTCGGTCTGCACCTCGGTCAGCCCGAGCGTCTGGGCGAGCTTGGTCATGCGCGATCCCGCTTCGCTGCTCGCTGGGTCATGCGCGATCCCGCTTCGCTTCTCGCTGGGTCATGCGGTGATCCTTTCGAAGACGGCGGCCAGCCCCTGCCCACCGCCGATGCACATGGTTTCCAGGCCGTAACGCGCGTCGCGCCGGTTCATTTCGCGCGCCAGGGTGGCCAGCATCCGTCCTCCGGTCGCGCCGACCGGATGGCCCAGCGAGATCCCGGAACCGTGCACGTTGGTGCGGTCGTGGTCGGCGGCGGTGAACTTCCACTCCGCCATCACGGCCAGGGCCTGGGCGGCGAACGCCTCGTTGAGCTCGATGAGGTCGATGTCGGACAGCGTCAGCCCGGCCCTGCGCAGTGCGACGTCGGTGGCGGGCACCGGACCGATGCCCATGACGTTCGGCGCCACGCCGGCGGCCCCCCACGACACCAGCCGCACCAGCGGGTTCAGCCCGAGCTCGTCGGCCTTCTCCGGGGTGGTGACGATGCACATCGAGGCGGCGTCGTTCTGGCCGCTGGAGTTGCCCGCCGTCACCGTGGCGTCCGGATCGTTCTTGCCGAGAACAGGTTTGAGCTTGCTCAACGACTCCAGCGAGGTGTCGGCGCGGGGATGCTCGTCGGTGTCGATGACCTCGTCACCCGATCGGGTGCGCACGGTGACGGGCACGATCTCCTCGGCGAGGATGCCGCTCTGCTGCGCGGCCACCGCACGTTGGTGCGAGGCCACCGCGAGTTCGTCTTGCTCCTGGCGCGAGATGTCGTACTCGCGGCGCAGGTTCTCGGCGGTCTCGAGCATGCCGCCGGGCACCGGGTAGTGCTGTCCGCCCGCGGTGGTGCGGCCGCGGGCCAGCCCGTCGTGCATGCGCACACCGGATCGTGCTCCGCCCCAACGCATATCGGTCGAGTAGAACGCGACGTTGCTCATGCTTTCGGCACCGCCGGCGACCACGACGTCGTTGTCGCCGCCGGCAATCTGCAGGGCGGCCTGGATGACGGCCTGCAGGCCGGAGCCGCAGCGCCGGTCGACCTGCATGCCGGGCACGGTGACCGGAAGCCCGGCGTCCAGCGCCACCACCCGACCGATCGCGGGCGCCTCACTGTTGGGGTAGCAATGCCCGAGGATGACGTCTTGGATGGCGTCGGGGGCGATCCCGGTGCGATCGAGGAGCCCCTTGAGCGCGGTGACGCCGAGGTCGACGGCGGTCAGCGACTTGAACATGCCGCCGTAGCGCCCGATGGGCGTGCGTACCGGTTCGCAGATCACCACATCACGCATGGCTCACCTCTTCGCGCGCCGCCCAACGGGACAACCGGGCGGGAAAGTGCGGGTAGGTTCGACCATTTCGTCGATCTCGGCTCGTGAGTGTCATACGTAGCGTCCGCCCGTGACCTCGAGCACCGTTCCGGTCATGTACGACGACAGGTCGCTGGCCAAGAACAACGCCACCTTGGCGACCTCGGCGGGCTCACCCGCGCGCCCCATCGGCACCTCCGCGAGCTTCTCATCCCAAATACGTTGCGGCATGGCTTCCGTCATCGCCGAGCGGATCAGACCCGGTTGAATCGCGTTGACCCGCACACCGAGATAAGCGAGTTCCTTGGCGGCGGCCTTCGTCAACCCGACGATCCCGGCCTTGGCCGCCGAGTAGTTCGTCTGGCCCACCAGACCGACCTTGCCGGAGATCGACGACATGTTCACGATCGCGCCGCGCTTGTTCTCCCGCATGATCGCCGCCGCCGCCTTGGTTCCGTTCCAGGTGCCCTTCAGATGCACGGCGATCACCTGGTCGAACTGCTCTTCGGTCATCTTGCGCATGGTCGCGTCGCGGGTGATGCCGGCGTTGTTGACCATGATGTCCAGGCTCCCGAACCGCTCGACGGCCGCGCCGACGAGTGCGCCGACCTCGGCGGTATCGGTGACGTCGCAACGCACCGCCAACGCGACATCGTCTCCGCCGAGTTGTTTGGCCGCGGTCTGCGTCGCGCCGAGATCCAGGTCGCCGAGCACCACCCGCGCGCCCTCGGCGATGAACCGCTCCGCAATGGCATACCCCAGGCCCTGCGCACCGCCTGTGACGACGGCCGTCTGTCCGGTCAACAACGACACCTAGCTCACCCTCTCGTTGGTCAGAGCCCGCAGCAGGGCCGGATCAATCACACATCATATTTCATATATGATCAGCCGAGCCGAGGGGCTGCGACGCCCGGCGAGCAGACGCAAAGCGGTGCCATCGCGGCGGATTCGTACGCCTTTGCGTCTGCTGGCGGCGGAGAGCCCCGACCGCGCAAATTCGAAGGGAAGCACGTGCCGATGACCGATGTCAGCGACGACGATTTCCGCGAGATCCTCGCACAGACACGTCATTTCGTCCGCACCGCGGTCGTGCCGCGCGAACAGGAGATCCTCACCGAGGACCGCGTCCCCGACGACCTGCGCGAGCAGGCCAAGGGGATGGGCCTGTTCGGCTACGCCATCCCCCAGGAGTGGGGCGGGCTGGGGCTCAACCTCGCCCAGGACGTCGAGCTGGCGATGGAACTGGGCTATACGTCGCTGGCGCTGCGCTCGATGTTCGGTACCAACAACGGCATCGCCGGCCAGGTGCTGGTCGGCTTCGGCACCGACGCGCAGAAGTCCCGCTGGCTGGAGCCCATCGCCAGCGGCGACGTCGTCGCATCGTTCGCCCTCACCGAGCCCGGCGCCGGGTCCAACCCGTCGGGGCTGCGCACCAAAGCCGTTCAGCAAGACGACGACTGGATCATCACCGGCCAGAAACGGTTCATCACCAACGCACCCACGGCCAACCTGTTCGTCGTCTTCGCCCGCACCCGCCCCGCCGACGACGACGGCCCCGGCATCGCGGTCTTCCTGGTGCCCGCCGACTCCCCCGGCGTCCAGGTCGGCGCGAAAGACGCCAAGATGGGCCAGGAAGGCGCGTGGACGGCCGACGTCAGCTTCGACGACGTACGCGTGCCCGCCGAGGCACTGGTGGGCGGCAGCGAGGACATCGGATACCGCGCGGCAATGATCTCGCTGGCGCGTGGCCGCGTGCACATCGCCGCCCTGGCGGTCGGCACCGCACAGCGCGCCCTCGACGAATCGGTGGCCTACGCCGCCACCGCCACCCAGGGCGGCACACCGATCGGCAGCTTCCAACTGGTGCAAGCCATGATCGCCGACCAGCAGACCGGGGTGATGGCCGGACGCGCGCTGGTCCGCGACGCGGCGCGCAAGTGGGTCGATGACGAAGACCGCCGTGTCGCCCCGTCGGCGGCGAAGCTGTTCTGCACCGAAATGGCAGGCCAGGTCGCCGATCTCGCCGTGCAGATCCACGGCGGCAGCGGCTACATGCGCGAAGTCGCCGTCGAGCGCATCTACCGCGACGTCCGGTTGCTGCGACTGTACGAGGGCACCAGCGAAATCCAGCGGCTCATCATCGGATCCAACCTCGTCAAGGCGGCACAGAAGGAGCGCGCATGAACGGACGGCTCACCGGCAAGGTGGCGTTCATCACCGGGGCGGCCCGCGGACAGGGCCGCGCCCACGCCGTCCGGATGGCCAACGAGGGTGCCGACATCATCGCGGTCGACATCGCCGGGAAGCTGCCGTCCTGCGTGCCCTACGACCATGCGACACCCGAAGACCTCGCCGAAACCACCCGCCTCGTCGAGGCAACCGGGCGACGGATCCTGGCCTCGCAGGTCGACATCCGCGACACCGAGGGCTTGAACCGCGCGGTCGCCGACGGTGTCGCCGCCTTGGGGCGCCTCGACATCATCGTCGCCAACGCCGGCATCTCTCCGCCCCAGGTGTGGAACGAGATCACCGTCGACGACTTCCGCGACGTGATGGACATCAACGTCACCGGCACCTGGAACACCGTGATGGCCGGCGCGCAGGGCATCATCGACGGCGGCCGTGGCGGCTCGGTCATCCTGATCAGTTCGGCCGCGGGAATCAAGCTGCAGCCGTTCATGATTCACTACACCGCCAGCAAGCACGCGGTCACGGGGATGGCCCGCGCGTTCGCGGCCGAACTCGGCAAGCATTCGATCCGCGTCAACAGCGTGCATCCCGGTCCGGTCAACACCGCGATGGGTTCCGGCGACATGATCGCGGCGATCGGGCGGACGTTGGAGACCAACCCCGCCCTGCAGAACATGATGACGCCGTTTCTGCCGACCTGGATTCTCGAGCCTGAGGATGTCGCCGACGTGGTGTGCTGGTTGGCCACCGACGACTCGAAATATCTGACCGCGGCGGCTATCCCGGTCGACCAGGGGTCAACACAGTACTGAGCTGACCGTCAGCGGATGTAGCGCACGATCGATTCGGCCACAGCCGCCGGCTTATCCGCGCCCTCGATCTCTACGGTCGTCGTCATGGTCGACTGCACGGCGCCGTCGAGTTGGTCGACCTTGGTAAGCTCTGCGCGGGCGCGCACCTTCGCACCTACCTTGACCGGTGTGATGAAGCGAACCTTGTTGTAGCCGTAGTTGATCGCCATCGTGATGTTTCCGACGGTGTAGAGCCGGTGCATGAAGCGCGGCAGCAGCGACAGGGTCAGCAGCCCATGCGCGATCGTGCCGCCGAACGGGCCGTCTGCAGCGCGCTTGGGGTCGACGTGAATCCATTGGTGATCGTCGGTGGCGTCAGCGAACAAGTTGACCCGCTCCTGGCTGATTTCCAGCCAGTCCGTCGGGCCCAGTTGGGTGCCTTCGGCCGCGACGAGCTCATCGAGGTCCTTGAACGTTCTCACTGCTTCTCCTTCGTCCCACTAGAAGATCACCGTCTGGTTGCCGTACTGGATGATGCGGTCCTCACAGTGCCATAGCACCGCGCGGGACAAAACAAGACGTTCCACATCGGCGCCAAGGCGCACCAGGTCGGTCACGCTGTGACGATGCCCGACGCGCACCACATCCTGCTCGATGATCGGCCCGTCATCGAGATCCTCGGTCACATAGTGCGCGGTCGCGCCGACCAGTTTGACCCCACGTTCTTTCGCGCGCCGATAGGGCGCGGCGCCGATGAGTGCGGGCAGGAATGAATGGTGGATATTGATGACCGGACATCCCACCGCATCAATGAATCGCGGTGTGAGGATTTGCATATAGCGGGCGAGCACAACGAGGTCGACGTTGCCTCGCAACAGTTGCAGTTGGCGTTGTTCGGCCTCGTCGCGAATATCTTTGGTTGCAGGCACATGCATAAAGGGCACCGAGAAAGGCCTGACTTGATCGGCGAGGTCGGCATGGTTTGAGATCACCATGACCACCGCCATGTCGAGTTCACCACGACGGTTGCGCCAGAGCAGATCAAGCAGGCAGTGATCTTCCTTGGAGGCCATGATCGCCACCCGTTTGGGCTTCGCCGCCTCGGTGAGCCGGAAATCCATATCGAACCCGGCGGCCACCCGGGTGGCGAAGTCCCGCTCGAGGGCGTCGCGCGCGGCCGCGAGACCGGGGAGATGAAAGATCGTGCGTTGCATGAATGTGCCGCCGGACTGTGCGGTCGCGTGCTGATCGAGCGAGAGGATATTGGCGCCCGCATCGGTGAGGAATGCGCTCACCGCCGCGACCAGCCCCGGCCTGTCGGCGCAGCGCAACAGCAGCCTGCCGATGTCCTTGACCGGAAGAGCGCCACGACCGCGCTCCGGATACTTCTCCTCCATCTGCCATAGCGTGTCATCTGCCCACGGCGAGCGCAGAAAAAGCCGGGCTGCCGGTCGTGCCGGTCCCCTCGAGTTCGTCGACGTCGGCCCGAAGCGGCGTACCTGGACGACCCGGACGCGCGGGTCGAATCGGGGCGGCCGGCGAAAAGCCGCATGCAGCGTCGGCGCCAATTCCCTGGTTTCAGCCGACTTTCCGCCTTCGAAACGACGAGAATCGGCTCGCTGCGGGTGCGGTGGGCAAAATTTCGGGGATAAGAACGCCAAAGGTTCTCTAACGCCCCGGTGAGTTCGCCAGCGTCCCACGCTCCCATCGGCTACCTGCTGAAACAATCACTGCAAAGATAGCCGCATGGTGCTTATCGGCCCGGGCGTCGACTAAGCTACTCCTGGGTATTCCCCGGACACGGGACAATATTTCTCCGCTAGCTGGTATTCGAGCGACTTCCAGCGAGATACTCAACATTGCATGCGGACATAACTATCCGATAAATCAGCGCCAACCACTGGTTGGTTGGCCATCAAACGAAATGGACGACCATGACGATCTCGCCCGCCGACACCATCGACCCCATTGTCACCAGCCTGCAGGACAGCCCCAGCTGTTATGACCCGCAGACCGAGTGCACGGTCGTGTTCGCCGACCCGCGCGTCGAGCGCGAACTTTGGGAAGACTTCGTCCAGGGAGCCTGCAAAAGCTATACCAACCACGGGGTCGAGGTCGCTCTGGACATGGATGCCCTCCCCTCCGGGCGCGACACGATTCTGTTCGCAGCCTGCGTGAACGACGCCGGCCGCGTCGTCGGCGGCCTGCGCGCAAAGGGCCCCTACCAGTCGGCCGACGAATGCCATGCCCTGCAGGAGTGGAGCGGCCAACCCGGGTATGCCGCTGTGCGCAAAATGGTCGCCGACCGCCTGCCATTCGGTGTCGTCGAGATGAAGACCGCATGGGTTACCGATGACCCCGAGCGCAGCCGCCAGCTGACCAGCGCAATCTCGCGCACCCCCTTGCACGCGATGAACTTGCTCGACATCCAGTTCATCGTGGCCACGGCCGCCTCCTATGTGCTCAAACGTTGGTTGTCCTCGGGCGGCCAGTTGGCGACCAAGATTCCGCCCACGCCCTACCCCGATCGCCGTTACCAGACCAGGCTTGCATGGTGGGACCGGCGCACATTTGCTAACCATGCTGACCCTCAGCAGCTTTCGCTGTTCATCGCCGAGCAGCGGCAGATGGCGCCGTGGCTTCATGAGGCGGTCGGCCCGGTGGCTGCCAGAATGGCGCAATGACCGCAAGCACCGATGGTGCAGAACAATGCAACGCAATAGTCCTCAACGCTGACGAGCCGCTCCTCTCGCAATTGCGGGCCGACCCACGGGTCGAGTTCATCGACGCGGCACCCGCTCAGCTGACGGCCCTGGACAGCTTGCGGCCACCGCCAGGCCCGGACGTGACCGGTGAACCGATCCGGTGGGCGTACTATCCATGGCGCGCAAAGGTAGTCAGCGTGCTGGGCCCGCACGGCTTTCGGCGGTTGCGGTTGGACCGGAACAGAAACCTGGTCACTGTGGCCGAACTCGACCGGCTCAGCCGGCTGCGCATCGGCGTCGTCGGCCTCAGCGTCGGCCATGTCATCGCGTATACCATTGCCGCGCAGGGGTTCTGCGGGGAGCTTCGGCTCGCCGACTTCGACGACCTCGAACTGTCCAACCTCAACCGCGTGCCAGCCACCGTGTTCGATTTAGGGCTGAACAAGGCGGTGGTGTGCGCCAGAAGGATCGCCGAACTCGACCCCTATCTGCGGGTGGTGGTGCAGACCTCCGGCATCACAACGGATTCCGTCGACGAGTTCATGGACAACGTCGACATCGTGCTCGAGGAGTGTGACTCGCTGGACGCCAAGGTGCTTGTCCGCGAAGCCGCGCGAGCCAGGAAACTGCCGGTGTTGATGGCCACCTCCGACCGATGCCTGCTCGACGTCGAGAGGTTCGATGTGGAACCCACCCGCCCGACATTTCACGGGCTGGTCGGTGACATGGACGCCGCCCAACTCAGGCGCCTGGACGCCCGCGAGAAGGTTCCGTACTCGCTACGGTTGGTCGACGCGACCCAGGTGTCACCGCGCATGGCGGCATCGCTGATCGAGGTAGGCCAAACGCTGTCGACATGGCCGCAGGTCGCGTCGGAGGTGGCGCTCAACACCGCGGCGGTCGCCGAGGCGGTCCGTCGGATCGGGCTGGGTGAGCCCCTTGCGTCCGGCAGGGTGCGAGTCGACGTCGCCGCAGCCCTCGACCGCATCGAAGAACCTGTGGTCCCGCCGACCGAACGCGGGGTCGACGACCACATCGAATCGCCGACGACGGCCGATGAAGCGGTCCGCGCCGTGCTGGCCGCGGCCAACCGCGCACCCTCCGGCGGAAACGCACAGCCCTGGCGCATCTGGGCCGACGGCGACACGGTGAAGATCGCCTTGGCACCGGAGTATGCGACGACGATGGATGTCGCTTGTCGGGCAAGCGCCGTCGCGGTCGGGGCCGCCGCGTTCAACGCCCGTGTCGCGGCGGCGGCGCACGCAATGGTCGCCGAGGTGACATTCGAACCTGACGCTGAACGCTCTCCCCTGGTTGCGACGCTGCACTTCTCACCGGGTGACGATCCGGCACTCGCCGCGCTCTACGAAGCCATGCTGCAGCGCGAGACCAACCGTCGTCCGGCCGAGCCGACGCCGATCTCCCCCGACACCCTGGAGCTTCTGGCCGCGGCCGCCCGACGCGAGGGGGCCCGGCTCACGATCCTCAACACAGCAGAACAGCTCGCAGCCGCCGCGCGAATACTGGCAGCCGCCGACCGCATCCGGTACCTGACACCACGGTTGCACGCCGAGATGATCGCCGAGCTTCGCTGGCCCGGCGACCCCTCACCGGACACCGGGATCGACGTCCACACCCTCGGATTGGCGGAGAGCGAGCTGGTCATGCTCGATATCCTGCGCAGACCGGAGGTGATGGCCCATCTGGCCGCGTGGGACGGTGGTGTCGCGCTGGGTGAGGACACCTACGACCGAGTCATCGGATGCGGTGCCCTGGGGGTGGTCTCCGTCTCGGGTGCTGACCTGGTCGACTATGCGCGCGCCGGATCGGCCGTGGAGTCGGTGTGGGTCACCGCACAACAGCACGGGCTTGGCGTACAACCGGTTTCACCGGCGTTCCTCTACGCCGTCGAGGCGCGGGCCCTGCAGGGGCTGTCACCTGCGTACACCAAGGAGCTTACTGACCTGCAATATAATTTTCGTATGGTCGCCGGCACCGATCCTGCAGAGTCACAGGCGTTGATACTCCGGTTCGCCCATGCACCGCGACCGTCGGTGCGAAGCCGCCGGCGCCGTGTGATTGCCCCTGATACGGAGGTTTAGTGCCCCGAAGTTTGGAAGTCCTCGTCACCTCGGTCGCTACCGAGTTGATGGCGGTGAACGCCGCCACCGAGGTCGAGGTCAGCCAGCGGGTCCTGGCTGACCTTGTCGACTACTTCGGTGTCGACGTCAGTTTCCTGCGCCGCAACGATCACCAGATCCGGGCTTCGGTGTTGGTCGCCGAGTGGCCGGTACGGCCGGGCATTCCGGACCCGGACCCGTTGGCGGTGGTGTACTTCGACGATGCCGATCCGGTCTTCGCGCTCGCCGAACACCAGAAGGAACCGATCGTTTTTCGGCCTGAACCCTCCACCGACGAGTACCAGCACACGATCAAGGAAGGCAGGCAGGTGCCTGCCACCTCGATGGCGTGTGTTCCGTTGCTTTCAGGAGACGTCACCAGCGGGGTGCTCGGATTCGTCAAGTTCGGCGACCGCGACTGGACACCGGCAGAGCTCAACGCGCTGAAAGCGATCGCATCGCTGTTCGCCCAGGTCCAGGCACGTATCGACGCCGAAGATCAACTGCGCTATCTGGCCGAGCACGACGACCTGACGGGGCTGTACAACCGCCGTGCGCTGTTGACGCACCTGGAGGCGCGCCTGCGGCCCGGGCGGCCCGGCCCCGTCGCGGTGTTGTTCTTCGACCTGGACCGGTTGAAGGCGATCAACGACTATCTCGGCCACACCGCAGGCGATTGGTTCATCAGAACGCTGGCAGAACGGCTCAAGGACTGCGCCGAGGGCCCGAACCTCATCGCGCGACTCGGCGGTGACGAGTTCGTCGTGGTGCCCGCCGAACCGATGGATGCCGCCACCGCGGGAACGTTGGCCCACCAGCTGAAATCCACGCTGCACGAACATGTGCCCGTCGACGGTGAGATGCTCACCCGCACCGTCAGTATCGGCGTGGCTGTCGGCGTTCCCGGCCGCGACACCACATCGGACCTGCTCGGACGCGCCGACCAGGCGGTGCTCAACGCCAAGAATGCGGGCGGCAACCAAGTGGCGGTATTCACCGACGAGATGTCGCTGGACACCGAACTTCGCAACGACATCGAATTACACCTGCAAAGCCAGAT
The DNA here is from genome assembly GCF_053484035.1 of Mycolicibacterium sp. XJ662. Taxonomy (NCBI): domain Bacteria; kingdom Bacillati; phylum Actinomycetota; class Actinomycetes; order Mycobacteriales; family Mycobacteriaceae; genus Mycobacterium; species Mycolicibacterium sp. XJ662. Next base: position 141,679 of record NZ_JBEFTL010000010.1, on the reverse strand, counting down.
CGAAGACGGCGCGCTCGTCCTGCACTACCTGCCCGAGGTGGACATGCGCACAGGCGAGATCCTCGCCACCGAAGCACTGGTCCGTTGGCAGCATCCGACCCGGGGTCTGCTCGCACCCGACACGTTCATCGGCGTCGCCGAATCGATCAACCTCGCCGGGGAACTGGGGCGTTGGGTCATGCACGCCGCCTGCGCCGAGTTCGCGAGGTGGCGCGCCAGCGGCGTCGCGCACGACGTGCTACTGCGGATCAACGTATCGCCGGTGCAGTTGGTCACCGACGGCTTCGCCCAATCGGTCGCCGAGATTCTCGACGAGTTCGGCCTCGACGGCGCATCGGTGTGCCTGGAGATCACCGAAAGCGTTGTGGTGCAGGACATCGAGACCACCCGCATCACCCTGGCCGCGTTGAAACAGGTCGGTGTGCGCCTCGCCATCGATGATTTCGGCACCGGCTACAGCGTGTTGACGCACCTCAAATCTCTGCCGGTCGACACGCTCAAGATCGACAAGAGCTTCGTGCGCGAGCTGGGAGTCGACCCAGGTGACCTCGCGATCGTGCGCGCCATCATCGCGCTCGCCGACGCGTTCGGACTGGAGCTGGTCGCTGAAGGTGTCGAAACCGAAACCGCGGCATTGACGTTGCTGCAGCACGGATGTCACCGCGCCCAGGGCTTCTTGCTGTCGCGCCCGTTGCCGAGCGAAGAGATGGCGTCGTTACTGGCCGACGGGCGGATGCCCGTGCACTTTTCCGCAACGCCACTGGGGTGAGCGGTCATGGGTGGCGTGCAGGTTGCGGCGCAACCGGCGGTTGGCCGGTTGGCAGGTAGGTGGGACCGGCTGACCGAAAGGTTCGGAGGTCAGCAACTCGACGCGGCCGAACCGGCTCGCATGCTTGCTCACCAGACACACCCTCAGCGCGGCGTCGCCAACCGGTAGCGAGCCCGAACCGGCCGAGCCAGGGCATACGTCGCCTGCGGCGATCGTGACCCCGTGGCGGGCACGAACGGCGAACGGGCCCTCGGGCGTGATGAACACCGCACCCACCACGGCGCCTTCCTCGAACACGATGCGCTGCAGGACGCTGTCGGCATGCACCGCGATGCGCCGGTCGTGTGCCTGCGCCAGCAGCCAGTCATGCACCGATCCGCCGACATCGCCAGAAGCGAGTGTCATTGTCCCGATCTCCGCGACCGCGATCATGTCGCCGTCGCTGCTCTGCACCGTGCTCGAATGCCAATCCGACACCCTCGAGTGCAAGTATCCGTACGGCGAGGCCAAACAGCGTGCGGCCCAGTCGCCGAGCCGGGCGCCGACGAACGGCGCGACCGTGCGGCCGGACTGCGCGGGCGCGGGCTCAGAAACAACCCGGATCGGCACGCCGGCGTCGCTGGCAGCCGCTGGCAGCGGGATCAAATCCGACGACAGCGCCGTGAAGTAGTCGTTCGTTTCGGCGTCGGCGATGCCGAGGCCCAACCACGGCGATATCCGGTGGGCCGCGGAGGCTATTGCAGTCTCGCCGGTTTCGAAGGCCACCGCGGAACCGGCGACGAACACGTCCCCACCGACGTCGGCCACTGAGATGGCGCTCGCCAGCCCGGCGGTTCCTGAGCCGGTGCACACCAGGTCGACTTCTTCATCCCAAATCACCGTTAACTACCCCAATATTGCTATCTGTGCTGGTGTCGCGCGGTACGCCAGCAACGGCCCCGACCGGTCAGCGATAAAAACACGAGGTGATTGCGGGATAACCGAACCCGCCACGGCCGACGGGAAAAGCTGCACAGGTTTGCCCAAGCCAACCTCGGCTACGGCATACGAATCCCGCCCGTCATCGCTCGACAGACGTCGAGCCGGCAGTGGCGACCGCAATCGAGCCCAGCGGCGGCCTGCACGCATTTGCGCAGCTCGCAGCGGACCGTAAGTCATCACGAGAAGCACTTTACATACTTTTTGGCTGTTATGGGCGCAAGAACATGACTTTGAGTTTTTAGCAACGTGCGGCCCTGGACAGGCTCGGAACGTCCCGTCGTAGCGTGCCTTCGGCAGTGTCCCCTTAAGCTGCTGATTCGTGCGGGTGCCCCCTGTTACTGAAGTGACGCGGATGAAAGAATTACGCGGTTGAGAAATTTACGGCAAAGATTATTTAAGATCGGACGGCGCTACCTACAGTGACCGAACAAGTCGACCGGCGCGCGGACAGCACGCGGCTGCAGATCATCCGCGCGGCCGCCCGACTCTTCGCCGAGCAGCCCTACAGCAGGGTCAGCCTCGACGACATCCTCGCCGATGCGTCGGTGACCAAGGGCGCGATGTACTTTCACTTCCGCTCCAAGCACGCGTTGGCGTCGGCGATCGTCGAACATCGCTCCGCGGAAGCCAGGACGTCGATCACCGGACTGTTGGCACAACGGCTTTCGGGGCTGGAGACGCTGATCGACATCTACTTCCAGATCGCCGTCGAAGACGTCAGTGACGACGTGGCCCGGGCCGGGTTGAACCTGCTCGAATCAATTGGACAGGCCGACGACCTGAAGTTCCGAGTCCTCAACGAGTGGATCGATGCGATCGCCCGGATCATCAAGAAAGCCGTGGAACAGGGTGACGTGCGAAAAGACGCCGATGCGATGGGCGTCGCGCGGGTGTTGGTGTCGATGTACCTTGGCCTACGCCAGTGCAGCGACCTGGCCGACGCCGAACGTTTCCTGCGCGAGCTCGAGGCGGCATGGTCTGTGATGGTGCCGGGCTTCGTCGTCGACGACCGCAGAACTTATGTCATGGAGTTCATCAAGAGACGGACCGGTATCGCGATCAGGAAGGCCAAGCCCCTTCGCCGGTGATCTATTATTCGCATCCAGGCGTAGCCAACCGGTGAGCCGCGGATCCGGGAGGTGCTTGGATAATGGTGCGCCAAGCCCGCTCTGAGGCGACGCGGCAGCGGATCATCGGATCCGCGGTGCAGCTGTTCAACGAGATCGGTTATGACTCCACCGCGTTGGGCGACATCATCGAAAACTCCGAGTTGACCAAGGGTGCGCTCTATTACCACTTCGACTCCAAGCAATCGCTGGCCACCGCAATCATCGAAGAGGGCAACGCCATCCTGCTGCGCGCGTTCAGCAACATTTCGGAACTGTCGGCGCCGGCCCTCGAGCGCATCATTCACGGCTCGTTCTTCGTCGCCGACCTGCTGGGCTCCGACCTGGTGGCACGCATCGGGCTGCATCTGCTTCAGGCGTTGGGCGAGTTCAACGAGGCCGCGGTACAGCAATACGAACGGTGGGTGCACAGCGTGTCGCTGAACGTGACCGAGGGGATCGAAGAGGGCGACGTGCGACCGGATCTGGACACCCGCGCGGTCAGCGAATCTATCGTCGCCGCGATGATGGGCGTCGAGCTGCTATCCAACGCCAAGACTTCCGGTACGGACATGCTGCCGCGAGTCGCCGCGATGTGGGACCTGCTGCTACCCGGCATCGCCACCCCGGAATCGCTGCCCTATTTCCGTGAGTTCTTGGCAAGGGAGTCGATGCGGCGTACGGCGTCCTCCTAGAGCAGTCCTAAAGTTCGGCGTACCACAGCCGTTCGGTGAGGTCCTGGAACGTGGCGAGGGCTACCGGGTCGTCGCCGCGCAGCAGCGCCGACTTGCTCATCCGCGCCCGCACGACGGAGCCGTCCTGGTGCAGCAGTTCGACGACGAGGTTGGCGTGGGCGCGCACCAGCGACACGGCCGACTCGTCGGTCGGCATGGTGTGGAAGACGTCGGGGAATTTCAGCGCCATGATGTCGTCAGGCGTTTGACCCAGCATGTCGCCGAAGGCCGCGTTGGCGAACAGGATTTCCCCGTCTTCGGCGATGGCCAGCACCGGCACCGGTAGTCGTTCGAGCACGACCAGTGCGGGTAGCTCCCGCAACAGTGCCATGGGTGATTGGGGGTCCTGACCGCCTCGCCGCCGTTCCATGTTCCTGATTATTGCGGGTGTGAAGTAAACCGTCACCCGCGATGGAAGATACGGACCCGCACGCGCCCGACTTGATTAACTAGGTTTACCCTGTGAAGGCGCTCGGCAGACAGGGGATCGACGATGGACCTCAGATGGTCGGAGACCGACATCGCGTTTCGCGATGAGGTTCGGGCATTTCTCAAAGACAAGCTCACGCCGGAGCTACGTCGCGCCGGAAAGTTGATGACCAGCGTCTACGCCGACCACGACGCGAGCATGGAGTGGCAGCGGATCCTTCACGAACGCGGCTGGGCGGCTCCGGCATGGCCGGTGGAATACGGTGGCTGCGACTGGAGCCTGACCCAGCACTACATCTTCAGCCGCGAGTCCACGCTCGCCGGCGCGCCGTCGCTGTCGCCGATGGGCATCCGGATGGTGGCCCACGCCTTGATCGCGTTCGGCACCGACGAGCAGAAGGATTACTTTCTGCCGCGGATCCTGACCGGTGAGGTGTTCTTCTGCCAGGGCTACTCCGAACCGGAAGCGGGCTCGGATCTGGCGGCCTTGTCGATGGCTGCCGTGGACGACGGTGATGACCTCGTCTGCACTGGAAGCAAGATCTGGACCACTCACGCCCGCGAAGCCAACTGGATGTTCGCGTTGGTGCGGACGTCGAAGACGCAGAAGAAGCAGCAGGGCATCACGTTTGTGCTCATCGACATGACCTCACCGGGCATCGAAATCCGCCCGCTGGTGATGACCTCCGGCGAAGAGGTGCAAAACCAGGTCTTCTTCGATGAGGTCCGGGTGCCCAAGAAGAACGTGCTGGGCAAGATCGACGACGGCTGGACGGTGGCCAAATACCTACTGGAGTTCGAGCGTGGCGGCGGCGCCTCCTCCCCCGCCCTGCAGGTGATGGCCGACGAGATCGCCGACGTGGCCGCCGATCAAGCCGGGCAGGACGGTGGCAAGTTGATCGATGATCCCGCGTTCGCCCGCAAGCTCGCCGACGCGCGGATCCGCACCGAGGTGCTGGAGATCCTCGAGTACCGGGTGCTGGCCACCGTGGCCGAAGGTAAGAACCCCGGCGTCGCCGCCTCGATGCTCAAGGTGCTGGCCACCGAATTGAGCCAGGCCATCACCGAACTCGCGATGGAGGCCGCCGGTCCCCGCGGGCGGGCCTACCAGCCCCACGGCACCTGTCCGGGTGGGCCGGTGTCGATGTTCGAGCCGCCACCGGACGGCTATCTCAGCGGTGAGCCGTGGCAGGCCGTCGCACCGCTGCGCTACTTCAACGACCGCGCGGGCTCAATCTATGCCGGCAGCAACGAGATTCAGCGAAACATCCTGGCCAAAGCGGCCCTCGGACTTTGATGAAGGGCTTGGTTTTGATGAAGGACTGGGTATGGATTTCAAACTGAGCAAGGAACAGGAACTGCTGCGCGACAGCCTGGTCAAGTTCCTGTCGACGCGATACGACCTGGAGAAAAGCCGGACGGCGGCCAAGACGGGTCCCGGCTGGCAACCGGAGATCTGGGCCGGCTTCGCCGACGAGCTGGGCATCCTGGGTGCGGCCTTACCCGAGGACGTCGGTGGCATCGGCGGCGGGCCGGTCGAGATGATGGTGATCGCCGAGGCGCTGGGACAGTCGCTTGTGGTGGAGCCGTATGTCGACACCGTCGTGGTGGCCGGCGGGCTGCTGCGCCGCGCCGGTGGCGCGGTGGCGACCTCCGTGCTGGAGCGCGTCGTCGCCGGGACGGCCGTCGTGGCCCTGGCCGCGACCGAAGCCGAATCAGGTGACAACTGGCTCGAGGCGGCAACGGTCGCCGAGCGCGACGGAGACGATTGGGTGCTGCGGGGCGCGAAGATCGTCGCCGCCAGCGCGCCGTTGGCGTCGCACCTTTTGGTCACGGCGCGCACCACCAACGGGATCTCGCTGTTCGTCGTCGACCTCGCCGACGGCGCCGTCGGCCTGACGGCCCATCATTACCGGACCGTCGACGATCGCCGTGCGTCCGATCTGGTCTTCGACGGTCTACGGCTGCCGGCCACCGCACTTCTCGGCGAGGAGGGTGCCGCAGCGGCGTCGTTGGAGCAGGCCCGCGACGAAGGCGCGGCGGCAGTGTGCGCCGAAGCCGTGGGTTGTATGCGAAAGGTGTTGGCGGACACCGTCGAATATGCCAAGCAGCGTCAGCAGTTCGGGCAGCCGATCGGCAGCTTCCAAGCGCTGCAGCATCGCATGGTCGACATGCATATGGAGCTCGAGCAGTCGGTGGCCGCTGCCTATCTGGCGATCCTCAACCTCGAAGCCGAGCCGGCCGTGCGGGCGCGGGCGGTGTCGGCGGCGAAGGCCACGATCGGGCGGGCCGCGCGGTTGATCGGCCAGGAGGCGGTGCAGATGCACGGCGGGATGGGCATGACCGAGGAGCTCGCGATCGGCCACTATTTCAAGCGGCTGACCGCCCTGCAGTACGAGTTCGGCTCGACCGATCACCATGTGTCGCGCTACGCCACCCTGACCCGCTAGGCCCCTTCTCGGCGCTCCCTGGAGGCGTGGGCAGGCCCCCCTGATACCGCTACACCCGCACCTGCTGGTCGATGTACGCGGTGACGACATCGGTCAGCGCCCGCAGTTCCCGACCGACGTCGATCGGCTCGGAGACCGTCATCTTGGCCATCATGGCCCCCATCAGCGTGGTCCACATCAGGTTGCCCACCGCGTCGGCGTGCGCCTCGTCAAGACCTTCGGTGACGTAGCGGCCGAGGCGGGTCAGGGTGGAGAACAGCTCGGCGAGATGGCGCTGCTGCGCATCGGTGCGGCTGGTGCGGGTCGCGATCAGGATCTCAAGGGCGGCAACCGATGTCGGGCTCAAAAAGGCCTCTGCCACCGCGTCGATCACCAGCCCGGCGCGCTGACGGCCGACGTGCGCACCCAGCCGGGGTTGCAGTTCGGCCAGGCAGGACTGTAACTGCGCGAACCCCTCGTCGACGACGGCCATCAGCAAGCCGTCGCGGTCGCCGAAGTGGTACTGGATGACGCCCCACGTCACGCCCGCGCGCTCGGTGATGTGCTTGGCGCTCGCCGCGCCGAACCCCTCGTCGAGCACGCACCGAACGGTCTCGCCGATGACCATAGCGCGGGTGCGGTCCGCCCGTTGCTGCTTGCCGTTGACGGGACGGCGCGGGGCGACGTTACCCGCCCGGGGCGCGTTCACCGCTACTTCTTGAACCGCCCGGCGAACCCGCGCAAGGGAACGTCGGCGCTGGTGAGAATTCCGGGCGGCGCGTCGATGACCGAGCGGATCGCGTGCAGGGCAGGCATGCCGGTCACCGTCATGCCGATCGAGGCGAAGTTCGACGGATCCGACAGGTCCACACCGGGTTTCGGGAAGATCATGTGCTTGTTGTAGATACACGGATCACCCTTGATGTGGGTGATATAGCAGCCCTGGATGTCCCAGTGCGGATCGGTGTGCGGCGTCATCTGCCATTCCAGGTGCGTCTCGACCCGCGGCACGCCGTCCACCATGCCCTGGTACTTGATGTAGTTGCCGCCCAGCGATCCCTTCGGCAGCTGGTACCAGCCGAGGTCGACATCCTTTGTGCAGGCGCCCAACTCGTAGGAGAACTTGACCTCGTCGAGTTCGAGGTCGAAGCAGTCAGCCATCATCAGCACACTGTCGGCGAAGACGCGGGTGTACTTCTCGAGCATGCCGGGGATCTCGGGATCGTCGACGGGCCTGCCGTAGCCGACCTCGATCCAGGTGTCCTTCGAGTGATGGCAGGACACATCAACGGACTCGATCGTCGTGACGTTCTCGATCTCGGCGACGTCGGCCGAACACACCACCCCCAGGATCTGGTTGAGGCCGGGGTTCATCCCGGTGCCGTAGAACGTCGAACCACCCTTCTCACACGCGGCCGCCAACAGCTGCGACACCGGCTTACCCGACGGGTGCGGATGGTTGGTGTCGCGGTGCCAGCCGGTGATCCAGTCGGCGGTGGTGACGATGTCGATGCCCGCCTCGAGGACCTTGACGTACAGGTCTTCGTCCGGGAACACCCCGTGGAAGGTCAACACGTCGGGTTGGGCCGCGATGATCTCCTCGACCGTGCCGGTGGCGGTGACACCGACGGGGTCGATTCCCACAATGGAACCGGCGTCGCGGCCGACCTTTTCCGCGGTGTAGCAATGTAATCCGACGAGCTCGAGATCGGAATGGGCGCCGATCCGCTTGATCATCTCGGTGCCGAGGTTGCCGGTGGCGACTTGGAAGACGCGAATGGGGCGTTGGCTCATGCGGTTCAGCCTTTCTCAGGTGTCAGCAGCTCGGCGGCCGAGCCGCCGAGCCCGTCGGGATAAAACTGGGTGGCCCACTTGCGGATCGCGGTGAACCCCTCGTATTCGGAGCCGGCGAGCGCGGGCGGATCGGAATACCGTTGGTGCGACCAGATGTGGATGTCCTGGGTGAACTGCCGGATGACTTCCTCACCGAACTCGCGCGCCTTTGTCTCCGCGCGCGCCGGGTCCCGCACGGCCCCCTTGGGGCGGCCGATGTAGACCATGAACCGCACGTCGGCGGTGCGCTCGTCGACGGGGGTGACCGCCGAGATCGTCCGGTTGTCCACCATGCCCCAGCTCTTGGTGACCGCGATGCCCAACCCGCCGTTGATCGCCTCAACCCCGCTCTTGACGTCGTCGATCGACTGGTTCTCGTCACCCTCGAATGTGATGGTGAAGTCGACGAACGACACCGGCTGGTCGAAATCGTGGCGGGTGAACACCGGCACGATGGGCGTCTTGTGTACGTACTTGAAATGTGCGAAGTCCACGCCGTTTTCGAGTACGTACTGCGGATGGAGTTCCAAGCCTTCGCGAAACAGGGTCATCTGCGGGTAGTAGTCGTCGGCGCTGCTGCCGTCGGCGAAGCTCGCGAACACGTCGGGAGCATCGAAAAACGGTGCGCGGCCTTCGATGTCGTGCCACAGGTAGATCGACTCGTTGCGCTCGACGACCGGATAGGTGCGGATGCGCCTGCCGCGGTTCGGCCGGCTCTCGTAGGGGATGCAGACGTTGCGCCCCTCGGTGTTCCACTGCCAACCGTGGAAGGGGCACTGGATGACGTCGCCCTCCACATGGCCTCCGTAACCCAGGTGGGCGCCGAGGTGCTCGCAGTAGGCGTCCATCACGACGGCTTCACCGGACGCGGTACGCCAGCCGATCATCTCGCGGTCGAAGTACTTCATCCGCCGCACCTCGCCGGGCTGGATCTCGGCCGACCACGCGACCTGAAACCATCCGGTCGGTTTCATCGACAACGGCGGCTTGGCCATCGGCGCCCTCTCTTCGACACGGCCGGACCCGCAAAATGATAGAGCACTCAATGTTAAAAACGCCAGCAGTTGGCGCGGGCGCCGCACCGGCCGGACACAATGATCGCGTGGCCAATCGCATTCAGACCCTGCTCGGTGTCGACTATCCCGTCGTCCAGGCACCGATGACCTACATCGCCCGCGCCGAACTTGCCGCCGCCGTCTCGGATGCCGGCGGGCTGGGCGTCATCGAGACGCTGACCCCGGAAGGTCGCGCCGACCTGTTGCGGGTGCGTGAGCTCACCGACAAGCCGGTCGCGGCGAACCTGATGATCCAGGGCTGGAAGGCCGATCCCTCCATCGTCGACACGTTGGCCGCGGCCGGTGTGCGACACGTGTTCACCTCCGCGGGCGATCCGGCGTTGTTCACCGCCCGGCTGCACGACGCCGGCATGACCGTCGTCCACGTGGTGGGGTCGCTGAAGGGTGCACGCAAAGCCGCCGACGCCGGCGTGGACGCGTTGGTGGTCGAGGGCGTGGAGGGCGGCGGGTTCAAGTCCCTGTTGGGCGCCTCGACGATGGTGTTGTTGCCGTTGGTCGCCGAGCACGTCGAGTTGCCGATCATCGCGGCGGGCGGCATGTGCGACGCCCGGTCCGCCGCGGCCGCGCTGGTGCTGGGCGCCGAGGGGGTTCAGATGGGCACCCGGATGCTGGCCAGCCTGGAGTCTGCGGTGCACAGCAATTTCAAGGACGCGATCGTGGACGCCAACGATGCGGGCACGGTGCTTCTCGCCGTTCCGGGCAATCCGACGATGCGGGTGCTGCGCACCGGTCTGGCGGCGCGGATAGCCGCCGACGACCCGGAGGCCGAGCTGCTCGGCAACGTCACACAGCTCTACTTCGACGGCGACATGGAGGCCAGTGTCGCCAACACCGGGCAGGTGTCGTCGCGCATCGCCGAGCTGCTGCCGGTGTCGGAGATCGTGCAGCGGACGTGGAAGGAGATCGACGCGGCATTGGCCGCGGCGCATAGCCGCGCGGGCACCTGACGCTGACGCGTCGAAGCGCTAAGCGACTTCCTCCAGCTTGCGCACGGTGCGTGCGGCCTGCGGGCAGACCGCGCGTGCGGTGCGCGGGCCCCTGGCGCGCTGCCGGAACGTGATCAGCGAGCCGGAGCGGACGACGCCAAGCGGTCCGGGACCGGCGAAGCGCGCGATTGCGCTCGACCGCACCACGAACGCCGCCTTGGCCTGACGGTATCCGAGCCGAACACCGGCCGCGACGATGATCAGCAGACCCGCGACGCCCGGCAGCGCCAACGCGGCCAGCGCCGTCAACGAGGCGGGCACCAGAACGGCGCTCACGACGTGATCCAAGAATGACTTCGCGGCGGGCGGGCCGCCGGTCTCGGGCGCCGACGGCACCGTCCCGGCAACCGACAGCGGCTTGTTCAGACCGTTGCTGATGACCGTTCCGAGCGCGGCGCGGGGGGTCATCGCGCCGAACAGCGGCGCACCGGCGGGCGCCACATACGGCGCCTGCGACATCTGCGGCCCGAACAGCGCGGGCTCCTCGGCGGGCACCAGCGTCGGACGCTGCGAAGCAACGCCGCCGACGAAGGTCGGCGGTTCAACCGGCGGCATGGTGACCATCAGCGAATACAGGTTCGACGGCACGTACACGATCGGCACGATGGCATCGGCGACCGTGGTGAGCATGTACTGCACCGAGGTGATGACGTCGGTGATGGGCGTCTTCGAGGTCGGCAGCGCCGCCAGGGTGCGCGGCACCGTCTCCATCACCTGCACCACCGTGGTGAACGCGTTGGTGATCGGCTCGATGGCCTTGAGGAACTGTGCGCTGTAGTAGGGCGAGAACCTGTCCGGTGTGCCCGGCGGCGCTGCGGGCGTGCGCGTCAACGCCGTCCGCACCGCGTCACCCCAACCCGACGTCGTCGACGACGGTGCGGGTGTGGTCGACGCGGGTTCGGTGGATGCGGCAGCCGGCGTGGTCGTCGCCGGTGCGGTAGTCGCCGGCGTGGTCACGGCCAGCTCATCTGCGGGGGCGGCCGTCTCCTCGACGGGCTCCTCTTCGGTTCCCTCCAGGTCCGGGAGAACGACGGCCGAGTCGTCGTCGGCGCCGTCCCCAATCCCGAGGTCATTGAAGAACGAGGTGATCCGCTGCCTGACCTGTCCGAACGGACGGCTGAGGGCGGAGTCGTCGTCACCGTCGGCTTGCACCGTCGTCGCGGTCGTCGTGGTGGTCGTCGGGCCGCCATCCGTGCCGTCGGACGTCCCGCCTGCCGACGCGGAACCCTGGCTGGCAGATGACGTACTTTGGCTGGACGTCGAGGAAGTGCCCGAGTCGGAATCTGCCGCGGCAACCGCGCCGGCACTACCGATGAACAGGCCTAATGTGAGCGTGCACACGCCCGCTGAGATGCGCAAAACTGACGTAGGGATGATCGCCTCCGTCCAGCAAGCCCCCGCCCGCGAATAGTCGGTCGCCATTGTCGCACACAGAGGCCGACAACTGCACCAATCCACCATGAATCGCGGCGTACGGCCGGCGCGCCGGTTCGATATCAGGGGACGAATTCAGCAGGTGTGAACGCGGACCTGATGCAGAATTCGACGCGATGAGCGCGAAAAGAGTTCTCGTCCTGGGGTCTGGATTCGCCGGCTTGTGGGCGGCGCTGGGCGCTGCGCGGCGACTCGACGAGCTCAAGGTGCGCCGCGACGACGTCGACGTCACCCTCGTCAGCGCCCAACCGTTTCACGACATCCGGGTCCGCAACTACGAGGCCGATCTGAGCGCCTGCCGGATCCCGCTGCCGGAGTTGCTCGAGCCCGCCGGCGTCGGCCACATTACGGCCGAGGTGACCGGGATCGACGCGTCGGCAGGCACGGTGAGCACCGCCGACGGGACGACGCTCGGCTACGACCGCCTCGTGCTGGCGGTGGGCAGCCAGGTGGTCAAACCGGATCTGCCCGGGCTGGCCGAGTTCGGCCACGACGTCGACACCTACGACGGTGCGATGAAGTTGCATGCGCACCTGAAGGAGCTGGCCCGGTGCGAGTCGAATCCGGCGACCGCCACGGCGGTGGTCGTCGGCGCGGGTCTGACCGGCATCGAAATCGCCAGCGAGTTGCCGTCGATGCTGTCCGATGCGCTCGGGCCGGCCACCACGCCGCGGGTGGTCCTCGTCGACCGCAACCCGCGGGTCGGTTCCGACATGGGCGAGTCGGCTCGCCCGGTCATCGAGAAGGCGTTGGCGCACAACGGCGTCGAAGCCGTCACCGGCGTCGGCGTCAGCGCTGTGGACGAATTCGGTGTGACGTTGTCGTCGGGCGAGGTCATCCCCGCAGCCACGGTGGTGTGGTGCGCCGGGATGCGCGCGAACCCGTTGACCGCACAACTCGGGGTGCCCTGCGACAGGCTGGGCCGCCTACCCGTCGACGACTACCTGCGCGTGCACGGCGTTGCGGGCGTATTCGCCGCCGGCGATGTGGCGGTGGCCCGGATGGACGACGAACACGTTTCGGTGATGTCGTGTCAGCACAGCCGGCCGATGGGCCGCTACGCCGGCCACAACGTGATCGGCGACCTGCTCGACGCTCCCCTGCTGGCGCTGCGAATCCCGTGGTACGTCACGGTTCTCGATCTCGGCGCCGCCGGAGCGGTCTACACCGAAGGCTGGGCCCGGCAGGTGGTCGCCACCGGCGCCGAAGCCAAGGCGACCAAGTACACGATCAACCGCGAGCGCATCTATCCCCCGCTCACCGGTGACCGGACCGCGTTACTCGCGGCGGCCGCCCCGCAGGTGCAGACCGCGCCGGCATACGAGCATTAGGGCTTACCGTTGCGCTCGCGGTGTTTACAACCGGGCCAGCAGCACGGCCGCCGCATCCCCTCCTCCAATTCCTCCTGGGTGCGCCGGATGCGGCGTTCGCGAGTGGCCGCCTGCTTGGCGTCCTCGACCCAGCAGATGAACTCGTTGCGCGCCAGCGGCGTGATGTCCTTCCACGCGGTTAGCGCCGTGTCGTTGGCGATCAACGCCGTCCGCAGATCGGCAGGCAACTTGTGGACCACCCCGCCGGGTACTCGCTGACTACTCACGGCAGTCACGATAAACGCCTGCGGGTGTCGCGACGCCAATTGCGCGCCGCGGTGCCTATTCTCGGCGGCATGGTCGAGTCCACCGAGGACCCAGTGCTCATCCACACCGACGGTGGGTGCCGGCCCAACCCCGGTCCGGGCGGCTGGGGCGCGGTGCTGCGGCACCGCCAACACGTCCGCGAGATGTACGGCGGTGAGTCCGGGCTGACCAGCAACAACCGCATGGAGCTGATGGCGCCGATCATGGCGTTGGAGGCGCTGACCCGACCGGTGGCGGTGCACATCCACACCGACAGCACCTATGTGCGCAACGGCATCACGAAGTGGGTGCTGGGGTGGGAGCGCAACGGGTGGCTGACGGCGGCCAAGCAGCCCGTGAAGAACGTCGACCTGTGGCAGCGACTGCAAGCGGCGTGCGCGCGGCACCGCGTCGAGTGGTTCTGGGTGAAGGGCCACGCGGGTGTCGCCGACAACGAACTGGCCGACGCGCTGGCGACCCGCGGTCTGCAGGAAGCCCTCGCCGAACCCCTGAGCGCCCGGTGATTGGCGCTTTGTCGCGCCGAGGCTCTATTTTCTCGGGGTGATGTCCTCAGCCGTACGCGCAGTCGCGCGCTGGACCGTTCCCTTCCTGGCCGTCGCCGCGGTTGCCGGCACGGGGCTGGTCGCCGACCCCGTGACGGTCGGCCCCATCCCGCAGGTTCGCCTCGCCGCCGAGGCGAACCCGTTGGCCGGAATGCCGTTCTATGTCAACCCGCAGTCGAAGGCGCGCGTCGCAGCGGACGGGGTCGATCCGCCGAACCCCTTGCTCAATGCGATCGCCGACACGCCGACGGCGTACTGGATGGATCATCTGTCCACGCCCGCAGTCGACGCGAAGTACATCGCCGACGCGCAGGCCGCCGGCGCCATGCCGATCCTGGCGCTGTACGGAATCCCGAATCGCGACTGCGGCAGCTTCGCCGCCGGCGGGTTCGGGTCAGCCGGCGCCTACCGGGGCTGGATCGACGGCGTCGCGGCCGCCATCGGGTCGGGCCCGGCGGCGGTCATCCTCGAGCCGGATGCGCTGGCCATGGCTGACTGTCTGTCGGCAGAGCAGCGTCAGGAACGCTTCGACCTGATGCGCTACGCGGTCGACACGCTGACTCGTAATCCGGGCACCGCGGTGTACGTGGACGCCGGGCACCCCCGCTGGGTGGGCGTGGAAGACATGGCCGCCCGGCTCAACGAGGTGGGTGTGACCAAGGCGCGTGGCTTCAGCCTCAACACCGCGAACTTCTTCACCACCGAGGAGTCGATCGGCTACGGCAACGCGATCTCCGGGCTCACCAACGGCGCCCACTACGTCATCGACACGTCGCGCAACGGCAACGGCCCGACCGACGAGGAGCTGTACTGGTGCAATCCGCAGGGGCGGGCGCTCGGTGCGCGGCCGACCACCCAGACCGCGAGCCCACAGGTCGACGCCTACCTGTGGGTAAAACGTCCCGGTGAATCCGACGGGGCGTGCAGGAGCGGCAACCCGCCCGCGGGACGTTTCGTGAACGATTACGCCATCGACTTGGCCCGCAACGCCGGGTGGTAGAGGCCGCTTACAACGGATCCCGTCGCTTTGCCGGGCTGTCTTACGAGAAGCGCCGTAGTCCCGATCGGTGATGGTGCGATATGCCGGACATCACCGGCCACCGGTGAAACGATAAGCGGCGTGGACGCCCGCCGCGGTGGTGGCAGTGGACCGACCGCGGATCTGATCTGCGGTTCCTGCGGCGCGCGTTCCGTATCGACGGTCAAGTTCTGCAGCGATTGCGGTGCGCGACTCACCCAGGGCGTCCAGTCGCCTGAGTACAAACAGGTGACGGTGTTGTTCGCCGACGTGGTGCGCTCACTGGACATCGCAGCCACCCTGGAGATGGAACGGTTGCGCGAGGTCATCACCGAGCTGGTGGAGCGTTCGGCAGCGTTGGTGCGCCGCTACGGCGGCACCGTTGACTACAACGGCGATGGCGTGATGGCGATCTTCGGTGCCCCAACAGCATTGGAAGACCATGCCTTTCGAGCATGCGCGGCCGCCTTGGCCATTCAGGACGAGGTGAAGCAATTGGCCTCCGAGGTAGCACGCCACGACGGCGTGGCGCTGCGGGTGCGGGTGGGGTTGAACTCGGGTCAGGTGATCGCCGGTGACATCGGTTCGGGCGCCCTGGGCTACGCGGCCACCGGACACCACGTCGGCTTTGCCCAGCGGATGGAATCGGTGGCACCCGCTGGCGGGGTGATGCTCTCGGAGTCGACGGCCCGACTGGTCGAGGACCGCGTCGTGCTGTCAGAACCGCAGTGGGTGCGGGTCAAGGGGTTCGACGACGCCGTGCCGGCGCGCCGGTTGCTCGCGATCAGGGCGCGACGGTGCCCGACCGTCCGCACCGAGTCGGCCCTAGTCGGTCGGCGCCCGGAAACGGCGACCGTCGACTCCGCGGTGCAGCGCGGGGTCGACGGCCACGGTGGCGTGGTGAATGTCGTGGGTCCGCCGGGTATCGGCAAGAGCCGTCTGGCCCGCGAGGCCGCAGCGGCCGCGGCCGGTCACGGTGCCGAGGTGTGCTGGACCTTCTGCGAATCGCATACCAGCGACATCGCCTTCCACGCGGTGACAGCGCTGCTGCGGGCCGGCATCGGCGTGAGCGAACTCGACGACGAGGCCGCCCGTGTGCGGGTGCGGGCGCAACTTCCCGATGCAGACCCGCAGGATCTCCTGCTGCTCGACGACCTGCTGGGTATTGCCGAACCCGACAGCGTGCCGACCGCAATCGACGCGGACACGCGCCGACGCCGGTTGACCGCGCTCATCAACGCTGCGTCGATGGCCCGCGCCGAACCGGCGCTGTTCATCATCGAAGACGCGCACTGGATCGACACCGTCAGCGAATCGCTGATCACCGACTTCCTCGCGGTCATCCCGCGCACTTCGTCGACCGTGCTGATCACCTATCGCCCCGAGTACCGTGGCGCGCTGGCGCAGGTGCCTGGAGCGCAGCGGATAGACCTTGGCCCACTGAATGATTCAGACACCGCGGCGCTGCTCGGTGAGCTGCTGGGCTCGCATTCGTCGGTCGCGCGGCTGTCCACGGCTATCGCTGAGCGAGCCGCGGGAAATCCGTTTTTCGCCGAGGAGATGGTCCGGGAGTTGGCTCAGCGCGGGGTGCTGCACGGCGAGCGCGGCGCCTATCAGAGCGATGCGCACACCGAGGATGTCGCTGTACCGGCGACGGTGCAGGCGGCCATCGAGGCGCGCATCGACCGGCTCAGCCGTCAAGCCAAACAAACGTTGACCGCCGGGTCGGTTATCGGCGCCCGCTTCGACACCGGGCTGCTGAGGGAACTGGGCATCGACGCGGCGGTCGACGAGTTGATCGGCGTCGAACTGATCGACCAGTTGCAGGCGGACCGGCCGGCCGAGTATGCCTTCCGCCATCCCCTGATCCGCGCAGTGGCGTACGAATCACAGCTGAAGTCCCACCGCGCCGAACTGCATCGGCGGCTGGCCGCCGTCATAGAGGCCCGCAGCTCTGCCTCGGCAGACGAAACCGCGGCATTGATCGCCGAACACCGCGAGGCTGCCGGTGATCTGCACGCCGCGCACGGCTGGCACATGCGCGCGGGAGCGTGGTACACCAACCGCGACCTCGCTGCTGCCCGCAACAGTTGGGAGCGGGCCCGTCGTATCGCTGACCGGATACCTGACGACGACCCCGAGCAGCTGTCGATGCGCATCGCTCCGCGTACCATGCTGTGCGCCACTGACTTTCAAGCCCGCGCCGTCGAGCAGAGCCGTGGCCGTTTCGCCGAGCTGCAGCAGTTGTGCCACGCGGCCGGGGACATGGCGGCGCTGGCCATCGGCATGAGCGGACCGGCCACCAAACTCTGCTACACCGGACGCACGCGTGAGGCGGCGCTGCTGTCGTCCGAGCAGATGGCCGTACTGGACTCGATTGGCGATCCGAGCCCGGTCATGGGGTTGGCGGCCACAGCGTTCGTCAATTGGCTCGGCGTCGGGGACTTCAGCGCGATCCTGCGATGGTCACAGCGCATCGTCGACCTGGCGGCTGGCGACCCGAGCAAGGGCGCCGGATTCGGCGTGGCATCACCGTTGGCACTCGCGCTGGGGTGGCGCGGCACCGCACGCTGGTGGCTGGGTTGCCCCGGATGGAATCAGGACCTGCACAACGCCGTCGCAATGGCCCGGCGCAGCAACGCCGAGACACTCTCCGGTGCCATCGCCTGGACCTACGGATTCGCGTTGCAGTACGGCGTACTTCGGGCCGATGACTCCGTGGTGCGCGCGAGCGAGGATGCGCTGCAACGCGCGCAAACGGCCAGCAATGATCGCACGGTGGGCTTGGCCGCGTACACGTTGGCCGTCGGGCTGTTGAACCGTGACACTGCCGCCGACCGGCACCGCGGGCTCGCGCTGATGATGCATACCCGCGCGCTGTGGTTGCGTAAAGGCGCGCACTTCCTCATCCCGGTCACCGACGTGTGGGCGGCGCGCGAAACCGCAAGGTGCGGCGACACCGATGCCGCCGCCGAGGCGATGCGCGAAGCCGTCGATGCACTGCGTCGAAGCGAGAATGTTTTCTACGGTGCCTGGGGCACAGGCGTTTTGGTGGAGACGCTGCTGCTAGGACGAGGGCGCGGTGGCGATCTGGCCGAGGCCGAAGACGAGATCGACCGGATGGCCGACCTCTGGTCCGACGCCGGGTCGGCGATAGGCGAGGTCATGCTGTTGAGGCTGCGCGCGCTGCTTGCCGCCGCGCACGGTGACACGGTCACGTATTCGGACTTGGTGTGCCGCTATCGCGCAGCCGCGGAATCGCATGGCTTCCAAGGACATATCGCGTGGGCTGATGCGATGACCGCGACGGTGGACCACTAGGCCGTCGGATCCTGATCCACCGCGGACGATTCGTATGTATCGGCTTGGTCGGACTCCGGCTCCGACTCCGCTTCCGACTCCGCTTCGACGGTCTCCGCGGCCGGATCCTCGGGCGCCGAATCGTCCAGCGACTCCTCGGTACTGGAATCCTCCGATGTCACATCGGTGGTCTCGGCTTCCGGTGACGACGTCGGCTCGTCCGTGTCGGTGGTAATCTGCGCCGACGTCGGCGGTTCGGTGGCAGTCTCTGATTCAGCGGGCGAGCTTGGTGCCGTGGCGGTTTCGGACACCGTCGGTGAGATCGCGACGTCGGTCGCCAGGTCAGCGTCGTCGACGACCGCTTGCGTCGAGGTCGTCTGACGGGA
The DNA here is from genome assembly GCF_053484035.1 of Mycolicibacterium sp. XJ662. Classification (NCBI taxonomy): domain Bacteria; kingdom Bacillati; phylum Actinomycetota; class Actinomycetes; order Mycobacteriales; family Mycobacteriaceae; genus Mycobacterium; species Mycolicibacterium sp. XJ662. Next base: position 123,019 of record NZ_JBEFTL010000010.1, on the reverse strand, counting down.
GGCGTCGACGTTATCGGCCTCTGCTGTCGACGATTCGGAAGTAACCGGCGCTGAGGTAGGCACCAGCGGCGGTAAGCCGAACAGACCCAGGGCATTGTTGATGCATTCGCCGATCGCGTTGGCCAGACCTTTGGCGACATTCCCGAAGTCGAGCAACGGAATCAGCCGAGCCGGCGTGGGCTCCCACGGGGGGATGGTGCGGTCGTAGCCCAGCTCGACGAGGAACCGGAAAAACGGCTCCACCACGTCGATCAACGCCTCCGGTACCCCCATATCGCGAAACGGTTCGAACAACGGCAGGTTCTCGGTCTCGAACAAGTAGTAGCTGGTGGTGCCCGAAGTGCCTTGGTAGGCGGATGAAGTCGTGGGATCTGCGGGCAAGCTGATGTCGAACGGGTTGGTGTGCAGGTACAAGAACCCCATGAGCGCGTTCAACGTGGCAATGATGTTGAGCGGATAAAGCGGGAAGTCGGCCAACCCGTCGTACTTGCGGGTGATGACGCTGGTCTCGAACGGGGTGTCGGTCAACTCGGCCCCGTCGAACGTCCAGTCGAGGATCGGGATGTAGAGGCCGGGGAACCGGGCGTGCAGACCGCCGTTGGGCAGGTTGGAATCACCGCCCAACACGAAGTCGATGTCCGGGGCGGTAGTTTCGTCCGGATATTTCGCGGTGAGCCTGCGCTTTACGATGTTCGCGATGGTCGCGCTTTGCGAGTAACCGTAGATCACCAATTGGTCGTTGCCGTGCGCGGCGATTGCGGCCTCCAGGCTCGCCACCCCGGCCCGGACCGATTGGTTGGGAGTGAGGTCGAACAGACCCGACAGTTTCCACCACGGTTCGTCCGGCCAGCCCGCGCCGCCGGGTCCCCACACCCGCGGATCCCCGATCGCCCACCCGATGAGGCGGGCGACGCCGGTGGCCGGCCATAGCTCCCCCGGCGTCGTCACCGCGACGTAGTCGATGTCCTCGCCGGGATAGGCCGGGACGATGAACTGGTTTTTGACGGCGTCGATGTAGGTCTCATCGGGTGTCGGAACCGTGACACCTCCCATGACCAGCGCCGTCTTGTCGGCTGAAAGCTGCACGACAGGCGACACCGTCGAAACCGTCGCCAGCGCAACCGTGGCCGCCACGGCCGACGCGGCGACGCCGATCCGCGCCGTGACGCGCCAGGGGGTGCGCCGAACACTGCGAAATCCGAGGGAGTTCGCCAACCCAGTGCTGCGACCGGTTCGGCCGACGAGACCCATCATTTGCCCTCCCCTTGAGTCATGGCGAGGCAACCGCCGGGATATTCAAGTCACGCGAGGGAAATCGTCGCTGCCTGCGGTGCGGAGGCGATCAGTAGCACCCCACTGCAATCTGGTGGATCTTTGCGCGACGAGTACTTAATCCCGGAGCCGCGGCTGATGCTGCCCCCGGATCATCGTGGTCGAGCCAAGCGGTGACCGCGGTAATGGACCAGCCTGACAGGAAGTTTGAGTCAGTGGATTTGTCGGACGTCGAATGTATGTTCGAATCATGTCCGGGGACGGGTTGCAGGCGGCGATAGCCGGGTTGCGTGCCGCCTATGAAGAGGTGGCGGCGTGCGAACTGGACCTGTTGACCCGCCCTGACCTGCTGGCCGCTCTCGACGAGCTCGAAAGCTTGTCGTGTCAGCTGCCGGCGATGCGCCATTGCTTGCTAGCCCGTCTGCAGCGCGAGACGACGGCGGGTGAGATGGGTGCCCACTCATGGAAAGAAGTCCTGCGGGTTCGTTATCGGATCTCGACCGGCGAGGCGAACCGGCGGTTGAAGGAAGCCGAACTCTTGGCGCCACGCCAGTCAATGACGGGCCCGTCGCTGCCGCCGGCATTGCCCGCCACCGCCGCCGCTCAAGCGCACGGTCTGATCAACGCCGAACATGTCGAGGTCATCCGCAAATCGGTGGACAAGTTGCCGGGATGGGTGGATGCGGCCACCCGCGATCAGTTCGAGGTCGATCTGGTGCGGACGGCGGTCAAAGTCGGGCCCAAAGAACTCACCGACAGCGCTGACCTGACGCTGTTTCTGCTGGATCAGGACGGACCGGAGCCCACCGACGTCGAACGGTCCCGCAAACGTGGGGTCAGGAAGTCCCCACAAGGCGCCGACGGGATGGTGGAGCTGCGCGCAACGCTGACCCCGGAGGCATGGGCGGTGTGGGAGGCGATCTTCGCCAAATACGCCGCGCCTGGCATGTGTAACCCCGACGATCCCGATCCGTGCACGTCGGGCACACCGACGCAAGAACAGATCGACAACGACCACCGCAGCCTGGCCCAGCGTCAGCACGATGCGCTGGTCGCTGTCGGGCGCATTGCGTTGATGAGTGGCGAACTGGGCCAGCTCAACGGGTTGCCGGTGTCGGTCATCATCCGAACCACGTTGCAGGACTTGGAGTCTCGCGCCGGGGTCGGCACCACCGGCGGCGGCACCGTGATGCCGATCGCCGATGTGATCCGGCTGGGCGCTCACGCCAACCACCACCTGGCGGTGTTCGACAAAGCGACCGGATCAGCGTTGGATCTGTTCCGCGCCAAGCGCATCGCCTCGCCGGCGCAGCGGATCATGTTGATTGCTCGCGACGGCGGATGCACCAAACCGTGCTGCACGGTCGGCGCCTACGGCTCGCAAGTCCATCACGTGGTGGCGGATTGGGCCGACGGCGGCAACACCAATGTCGACGAACTCGGGCTGGCATGTGCACCGCACAACCGAAGCGTCGACGGCGACGGCGGCTGGACCACCCGTATGAACGATCGTTGCGAAGTCGAATGGCTCCCACCGCCCGACCTCGACACCGGCCAAGGCCGAATCAACTACTACCACCGACCCGAACGCCTCCTCCGACCCCACGACGAGCTCACCGACACCCCGGTCGCGGGCCCGCAGCCGGATACCGAACCCACCGACGATGTCCAGGTCGCCGAAGACGAATCGGGTGCCGCGGGACCGGATCCCGGACCCAGCGAGCCCGGCGGGCCGGCACCCCCAGGAGACCAGGCGGCCTGACCGCCGGCGCGAGAGATCGCAGCGCCTCGAATGATTCGACGGCGTTGACATCCGCATGCCCGCACTGATGGGCGCTGAGGAAGACAAAGCCCGCCTCGACCTATGGTCGAAGCGGGCTTCCGAACGAGTGGAGCTAAGGGGATTCGAACCCCTGACCCCCACACTGCCAGTGTGGTGCGCTACCAACTGCGCCATAGCCCCGTGTCGTGCCCATCGAAGTTACACCACTGCCAGGTTACCGTTCAAAATGGCTGGTCACGGCAGCTCCCCGGCGGCGTCGGGCCCCAGTGGGCGGGCCGGGGTGTGTTCGGCCGACGGCTTCCGGGTTTCGGGCGCGAAAAACCATCCGACCGCGGCGGCCAGCAGAATCGCCCCGCTGATCACGAACGACCACGCGAACGACAGGTGCTGGGCGATCTGGCCGACCAGCAGCGAACCGACGATGGAGCCCATGTCGGCCATCATCTGAAACCCCGCCAACGCGGTGCCGCCGCGCGCCTTGTTGCCGATGACGTCGGCCACCGCTGCCTGCTGCGGCGAGCTGAACATCCCCGTCGCCGCGCCCGCCAGGAACGCCGTGACGAGGAACACCGTCAGGTTGTCGCTAAACCCGACCGCGATCGTGGCCACCCCGGCCGCGGTCAGCCCGATGATGAGCAAAATCCGGCGCCCGACCCGGTCCGACAGATGCCCGCTCGGTATGACGGCGACCACGTTGCCGATCGCGAACGTCGCCAGCGCCAGCCCCGCAGTGCCGACGCCGCGGCCGAGCACCTCCACGACGAACAGCGGCACCAGCGCGATGCGCAACCCGAACGCCGACCACCCGGTGGCCAGGTTCGACAGCAGCGCGGCGCGATACGCCCCGTGGCGGAACGCCTCCCCGAAGGTGACCTTGATCTGGGTGTCCGGCGCGGGGGCGGCCAGCGACGAGTGCCGCAAGCTGATGAACACCACCGCCGCCGCGACCGAAAGCGCACCGCCGTAGATCAGAAACGGCGCCGACAACCCGAAGCCGGCGGTCAGGCTGCCCAACACCGGGCCGCCCACCGAGCCGACCAGGAACGCCGAAGAGAACATGCCCGCCACCCGCCCACGCGCATCCGGCGGGCTGATCCGAATCATCAACCCCAGCGCGGAGATGAAGAACATCGTCGAGCCGACCCCGCCGACCGACCGGAACAACAGCAGCTGCCAGTACGTCTGGGCGAACGCGCACGCCCCCGTCGACACCGCGACGATCAGCAACCCGCTGACGTAGATGCGCCGCTCCCCCAGCCGCTGCACCAGCTGCCCGGCGGCGGGCGCGAACAGCAGCCGCATCATCGCGAAGGCGGTGATGACGAACGTCGCCGCGCCGATGCCCACACCGAAATGGCGGGCATACTCCGGCAGCACCGGCGACACCACCCCGTAGCCCAGCGCGATCACGGCGTTCGAGGCGATCAGCACCCAAACTTCGGGGGGCAATCGCTCCTTGGTGCGTGCACCCGCCGCAGACGAACTCACACGGCGACCCTATTGGACGACTTTGTTGACCACTTCCTTGGCGGCGTCCTGCACCTGTGCCAGGTGCTCGGGCCCGCGAAACGATTCGGCGTAGATCTTGTAGACGTCCTCGGTGCCCGACGGGCGCGCGGCGAACCACGCGTTCTCGGTCGTCACCTTCAAGCCCCCGAGCGGCGCCCCGTTGCCCGGCGCCTCGGTCAGCTTGGCGGTGATCGGTTCACCCGCCAGCTCGGTGGCCGTCACCTGCTCGGGCGACAGCTTGCCCAGCCGCGCCTTCTGCTCGCGGTCGGCGGGCGCCTGGATGCGGGCATAGGTCGGCGAGCCGTACTCCTCGGCGAGCGCGTGGTAGCGCTGCGAGGGCGTGGCGCCGGTGACCGCGAGGATCTCGGAGGCCAACAGCGCCAGGATGATGCCGTCCTTGTCGGTGGTCCACACCGAACCTTCGCGCCGCAGGAACGACGCGCCGGCACTTTCCTCACCACCGAAACCGATTGTGCCACTTAGTAACCCGTCGACAAACCACTTGAAGCCGACCGGCACCTCGACCAGTTTGCGTCCCAGCCCGGCGACCACCCGGTCGATGATCGACGAGCTGACGATGGTCTTGCCGACCGCCGTTGCGGCCGGCCAGTCCGGCCGGTGCGTGGAGAGGTATTCGATCGCCACCGCCAAGTAGTGGTTCGGGTTGAGCAGACCTGCGTCAGGGGTGACGATGCCGTGCCGGTCGGCGTCCGGATCGTTGCCGGTCGCGATCTGATACACGTCGCGGTTGGCGACCAGGGGCGCCATCGCGTGCGGTGAGCTGCAGTCCATCCGGATCTTGCCGTCGGTGTCCAGCGTCATGAACGCCCACGTCGGGTCCACGTAGGGATGCACCACGGTGAGGTCGAGGTTGTACCGCTCGGCGATCGCGCCCCAGTAGTCGACGCTGGCGCCGCCGAGCGGGTCGGCGCCGATGCGGATACCTTCCGCGCTGATGGCGTGCGTGTTCACGACGGTGGACAAGTCCTCGACGTAGGCGTTGAGGTAGTCGTGGCGTCTCACATCGCTCATCGCCCGCGCCAGCGACACCCGACGGACATCCTTGAGCTCACCGGCCAGCAGTTCGTTGGCGCGTTTGGCGATCGCGCCGGTGGCGTCGGTGTCGGCGGGGCCGCCGCTGGGCGGGTTGTACTTGAAGCCGCCGTCACGCGGCGGGTTGTGTGACGGGGTGACGACGATGCCGTCGGCCAGACCGTCGGCGCGGCCGCGGTTGTAGGTGAGGATCGCGTGGCTGATCGCCGGCGTCGGCGTGTAGCGGTCGGCCGAATCGATCATCGTCACAACGTCGTTGGCGGCCAACACTTCCAGCGCCGATTCCCACGCCGGCTCGGAGAGCGCATGGGTGTCACGGCCGAGGAACAGTGGACCGGTGGTGCCCTGCGCGGCGCGGTACTCCACGATCGCCTGCGTGGTGGCCAGGATGTGCGCCTCGTTGAACGACGCGTCCAGGCTCGACCCACGGTGTCCCGACGTGCCGAACACCACCTGTTGATCCGGATCTGCCGGGTCCGGCCTGGTCGTGTGGTACGCGGTGACCACCGCAGCGACGTCGATGAGGTCTTCGGGCTGTGCCGGCTGACCGGCACGCGGATTGGCCGCCATGGACTCGATTGTGCTCCACACCGGCGCGGAACGCTCGGTGGTACCGCCATACTCTGCGTTGTGCTCGGTTACGACGGCCGCGAACTTGCCGCGGTGTTTGTGGGCGGTGCGCTCGGCACGCTTGCCCGCGCAGCGCTCGAGGCACTGGCCGCGCCGGACCCGGGGCGGTGGCCGTGGCCGACGTTCGTCGCCAACATCGTCGGCGCATTTCTGTTGGGGTACTTCACTACCCGACTGTTGGAACGGTTACCGGTCTCGAGCTACCGGCGCCCGCTGCTGGGCACCGGCCTGTGCGGTGGCTTGACGACGTTCTCGACCATGCAGGTCGAAACGCTCAAGATGATCGAGCACCGCCACTACGCGCTGGCCGTGGGCTACACAGCCACCAGCGTGGTCGCCGGTTTGGCGGCGCTCTACGTCGCCACTGCGATGGTGCGACACGTTCGGGTGCACGCATGACGACGGTCGCGGTCTGGACCGCGGTGCCGCTGATCGGAGGTCTCGGCGCGGTGCTGCGTTTCATCGTCGACCGCACGGTGTCGAAACGAATCAACAGCGCCTTCCCTTACGGCACGCTGGTGGTCAACATCAGCGGCGCGCTGCTCCTCGGATTTCTGGCGGGCCTGGCTCTCGCCCCGCACCTGGCGTTGTTGGCGGGCACCGCCTTCGTCGGCTCCTATACGACGTTCTCGACGTGGATGCTGGAGACCCACCGGCTCGGCGAAGAACGCCAGCTCGGCATGGCGGTCGCCAACATCGGCGTCAGCCTGGTGCTCGGACTTGCCGCGGCAGCATGCGGCCTGTGGCTGGGAACGCGCCTGTGACCGACGATTACCTCAAACTTACCTGCTACTTCGGCGAACGCCACCGGGCGGGCAACCGCTTTCTGGCCGAGGCGCTCGTCGAGCGCTACGCCGACGCCGCCGTCGCGGCCAGCGTCGTGTTGCGCGGTATCGCCGGCTTCGGTCCGCGCCATCGGTTGCGCACCGATCGGACCCTCACCTGGTCCGAGGATCCGCCGATCGTCGTCACCGCGGTCGGCGCCGCACCGAAGATGCTCGGTCTCGCCGAGCAGGCGGCCGCGTTGACCACCGATGGGCTGATTGCCCTGGAGCGCGTGCGTCCCGTCGACGGGTTCGACGCGACGGCCGAGGCCGCGATGCTGACCGTGTACGTGGGCCGCTATGACCGGATGGCCAACCAGCCCGCCTACCGTGCCGTCTGCGATCTCCTGTATCACCGCGGATTCGCCTGCGCCACCGCGTTTCTCGGTGTCGACGGTACCCGGCGGGGACAACGACGGCAGGCGCGGTTCTTCGGCCGCAACCGCCGCGTCCCGGTGATGATCACCGCGATCGGGCGCGCAGAGCAGGTCGATGATGCGGCGTCCGAATTGCGTGCTGTACTGGACGATCCGTTGATGACACTCGAACGAGCGCACCTGTGTAAACGCGATGGTCTGCTCGTGGACCGGCCACCGCAGCTGCCGCCCGTCGACGACGACGACCTAGCGCTGTCACAGAAGCTGACCGTCCGCACTTCTGAGGCAACGCTGCACGACGGTGTGCCGATCCACCGGGCGCTCGTGCGGCGCCTGCGCGACTCCGCCGCGGTGAGCGGCGCGACCGCGCTGCGCGGTGTGTGGGGCTTTCACGGCGACCATGAACCGCACGGCGACAAGGCGTTTCAGCTTTCCCGACAGGTTCCGGTGAGCACCGTGATCGTTGACACACCCGAGCGGATCTCGGCCTGCTTCGACATCGTCGACGAGCTGACCGCCGAACACGGCCTGGTCACCTGCGAGGTGGTGCCGGCCGTGGTGTCCATCGACGGCGGTGATCGGCTGGGCGGCACGCGGTTAGCCCGGCACAACCTCTGACGTACACGGCCGGGTCGGCGGGGTCTCCGGCATGGCTGTTGGCTGGTCGAGCAGGAAGTCCTGGGCCACGCGCCGGTACAGGTCCGGTCGATCGAGTTCGACCGCGTGTCCCGCGTTCGGCAGGCACAACAGGGTCGCGTTGGGCAGCGTTGTCGCATACTCGGCGGTCGGCGCCCAAGGGATGTAGTTGCATTCACCGGTGACGATCAGCACCGGGGTGGGGTTGACCCGAAGTCGGTCAAACACGTCCGATTGGGCGCCTGAGGCGGCATCGCGGGTAGTGAACACGTTGGCGTACAAGCCGTTTCCGGTTTCGTAGGAATCGGGAAGGTGGGCCGGCTCGCAAACGGTTGCGGGGCGAACGATGTTCAAAAAGGTGTCGAAGAAGGCGTCGGCCTCGTCGTCGGACACCAAGTTGTGCGCCGCGAGCGGATTGGCGACGCCCAACCCGTACCAGGTCACAAAGCGAGGATGGCCCGGCATCAGGCTTTGCGCCCGTTGCCGCGGCCCGTCGGGCAAGTGAGCTGTGATGTCACCGGCGTCGGGCCACCGCGCGTAGTCCATCGGAGCGGGAGACGTCAGGACGGCCCGCGCAACACGAGTCGGGTGGGCAGCGAGATAGCTGGCCACCAAGCTGCCGCCCCAGGATGCACCGATCAGAATCAACTGGTCCGCGTCGAGGTGCTCGCGGACCGCCTCGAGATCCGCGACATGGCGGCCGACGGTGTAGTCGGCCGGGTCGGTGAGCCGCGCCGACAGGCCGGCGCCGACCTGGTCATAGAGGTAGACGTCGTAGCCGAGGCGGGTCAGTTCGCGGTAGGGATCGCCCTTCGCCGGGTTGTTCACGACGGCTTCGCCCGGCCCACCGCCGACGAAGATCACCGGGGCCGCGGGTCGCGCCGGACCAGTTGCTTGAAGGTACCGGTACGCGAGGTGTGATCCGGTGGGCAGATCCCAATACCGCACATCCTCCGGGGCGGCGCTCGGCTGGTGTGCCAGTGGGTCACTCGGCAACGGACGCGCCACGATCACCGCTGCGGAGACGGCGAGCACCAGCACGCTCACGATCGCCGTGACCGCCGTGTAGCGGCGCCGTCGCTCGGTGCGGCGGGCGATGAACCACACGCCCGCTGCGGAGCTGACCAGGCATACGGCAAGACCAATGGCCACCAAGATCCAGATGTACGCCAGCCACACCGCCGCGACACCGGAGGCGATCACCGCAAGAAACCAACTGGCGACGACGATGACCGCGGTCGCACACCCGCGCAACAGCCAACGCAGATTTCTGGGCGTCGACCGAGGCGAAGCCTGATCTGAGCCGATGGCGGATCACCCCTTTCCGCCAAAAAGGGTAGACGCTGCCCGGCCGAGGTAAGCCTAGCCTTACCCGACTCGACGGTGTACCGTCGCACGCCGTGACGCCTTCCACCCCAGACGCGGTAAGTGCCGCGCTCACCGAGATCCTGCGCGACGACATGAACGTCGACATCAAACGGATCACCCGGGAATCCCGACTGATCGACGACGTCGGCCTGGACTCGGTCGCGTTTGCGGTCGGAATGGTGGCCATCGAAGACCGCCTCGGTGTCGCACTGGAAGAAAAAGATCTGCTCAGTTGCGATACGGTCGGTGATCTCGAGGCGGCGATCCAGGCGAAGGTGCCTGCATCCCAACAGGATTCGTAACTGAACTGGCCGCAGCACTATCGGTGGCCATGACGGGCACCTCAACCGGTGTCTCGCACCTCATCAGGCAAGCTGCGCCGATTGGACGCCAAACGCACTGTGGAAGGGGCCGTCCGATGACCGCCACCGTCGACGCACCGGCGACCGAGGACTACCACGGGTTGCTCGAACGGGTATTCGACGATCGGGTCACCGCGTGGACCGCAGAAGCCGAAGCTGCCGAACACTTTCCGCGCAAGCTCATCGAATACCTCGGAGAATCCGGCGTGTTCGCCCAAAAGTGGTCCAACGGGCACCAACCCGACGTCGGCAAGATCATCGCGCTCGCGCAGGCGCTCGGCGCCCTGGGCTCGGCAGGCATCGCCGTCGGCGTCAGCCTTCACGACTCGGCGATCGCGATCCTGCGCCGGTTCGGAAAATCAGACTATTTGCGTAACATCGCCGAGCAGGCGATCCGCGGTGAGGCCGTGCTGTGCATCGGCGCATCCGAGCAGTCCGGCGGTTCGGATCTGCAGATCGTCGGGACCGAAGTGCGCTCGGTGCGTGAGGGTTTCCAGGTCACAGGCATCAAGAAGTTCGTCTCGCTCTCCCCGATCGCCGATCACGTGATGGCGGTCGCGCGAAGCGTGGACCACGACCCCCACAGCAGGCACGGCAGCGTCGTGGTCATCGCTGTCCCGCTTGCGCAGTGCGAGGTTCGCGCGCCCTACCGCAAGGTCGGCGCTGGGCCACTGGACACCGCGGCCGTGCACATCGACACCTGGGTACCTGCCGACGCCCTGGTCGCCCGCGCCGGCACCGGCCTCGCGGCGATCTCCTGGGGCTTGGCGCACGAACGCCTGTCCATCGCGGGACAGGTGTCGTCGTCATGCCAGCGGGTGCTGGGAATCACCTTGGCGCGCATGATGGATCGTCGTCAGTTCGGAAACACGCTTTATGAGCATCAGGCTCTGCGCATGCGGATGGCCGACCTGCAGGCGCGGGTGGACATGCTGCGCTATGCGCTCGACGGCATCGCCGCCACCGGCAGGCTCGACCTGCGCACCGCGGCCGCCATCAAGGTCAACGCGGCGCGACTCGGCGAGGAGGTGCTGTCGGAGTGCATGCACATCTTCGGCGGCTCAGGCTATCTCGTCGAAGAGACACCGCTCGGTAAGTGGTGGCGCGATATGAAGTTGGCGCGCGTCGGTGGCGGCACCGACGAGGTGTTGTGGGAGCTGGTCGCCGCTGCGATGAAACCCGACTACGACGGCTACGCGGAGTTCGGCCAACTGCCCTAGACGCTGGAAGGCGCGCGCTCAGGAGCGCGGCAGCGCATACAGCGCCATACGCCGGTTGGGCATATCGTGCTCGCCGAGGAACTCGCATCCGGCGTACTCGCACAGGCGCCGGGCCCCGCTGTTGCGGTGGTCCGGATCGAACATGATGCGCTGGCACCGTGGCTCGAGCTCGAAGATGCTGGCGACGATGCGCGGCAACACAATCGGCCCGATGCCCCTGTTGACAAACCTGGCATCGGCGATGGCGGCGTGCAGACCGATGTCATGCGGGTCGGCGGCGTACCGGGTGGCGATGGAGTCCTTTGCTGCTCGGTAGAGCTCGATATAGCCGAACGGCTTACCGCGGAAGAAGCCCAGCACCGGGCGCGAGTACTGACCGTTGAGCTGAGCGGTCAGATAACGGTGCCAACGCGCCGGCGGCCACGCGTACTCCCACGCCTCGACCAGATGCGGGCGGTTCATCCACTCCGAAATCATCTCCGCGTCGGTGTCGGGGTCGACGAGGCGCGCGGCGTAAGGCTCGGCGACGATGGGAATCGTCGGCGCCGCCACCTGACGCACTTCTTCGCAAACGTCTTTCAGCTCGCGCGGCAGCACCAGGGTCGGCGCCTCTTCAATGTCGGTCATCGGCCTCCGACCTTACCGCACGAAGTTAGGCAAGCTTTACCTACATTGAGGCGCGCGCCGGGCGGGTGGGAGCGGCAACGCCCCGGTGGCGTTGTACGACCCGACGTCGGCGCCGCATGCACGACATCCACCTTAGGACAGCAGCTTCCGCAATACCGCCGCCTGGCTGATATCCAGATCGCGAGACGCTGTCACCAGCACGACGGGGCCGTCGCGCATCAGGTCACGCACCTCGGACAGGGCGGCTGACCCTTCCTCGGATTCGAGTTCCTCGGCGTAGCGGGTGGCGAACTCGTCGAACCGCTCACGCTTATGCGAGTACCAGCGTCGCAACTCGGCGGACGGCGCCACCTCCGGGAGCCAGCGGCCGACCCTGGGATCGTCCTTGCGCATGCCGCGCGGCCACAACCGGTCGACGAGCACCCGCGCGCCCTCGTCGGAAGCAGGATCGTCATACACCCGGGCGAGCTTGATGCGTGGGCGTCCAGTCATGCGTGGGATGGTAGGACGATGGACATCGATCGGGTCGCAGAACTTCAGCGTTGGGAGGATGCCGGCGCGGTGTGGGAGGTGTTGTCACGGCGCGGCGGTGCGGTGATCGTGGCGTTGTTGCGCTGCGACGGCGGCGAGGAGGTAGACCGGTTCACCTCCGACGACCCCCGCCTGCTGGATTTCATCGGCGACCGGCGCAGCAGCGAGGAGTGAGGCGTGCGGGTAGGCCAGCTCACCTTCGTACCCGCCGTTGATGCGGTGGAGCTCGTCGCAGTACCGGTACGGCGCCAGCTGCGCGACGGCCTGTGGGTCAGCGCGATCGATCCGGAGTTTGCCGACACCGCCGCATTCTGCGAGCACTACGGGGTGAGCATGGACGAGTCGGCGAACTGCGTCGTGGTCGAGGCTCGCCGCGCCGAGCGCACGTGGTACGCCGCGTGTTTGGTGCTGGCCACCACTCGCGCCGACATCAACGGTGTGGTCCGCAAACACCTTGGTGCCCGCAAGATTTCGTTCGCCTCGATGGACACCGCGGTGTCGCTGACCGGTATGGAGTACGGCGGTATCACACCGATCGGCCTCCCACCGGAGTGGCCGATACTCATCGACGACAACGTGATCCGGCAGGGCCGGGTGATCATCGGCAGCGGGATGCGCGCCTCGAAGCTCCTTGCGACCACCGATGTGTTGGCAGGCCTGCCGAACAGCGAAGTGTTGGCGATCGTCAAGCCCGAGTAGACCACATGCCGACGAGGTCGGCGAATGCGTTGGCCGCCGCATCGACACCGTCGAGGTCTTCGGTGGCCACGAGGTCGAGCAACAACCCACGGGCCACCGCCAGGCCGAGGCGCGTCAACGCGGGATCCGGCGCGCTACCGGTACTGACTACTGCACGGGCCAACCACGCGTCGACGGCGCCCGGCAGCATCCTGGCGAACGGCTGCTCGCCCTGTGCGCCGCGCGCGTAGCACTCGAAGAAAAGCCGCTCGAACGGGCGTAGTTCGGGGCGCCGCAGGTTCGCCCACATGGCGGCGATCGCTTTTTCCGGCTCCGGCGGCAACTCCCCCAGCAGCGCCATCTGCCGGCGCTCGACGTCCTCGACAATCGCCAGCAGCAGCTCATCACGCGACCCGAAGTGGTGCAGCAGCATGCGGTGGCTGGTGCCGACGGCCGCGGCGATCTCCCGAAGCGAACGGTCGCCGATGCCGGTCTTCGCAAACTCGGTGACCAACGCGTCAAGCAGCTCCCTACGCCGCCCGACGTCAGGAGGCCGCGCCATCGAGGCGGTAGAGCTGTTCGCTTCGGGTTTTCAGGCCCGCGGCCTCGAGGTCGAGGTAGCGCTTGGTCATCCGGTGCATCAGCACACCGACCGCGACGCCGACAGGACCCCGCTGGTCGACCTGCTGGCGCACCCGGGTGCGGCGGTCGGTGACCGGCGCTACCTCGTGGCGCGCCACGGTCAACCCTCCTGGTGAGCGCTGCTCCCAGCTCCAGCCGTTGCCAGGCGATATCTCGGTCACCACCCATATCAACTTGGGCATCCGGGGCTGCTTGAGTTCGTAGCGCTTGCCGATAGCCAACTCGGGGCCGTCCAGAGCTGTGAGCCGGGTGACCGAGGACGTCCACTCCGGCCAGCGTTCGACGTCGCTGAACACATCCCAAACCACACTGGCGGGCGCCTCGATCTCGACGGCACATGCGGTAATCATGTACCAAATGGTACATCCGTCGTCGAATCGATGGAAGGCCCCGCAGCAAACAGAACCGTCGAAAGTGCGTGCAGAAGCGGTCGGGCAGCCATACCGTCATTCCATCGGCCCTCGCTGGCGGATTGACGGAAGGACGCCTTCGTTGACCACGACCGCGAACACCTACGGACGATTCATCGGCAGGGTCGGCGCGCTGGCGGTCGCGTTGGGCGTCGGCGCCGCCATTGCCAACAGCCCCGGTATCGCGCTCGCCGAGGGCGGCACGGCCGACACCACCGACAGCACCAGCGCTTCGGTGTCGGAATCCGCCGCAGCAGTTTCCGACGACGACGTGTCCGTCGAGGACGACGTCGACGTTGATGACGATGTCGATGTTGATGAGGATGTCGACGTTGAGGACGACGTCGACGTTGAGGACGATGTCGACGTTGATGAGGAAGAGGTCGCGGACGAGGACGTTGACGAGGACGAAGACGAGTCGAACTCGGACAGCGGTCGCCAAGCCGATGATGCAACTGAGTTGGCCACCCCGCCGACGCTGACACCGATCGAGGAGGTCCCGACCAGCGTCGCCGAACCGATCGACGAAGAGGTACCGCCGACGGTAACGGTGTCGGACGTGACCGCGCTGCCCGATCCGCAGCCCGAACCGGCACCGACACAAACCGTTGCGACCGTCGTCGCCGACACACCCGAGCCCGAAACCACCGACGCACCGGTCGTCGCGCGCATCGACGGCGTCGTCTCATCAGTGCTGTCCGCGTTGGGTTTTGGCGCGCAGGCGGCCGACGGTGCGCCTGCACCGCAGCAGCCCGTCGCGCTGTGGGCGATGCTGGCATGGGCGCGACGCGAGATCGGCACCACGAGCACGCCGACGGTTAGCCCCGCCGCCGCGACCGTCACGACGTCGCAAACCGCCGCCGCCACCACCGTCAGCCCGCTGGGCACACCCCAACAGCTGGCCGCCGAACGGATTGCCCGGCAGACCGCCAACTCGCTTCCGGTCGCGCTGATGAAAGTCGTACTGCGGGCGGGCTTTTTGTTCGCCGCGCACCGGCAGTATCCCGGTGGGCTCGACCAGGGCAGCCTGGCGTCGCTCAACAGGGCGGTCAACGAATACGCGATGGCCGCGGCCTATCAGCAGCAACTGCTCAACCCGCTGACCCCGACGGTGGTCACCCAGGTCGCCCCACCCCACATCTGGTACGGCCAGAGCGCGGGCGGGTCTCGAATCCTCTACGACAACCCCGACACGATCTACCGGTTCATGGCGGTCAGCGCGTCGTCGGAGTATGTGATCACCGGCCGGTTCCACGATCTCACCGAAGACGGTCGGCCGGCCGACACCACGTTCAGCGTGCTGGAAGGTCTGGCGGGGACAACCTCGACGATCCTGAGCGCCGACGATCTTGAGATCAATGACGACGGCACCTTCGTCATCACGGTGAGCACCGAACCGGCCAACGGGCGCAAAAACCATCTGCAGCTGACGTCGGGTTCCACGCTCATCGCCGCGCGGGACACGTTGGGCAACTGGAACGAAGAGACGCCGATAAGCCTGTCGATCGAACGCGTCTCCGGCCCGCCCAACAGCCTGTTCGCCCAGATCGGCGGCTTCGTGTTCCTCGGTCCGCAGGTCAGCACCAACCGGTTCCTGACGACGTTGGTGTCGTTGGTGCCGCCCCTGCCGTATATGCCGCCGGTGCTGCGCGGGGCGTTCACCGCGGTGATCCTGCTCGTGCGCGGGGTCAACGAGCAGGCCAAGTACATGGCGTTGGCGAGCACCGATCCGGAGACCGGACAGCCGCGCGAGGCCAACGTGCTTGCGCAACCGTCCTCCAACGCCGAGTTTCTCGCCAACCAGCTGCAGAGCACCGGGCATTTCCAGCTCGCCGATGACGAAGTCCTGGTGCTCACCATCGACCCGGGCAGCGCCGGCTACTTCATCGTCCCGACGTACAACATCTGGACCATCACCGACGACTACTGGAACCAGCAAACCAGCCTCAACAACGAGCAGGCCGTCGCCAACGGTGACGGCACCTACACGGTGGTCATCTCCCCGACCGATCCCGGTGCGGCCAACTGGATCTCGACCGGCGGGCTGCACCAGGGCGCGATCTCGATCCGGTTCCAAAACCTCGGTCCGAACCCCGACGACAACCCGCCGCGCATCCTCGATCAGCAGGTGATGTCACATGAGGAGTTGCGCGGTTATCTGCCGCCGGAGGACTTCGTCACCGAAGAGCAGCGCGCGGAGCAACTCGCGTTACGCAAGGCCGGCTACGACAGGCGCTGGGCGCCCTACCCGCAGCCCTGACCGTGAAGCCGGGTGCGGAACAATCGGCATCCGACATGACCGACATCGAAGAACCGGCGCCCGCCTCGCGTCGTCGCCACGTGCTGCGCCTGGTGGCGGTCGCATCGTTCCTGTTGGGGCTGTTCTATCTGGTCGCGGTCGCCCGGGTCATCGACGTCGAAGCCGTGCGAAACGCGGTTGCGGCCACCGGTCCTGTCGCTCCGCTCGCGTACGTGGTCGTCTCTGCGGTGCTGGGCGCGGTGTTCGTGCCCGGCCCGATTCTGGCGGCGGGCAGCGGCTTGCTGTTCGGACCGGTGCTGGGGGTTTTCGTCACTCTCGGCGCGACGGTCGGTACCGCCACCATCGCCAGCCTGATCGGACGTCGGGCAGGTAGGGATAGCGCGCGGGCCCTGCTCGGTGCGCAGCGCGCCGACCGACTCGACCGGCTGATCCAACGGGGCGGGTTGTGGGCGGTGGTCGGCCAGCGGTTCGTCCCCGGTGTCTCCGACGCGTTGGCGTCCTATGCGTTCGGCGCTTTCGGAGTTCCGTTGTGGCAGATGGCCGTCGGCGCGTTTATCGGGTCGGCGCCGCGTGCGTTCGTCTACACGGCGCTGGGTGCGTCGATCGGGGACTTGTCGTCGCCGTTGGTCTATGCGGCGGTTGCGGTCTGGTGTGTGATGGCTGTCGTCGGCGCCTTCGCCACGCACCGCGGCTACCGGACCTGGCGGGCGCGGTCTCGGGCGAACAGACCCAGCTGAGCTTGATTGTGAGCTGACTCACATTAGGATGGGCCGCGGAGGTCAGGCCCATGACACGTAACTATTCACACTCACTCGCTTCAGGCGGGCTGAACTGGGACAGTCTGCCGCTGAAGTTGTTCGCCGGCGGTAACGCCAAGTTCTGGGATCCCGCCGACATCGACTTCTCCCGCGACCGCGAAGACTGGGAAGGGTTGTCGGAACTGGAGCGTGATTGGGCGACGCGGTTGTGCGCCCAGTTCATCGCCGGCGAGGAAGCCGTCACCCAGGACATCCAGCCGTTCATGGCGGCGATGCGGGCCGAAGGTCGCCTCGGCGACGAGATGTATTTGACGCAGTTCGCGTTCGAGGAAGCCAAACACACGCAGGTGTTCCGCATGTGGCTCGACGCCGTCGGCATGACCGGCGACCTCCAGCACTACCTCGATGAACTACCGTCCTACCGCCAGATGTTCTACGAGGAGCTGCCGCAATCGCTGGACGCCCTCGCCACCGACCCCTCACCGGCCGCCCAGGTTCGGGCGTCGGCGACGTACAACCATGTCATCGAGGGCATGATGGCGCTGACGGGATACTATGCGTGGCACCGGATTTGCGTGGACCGCGGCATCCTTCCCGGCATGCAGGAGCTGGTGCGGCGCATCGGCGATGACGAGCGCCGCCACATGGCATGGGGAACGTTCACCTGCCGGCGCCACGTCGCCGCTGACGACGCCAACTGGACGGTGTTCGAGACGCGGATGAACGAACTCATTCCGCTGGCGCTGGCCAACACCGAAGACGCCTTCGCCCTCTACGACGACATCCCCTTCGGTCTCACGATGGCCGAGTTCCAGACCTACGCCGCCGACAAAGGCATGCGCCGACTCGGAACCATCGACAGTGCACGAGGTCGGCCGCTAGCCGATATCGACGTCGACTATTCGCCGCTTCAGCTCGAAGATACGTTCGCCGACGAGGATCGGGCATCCTTGGTGACGTCTGGTTAAGGCAACGCCGGACTGCCCGGCGGCGGGGCGAGCCGCCAGGTGTCGCACGCCGTCGCCAACATGGCATACGTACCGAAGATGAAGATGAGCTCCATCGCCTGATGCGTGCCGATCTCATCGACCAACCGCTGCCACGTCGACGGGTGGATGTGTGCGTCGGCCAGCATCTGGTCGGTGGCCTCCAGCACCAGCCGGTCCACTCCGTCGAAGCCGTCGTTGCCGCCGGCCAACCGGGCGATGTCCTCTTCGGCGATGCCGCCTGCGACGCCGATGCGGAAGTGTTCACCCCACACAAAGGCGGAGCGCCGTGCGTGGGCGAGGCGCAGTATCGCCAGCTCCCGCAGGCGCACCGGAAGTTCACCACGCATCAGCAGAAAGCCGTTGTAGCTCAGGAACTTCTGCGCCATCTTGGGGTGCCGGGCTAGCAATCCGAGGATGTCGAAGTTCAGCGGATCCCTGGGATGCCCCGACCCCGCCCGCGGTATCTCGCTGCCCGCGACGCCGGTCAGTGCGCCCACGGCCTCGTATTCGTCCTCGCCCCACTCGTCGGCCGTCAGCGGGGTCAGCAGGGGTGCGTCAGCGTCTTCGGTCATGTCGCCCTTCGGTGTGCCGCCGCGCCGTGTCAAAGAAGCGGCTCTTCGCCCGCCAGGATAGTGCGATGCATCAGCCGTCCGCTGTCCTCGGCATACGGCAGCGCCCGGTGCATGGTTCCGGTGTTGTCCCAGATGAGCAGATCGCCGAGTTGCCACTGGTGCCGGTAGACGTACTGCGGTTGGGTTGCCCAATCACGAAGGCGGGCAAGCAATGCGCGACTGTCCTCGACTGACATGCCGACCACGTAGTCGGCCGTTGCCCCCAGCAGCAGTGACTTGCGACCGGACTGGTGGGTCCACACCAACGGACATACTTTGGTCGGCGACTTCTGCCAGAACGTGACCTCTTCGTAGCTCATCTCCGGGGTCACGTAGTACTGTGACCGCTCCGCGCTGTGGACTACCCGCACGTCAGCGATGGCGTCTTTCTCCGACTGCGGGAGATCGTCGTACGCCGCATAGGTATTGCAGAATTCGGTGTCGCCGCCGTGGTCGGAAAGCTTCACCGCCCGCAGCAGCGTCGCGAGGTTCGGGTAGGGCTGCAGGGAACCGTCGAAGTGCCAGAACAGCGAGCCCTTCAGATACTGGGCGCGCTGGTTGACGCTCTTGTCCAGCGAGATCTTGTAGATGCCGTCCTCGCCCTCGTTGGCCACGACGTCGCCGAGGGTTTTCGCAATGGCGACCTGCTGCTGGTCGCTGATGTCCAGGCCCCGGAAGAACACCACCCCGCGCTGTTCCAGGGTGGTTCGAATGTTGGCGGCTTCCCGGCCGCTGATCAACGTGTCGAGATCGACTTTGATCTCGCTGGCGATTTTCGAGGTGAGGTCGACGATGTCGAATCGTGTTGAGGTCACGCCCATGCGGATCAACTCACCCTCGTGAGAATTGTGGTGGCGGAATGCTTTACCCGCGGCTGCTTCCACAGCTCCACCGCCAGCGAGACCGTGATCAGCGAGTAGAGCAGGTTGCGCAAGTTGGCGACATCGTCGGGCAGCGGTTCGGCGTAGTCGAACTTGTCGATGTAGGCGACCGCTTCCTCGGCACAGGGAAACACCTGATCGTAAAAGGCCTGGATCTCTTCCATGGAGCTGTGCACGCGCTTGACGTAGCGGGCATGCCCATCCTCGATCGCCCACTCGGACACTAGGTGCTCAAGCTGTGAGAACTCCGGTGGCAGAGCCGTATTCATCGGTGGTCGACCTTCGCTTTCTCCCCGGCCTCGACGTAGTCGGCGACCGTCTTGTGGAAGTGCCGTAGCAGGATCTCCTCGTCGTTGAACGTGAAATGGGTCAGCGCGCCGCTGTTGAGCATGGCCTGCAGGCCTTCGGACGGGCTGGCGTCTTCAAGGATGATGTCGTTGAGAAACGTCACGGTCAGTTCCTGGCCGAGCCGTTCCTTATGGGTTTTCGGCGGTTGGTAGTACATCTCGGTTTCGAAGAGGTGCGAATGCGGTCCGGTGGGCCAGTGGGTGTGCACAGTGAAACCCGACGCGCCGAAGATCAACACGAAGTTGGGGAAGAACTGAAACGAGTCGAACCCGTACTTCTCCGAGCGGGTGGGGTTCATGCCGGTTGGCATCGGGCCTCTGCCGGTGCGCTTGTTCCACGGCCCAGCCGCGCTGGCTTCGAACACACACTCAATCGGCTTGGAGTACGGCGTCTTCTGGGAGGGCTCACCGGCGAACGAGAACATCCGGTGCGGCCCCTTCAGCTGATAGGCCAGGGCGTCGGTGAACGGATTCGGTTGGTCAAGCGCCTCTTTGGCCTCGGCGGTCAACGTGCCGAACGACGATGCGTGCAGATACGGACCGTGGTAACTCTCCGCGAAGCCGTCGAGGAAGATCTTCCAGTTGCACTGCAACTCGGCTGTGAACTTGTAGACCTGGTGCGGACCTTCGAACGGATAGCCTTCGATGCCGTGCGCCAACTCCCCGAGGAAGTCGCGCAGCGGCTCGGTGTTGTGCGGGTTGAGGTTGATGAAGATGAACCCCTCCCAGACTTCACACTGCACGGCGGGCACCCGGCAGCTATCGGCGTCGAAGTCCAGGAGCAGGTCCTTGCGCGTCGCCGAGTGCAGTGACCCGTCCAGCTTGTAGCGCCAGCCGTGAAATCGGCAGTACAGCAACGGCGCTCGGCCTTCGACTTCTTTGAAAGGGTCGTCTTCCCACAGCATCTTGTTGCCTCGGTGGGGGCAGATGTTGTGGAAGGCGCGGATCACCCCGTCCTTGCCGCGCACGACGATGATCGAGGTGTTGAGGAACCTCAGTTCGCGCGTGAAGTAGCTACCCGACTTCGGCACTCGTTCAACCCGGCCGACATAGAGCCAGGTCTTCCTGAAGATGTGCTCGCGCTCCCTGTCGTAGAACTCTTCGGAGACGCAGTCTTCGAGCGACACCGGACCGCGTCCGAGTTCGGGATACGCGTCCGTCCAATGTCCGCTCGCGGGTTTTGCCACCAGGCTGTCGTGACTCATCGGCCCTCCTCAAACGCCGACGCTAACGTCCGCGGTTCGTCGGAGATAGACGCAGAATCGCAACACCCTGTTTCATATTTGGAACGCGAATTACTGTGCGAATACCGTTCCTTTCGAGCGCTTTTCGGTATTGACGAACGCCCGACACCTTAATCGCAAGCCGCCGTTCGCCGAGGCAACAAGCGGGCGGCGACCGCGTCGAAGAATTTGCCCACGCTGGTTGCTGATGTGCGGTGGACATGGTGGGGATACCGCACCCTCGCTGGCGCAGGGTCGCCGGCCGAGGTGTTGGGATCGCCATTCAGCAACGCCTGACGGCAGGGGGGCACCACGCGAGTAACCGATGCACGTGTGGGACTCGACACGTGTTAGTACGTAGGCCCCCACGACGCATGACGGTGGGGTAAATTCTCGGTCGCCGAATATGTGAGTCCGCAACTACCCGGTCTGGGCAGCGGGTTAAGTGGCCGTTGGCGGTTGCACGCGCGGCTGCGGATCCCGGAGAAGACGTTTCTGCTTAGCTACACGAATCACTTGTGGATGAGGTTAGCCTAAGCTAATCTTCGGCTGCCATCTGGCAAATCAGACGCACTACAGGAGAAAACGTGCAACTCGCATATCAAGCTGACTCGCCGGCATACGGCTTCACGCCCCGACCCTCACGGTCGACTCGCCGCAGCACCAAGTTCATGGTTGCTGGCGTGGCGATGGCAAGTGCCGGTGTCATCGCCGCCAGCCCGGTGGCACCCACTCTCCCCGCGCTACCCGACATCCAGGCGCGCGCAGCACACGCAGTAGAGCTCGCGGCCGCCACCAACCCGCTCATCGTGTGGCAGCAGACCATCACCGAGACCATGGGCAGCCTGCAGAACCTGGGCGTGGGGATCTCCGAAGCAGTACCCGCGCTGCTGCAGGGGATCAGCAATCCAGAGATCTACCTGGAATTCGTCAACATCGTCGCGCTCAACACGCTCAACCCGGTTCCGCTGCTCACCGAGCTCGTCAACTTCCCCGCGAACTACGGCGGCGTGATCAATACGGCCTTCACCGACACCCTCGAGCGCATGACCACCACCGCAGCAATGTTGCCCGAGGTCGTGTTCAACACGCTGCGTTACCTGGCCGCCGGCCAGTTCGTCGAGGCGTTTGCCGAAGCGGACGTCTATTTCGTCCTCAACGTCCTGGGCGCGATGCGGCCGTTGATCCCGCTGTTCTCGATTCCCAGCGAGTTCGTTGCGAGCCTTCCGGGCGCCGAACGGCTACCCGCGCTGTTAGACGTCGTGTCGGAGTTCGCCATCACGAAGGCAGCGATCGCACCCTTCCTGACGGCAGTCGCCCAGACAGCCGAGATCTTCGATGCCACGCGGATCGCCTTGGCAGCCGGGGATGTACCGTCCGCGGTCGTCGAGCTGGTGAACCTGCCCGCCAAGGTATTCAACGCATTTGTCAACGGCTACACACCCGGCTTCGCGACCGGAGCATGGCCCGGCATCATCAACGGCGGCATCGTCGACTACCTGACGGTGACCCTGCCCAAGCAGATCGCAGACGCGCTGACCGGTCCGGTCGAGGCCGCGAACAGCATTGCTGCGCAAGGTGCGCCGACTGAGTTCAATCTCGACGCCGAGACTGTCACGGTGAATCTCGCTTCCCGCGAAGGCGTCTCGGGCACCACGAACAACGGTTCGGGTGACGGAACCGTGAGCGGTGCCGCCGAGAGCGACGACGTCATCGACGAAGAGGTCACCGACGACGATGTCACCGACGAACAGGTCACCGAGGACGACGTCACCGAAGACGGCGCCACCGAAGACGGCGCCACCGAAGACGACGCCACCGACGAAGACGCCACGGACGACGTCACCGACGAAGACGACGCCGCTGACGACGACGCCACGGACGACGACGCCACGGACGACGTCACCGACGAAGACGACGCCGCTGATGACGACAGCACCGGCGACGACGACTCCGACTCGGATAGCGACAGCTCGGGCTCCGACAGCAGCGCAGGCTCGGGCTCGGACAGCTAGCACGGACGACGCGGCGGCCCCCTCTTCCCCGAGGGGGCCGTCGCTCGTTCACGACAGATCCGGCGAATTCGGCGCAGAAGCGCAACACCCTGTTGCATATTTGCAACAGATGGAACAGAACCTGCCGTTCGACCTCGATGCCCTGCTGGTATTCGGCAAGGTGGTGGAGAGTAAAAGCCTTTCGAAGGCCGCCGCACTGCTCGGCATGCCCAAATCCACCGTCAGCCGCAAGCTGACCAAGCTCGAATCCGACCTCGGCATCAAGCTGCTGCGCAAGAACACCCACCAGATCACCGTCACCGACCTCGGCGAGCAGGTCTACGCGCACGCGGTGAAGATCTTGACCGAAGCCAACGGCGTACGTGCGCTGGTGGAGCGCAGCAAGCAGGAACCGCAGGGCGAACTACGCGTCGCGATACCGATTTTCGTCGGCACCGACTACGCGTCGCGGGTGGGCGCGATGTTCTTGCGGCGCCATCCCAACTCGCGGTTGGACATCCGCTTGGTGGACAACAACGTCGATCCGGTCCGGGACGGGTTCGACGTGGTGTTCGGCACCGGGCCACTGCAAGATTCGACGCTGATCGCGCGTAAGGTGTTCAGCCTCGAGTTGTTCCTCTGCGCCTCAGCGGAATTCGTCCGAGACGTCCGCACACAGATCTCCGAACCGGCGCACCTCAACGAACTGCCGTTCATCGACTTCGGCTTCTGCGGGCAACGCAAACTCGCCGTCACCAAGAACAAGCGTCGACACGAACTCACCCCGCCGGTGCGGGCGCGCGCCAACAACTTTCAGGTGTGCAAGCAGTACATCCTCGAGGGTCTCGGCATCGGCGCCATGCCGACCCAGATCATCTGCACCGATGAACTGCGCGACGGCACCATCGTGCCCGTTCTGCCGGAGTGGACCCCGCAACCGCTGGACGTGCACATGATCTACCCGTTCGAACTGTCCTTCTCCACGCTGATCAGCGCGTTCTACAAGGCGGCCTGCGAGATCATCGTCGAGAACACCGCACGTGCATAGGCCTCCCAGCGAGGCCGGCGCAATTCCGATGCCAGCGGTACCGTAATATTGCACGATGTTTATCAGCGTCACCGGCGGTACCGGATACGTCGGCGCGCACTGCGTACGCGCGCTTCTCGCCGACGGGCACAAAGTGCGTCTGCTCGTCGCCCCGAACGACGAAGGCGCACCTGTGCTGCAGCGGTTCGCCGACGTCGGCGACATCGAACTGTTGGCCGGTGACGTTCGGGACCGGCGCACCATCGACGCATTGCTCGACGGGTGCGATGCAGTACTGCACGGCGCGGGCGTGGTCGGCACCGACAGCCGTCGCAGCGCGCTGATGTGGGAGATCAACGCCTACGCCACCGAAGCGGTACTCACCCGCGCCGTCGACGCCGGCCTCGACCCGGTGGTGTCGATCAGCAGTTACAGCGCGCTGTTCCCGCCGCCCGACGGCGTCATCGGCCCGGACACCCCGACGAGTGCGGGACGCAGCGACTACGCGCAGACCAAGGGCTACGCCGACCGCGTCGCCCGACGACTCCAGGACCAGGGCGCACCCGTCGTGGTCACCTATCCCTCGAGCGTGGTCGGCCCGGCGTTCCACACCGCGCCCGGCGTCACCGAACGCGGTTGGGCACCGATCGCGCGGTTCGGTGTCGCGCCCAGGTTGCGTGGCGGCATGCAGATGATCGACGTTCGCGACGTCGCCGACGTGCACGCGGCGATCATGACGCCGGGTCGGGGACCTCGCCGCTACGTGTGCGGCGGCACCCTCGTCCCGTTCAACGACATGATCGCCGCACTCGAGCGGGGCGCCGGCCGGCGATTCACCCGAATCCCATTGACCCCTGGAATGTTTCGTTCGGGCAGCAGGATCGCCGAGGCGATGTCGACGATCGTTCCCATGGGTGACGGTCTGAGCTACGAGGCTGCGCTGCTGCTGACCGCGGCGACCCCGACAGACGACTCGGCCACGATCCGCGACTTCGGCCTGACCTGGCGTTCACCCGTTGAGGCCATCGTCGCGTCGTTCTCCCGACACCGCGTCGGCGAGGATGCCGGAAATGCGGGCGTGTAACTCGTCGGTGTCGTCCTCGACGGCGACGGTGGTGAGAAAGAGAGCTGCCCCGGCGGCCATCGCCATCACCGCACGAGCATCGCGTTCGTCGTCCTGACCGTCGGCGAAGAGAGCGACAGCCGGTCCGCTGAACGTCTCCCACAACTGCCTGCGAAAATCGTCGTTCTGCGACATCGCCAGCATCAGGCCCGGCACCGCAGCCCGCACCTCGGGACGGGTAAACAGCTCACGGCTCCCGCGCACCACCCAGTCGACCCAACCGAGCCGGTCGGTGCCGGCGAAGGGCGCCAGATCCGGTGTCGCGCCCAGGATCGCGTGCAGCACCAACTCCGCCTTCGACGACCAGCGGCGGTTCAGACTCGATCGGCTGACCCCGGTACGCGCGGCGATCTGTCGCAGGCTCAGGTCGTCCCAGCCGATTTCCACGAGCAATTCGCGGGTGACGGTGAAGACCCGCTGCTCGATCGACGCGTCGCGCGGACGTCCCGCTGATCTGGCACCGGCCACGTCCGCAATTGAACCCCACCAGCGCAGGGCGAAGCCGACGCGCGCCCCGACATTTCGCTAATAGGCTGTTGGCCCTGTCGGGTACTCACTAGCATGACAAGAGCGACTCTTCGCACATTTTCGTTGAAGGAGGTCCTTTGACCGCCGAAGCGCCCGCAGTTGGCGAACTGAAGACCCGTCGGCCGTTTCCTGAGCGGATGGGCCCAAGAGGCAACCTGATCTACAACCTGATCACGACCACTGATCACAAGCTGATCGGCATCATGTACGTGGTCACGTGCTTTGCCTTCTTCTTCATCGGCGGGCTGATGGCGCTGCTGATGCGGGCCGAACTCACGGCCACCGGACTGCAGTTTCTGTCCAACGAGCAGTACAACCAGCTGTTCACCATGCACGGCACGGTGATGTTGCTGTTCTATGCGACCCCCGTCGTGTTCGGCTTCGCCAACCTGGTGCTGCCGCTGCAGATCGGCGCGCCCGATGTGGCTTTCCCGCGACTCAACGCCTTCTCGTTCTGGCTGTTCCTGTTCGGCGGTCTGATCACCCTTTCGGGGTTCATCACCCCGGGCGGGGCCGCGGACTTCGGCTGGACCGGCTACGTGCCGTTGAGCAGCGCCATCCACTCCCCTGGCGCGGGCGGTGACCTGTGGATCTTCGGCCTCGGTGTGGCCGGTCTCGGCACCATCCTGGGCGCAGTCAACATGATCACCACCGTCGTGTGCATGCGCGCCCCCGGGATGACGATGTTCCGGATGCCAATCTTCACCTGGAACATCATGGTCACGTCGATCCTGGTGCTGCTGGTCTTCCCGATTCTGACCGCTGCGCTGTTCGCCCTGGCCTACGACCGCCACCTCGGCGCCCACGTCTACGACCCCGCGAACGGCGGTGTGCTGCTGTGGCAGCACTTGTTCTGGTATTTCGGGCACCCAGAGGTCTATATCGTGGCGCTACCGTTCTTCGGCATCGTCACCGAAATTGTGCCCGTCTTTGCCCGCAAACCGGTCTTCGCCTACACCACGTTCGTCTACGCGACGATCGGTATCGCGGCGTTGTCAATGGTGGTGTGGGCGCACCACATGTTCGCCACCGGCGCCGTGTTGTTGCCGTTCTTCGCGTTCACCACGTATCTGATCGCGGTGCCGACGGGCATCAAGTTCGTGAACTGGATCGGCACGATGTGGCGAGGCCAGCTGACCTTTGAGACGCCGATGCTGTTCTCGATCGGCTTCCTGCTGACCTTCGTGCTCGGTGGCGTCACGGGCGTGATCCTGGCCAGCCCGCCGATGGACTTCCACGTTCACGACTCGTATTTCGTGGTCGCGCACTTCCACTACGTGCTGTTCGGCACCATCGTGTTCGCCACGTATGCCGGCATCTACTTCTGGTTCCCGAAGATGACCGGGCGAATGCTCGACGAGCGGCTGGGCAAGCTGCACTTCTGGCTGACGTTCATCGGCTTCCACACCACGTTCCTGGTGCAGCACTGGCTCGGCGACGAGGGCATGCCGCGGCGCTACGCCGACTACCTGCCCACCGACGGCTTCCACACGCTCAACGTCGTGTCGTCGATCGGCGCGTTCATCCTGGGCATCTCGGTGCTGCCGTTCACCTGGAACGTGTTCAAGAGCTGGCGCTACGGCGAACCGGTTCTCGTCGACGATCCGTGGGGTTACGGCAACTCGCTGGAGTGGGCGACCTCCTGCCCGCCGCCGCGGCACAACTTCACCGAACTGCCGCGCATCCGCTCCGAGCGGCCCGCCTTCGAACTGCACTACCCGCACATGATCGCGCGAATGCGCGCCGAATCCCACGTCGGCAGACACACCGACACCGAGGATTCAGCGGAGAGCGTCAACGCACGCCCCGAAGCCGACCGCAGCAGCTGACCGTCTCGTCGACTACGTCGCGTCGGCCTTCACGTCCTCCGCGGCGTGCATCCCGTACGGGACCGCCTTGAGCAAGGTCACGGTGGCCGTGTTCCCGCTGGGCAAGGTGTAGGTGCGCTGCTCACCCGGGCGGGCGCCGACAATCGCCGATCCCAGCGGCGACTGCACCGAATAGACCTCGATTTCGGCGTGCTCGGCGCCGCGCACACCAAGCAGGAACGTCTCGGTGTCTTCGTCGTCGTCGAAACGCACCGTCACGACCATCCCCGGTTCGGCGATCCCGTCATTGGGCGGGTCCTCGCCGACGACGGCGTTGACCAGCAGATCGTGGATCTGCTGAATCCGGGCCCGGCGGGCACGCTGGATCGCGGCGGTGTTCTCGTTGCTGCCTTCCTCGTCGTCGGCGACCTCATCGGTGAGTTGCTGCAACGTGGCCAGCTCCTCCCGGAGCCGCTCGTGCGCCTTCGGGGTGAGCCAAAACGTTTGGGAAGATGTCATTTTCGTCCTTTCAACCGTGGTGTGAGAAGAGATGGGATGTCGTCAGATCGGAGTGAGTCCGTGACGACGTAACCGCCCGTAGCGGGCGAAAGTCGCCGGGCTGCGCCGGCTACCTGCCGGTTCGGCGCAGCGGATTGAACTCCCGCAGGACTTCGGGTTGTTTGCCGGTGGTGATGTGTTCGGCGAGCAACCGACCGGTGATCGGCCCGTGCGCCAAACCCCACATCCCGTGGCCGCCTGCGACATACACGCCGCGCGACACCTCACCGATGAGCGGTCGGCCGTCGGGCGCTACCGGCCGTGGTCCCACCCAGACATCACTGCGCTCTGCCCATCGCACACCGTCGAGCAGCGGGCTCGCCGATGCAACGATCGCATCGACGCGTTCGTCGACCACCCCGTCGTTGGGATCACGGAACTCCATGGTGCCCGAGACCCGCAGTGCGCCTTGGTAAGGGGTACATGCCACCCTCGCATCCGGCAGGTAGATCGGGCCGACCACCGGACGGTCGACCGGCACGGTGAACGAGTAACCACGCCCGGCCTGCACGGGCACCCGCAGCTGGGCACCCACCAGATGTGACAGCCAAGCGCCCGTGGCGATCACGGCCGCGTCCGCGGTGAGCACGTCGCCGCCGGCAGTGGACACCTTCACCGCGGCCGCCGAACTGTCAACGTCAACAACATCGTTCGTCACGATCGACGCGCCCCGCTCGACGACGGCGCGCCCCAGCGCGTGGACGAAGCGGCCGGGATCGACGAAACGCTGATGGTTGATGCTCAGCCCCGCGGTGACCACCGGGGATACCAGCGGCACCTGCTCGCGCAGCGCCTCCCCCGACAGCCCGGTGACGTGCAGTTCCTGCCCGGCCTTTTCGAGCTCACGCATTTCGGCAAGCATGTGCTCGGCGGCGCGGGTGCTGCGGAACACCGCGGTGATCGGCGCATCGGTCACCGGCGCGTCGACCCCGTTGGCCACCAGCACGTCGAACGCTTCGATGGCTTCCTCGTTCAGCGGAACATTCGCCCGTACCGCGCGCCGCCAGGTCGACTTACGACAGCTTTTCGCGAACTGCATCAGGAACGCCATCAGCGCGCGGTCGGCGGTGAATGGAATGTGCAGCGGCGCAGTCTTGTCCAGCAACGACCGCAATCCGAATCGCAGCACCCCGGGCGAGTTCAGCGGCAGTGTCAACGCAGGAGAAACCCATCCCGCGTTGCCCCAAGAGGCGCCCGCAGCGACACCGCTGCGGTCCACGACCGTGACCTCGACCCCGCGCTCCTGGAGGAACCACGCGGTCGACAGCCCGACGATGCCCGCACCGACGACGATCGCCGATCGGGGCCCGCCGTCTAACCGGTCGCCGCCGCCCATCATTACCTCCACAGCTGAAAATCCGCTCGTACCTTCCATGATGGCCGCCAGCCGCGACCAGGCCATTGCCCGGAACCGACAACGCTGCACCGCCAGGTTGTGGCGATCCAACAACTTCGGCGCCGAGTTTGCTCAGCACGGCAAAAGCGGGGTCGGGACCGTCTTTACTCGTTGCCGCGCGGTTCGGGTTCGCCACCGGCGTGCTCATGGGGCCGATGGGTGTCGGTGGCCGCGAGTTCGATCATCATCGCCAGCCGCTTACCGGCGTCGTCGAGTTGCAGATCGGTGATCTCACCCATCTTGCGCAGTCGGTACCGCACGGTGTTCTCGTGCACCCCGAGTCGACGGCCGGCCTCGGCAGGATCGCCGAGGGCTTCCAACCAGGCGCGCAACGTCGCCACATAGCCGGTGGCGTGCGCCTCGTCGTGCCTGCGCAGTTCGGCCACCGGGCCCCGGTCGGGTGAACGTCCGGCCAGGGCCGCCGTGCGAAGCCGTTGCAGCAGGATCTCGTCCCACGATTCGTCGTAGGCCGGCGGCGCCGAGTCGACCGAGCAGGTCTGGTGTAGCGCCAGGCACTCGTCGGCCTCTTGGCGGGCCGCGGGCAACTCCGTGAGGTACGCGGGCTTGCTGATCCCGGCCGAGAGCGTGACCGGGTCGGGCAACGCCGCGCGTAGACCGGCGACCCAGCGCCGGGCCGCCTCGACGTCCTCGCCGGGCAGGATGGTGTAGACGGTGTTACCCGCCAACGCACTGCGGCCAGGGCGTGACCAACCGAACCCGGTGGTGGCGCGGTCGAATGCCAACAGCAGCGCGGCATCTCGTTCTGCGCCGTTGACCGCCTGGACCGCGATGACGCGCAACGGGCCGGAGGAGAAGCCCAATCTGCTGACCGATGATGTGGTGTCGGCGCTGCCCTCGAGCAGCCGTATCACCAGATCGGATTCGACCTGCCGTTCGAGGTCTGCGCTGGCGCGCGACCGCAGCAGATGCAGCGCCACCGTGCGGGTGCCGTCGACCAGCGCCGCGCGCGCCTGACCTTTCAGCGGCACGGGGCACGCGACCCAGACCGAGCCGAGAAGTTCGCGCCCGGAGCGCACCGCCACCACCATGCGGCCGGTGACACCGTGCTCGGGGTGCTCACCGATGTACAACGGTTCGTCGGAGGCCGCCAGATGCTGGTAAACCCCGTGGGCCCTGAAGAATTCCTTCAGCCGTTCCGGTGCTTGGCGGTCCATGATCGTGGCTGTGCGCGCGGGGTCGGCGTTCTGCTGATTTCTGGAGTAGGCCAACACCCGCAACAGCTGGTCCTCGATGACCACGGCCCCGCCGGTGGCATCCGCAAGGCTGTCGGCCAGTGCGAACAAATCTGTTGGGCCACGCCCTGATTCGGTTTCTCGGCCCTCCAGCACCAGGCCGTAGACCACTGCGGCCAGCTCGCTCCACGACACGCTCGGATCGACCACCATGACCGCGACACCTTCGGCCATCCCGGAGAACGTGGCCTCGTCATCGCCGCTGCGCAGCAGGACGACCACCGCGCGAGCCGAAACAGCCCATCGCACAGCTTCTTTCACTGATCGGGCGCCGATGGCCAGCAGCACGTCACCGATGACGGTGCGGCCGCCGGCCACCTCGTGCATCACGACACTGCCCAGTTCTGTGGACCGCGGCACCGGGCAGAAGCGCAAGCGAACCCCGTAGCTGCCCAGCACGTTCACCAGCCGGTCTAGCGTGACCACACGTTCTCCTTAGGCCCAGCCGGTCACGTCGGCTCGGCGAGTCGCCTGTCGGTGACGTAGAGCCTACTGTCCGTTGTGCCGTAGCCGCACCGAGAACGCTCAGCGGGCGCCGCGCACCAACCGGCCGGGCCGGGCACCGGTGTCGACGCCGTCGCGCCGGGTCACCGCACCGTTGACGATCGTCGCGCGGTAGCCGGACGCGCCCTGCACCAGACGGTTGCCGCCTGCGGGCAGGTCGTAGGCCATCCGAGGGGCGTGCAGCGTCAACGTGTTCATGTCGATCACGTTGATGTCGGCCTTCTTGCCGACGGCGATCGTGCCCCGGTCCGACAGCCCGAACAGCTGCGCGGTGTCGTGAGCCTGCTTGCGGATCACGTATTCCAGCGGCAGTTGCTTGCCGCGGTGGCGGTCGCGGGCCCAGTGCGTCAACAGGAACGTGGGATAGGACGCGTCGCAAATCATGCTGCAGTGCGCGCCGCCGTCCGACAGCCCCAGAACGCCTGCGGGATGGGTGAGCATCTCGCGGATCGCATCGTGATTGCCGTCGGCGTAGTTGTACAGCGGCAGCAAAAGCATTGCAGCCGCGTCGGATTCGAGCATCAGGTCGTACATGGTCGCCAGTGGGTCCTCGCCGCGTTCGCGCGCGATGGCGGTGACCGTGCGGTCAGCCGTGGGTTCGTAGTCGGGCGGCTCACCGAGGGCGTAGAGCCGGTCCGCCGAATGCTGCGCGAACGCGAACATCCCGTCGAAAAGCACGTTCGGGTCGGCGGGCAGATCGTCCTCGGCCAGGATCGCCGCCTTGACGGCGGGATCGGCGAGCCGGACGGCCAGCTCTTCGCGACCGTATTCGGCCTTCAGCCGCCGATAGGTCGGCCGGTGGGTGAACGCGTGATGGCCGGGAAAGCCCAGCAGCATCCCGAACGGGCGCGCGGCGATCTGCGGGTACAGCCGGCTGCCCGCGTCGTGGGCGGCCGCGCTGATCTCGAGCTGTTCGCGCCACAGGTTGGGGTCGGCGTCGACCTGGATCAGCGCGAAGCTCAGGGCGCAGTCGATTTCGGCGCCCAGCCGGCGCATCCAGTCGAGCTCCTTTTTGGGCGCGACGATGTCTTCGCCCGCCGCTCCCTGCGGCGCGAGCTCGAACACTGAGGCACCGCCCGCGGCCATCGCCCGTCCGAGCGCGAACAGTTCGTCTTCGGCGGCGAAGGTGCCGGGCACGGGTTCGCCGTCCATCGCACGGTGCGCGAGCGTGCGTGAAGACGAGAAGCCAAGCGCGCCCGCCTCCGCCGCCTCCTGCACGAGCCGGCTCATCGTCGCGATGTCCTCCGGAGTGGCGGGCTCGTTGCGCGCACCGCGCTCCCCCATCGCATACGCGCGGACGGTCCCGTGGGCGATCTGGCTGCCGACGTCCACCGCCAGTTCGCGTTCGCCGATCACGTCGAGGTACTCGGCATAGCTCTCCCAGCCCCAGCTGATGCCTTCGGACAGCGCGGCACCCGGAATGTCTTCGACGCCCTCCATCAGCTCGATGAGCCATTCCTCGCGCCCGGGCCGCACCGGCGCGAAACCGACACCACAGTTGCCCATCACGACCGTCGTCACGCCGTGATTGCTGGAGGGTTCGAGCAGATCGTCCCAACTGACCTGACCGTCGTAATGGGTGTGGATGTCGACGAAGCCGGGCGCGACGATGTCTCCGGTCGCATCGAACGTTTCGCGCGCGTCACCTTCCAGCGGCGGGTCGTGCGGGCCGCGGCGGCGCACTTCGACGATCTTGCCGTCCTTGACGCCGATGTCGGCCTGGAATCGGTCCGCACCGGTTCCGTCGACGACCGTTCCGCCAGTGATTTTGAGATCGAACACGATTCACTCCTCGGGTGCCCTACCGGCCGCTACAGTGGCAATGTAACACCGTTACAGGCCGATGTCGTCGACTTCAGACAGGCAGGACGCTTCCATGACGACCCAGACCGAGCGCACCGGAGATCCCGCCGGTCCCGCACCCCGTAACCGGGGCGACGATGCGATCGGCGCGCCGCCGCAGCGCCCCACCCTGGTACCGGCCGAGCGGTACTACTCGGCGGCGTTCGCAGCGCGCGAAGTCCAGCGGTTGTGGCCGAAGGTGTGGCAGGTGGCCTGTTCCGTCGACCACGTGGCCGAACCCGGCGACTACTTCGAATACCGGTGCGGACCGTACTCGGTGCTGATCGTGCGCGGCGACGACGGCGAACTTCGCGCGTTTCAAAACGTATGCCGCCATCGCGGCAACACGCTGTGCGTCGGAACGGGTTCGGGGCTCAACGAATTGAAATGCGGCTACCACGGCTGGACATGGGATCTGTCCGGAGCGCTCAAACGGGTACCGAACCGCAAAGGCTTCGGCGCGCTGCGGATGTCGGAACTGCCCTTGCACGCCGCCGCCGTCGACGTCTGGGAGCGCATCGTCTTCGTCAACCTCGACGTCGATGCGGTGCCCCTTCTCGAGTACCTGGAACAAGTACCGTCAGACATCGCGTGGAACACGCTGAGCGACTTCCGTTGCTATGCAACGCTGACCATCGAAGTGGATGCGAACTGGAAGACCATCGCCGACGGGTACAGCGAGACGTACCACATCCAGACACTGCATCCAGAGCTTCGCTTGTGCATGGACGACGTCCATGCCCCGCAGGTGATCTGGGGCCACACGGGCAAGTCCGAACAGCTGTACGGCGTGCAGAGCCCACACATCAAAGAAACCCTTTCCAGCCGCGAAGTGTGGGATGCCTACGTCTGCACGCAGGGCGCGTTGATGGGTGTCGAGGAGGGCACCCCGCTGCCCGACGGCCGCCCAATGCCCGGCGAGTCGGTGGCCGAGGTGATCGCCGAGCGTACCAGGGCGTTCGCCGCGCAGCGCGGTGTCGAATTAAGTTGGGCGAGCACCGATCAGCTGATGCGGCTGCACCAGTACAACATTTTTCCGAACATGACGCTGCTGACCAACGCCGACCACCTGACGGTCATGTCTTCGCTTCCGGGCACCGACCCGGACCACGGTGAGCTGGTGATGATGCTGTGGACGCGGATGCCACCGGGTTCACCCCGACTGAAACCCGCCGACGTCCGGATGACGGCCGACGAAGCCCATCCCGGGGTGGTGCTGACCCAGGACATCACCGTGCTGCCCGGAATTCAGCGCGGTCTGCACCAGCCCGGGTTCAGCCACCTGACCCTGTCCAACGAGGAGCGCCGCGTGATCAACATGCACCGCAACCTCGAACGTTATCTGGACCTTCCAGAACCGGATCGCATCACCGGGGGTGAGACACCCTGACCGGCGCTAAGGCCGGCGGCGGACGCGGCCAGGACAACGTCAGCGCCGAGGCGATTCTGGAGACGGCGGCGCGTCTCATCGAGCTCGACGGCGTGGACGCGTTGACGATGCGCCGCCTGGCCGAGGAGCTCGGGGTCGCGGTCACGTCGATCTACTGGCATGTCGGAGGACGAGACAAGCTGCTGGACAGCCTCGTTGGCCGATTGCTCAGCCAGATGGCTCAGCTGCCCGTCGAAGGCGCCACACCCGTTGACCGCATCGCGTCGTTGGCGCGCGCACAGCGGCGCGCCCTGATCGAGCGGCAGCATCTGCTTGCGGTCGCCCACGAACGCGACCGCACCCCGCAGTTGTTCCTGCCGATCCAGCAGACCCTTGCCGTCGAGTTGGCCGGGCTGGACGTGACCGGAACCGACGCCGCGTTGTTCCTTCGCGCCGTGCAGGTGCACGTCATCTCCTCGGCGGTAATGCAATTCACCGCTGTGCGCGGCGCCAAGCACGACGAAGAGGATCCGACGCTGTGGGGTGACGATTGGCCCGACCGCGAACTGGTGGCCGCGCTTCGGTCACCCACCGACTATGACGCGGTGTTCGAGTACGGGCTGTCTGCACTGCTGGCGCCGTTGCGGAAGGGAGAGGGATGATCAGGTTCGACGCCAAAGGCGTACTCGTCACCGGTGCGGCATCGGGCATCGGAAAAGCCACCGTCGAGCGACTGCTCGCCGAGCAGGCCACCGTGGTGGGCATCGATTCAGCGCCCGACACAACGCATTCCGGCGCTGATAGGTTCACCTACCGCCCAGCCGACGTGCTCGACGCCGAGGCGGTCGCCGCGGCGGTGGCGGCCGTCGTCGCTGCGGTGGGTCGACTCGACGGCGTGGTGCACTGCGCCGGCGTCGCCGGCGGCGGCCCGATTCACCTGCTGCCCGACGAAGAGTGGGACCGGGTACTCGACGTCAACCTCAAGGGCACATTCGTCGTGCTTCGCGCCGCCCTGAGCCAGATGATGCAACAGAGCCGGATGGGAGGCGAGCGCGGCGCCGTCGTCACCCTGGCAAGTATCGAAGGCCTGGAGGGCACCGCAGGCGGCAGCGCGTACAACGCCTCAAAGGGCGGCGTCAACCTGCTCACCAAGAACGCAGCGATCGACTACGGCCCGAGCGGAATTCGAGTCAACGCGATCTGCCCGGGCTTCATCGAGACGCCCATGTTCGACGCGGTCCTCGGTATGCCCGGGATGGAGACACCGCGCGAGGCGCTGCGCCACGAGCACAAGCTACGCCGGTTCGGCCGCGCCGAGGAAGTCGCCGCCGTTGCGGCGTTCCTGTTGTCGCCGGACGCGAGTTTCGTCAGCGGGCAGACCATCGCGGTGGACGGCGGCTACACGGCCGGACGCGACCACCATGTCACCGAGCTGATGGGCCTGGCAGAGAACTAGCGGGGCGCGAACACCGGAACGAAGACGGCGTCGTCGCCGACGTCGTGGCGTTCGAAGCGCACCTCGACAGGTAGGCCGACACGCACCGAAGCCGGGTCGCAGTCCACGATATTGGTCGCGATGCGCAGATCGGCCTGTTCGACGAGTTCGACGATCGCCACCACGTACGGCACCGGCACTGCGGGGTTGAACGGTTGCTGGTTGACGGTGTAGCTGAACACCGTTGCCTGGCCCGACACCGGTTGCGCGACGAGCGTGCCGCCGGACTCGGGGCAGTCCGATGCCGGAGGATGCACCCACATCGCGCATCCAGTGCACCGGGCGATGAGCAGCTGCCCGTCGGCTCCGCCGGTCCAGAAGGCCCGATTGTGTTCGGTCAGCGCGGGCAGAATGCGCGCGGGAACGGCGGGGGCGGCGTCGTCGGACATGACAAGCAAAGTACATTCCGGACAACGGTCGTTACAAAAATGGAGCCGGATGAAACGGATGGTCACCCGATGAGCCACTTCGAGAAGGACGCGATCATCAGCGGTCTGGGCATCTCACGGGTCGGGCGGCGCACCGGCATACCGGGGCTGGATCTGACCATGGAAGCCGCCCGGGGTGCCGTCGAGGATGCGGGCGTGACCACCAACGACATCGACGGCATCGCTTCGCTCGGCGATGTGCCGTTGGCCGACGTGAACACCGCTCTCAAGATCGACGTACCCAACTACACATCCGGATTCGACACCGGCGGTCTCCTCACCCCGGTGATGTCAGCCTGCCGCGCGGTCGCCGAGAAGCGGGCCCGCCATGTGCTCGTTTATCGCACGGTTCAGATGCTGGGCGG
This sequence comes from Mycolicibacterium sp. XJ662, assembly GCF_053484035.1. Lineage (NCBI taxonomy): Bacteria > Bacillati > Actinomycetota > Actinomycetes > Mycobacteriales > Mycobacteriaceae > Mycobacterium > Mycolicibacterium sp. XJ662. Next base: position 86,338 of record NZ_JBEFTL010000010.1, on the reverse strand, counting down.
CACGATGACCCAGTCACCGCCGTCGTCGGAACCCAACCCTCTGGCCAACCCGCCCGAAGCGCCACGCACGCCCGGAACACGTAGGCAGCTCAAGCCATTCGAGGACATCGACGAGCTGCTGGCCGCACACGCCTACTCGGCGGCCAACTGGTTGGCGATGCACTGCCGGCGGCACATGGATCTCTACGGGACGACCAAGGAACAGCTGGGCTGGTTGGCGGTCAACAGCAGGCGCAACGCCGCACTCAACCCCCGTGCGGCCTACCGCGAGCCGATGACGATGAACGACTATCTGGCGGCCCGTTCCGTGTCGACACCGTTCGGGTTGTTCGACTGTGACGTGCCGGTCGACGGGTCGATCGCGGTGGTGGTCTCACACGCTGATTACGCGCCCGACTGCCCGAATCCTGCTGTCGCAGTGGAAGCTGTCGGCGGCTCATACGGTCTGGGCGGCTGGTTTCACCGCGACGACTTCCCGAAGATGGCCTCGGTCGACGCGGCGGCCGAGATGTGGTCGCGCACCGAGCTCACCCCGGCAGACGTCGACGTGGCCGAACTCTACGACGGCTTCACGTTTCTCACGCTCGCGTGGCTGGAGGCGCTGGGGTTCTGCGCCGACGGCGAAGGGGGTCCGTTCGTGCAGGGGGCGGCCCGCATCGCGCTCGACGGTGAGCTGCCGCTGAATACGTACGGCGGCCAGCTGTCTGCAGGGCGGATGCACGGCTACTGGCTGTTACACGAAGCCTGCCTGCAGTTGCGCGGTCAAGCCGGTGAACGCCAGCTGTCTCGACGGCCCGAGGTGGCCGTCGCGGCTGCGGGAGGCGGGCCGATCGCGGGTTGCATGCTGCTGACCTGTTGAGCGCTCACGTTTCGCCGGACTGAAGCGTGAGCACGGTGATGTCCGGCGGCGCACCGATGCGCACGGGCGGGCCCCAGAACCCGGCACCCTTCGTGACGTAAAGCTGGGTGTCGCCAACGGTGGACAGCCCGGCGAGGGCCGGTTGTTCGGCACGTACGACGTAGTGGAAGGGCCACATCTGGCCGCCGTGGGTGTGCCCGGACAGCTGCAGGTCCACCCCGCGTGTGGCCGCCTCGCTCACCAGAACCGGTTGGTGGGCAAGCAGAATCGTGGGCCCCGACGCATCGATCCCTTCCAATGCCCGGTCCAAATCGGGCGGGTCGGACCGTTGGCCGCCGGCGATGTCGTTGATGCCGACCAGGTCGAAGGCTGCCCCGGCGCGCCGGATCACGGTGTTCTCGTTGCGCAGCACCTGGACGTCGAGCCGCTCGAGTTCGCGCAGCCAGGACTCGGGGTCGGCGACATAGTATTCGTGGTTGCCGGTCACGAAGAACGTGCCCTCCCGGGACGTCAACTCGCGCAAGGGCGCTGCGGCCGGACCGAGTTCCTCAACGGTTCCGTCCACCAGATCGCCGACGATCGCCACCAGGTCGGCGTCGGCCCCGTTGATCATCTCGACGATGCGCTCGGTATGTGCGCGCCCGGCCAACGGGCCCAGATGGATGTCGGATACCACCGCGATCCGAAACCCGTTGAACGCCGGATCGAGTCGGCGCAACCGCATCGGCGCCTGCAGCAGATCCGGTGGGCCCAGCGCGGAGGAGGCGCCGACACCGACCACGCCGACCGACACCGCCCCGGCGGCCACGGCAGTCGCCCGCGCCAAAAACAGCCGTCGGTCCATCGGCGGTGGTGTCGGCGACGCGTCCCCGTTCTGCTCCGTCCGCGCGCTGCGTTTCACCCAGCCGCGCAACATCAGCCGGACAGGTTCGGTGACCAGCAATATCAGAAAGAGATACGCCAACAGGCCGAACCAGAAGTAGCCGGGCCAGGCATACCAGCCCGCGTCGGCGAGCCCGAAAACCCGCGGCAGCACCAGCGTCGCCAACAACAGTGCCCCCAGCGCGACGAGCACGGCCGTGAGGATCCTCCGGGTGCGCCCCGGCGCGGTGGTGTCCTTGACCAGCCGCTTCCACAGGTACAGGTGCATCAGTGCCAGCACCGCACCGAGAACGACGATGAACATTCACACCCCCGTCGCCGATGACGTCAACGCCGGCTCCCTCGCCAGAACTGCAGCCCGTACCGCGCCAACCGCCGTGTCGGCACCCGCGTCGGCCAGTCATCGGAGCGAAAGTAGGCGTCTGAACCACCGTCGACGAACACCACACTGCCGCAGAGGAAATCAGCCGCGTCCGACAGCATGAAAACCATCCACTGGGCGAGTTGCTCCGGGCTGCCGAAACCTCCGACCGGGACCGGGAACGCCTTGACGGTCGCGGATTCCCGAGGAGTCGCCAACTGCTTCTCCAGCAAGGGCGTCAGGATCGCGCCGGGTGCCAGCGCATTCAACCTGATACCCGCGCCGGCCCATTGGGGCTGTACGGCAGTGCGACGCAGCCACCGCGAGACGGCGATCTTGGAACCGCCGTAGGCCAACGACGGTGCGGCCGAACGAAACAGCCGAAGTGCCCGTACGGCACGGTCCACGTCGCCGTCGAGCAGGGCACGCACAGTGCGCTTGGGCACCATGGGCATGGTGGTCGTCGAGTTACTGGCTACCACAACCACTTTGGCTTTGCCGGATGCGGCCAGCGCCGGCCGCCATGCGTCGAGCAGTTCGGTCACGCCGAAGTAGTTGACCGACAGGATCAACGGGACGTTCTGCGCCCCCGGTAACGGGCCGACTCCGGCAGCCAGGATGGCGCCGTCGAGTCGGCCGTCCACCCGGTCGAGCACGGCGGCGGCGGCGTCGGAACGACCTCCCGGGGTGGCGAGATCGGCCACCACATCGGCGTCACGCTGGTCGACGCCGATCACCGTATGACCCTCGGCCCGCAACTGTTCGGCAGCCGCGTGCCCCATACCCGAGGCCGATCCCGTCACCGCATAGACGCCCATTGGCCACTCCTGACAAGGTCGGTCCCCCGGCGCAGCCCAGCGCGCGCCCTCAGCACAACATAGTCGTGGTGGTCCGTGCGCCCGTCCGACGGCATCTCAGCCGAGGTAGGCGAGGCTGGCAACGACGGCGGCTTCGGTGCCGGTGCGCAGGGTCGGCTGTATCGCGGGCGCGAACTGCGGGTTGTGGTTTCCCACCACGTTCATCCCCGGCAGGAAACCACCGAAACCCCAAAACGTATATGGCACACCGAACGCCACCGGGATACGGCTGAAGTCCTCAGACGCCGGAACCGGCTCCAATACGTGTACCCGGTCTTCCCCGAAGGCCCGGGTGAACGCCGTGGTCACCGCATCGGTGACAGCCGGATCGTTCGACGTCAGCGGAAAGGTCGCGACGGACTCGAACGTCGGCTCCTGCGGTGAGCCCGACGCCTCACATTCGGCGCGGACGATCCGGTCGATGGCGGCGAGGATCGTGTCACGCACCGCGCTGTCGTAGGTGCGCACGTTGAGCAGCAATTCGGCCCGGTCCGCGATGACGTTGGGTGAGTCACCCACCTTCACCGAGCCCACGGTGACGACACCGAATACCCCCGGCGCGACTTCCCGCGACATGATGCCCTGCAGCCGCAACACGATGCTCGAGGCCAACACCGCGGGATCGACCCCGAGGTGGGGCATCGAACCGTGTGTGCCCGTCCCGAAGACCGTCACCTTGAGGCTGTCACCGGCCGACAGCACAGGCCCGTTCCTGGTGGCCACATGGCCGGCCTCCGGCTTCGTCAGCACATGCTGGCTCAAGCAGACCCCGGGCTTATCTGCCGCCAGCTTGTCGACCAGGCCGTCGTCGACCATCGCCTGCGCGCCCTTGGCGGTTTCCTCGCCGGGCTGAAACAGCGCGAGGTAGGTTCCCGACCACTCAGCTTTATTGCGGGTCAGCAGCGCCGCCGCGCCGAGGCCGCACGCAACGTGCGCATCGTGGCCGCAGGCGTGCATCTTGCCCTCCTCGGTGGAGGCGTACTCCAAGCCGGTGGCCTCGGTGACCGGCAGCGCGTCCATGTCGGCGCGAAACAGCACGCGGCGGCCGTCGCCGTTGCGAACGATGCCGACAACGCCCCCGCCGATCTGCAGGATTTCGTCGACGCCGATCTCTTCGAGTTTGCGCGTCACCTTCGCGGCGGTGCGCGCTTCCTCACCCCACACATCGGGGTGGCGGTGGAGATCCTTGTAGAACTCCTCCTGCCAAACCTGCACCTCGTCGATGCCGTTCGTCGCGAGGACATCATCTGCCGTGGACATCTCGGTGCCTTTCGACCAGGGTGGCCGCTGTCGCCGACCTTCGCCATCTGGTACCCACTGTGGTTCGGTGAGTATCAGGCCGCGCCATCAAGAAGTCCACGAGTTGCGTTGATGTACAGACGGGTTCGCCCGATCGCGCCGACTTCTCAGAGACGGTCAACTAGGTTTCCATATGTGGAACCGCCCCACAGGTACGTACGGAACGCATCCGATTCCGTCGTGCACCATGAGGACTACCTCGACAGCCGCGACGACCATGCGCTCTGCGGGTTTGTGTTCGACGGTTCCACCAGGTTGGACCAGGCAGCGCAGCCGACTGCGGTATGCCCCGACTGCGAGGCGAAGCTCGTCGAGTATCACCTCGTGTGGTGGCGCAACACCGCCCTGGCAGCCCTCGCGGAAATCGACGAACTGCGGGCCAGCGCCGGCAGCGCGCCACCGGCATCACGACCTGTAAAACAACCGAAGCCGCGGGCGCCGACGGCTGCGCGCGCCGATTCGCAGCCGGAATCGCTCCTTGACCACGCCCGCCAGGAGCTGCTGGAACTGTGTCAGCAGTTCGACGACGATGTCCCCTACCGGCAGGTGAAGAACACCATGCAGGCGTTCAGTGACCAGCTGAGTCCCGACGACCGAACCGTGCTGGCACAGCAAATCGGCAACGACGGCTCGCTACTGCGTTGGAGCGCAACAGAAGTGCAGAGGCTCGGCTGGTCGGTATCGGATAACCCGTTGGCGGAGACCCCGGAAGAAATCATGTGGGAGGACTGGACCCGGTCGCACCAGACGCCGAAACCGAGCCGATGGCGCCTGACCCGGCCGCGGTCCCGGACCCGCGACGGCAGTTGACGTCGCTGAGGCTAGCTGCCCGTCGCCGCGCAGGCGGGCTCGCTACACGGGGTTGGTCCCATCGCGCACCGATGGGTGCCGAACGACGATCCGCCGCGTGCGTGGCCGCCCGATTGACCGTTGACGCTTGCGATGATCGCGCGGAGGTTGCGCCGGCACCGCCCGCAGTCCGCTCCGGCCCCGCACGCGGCCGTGACCTGGTTCGAGGTGAGCGCCCCTTTGGCTACCGCGTCAGCGACCAACTCGCTGGTAGCGCCTGTGCAAAGACAAACGAACAACTAAGACACCTCGATGGTCGGACCGCGTCAAGCAAGCTAAGTCTCACCTAACTTTCTGTGAGCTTATTAGGCAAGCCTAAGCATGGCAAGACCTACGGTCGACCGTTTTGTATCGGTCCGGTCCTCATCTCTGGCGCCGGCCGAAAATGCCTTGTCACCGGCGGAGTTCACGGCCCAACTGTGCCGGTTTGTAGGCTTTCGGCATGCCGTTGAACCACGGTGAGATCTTCGCGGGCTACGTCATTCAGCGGTTGCTCGGTACTGGCGGAATGGGCGAGGTGTACCTCGCCCAGCACCCGCGACTGCCTCGTCATGACGCGCTGAAGATCTTGTCGGCCTCTTCGGCGACTGACGAGGAGTTCCGGGCGAGGTTTATCCGCGAGGCAGAGTTGGCCGCGACACTGTGGCACCCGCATATCGTCGGCGTTCTCGACCGGGGTGAGTTCGACGGCCGCCTGTGGATCTCGATGGATTACGTGGACGGCACCGACGCCGGGCGGTTGATCCGGGAGCGTTATTCGCGCGGTATGCCGGAACAAGAGGTGGCAGAGATCGTGACGGCGGTGGCCGATGCGCTCGACTTCGGTCATGAGCGCCGCCTGCTGCACCGTGACATCAAGCCGGAGAACATCCTGGTCACCGCGCCCGACGGCCAGCGTCGCAGGGTGCTGCTGACCGACTTCGGGATCGCTCGCAGAATCGACGAGTCCAGCAACCTGACCAAAGACAACGTCGCGATGGGAACGATCAACTACGTGGCTCCCGAGCAACTTCTCGGCAAGCCGCTCGACGGGCGCGCGGACCAATATGCGCTGGCGGCCACGGCCTTTCACCTCCTGACCGGCAAGCCACCGTTTGAAGATTCCAACCCCGCCGTGGTGATCAGCCACCAACTCAACACGCCACCACCACGCCTCTCGGATCATCGACCCGAACTCGCCCGCCTGGACGCGGTGCTGATGAAGGCGCTGGCCAAAGACCCCACCCAGCGATACCGAAACTGTCTCGACTTCGCTCGGGCCCTCGCAGCGCCCGGGACGCAGCCGCATTCGGGCGCGACGCCGTCGGGTCACGTGTCCACACAGCGGCTTGAGCGGCTGGTGGTGCACGGCACCGCGCGCGGCGTGGCGCAAAACGTTGTCGACGCCCAACATGACGTCGGGGTGCTGTCATTCCACGTAGTGCCCCACAACCCGATCGACAACCGGGGTGCTCCGGTTCCGGTCGAGATCCAGACGCAACTGGTCGCGGGGCAACTGGCAGAAGGCGATGAGGTCGAGGTCGGCGGTGTCTGGGACGGCGACACGCTGGACGCCGACACGATCGTCAACGTGTCGGCCGGCGCCCGGCCCAAGAGACGATCGTCGCCGCCCCGAAAGGAGCCGCGGCGCGACGCGCCGCCGAGGCAGCATAAAAAGCGCAATCGCTCAGGCCTGTTCATCGCGCTCGGCGCGCTGATCGGCGTGATCGTGTTGGTCGCGGCCTCGGTGGCCTACGTGACCGAGGGGTTCGGCCTGTGGGCTGGCCCGGGACCGATGGTCAAGCCCGTGAGCGCGACGGTGTTCTCCCCCGCCGGCGCCCCGGACAATCCACAGGATGCCGATCTGGCGATCGACGGCAACCCGGACACGGCATGGTCCACCGTCACCTACAGGGACGCCGTCCCTTTCCCGAACTTCATCGAAGGCATGGGCGTGATGCTGCACCTGCCCGAGCCGACCGAGCTCGGCGTCGTCACGGTCGACGTGTCCAGTACGGGGACTGAGGTGCAGATCCGCTCGTCGCCCACCGAAGACCCCGCCGAGCTGTCGGATACCACCGAGCTGACGCCGACCACACCGCTGCAGCCCGGGCACAACCGCATCGAGGTGGACAACCAGACCAAGACGTCCAACGTGCTGGTCTGGATATCCACGTTGGGTACGACCAACGACCAGAGCCGCACGGAGATTTCGGAGATCACGCTTCAGGCGGCCGGTTAGGGCCAATCCGCTCGGGATGCGGCGGCCCGCTAACACTTGACCGTCGGTTTGGTCACGACCGGCTGTTATCACGACGCCAGTGGTTTGATCGAGCGACTGGTTCGCGAACGACGCGTAGAGGTACGACTTGACTGTGCTCGGAGCAGCAGCCCTTGCCCTTGTTCTCATCACGGTTGCCGCCACCGGAGCGATATGCGGCTTTATCGCGGCGTTTGCAGTGCTGCGGAACAGCAGACGCGGCCGCGGGTTCTTTCTGCTCGGCGTCGTCACCGGGTGGGCGGCGGCCAAGGTGCCGCGGGCCCGGTCCGCCCGGCCGGGTGCGCTCGGCGCCGTCACGGGGGGTCTCGTCGTACTGCACAAAGTGCGTCGGCACCGCGGCACCATCGTCGAACTGTGGCGCGAACTGGTGGCGACTTACCTACGGAGTTTTTCGTTGCGCAACGCGTCGTTGTCACTCTCCAGGGTGACGTTGCGTTCGCCGAGGGCGGCGTTGCGGTCTTCCAGGGAGAGGATGCGGCCGATACCGGCGAGGTTGACCCCGTCGTCGACGAGTTCTTTGATCCGCTGAAGGCGAACGATGTCATCGGCGCTGTAGCGGCGGGTCCCCCCTGGACTGCGCGACGGCGTCAGAAGACCGTGGCGCTCATAGAGCCGCAATGATTGTTCGCTGATACCCGACAGTTCGGCAGCCACTGAGATTCCGTAGACCCCGCGGTCAGACGCGGGAGGTGCGGCGTTTACGAGCCCATCCGTCATTTCGTCGTCAACCACCGTGTGCGTAGCGTCCCAAGATCCCTTCAGAGATATGTACTGTAGCAAGAACAATATCTGCGGACGAGATTGCACAAAAACGTCGGTAGTGTTATATAAAATCTGTTCAGACAGCCACAGATTTTTTACTCGCGTTGAAACGCAGCGACGGGGAGGAAGTCAGGTGTTGCATCGGAGCGACGACACCCATATCGGCGACATCGGACCCGGGGCCGCGACCGCGGTGACTTCCGCGCCCAACGCGATGACCGGTTCGCGCGACGGCGATTCGGAGACGACCCACGAAGCCGTCGAGCTTGCGGTTGGCACCGGCGAACCCCAGCGTGTAGGCAGCTTCCGCTTTTACACCGCCGAGCAACGGTGGGAATGGTCGGACAACATCGAGCGGATGCATGGCTACGAGCCGGGCACCGTGACGCCCACGACAGACCTGCTACTGCGGCACAAGCATCCAGAGGACCGGCAGCAGGTCGCTGAAGTTCTGGAAAGGGTCGCGAACGGGGAGCCGTTCAGCAGCCGGCACCGCATCGTCGACACCGCTGGACGCACCCACTGGGTCATCGTCGTCGGGGATCGCATGGTCGACGAGTCGGGCAACGTCGTCGGCACCACCGGCTTCTACGTCGACTACACCGAGACCATGCAATCCGACATCTCCGCGGCACTGTCCAAGATGGCCGAAGGCCGCGCCGTGATCGAGCAGGCCAAGGGCTTGCTCATGGCCGCGTACGGCATCAGCGCAGACCGGGCCTTCGACATCCTGGTCTGGCGCTCGCAGGAGACGAACGTCAAAGTCCGAGAGTTGGCCCGCCGCTTCGTTGCGGAGATGGCCGGCGGCCTGCCGGACGATACGCGCGCACGCGTCGACCACGCTCTGCTGACCATCTCCTGACGCGTCTCCGCAGTCTCGATGAGTGAGACTTGCGCTTGCCCGTCGTCGGCGGCGAGTTCACCGTGAGCTATCCGTACCACCCATGAACAGGAGGCTCTGTGAACGGTACCGAACCCGACGCACTCGCGAGTCAAGCATCCGCACGACGCAGATCCGTGGGGTGGAAGCACTGGTGTGCCGCCCTCTTCTCGCTGCTGCTCCTGTTCGGAGCAGCGATCCCGGCCTCTGCGGCCGAGTTGATGAGGGTGACGTTCGTCCGCCACGGCGAGTCGGCCGGCAACGCCTCCGGGCTGATCGACACTTCGACGCCGGGTCCCGTTCTCACTCCGAAGGGCCAGCAACAAGCCCAGGCCGTGGTCGGCGTGCTAGGCGACAACAACTATGACGCCATCTACGGCTCCACGATGGTGCGAACCCAGCTCACCGCGACGCCGATGTCGCAATATCTGCGGCTGCCGATCCAGGTGCTGCCCGGCCTTCAGGAAATCGAGGCCGGCATCTTCGAAGGCACACCCGAGAGCGAAGCCGAGGAGGGTTACGCCCAGGCCATGCTGGCGTGGACCTTCGCCGGTCAGCGCGACGTGCGGATCCCGGGGTCGATCAACGGCCACGAGTTCGACGCCCGGGTCGACGGTGCGCTGCGGGCCATGTACGACAAGGGCGACCGCAACCCGGTCGTGTTCTCCCACGGCGGCACCATCATGTTCTGGACGATGATGAACGTCTCGAACCTCACCTTGCAGCAGAAGATCGAGCTGCTGCGCACCAGCCCGTTGGACAACACCGATTACGTTGTGATCGAAGGCAATCCCGAGGACGGGTGGATTCTGGTGAACTGGAACGGCCAGCAGTTCAGCCCCGATCTCACGCTCGCCGGGGCAACGAGGCTCCACATCCGGACGTTGAGCCGACAGCTCGTGACTACCGCACGTCAGGTTGCCGAAGCGTTGGCCACCAGAGACCCCGCGACGATCGCCACCGCGTTCAACCGCGGTTTCGCAGACGCTGCATACTCGCTCGTCAAGTTCCAGCGCGCGATGGCCGCCAAGGTCAGCAGCGAACTCGCCGAGAAGTTCGCCCCCGCCGCGCCGGCGTCGTCGTCACCGGTCGAGGTATCCACCGTCGATACGGCCACCGACTCGGCGGCCGCCGAGGACACGCGCGCCGTCCCCTCAGGTGCCGACGTCTTGTCCGTCAACGACCTTGCGGCGGTCTCCTCCGATAGTGGCCCGCAGGCCGGCACCGCGGAACCGACAGAGGCTGCGGAAGCTACGGAGGCTCGGGAGGTTGCGAACGCCGTCGACGACGCGCAGACCGTCCCCTCGGAAACCGACGCGCCCGACGATGACGCGCCGGGCGTGACGGCCAACGGCGCAACCGACCTGAAGGACGGGAACAAGGCCGTGCCCGGTACCACGCAGCCTGGCTCCACGTCGCCGGGAACCCGGTCGTCCGACACCTCAGACGAGGCCGACGACGACGTCACCGGAGCACCGACGCTCGGCGACACGGGCGACGACGACGCCGGATCCGACGCGCGCGGCGACGCGGGCAACACCGGTGAGGCAAGTGTGGCTGCATGACGCGGTAGCCAGCCACTCAGCACAGCCGGCCCCTACCCCCATCGGTGGCGGGGCCGGCTCTGCTGTGTGATGGTCCCGGTCGGACAAACAACCGGTTTCGGTCACCACCTTCGGTAGCAAGTGGGATCGTTCTCGTGCGGCTACGAGTTCGGAGGTGATCGTGCGAGAATCTCGCGGCAATGCATCGGACGCGCCGACGTCGATGGTGTCCCGGGTTGCGCTGATCCTGAACTCGCTGAACCTCGCCGACAAGCCGCTGCCGCTTGACCAGGTGGCCCGCCAAACGGGCTTACCACGCTCGTCGGCTCATCGGATCCTCAGCCAGTTGAACAGCGCAGGGTTGCTTCACCGCCGCTCGGCGGGATACTGCCTTACCTCCTCGTCCCCGGCGGCGCGACGCGGAGTTGACCATTCCCGGCTGCGTGCGGTGGCCTCCCCCGTGCTGGAGCGCCTCCGCGCCGACACCGCGCTGGCGGTGCATCTCGGCGTCCTACGCGGGGCCGATGTCTTGTGCCTGGACCGGGTTTCGGATGATCACGGTGGTGTGGGACCGCTACGCGTCGCCGGCTACACCCCCGCGCACGCCAGCGCGTTGGGCAAGGCGATGCTGGCACAGCTCTCCCCCGAGAAAATCGACGAAACTCTCGCTACCCCGCTTCGCAAACGCACTCCGGCGACGATCGCCGACCTTCCCACACTGCATCAGGAGTTGGCGCGCATCAGATCCCGGCACGGGCTCGCCTACGACGACCAGGAGCTGGCCGCGGGCCTTTCCAGCGTCGCGGCGCCTATCCGACTCGCCGACGGCGAGTGGGCGGCGGTCTCACTTTCAGGCATCGTGCCGGTCGCTCGATTGCAAAGAGTGGCACCGTTTCTCACCCGCTGCTCCCGGGGCATCGCCGAACGCCTCACCGACTCGACGTCAGCATCGGCGCAGGTCCAAACCGCTTCCGTGGCCGTCACCGACGATATGTTGTCGCGGGTGCTGCGCACGTTGTCGTCCGACGACTGGGTGTGATCGCCTACCAGATGAGGTCGTCGACCTCGAGGCCGAGCGCAAACCTGCCTACGACGGAGAGTACCTGCTCGACATTGCTGGAGACGTGCATGCGCGCCGTCTGCATATCCCGCGAGATACGTTCAACCACAACGTCGTCGGCGTCATGGGTCCAGGTCTGCACGATAGTGGTGACGGCGCGCACGGCCCGATCGGCGGCCATCACCTGATCGCGTCGCGTCCGCAGCACCAACTCGGTGTCCGGCTGGTCGCCGCCACGAACACAGCTCAGGAGCTCAGACACGTTGCGGTGGATCTGGAGCACCGACAGCTCAAGGTCGGTGCGAGCCATGGCGACCGGGTCCGATGGCGTCATCGCATCCTGCGGCCGCGTCGCGACCACACGCTGCGCCGCACCGATCAACGGGATGGTCCCGGCCAGCGTATACACCGTCGGTTGCGGAAGCCGGTCCAGCGCAGGAACGTTCGAACCGAGGTCGAAGTCCAGCCAGCTGAACGAGCGATACCGGGGTACAAATGCCCCGGAGACAACGACGTCGTCAGCGCCGATTCCCCGCAGGCCCAGACCATTCCACGTCGATTCGATACTGTAGTCGGTCCTGGGCACCAGCACAGCCACGAAATCCTGTGCAGCGCCATCGGAACCGACCAGCAGAGCCGCGACGCTCAGCCACGAGGAGTGGTGAGCACCCGTGCACCGCGTCCAGCGACCGGATAACCGGAACCCTCCGTCGACGGCCTCGAGCCGTCCGGTCGGAGCGTAGGACGAACACAGGAGCGCGCGAGGATCCTCACCCCAGATCTCCTGTAGTACTCGCTCATCGCGCACGGAAAGCCCCCAGTTGTTCACCGCAAGCCATCCGGCCAGCCACCCGGTGGACGTGCACGCCGAAGACAGCTCCCGCGTGGCCGTCAGGTAGATGTCGGGTCCGGATTCTAGGCCGCCGAACGGTTCGGATTGCAGCAGCGAGAAGTAACCCGCGTCGTGCAACTGCCTGATCAGCTGCGAGTCCACTACGCCGGTTCGATCGACCTCTTCTGCGGCCGCCGCGATCTGAGGCAGAAGGGACCGCACCGCGCTGAGCACAGATTTCGACGAATTCTGGCCAGTCATCGAACGTTCCCTACCGCGGTCACGCCTACCATTGTCGCTGTCGGTGGAGGTGGGCATGGCCAAACTGGCCGCTGAACGTGAGGCAGTGCGTGCGGTGGTCGACGCGGTGACGGCGGAAGCTGTTGTAGCGCCGCGTGACTCGGTCGCCTACCGGATTCTGCAACCGGCTCGACTGGGTGGGGCCGCGTTGCCCGCTCAGGAGTTCATCGCGGCGATCGGTGAGATCGCCGCACTCGACGGCTTCCGGAGTTGGCTGATTGCCGGTTACAACGCGGCCGCGTATGAGGTCGCACAACTGCCGGGAGATGCGGCCGACGAAATCTGGGGCGCTGATCCGGCCGCACTGGTCGCCGCCAGCTATCGAGCCGAGGGGAATGTTGACGGGGACGGTCGGCTCAGCGGTCACTGGCGATCGGTCGTGGGCGCCGATGCCGCCGACTGGCTGCTGCTGTCGACAAGCGGTGCGCGTCGCGTCCTGTTGCCTCGCGGCGCGGTGCGCGCCGACCCGATCGGCTCGGCCGGTCTGGACGGGGCGGGAGTGGCCGATGTGACGGTGCGCGAGGCGCCGGTAGGCGGGCGCCACATCTTTGGCGGCCGCGACAGCGTCTTCGCGGTCGCGGGGGCGGGTATGGCGGCCGCGGCGGTGGGAGCGGCCGACGGCGTGTGGCGCAAATGCGTCGATCAGATGCGCGGACGCCTTGCCACGTCGTACGGCGGCGAACAGGTCACCGGAGCGGGCGCGGCTCAGTTGGCGAGGGCGGCGTCCGACATCGATGCCGCCAAGCTTCAGGTCGTGACGTCGCTGGAGCACGACGGCGAGGTTGCGGCCGCGACATGGGCGTGCCACCAGGCCGTCGTGCGGGCGCGTGACGCGGCCGACCGGCTACTGACGACCGGTCGATACGCCCTCGCCGCATCTGACCCGGTGATCTCGCAGTGGCGGGCGGTGCACACCGGCGCCGGGATCGCCGCTCGACACCTCGCCGACCTGAATCGCGCGCCGGTATTGCGGATTGGTGACTAGTCGAACAGTCCGTCGAGCGCGCTCTTCTCGAGGGACAACCACCGGTCGACGTGCGTTCGGACGCTTTCGACTTCGTCGGGGTCGAGGTGATGCGCCCCGTCCGAGGTGATTCGACACAGGTCCATCGGTCCCCCGACGCTCGGCGACGAGACATCGAGCGCGTCGAGCACCCGTAGCGCCGCCACGAGGCCGTAGTCGACGCCGCGTTCGGTCATCCGGAAATTCGACAGCAGCGCATAGGCCTGCTGCGCCATCGGCGCTCCGCTACCCACCGCTTGAAAGCCGGTCTCCTCGTAATGGCCGATGAGCCCGTGGGGGTCGAGGTCGACGATGAACGGGCGGTCCCCGGCGAAGCCCGCCGCCAGTACGTAGGTGGCCGGGGTCGCGCCGCTGGTCGACTTCGCGGGCACGTCTTCGATGAAGTTTTCGTAGTGGTGTTTGAACACCGGGACCGTGCGCTGCTGGAGGGCGCGGCCGATGTCGTCGGCCTCTAGGATCCCGTCGGGTTCGGCGTGAAAGATCTGTTCGAGGTCGTAGAGCACGGCCCGCGAACCGCTGCCGCCCCACGCCGCGTGCTTCCCCATCATGTGCAGCTTCTGCGCGGGATAACTCAACCCGCGACCCGGATCGGTGATCTGCGAATCCGACCCCATCACCAACCCGTCGGCGCAGCGCAGCGCCAGAACCACCGTCACCATGCGATGTTCTCACGGCACGCGTCGGATGCGGGCGGGTTACCGTGGCCGCCGATGCACCTGTTTTTCGCCCCGAGGAGTCTCGGGCACACCGACTGCGAACGCGTCGCCGGCGTCGCGCTGGCGCAGCCGGTTCTGGCGCTCACCAGCCTGGCCTACGTCGTCGTCGGGATGGTCGTGCTGTGGTGGGCCACGAGAGCGAGGGCCGTGCTGGGGGCGCTTGCCGGGGTGGCGGCGGTGACGGTGGGGCTGGGCAGCTTCGCCTACCACGGCACGCAGCCGTCATGGGCGCAGGCGGCCCATGACTGGCCCATCGTCGCCCTCGCCGCGATCTGCGCCGCCGGTTTGGCCCGCAGCCGACTCCGGGTGCGCCGGTCCTCGTGGGCGACGGCTGCCGGGGTTTTCGCGTTGGGCTTGCTCGCCTACGCCGCGGGGCGTTCGGGGTCGCCGCTGTGCCGGCCCGACAGCCTGTGGCAGTTCCACGGCGCCTGGCACGTACTTTCCGCTGTCGCAGTGGGTTTGGCGGCCTGGGCGATGAGACCGCGCCCGGCTTCAGATACCGAGCGCGCGGGCCGCGGCCGTCGCCACCGCACCCTGTAGATCCGACACGGGTCGACTACCGGGCAAGTGGATGGCGTTGGTGAACAGCACGACGTAGGTGTTTGAGCCCGGGTCGAGCCAGAGGGAGGTTCCGGTGAAGCCGGTGTGGCCGAAGCTGCCGATCGGAAAGATGGTGCCTCGCGGCCGGGAGTGGCCGGTGTCGATGTCCCAGCCGAGGCCGCGCAGGTTCTGGCCCCTGATCGCCGGATATCTCGGAGCGGCAGCGCGCGCGGCGGCGTCGGCTGCTTGAAGCTGGTCGGTCGAATGGCCGGGCTGTTGGGGGGTGGTCATCAGCTGTAATGTCTTCTGCTGCAATGGAAATAGGCTCGGCTGGCCCGCGAGCTGGTCCAGCAGCGCCTGGGCGAAGCGGCTGACGTCGTGCACGGTGGAGAACACCCCCGCGGATCCGGCGACCCCGCCCATGCGACGCGCCGTCGGGTCGTGCACCGTGCCGCGCAGCAGGTGGCCGAAATTGGGATTCTTGCTGGGATCGACGGCGTGTTCTCCGTCGATCGCCGTCGGCGCGATCCGCGGCAACAGATCGATGCTCCACGTACCCGCCGCGCAGCTTTCGTGAGCCCCTTGGTCTGGTGCCCACGCGAGCGCCACTCCCCTGATCTTGTGGGGCCCACAGGCTTTCGCCGGCGGCAGGTAGCGGGTGTCGTCCATGTCCAGCGGCGCGAAGATGTTGCGCTGCACATAGCTGTCCAACGTCTGGTCCGTGAGCTTTTCGACCATCGCGCCGAGCAGGACGAAGCCGATGTCGGAGTAGCGGAACACCGCACCGGGCTCCGACAGCAGCGGGGCGCTCAGTGCGCGATGGATGCCTGCGGTCTTGTCGGCGCGCTCCAGGCCCCACGGTTCGCGCAGGTCCAGCACGTCGGGTTCACCGGACGTGTGGGTGAGCAACGTGCGCACGGTGACCTTCGCGCGCTGCGGATCGCCGTCCGGGTTGAATTCGGGCAGGTAGGTCTGGACGGGCTTGTCGAGGTCGACCTTGCCCTTTTCGTAGAGCTGCAGAATGGCGGTCGCGGTGGCCAGCGGTTTCGTCAGCGACGCGACGTCGAAGATGGTGTCCAGGGTCATCGGCTCGGCGGGCGACGGTGCGCCGTCGAGCCCTTGTTCACCGGCCAGTTTGCGCACGCCGTAGGCCCGCTCGAAGACGACCTTGCCGCCGTGTCCAACCGCGGCGACGGCACCGGGGAGCCGATGTGCGGCGATCGCGTCGTTGATCACCTCGGAGACGGCCGGGATGTCGGGAGTGGGCGGGGCAGTCGGCGTCCGCACCGGGCTGGTCGCGGCCGGCGGTGTCGGGGTGTGCGATGGGGGTTGGTGCACCGCGGGCGCGGACGCGTGGCCACACGAGGTGACCCATGCCAGGAGAAGCAGGGCCGATGCGGCGAACCTGACCATTGCCACCTCCATCCATTGACGGTGCGGGCGACGCGCCCCAGAGTAAGGGGCATGGAGCGTTGTGACCATCGCGCCGTACCCGCCCCCGGCGACCGAGGGCGATCTTGTTCGCGGCGCGACGTTCTCAGGTTCGGCGCGTCCGCACCTGTGCTGGTGATGCTCGGTATGGCAGGCGCGGCGGTCGATGCGCCGACGGCGGGTGCGCGGCCCTTGCGGCTCGTCGACTTCACCCACCGGCAGGTGCCCGCCGACCAGATCAAGGCGGCCGGCTATGACGGGGCACTGGTCTACGTGTCCGAGTTGCGGCCGGGCGCCGACTTCGATTTCAAGCCGGTCACCCGCGAGTACGCGGATTCACTGCGCGCGGCCGGTCTGCACGTCGCCAGCTGCTATCAGTACGGCAAGCCGGGTTGGGCGACGCCGTCGGACTACACCCGCGGTTATGAGGGCGGGGTGGCGGACGCGCACACCGCGCTGCGGTGGCATGCCGCGGCCGGCGGTCCGGATTCCGCGCCCATCTTCTTCAGCATCGACGAGGATATCGACCTCGACACTTGGAAAAACGTTGCTGCGCAGTGGCTTCGAGGGATCAACTCCGTTGTGGGCGTGGAGCGCACCGGAGTCTACGGGCACGCGCGGGTGTGCGCGTGGGCGATCGACGATGCGGTGATCGGCCGATCGACGTCAGACGGGCACTGGTGGGCCTGGCAGACGAGGGCGTGGTCCGCGGGTAAGCGCGAGCCGCGGGCGGTGCTGTATCAGGCGGTGGTGGTCACCGGGCCGGACACGGGGATCGCCATGGGCGGCACCCAGGTCGACGAGAACGAAGTCCTCGCTTCTGATTTCGGCCAGTGGGACCTCGACCGAAGCTGACTGAGCGCGGCGGGCGTTGGTGTCGGCGTCGTCGGCAGGATGGGTGGTTTGGGCCGAAGCTGCCCCGCTCGCGTCGGTGGTCGACCAGGCGGCCCGCGCCTAGCCCCCGGGCGCCGTTTGTGAAACCTTGGCGGAATTTGGCCGTGTTTTTCGCCCACGTTTCACAAACGGCGTGCCGCAAACTGCCGCCTTCTCAGAGCTGCCGGGCGTCGTCGCTATTGCGCTAGGTATCCCCCGTCGACGGGCAAGACGGCGCCGGTGATGAAAGAGGCGTCGTCGGACGCGAGGAAGACGATGGCGCTGGCGACTTCAGCCGGCTCGCCGAGACGGCCCATCGGATGCATGCTCTCGATTGCCGCCAAGTACTCCGCGCCACCCGGCTCCTCGGGAAGCCGCTTGACACGCTCGGTCCGAATCGTCCCGGGCGCAACGGCATTGACTCTGATCCCCCGGTCGGCCCACTCGACGGCCAGGTGCTTGGCCAGGCCGGTAGCGATGAACTTGGCGGGCCCGTAGGCCGCCTGACGCTTCTGCCCTGCCAGTCCGCTGATCGACGAGAGGCAGACGATGGCGCCACCCCCGATCGGCAACATCGCCTCGATCGCGAACTTGCACGTCAGGAACATGCCACGTCCGTCGATGGCGACAACCTCGTCCCAGTCGGAGGCGGAGACCTCCAGCGCATCGCCGAGCGGGATGATCCCGGCGTTGGCGACCAGCACGTCGAGCCGGCCGTAGCGGCCGGCCGCCGCATTGATCATCCGTTGCGCATCGGCCTCGATTGAGACGTCACCGATGACTGTCTCGACTTCGGCCCCGGCGTTCCGCAATTCGTCGGCCAGCGCAAGCAGCGGCTCGCTTTGAACATCGGTCACCACCAACCGCGCGCCCTCGCGCGCGAAGAGCACGGCCGTTGCCCGGCCGATGCCGAACGCCGCCCCGGTGATCACCGCGGACTTTCCGCGCAGACGCCCTAGCCCTTGAGTCACCGTTTCCCCCTTGTGCGCCGAGCCGCCAACGCGTGATCCCTGAGAGTTAAGCGCACATGTCTCGAAGCGGGACTGGCACAGCTTAAGTGCAGACGCACGAGATTCCCAGCGAAACGGCCAGGTCGACAGATGGTGAAACGAGAACTGGCCAGGGCTCGTTGCCCTGGCCAGTACCTTCGATTGGTGGAGCTGCCGGGAATCGAACCCGGGTCCTGCGGTGTTCCCTCAAGGCTTCTCCGTGCGCAGTTCGCTATGTCTCTACTCGGATCTCTCGGTCACGCGAACAAGCCGAGATGACGATCCCAGTCGCTGTCGGTTGTCCCGATGAGTCCCGCGACCGGACTCACCGGTGGATCCCTCTAGCTGATGCCAGACACCGGGTCGAGGGCTCTCCCGGGCTGACAGACTAGCTGTCGCTTAGGCAGCGAGAGCGTAGTCGCGCTGATTGGAATCGGCGCTTAATTGGTTGCAACGACGCTTACGGTGGTCTCTTGCCTGCACCGGCACGCTTCCCTTGATTCGACACTCGAAGTCGAAACCGTTCAGCCCCTTGTTTAGTTTTCCGAACATCACCTGCCGCGATCGGCAGGACATTCCATAGTACGCCTTCACCAACAACGCACTCCACCGATATCTTCCCGACCCGCGCGAGCCGCGCGTCAGATCACGTAGTTGAGGCGCTCGACGATCCGCCTGCCGACGGCCTCGTCACCGCCGTACGTAACGGCAGCGTGGTCCAGCGCGGTGCGTCCGCCGGCCAGCCGCGTAAACAACAGCCCGTCGAGCTGGATCGTCGACGTGGGCGCCTCGCCGCCGAAGTCGTCGACCACCTGTGCCCTGCCCTCGACCGCCACGTTGATCGTGCGCCTCAGCGGACCCGTCAACTCGATCGACACCCGGGACCCGTCGGGCGCCCCGCCCAACTTGCCGACGACGAAACCCATGCTGGCCGCCATCTCGTCGAGCGCCTGCTCCGCGGCGGATCCCGCTACCTCGGCATCGGAGGCCGGGAGACCGACGCCGTCGCGGATATCGTGCTCGTGCATCCAGCAGTCGAAGACCCGCACCCGCATGAACCGGCCGTAGCTGTCCGGACCGGCCGGGGTCATCGTGACGGCGTTCCAGTCGTCCTCGGACATCGCCGTCAGCGCCTCGCGCCGACCGGCCGTGACGGCGCGGAACCGCTCGAGCAGCTCCGCCGAGCTGATCTGGCGCAGCTGGCGCACCCAGCGTTCGTTCATCGCCCCGATGTCGTTGCGGACGTGCTCAAGCGTGGACACGTCGACGTCGGTGTCCGGGGTGTCCACGCCCGCCAACATCGATTCGGTGCCGACCATGTGGGCCGTGACGTCGTGCACCGTCCAGCCGGGTAGCGCCGTCGGCGCCTGCCACTGCGCGTCGTCCAGACCGGCGGCGAGCGCGGCGATGTCGTCCCACACAGCGAACAAGCCGTCTAACACGGTGGATTTGTCGAGGACAGTCACGGGGCGCGAAGTACTCACACCGCCGAACGTAGCGCTGCGCGCCGGCGAGCGTGCGCAAAATCTGGTGCCGACCGGCGTGTCGCCCTCAAACGCGCACGCTCGCGCAATAAGCAGGGCTGGTCAGCGAGACGGCGGAGCGAATCCTGATTGCGCCACCGACACGGAGATGCTGCTGCCGATCTCGCCGTTCTCGTCGAAAATGACCGCCGAACCGGTCGCGATACCGTCCTGGGTCGAATGGCTCTGCGATGCCAACCCGATCACCGACCCCGCGGGCAAGCGGCTCAGCGTGAGGGTGTAGTCGGCATTGATGAACTTCAAGCCCTCCGAGCTCCAATTGACGAGCGACGCAGTCACATCCGCAGCCATCGCTACGCGGGTGAAGGGTGTCAGCGGCTCGTCGTCGAACAGCGGCTTCACCAATTTCAACCACGTGTACTTCGGACCGCCCTCCCCCGGCCAAGTTTCGTCGGGATTCTGTACCGACAACCCCCAGCCGTAGGTGCGGAGGAACAGCGGGTTGTCGATCGGTCCCGATTGCTTTGGTATCGGCGGCATTTCGATTTGCGGCGACCAGATCTTCCCGGTCGGCTGCTCGCCACGACGCAGGAACAGACCACTCGCCTGCGCAACGACCTTTCCGCCTTGGCGAATGACCGCTTCGACGAGACGCAACCGCTTACCGCTACGGATCTCACGGGTCTGCAACTCGACGGGCGCGATGGCCGCCGGCCTGGGCAGGTCGACCGTCAACCGCGCAGGCAGGAAATCCGAGTCGTCGACAACCCGTTCGACGGCCCATCCCAACAGACCGCCGACCACGTGACCGCTGATGAGCGGGCCCCAGCCGCCCCTGGCGATCCGTCGCGGGTGAAAGCTGTCACCACGACGTTCGAAAAACGCGGTAGTCGCCGTCTCGGCCGAACTCGTCGCTTCTGTCAACGGTGGCGCTCCTACGGTTCGACCGGCTAACTAATCGCTATCAGTATCGCCTAACGCTTCCGGCGGTCAGCGGACTGTCCTCCTAGCCCGCGTCGGCCTCACCCGCTTGCTCGCACCGGCAGCAAGAGTGTCGAGCTTCGTCACCGGACGCGAGGAGCTCACCGCCTGACCGTACGGTCAGCGGTGAGAGGTTCGATGGCACGGTCGGCGATCGCGGCGGGTCTTCCGAACAGATGTCCCTGAGCGAAGCCGCAGCCGGCGCGAAACACCATCTCCGCCTGGTCGTCGGTCTCGACACCTTCGGCGACCACCTCCAGGCCCAACGGGTTGCACACCGCGGTCACCGAGCGGTACAGCGCGGCGTCTCGCGCCCGTTCCACACCGGTCACCAGGCTGCGGTCGAGTTTGACGACGTGGACAGGCAACGCGTGCAGATAGGTCAACGAGTTGTATCCGGCCCCGAAATCATCCAGCGCGACTTTGACACCGGTGGCGTTGAGCCGCTCGATCTGTGCGGCCGCCTCCTCGAGATCGATAATCGGCACGGTCTCGGTGATCTCCAGCGTCAGCCGGCTGGGCGCCATGCCGTAGCGGGCCAGCGTCGCGGCCACGACGTCGTGGAAACGCCCCCCGTGTAACCGTGCCGCCCCGATGTTCACGTGGATACCAAGGTCCGTGCCAGCGGCGGTGAGTTCCCGACAGCTCAGATCCAGGATCATCGCGTCCAGGACATGCCCGAGTCCCGCGGCCTCGGCCGCAGCCACGAATGTCTCAGGCGCGATCTGTGTGCCGTCGGGCGCTGCCCATCTCGCGAGCGCCTCGACGGCCACCGGAGTCGCCTCGGGCAGCCGAACGATCGGCTGGTAGACCAGGTTGAACCCGGCGGGCGCATCGCCATCGGCATGGCGCAGCGCGGTGGGAAAGTCCACGGCCAGATCCGCGATCGACGGATAGACCACGGCGATGTCTTTTCCCAGGCGCTTGCCCTCATACATCGACTGGTCGGCCTTGCGCAGCAGATCGTCTGGGGTCTGGGTGATTTCGTCGGCGCAGTGCCGAACCAGGCCCATGCTGGCGCGGATCCGCACACTGGAACCGTGCACGGCGAACGGCTCTCGAAGCGCCGCCTGGATGCGGTCGGCGACGACTTCGGGCGACGCCATTTCGTCGTTGATCAGAATCGCGAACTCGTCGCCGCCGATGCGGGCCAAGGTGTCTGCCTCTGTCACGCATCGACGCAGACGTTCGCCCACGGCACGCAACAGTGCGTCACCGCCGGCGTGCCCGAATCGGTCATTGACGTCCTTGAAGTCGTCGAGGTCGACGAATATCAGCACGAAGTCGCCCCTGGCGGCGCTTTCGAGTCTCTTGCCGAATAGCAACCGATTCGGCAGCCCGGTCAATGTGTCATGGTGCACCTGGTGCGCGAGCCGGGCCTGCGCGTCGTACAGCCGCATCGTCAGCCGCTGCTGCGCGCGCATCGCAAGGGCCTGACGCGCGGCGACCAGCACAACCATCACCACCGCTCCGCTGACCAGCACCGCGTCCAGCTCTTGGCCGATCATCACGTGGTAGCCGTAAAGCATTGCAATGCCGACAAATCCGGCGTACGGCAGGAGCAGCTGGACCCAGTCCATGACCCGATCACCGGCTTGCGCCGCCGACTCCGATCGCGGTCTCGGTTCGGACAGCGCGTACACCACCAACACCAGCGCGATGACGAACAGGCCGCCGCCCCACAGGTCACCGTTGTGCACACCGACGGTCCGGAAATAGGCCACCAACCGGTCCGCTGACGTGAGCAACATGATTCCGCCGGTCAGCAGCAGGCAGTTCGCCCGAGACGGCCGGCCGGGCCGGTAAACAATGGCCAAGGACACCGCCGCCACCACCGCGCACAATTGGAGTAGCGAATAGGTCACCAGTACGGGGGGATCGTCGGACCGAGGGAACGCCGCGGCAGCCAGTCCGCCGTAGCCGGCGATGTAGGACAGTAGCGAGAACGATATGGCGGCCACGACCCCGTCCAGCACGAAAGCGACGAGAGAATACGGGCGCCCCGGAATGGTCGGAGTGCCGGCGGTTAAGCCGTCTGAACGGCCCAGCACGAGCACGGCAGCGAAGATGAGCACCGCAGGGAGCAGATACGCCACAATTTCACTCGCGCCCGCCACGCGCCCGTCGGCCGACCCGCCGTCCGTCCACCACAGCAACTCGCCGATGAGCCAGCTCAAACAAGCGACGGCGATGAGCACTCGCCACCATCGAGACGGACCGTGCATCCTGCGCGCCACCGCGAAGCCGCGGACCACGACCGCAATGCCCAGGACCGCCTGCATCGCCGTCAACCCAGCCGTGGCCACGTCGTGTCCCCACGGGGCCAGCGCGTTCACCACAACCAGCAGGAGCAGAGCCAGCAAGTCGACGTAACGCCTGCGCTGACCCCTGAGCGACACGCTTTTCCACCTTCCCGCTTCGCCATGATGCCTTACTCGAGGGGCTTGCCCGGCCCGCTCGGCAAATATCGCATTCAACTTTTGCGGCAGCGAAAGGTTACGTCGTGACGGGCTCCCTCCCGCCATCAACTCAATCGATCAGGTCATGCCTTTGGCGCGGCGGCCCAGCTCGCGGATGATCTCCCGGTCCGCATCGCGGCGGGCCAGATCCTGGCGTTTGTCGCGGGCCTCCTTACCGCGCGCCAACGCGAGTTCCACCTTGACCTTGCCGTCGGAGAAGTACAGCGACAGCGGCACCAGCGTCAGGTTGCCGTCGCGGATCCGCCCGATCAGCCGGTCGATCTCCCGGCGGTGCAGCAGAAGTTTGCGGTTGCGCCGCGGGGTGTGGTTGGTCCAGCTGCCGTGGTGATATTCGGGGATGTGCACGTTGCGCAGCCACACCTCGCCGTCGTCGACGGTGGCGAACGCGTCGGCGAGCGACGCCTGCCCCTCGCGCAGGCTCTTGACCTCGGTGCCGACCAGTTGGATGCCGGCCTCGAAGGTCTCCAGGATCGAATAGTTGTGTCGCGCTTTGCGGTTGGTCGCGACGACCTTGTTGTTACTGGACCTGGTCGGGTCGGCTTTCTTGGCCATATCAGCGCCGTATGTAGAGCCGCAGCGTGACGTAGGCGGTGACACCGGACATTGCGAGCCCCAGGAACAGCATGAACGGAGCGCTGAAGTACAGCACGTCGGCGTAGTCGACCTTCGCGATCAGGTTGGCTTGATAGAACTGGTTGAGCGCGTTCTCCAGGAACAACGCCCGCACCACGATCAGCCCGATGATCGCGATGATCACCCCGATCAGCGCAGCGAGCATCGCCTCCACCAGGAACGGCAACTGCGTGTACCAGCGGCTGGCGCCGACCAGTCGCATGATGCCGATCTCGGTACGACGGGTGTAGGCCGCGACTTGGACCATGTTGGCGATCAACAGCACCGCGCCGACCGCCTGCACCAGCGCCACGGCGAACGCCGCGTTGCTGATGCCGTCGAGAACCGCGAACAGCCGGTCGATCAGGTCCTTCTGGTTGAGCACGTTGAGCACCCCGGGTTGGCCGACCATGGCCTCGTCGAACTCGTGGTGTTGTTCGGGGTTCTCCAGCTTGACGATGAACGACGCCGGAAACGCGTCGCGCCCGGCGACGTCCTTGTACTGCGGGAACTTCGTGATGGCGTCCTCGTAGGCCTGGTCGCGGTTGAGGAAACGCACCGAGCGCACGTCATCTCGGTTCTCGATCTGCTCGCGCAGCGCCTGACACGGGTCGGCGTCGCAGGTCGGGTCGTTGGCGGAGACGTCGTTGGTCAAAAAGACCTGGCTCTCCACCCGATCGAGATAGATGTCGCGCGACTGGTCGGCCAGCCGCAGCACCAGCAGCCCACCCCCGAACAAGCCGATCGAGATGGCTGTGGTCAGGATCATCGCCACCGTCATGGTGACGTTGCGCCGAAATCCGGTCAGGACCTCGTTGATCAGGAAGCCGAAGCGCACTAGCGGTCCATTCCGTACACGCCGCGCTGCTCGTCACGAATCAGCCTGCCCAGTTCGAGCTCGACGACGCGCTGACGCATCGAGTCGACGATGTGATGGTCGTGGGTGGCCATCAACACGGTCGTGCCCGTGCGGTTGATGCGCTCAAGCAGGTCCATGATGTCCTTGCTGGTTTCCGGGTCGAGGTTGCCGGTCGGCTCGTCGGCCAAAAGCACCAGCGGCCGGTTGACGAACGCCCTGGCGATGGCCACGCGTTGCTGCTCACCGCCGGACAGTTCGGCGGGCAGCCGGTTGGCCTTGCCCGACAGCCCGACCATCTCGAGCACGTCGGGCACCACCCGGTTGATCACCTCGCCGCGCTTGCCGATCACCTCCAGCGCGAACGCGACGTTTTCGAACACGGTCTTCTGCTGCAGCAGCCGGAAATCCTGGAACACGCAGCCGATCACCTGGCGCAGGCCGGGGATGTGTCGGCCCGGAAGCTTGTTGACGTGGAACTTCGAGACGCGGATGTCACCGGACGTCGGCGTGTCTTCGGCCAGCAGCAGCCGCATGAACGTGGACTTGCCCGATCCCGACGGCCCGATCAAGAAGACAAACTCGCCCTTGTCGATCTTGACCGAGATGTTGTCCAGCGCAGGGCGCGCCGACGACTTGTACTGCTTGGAGACTCGATCGAGGGTGATCACGGCTGGCCAGTGTAGCGGGACTAGCTGGGTGGAGCCGTCGTCGTCACCGGCGGCTCGCCCGGCGCGGTCGGCGGCGACGTCTCCGGAGCCGTTTCGACGGTGTCGGTCTGCGGCGACAACGGGCCCGGTCCGTCGGGGTCCACTGCCGTGGTCGGCGTCGTCTCGGTCGGCGACGGCGTGGTCGTGGTGGTGGTTGGCGTGGTGGTCGTCGGGTACGACGGTTCGGTCGTGCGGCGCACGTTGGTGCGCGGCACCCACGTGTAGTTGGGGTCAGGGACGAAGCCCGGCGGTACGAACTGCGTCGGCGGTGGGGGCGGCTCCGGTGCGGGCTCGTAGGTCTGCTGCAGCCACACCGCCGCGGCGAACGCCACGATCAGCGCGACTGTCGACGTGCGGAGCCGGCCGCCCAACAGATGGCTCGGGACGCGGAATTTGCGCTCAGCCACCGGGTCGCTCCGCCTTGGCTGCCGCAGGGGGCAGGGTGTCCACGGCAGGTGTCGCATCGGTCTGGGTGACAACGCCGGCGCCGCCCAGCGCGCGGACCACGAGTACGCGCAGTCGCCTGCCGGCCTCGAACTGCTTACCGGGCAGCGTGCGCGCCACCATCCGAACGTTGACGTTGTCGAGGCTGATGCTTTCCACGCCCATCAGCGACGGGGCGTCCAGCAGCAGGTCCTTGAGCAGGCGGTCGTCCATCGACGCCTCGCACACCTCATGCAGGACGTCGTTGACGCGGTTGAGGTCGGCGGTGACGGGCACCGGGATGTCGACCACCGCGCGGGCCCAGTCCTTGGACAGGTTCAACGAGCGCACGATGTTGCCGTTCGGGATCGTGAACACCTCGCCGTCGGCGGTGCGCAGCTTGGTGACCCGCAACGTGACGTCCTCCACGGTGCCCAGCGCGCCATCGGGTGCGCCGAGCATGTTCAGCTCCACCAAATCGCCGAAGCCGTATTGCTTTTCGGTGATGATGAAAAACCCGCTGAGCAGGTCCTGGACCAGTTTCTGGGCGCCGAAACCCAGCGCCGCACCCAGTACGGCGGCCGGCGCCACCAACGAGCCGACCGGCACGTTGACGATGTTCGTGATCTGCACGGCGACCACCACACCGAGCAGCACGATGGACACCCAGGAGATCACCGATGCGACGGCCTGTCGGTGCTTGGACGCCTCCGAACGCACCAGCGCGTCGCCGGTCTCGAAGCCCACCTCGAGTCGCCGGGTGACCTTGTGCGCGGCCCAGTTGATGAACCGGGCGATCAGCACGGCGGCAAGCAACAACACGGTGATGCGAAGCCCCTTGGTGAGGATCCATTCGCCGATGTTGTCGTGCCAGAAGTCATGCCAGCCCTGGGCCGGCGAAAACGCTAGATAGCTGCTACTCGTCATCGCGTCTGTTGCGCCACCGAATCCCGGCTTCGAGGAACCCGTCGATATCGCCGTCCAAGACGGCTGACGGGTTGCCGACCTCGTAGTCGGTGCGCAGGTCCTTCACCATCTGATACGGATGCAGCACGTAGGAACGCATCTGATTGCCCCACGAACTGCCTCCGTCGCCTTTCAATGCATCGAGCTCAGCGCGTTCTTCTAAACGCTTGCGCTCCAACAACTTCGCTTGAAGTACCCGCATCGCGGCCACCTTATTCTGCAGCTGCGACTTCTCGTTCTGACAGGTCACCACGATCCCCGTCGGAACGTGGGTGAGCCGGACTGCGGAGTCGGTGGTGTTGACGGACTGACCGCCGGGGCCGCTGGAGCGGTACACGTCAACGCGCACATCGCTTTCCGGGATGTCGATGTGGTCGGTGGTGTCCACCACGGGCAGCACCTCGACGTCGGCGAAGGACGTCTGACGACGGCTCTGGTTGTCGAACGGGCTGATCCGCACCAGCCGATGGGTGCCCTGCTCGACCGAGAGCGTGCCGTAGGCGAACGGTGCGTGCACCGCGAACGTCGCGCTCTTGATGCCCGCTTCTTCGGCGTAGGAGGTGTCAAACACCTCGACCGGGTAACCGTGCTTCTCGGCCCACCGGATGTACATCCGCATCAACATCTCGGCCCAGTCCGCCGCGTCCACGCCGCCGGCGCCGGACCGGATCGTGACAACCGCCTCGCGCTCGTCGTACTCCCCCGACAGCAGCGTGCGCACTTCCATCGCCTCGATGTCCTCGCGCAACTGTTTGAGCTCAGCGTCGGCCTCTGCCAGTTCGTCGGCACCGCCCTCTTCATCGGCCAGCTCGTAGAGCACCGGCAGGTCGTCGAGGCGCTGGCGCAGCTCTTCGACCCGCCGCAGCTCGCCCTGGGCGTGTGACAACTCGCTGGTGACCTTCTGCCCGCGGGTCTGGTCGTCCCACAAGCTGGGATCGGAGGCTTCGTGCTCGAGCTTTTCGATCCGACTGCGCAGGCCTTCGATGTCGAGCACCCGCTCCACCGTGGTCAGGGTGGAGTCCAGGGCTGCGATATCGGCTTGACGGTCGGCATCCACGAGAAATCAGCGTACCGGCGTGTCGGTTCTCCATCACTGGCGGCAACGAGGCGACCGCACGTTTAGCATCGGGTGGGTAACCAGCCCCGCGACGACGCGACAGCCCCCTGCGTCTCGCCAGGGCAGTGACACGGCCTACAGAAGGTTGAGGTATGCGTCCATATCACGTGGCGATCGTCGGCTCGGGCCCCTCGGGTTACTTTGCCGCAGCGTCGCTGCTGAAGTTCGCCGATGCCCAAGACGACACCGACCAGAAGCGCGACGTGCGCGTCGACATGCTCGAGATGCTGCCCACCCCCTGGGGGTTGGTGCGCTCCGGTGTGGCACCCGACCATCCCAAGATCAAGTCGGTCAGCGCCAAGTTCGAGGCCACCTCCGCCGACCCTCGGTTCCGCTTCTTCGGCAACGTCGCAGTCGGCGAGCACGTGCAGGCCGCCGAGTTGGCCGAACGGTATGACGCCGTGATCTATGCGGTCGGCGCCCAATCCGACCGGCCTCTCGGCATCCCCGGCGAGGATCTGCCCGGCAGCGTCGCCGCCGTCGACTTCGTCGGCTGGTACAACGCGCATCCCCATTTCGGGGAGAGCGGGCCGGACCTGTCGAACGGGCGCGCCGTGGTCATCGGCAACGGCAACGTGGCATTGGATGTGGCCCGCATCCTTGTCACCGACCCCGATGTGCTGGCCAGCACCGACATCGCCGACCACGCGCTGCAGGCGCTGCACGGCCGCGGCGTCGAGGAGGTCCTCATCGTCGGCCGGCGCGGGCCGCTACAGGCGCCGTTCACCACGTTGGAGTTGCGTGAGCTCGGTGACCTCGAGGGCCTGGCCGACGTGGACGTGATCGTGGATCGGGACGACGTCGCCGACATCACCGACGAGGATCTCGACGCGGCGGGCAAGACCGTGCGCAACAACATCAAGGTGCTGCGCAAATACGCCGAGCAGCCACCGCGCGGCGCCAAACGGCGCATCGTGTTCCGGTTCCGCACTTCCCCGATCGAGATCAAGGGCGACGGCAAGGTGGAGTCCATCGTGCTGGGCCGCAACGAACTGGTCACCGACAACGGCCGCGTCGTCGCCAAGGACACCGGTGAGCGCGAGGAGGTGCCGGCCCAACTGGTGGTGCGCGCGGTCGGCTACCGCGGCGTGCCCACCCCGGGGTTGCCGTTCGACGAGCGCAGCGGCACCATCCCGCACACCGCTGGACGCGTCGAGGGCAGCCGCAACGAGTACGTCGTCGGCTGGATCAAGCGCGGGCCCACCGGAGTCATCGGCAGCAACAAGAGCGACTCACAGGAGACCGTCGACACCCTGATCGCCGACCTACAGGGCGACGAACTGCCCGAGCGCGACGCCGATCACGCCGAGCAGCTGGCGCGGTGGCTGACGCAGTGCCAGCCCAAGGTGATTACCAGCGAGCACTGGAAGCTGATCGATGAGTACGAACGCTCGGCAGGTGAACCCCACGGTCGGCCTCGGGTGAAGGTGACCAGCATCGTCGAGTTGCTGCGAATCGGGCACCGTTAGAGGACGGCAGGTCCCGGGGACTCAGGCCGGCGGCGGATCCTGCGCCGGCGGGCCCTCCTGCGGGGCGAACCGCCAGTTGTCGGGATTTTTCGGTGAGTACACGACGGGGAACAACGCGCCCATCGTCGGCCAGTTGTCGACATCGACCTCGAGTCGCTGATACACCACGTGCTCATTGACCGTGGGTCCGTTGATGACGCCGGTGATGGTCGCGTACTGCTGCCCGGAGACGTCGGTGGGACGGGGGCTGACCCCGGTGACCAGTAAGGTGCCCGAGGGCCAGTCGGCTCCGGCGCCGCGGCGACGCATGAGCATGGGCCCGGCGATCACGACGATGGCGCCGATGATGAGCAGCATCGCCAGGAATTCCCACATACCGACATGGTAGGACCACAGCATGAACTCCGAGGCCGATGACCTGACGCTGGCGCTGACGCTCGCCGATGAGGCCGATGCGTTGACCACGGCCCGCTTCGGTGCC
Source organism: Mycolicibacterium sp. XJ662 (assembly GCF_053484035.1). Lineage (NCBI taxonomy): Bacteria > Bacillati > Actinomycetota > Actinomycetes > Mycobacteriales > Mycobacteriaceae > Mycobacterium > Mycolicibacterium sp. XJ662. Next base: position 56,441 of record NZ_JBEFTL010000010.1, on the reverse strand, counting down.
GTCGACCTCGTCGTGCAGACCAAACCGGACCTGACCCCCGCGACCGACGCCGACCTCGATGTCGAGTCGATGATCCGGCGCCGGTTGGGTGAACACCGGCCCGACGACGCGGTGCTCGGCGAAGAGTTCGGCGGCGCCGCGGAGTTCACCGGGCGCCAGTGGGTGGTCGATCCGATCGACGGCACCAAGAACTTCGTCCGCGGCGTGCCGGTGTGGGCGACGCTGCTGGCCCTGCTACAGGACGGCATCCCGATGCTCGGTGTGGTGAGTGCGCCTGCGCTGCAACGACGTTGGTGGGCGCACACCGGTCACGGCGCCTACGCACGCGCGGGCGCGCAACCCGAGCGGCGGCTGCGCGTGTCGAGGGTCGACGACCTGGGCTCGGCGAGCCTGTCGTTCTCCAGCCTGTCGGGGTGGGCGGTGCGCGGACTGCGCGAGAGCTTCATCGGGTTGACCGACGACGTGTGGCGGGTGCGTGGCTACGGCGATTTCCTGTCCTATTGCCTGATGGCCGAGGGGGCCGTCGACATCGCCGCTGAACCGGAAGTGTCGCTGTGGGATCTGGCCGCCCTCGACATCCTGGTGCGTGAAGCCGGCGGCGCCTTCACCGACCTGGCCGGGAAATCCGGTCCGCACGGCGGCAGCGCGGTGGCCACCAACGGCCTGCTGCACGACGCAGTCCTGGCCAGGCTTTCCGCACCGTAACCCTGTGAGTTGCGCTACAAAGCCGACGATCTTACTCAAGAGTCAGTTCCGATACCTTACTCTGGAGTCAGTTCGGTAAGCGCGAACGACAATCCCCATAGCGAGGCAGCTGAAAATGTCTAATACCCTGCCGTCGGAAAACGGATCCAAGCCCCGGCGCACCGGCAAGGAAAGCGCCGTCGGCCTGCACAAGCACAAGCGCACCGTGACCGATCTGGGCCTGGCCCTGGTGACGCCGCTGGTCGGTCAGGAGTTTCTCGACCGCTACAAGCTGCGTGATCCGCTCAACCGCGGCCTGAAGTACGGCGTCAAACAGGCGTTCTCGGTCGCCGGCGCGGCCACCCGCCAGTTCAAGCGGGTGTCGGGCAGCACCAGCGGCCCGACCCGGCTGAAGACAAGCGGCTCGGACTACTTCGACCTGACCCCCGACGACGAACAGAAGATGATCGTCGAGACGGTCAACGAGTTCGCCGAAGAGGTGATGCGTCCGGCCGCCCGCGAAGCCGACGATTCCGCGTCATACCCCGACGATCTCGTCGGCAAGGCCGCCGAGATCGGGATCACCGCGATCAACGTGCCCGAGAACTTCGACGGGATCGCCGGGCATCGGGCGGCGGTCACCAACGTGCTGGTCGCCGAGGCGCTGTCCTACGGCGACATGGGGTTGGCGCTGCCGATCCTGGCGCCCGCCGGTGTCGCATCGGCCCTCACCCACTGGGGCAGCGCCGATCAGCAGGCGACCTACCTCAAGGAGTTCGCCGGCGAGAACGTCCCCCAGGGCTGTGTGGCGATCGCCGAACCGCATGCGCTCTTCGACCCGACGGCGCTGAAGACCACGGCGGTGCGCACCCCCAGCGGCTACCGCATCGACGGCGTCAAGTCGCTGGTTCCTGCCGCGGCCGACGCCGAAATCTTCATCGTGGCAGCACAACTCAACGGCAAACCGACGCTGTTCATCGTCGAGTCCTCATCTGAGGGGCTCAGCGTCACGGCCGATCCCAGCATGGGCATCCGCGCCGCGGCACTCGGCCGGGTCACCCTCGACGGGGTGAAGGTGCCGCTGTCGGCGCGGCTGGGCGAGGACGACGCCACCGACCAGGACTACTCCGAGGCCATCGCGCTGTCGCGGCTGGGCTGGGCGGCGTTGGCGGTCGGCACCGCGCATGCGGTGCTCGACTACGTGGTGCCCTACGTCAAGGAGCGGCACGCGTTCGGTGAGCCGATCGCGCACCGGCAGGCGGTGGCGTTCATGTGCGCGAACATGGCGATCGAATTCGACGGGCTGCGGCTGATCACCTGGCGCGGAGCATCGCGCGCCGATCAGGGGCTGCCGTTCGCCCGGGAAGCCGCGCTGGCCAAGCGCCTCGGCGCCGACAAGGGCATGCAGATCGGCCTCGACGGCGTGCAGCTTCTCGGTGGCCACGGCTACACCAAGGAGCACCCCGTCGAACGCTGGTACCGCGATCTGCGCGCGATCGGCGTCGCCGAAGGCGTCGTGCTCATCTAGTTGACATTTACCTGGCCTATCCGAAAGACGAACCATGGCAATCAATCTGGAACTGCCGAAGAAACTCGAGGCGGTCATCGAGAAGGCCCATCAGGGCGCCGCGGAGATGCTGCGGCCGATCTCGCGCAAGTGGGATCTGCGCGAGCACGAATACCCCGTCGAGCTCGACACGTTGGCCACCCTGTTCGAGGGCATCTCCGAGGCCAAGACCATCGCGTTCGCCGGCGCTGAGGCGTTCCGCGAAGGCGACGAGCCCAGGGCTGCAAACAACAACGGCGCCAACATGTCCGCGGTGCTCAACGTGATGGAGATCAGTTGGGGCGACGTGGCATTGATGTTGTCGGTGCCGCGACAAGGCCTCGGCAACGCCGCGATCAGCAGCGTGGCCACCCCCGAGCAGCTCGAGCGGCTCGGCAAGGACGTCTGGGCGGCGATGGCCATCACCGAACCGGACTTCGGCTCCGACTCGGCCGCGGTGTCGACGACGGCCACCCTCGACGGTGACGAGTACGTGATCAACGGCGAGAAGATCTTCGTCACCGCCGGCTCACGGGCGACCCACATTGTGGTGTGGGCGACGCTGGACAAGTCGTTGGGCCGGGCGGCGATCAAGTCGTTCATCGTTCCGCGCGAGCATCCCGGTGTCACCGTCGAACGGCTCGAGGACAAGCTGGGCATCAAGGCCTCCGACACCGCGGTGATCCGGTTCGACAACGCCCGCATTCCCAAGGACAACCTGCTCGGCAGCCCAGAGATCCACGTGGAGAAGGGTTTTGCCGGGGTCATGGAGACCTTCGACAACACCCGTCCGGTCGTGGCCGCGATGGCCGTCGGCATCGCACGCGCCGCGCTGGAGGAACTCCGCAAGATCCTCACCGAGGCCGGTGTGGAAATCTCCTACGACAAGCCGTCGCACGCCCAGAGCGCCCCGGCCGCGGAGTTCTTGCGGATGGAATCCGACTGGGAGGCTGCCTACCTGTTGATGGTGCGGTCGGCATGGCAGGCGGACAACGACATCCCCAACTCCAAGGAAGCGTCGATGGGCAAGGCCAAGGCGGGCCGTGTCGCCAGCGACATCACCCTCAAGGCAGTCGAATTGGCCGGCACCGTCGGCTATTCGGAGCAGACCCTGCTGGAGAAGTGGGCGCGCGACAGCAAGATCCTCGACATCTTCGAGGGCACCCAGCAGATCCAGTTGCTTGTGGTGGCGCGCCGATTGCTGGGCCTGTCCTCCGCCGAACTCAAGTAGCTTCGTCCTCTCTCCGGCGACTAGCGTCGAGAGCCATGGAGAGTTTTCAGGCGCTGGTCGCGCAGCAGGTCGAAGATCGCATCGAAACGCAAGTCCAGACGCTGGACGAGTCCGCGTTGCCGGCCGGCGACGTGACGGTCCGCGTCCTGTATTCCAGCGCCAACTACAAGGATGCGCTGGCGCTCACGCCCAAAGGCGGTGTGGTGCGCGACTACCCGATCGTGCCGGGCATCGATCTCACCGGCGAGGTCGTGGCGTCGACGTCGGATGAGTTCGCGGTCGGCGACGCGGTGCTGGCCCACGGCTACGACATCGGCACCGGGCGCCACGGCGGCTACGCCGAGTACGCGCGGCTGCCCGCCGACTGGGTCGTCAAACTCGGCGGATTGAGCCCACGCGAGGGCGCCGCGATCGGCACGGCCGGCTTCACCGCCGCGATGAGCGTGCAGGCGCTGCAGCGCCACGGCGTCACACCGGACGACGGGCCGGTGGTGGTCACCGGTGCGACGGGCGGCGTCGGGTCGGTCAGCGTCGATCTGCTCGCCGCCGCGGGCTACCACGTGGTGGCCTCGACCGGTAAGGCATCGGCCACCGAGCAGTTGACCGCGCTGGGTGCCGCCGAGGTGATCAACCGGCTACCCGAGGACCCGCACGCCAAGCCGCGGCCCCTTGCCAGGTCTCGCTGGGCCGGCGCCGTCGACTGCGTCGGCGGTGTCACGCTGGCCGATGTGCTGAGCACCATGAACTACGGCGGCGCGGTGGCGGCCAGCGGTTTGACCGGCGGGGCGGCGCTGAACACCTCCGTGATGCCGTTCATCCTGCGCGGGGTGGCGCTGCTGGGCATCGACTCGGTGCAACTGCCGATCGTGCCGCGGCGGGCGTTGTGGGAGCAGCTGGGCGGCCCGATGAAGCCGTCACACCTCGCGGACTACGCCCACGACGTCGACGTCAAGGACGTCGTCGGGGTGCTCGACGAGATTCGTGCCGGGCAGTACTCCGGGCGCGCGGTGGTGCGGGTGGCCGGCGGGTTCTGAGACCGCATCAGGCACGACGCAAAAGTCCCCGGCGCGCCGAGCGAGCCGGGGACCTTCGCGTTGCGTCGGACCGCTAGGCGGCGCCGAGGTAGCGCTGCAGGTCGGGCTTCATCTCCTGCAGCTGCTGGCCCCAGTACTCCCAGCTGTGGGTGCCGTACGGCGGGAAGTTGAACACGCCGTTGTTGCCGCCCGCGGCGATGTAGTTGTCGCGGAACGTGATGTTGGTGCGGATCGTCAGCCCCTCGAGGAACTCGGCGGGCAGGTTCGCGCCGCCCAGCTCGTTGGGCGTGCCGTTACCGCAGTACACCCAGAGCCGGGTGCCGTTGGCGACGATCTTGGGGATCTGCACCATCGGGTCGTTGCGCTTCCATGCGCTGTTGGGATCCTCGGTCCTGCCCCACATGTCGTTGGCGTCGAACCCGCCGGCGTCACCCATCGCCATGTTGATCAGGAACGGCCAGCTGCCCTCGGACGGGTTCAGGAAGGCCGACAGCGCCCCGGCGTAGATGAACTGGTCGGGGTGATACACCGACAGGATGATCGCCGAGTTACCCGACATCGACAGCCCGACCGCGGCGTTGCCGGTCGTCGAGATGCCCCGGTTGGCCGACAGCCACTGCGGCAGTTCGCTGGTCAGGAAGGTTTCCCACTTGTAGGTCTGGCAGCCGTTGTTACCGCACGCCGGCGCGTACCAGTCGCTGTAGAAGCTGGACTGTCCGCCGACCGGCATGACGACCGAAAGGCCCGATTCGTAAAACCACTCGAACGCCTGGGTCTCCATGTCCCAGCCGTTGTAGTCGTCGCGGGCACGCAGACCGTCGAGCAGATACACCGCATGCGGGCCGCCGGGCTGGAACTGGACCTTGATATCCCGGCCCATCGATGGTGACGGCACCATCAGGTACTCCACCGGCAAGCCAGGCCGGGAGAACGCCTCGGCGGTGGCGGTGTTTCCGGTGAGGCCGAGCAGGCCGGGCATCACAGCCGCTGCTACCGCGGCCACCGCGAACCGACGGGCCCATGGGCCACGGATCTTGTCAACGAAGCTCATACTGCAATTCCATCCATTTCCGGTCTACCGGGTTAACTCGCCATTCCCCTGCGATCGAGCGATCGCCATCGACGGCGCAGCGATGTCTTCACTGCGTCGTCGTGCCCGCTCGACTGCCCCGGGGCCGTCGAACGGACCGAGAAACTTCAGTTGTCGCGTGAGCAGTAAAACATGTGACCAGCATGTGAGAAAGTCCGACCGGCCACGACTGCTGATTTGCCTGCGCCAAACTACTCCGCGAATCGGCCCGCAGCAACGCGGTGATCGAGGCGTCGGTGGGGCTCGTTTTGGGGTCGTAGGCTGCGGTTCATGGCTAACGAGCGGGTATCGCGGCTGTCGGTGGACAGCTGGATCGAGGCCGGCTACACGATCTTGGCCGAGGAAGGCATCAAGGCGCTCAAGCTCGACCGGCTGTGTGCGCGTGTCGGGGCCACCAAAGGCAGCTTCTACTGGCATTTCTCCGATATGGCCAGCTATCGCGACGCGCTCGTGAAGGCGTGGGGCGAACTGCGGGACGATGATCGACGGTTCTTCGCCGACGCGAGTGGCGTGCCGCCACGTGCGCGACTGTCGCAGATGATGGCGTCGCTGGTGACGCCGCGGCACTGGACATTGGAACGCGCGATGCGCGAGTGGGCCCGCACCGATCCGGCGGTGGCCGCCAGCGTTCGCGCCTCCGATCAACGTGTATTGGACGCGGTCCGGCAGGCGTTTCGCGACCACGGGTTCGACGCCGACGAAGCCGACCTGCGTGCCAACGCCACCTTCGCGGCCGGTATCGGATTTCTACACCTGTCCGGTCGTCGACCCAGTTCCCGGGCGGCCGACCAGCGGGAACGTTTCCTCGACATCATGCTGCGGCGCTGAACCGCGGTTCGCCGACCTGGCACCGACTTTCCATACAAAAAAGTATGGTAGCGTCCGCCGATATGCCCACGGTCTCCGCAGCCGACGCGATTACCAGCGAGTTCGTCGCCAAACTCGCCGATCGGGCAGTGGAGGCCGAGGGGCTGCGGCGGCTGCCCGCCGACACGGTCAGCGACTTCACGGCGTCCGGGTTCACCGAGTTGTTGGTGCCCGCGCGCTACGGCGGCGAACAGGCCGCGTTTCCCGCGATCCTCGACCCGGTGCGGCGGATGGCACACGGCTGCGCGTCGAGCGCGTGGACGATCGGTTTCTACGCCCTGCACAACTGGATGCTCGCGCTGTTCGACGAACGGGCCCAGGAGGAGGCGTTCGCGACGCGCCCGTTCCTGGCGCCAGCTCCCCTGGCACCCACCGGACGCGGGGTGCCGGTTCCTGGCGGGGTGCGCGTGAGCGGCCGATGGTCCTGGGCCACCGGGGTGATGGACGGCAACTGGATCATCGTCGGCGCGTTGTGCGGGCCGGACGACGCCATCTATCCCGCGCTGGCGCTGCTGCCCATCGACGCGGTGACCATCGACGACGTCTGGCACACCGACGGCATGCGCGCCACCGGCTCCAACGACGTGGTGATCACCGATGCGTTTGTGCCCGAGCATCGCCTGGTGCGGGTCGTCGACATCTATACCGGCACCGCGCCCGGCGCCGCACTGCACGACGCGGACACCTACCGCTGGCCAATGGTGCCCGCACTGGCGTTGCTGGCCGCCATGCCCGCGCTGGGCAGCGCCGAACGCGCTGCCCAGATCTACGCCGAGCGGCTTTCGGCGCGCATGCTGGCCTATGAGGGCGTCATGCAGAAGGACAAACCGATCGCCCAGGCCCGGCTCGCCGAGGCCGAGGTCCGGTTGCGCGCGCTGCGCGCCCTGCTGGCCGACACGCTCGGCGAGATCGAAACCGCCGTCAGCGCAGGCGATGAGATCGGGCGACCGGTGCGCGCGGCGGCGCGCCTGGCCGCCGCGCACATCGTGGCCGAATCGCGCGCGGTGATCGGTTTGGTCCTGGAAGCGTCGGGCGCGAGCGCGCACTTCGTGGACAACCCGCTGCAACGGATCAGGCGCGACGTCGATGTGATCGCCGGGCACGTGGTGTTCGACTACGACACCAGCCGTGAACTGGCCGGCGCACTCAGACTGGGTATGAAAGTGTCACGTACCGCAATGATCTAGATCGAAGGGGAAACCATGGCCGAGGACCTACGCGACAAGATCACGATGCTCTTCCAGAAGAACGTCGCGAACCGGTTGACGCGGCTCATGCCCTTCCAGACCCTGCTGGAGACGACCGGCCGCAAGACCGGCCAGCCGCGTCAGACCCCGTTGGGCGGCAAGCGCGTCGGCGACGAGTTCTGGTTCGTCTCGGAGTTCGGGGACAAGTCGCACTACATCCGCAACATCAAGGCCAACCCCAACGTGCGGGTGCGGCTCAACGGGCGCTGGCACAACGGCGTCGCGCATCTGATGCCCGACGACGACCCGCACGAGCGGCTGCGGTCGCTGCCTCAGTTCAACAGCCTGGGGGTGCGCACGTTCGGCACCAACCTGCTCACCGTGCGCGTCGACCTCACCGATTGACCGGACCCCGGAACTAAAACTAAAGTCAGTTTTAGTTCTGCACCGGCCACGTCGAGGGAGTCGCCATGGAATCATTCGTCCACCTGCGCAAAGGCCGAACGCCGCGGCGGTTACACGCCGACCTCGACGGGCTGAAGGACGACGAGTTGGGACGCGGCGGGTTCACCGGCCGCACGGCGAACATGTATCGCCGCAACGATCCCACCGCCTACCGCAGCAAGGGGCCGCTGCGGCCTCTCGACGTGTTGTCCAGCGAACTCAAGCCCAGCGACGCCACCGACGCGGCAGGCGGCCCGCTGTTGCTGTTCTCCAACCCCGACTGCCGGGTGTCGTTGAGTCGGCGCAGTGAGCCGATGCCGTTCTACACCCGCTACGTGGACGGCGATCTGCTGTGCTTCGTGCACGCCGGAGCGGGCCTGGTGGAAACCGAGTTCGGCCCACTGACCTACCGCACCGGCGACTGGGTGTACCTGCCCAAGGCGTGTACGTGGCGGCACGTGCCCGAATCCGAGACCACCTTGCTGATGGTGCAAGCCACCGACGAGTTCCGGGTGCCACCACCGGGTGCGCTCGGACGTCATTTTCCGTTCGACCCGTCGCAGGCCACGATTCCGGAACCCGCCCCGTCAGAGGACGGCACCGGCCCGACCGTCGACGGCGAATACGAGGTGCGGCTGATCCACCCGTCCGTACCCGGCGGGCCGACATCGCTTTATTACCAACATCATCCGCTCGACGTCGAAGGGTGGCGCGGGGACAACTTCGCGTTCACCTTCAACATCGAGGACTACAACGTGGTCACCTCCGACAGCGTGCACCTGCCGCCGACCGTGCATTTGTTCATGGAGGCCACCGGCGTCTACGTGATGAACTTCCTGCCCAAACCCGCCGAGAGCGTGCCGGGCACCGAACGCACCCCGTGGTATCACCGCAACGTCGACTACGACGAGATCGCCTTCTTCCACGGTGGATCGCTCTACGGCATCCCGATGCCGCCCGGGTTGATTTCGCATGCGCCGCAAGGTGTTCACCACGGCGCACCGGAGAAGGCTCGCGAGCGTGCCCGGCGCAAGTTCGACGACTACGAACGGGTCGACTGGTCGGTGATCGCGGTGGACACCCGGCGACGCTTGGTTCCGTCGGAGGAAGTGCTCGCCAACGACCTCGGGCAGCACTGATGACCACGGCTGTGAAGCACGAATACGACCGCATCCCCTATCTTGTTGCATACCAGAACAACTCGGGTGTGCGCGATGTGTACGGCGGGGTGGCCGAGTTGGTGGTGCTGGAAAGCCACCTGCTGCGGCCCAAGGACAAACCCTCCGACACCGTGTTGGTGTTCATGCACCCGATCGGCGGCGGCGCGTACCTGCCGATGATGAACGGCCTGGCCCGGGCCGGCCATCACGTCATCTACTGCAACAGCCGGTTTCGGGGCACCGACTCGGCGCTGCTGATGGAGAAGGTCGTCGAGGACCTCGGCGAGTGCATCAAGGACGCCAAGAACCGGTTGGGCTACGAGAAGGTCGTGCTGGCCGGGTGGAGCGGCGGCGGGTCGCTGTCGGTGTTCTACCAGCAGCAGGCCCAACATCCCACGATCACGGCCAGCCCGTCCGGCGACGGCCCCGACCTGACCACGCTCGGTCTGATTCCCGCCGACGGGCTGATGCTGCTGGCCGCCCACATCAGCCGTCACGGCACCATGACCGAATGGCTCGACGCGTCGATCCTCGACGAGTCCGACCCGTCCACACGCGACCCCGAGTTGGACCTGTACAACCCGGACAACCCCAACCAGCCGCCCTACACCCAGGAGTTCCTGGCCCGTTACCGGCAAGCACAGATCGACCGGAACCGCCGAATCACCAAGTGGGTCAGGGAAAAATTAGCCAAACTGGCCGCAGCGGGCCGGCCCGATGACGAGTTCGCGTTCGTCGTGCACGGCACCATGGCCGACCCGCGCTGGCTGGACCCGACCGTCGACCCCAACGAACGTGCGCCCGGCACCTGCTATCTGGGCGACCCGCAGGTGGTCAACAACTCCCCCGTCGGCCTGGCCCGGTTCTGCACGCTGCGCAGTTGGCTGTCGCAGTGGAGCTACGACGACGCCAACGGCGACGCCGTCAAGTGCGGTGCCGACATCGCGGTGCCCACGCTGGTGATCGGCAACCTGGCCGACGACGCGTGCACGCCGAGCCATACCCGCAGGCTCTTCGAGGCGATCGGGCATCATGACAAGGAGATGCACGAGATCCCTGGGGCGAACCATTACTATGCGGGCGCCGATCAGCGCGACAAACTGCGCGACGCGGTCGGCGTCGTCACCGACTGGCTGCACAGGCACGGGTTCTCGCTATGAGCGTGGCTGGTCCGCTCGACGGTATCCGGGTCATCGAGGTCGGCACGCTGATCTCCGGGCCGTTCGCCGGGCGCCTGCTGGGCGACATGGGGGCCGAGGTGATCAAGATCGAGCCGCCAGGAGCGCCCGACCCGCTGCGCACCTGGGGCCAGGCTGAACTCGACGGGCACCGCTTCTTCTGGACGGTGCACGCGCGCAACAAGAAAGCCGTCACGCTCAACCTGCGCACCCAGGCCGGTCGGGCGCTGTTTCTCGAGCTGGTCGAGCGCTCCGACGTCATCGTCGAGAACTTCCGGCCGGGCACGCTGGAGAAGTGGAACCTCGGCTACGACGTGCTGCGCGAGCGCAACCGCGGCGTCATCCTGGTCCGCGTCTCCGGCTACGGGCAGACCGGACCCGAGGCCCACAAGGCCGGATACGCCTCGGTCGCCGAGGCGGCCAGCGGGCTGCGGCACATGAACGGCTTTCCCGGCGGCCCGCCGCCGCGGCTGGCGCTGTCGCTGGGCGACAGCCTCGCAGGCATGTTCGCCGCGCAGGGCGCGTTGGCCGCGCTGTACCGCCGCTCGGTCACCGGCGAGGGTCAGGTCGTCGATGCGGCGCTGACCGAGGCGTGTTTGGCGGTGCAGGAATCGACGATTCCCGACTACGACGTCGGCGGGGTGGTCCGAGGGCCGTCGGGCACCCGGCTGGAAGGCATTGCGCCGTCGAACATCTACCGCAGCGCCGACGGCAGCTGGGTGGTGATCGCGGCCAACCAGGACACCGTGTTCCGCCGGCTCTGCGGTGCGATGGGCCGCCCCGAACTCGCCACCGACGACCGGTTCGCCAACCACGGCGCCCGGGGGCGCAACCAGGACGAACTGGACAAGATCATCGGTGACTGGGCGGCGGACCGGGCCCCGGACGACATCATCGAGACCCTCAGCGCCGCAGGCGTGATCGCCGGGCCCATCAACACCGTCGCCGAGGTTGTCGAGGACCCACAGCTACGGTCGCGCGGCATGCTCGTCGAGCACTGGGACGAACGCGTCGAACGCTCGGTGTTGGGGCCTGGGATCGTGCCGGTGCTCTCCGACACCCCGGGCACGGTGCGCAACGCCGGCTCGGCCACCCCCGGCCAGCACAACGACGAGATCTACCGCGGCCTGCTCGGCAAGTCCGCCGACGAACTCGACGCGCTTCGGGCGGAAGGAACGCTGTGAGCGAGTTACCCGACCATGTCGACATCCGCGACGTCTCGCTGCGCGACGGTCTGCAGATCGAAGATCCCATTCCGTTGGCGGCCAAGCTCGAACTGCTGGCCGCCGTGGCCGCCACCGGCGTGCGTGAGATGGAGGCGACGGCGTTCGTGTCCCCGTCGAAGGTGCCCGCGCTGGCCGACGCGGCGGAACTGGCCGCCGAACTGCACAACTTTCCCGACATCGAGTTCTCCGCGCTGGTCGCCAGCCCCAACGGCGCCAAGCGCGCGATCGCCGCGGGGCTGTCATCGATCGAGTACGTGGTCTCGGCGGCCGACGGGCACAGCCGCGCCAACGTCGGGCGCAGCACCGCCGAGGCGACCGCGCAGATCGCCGAGATCGTCGCAATCGCCCACGACAGCGCGGTGTCCGTCGAGGTCATCATCGCCACCGCGTGGGATTGCCCGTTCGACGGGCCGACCCCGCCGCAGCGCGTCGTCGACATCGTGGCCGCGGCAACCGATGCGGGGGTGGACCGGCTCGCCATTGCCGACACCATCGGCACCACGACGCCGCGGCGGGTCACCGACCTCATCGACGTGATCCGACCACAGGTGGGCGACCGCCCCCTGGGCGCGCACTTCCACAACACTCGCGGCGCCGGGCTCGCCAGCGCCTACGCCGCCGTCAGCGCCGGTGTCACCCGGCTCGACGCATCTTCCGGCGGGCTCGGCGGCTGCCCCTTCGCGCCGGGCGCCAGCGGCAACATCGCCACCGAGGACCTGGTGTATCTGTTACGTGACAGCGGAATCCACGTCGACGTCGACCTACCGGCCGCGATCGCCGCCGCCGAAGTCGCGCAGCGCGTCGTCGGACATGAGCTACCCAGCTCGCTGCTACGCGCCGGCGACCGGATACTGGGCTGAGACCGACGTGGCCACGGGAACCTCTGCGACGCTCAGCGCCAAGGGCCGCCAGACCCGGGAGGCCATCGAACAGGCGGCCCGAAAGCTGTTCGCCGAACGCGGGTTTCACGGCACCACGCTCAGCGACATCACCTCGGCGGCCGGTAAGTCGCCCGCAGCGTTCTACCGCTACTTCGCCGACAAGGAAGACCTGCTGGCCACGCTGGCGCAGTCCTTCCTGCACGACGTGGTGGAGCCGTCGGGCGCGAACCTGACGCTGCCTGACTCGCCCGATCACGACGCGTTCTTCCGCTCGGTGGTCACCGGCTACTGGAACATGTTCAAGCAGAACATCGGCATCATGATCGCGGTCGCTCAACTCGCCGCCACCCAACCGCGGTTCGCCCTCGTGCAGAACGAGTTTCGTCGGCTCGGCATGGACGTCGTCGCCGCCTCCGTACGCCGGGCGCAGGAGCAGGGCTACGCTGAGGACCTCGACCCCGAACACACCGCGGCCGCGATCGCGCTGCTGTTCGAGAACTTCACCACCGTCTTCGTCGGCGGTTCGGGGCTGGACCTCGAGATCGGGGACGAGGACGCGATCGCCACGCTGGCCAAGATCTGGAAGAAGACGCTGTATGGCCGCTAGCCCACTGCCGCCCAGCGCACAGTCGTTGTACACAAATCGCGGGTGGACCCGCGAACAACCGTGCGCTCGGCGAACCAATTGAAAGGAATCACCGTGGATTTCGCCCTCCCTGACCGCCTGCAGAACCTGCTCACCGAGATGGATGCGTTCATCGAGGCCGAGATCAAGCCGCTGGAGCGCGAGCACATCCAGTACTTCGACCATCGCCGCGAGCATGCGCGCACCGACTGGGACAACGGCGGTATCCCGAGGCGGGAGTGGGAGGATCTGCTTTCGGAGATGCGGCGACGCGCCGACAAGGCCGGCTGGCTGCGCTACGGGTTGCCGTCGCAGTTCGGCGGGCGCGACGGCTCCAACCTCGACATGGCGGTCATCCGAGAACACTTGGCGCACAAAGGCCTTGGGTTGCACAACGACCTGCAGGACGAATCCTCGATCGTCGGCAACTTCCCGCAGGTCATCATGATGGACCGGTTCGGCACCGACGATCAGAAGAAGGTCTGGACCGAGGCCCTGATCACCGGCGAGCGGTCGATGGCATTCGGCCTCACCGAGCCCAACCACGGCTCTGACGCCACCTGGATGGAGACCCGCGCGGTGCGCGACGGTGACAGCTGGGTGATCAACGGCGCCAAGCGGTTCAACACCGGTGTGCACCGCGCCACCCACGACCTGGTGTTCGCGCGTACGTCCGGCGAGGACGGTCAGGCGCGCGGCATCACGGCGTTCCTGGTCCCGATGGATACTCCTGGCGTCACCGTGCCGTACTACTGGTGGACCTTCAACATGCCCACCGATCACGGCGAGGTCGAGTTCAACGACGTCCGGGTTCCCGCCGACGCCGTGCTCGGCGAAGTCGACCGCGGGCTCGAGGTCGGCCAGACCTTCCTGCACGAGAACAGGATCCGCCAGGCCGCCAGCAGTCTGGGCGCCGCCCAGCACTGCATCGACCGAGCGGTGGCCTATGCGAGCGAGCGCAAGGTATTCGGCAAACCGCTATCGGTGAACCAGGCGGTGCAGTGGCCGCTGGTCGAACTGCAGACCGAGGCACAGATGGTGCGGCTGCTGGTGCGCTACGCCGCCACGGAGTTGGACCGCAACCACCACATGGAGGTGTCCGACAAGGTGTCGATGGCCAACTACCGCGCCAACCGGCTGGTGTGTGAGGCCGCCGACCGCGCGATGCAGGTGTTCGGCGGCGTCGGCTACAGCAGGCACGAACCGTTCGAGCACATCTACCGTCACCATCGCCGCTACCGCATCACCGAGGGCGCCGAGGAGATTCAGATCCGCCGGGTGGCGCAGCGGCTCTTCGGGTTCGGCCGCAAGTGAAGCAAGCCCTGGAGTCGGTGCTGCAGCCGGTGCTCGGCACGGACGTCGTGGTCGAGAACCTGCACCGGTTGACCGGCGGCGCCAGCCGCACCACGTGGGCCTTCGACGCGGTCACCGATACCCGCCTGGCGCTCATCCTGCGCACCGGCCCACCCGACGACGTGCACGCCAGCATGGAGCTGGAAGCCGCTGTGCAACAGCGCGCCGCAGCCGCGCGCGCGCCGGTGCCCCGCATCCTGACCGCCGACAACTCCCCTGCGGCGCTGGGTAACCCGTACCTGATCTGCGATGCCATCGACGGCGAGACGATCGTGCGCAGGATCTACCGCACCCTCGACGACGGCGGGCGCGAGCGGCTGCTGAAGCAGTGCGCCGACGCGCTGGCCGCGATCCACCGCGCCGACTACCAGGGCATCGACGTGCCGCCGTCGGACCAGCTCTCCGAGTGGCGTGACCGGCTCGACGAGATGGGCGACACCACAGCGACATTCGAGTGGGCGTTTCGCTGGCTGGCACGCAACCGGCCCGCCCCGACGCCGCAGGTGTTGGTGCACGGCGATTTTCGGATGGGCAACCTGATCGTCGACGACAACGGTCTGGCCGCGGTGCTGGACTGGGAGCTGGTGCACGTGGGCGAGGTCTATGAGGACCTGGCCTGGTTCTGCATCCGGGCGTGGCGCTTCGGCGCAGCCGAAGACCTCGGCGCCGGCGGGCTGGGCAGCGTCGAGAGCTTCCTGTCGGCCTACGAGTCGGCCGCCGGGACGACGTTGGATCGCGACACGTTCCGGTGGTGGCTGACCGTCGCGACCTTGCGCTGGGGTGTCATCTGCCGATATCAGGCCGAACGGCATCTGTCCGGCGTGACGGAGTCGGTCGAGCTCGCCGCGATCGGGCGCCGGGTCAGCGAAACCGAATGGGACGTTTTGGATCTGCTGGAAGGCGGTGGCCCACGATGAACTGGCTGTACGGCAGACCGACCGCGGCCGAACTCATCGCCGCCGTCGCCGGATTCCTGGAGAACGACGTGCGCGGCGCCACCGGCCCGGACAGTCCGCTCACCGAGGCCGCCCAACTCAACTTCCACGCGCGCGTGGCGGCCAACGTGTTGCGCATCGTCGAACGCGAACTGCTCGACACTTCCGCGGGCGAGGTCACCGCCGCGTTGGCCGGCATCGGTTATCGAGACGAGCCGCAACTGGCCGCCGCGATCCGCGCCGGTGAGCTCGACGAGCGCGCCGCCGAGTTGCTGCCGGTGCTGCGCACGCTGGTGCGACACCGCCTCGATGTCGCCCACCCGGGCTATTAGCGCCGGATGCGTGCTAGCCACGCCGGCTCGTCGACGACCGTTCCTGACGGCAACCCGATGGCGTCGGCCTGCGACTGCGCGACGACGCCGCGGTAGGTGGTCTCCGCCAGCTCCTCCAGCGTCCAGCCCTGGCCGAACGCGCTCCGCAGGTCGGCTTCGCTGACCTGCGGACCGAACCCGCGGCCCCGGTCGGACAGCGCCAGCACATGGACCACCCCGCCGGCCCGGCACGCCGCGTGCAGGCTGCGCACGTACCGCAAGCGGTCCGCCGCGTCGAAGATGTGGAACAGCGCGCTGTCGAGGATGGTGTCGTACCGCTGAGATCCCAGATCCATTGCGTCGGCGACGTCGAAGCGCGCGTCGACGCCCTTGGCGGCGGCGTTGCGACGCGCGTAGTCGACGGCCGACGGGGCGTAGTCGACGCCGAGCACGTCGTAACCCAGCCCGGTGAGCAGGATCGTGTGCTCGCCGGCGCCGCAGCCGACGTCGAGCACCTTCCCGCGGATCAGGCCCGCCCGATCGAGGTCGACGACCGCGGGCTGCGGCTCGCCGATGACCCACGGTGCGGCACCGGCCTTGTAGGCGTCGTCGAATAGCGAGAGAGTAGGTGTCACATCCATGCCGCCAAGTGTTCAACCTCAACGCCTGTTGAGGTCAAGAGAGGAGCGATATGGTCGCCGACCCCGATGTCGTGGCCGACGTCGCCGATCGCCTGTTCGCCGCCATCGAGAAGGGCGACATCGCGGCGGTTGGGCAGATGTGGAGCGACGACGTGGTGGTCTGGAAGGTCGCCGACCGCGACCGCGACAAGGACCGGGCGCTGCGGGTCATCACCTGGTTCATGGACACCACGACCGACCGTCGCTACGAGATCCTCGAGCGCAAACTGTTCGACGGCGGGTTCGTACAGCAGCACATCCTGCACGCCAACGGCCACAACGGCGGATTGATCGCGATGCGGGTCTGCATCGTGATCAAAGTGGGGACCGACGGGCTGATCCGCCGCATCGACGAATACTTCGACCCCGCGGAGATCAGCCCACTACTCGACGGCAGGTGACATGACAGGCGTTCAGGAACTCCTCGACGACCCGACCTCGGCAGGCGAATGGCGCGTCGTACCCGACAAGTCCACCCTCGGGATCAACGTCAAGTCGATGTGGGGGCTGATGCCGGTCAGAGGCCGCTTCACCGAGGTACGCGGCGAGGCTCAACTCACGGGCGGACCAACGATTTTCGGCCGCGTCGACATCAAAGCCGCGTCGCTGCGGACCGGAATCCGCAGGCGCGACACCCATCTGCACTCCGCCGACTTCTTCGACGCGCAGAAGTTCCCCGACATCACCGTTGAGATCAACGGGTTGACAGCGACGGGCGTCGACACCGTCGAGTTGCGCGGGCAGCTCACGATCAAAAGCACCACCAAACCGCTGGAGCTCATCGCTGACGTCACGGTGCTCGACGACCGGACGGTGCAGTTTCGCACCCGCATCCAAATCGACCGCCAGGAGTTCGGCGTCGACGGCAACATGATGGGGATGATCGTTGACATCGCGACGATCTCGGGCGACATCGTGTTCCAACGGGTGGGCTAGCCGTACCATCGGCGCATGGCCGAGTCATCGCGTCCGTTGCGGATCCTCGTTTACAGCGACAACCCACGGGTCAGGGAACAGGTGCAGCTGGCACTCGGCAAGCGGGTGCACCCCGACCTGCCCGAGTTGACCTACCTCGACGTCGCTACCGGTGCCATGGTGATCCGGCAGATGGACAAGGGCGGGTTCGACCTCGTGATCTTGGACGGGGAAGCCGCCCCGGTCGGAGGCATGGGCATCGCCAAACAACTCAAGGATGAGATCGCCGACTGCCCACCGATACTGGTGCTCACCGGCCGCGTCGACGACGCCTGGCTGGCCCGGTGGTCACGTGCGGAGGCCGCGGTCCCCCACCCGATCGATCCGATCCGATTGGGCGATGCCGTGGTGTCTCTGCTGCGCACCCCGGTGCGATAGCCAGAAAACACCAAATAAACTGCCGCACTTGCCTATTCAAGGCACGACGACATAGCCAGACGCGGCCAATAGCGATACTAACCAAAACGTGTGGTGCTAATCGCAAAGCCCGCTAGGGTGTGGGTAAGCTCACATCGAACAGCCCACGAGGGAGCGATTTCGCGGTATGGATTTGTACACGCCAATCCTGGTGCTTGGCGCTATTGCGGCGGCGTTCGCGGTCGGGTCGGTCGGTATTGCCCTGCTGGTCGGCCCCAGGCGCTACAACCAGTCGAAGCTGGAGGCCTACGAGTGCGGGATCGAGCCCGTGCCGGAGATGGCCAGCACGCAGGCGGCGGGCCAGCGGTTTCCGATCAAGTACTACCTGACGGCGATGCTGTTCATCATCTTCGACATTGAGATCGTGTTCCTCTATCCGTGGGCGGTGGCGTTCGACGGCCTGGGCGTGTTCGCGGTGGTCGCCATGGCGCTCTTCCTGTTCAACGTCTCGGTGGCCTATGCGTACGAGTGGCGGCGAGGAGGTCTGACATGGGACTAGAAGAAAAGCTGCCCGCCGGGATTCTGCTGTCCACCGTGGAGACGGTGGCCGGCTACATCCGAAAGGGCTCGTTGTGGCCTGCGACCTTCGGCCTGGCCTGCTGCGCGATCGAGATGATGGCCACCGCAGGCCCGCGGTTCGACATCTCCCGGTTCGGAATGGAGCGGTTCTCCGCCACACCGCGGCAGGCCGATCTGATGATCGTCGCAGGTCGGGTCAGCCAGAAGATGGCCCCGGTGCTGCGCCAGATCTACGACCAGATGGTCGAGCCCAAGTGGGTGCTTTCCATGGGGGTGTGCGCCTCCTCAGGCGGCATGTTCAACAACTACGCGATCGTTCAGGGCGTCGACCACGTCGTACCCGTCGACATCTACCTGCCGGGCTGCCCACCGCGACCGGAGATGCTGCTACACGCAATCCTCAAGCTGCACGACAAGATTCAGCAGATGCCGCTCGGCGTCAACCGCGAGGAAGCGATTCGCGAAGCCGAGCAGGCGGCGCTGGCCGTGCCGCCCACCATCGAGCTCAAGGGCCTGCTGCGGTGATGAGCCACTCGGGCGAAGAACACACAAAGATGACTGAGAACGGCAACGGCACCTCGCCTGACACGCCCGACATCATCGGCGTGCGCCACGGCATGTTCGGTGTCGAGGGCACCGGCGACACGTCCGGCTACGGCCGCCTCATCCAGCCGATCGAGCTCCCGGGCAGCTCACCGCGCCCGTACGGCGGCTATTTCGACGACGTCGTCGACACGTTGCAGGCCACGCTGGGTGATGACGGCTACCGGGAGTCGATCGAGCGGGTCGTCGTGTACCGCGACCAGCTGACACTGGAGGTGTTCCGCGGGCAGCTACCCGCGGTCGCGCAGGCGTTGCGCGACGATCCGGGGCTGCGCTTCGAGTTGTCCCTCGGTGTCAGCGGGGTGCACTACCCCGACGACGTCGGACGTGAGCTGCACGCCTTCTACCCGCTGATGTCGATCACCCACAACCGGCGGATCCACCTGGAGGTGGCGGCGCCGGACGCCGATCCGCACATCCCGTCGCTGTTCGGCGTGTATCCGACCGTCGACTGGCACGAACGCGAAACCTATGACTTCTTCGGAATCATCTTCGACGGACATCCGTCGCTGACCCGCATCGAGATGCCCGACGACTGGGTCGGGCACCCGCAACGCAAGGACTACCCGTTGGGCGGCATCCCGGTGGAGTACCACGGCGCCGAGATCCCACCGCCCGATCAGCGGAGGGCCTACAACTGATGAGCGCATCCCCCACCCCGCCCCAGCAGGGCGGCGTTGATACCTCGGGCGCATCCGAGGACGGACCGGTTGTCATTGTCGGCGGCCAGGATTGGGAGCAGGTCGTGCAGGCCGCCAGGGAGGCCGCGGCAACGCACGCCGACGAACGGATCGTCGTCAACATGGGCCCGCAGCACCCCTCGACGCACGGCGTGCTGCGCCTCATCCTCGAGATCGAGGGCGAGACGATCATTCAGGCCCGCTGCGGAATCGGTTATCTGCACACCGGGATCGAGAAGAACCTCGAGTTCCGCAACTGGGCTCAAGGCGTCACGTTCGTAACCCGGATGGACTACCTCTCACCGTTTTTCAACGAGACGGCATACTGCCTCGCCGTCGAAAGGCTGCTGGGCGTCACCGACGACATCCCGGAGCGGGCCACCATCATCCGGGTGATGATGATGGAGCTCAACCGGATCTCATCGCATCTGGTCGCGCTGGCCACCGGCGGCATGGAACTCGGTGCGATGAGCGCGATGTTCTACGGCTTCCGTGAGCGCGAGTTGGTGCTGAACGTCTTCGAAGCGGTCAGCGGATTGCGGATGAACCACGCCTACATCCGTCCCGGCGGGGTGGCGATGGACCTGCCCGACGACGCCATCCCCCAGATCCGCGATCTGCTCGAGCTGTTGCCGAAACGGATCAAAGACCTCGAGGACCTGCTCAACGAGAACTACATCTGGAAGGCCCGCACCAAGGACGTCGGTTACCTGGACCTGACCGGGTGCATGGCGCTCGGCATCACCGGGCCCTGCCTGCGCTCCACTGGCCTGCCCCACGATCTGCGCAGGGCCCAACCCTATTGCGGTTACGAGGATTACGAGTTCGACGTCATCACCGACGACGGTTGCGACTCCTACGGCCGTTACATCATCAGGGTCAAGGAGATGCACGAGTCGATGAAGATCGTCGAGCAGTGCCTCGACAAGCTCAAGCCGGGCCCGGTGATGTTGCAGGACAAGAAGTTGGCGTGGCCGGCCGACCTGAAGGTCGGCCCCGACGGGCTTGGCAACTCACCTGAACACATCGCGAACATCATGGGGCATTCGATGGAGGGGCTGATCCACCACTTCAAGCTCGTGACCGAGGGGATCCGCGTCCCTCCGGGCCAGGTGTACACCGCAATCGAGTCGCCCCGCGGCGAACTCGGCGTGCACATGGTGTCCGACGGCGGCACCCGCCCCTATCGCGTGCACTACCGCGACCCGTCGTTCAACAACCTGCAGGCGGTGGCGGCGATGTGCGAGGGCGGCATGGTCGCCGACCTGATCACCGCGGTGGCGTCGATCGATCCGGTAATGGGAGGCGTGGATCGGTGATGAGCGCTTGCGCGAAGAACAGACAACGGCCGATGAGCGCTTGCGCGAAGAAGAGACAACCATGAGCATATTCTTCGAGCTCGGTCAGCGACCCGAAGAACCCGGACCACCGATCGACGGGCCCACGTCGTATCCCGATGACGTCACGGCACGGCTCGCCGCCGATGCCGAGACGCTGATCGCACGCTATCCGGAACCGCGCTCAGCGCTGTTACCGCTGCTGCACCTGGTGCAGGCCGAGGACGGCCGGCTGACCAACGCGGGTATCTCGTTCTGCGCCAAGCAGTTAGGGCTGACCGACGCCGAAGTCACCGCGGTGGCCACGTTTTACACGATGTACCGGCGCACCCCAACCGGGGACTATCTGGTCGGCGTATGCACCAACACGTTGTGCGCGATCATGGGCGGTGACGCGATCCTGGACTCGCTGCAGGACCACCTCGGCGTTCACGCAGGCGAAACCACCGAAGACGGCCGTGTCACGCTGGACCACATCGAGTGCAACGCCGCATGCGATTACGCGCCGGTCGTGATGGTCAACTGGGAGTTCTTCGACAACCAGACACCGGCCTCGGCGCGTGACCTGGTCGACGGGTTGCGCGAAGGAAATCCGCCCGAGCCCACGCGCGGCGCACCGCTGTGCACGTTCCGCGAGACCGCCCGCACGCTGGCGGGCCTGCCCGATCCGCGCTCCGGCGGCGACCGGATCGGTGACGCCACGCTCGTCGGCCTGCGCGTGGCGCGCGAACGGGCTATGACGGCACCCGAACCCGATGCCGCGCCGGTACCCGGCGACGCGCCCGACGACCAGAAGGCGGCGGCGGAAGCGACGAAGGACGCTCCGGCGCCGGGGCCGTCGGCCACCGTCCCGCCCGAGCCGGACACACCCGAGACCAACCCAGACGCAACGGATCGACCGAAATGACCCCACTGACACCCGTACTCAGCAAGTTCTGGGACGAACCCGAGCCATGGTCCATGGACACTTATCGACGGCACGGCGGTTACCGCGGCCTCGAGAAGGCGCTGGCCATGGATCCCGACGACGTCATCGCGCTCGTCAAGGATTCCGGCCTGCGGGGCCGCGGCGGCGCGGGCTTCCCGACCGGCACGAAGTGGTCGTTCATCCCGCAGGACGACACCGGTGCGGGCGCGAAACCGCACTACCTCGTCGTCAACGCCGACGAGTCGGAACCCGGTACGTGTAAAGACATTCCGCTGATGCTGACGACGCCGCACTTCCTGATCGAAGGCGCGATCATCGCGTCGTACGCGATCCGGGCACACCACGCGTTCATCTATCTGCGCGGTGAAGTGGCTCCGGTGCTGCGACGGCTCAACGCCGCGGTGGCCGAGGCGTACGAGGCCGGGTTCCTCGGCAAAAACATCGGGGGCTCCGGATTTGATCTGGAGCTGATCGTGCATGCCGGTGCGGGCGCCTACATCTGCGGTGAGGAAACCGCATTGCTGGACTCTCTGGAAGGTCGACGCGGCCAGCCACGACTGCGTCCGCCGTTTCCCGCGGTCGCCGGGCTGTACTCCTGCCCGACAGTGGTCAACAACGTGGAGTCGATCGCGAGCGTGCCACCGATCGTGCTCAACGGGGTGGACTGGTTCCGGTCGATGGGCACGGAGAAATCTCCTGGCTTCACGCTGTATTCGCTGTCCGGGCATGTCACCAACCCCGGGCAGTACGAAGCGCCGCTGGGCATCACGCTGCGCGAACTCCTCGAGTACGCCGGCGGCATCCGGGCGGGGCACAAACTCAAGTTCTGGACACCGGGCGGGTCGTCGACGCCGCTGTTGACCGATGAACACCTCGACGTGCCATTGGATTACGAAGGGATGACCGGTGCGGGGACCATGCTCGGCACCAAGGCACTGCAGATCTTCGACGAGACCACCTGCGTGGTGCGGGCGGTTCGTCGGTGGAGCGACTTCTACGCGCACGAATCGTGCGGTAAGTGCACCCCGTGCCGCGAGGGCACCTATTGGTACATCCAGATCTATGAGCGCCTCGAAACTGGTGCCGGTACCGCGGCCGACCTCGAGAAGCTTCTCGACATTTCCGACAACATCTTCGGAAGAGCGTTCTGCGCGTTGGGCGACGGCGCGACCGCCCCGGTCGTGTCCTCCATCCAGTACTTCCGCGACGAGTACATCGCCCACCTCGACGGCGGCTGCCCGTTCGATCCGCACGCTTCGACGTTGATGGCCACGGAAGGGGTGGGAATATGACCGTTCCGGCGAGCAGACGCGAAGACCCCCAAAACAGCACAGAAAAGGGGGGGTTCACGACTTCTCACGAGGGAGAGCCCCAGGTCGAAATGGTGACCTTGACCATCGACGGCGTCGAGGTCAGTGTTCCCAAGGGCACCTTGGTGATTCGGGCCGCGGAGTTGATCGGCGTGGAGATCCCGCGGTTCTGTGACCACCCCCTTCTCGATCCCGTCGGCGCGTGCCGACAATGCCTGGTCGATGTCGAGGGTCAGCGCAAACCGATGGCGTCGTGCACGATCACCTGCACGCCCGACATGGTGGTGCGCACCCAGGTCACCTCCGAGGTCGCCGACAAGGCCCAGCAGGGGATCATGGAGTTCCTGCTGATCAACCACCCGCTGGACTGCCCGGTGTGCGACAAGGGCGGCGAATGCCCGCTGCAGAACCAGGCCATGTCGGCGGGCCGCCCGGAAACCCGCTTCGAGGACGTCAAGCGGACGTTCCCCAAGCCGATCAACATCTCCTCGCAGGTGCTGTTGGATCGGGAACGCTGTGTGATGTGTGCGCGCTGCACCCGGTTTTCCGAGCAGATCGCCGGAGACCCGTTCATCGACCTGCTGGAACGTGGTGCGCAGCAACAGGTGGGCATCGCGACGGGCGAACCGTTCGAATCGTATTTCTCCGGCAACACCGTGCAGATCTGTCCGGTCGGCGCGCTCACCGGCTCGGCGTACCGGTTCCGGGCCCGGCCGTTCGACCTGGTGTCCAGCCCCAGCGTTTGCGAGCACTGCGCATCTGGATGCGCCCAGCGTACCGACCACCGCCGCGGAAAAGTGATGCGCCGCTTGGCTGGTGACGATCCACAGGTCAACGAGGAATGGAACTGCGACAAGGGCCGATGGGCGTTCACCTACGCCACCCAGGGCGATCGCATCACCACCCCGCTGATCCGCGAAGACGACGGCAGCTACCGGCCCGCCTCCTGGGCGGAGGCGCTCGCGCTGACCGGTTCCCGGCTGGCGGCGGCCAACGGCCGTACGGGCCTGCTCGTGGGCGGACGGGTGACGATGGAGGACGCCTACGCCTACGCCAAGTTCGCCCGGATCGCGTTGGACACCAACGACGTCGACTTCCGCGCCCGTCCGCACAGTGCTGAGGAGAGCGACTTCCTCGCCAGCGACGTCGCCGGACAGCCGATGACGGTGACCTACACCGATCTGGAGAACGCGCCCGTGGTGCTGCTGGCCGGGTTTGAGCCGGAGGAGGAATCACCGATCGTCTTTCTGCGGTTGCGCAAGGCCGCCCGCAAGAAGGGGCTTCAGGTCATCGCCGTCGCCCCGTTCGCCACCCGCAGCCTCACCAAGGTGCAGGGCCGCCTCGTCGCGGCGGCACCGGGTGGTGAGGCCGCCGCCCTGGACGGCCTGGCCGACGACGACCAACTGAAACAGCCGGGAGCGATCATCCTCGTCGGCGAGCGCCTGGCGACCTCGCCCGGTGCCCTTTCGGCGGCAAGCAGATTGGCCGCGCAGACCGGCGCCCGCCTGGCCTGGATACCGCGCCGGGCCGGCGAGCGCGGCGCCGCCGAAGCCGGTGCGTTGCCGAACCTGCTGCCCGGCGGGCGGCCGGTCGCCGACGCGACCGCGCGCGCGCAGACCGCCGCGGCGTGGAACGTCGACGACCTGCCGAGCACACCGGGTCGTGACACCTCGGAGATCCTGGAGGCCGCGCGCAGCGGCGACCTGGGAGCCTTGGTGGTCGGCGGGGTGGAGCTTGCCGATCTGCCCGACCCCGACGCCGCGCTGGCCGCACTCGAGGCCGCCCCGTTCGTGGTCAGCCTGGAGCTTCGAGAAAGTGCGGTCACCGCGCTCGCCGATGTGGTCTTCCCCGTCGCGCCGGTGGTGGAAAAGGCGGGCTCCTACATGAACTGGGAAGGCAGGCTGCGCCCGTTCGAGCCGTCGTTGGACACCAACGCGATTCCGGATTCCCGGGTGCTGAACTACTTGGCTGACGAACTCGGCGTCGCGCTGAACATGGCGAACCCGTCGGTGGGTGTCGACGAGATGGTGCGACTGGGGGTCTGGGCGGGGCCGCGGCCCGCCGCACCACAAGTGCCTGCCGCACCGCCGGCCACGCCGGGCGCGGGTCAAGCCGTGCTGGCGAGTTGGCGTCTGCTGCTCGATGCGGGACGCCTGCAGGACGGTGAACCGTATCTCGCGGGCACCGCGCGCGCCCCGGTTGTGCGGCTCTCGGCAGCCACCGCCGCTGAGATCGGGGCGGCTGAGGGTGATTTGGTGAGCGTTCGCACCGAGCGGGGCGCGATCACGCTGCCGCTGATGGTCACCGACATGGCCGACCGCGTGGTCTGGTTGCCGCTGAACTCCCCCGGTTCCGCGGTGCACCGGAGCCTGGGCGTGACTGAGGGAGCCGTGGTTTCGATAGAACGGGCTACATCATGACGCCTGCAATGATCCATCCGGATCCGACACTGTTCGGGCACGACCCGTTGTGGCTGATCGTCGCGAAGGCGGTCGGGATCTTCGCGTTCCTGATGTTGACCGTGCTCGCGGCGATCTTGATCGAACGTAAGCTGTTGGGCCGCATGCAGATGCGGTTCGGCCCGAACCGCGTCGGTCCGCGCGGTCTGCTGCAGTCGCTGGTCGACGGCGTCAAGCTGGCGCTCAAGGAGGGGCTGATACCCGCCGGTGCCGACAAGTTCATCTATCTGGCGGCGCCGGTGATCGCGGCGGTCCCGGCGTTCATCGCCTTTGCGGTGATCCCGATGGGCGGCGAGGTGTCGATCTTCGGGCACCGCACGCCGCTTCAGCTCACGGACATGCCCGTCGCGGTGCTCTATATCCTGGCTGCCACCTCGATCGGCGTGTACGGGCTCATTTTGGCCGGCTGGGCATCCGGTTCCACCTACCCGTTGCTGGGCGGTCTGCGTTCCACCGCACAGGTGATCTCCTACGAGATCGCGATGGGGCTGTCGTTCGTCGCCGTGTTCATCTATGCGGGCACGATGTCGACATCGGGCATTGTGGCCGCCCAGGACGGAATCTGGTTCATCTTCCTGCTGCTGCCGTCGTTCGTCATCTACGTGACATCGATGGTCGGCGAGACCAACCGCGCACCGTTCGACCTGCCCGAGGCCGAAGGCGAGTTGGTCGGCGGCTTTCACACCGAGTACTCGTCGATCAAGTTCGCGATGTTCATGCTCGCCGAGTACGTCAACATGACGACGGTGTCGGCGCTGGCCACCACGCTGTTCCTCGGCGGCTGGCACGCTCCGTGGCCGATCAACATGTGGGACGGCGCCAACACCGGCTGGTGGCCGCTGCTGTGGTTCACCCTCAAGGTGTGGGGCTTCTTGTTCATGTACTTCTGGCTGCGCGCCACGCTGCCGAGGATGCGCTACGACCAGTTCATGGCGATGGGCTGGAAGGTGCTCATCCCCATCTCGCTGGCCTGGATCATGATCGTCGCCGTCGCCCGCAGCCTGCGCAACAGCGGCGTCGACGAAATAGCGACGGTGGTGTTCTCCGCCGGTGCGATCATCGCCCTGCTGATCCTCATCGTGGTGTGGAGAACGGTGCGCGGCAAGGAAACCCGCAAACCCCCCACCCAGACGCTGGATCCGGACATCTTCCCCATACCGCCGCTACCGAGCGCAACCAAGGAGCGAGCCGATGCGTAAGTTCTTCGATGCGATAGCGGGTTTCGCGGTCACCTTCGGGACCATGTTCAAGAAACCCATCACCGAGGAGTATCCGGAGAAACCAGGCCCGGTCGCACCCCGCTACCACGGCAGGCACCAACTCAACCGCTACCCCGACGGGCTGGAGAAGTGCATCGGTTGCGAACTGTGCGCGTGGGCGTGCCCGGCCGACGCCATCTACGTCGAAGGTGACGACAACACCGAAGAGGAGCGGTACTCCCCCGGTGAACGCTACGGCCGCGTCTACCAGATCAACTACCTGCGGTGTATCGGCTGCGGCTACTGCGTCGAGGCCTGCCCCACCCGCGCACTGACGATGACCAACAACTACGAGATGGCCGACGACAACCGCGCCGATCTGATCCTGGGTAAGGACCAGCTGCTGGCCCCGCTGGAGCCCGGGATGCTGCCCGCGCCGCACCCCATGGCCGAGGGCAGCACCGATGAGGACTACTACCTCGGCAACATCAAGCCGATCACCGAGGACATCCGATGACCCTTGAGTGGGTCGCCGCGATGGCCGCCGACACCGCAGGCCGCACGACAACCACCGAAGCGGTGCTGTTCTGGGTGCTCGGCGCGGTCGCGTTGATCGGCGCCCTGGGTGTGGTGATGGCGCCGAAGGCGGTGTACTCCGCGATGTTTCTGGCCATGACCATGATCGTGCTGGCGGTGTTCTACATCGCGCAGGGAGCACTGTTCCTGGGCGTCGTACAGGTAGTCGTCTACACCGGCGCGGTGATGATGCTGTTCCTGTTCGTGATGATGCTCATCGGCGTCGACTCCTCGGAATCCCTGGTGGAAACGATTCGCGGACAACGCGTTGCCGCGATCGTGTTCGGGATCGGCTTCGGGATCCTGATGATCGCCGGAATCGGAAACGTCTCGGCGGGCGGATTCATCGGGCTGGAGCAGGCCAATGCCGGCGGCAACGTCGAGGGGTTGGCGGCGCTGCTCTTCATCCGCTACCTGTGGGCGTTCGAGTTGACCGGCGCGCTGCTGATCACCGCCACCCTCGGGGCGACGGTGCTGGCGCACCGGGAACGCTTCGCACGTCGCAAGACTCAGCGTGAACTCGCCGAGGAGCGGTTCAAACCCGGTCGCTACCCGACGACACTGCCCAACCCCGGTGTCTACGCCCGCTATAACGCCGTCGACGTCGCGGCGCGCCTGCCCGACGGTTCCGATTCCGAGCTGTCGGTCAGCCCCATCCTGCAGAAGCGCTCCGTCACCTCGGCCAACGGCGGGGACGGTGACACATGAACCCCGACAATTACCTGTACCTCTCGGCGCTGTTGTTCACCATCGGCGCCGGCGGAGTACTGCTGCGCCGCAACGCCATCGTGATGTTCATGTCCGTCGAGTTGATGCTCAACGCCGCGAACCTGGCTCTGGTCGCGTTCTCGCGTATGCACGGTCAACTCGACGGGCAGGTGGTGGCGTTCTTCACCATGGTCGTCGCCGCGTGTGAGGTTGTGGTCGGGCTTGCGATCATCATGGCCATCTTCCGCGCGCGCCGCTCGGCCTCCGTCGACGACGCCAATCTGCTGAAACACTAAGGGACGATGACAACTCCGGTGTGGCTTACGATCGCCCTTCCGCTGGTGGGTGCCGCGATACTTCTGATCGGCGGCCGACGCACCGACAGCTGGGGCCATCTGTTGGGTTGTGCGGCGTCGATCGCGTCGTTCGTGGTCGGCGCGGCGCTGTTCACCGACATGCTCGGCCGCGACGCCGAAACCCGCACGCTCCACGAGCATCTGTTCTCCTGGGTGCCGGTGGCCGAACTGCAGGTCGACTTCGGGTTGCAACTCGACCAGCTGTCGATGTGCTTCGTGCTGCTGATCACCGGCGTCGGCTCGTTGATCCACATCTACTCCATCGGCTACATGGCCGACGACCCGGACCGGCGACGTTTCTTTGCCTACCTGAACCTGTTCCTGGCCGCGATGCTGCTGCTGGTGCTCGCCGACAACTACCTCGGCCTCTACGTCGGGTGGGAAGGCGTGGGCCTGGCGTCGTACCTGCTGATCGGCTTCTGGACGCACAAACCCTCGGCGGCCACCGCGGCCAAGAAAGCCTTCGTCGTCAACCGCGTCGGCGACATGGGTCTGGCGATAGCCATTTTCGCGATGTTCGCCCACATCGGCTCGATCTCGTATGAAGCCGTTTTCGCCGCTGCCCCCCAAGTGAGCGATACCGCGCTGACGGTGATCGGCCTGCTACTCCTGCTGGGCGCATGCGCCAAGTCCGCGCAGGTGCCGCTGCAGTCCTGGCTCGGTGACGCGATGGAAGGCCCGACGCCGGTGTCGGCGCTCATCCACGCCGCCACGATGGTGACCGCCGGTGTCTACCTCATCGTGCGCTCCGGTCCGGTGTTCGAGCTGTCGCCGACCGCGCAGTTGGCCGTCGTCATCGTCGGTGCGGTCACGTTGCTGTTCGGCGCGATCATCGGCTGCGCCAAGGACGACATCAAGAAAGCGCTTGCCGCGTCGACGATGTCGCAGATCGGCTACATGGTGCTGGCCGCCGGCCTCGGTCCCGTCGGATACGCATTCGCAATCATGCACCTGCTGACCCACGGCTTCTTCAAGGCCGGGCTGTTTCTCGGGGCGGGGTCGGTGATGCACGCGATGGACGACGAGGTCGACATGCGTCGCTACGGGGGCCTGCGCAAGGCGCTGCCGATCACCTTCGCGACATTCGGGCTCGGTTACCTCGCGATCATCGGCGTGCCGCCGCTAGCCGGGTTCTTCTCCAAGGACGGCATCATCGAAGCGGCGCTCGGCGCCGGCGGGGTCAAGGGCCTGATCCTCGGCGGCACCGCGATCCTCGGTGCGGGCATCACCGCCTTCTACATGACCCGGGTGATGCTGATGACGTTCTTCGGCGAGAAACGTTGGGCTCCAAACTCACACCCGCATGAAGCGCCGAAGGTGATGACGTGGCCGATGATCCTGCTGGCCGTCGGCTCGGTGGGTTCGGGTGCGGCGTTCGCGATCGGCGGCACCCTCGAACACTGGCTGGAGCCCGTGGTCGGAACGGAGGAAGTGCACCACGTCGCGCCGGTCTGGGTCGTCACCGCCGTCATCCTCGCCGTGGTGGCGGTCGGCATCGTGATCGCCTACCGGATGTACGGCGTCCGGCCGGTGCCAGCGGAGGCGCCCGCCGGTTCGCTGCTGACAGTGGCCGCCCGGTCCGACCTGGGTGGCGACGCCTTCAACGAAGAGGTCTTCATGGTGCCGGGACAGCGGCTGACCAAGGGGCTGGTCGAGCTGGATGACCAAGCCGTCGAGGGGGTGGCGACCGGGCTCGCCTCCCTGGTGTCTCGAATCTCGAGGTGGCTGCGGCAGCTGCAGACCGGCTTCGCCCGCTCGTACGCAATGGCCATGCTGGCCGGCGCCATGCTGCTGGCCGGCGCGATCCTGGCGGTGCAGCTATGGTGACCTCCTTTCCCTGGTTGACCCTGCTGTGGGCGGTGCCGATTGTCGGTGCGGCCGTGGTGATCCTGCTGCCGGCGGCCCAGCGTGCGTTGGCCAAGTGGCTGGCGCTCGTGGTGTCGCTCGTGGTGCTGGTCATCACGGTGTTCCTCGCCGTCAGCTTCGATCCCGGCGGGGAGCAGTACCAGTTCGTCGAATCTCACCGCTGGATACCGTCGTTCGGCACCGGATACATCCTTGGCTTGGACGGCATCGCGTTGGCGATCGTCGCGCTTGCCGCGGTGTTGGTGCCGCTGTTGCTGATCGCCGGCTGGAACGACGTCCGCGACCATGCGGCATGGGGTGGTCGCTCGACGCACACCTACTTCGCGCTGACCTTGGCCGTCGAGGGCATGGTGATCATGTCGCTCGTCTCGCTCGACGTGTTGCTGTTCTACGTGTTCTTCGAGGCGATGCTGATCCCGATGTACTTCCTCATCGGCGGCTTCGGCCACGGCGAGAACCGCGGCAAGGCAGCGGTGAAGTTCTTGCTGTACAACCTGTTCGGCGGCCTGATCATGCTCGCCGCGGTGATCGGACTGTACGTGGCGACCGCGCAGAGCGATGCGTTCGCCGGTGGCACATTCGACTTCCGCGAGATCGTCGCCGCGGTGTCCAGCGGCGAGTTCGTGGTCAACCCGGCCGTGATGAACCTGTTGTTCCTCGGTTTCATGTTCGCGTTCGCGATCAAGGCGCCGCTGTGGCCGTTCCACCGGTGGCTGCCCGACGCCGCCGTGGAGGCCACCCCCGCCAGCGCGGTGCTGATGATGGCCGTGATGGACAAGGTCGGCACGTTCGGCATGCTGCGGTACTGCCTGCAGTTGTTCCCGGACTCCTCAACGGTTTTCCGGCCGCTGATCATCACACTCGCGGCAATCGGCATCGTGTACGGCGCGATCGTGGCGATCGGCCAGACCGACGTGATGCGGTTGATCGCCTACACGTCGATATCTCACTTCGGGTTCATCATTCTCGGCATCTTCGTGATGACCAGCCAGGGTCAGTCCGGTTCGACGCTGTACATGATCAACCACGGCCTCTCGACGGCCGCGCTGTTCCTGATCGCCGGATTCCTGGTCACACAAAGAGGCACTCGCCTGATCAATGCGTACGGCGGGGTGCAGAAGGTTGCGCCGGTGTTGGCGGGCACCTTCCTGGTCGCCGGCCTGGCCACCCTGTCGCTACCCGGGTTGGCGCCGTTCATCAGCGAGTTCCTCGTTCTCATCGGCACATTCAGCCGCTACCCGGTGCTGGCGGTGTTCGCGTCGACGGCGCTGGTGCTGTCCGCCATCTACATCCTGTGGACCTACCAGCGGATGATGGGCGGGCCGACGCCCGACGAACTCGCCGATGGCGAGAACCGAATACGTGACCTGGTGCCGCGTGAAATCGTCGTCGTCGCACCGCTGATCGCGCTGCTCCTGGTGTTAGGGGTCTATCCCAAACCCGCATTGGACGTGATCAACCCCGCGGTCACCCACACCCTGACCACCATCGACCAACCTGATCCGGTCCCCCGGATCGCGGAAGGGCCGACGCCATGACCCTCTCCCCGCCGGTCGTCGAATACGACCTCGTCTCCCCGATGCTGATCGTGTTCGGGGTGGCGGTCGCCGGTGTGCTCCTCGAAGCCCTGCTGCCGCGGCAACGTCGGTACGCCGCCCAAGTCGTGCTCAGCCTCGGCGGTCTGGTCGCCGCGCTGGTGGCGGTGGTGTTGGTGGCCCGCGATATGCATGGCACCGTCGGACAATCGGCGGTGATGGGCGCCATCGTCATCGATATGCCCGCGTTGTTCATCCAGGGCACCGTGCTGCTCGTCGGCGTGCTGGGCATCCTGTTGATCGCCGAAAGGCACATCCCCGCGCTGGTGGAATCCGAGGGCGGTGGCGGCGAAACCCAACGCCAAAGCCGAAGCCTGGACGGGTTCACACCGCAGGCGTCCGCGGTGCCGGGAGACGTGGCGGAGAAGTTGGCCACGCGGGCCGGTGTGATTCAGACCGAAGTGTTCCCGCTGACGATGTTCGCCATCGGCGGCATGCTGCTCTTTCCGGCATCCGACGATCTGCTGAGCCTGTTCGTCGCGCTCGAAGTGCTGTCGTTACCGCTGTACCTGCTGTGCGGGTTGGCGCGCCGCCGCCGGTTGCTGTCGCAGGAAGCGGCGATGAAATACTTCTTGCTGGGCGCGTTTTCGTCGGCGTTCTTCATCTACGGCGTCGCCATGCTGTACGGCTACGCCGGCACCCTGGAGTTGCGCGGCATCGCCGCGGTGATCGAAGACGGTTCGGGCAAGACCTCGTTGGCGCTCATCGGCATCGCGCTGCTGCTGGTCGGCGTGCTGTTCAAAATCGGTGCGGTGCCGTTCCACTCCTGGGTTCCCGACGTCTACCAGGGGGCGCCCACCGCCGTCACCGCGTTCATGTCCGCGGCCACCAAGATCGCCGCGTTCGGCGTGATGTTGCGGCTCCTCTACGTCGCGTTCCCGCTCCTGCACGACTACTGGCGTCCCGCGCTGTGGGCGGTGGCGATCCTGACCATGGTCGTGGCCACCGTGGCCGCGATCACCCAGGCCGACGTCAAACGCATGCTGGCGTATTCGGCGGTGTCCCACACCGGTTTCATCCTCACCGGCGTGGTCGCCGGCAACGACGCCGGCGTCTCCTCGACGCTGTTCTACCTGTTCGCCTACGGTTTCAACACCGTCGGCGCGTTCGCGGTGGTGGGCCTGGTCCGCAACTCCGCCGACGAGGAGGACACCGCGATGGCCCGCTGGGCCGGGCTGGGACGGCGTCATCCCGTTGTCGCCGTGGTCTTCTCACTGTTTCTCCTCGCATTCGCCGGTATCCCGTTGACCAGCGGGTTCGTCAGCAAGTTCGCGGTGTTCAAGGCCGCAGCCGAGGGCGGTGCGATGCCGCTGGTCATCGTCGGCGTGATCGCCAGCGCCGTGGCCGCGTACTTCTACGTGCGGGTGATCGTGTTGATGTTCTTCACCGAACCGCCCGCCGACCCGCCGACGGTGGTGGTCCCCAGCGTGCTGAGCACCGCCGTCGTCACGGTCACCGCGGCCGTCACCTTCGCGCTCGGCGCGCTGCCGCAACCGCTGCTGGACCTGGCGAACCACGCCGACCAGTTGCTGAGCTGAACGGTTCTTACGGCAGCAGCCCGACCTGTCGGTACGCGGCCGTCAAGTAGCGCTTCATCTGCCCGAAGTTGGGCGGATCGGGTTGCAGCACCCGGTATGTCACCGCGCCGGCGAGCATGTCGACGATGACGTCGAGATCGGCGTCGGCCGCGACGAGGCCGTCGGCCTGCGCGCGCTTCAGCAGGGCGATCGCCGAACGGCGACGTGGCACGATGTAGTGCGTCCAGTAGGTCTGTATCAGCACGGGATGGGTGACGGCCGAACCATAGACCTGAGCGACCAGCGCGCGAAACGTCGGATCGGCCGCGGTGCGAGCGGCGGCGTCGATGTTGCGTCGCACCAGCTGCTGCGGCGGCGTCGCGGCGATCTCTTCGGCGTCGGCCCAGTGGATCTCCGCACCGATCAGGCTCTCGATCGCGTCGGACACCAACCGCTCCTTCGACGGCCACCTCCGGTAGACGGTTGGCTTACCCACACCGGCGCGTTTGGCGACCTGCTCGATGCTCATCGCCGAAATACCCTGGGCGATGAACAACTCCAGCGCCGCGGTCCGGATCGCCGCGTCCAGTTCCGGGTCACGCGGCCGCCCCCGAGCCGACGTCACGGCGTCACCTCACATCTCCCCTGCCGAGCGCCCGCTGCAGCCAGCCGGTCAACTCCGCATCGGAACGGCCGCGCCAACCCAGGTGCCCGTCGGGGCGCACCAGCAAGGCGTCGGTTTCGTCGTTCGCACAGCGCAGTGTGACGACGTGCTCACCGAGATGAGCGTGGGCGGTCGCGGACAGCGCGTCGTCGCCGCGGGGCACCAGCAACGCCCAGCATCCGCCGAGCTCCGCGTACAAACGAGTCTTCTCGCCGTCGGCGATACAGCGACATTCGACGTCGGCGACCCGATCACCAGAACGGGGTTTCTTCCCGCGCCAACGCTTTTCGGCGAGCGGCCCATCCCGGTAATCCACCCACAGCTGCGAGGTGCGATACGTCAACGAGCGCTGCACCCGCGGCAGGCCGAGCAGCGGCAAGACCACCCGGTCACGCAGAAACCGGCCCACCGGGCCCTGCGCGATATTGATTTTGGTGACCGCGCTGGTATCGCGCAGCACCTCGGTAGCCAGCGGCCGTCGCTCAGCCTGGTAGGTGTCCAGCAGCGCGGTGTCGGCGCGCCTGCCGATCACCAAAGCCAGCTTCCAGGCGAGGTTTTCGACGTCACCGAGTCCGGTCAGCATGCCCTGGCCGCCGAACGGCGCATGGGTGTGGGCGGCGTCCCCGGCGATCAGCACGCGGCCCCGACGGTAGGTGTCGGCCAGCCTGCGGTGCACCTGGAACATCGACAGCCACTCGGTGCCGGTGACGCTAACATCACGACCGCTGCGCTCGGGCAGGATGTGCTGCAGCCGGTCGAGAATCTCGGCGTCCGTGGGCTTTTCGCTGCGCTGACCGGGGTCATAGGCGATGACGCGCCACATGTCGTCGGGCATCGGCATCACGCCCAGCATGCCGTCCGGGTGAATCCAGCCGGTGGTTCCTGACCGGTCGAGGTCCCAGTCCAGTGCCACATCGGCGAGCAGGAACCGTTCGGTGAGCTTGGCGCCGGGAAACCCGATGTTCGCGACCTTCCGCGTCGTGCTGCCTGCGCCGTCGCAGCCGACCAACCACGCAGCACGTGCGTCCTCGCCGGTGCCCAGGGTGGCCACCACGGCGTCGTCGTCCTGGCGCAGGCCCACCAGCGGGGAGTTCCACTCGACGGTGCCGCCGAGTGCCCTCAGCCGGTCCCGCAGCGCTGCTTCGACGTTGGCCTGCGAAATCACCATCGGCGGTGCGGCCGTGTCCATTCCGGGATCGCCGAAGCGCAAACGCATCATGGGCTTACCACCGAGATAGGTGGTGATCTGCATGGCCCGCACCGAGCGTTGCGGCAGATCACCGAGTGCCCCCAACCGATCCAGGACCTCGGAGCCACGCGCGTGCAGGAAGTTGGCCCGCGACGTCGTGGCCGGACCGCTGGCCTTGTCGACGACGCGTACGCCGACACCGTGAAGTAGCAGCCCACATGCCAACGCCAGCCCGGACGGGCCTGCGCCGACCACGATCACCTCCGGATGTGCCATTCCCGCGCCCTCCAATATACGAAACGATGTCGTAACGAAAGGCTACGCCTTGTGGTCGGCTGGGGTCCACCCCGGATCTCGGCGCGCTACGTTCTACCCATGAGCACCGCAGAACTTGTCCTCGTCACCGACCACGGCCCGGTGCGGGTGTTGACGATGAACCGGCCCGAGGCCCGTAACGCGTTGGGCCGCGAGCTGATCCGTACGTTGTACGCGGCGTTGACCGATGCCGACGCCGACGGCAATGTCCGCGCCGTGGTCCTGACCGGCACCGACCCAGGGTTCTGTGCGGGGGTGGACCTCAAGGAGGCCCAACGCGACGGGTCGGCCTACTTCGACGAGTTCCGGTGGCAGAGCTGCATCACCAAGACCGCCGACATGCGCACGCCGATCGTCGGCGCGATCAACGGGGCGACGTTCACCGGCGGTCTCGAGATGGCGCTCGGCTGCGATTTCCTCATCGCGTCAGAGCGGGCGGTGTTCGCCGACACCCACGCCCGCGTC
Source organism: Mycolicibacterium sp. XJ662 (assembly GCF_053484035.1). Taxonomy (NCBI): domain Bacteria; kingdom Bacillati; phylum Actinomycetota; class Actinomycetes; order Mycobacteriales; family Mycobacteriaceae; genus Mycobacterium; species Mycolicibacterium sp. XJ662. Next base: position 20,331 of record NZ_JBEFTL010000010.1, on the reverse strand, counting down.
GGCATCCTGCCCGGCGGCGGCATGACCGCGCGGCTACCCCAGGTGGTCGGCCACGCGATGGCGCGACGCCTGTCGATGACCGGCGAGGTGGTCGACGCGGCGCGGGCCGAACGGATCGGGTTGGTGACCGAGGTCGTCGCGCACGAGCGGTTACTGGATCGCGCCGTCGAGCTGGCGACCCAGATCGCCGAGGTTCCCGGTCCGATCATGCGCGGGCTCAAGGAGATCTACACCACCGGGGCGGCCGCCGTCATCGATCCCGCGTTGGGCGCCGAGGAGCGGATCGCGATGGCGCAGGAGCGTGACTTCGCGGGGTTGGGCGATCAGTTCCGCGCGGTGAGCGAACGCAACAAGCGCCAGATCGACGGCTGAGTCGCCAGCGTGGGCCCACGCGAAGCTGGGGACGTGCGTAAACTTCGGCCGAACACCGGTGTGTCGCACGCAAACACGCACGCTCGCGGCTAGAGGGGGGTGGGGCGTTTGAGGATGAAGCCGACGGTGGGCGCGCCGTCGAAATCCGGGTGCGGCGCGGTCGTCATCTCCACCTGTTTGCGGGCCTGCTCGACGACCGGTGTGTCCGGGTCGAGCACCGACAGGTACTTCTCGTGCGCGGCAAGGGCTGCGACGGCGTGGTCGACAAAGCCGTCGACGGTTTCCCCGTGGGTCGGCTCCGGACCGTTCTCGAACAGCCAGCGCGGCGGGTCGGAGAGCGAATCATAGGCCTGCGCAACGGCGTTCGCGAACTCGATGTGGTCACGCTGGTTCGGCGCGTCGGGTGCCCACCGCGGGCCGCTGTAGATGGTGATCACGACGTCGGGCGCCAACGCGGTGATCGTCTCGGCGATCTTTGCCCGCAGCGCCGGGGTGTTGCGGATTTGGCTGTCGGGGAAATCCCAGAAGTCCACGTCGTCGACGCCGACGACGGCCGCCGACCGGCGCTGCTCGATTTCACGCAGCGGGCCGGCCTGTTCGGGCGCCATTCCTTCGATGCCACGCTCGCCGCGCGAGGCCAGCGTGTAGTGGACCTTCCTGCCTGTCGATGTCCACTTGGCGACGGCCGCGGCGATGCCGTACTCGGGATCGTCGGGGTGCGGCACCAGAACCAGGCAGGTGCGCCATTCGGAGGGAAACGGTTGTACTGAAGACACGCCGCTATGCCACCACACCGTGGATCAGAATGGCAGCGGTCTGCTCGACCCAGTCGTCGCCGAGGGGCTCACCGGGTTGCAGGAGCACGCGTAGCAGGGTGGCCCCGCCGATCACCTCGACCAGCCGGTCGGGGTCGACGTCGGGATGCACCTCGTCCCGGTGCACGGCGTCGGCCAACCGCATGCGCACGGCGGCGAACAGTTCGGCGAACCGGCCCATCACCCTGGCGTTCAGTTCGGCGTCGGCGGCCATGTCGGCGATCAGCCCGGGCAGCGCCGCGCGCACCACAGGAGTGGTGAAAACGTCGCGGGCGGCGGCGATCATCGCGCGGATATCGGCGGTGATGTCGCCCGGCGGCGTGTCGATTGCGGTGGGGGCCGCTGGAAACGCCGCCTCGTGCACCAGCTCGGCCTTGCTGGACCAGCGGCGGTACAGCGCGGTCTTCGTCGTGCCCGCCTGCTTGGCGACGGCCGCCATCGTGAGGTTCGAATAGCCGATTTTCACAAGCAGATCCGCGGCGGCGCGCAAGATGGCGGCGTCGATGCGCGGATCCCTGGGCCGCCCGGCGCCAGGGGGCTTGTCAACCGATGACAGGTCTGCTTTCATAACGCTACTTACCGTATCGTAATTTGGTCAACGAAGGATGGTTCCGGATGGCTAGCGAACCGGCGGTAGAGGATGTCGGCCGCCTCGAGCATTCCAGTCGTGACGTCAGCACCCTGCCCGGTGTGATGTCCGAGTGGCTGTCGACAGTGCTACCCGGCGGCGTCGCTCCGGAAATCACCGTGGAGAGCGGCGTCGACGCCAACGGCATGTCCTCGGAGACCATCATCCTGACGGGCCGTTGGGAACAGGGCGGGCAACCGCAGGAACAGAAATGGGTGGCGCGCGTCGCCCCCGCCGCCCAGGACGTTCCGGTGTTCTCGTCCTACCGGATGGATCACCAGTTCGACGTCATCCGGTTGGTCGGCGAGAAGACCGACGTGCCGGTGCCGCCGGTGCGCTGGTTGGAGAACAGCGGGTCGGTGCTGGGCACGCCGTTCTTCCTGATGGACTACGTCGACGGCAGGGTGCCGCCCGACGTCATGCCCTACACCTTCGGCGGCAACTGGTTCTTCGACTCCCCCGCCGAACAGCAACGAGAACTCCAGGACAACACCGTCGACGTGTTGGCCAAGGTGCACTCGATTCCCGACCCGCAGAGCACCTTCGGCTTCCTCGACGACGGCTCCGACGACAACGCGTTGCGGCGAAACCTCAACTGGCTCAAGGACTGGTATCAGTTCGCCGTTCCCGATATCGGACGCTCGCCGCTTGTCGAGCAGGCGCTGGAGTGGTTGGAGGCCAACTGGCCGGCCGACGTCGCGGCCACGGACCCGGTGCTGGTGTGGGGTGACTCGCGCGTCGGCAACGTGCTCTACTCCGGGTTTGCGCCGGTGGCCGTACTGGATTGGGAGATGGCCACATTGGGCCCGCGCGAGATGGACGTCGCGTGGATGATCTTTGCGCACATGGTCTTTCAAGAACTGGCCGGGCTGGCCGGCCTGCCCGGCATGCCCGACTTCATGCGCGAAGAAGACGTCAAGGCGGCCTACACCGAACGCACCGGGGTCAAACTCGGTGATCTGAAGTGGTTCTACGTGTACTCGGGCGTGATATGGGCGTGTGTGTTCATGCGGACCAGCGCCCGGCGCGTGCGCTTCGGTGAGATCGAGCAGCCCGAGGACGTCGAATCGTTGTTCTATCACGGGTCGTTGCTCAAGCGGCTCATTACAGGAGAGGCCTGATGCTCGGACCCATCGACGAATTCCCCGTACACCAGATCCCGCAGCCGATCGCCTGGCCGGGATCGTCGGACCGCAACTTCTACGACCGCTCCTATCTCAACGCCCACGACCGCACCGGTGACATCTTCCTGATCACCGGCATCGGGTACTACCCCAACCTCGGGGTCAAGGATGCGTTCGTCCTCGTGCGGCGCAACGACGTCCAGACCGCGGTGCATCTGTCCGACGGCATCGACGCCGACCGGCTCAACCCGCACGTGCTGGGATATCGCGTCGAGGTCACCGAACCGCTCAACAAGCTGCGGGTGGTGCTCGAGGAGACCGACGGTATGGCCGTCGACCTGACCTGGGAGGGGCTGTTTCCCGCCGTGCAGGAGCAACGCCACGTGCTGCGTACCGGTACCCGGGTCACGCTCGACGCGCAGCGCTTCGCGCAGGTCGGCAGTTGGAGCGGGACCATCGTGATCGACGGTGAGGAGATCTCCGTCGACCCGTCGGTATGGATCGGCACCCGCGACCGCTCGTGGGGTATCCGACCGATCGGTGAACCCGAACCGGCGGGCCGTCCCGCAGATCCGCCGTTCGAGGGTATGTGGTGGCTCTACGTACCGATGGCGTTCGACGACTTCGGGATCGTGCTGATCATCCAGGAAGATCCGACCGGGTTCCGCAGCCTCAACGACTGCACGCGGGTCTGGCGCGACGGCCGTGTCGAACAGCTCGGCTGGCCCCGGGTGAAGATCCACTACACGTCGGGGACGCGAATTCCCTACGGCGCCACCATCGAAGCCACCACGCCGGAGGGTAAGCCGGTGGTGTTCGAGGTCGAGTCGAAGTTGGCGGTGCCCATCCACATCGGCGGCGGGTACGGCGGCGATTCCGATTGGCTGCACGGGATGTGGAAGGGCGAGAAGTTCACCGAGCGACTGACCTACGACATGACCGACCCGTCGGTCAACGGCAAGGCCATGTTCGGCGTCATCGACCACGTCGGCCGTGCGGTGTGCACGGAGGGCGGCAAATCGGCCGAGGGTTGGGGCCTGTTCGAGCACGGTGCGCTGGGCCGCCACGACCCGTCGGGCTTCGCCGACTGGTTCACCGTCGCCCCGTAATCAGTGATTTCGGCGCGCTAATCCACCCTGACGGGGCATGAGCGCGCCGAAATCACAAAATCAGCCGGCCTTCACCTGTGCGACGCTGACCCGGCCGAACACCATGGACTCCTCGATGCGGTCGAAGCGGTGATCGATGGCGTCCAGCACGTAGTTGTGCCGCACGTTCCAGGGCCGTTCGGTACCGGACTTCGGTAGCTCGTGGCCGGTGCGCTGCACGTAGCCGGCGTTGATGTTCCACGCCGGCTTCTCCTGCATCGGCCGCTCCCCCAGATGCGGGTAGGCGTGGGTGTAGCCCTGCTCGTCCATGTAGGCGATCAACCGCGCGAACGCGCGCGCCGTCAGATCGGCGCGCAGCGTCCACGAGGCGTTGATGTAGCCGACGCACCAGGCCAGGTTCGGCACGTCCTCGAGCATGTGCTCCTTGTAGACGAACCGGTCCTGCGGCTTGAACTCCTCGCCGTCGATGCTCAACGCGACGCCGCCGAGCGCCTGCAGCTGGATGCCGGTCGCGGTGATGATCACGTCGGCGTCGATGCGCTCCCCCGACCGCAGTTTGATGCCGGCGGCGTCGATCCGGTCGATCCGGTCGGTCACCACGTCGAGCTTGCCCTGGTTGATCACCTCGTAGAAGTCGTAGTCGAGCATGGCGCACAACCGCTGGTCCCACGGGTCGTAGGGCGGATTGAAGTGCACGTCGACCGGATAGCCCTCGGGCAGGTTGGCTTTGGCGCGGCCTCGGATGAAACGCCTGCTGAGCTTGGGCGCAATCCGGGCGAACCCGTAGACGAACACCGTGAACAACGTGTTGTAGAACCGTGCGGCGCGGTAGCCGAGCCGTTTCGGCAGCACTTTCCGCAGCGCCTGCACGATCGGGTTGATCCGCTGGGTCGACAACATGTAGGTCGGTGAGCGCTGCAGCATGGTGACGTGGCCGGCGGTTTCGGTCAGCGTCGGGATCATGCTGACCGCCGTCGCGCCGCTGCCGATCACCACGATGCGCTTGCCCGCGTAATCCAGCGACTCCGGCCAGTGCTGCGGATGCACCACGTCACCGGCGAACTCGTCGAGGCCGGGGAAATCCGGCCGGTACGGTTCGTCGTAGTTGTAGTAGCCGGTGCCGAAGAACAGGAACCGGGCGCGATAGGTCTTCGGGGTGCCGTTCTCCTCCGCCTGCACCGTCCAGGTGTCGGTCGTCGAATCCCAATCTGCCGACAGCACATGGTTGTTGAACCGGATGTGCTTGTCGATGCCGTGCTTTTGAGCGGTCTGCTCCAGGTAGTCACGGATGTCGGGCCCGTCGGCGACGTTCTCCGGGCGGGTCCACGGCTCGAAGGGGTAGCTCAGCGTGATGATGTCGCTGTCAGAGCGGATACCCGGATAGGTGTGCAGATCCCAGGTCCCGCCGATCCGCGCGCGTCGTTCCAGCACGGTGTAGGAGGACGTCGGGTTCTTCTCCTGCACGCGGTAGGCGGCGCCGATTCCCGAGATCCCCGCACCGAGGATCAGCACATCGGAGTAATCCGTCTGCACGTCGGTGCGCCCATCGATACCAGTCGGCTCTTCGCGCAAGCGCTCATCGCCACTCATCTCGAACCTCCTTTGGTCCCGCTGAGTACCACGATATGTGTCAGGCACCCAAAGCGTCGACGATCTCGGCCAACGACTCGACCGCGATCGGTCCGGGCTGGTAGAGGCAGATGCGGTCCGAGACGCCGTCGACGCGGTCGCGCACGTGCGCGGCGACTTGGGCGGGGCTGCCACATGCGGCGATGGTGTGCAGCATGTCGTCGTCGATCAGAGTCGCCATCTCCTGCCAGCGGCCCTGCTTGGACAACGTGTTGAGTTCCGGTTGAAGTTCCCCCCAGCCGTGTACGTCCAGGACCGGGCGGTACGCCGGGGTGGACCCGTAGAACGAGAGCAACCGGCGCGCCGCCGCATGGTCGTCGTCGTCCACCGACACGATGATCTCCGGGACGACGGCGAAGTCCTCGGCGCGACGGCCGGCGGCGGCCAGCCCGTCACGCACCGCCGGCATCGTCACCTCGTGCAGGAACCGCTTCGAACCGAACGGCATCACCAGCAGGCCGTCGGCGACCTCGGCGGTGGCCCGCGTCAACCGCGGGCCCAGCGCACCCAGATAGATCGGCGGCGGGCCGTACGGGTTGGGGCCGGGGTTGAAGGTCGGCGTCATCAGGGTGTGCCGGTAGTACTCGCCGCGGAAATCCAGGCGCCCGCCGGTGTTCCACGTGTCGAACACCGCGCGCAGCGCCCCGACCATCTCCTTCATCCGCGCCACCGGCCGGTCGAAGGCGGCGCCGTAGCGCTTCTCGACCTGCGCGCGCACCTGGGTGCCGAGGCCCAGAATGAAGCGGCCCTGCGCCAGCAACTGCATGTCGTTGGCCTGGTGTGCGAGCTGGATTGGGTTGCGGGGAAAGGCGATCGCCACGTTGGTCATCAGATCGAGGCCGGACACCGTGGACGCCAGCGTCAACGGCGCGAACACGTCGTGTGGACCCTCGAAGGTGAACACCCCACTGGCTCCGGCCTCGCGTAGCGCCTGCGCCCGCTCGATCGCATCGGTTGGGCCGAACAGCGCAGTCATCACCCTCACGACGTGAGAGCCTAACTGGGTGACTTCTTCTGCCCTGCCCGCCCGAGCCGACGTCGTGGTCGTCGGCGCCGGGTTCGCGGGGCTGACGGCGGCCAGGGATTTGACGCGCCTCGGCCACGACGTGCTGGTGTTGGAGGGCCGCGACCGGGTCGGCGGCCGTTCGATGACGGCGACTATCGCCGGGGTGCCGGTCGATCTCGGTGCGACGTTCGTCGGCCCAACGCAGGATGCCGTCGTCGCCCTCGCCAAAGAGCTCGGTTGCCCGACCGAGCCCACCTACGTGCGCGGTAAGAACCTCATCCACTGGCGCGGGCGGGTGCGGTCCTATCGCAGCACGATTCCGCGGCTGTCGATTCTCGAACTGCTCGACGTGTCACGCATCCAGTGGCGGTTCGACCGCGTCTGCCGCCGGGTGCCGGTCGATGCGCCGTGGACCTCGCCGATCGCCGACACCCTGGACTCCAAAACCCTCGACGACTGGCTGCGCTACGTCCGCGCGAGCGCGTCGACGCGGGATCTGATGGCGATCATGGCGCGGGTGACGTGGGGCGCCGAACCCGACGAGGTGTCGATGTTGCACGCCGCGCGTTACGTCAAGGCCGCAGGCGGTATCGGCCGCATGCTCGACGTCGAAGGCGGCGCCCAACAGGACCGCTTCCCGGGCGGCACCCAGCAGATCGCGCTGCGGATCGCCGATGAGCTTGGGCCGCGGGTGGTGTTGGACGCCGTCGTACGTCGCGTCGACCGCCATCCCGACGGCACGCTGACCGTGGGTGGTGACCGCGGCGACGTCACGGCCAAAGCGGTTGTGGTGGCCGTCCCCCCGGCGCACCGCGGCGGCATCGAGTTCCACCCCGAGCTGCCGCCCGAGCAGGAAAAGTTGGTAAACCATTGGCCCCAGGGCAATCTCAGCAAGGCCTATGTCGCCTACGAGACACCGTTCTGGCGGGCCGGCGGATGTTCGGGTGAGGCGCTCTCCGACGAGGGACCGGTCTTCATCACGTTCGACGTCAGCCCCGGCGACGACGGCCCGGGAATCCTGTTGGGGTTCACCGACGCCCGGTCATTTGACGCGCTGGCCCCCGAACAACGCCGCGAGCGCGCGCTGGCCGGTTTCACGGCGTTGTTCGGCGAAGACGCGGCGAACCCGATCGACTATCTCGACCATCGCTGGGGCGCAGAGGAGTTCGCGCCTGGTGGTCCCACCGCGGCTGTACCGACGGGGTCGTGGACCACCTACGGGCCGTGGCTGCGCAAGCCGGTCGACAACATCTTCTGGGCGGGCACCGAAACCGCTGACAAGTGGAGCGGGTTCCTCGACGGGGCGGTGCGCTCCGGTAAGCGCGCCGCCGACGAAGTGCACCGGGCGCTCACGGCCTAGGAGGTGTCCCGGCGGGCCGGGCGGACAGACCCAGCGCGGCGTTCGGCGCCGACCGACTCGACCAGCTGGCGCAGGCGCTTGTTGACTTCGTCGGGACATTCGAGGATCGCGCAGTGCCCGCCGGCCAGTTCCACGAACTCGGTCAGGTTGGGCACCTCGTTGGCGATGCGACGAGCCGACGCGACCGGCAGGAGCCGATCCTTTTCGCTGCCTATGACCAACGTCGGCACGACGAGGTTGGCCAGCCCGATGTGCTGCGGACCCAGGTGGTCGACGAGCGTGCGGGCCCAGCCGCCGCGGCCGGCGGGAGGGGTTTGGGCGAACAGCTCGTGCACGAACGCCGCGATCGCGGGGTCGGCGTCGCGGCCTACCGCCAGCATGGACAGGAAACGCTGGTTCGGGCCGTAGGCGGCGCGCGGTACCGGCGTCGCGCCGAACGTCTTGAGCAGCGTGCCCGCGGCGCGTACCCGAACGCCAGCAAGCGCCGCGGGCACCGGCAGCAGCTGCACGTTGCGCAGCAGGTCACCGGTGGTGGTGTTGATCAGCGCGACGGCGGCCGCGCGGTCAGACACCCGGTCGGGGTAGCGCTCGGCCCACGAGGTGATCGCGATGCCGCCCATCGAGTGGCCCGCCACGACGGCGCGTTCATCGGGGGCCACCGTCGCATCGAGTACGCAGTCGAGGTCAGCGGCCAGGTGTTCGAGGCTGTATCCGCTGCGGCGCGGGGGGACGCCGCTGCGGCCGTGGCCGCGGTGGTCGTAGGCGATCACCCGGTAGTCGCGCGACAGGTCGGTGATCTGGTGCGCCCACACCCGCAGCGCGCAGGTGATGCCGTGGGCCAGCACGACGGGCTGGCCGTCGTCGGGCCCGAAGACCTCGGCGTGCAGGCGGGTGCCGTCCGTCGCGCGCACGGTGACGGGCCGGCCCGGCGGTAGTGCCTGCGCGGGGGCGAAAGCTCCTGCCCGCATGCTCGGGGTGTAACCACGACCCATTGGTGCTCCGATCGATTTCAGCAACGCTGCCGCATAAGTTAGCTTATCTTCGCGTCTGTGTGGCGGGTAGCACCGAAACGCCCCTTTGGGCGGCGAGTCCGGGGCCGGGCATCCGGGGAGGTTAAATGGGCGCCATGCGCGCAATTCAGATAGCCAGCCTGGACGGGCCACAGGCCGCCAAACTCGTCGAGATCGACGAGCCCGACGGCCGCGACGCCGTTGTCATCGATGTGCACGCGGCCGGTGTCGCGTTTCCCGACGTGCTGCAGTCCCGCGGGCTCTACCAGTACAAACCGGAGATGCCCTACACCCCGGGCGGTGAGGTCGCCGGCGTGGTGCGCAGCGCACCTGCGGGCGCGCAGGTGACCGCGGGTGACCGGGTGGCTGCGCTGACCATGCTGTGCGGCGGGATGGCTGAAGTGGTCGCGTTGCCCGCCGAACGGGTGTTCAAGCTGCCCGACAACGTGTCGTTCGAGGCCGGCGCCGGCCTGCTCTTCAACGACCTGACCATGCACCACGGACTGCTGACCCGGGGCCGGCTGGCCGAGGGCGAGACCGTGCTGGTGCACGGGGCGGCCGGCGGCATCGGTACGTCCACGCTGCGGTTGGCGCCGGCGTGGGGCGCGTCGCGGGTGATCGCGGTGGTCAGCACCGAGGGCAAGGTCGAGGCCGCCCGCGCCGCCGGAGCCTCCGATGTGGTGCTTGCCGACGGCTTCAAGGACAAGGTGAAGGAGTTGACGGACGGGCGCGGGGTGGACATCGTCGTCGACCCCGTCGGCGGCGACCGGTTCACCGACTCGTTGCGGTCGCTGGCCCCCGGCGGTCGGCTGCTGGTCATCGGGTTCACCGGCGGCGAGATCCCGACCGTGAAGGTCAACCGGCTGCTGCTCAACAACATCGATGTGGTCGGAGTCGGCTGGGGCGCTTGAACTTTCACTCATCCCAACTATCTCGCCGAGCAGTGGGCCGAGCTGGAGCCGCTGCTGGCGTCGGGCACGGTGTCGGCACCAGAACCGGTGATCTACCCGTTCGAGCGCGCCGCGGATGCGATCGCGGCGCTGGAGGACCGCTCAGCCAAGGGCAAGGTCGTCGTCAAGGTGCGCTGAGCGCGGCTCAACCGCCGCGTTTGGCAACGACGTCGTGTTGGACCTCCAGACGGCGCAACTTGCCCGACGTCGTTCTCGGCAGCGCGCCGGGGCGCACGAAGATCACGTCCGAGGGGACGACACCGCACTCTGACGCGACGCGCCTGATGACCTCGGCACGGACACCGTCTTCGTCGGGTCCGCGGAACTCCGCGACGATCACGACGCCGGGCCGCACGGAGCGTTCACCGACGCCGACGGCCACGACGGCGCCCTCGCGCACGCCCGGGGCCGCCGCGGCCACCCGCTCGACTTCAGCCGGGAAGACGTTGCGCCCAGCCACGGTGATCAGTTCCTTGGCGCGTCCGCACACCACGAGGCCACCGTCGACCAGGTAGCCCAGATCGCCAGTGGGAAACCATTCGTCGGTGCCCAGCGGCTCATCGCCGCGATAGCCCGACATCATCGACGACCCGCGGATCATCACCTCGCCGACCCCGCGCTGCCCATGCTCGCCCGGTTCGACGCGCACCGACATGCCCGCTATCGGCGCACCGAGGATCGCGTGGCCGGCGTCGTCGACGACAAGGCCGCGGCCGGGTTCGGGAACAGTTACCGCACAGGTGGCTTCGGCCAGCCCGTACGACGGTGCCAGTGCGCCGCCATCGAACCCGAAGCGGGCCATCTCGGTGGCGAACCGCGCGGTCAGCTCACAATCGACGGGTTCACCGCCGTTGAGCGCGAAGCGCACGCTGCTCAGGTCCACGTCGGTGACGCGCCGCGAATACTTGCCGATCAACCCGTAGGCCATGTTCGGCGCGGCGGTGATGGTGGCGCGGCTCTCGGTGAGCCAGTTCAGCCAGCGAAACGGCGACGCCTGAAAAGCCGCCGTCGGTGCCTGCCACACATCGGTGCCGCCCAGGGCGCCTGCGAGCAGAAAGCTCAACCCCATGTCGTGATACAGCGGCAACCAGGAGCACCCGACGTCTGCCGGCGTCACATCGATGCGGGCGTTGAGGCCGCTGAGGTTGGCCAGCACCGCGTCCGGTGACAGCTGCACCGTGCGCGGGGCACCCGTGGACCCCGCGGTGCCCTGCAGTAGCGCCACCGGGTCCGGATCATCGGGGGCCACCAACGTGGACGAACGTCGTACGGGGGCAACGGAGCTGAGCTCCTTGACGATCAAGGGTCCGTCGGCGGCCGACAACCGTTCGAGATGAGACCCGTGGCTGAGGACGTGGCTGATCCCCATGCCGCTAAACCGGGTCAGGATGCTCTGCGCCCACTGGTCTGAATCCGCGCCGCGGACCGGGCCAGGTCCGATCGATACCGCGACACCGGCCTGGAAGGCACCGAGGATCGCCGCGATCAACTCGACGGTGGGATCCCCGGTCAGGCCGAGCGCGGTGACGTCGTCGTTGCGCAGCCAGTCGGCGACGTTCTCCGATCGTGCGTGTACCTCCGGCCACGGATGGCGCATCCACTGCCCGTCGTCCAGGACGACCAGATACCTGTCGCTGCTCGATAACCGCTCGGCAAGCGCGGCTGCCAACGAGCTCATCGCACCTCATACGTGTTGATCTTGGGAACCGGTCGCCTCGACACGGTTCGCTGAGGCAAAGTTAATGGATCGCGGCGCGATGTGGATGGCTACGTGTGACGGCCCGTTGCGGTCGGTACCGGAGCTGAGGCGTCCTCGGGCAGCTCGACCCTGATCGCACGTTCGGGGCAGGCCGCCGCACCCTCGACGGCCTTGTCGAACAGCGCTTCGCCGACGAAGGGCTTGACGACGACGCAGTAGCCCTCCGAATCGGCTTGGTATATCTCCGGTGCATGTGTGTAGCACACACCCCAGCCCAGACAGCGATTGCGGTTGACGACTACCCGCACCATTTCGCTTTCGTCCACACCGGCGGCAGCGAAGCGGGCGCGCACATCATCCTGTGTGGCTGGACTGAACCCGCGCCTGGCGACGAGGTCGACCGCGCGGTCCACCATCCTGGCATTGGTCACTGTCCGGTACACCAACGGGTTGTCCCCGATGCCCACCCGAATCCCCAGCCCGCGCTCCAGTGCGTGCTCCCACAGCTCTTGACAGCGTTCGGCTGAGGTCATCGCATATGGCACGACGACGACCTCATGGTCGACCCATTTCGGGATCCGCGAGATCAGGAAGTCCATGACGTCGGGGGCGGGATCACTGTAGGAAACCCAGCGATCGGAGAAGAACAACTTGATGTTCAACGGTTGCCGCAAGACCCCGATGCGGGCGGCCAGCATCACCCAGCGCAGATCGACGGCGTTGAACACCGAGATGCTGGGCACCAACCTCAACTTCGTGAGCCGATCGAGCTCAGCCAGGTAAGGAGGATGTGCGCCGCTCGAGTCGTCGGTGCCGTTACCGGCCACCTCGAACTGGTTCTTGTCTTCGTGCCAGAAGACCTGCTCGACGTGTTGGGCCGGCTCGAACGGCGCGAAAAACAGCGCGGTACCGTCCGGCGGGCGCTCGGCCAACGCCACGATGTGCTCGAGGCTGCCGGCGTAGCCCGGGTAGGCGAGCGGGTCGACCTCCCGGGCCGCGGTGGTCAAGATCGCGCGGGAGACGTCGTCATCGGCCCAGGCTTGCCGTCCGTCGTCATAGCGAGCGTGGTAGTGAACAACGCTCGCACCGTGCTGAATGCACTCCACGACATCGCGTGCCGTCTCGTCAGCCCCGTGGGGAACGTTCGGGTTCAGTTCCTTGCCGGCCTTGCCGTTTATCCCGACCTCGAGGTACACCCTGCCGTCGTCGCGAAAACTCATTGCAGTGCCGCCTTTCTCCGCAGGTGTCCACCACCACGACCCTGGCGTCACGCCTTCCCGACGAGCCGCAGTTGCAGATGCTCCGGTGACGGTCCAGAGTTTACACATTGGCCATTGTATAAATGATCGGGCCGGGACTGGATTGGGACCTGCGACTCCCCTGCCGCGAGGTGAACTCCGCGACGTGCGTGCGCGAACTCGCGCTCGAGCACGGTGTGTCGGCCGCTGGGCCCACCGCGAAGCATGGGCAACACGCATGCTCGCGGGAAAGGGTGGGGCCACGGTAGTTTTAGCCTGTCAGACCGACGAGTGTGGAGGTTGTGTGAAAGCCCTTCTGAAGATGCTGATGTTGGGGCTTCTCGAGATCACGGTGTTCGGCTTGGTGCTGTTCGGTTTGGCCGGCACGTTCGACTACTGGCAGGCGTGGGCTTTCCTGGCGGTGTTCGCCCTTTCGACGTGGCTGCCCAGCATGTACCTGCTTCGCGCGGATCCCGATGCGCTGCAGCGGCGTAAGCGCGCGGGCCCCGTGGCCGAAACCCGCACGGTGCAAAAGCTGCTCATCGCGGGGTGGTACGTGTCGTTGGCGGCGATGGTGCTCGTCAGCACCCTGGACCACCGGTTCGGCTGGTCGGAGGTACCCGCGGCGATCAGCATCGCCGGTGCTGTCCTGGTGGCCATCGGGCTCGGTGTCACCAGCCTGGTGGTGATTCAGAACAGCTTCGCGGCCTCCACGGTGCAGGTCGAGTCGGACCAGAAGCTCGTCGACACGGGCCTGTACGGGCTGGTGCGCCACCCGATGTACACCGGCAACGTGATCACGATCCTCGGCTTCCCGCTTGCCTTGGGCTCCTACTGGGGGCTGCTTGCCGTACTACCCGGGGTGCTCATGCTTGTGCTGCGCATCGGCGATGAGGAGAAGATGCTCATCGATGAGTTGGACGGCTACCGGGAGTACGCGCAGAAGGCGCGTTATCGTCTGGTACCGCTGCTGTGGTGATGGGGGCTACGACTCGCCGGTCGGCCTGACGGCTTCGTCCATCAACCGGCTCAGGCTTCGCACCGTCGGGGCCTCCAATAACGTTGGCACGGTGAGGTGCACGTCAAGGGCCGTGTTGATCGCGGCGACCGCCCGCATGGCGGCCAGCGAATCCCCGCCCAGGTCGAAGAACGACTCGTCGACACCGACGCGGTCCACGCCGAGCACCTGCGCGTAGATGCTCACCAGGATCTGTTCGACCAACGTCGACGGTGCGCTGTAGGCGGCGCCGGGGTCGCGGGCTTCCGGTGCCGGGGTCGCCGGTTTGCTCCACCGGTTCAGCCGGGAATGCTTGCCGGGCTTCAGCACATCCATCGACAGCAGCCGCCGATTCGGGTGGGCCGTCATCGCCACGAGCACCTGTTTGAACCGTTCCATCAGCGCTTCGATGCCCTCTGCGTCGAACACTTCGGTGTCGTACTGCACGCGTAGCTCGAGTTCGCGGCCCGGCCCGGCCTGTACCGCGAGCGGATAGTGGTAGAAGTCGCGGCTGCTGAACCCGGTGATGGCCAGCCCGTCGACGGCCGGCGCGGTACCGGTGTCGGTCGGATAATTTTCGTAAACGAAGACGGTGTCGAAAAGCCTTTCCTGGCCGGTGATGCGGTGGATATCGCTGAGCGCCAGATGCTGGTGCTCGAGGGTGTCGTTGTGCACGCTTTGCAGCTGGTGCAACAGGGCCGACGGTGTGGTATCGGGTGCGAGGGTGGCGCGCACCGGCACCGTGTTGATCAGCAGGCCCACCATCGAGTCCGCGCCCAGCACCTCCGGCGGCCGACCGGACACGACGGTGCCGAACGCGACGTCGTGCTGTTCGGTCAGCGAGGCGAGCAAGATCGCCCATGCGGCCTGCAGCACGACGTTGACGGTGGTGTGGTGTGACCGTGCCAGCTTGGTGACGCCGCGGGTGGTCTTGGCGGGCACCCGGAACACCTCGACGCTGCGCCGCGCGAACCCGAGCTTCTGCGGTGGCCCGACGAGGATCGGGGTCTCGAAGTCGGCGAACAGTTTCCGCCAGGCCGCTTGTGCGGCAGCGTGATCCCGCTCGGCCAGCCAGGTCATGAAGCTGCGGTAGGGCGAAGCCGCCGGCAGCCGGTGGCCGTGGTAGCCGGCGAAGATCTCCTGCATGAGGATCGGCATCGACCAGCCGTCGAGCACGATGTGGTGGTTGGTCAGCACAAAGCGGTGGCGTTCCGCGCCGACACGGATCAGCGCCACTCGGAAGGGCGGCTGGTGCGCCAGATCGCACACCGCGGCGCGTTCGTCGGCGCAGATCCGGTCGATCTGCTCGTCGACGCCGGAATCGGTTGCGACGTCTTCTAATTCGACATATCGCCACGGCGGGTCGGGGTCGGCGGGTATCAGCTGCAGCGGTTGTTCGAACTGTGCGCAGAACCGGGCGGCCAGGTGCGGGTGCCGGGTGACCACGGCCTGTACGGCTTCGCGGAGCCGGTGGGCGTCGACCGGGCCACTCAGCGCGATGTCGAGTTGCACCGCGTACACATCGTCACCTGAGGAGTTCGCGATGCCGGCGTGGTAGAGCAGACCCTGTTGCAGCGGGGTCAACGGCAGCACGTCGGCGATCGGAGACTGGCGGTGCAGTTCGTCGATCTGCTGCTGGCTCAACCGCACTGGTGCGATGTCGGACGGTGTCAACCCGCCGCCGCCGCGTCGGACGTGCGCGCAGATACCGGCCAGCGCGTCGAACCACAACCGGCTGATGCGCGTGACCGCCGTACGGTCCAGCGCCGACGGCGCCCACGTCCACGTCGCGTTCAGGTGCGGACCGGTGTCGGTGTCTATGGTGGCGGCGTTGAGTTCGACGGTGTGCATCAGCGCGATCGGCATCGCCGCCGCCGCGGCGGTCATCGACAAGCCTTCCTGGCTGAACCGCCACACGTCACCGGATGCGTAGGCCGCCGGAGCGCCAAGGCGCCCAAGGTAGTTGAACCCGATGACCGGGTCCGCCCCGGCCAGGTCGGCGTCGGGGTTCAGGTAGCGCAGCAGCCCGTAGGTCAGGCCGTCGGGCAGGGAACGCAGTTGCTCCTTGGCATCTTTGATCACCGCACCCAGCGCGGCGTCCCCGGCGACCACCTGCGTCCAGCGCAACCCGCCCAGGTTCACGGCCACGGGGTACTTGGCGGTGAACCAGCCCACCGTGCGGGACAGGTCGATGTGTCGATCGGCGCTCTCACCCGCAAGCGGCAAGTCTTCGTCGCGGCCATGGCCCTCGACGTCGATGGCGATCGGCGCGCCGTCGGTGCCCAGGTACTGCGTCCACGCCAACGCGAAGGCGATCAACAGGATTTCGTGCACCGCGGCGTGGAACGCGGCGGGCACCTCGCCGAGCAGCATGTGGGTGGTCTCGGCGTCGAGCAGTTCGGTCAGGTATCCGGCCGTGGCGAAGGTATCGACCGCGGGTTGCGGGGCCGGTAGTGCCGCGGGGATCGCCGCCACCCGCCGCCACGCGTCCGCCTGGGCGACGACGTGTGGGTCGCGGGCGTGTTCGGCCAGAACTTGCGACCACCGCGCAAAGGATGTGCCGGCCGGCGGTAACAGCACCGGCTGCCCACCGCGATGCTGGGTCCAGGCGATGTTGAGGTCTTCCAGCACAATCCGCCAGGACACCCCGTCGACGGCCAGGTGGTGGATGATCAACGCCAGTTGCCCGGTGGAGGCTACCCACAGCGCGCTGAGCATTACGCCCTGCGCGGGGTTCAGCCGCGACCGCGCCGCCACCAGCACCTCATCGGTCAGCGTGTCCACGGAGTGCAACATGCTTCGTGCGTCTACCGAATCGGCTTCGGGGACAGTCAACGACCATCCGCCTGCGCCGTCGTCCTCGGCGCGCAGGCGCAGCATGGCATGCCGGTCCAGCAGGGCCTGCAGTCCCACCACCACGTCGGCTTCGGTCGCGCCGGTGGGCGCCTGCAACAGCACCGTCTGGTTGAACTCGTCGATCGAGCCGTCAATGCCCTTCAACCACTGCATGATCGGGGTGGCGATCACCGCCCCCGTGCCCTCGTCGACCTCGCCGGTAGAGCTGTCGGCCAGCCGGACAACCCGGGCCAGGCGGGCCACGGTCTGCTGAACGAAGATGTCGCGGGGGCGCCCGACCAGCCCCGCGGCGTGGCCGCGCATGATCACCTGGATCGCCGAAATGCTGTCGCCGCCAAGGTCGAAGAACGAGTCGTCAACCCCGACCCGCTCCAACCCGAGGACCTCGGCGTAGATGCCGGCCAGGATCTCCTCGACGGTGTTGGCCGGGGCGCGGTAGTGGTCGACGTCGGTGTACTCGGGCGCAGGAAGCGCGCGGGTGTCGAGCTTGCCGTTGACGGTGAGCGGCAGCGCGTCCAGCGTCACCACGGCCGCAGGAACCATGTAGGCGGGCAGCCGCTCGGCGAGCTGGGCGCGTAGCCCGGCCGGGTCGTCGATACCGGTCACATATCCCACGAGGCGTTTGTCGCCGGGACGGTCCTCGCGGGCGATCACCACCGCCTGTTCAACGCCGTTCAATTCGGCAAGGGCAGCCTGGATCTCACCGAGTTCGATGCGGTAGCCGCGGATCTTGACCTGCTCGTCGGCGCGGCCCAGGTACCTCAACTCACCGTCGGCGCCCCAACACACCAGGTCGCCGGTGCGATACATCCGGGCGCCGGGCCCGCCGAACGGGCACGCGACGAACCGCGTCGCGCTCAGCGCTGCTCGGCCCACATAGCCGGTGCCCACCCCGGCGCCTGCCACGTAAAGCTCCCCCACGACGCCGACCGGCACCGGCCGCAGCCACGCGTCGAGCACGAAGAAGCCCAGGTGCGACAGGGGTCCCCCGATGGGGCTGACGGCGGTGTCGATGTCGTCGATGAGGATCTCGCGGAACGAGGCGTGCACGGTGGTTTCGGTGATTCCGTACATGTTGATCAACCGGGGCGCGTCCGGATGGGTGTCCAGCCACGTCTTGAGCCGCGGCGGCTCCAGGGCCTCACCGCCGAACACCACCACGTCGAGCGCCAGATCGGACGCCGAATCAGGGGTCAGCTCGTCGATGGACTGCAGCGCGTAGAACGCCGACGGCGTCTGGCTCAACACGTTGACCTGCTCGTCGATCAGCAGGTCGTGCAGCTCTTCTGGCGACCGGGCGACTGTATCCGAGACGATCACCAGCCGGCCGCCGTGGAGCAGGGCGCCGAAGATCTCCCAGACGGAGAAGTCGAAGGCCAATGAATGGCTCTGTGTCCACACCTGTTTCGGCGGTAGCTCCAGTCGGGTGTCAATGGCCTCCAGCAACCGGGTGACGTTGTGGTGCGGGATCGCCACGCCCTTGGGCACGCCTGTCGTTCCCGAGGTGTAGATCAGGTAGGCGATGTCGTCGGCGCTGGGTCCCGACAACGCGCTGGTGGGCTGGGTGATGATGCCAGGGTCGTCCACGTCGATGACGACCAGCCCACGGCCGGAAAGCCGGTGGGCCAGATCCGCGGTGGTGAGCGCAACCACCGGTGCGGAATCGCCGAGCACGAACTCCAGCCGCGCATCGGGCACGGATGGGTCGATCGGCACGTAGGCCGCACCGGTCTTGAGGACGGCGAAGATCGCCGCGACCGCTTCGATCGAGCGGGGAAACAGCAACGCCACTCGCTGGCCAGAGCCGACGCCGCGGCCAACCAGCATGTGCGCCAGCCGGTTTGCGGCCTCATCCAGTTCCCGGTAGGTGACCGAGCGACCGTCGAAGCTTACGGCGGCCGCGTCGGGAGTGCGGGCGACCTGCCCCTCGAACAACGCCGCGATCGAGGCTGTGGCAATCGACTCGGTCAGCGCCGCCCGGTTACCGATCGCGTCCACTCGGGCATGTTCGTCGGCGTCGAGGACATCGATCGCCGACAAGGTCCGGGTGGGATCGGTGGTCATGGCGTCGAGCACCCGGTGCAGACGCTCGATCATGGCTTCGATGCTGGAAGTGTCGAACACATCGGTGCGGAACTCGACCGTGCCTGAAATACCGGCGGCCCCACCGGTTTCGGTCCAGCGTTCGGCCAGTGAGAACGACAGGTCCATGCGCGCGGTGTGGGTGTCCAGCGGCATCTGGGTGACCGCCAGATCACCCAGCGTCACCTCGCCTGCCGCGTCGTCACCCTGCCCGGGCACGTTCTGCCAGGCCAGCATCACCTGCACCAGCGGGTGGTGGGTCAGCGACCGGGTCGGGTTGAGCCGCTCCACCAGGAGTTCGAACGGCACGTCCTGATGCTCGAACGCGGCCAGGCTGCGTTCCCGCACCTGGGCCAGCACGTCGGCGACGGTGGGGTCGCCTTCGAGGTCGACCCGCAACACCAACGTGTTGACGAAGAACCCGACCAGTTCGTCGAGGGCGGCGTCGCGGCGGCCGGCGATCGGGAATCCCACCGCCACATCGGAACTCGCGCTGAGTTTGGCCAGCAGCACCGCCAGCGCGGCCTGCATCACCATGAAGCCTGTCGCATTGTGCTGGCGCGCCACCTGGGAGATCTGGCGCTGCAACTCGGCCGGCCAGTCCACCTCCACCCTGGCGCCGCGTTGATCGGCCACCAGCGGGTACGGCCGATCGGTCGGCAGCGCAATGCGTTCCGGCATTCCGGCCAACGCCTCTTCCCAGAAGTTCAGTTGTTGGGCGATCCGGCTGCCGCTGTCCTCGAGCTCGCCGAGTTGGGCGCGCTGCCACAGCGTGTAATCGACGTATTGGACGGCCAGCGGCTGCCATGTCGGCGCTTGCCCGGCGCAGCGGCTGGCGTACGCCACCCCCAGATCGGCCACCAGCGGGGTGATCGACCAGCCGTCGGCGGCGATGTGGTGCACGACGGCCACCAGTACGTGCTCGTCGTCGGCGACACGGAAAAGCCTTGCCCGTAGCGGGATCTCCTTAGCCAGGTCGAAACTGTGCCGCGCGGTTTCTTCGACCACCTCGGCCAGCCGGCTGGCCGACCATGCGCTGGCATCGACGACGTCCCAGCCGAACTCGGCCAGCTCGGCGTCGACAATCTGCTGCTGCGGTATCCCGTCGACGGCCGGGAACACCGTGCGCAGGCTTTCATGGCGTTCCACCACGTCGGCGAACGCCGCGCCGAGCGCATCGACGTCGAGGTGTCCCTCCAGGCGCAGGCCCACGGCGAGGTTGTAAACCGGTGAGGGCCCGTGTAATTGGTCGATGAACCACAGCCGGCTTTGTGCGAACGACAGCGGCACCACCGCGGGCCGCTGCCCGGCGACCAGCGGCTCGAGTTGGTCGTCCTCGCCGCCCAACCGCTGCGCCAACTGAGCGACGGTGGGGGTGTCGAACACCGCGCTGACGACCAGGCCGGTGTCCATCGTCTTGTTGATGGCGGCGACCAGACGCATCGCCAGCAGTGAA